>DATGFX010000053.1:0-71060 GCA_035308825.1 Occallatibacter sp. | reverse complement strand
ACCACCGAGATCTACAACATGGCCTGGGAACAGCCCGGCGAAGATCACCCGGTGTGGTGCGCGGTGGGCGAGCAGAAGACCGGATTACCAACAGCCCAGAGCGTGAATTGCGTCACGAAGGATCCAAGCAGCACAGGGCCGCAGATGGCATCGCTCGAATTGCCGTTGCACATGAAGGGCATGTCCGCCGATGTGGCTTCGCCCCAGGTGCCGGCGGCGATGAATTACCAGAAATTCACCAGCCAGGACGAGCTGGGTCACTTTTTGCTGAAGAATTATGACATTCACAACCCTCGCCATTTGACGAGCTGCGACACGTGTCACCGGTGAGCGAACGGATGAGTGACATGAATCAAGTTGAAAAGAACGCGGACAACGATTTGGGGAACGCCGTGGAGAAGGATGCAACGAAAGCTGCCCAGGGCGCAGAGCACACCGGGATGACCCTGGAGCAGGTACGCAAGGATCTGAGAGGCGTGAAGGGGAAGCGCTTCTGGCGTTCGCTCGATGAGTTGTCGAACACGCCGGAGTTTCAAGAGGCGGTGGAACGGGAGTTTCCGGCCTCCGCGCAGGAATGGGTCGACCCGGTATCGCGTCGCGGATTCATGAAGCTGATGGGCGCCTCGATGGCGCTGGCCGGCCTGGCTGGCTGCACCAAGCAGCCCGACGAACCCATTTATCCCTATGTGAAGGCTCCCGAAGACCTGGTGCTGGGCAAGCCCATGTACTTTGCCACGGCGCATCCGTTCGCGACCGGCGCGGTTCCTCTGCTGGTCAAGAGCGATGAGTTCCGTCCCATCAAGATCGATGGCAATCCCGAGCACGCCTACAACCGCGGCTCATCCGATGTGTATTCACAGGGAACGCTGCTCGATCTCTACGATCCTGACCGTTCCCAGCGCGTTCTCTACCATGGCGAGAATCGAAGCTGGGCAGAATTTGTTCAGAAGCTCCAGGAAAAAGCTGCTTCGAGCAAAGACGGAACGGGGGTCTATTTCCTGACCGGAACCATCACGTCGCCCACGCTGGCGCGGCAATGGAAAGAAGTGCAGGCGGCGTATCCGAAGACGAAGCTGGTTCAGTACGATCCCGCCATCGCCGGAACCTGGCTGGCCAACGGCCTGAATGTGCAGTACGCTCTCAGCGACGCCGAAGTAATCGTCTCGCTCGATGCCGATTTTCTATCCGGCGCCTGGTATCCGGGATTTCACAAGCTGGTGCGCGACTATGCCGACCGGCGCAAGAAGCCCGAAAACGGGATGAACCGGCTCTACGCGGTCGAGAGCACGACCTCGACAACCGGCATGAAGGCCGAACATCGGCTTGGATTGCGTGCCAGCGAAGTTCCGGCATTCGCCGCGGAGCTGGCCAAGGCTGTCGGCGTGAGCGGCGTGAATGCTCCCTCCTATTCATGGAGCGGCGAGCAGCAGGCGTTTCTTGCGGCCGTTGTAAAAGATCTGAAGGCCAACGCCGGCAAGAGCGCCGTGATCCCCGGCCTTTACCAGGATCCATCCGTCGCAGCTCTGGCCCTCGCGATCAATAGCGCGCTGGGCAACGTGGGCAAGACGGTTCAGGTCTCCTCTGAGCCGTCGATTCCCGTACCGAGCGACCAAATCGGCGATATGAAGGCACTCGTTGCCGACATGAATGCGGGCAAGGTGGATTGGCTGGTCATTCTGAACTCGAACCCCATCTACGCAGCGCCTGCGGATCTGGGATTTGAAACGGCCTTCAACAAGGTGAATGTGGTAGCCCACCTCGGCACGCACGCGGATGAGACCGGGCAGATCGCGCACTGGCATATTCCGTCGGCGCATTATCTCGAGTCGTGGTCGGATGCGCGGGCGTACGACGGCACGGTGTCAGTAGTGCAACCGCTGATCGATCCGATCTATGGAGGCCACACGGCACACCAGGTTCTTCAGGTGTTGCTGAAGGAACCAATGGTGAGCCCGTACGATGCAGTGCGTGAAACATGTAAGCCGCTGATCAAGGGAGATTTCGAAACCGGCTGGCGCAAGGCGCTCCACGACGGCTGGATCGGAAACACGGCCTACGCAACCAGCGGCGGAACAAAGACCGGAACGGCCAAAGTACCGGCGCCAACGCCAAAGGATTCCGTCGAAATCATCTTCCGCCCCGATCCGAACATCTATGACGGCCGCTGGGCGAACGTGGGCTGGCTGCAGGAATTGCCCAAGCCGGTCACCAGCCTCAGCTGGGATAACGCCGCGATCGTTTCGGGCGCGACGCTGACGAAGCTCGGCCTCGAAGAAGATGACATCGTAGAACTGAGCGTGGGCACAGGCCGCGTGAAGGCGCCGGTTATCGTCGCTCCCGGCCATCCTGACGATTCGGTGACCTGCTATCTCGGCTACGGCCGCGAGTTTGCGGGCCGCGTGGGTTCGGGCGCGGGCTTCGATGCCTATCGGATTCGCAACACCTGGGCGCCTTTCAACGCGACCGGTGCGATCAAGAAGGTCGATGGCAAGTGGGGCATCGCCATCACCAAGAGCCACTTCCAGGATCATCGCAGCAAGGCCTTGAGCGACTTTGGAAACCAGAACCGGTCGCTCGAAGCCGTTGAAGCGCTCGGGCCGCGCGGCATTATTCGCTACGCCACGCTGGAAGAGTTCAAGGCGAATCCCAACTTCGCGCATGAAGGTGAGGGGCGCGAATCGACAGAGATGGGAACCTCGCTGTTCCCCAACTGGACCTATCCGGGAAACCGCTGGGCCATGTCGGTCGACATGAACAGCTGCACCGGCTGCAACGCCTGCATCGTCAGCTGCTATGCGGAGAACAACATCGCCGTCGTAGGCAAGCAGCAGGTGCGCATCGGCCGCAACATGCAGTGGATTCGCATCGACACCTACTTCGAAGGTGATCTTGCTGCCCCGCGCGCGCATTTCCAGCCTATGCTTTGCCAGCAGTGCGAGAACGCTCCCTGCGAGCAGGTTTGCCCGGTGGGCGCTACGATCCACACCGACGAAGGCCTCAACATGATGGTCTATAACCGCTGCGTGGGCACCCGGTATTGCTCCAACAACTGCCCCTACAAGGTGCGGCGGTTCAACTTCCTGCTCTACTCCGACTTTGAAACGCCAAGCCTCAAGCTGATGCGGAATCCGGATGTGTCGGTCCGTTCGCGCGGCGTGATGGAGAAGTGCAGCTACTGCGTACAGCGCATCTCGGCCGCCAAGATCGAAGCCGACAAGGAAAACCGGCCGATTCGCGATGGCGAGATCGTGACCGCATGCCAGCAGGCGTGCCCGGCCTCGGCCATCGTCTTCGGCAACCTGGCCGATCCGAACAGCCGCGTGTCGCAGCTCCACGCGCAGCAGCGCACTTACCAGGTGATTGCCGACCAGAACACGCGTCCGCGAACTCGTTATATCGCGGAAGTCCTGAATCCGAATCCTGAACTGGAAGAGAAGGAAATGCCGGTGGAGCACGTACCGGCCAAGGGTTGAAGAACAGATGGCGACACGCGAAATAAATCCCCACGATCCCGGCGTCGACCCGGCAACTGGAGAGTTCCGGGTTATCGGACCGGGCCAGACTTTCCGGTCGATCACCGAGAAGATCTCGCGCATCGTGCTCACGCCGCATACGCCGCTGGGCTGGCTTGCCCTCTTCGGAATCTTCGGCGGCCTCGCGGTGATGCTGTTGGTCGCGGTGACCTGGCTGTTCCTCAAAGGCGTCGGAATCTGGGCCATCACGCAGCCGGTGGCTTGGGGCTTCGCTATCATCAACTTCGTGTGGTGGATCGGCATCGGCCACGCCGGTACGCTCATCTCGGCCATTTTGCTGCTCTTCAAGCAGAGCTGGCGCAACTCCATCAGCCGCTTCGCCGAGGCCATGACGATCTTCGCCGTCGTCTGCGCCGGCATGTTCCCGGTGATTCACGTCGGCCGTCCGTGGCTGGGGTACTGGCTCCTTCCTCTGCCGCTCACCATGGATGTCTGGCCGCAGTTCCGTTCGCCGCTGCTGTGGGACGTGTTCGCGGTATCGACTTACGCGACCATCTCCGTCGTGTTCTGGTACGTCGGCATGATCCCCGACTTCGGCACCTTCCGCGATCGCGCCGATTCGAAGATCGCCCAGTACTTTTACGGGATCCTTTCATGGGGCTGGCGCGGTTCGATCCGTCACTGGATGCGTTATGAGTCGGCATCGCTATTGCTGGCCGGCCTGGCGACGCCCCTCGTGCTGTCGGTTCATACCGTGATCAGCTTCGACTTCGCAGTCGCGGTCCTGCCCGGCTGGCACACCACCATCTTCCCGCCCTACTTCGTCGCCGGCGCCATCTACTCCGGATTTGCGATGGTGCTGACGCTGGCGATTCCGCTGCGCAGGTTCTATCACCTCGAGCAACTGGTGACCGAGCGCCACATCGACAACATGGGAAAGGTCATGCTCGCGACGGGATTCATCGTGGGCTACGGCTACGCGATGGAAGCCTTCATGTCCTGGTACTCGGCCAACCACTGGGAGGCGTTCACGTTCTGGAATCGCGCCTTCGGTCCGATGGGATGGTCCTACTGGGTGCTCATTACCTGCAACCTCGCGATTCCGCTGACAACCCTCTGGGTGCGCAAGCTACGCACGAACATTGCCTACATGTTCTTCATCTCGATTGTTGTGAACACGGGCATGTGGTTTGAGCGGTTCGTGATCGTCGTGACCAGTCTCTATCGCGACTTCCTGCCATCAGCCTGGGGAACCTATCGCGCGACCAAATGGGACTACATGACCTTTGTTGGCACGCTCGGACTGTTCACCGTGCTCTTCCTCTTGTTTGTGCGCTTCCTGCCCATGATCCCGATGAATGAAATCAGAATGTTGCTGCCGGCGGCAAAGCCGAAGCCGAAGGTGACGACGGAGGCGGGAGACTGATGCCCCCACGCGAAGGAACATACGGCCTGCTGGCCGAATTCGATACGCCGGGCGACCTGGTGAGGGCGGCTCGACAGGCCTACAACGACGGCTGGCGGCGGCTCGACTGCTATACGCCTTACCCGGTCGAAGAAGTTGCGGATGCCATCCATTTTCATCGGAATAAGGTGCCGCTCGTGACCCTGGTAGGTGGCCTCATGGGCCTCGTGGCGATGTTTTCCATGGAGACGTGGATCTCGGTGGTCGCCTATCCCATCAACGTGGGTGGCAGGCCGACGTATTCCTGGCCCGCTTTTATCGTGCCCGCATACGAATGGACCATTCTCTGGGCCGGTCTTTCAGCGGCATTCGGCATGATGGCGCTCAACAAGCTGCCGCAGCTGTATCACCCGCTTTTCAATGCGCCTAATTTCAGAGACGGCGCCACGACGGACAAGTTCTTCCTTTGCCTCGAAGCGCTCGATCCAAAGTTCGACCTCGCCGACACACGGAAATATCTCGAAGGCATGCAGCCGGTTTCGCTGGTGGAGGTGGACTACTGATGAACAGTGTTCAGCGTTCAGTGGTCAGTGATCAGCGATCGGGCGCTGCCATCCTGAGCGAGGGTCGCGGCAGCGACAAGAGCCGAAGGATCAGCGGTTGTCTTGTGCGTTTTGTGCGAAATGGCGGCAAACATCTCGCTCTTGCAGCGATGGCTTGTCTGTTTCTAGTTGCCGGCTGCCGCCAGGACATGCAGGATCAGCCCAAGATGGATCCGCAGCGCGGTTCCAACATCTTTGCAGACCATCGCGGCGCCCGGCCGCAAGTAGAGAACACGGTGGCCCGCGGACAACTCCACGAAGACAGCTATTTCTATACCGGCGTCATTCAGGGCGCGAACGGATACCGCGAAGAGCAGAACCTGATGCCGTATCCCGTGACCATGGAAGTGCTGAGGCGCGGCCAGGAACGCTTCAACATCTACTGCACGCCCTGCCATTCGCGCGTGGGCAACGGCCTCGGCATGATCGTCGATCGCGGCTACAAGACGGCCGCGAACCTGCATGACCAGGTGCGCATGTCGCAGCCGATCTCGCACTACTTCTACGTGATGACGCACGGGTATGGCGCCATGCCGGACTATGCTGCGCAGCTGACTCCCGAGGATCGCTGGGCGGTTGCCGCCTACATCCGCGCCTTGCAGCTCAGCCAGGCAGCGACGATGCAGGATGTACCTTCCGGCGTGACGGTGCGAAACCTGAAGGATCTGGCAGAAGAGCACAATTTGCCGGCCGCCGATGCGCAACCCTGGTCGCTGCCGTCGACGGCAGTGCAGGCTTATCCGCCGGTGACCAAGGAAGGAACGCCGGCCATGGCTCCGGCGAATCCCGCGGACGTGAAGATTGTGATTCCACCTAGCAAGCCGGCTCCTGGGGCCGCGAAGTAAGGATTAACGGAATGGCACACGAAGCACACGCAAAGACGCTGCCCGCGAATCTGAGCGCTCCACCCATGGTGGATGGATGGCAGAGCCGCTCGCTGGTCGTGGGAGCGGTCTTTTCTGTGATTGCAATCATTCTCGCGTTTCTCGGGCAGGCGCAGGATCAACGAGGCTGGGATCATTTTCTGCGGGCATGGGTGCTCGGACTGATGCTGGCCTTCGGTCTTGCTGTCGGCGGACTCGCCCTTTTGATGGTGCAGTACTGCTCCGGCGGCAAATGGGGTCTGCTGATCCGGCGGCCGCTCGAAGCAATGAGCCGCACGTTGCCCATCGTTTTTATTTATTGGATCGTGATCGCAATTCCCCCGGTCCTGAAGCGGCTCTACTTGTGGGCGGTTTACACCACTCAAGACGCCACTGAATCTGCCAGGAACGCGGGCCTGATCACTGAATTCCAGGCGCACTGCCTCAACTTCAAGCGCCCCATGCTGCATCCCTTCGCTTTCTGGTGGGTCAGCATCCTGTGTTTCGTCATCTGGTGGCTTTACAGCTGGCGGCTTAACGCCTACGGCCTGAAGCGCGACTCGGACACCCCGGCGAACACGCCGTTCTACATCAAGAAACTCGAGAACATCAGCGGCCCAGGCATCGTGGTCTACGCCGTCACCATGACGGCCTGCGCGATCTACTGGGTCATGTCGATGGACCCCACGTGGTTCTCGACGATGTATGGCCTGCTTTATCTCGTAGGCCAGGGATACATGGTGCTGGCGTTTTCGATCATCGTCATCATCGCGCTGTCGAAGGCAGAGCCCATCAAGACGATTCTTCGCCAGACGGAACAGCATGACCTCGGCAAGTTGACCTTCGCTTTCGTCATGCTGAATATCTACCTGGCCTTCGGCCAGTTCCTCATCATCTGGTCGGGTAACCTGCCCGACGAGATCAACTGGTATCTCGATCGCATTCGAGGCCACTGGGGCATCATCATCACGCTCGACTTCATGTTCCACTGGCTGATCCCGTTTACCTTGCTGCTCTCGCGCGACCTGAAGCGGAACAAGAAGCGGCTGACCCGGGTCTGCCAGTGGATGATCTTCGCGCGCGCGTGGGACATGTGGTGGCTCATCGAGCCTAATTACAAGGACGCGGCGCGCAATCTGCATTTCAGCTGGGGAATGCTCGAGTACATTGCGGTGCCGGTGGCAATGGTTTCTTTCTGGATGGTGTACTTCTGCATGCAGCTGAAGTCGAGGCCGGTGGTGCAAACCAACGATCCGCACGTTGCGGAGATTCTGGAGCCCGAACATGCCGTCGCATGATCACGATGAAGGGTTCCTGTCGTCGCATGGACCTGAAAAGGTCGATGCCTCGGCGGGATACGAGAAAACCGACGTCCAGACGACGGGAATCGTCGTGTTTCTGGCGGCGCTCGCGATCTTTGTCGCCGTGTGCGGCGTGTTGACCTATGGGTTGGGCAAGCTTTTCAACTCGCACATGGACAAGGAAGACGGGCCTACGAGCAAGTGGGCGACAACCGTGGACATCCGTTCGCTGGGCAACTTGCCGAACAGCCCGGAGATGCAGCAGAAGGTTGCGCAGCTGACCGAGAAGATGCCGACTCCGCGGCTGCAGGCCGACAATGGCGACGGCGCAGTCGATCTCGCCGCTCTGCACGAGCGCGAGAACCTGCTGCTCGACAACTACAGCTGGATCGATCAGTCAAAAGGCACGGTGCGGATTCCCATCGAGCGCGCCATGGAGTTGATCGCGCAGCGTGGATTGCCCGTGGCGCAGCCCGCTCAGCAGCAGCCCTTGATGGCCGGCGATGCCCGGCCAACCATCACGCCGCCTTTGACCGATGGATTTGCGCCGACAGGATATGAACAGCAAGCAGCCGTCACCCGGGCCCTCGAGGCGAAGCGGGAACAGTAGATTAGATCGCCGCCGGGGGCGGTAAAAGGAGTGGTCATGATGCAGCGGGCGGTCACAATCCGGATCAGCTGGCGAGGTGCGGCGAAATCCGCGATCGCCGGGATTGTGCTCTGCAGCGCCATGCTGGCCTCATCGGCCATGGCGCAGGTATCGAGCTATGGAGACAAGTCAGCGGGTCCGGCCAATGACAAGCCGGGCATTCTGAACGGAGTCGGCATCGCGCAGCACCTGAACGAGCAGATTCCGCTGAACCTGGCCTTTACCGACGATGCAGGCAGGCAGGTGCAGTTGGCCGACTACTTCGGCAAGAAGCCTGCGATTCTTGCGCTCGTGTACTACCGCTGCCCGATGCTGTGCTCTGAAGAATTGGACGGGCTGGTCCGCGCGCTCGAGATGGTTCGCTTTGTGCCCGGCAAAGACTTCAACGTGGTGGTCGTCAGCATCGATCCTACGGAGGGCACCGATCTTGCCTCGGCCAAGAAACGCGAATACATGAAGCGCTACGGGCATCCCGACACGGCCAATGGATGGCACTTCCTCACCGGAACTCAACAGAACATCGATACGCTCACGAACGTGGTCGGTTTCCGCTACGTCAAGCTGAAGGTGCCGGGCAGCGACCAGATGCAATATGCGCATGCCAGCGCAATCCAGATTGTGACACCCGAAGGCAAGCTTGCCCAGTACTACATGGGCGTGGAGTACTCGCCCAAGGATCTGCTCCTGGGATTGAATGAAGCTTCATCGAACCGGATCGGCTCTCCTGTCGACAACATCCTGACGTATTGCTACCACTACGATCCCCAGACCAACACGCATTCCCTGATTGTTGCGCGCGTGATTCAACTGGGCGGATTGCTGACACTGATCCTGCTGGGCGGATTCATGACCATCATGTTCCGGCGCGATTACCGGCAGCAACACAAGCATGGGAGCCAAACGGGAAGCAAAGAAGCAAAGGTGAACGGATAAGGAATGGCCCACATAAGCCCAGTACTTTGGCAGTTTCTCGTCAAGTGGTTGACGAACTTCGAGCTCTTCCCGCCGGAGGCATCGAGGATTTCCCAGCCCATGGACGAGCTCTACTTTTTCATGGTCCTGGTCAGCCTGGTCGGTTTGACGATCGTGATTCTGCTGGTGGTCGGTTTTTCGATCGTGTACAGCAAGAAGCGGCATCCGGTAGCGGTTCAGATCGAGGGTTCCACGCTGCTGGAAACGACGTGGACGATCATTCCGTTGGGACTGTTCCTGGTGATGTTTGTGTGGGGCGCGCTCCTCTATTTCCGCATCTATACGCCGCCGGCCAATGCCATGAACATCTATGTGGTAGGCAAGCAGTGGATGTGGAAAGTGGAACATCCGGGCGGCCAGCACGAGATCAATGCGCTGCACGTGCCGGCCGGACGCCCGGTTCAGCTGACGATTATTTCGCAGGATGTGTTTCACAGCTTCTCCATCCCGGCCTTCCGCGTGAAACGCGAGGCAATTCCGGGCCGCTACACTTCGGCGTGGTTTGAGGCCACCACTCCGGGTACATATCACCTCTTCTGCACGCAGTACTGCGGGACCAACCACTCCCAGATGATCGGGGAAGTGGTAGTGATGACGCCCGAAGGCTACAAGAAGTGGACAGAGGAGTCGACCAGCGGCAATTCGCTGGCGCAAAACGGAGAACGCCTTTTTGCCAGCCTTAGCTGTAATGCGTGCCATAACACACAGCCCGATGCTCGTGGTCCCAGTCTGGCCAACGTCTATGGAGCGAAGCTGACGCTGTCATCGGGCCAGTCGATTGTGGCCGACGATGCCTATCTGCGCGACGCAATCCTGAACCCATCGCAACACGTGACCCAGGGATTCGCGCCGATCATGCCGACCTACCAGGGCCAGATCAGCGAAGAAGGTGTGATCGCGCTGGTGGAATACATTAAGAACCTCAACTCCGATTACCGCGTTCAACAAACTTTAAATACAACCGATCTACCCCCCAATATCGAGCAAAAGGCATCGGCTCCGGGCCAGAAATCCCCGGCGCAGAAGGAGGTTAAGCAGTGAGCGCCGCCACTATAGTGACTCTTCCCGATCAATCCACGGCCAGGATCCCAAAGGTCAATTTCCTCAGCAAGGAGAATGGTCTGCTGAGCTGGTTGCTCACCGGCGACCACAAGCGGATTGCCACGCTTTATCTCATCTCCATTACCTTCTTCTTCTTTATCGGCGGAGCATTGGCTGGTCTCATCCGCCTCGAACTGCTGACGCCGCAAAGCGATCTGATGGCCGCCGACACCTATAACAAGGTGTTCTCGATGCACGGCCTCATCATGGTCTTCTTCTTCCTGGTGCCGTCGGTCCCCGCAACCATCGGTAACTTCCTGGTTCCCATGATGGTGGGAGCCAAGGACCTTGCGCTGCCCAAGATCAATCTGCTTAGCTGGTACCTCTACATTGTTGCCGGCATCATGATGCTGGGCACCATGGCCGCAGGCGGCGTCGACACGGGCTGGACATTCACCACCCCGCTTTCCACGCACTATCTCAATACCAACGTCGTTCCAGCTGCCTTGTCGGTCTTCGTTGCGGGATTCAGTTCGATCCTCACCGGCCTCAACTTCATCGTCACCATCCACAAGATGCGCTGCCCGGGCATGACCTGGTTCCGTCTGCCCCTCTTCATCTGGTCGAACTACGCAGCCAGCGTCCTGATGGTGCTGGGCACGCCGGTGCTCGCCATTACCCTCACGCTCGTCGCGCTGGAACGCATCTTCCACATCGGCGTCTTCGACCCCTCCTATGGCGGCGATCCCATCCTGTTCCAGCACCTGTTCTGGTTCTATTCGCACCCGGCCGTCTACATCATGATTCTGCCTGGCTTCGGCGTGATCTCCGAGGTCATCTCCACCTTCACCCGCAAGCGCGTCTTCGGATACACGGCGGTCGCGTTTTCTTCCGTTGCCATTGCGATTTTCGCTTTCTTCGTCTGGGCCCATCACATGTTCATCATGGGCATCTCGAATTATTCGGCTTTGGTGTTCTCGCTGCTCACCATGCTGGTCGCGGTGCCATCGGCCATCAAGATCTTCAACTGGTCGTTCACTCTCTACAAGGGCTCCATCACGTTCGAAACACCGATGCTCTACTCCATCGGCTTTATGGGCCTGTTCACCATCGGCGGCATGACCGGAGTCTTCCTGGGCGCGACCGGAACGGACATTCACCTCACCGAAACCTACTTCATCGTGGCGCACTTCCACTTTGTCATGGTGGGCGGCATGTTGATGGCGTTCCTCTCAGGCATCCACTTCTGGTGGCCCAAGTGGACCGGCCGCATGTATCCGGAGAAGATCTCACAGCTCGCTGCCCTGATCACGTTCATCGGCTTCAACCTGACCTTCTTCCCGCAGTTCATTCTCGGAACGCTGGGCATGCCGCGCCGCTACGCAGCTTATCCGCCGGAGTTCCAGGTTCTGAACGTGTTTTCGACCGCCGGGGCCACGGTGCTGGGTGTTGGCTATCTGCTTCCGATTCTCTATCTGACCTGGTCGCTGAAGTATGGCGCCATCGCCGGCGACAATCCATGGCAGGCCACCGGGCTGGAGTGGCAGACGCAATCGCCTCCGCTGACTGAGAACTTCCCCGAGATACCGATCATGGACCACGAAGCCTACGACTACGAGTGGCTCGAACGTCACAATCAAAAAGAGGTAACCCGTGTCGGATAGCCCCGTCATGACGCATGGCGCGGAGGCTCATCACGAGCATCCGTCGTATCAGCGCCATCACTTCGAAACCGTCGACCAGCAGTTTGACGCCACCAACTTTGCCATGTGGCTCTTCCTGCTCACCGAAGTTATGTTCTTCGGCGGCCTCTTCATGTCCTACCTGCTCATGCGCAACTGGTACTACCAGGCCTTCGTCGAAGGCTCGCACCAGTTGAGCATCTTCTGGGGAACCGCCAACACCACGGTCCTCATCATCTCCAGCTTCACCATGGCTATGGCCGTCTGGTCGGCCCAGATGCGCCGCCAGCGCGCTCTGCTCGCTTTTCTGGGCCTCACCTTCATCCTCGGCACCGCCTTCCTCGGCATCAAGGCCATTGAGTGGCATGAGAAGTGGGAGAAGCATCACGTACCAGGTTTGCACCAGTTCAGCGAGCAGTCGTTCCTCAATCCCAAGTCAGATACCGAGGTCTGGAACGAATACCACGACAAGCCTCTCGCACCCGACATGGCGCAGAAAACCGAGGAGTACTTCTTCCTCTACTTCGCTATGACCGGCATGCACGCGCTGCACATGGTGATCGGAATCGGCCTGCTCATCTACATCTTCATCCGCGCGCGAACGGGCGCCTATACCAACGGGCACTTTACGTTCGTTGAGAACTTCGGGCTTTACTGGCACTTCGTCGATATCATCTGGATCTTCCTGTTCCCACTGCTGTACCTGATCAGCAGGTATTGAAGGAATCACGTCATGAGCGAACACGACAACGGAAACAACTCGGAAGCCGAGTACCACGAGCAGCACCACATCGTCAGCCCGGTGACCTACGCCATCATTCTCCTGATCCTGCTGGTGGCGACGGCAACGACGGTCTGGGCTTCGTACATTGACCTCGGCGAGTGGCACATCGCTCCGGGTCTCACCCTCTTCTGGAACCCGGTGGTGGCGCTGGCCATTGCCTGCACCAAGATGACATTCGTGGTGCTCTTCTTCATGCACATCAAGTACAGCCGCAAGCTCACCAAGCTGACAGTGATTTCAGGATTGTTCATCTTCCTGGTGCTGATCGGCATGACCCTGTCGGACTACTTCTCGCGCGCCTGGGGACGCTGGTAAAAAAGCAGCTTTCAGCAAATAAACGCCGCCGGACCGGCTCTCAGCCGTCAGATTTCAGTCTTCAGCAAACAAAGGCCGCCTGTGGGCGGCCTTTCTGTTTGCCATGGCGAAGCAGATCGAGAAAATGAAACTCCTCCGACCACTCCACGACCTATCCAGCGAAGCCCTTGCTCCAGTTTGTTTTCATGTCGCCGAAGGATTCCTTTGGAGTTGTTCAGGTTTCTGGATCGACCCGCACGCAGTAATCTGAGCCGCCACTTAGACAAGTCAGAATAGAGGCAGGTAAGAAAGGAACCTGTCCATTCCGAAAGACGGAGTCCCTGAAGAACTCGCCCGCCTCGCCGACCACCCCCGCATCCTCGTCCGCCGCTCTGGCGCGCTCCGGAAAGACGCCAGGTGTGTCGTCTACTGGATGCAGCGAGCGATGCGCATCGACGGTAATCCGGCGCTGGACGTCGCAATCGAGGCCGGCAATGCCCTCGGCCTGCCGTTGGTCGTATATTTCTCCGTCATTCCCAACTATCCAAACGCCAATTTGCGCCACTACCACTTCATGGCGCAAGGTCTCCGCGACGTGGCCGAAGATGCGGCCGAACGCGGCGTCGGATTCGTTCTGCGCCGACCTCCTCACAACTCGCTCGAGAAATTCCTCGAAGAAGTCGACGCCGCCCTCCTCATCGGCGACGAGAACCCGTGTCGCGAACCGGAACGCTGGCGCCGCGTGCTCGCGCGAAGACTCAAGGTCCCCTTCTGGACCGTCGACGCCGACGTCGTTGTGCCATCCGCCGTCTTCGGCCAGACGTATTTCCTGCTTCATCATTTCCGGCCCCATCTGCACGCGCAGTTGCCGAAATATCTCGTCGCCCCGAAGAAACCGAAGCTGGATCATCCGTGGAAGCCGTGGATGAACCTCGCGAGCTATCCCGTCGATCAGGACATCACCGAAGGATTTGCCAAGCTCGACCGGACCGTCAAGCCAGTCGACACGTTCACCGGCGGACCCCGTGCCGCGCAGCGCCGCTTGAAGGAGTTCATCCGTGATGGTCTTGCCGGATACGAAATGAATCGCAATCACCCCGAATTAAAAGGGACAAGCCGGCTCTCGCCCTACCTGCACTTCGGCAACATCGGCCCGCTAACCATTGCGGTCGCGGTCGAAAAAGCCGTGCGCAAAGGCGATGCAAGCAGCGCAGCCCGCGACCGCTTTCTGGATGAACTGATCGGCTGGCGCGAACTCGCCGTCCTCTTTGTCCGGCACACGCCCGACTACGACAACTGGGAAGCCGCCGAGCCCTGGGCGCGCAAAACGCTCACCGAACATGCAAGCGATGCGCGGCCGTATCTCTACAGTTTCGAACAGATGGAACGCGCCGTGACCGGCGATGCATTGTGGAATGCCGCCCAGCGGCAGATGGTCGAGACCGGCTGGATGCACAACTTCATGCGCATGTACTGGGCCAAGAAAATTCTCGAGTGGACACCCAACCCGGCTCGCGCCTTTGAGTGGGCCGTCACGTTGAACGACCGCTACGAGCTGGATGGGCGCGATCCCAACGGATATGCCGGCATCGCCTGGGCTATCGTCGGCCGGCACGACCGTCCCTGGTTCAACCGTCCTGTCTTCGGCCTGGTGCGTCCCATGAGCGGCGCATCCCTGGCGAAGAAGTTCGACGCCCGAGCGTACATCGAGCAGAACCGCTGAGATAGCGACACCGGCTTTCGCTTCGCGCTGGTGTAGCGGCGGTCACATCGGGTGTGTAGAGGCGCTGTCCTAGAATGGGACACAATTTCAATTCCGGAACCTGCTTGTTTCGCGCAGCGCAATCCACTGGATTTCGCTGAATTCCCCTTCGGAAGATGAGAGAGGGAAGTGGGATCGCGCGAGGGGATGACTTCGTTTTCTCAAAGCATTCTGAGCTTCATGGCCGAAGTCTGCGGCTCGCGGCTGTGTGCCTATGCCCCGCGCTTCGTGCAGCGCCTGGGCCATGCCCTCGCCGCTTTCCTGATGTTGGCTGCCATATCGGCAACCGCCCAAACGGCGAAGGCAGCGCAAACCGTGCCTCCGCGCATCGCGCAGGCGCAGAGATTTCTCGCGGCCCGTGCGTGGCCTCGGAATCGTCTCGTCAGTTCGAATTCAACCCGCCCTCAAGCCGATGCCCAGCGACCCTTACCGGCGGTTATCTCACCGGCTCAATCATGGCAGCCGCTCGGGCCCGCGCAGGTGCAATCGCAGAACTATGGTCTTGTGACCGGCAGGATCTCCTCGATTGCCTTCGATCCCGAGGACGCGACCGGCAACCATGTCTACATCGGCACAACCGGCGGCGGCATGTGGGTTTCGCAGAACGCGGGCGCGTCGCCTGTATCCAACGTCGTCTTCACTCCCATGATGGACGATCTCTCTGCCATGATGAGTGCGCTGGATGCTTCCATCAGCATTGGGGCGGTCAGCGTTCAGCCCGGCGGCACCGGCGTGATCCTGGCCGGCACCGGCGACCCAAACGACGCGCTCGATTCCTACTATGGCGCTGGCATCCTGCGCTCGGCCGACGGCGGGAACACCTGGAGTCTCATTCAGGCAACGAGCGACCAAAGCTTCCTCTTCGCAGGCGAAGGATTTGCGGGATTCGCATGGAGCACGGTGAATCCGCAGCTTGTCGTGGCGGCGGTCTCGCAGGCTTATGATGGAACACTCGTGCAGGCGGAGCGCACGGGGCTGAGCGGCGAGAGCTATGAGGGCCTCTACTACTCAGTGGATAGCGGCGCGACATGGTCGCTCGCCACCATCACCGATCCGGACGGAACCGATGTGCAGGGACCGCGCGATCTGTTGGACAGTCCAAACGGGAACGCCGCAACCTCCGTGATCTGGAATCCTGTTCGCAAACTCTTCGTCGCCGCGGTCCGCTACCACGGGTACTACGCATCGCCCGACGGTGTCAGATGGACGAGGCTCGCATTCCAGCCGGGCGGGGGATTCGCGACACCGATGTGCCCATCCAACCCGGGATCCACAGGCTCGATCGACTGCCCGATTTTTCGCGGCTCCCTCGCCGTGAATCCACAAACCGGCGACACCTTCGCGTGGACCGTGGATGCGAACAATCAGGACCAGGGAATCTGGCAGGACGAATGCAACCTCAGCGCCGGCGCGTGCGCAAGTCCGGCTCTCAGTTTCACGACGCAATGGAATACCGCCGCGCTGGAATCGAACACCAACCTTGGCGCCGCGACCATCGCCAACGGCGACTACGATCTGGCGCTGGCCGCGGTGCCTTCGGGGCAGGACACCTTGCTTCTCGCAGGCGCGAATGACCTGTGGAAGTGCAGCCTGGCAGTTGGATGTGTCTGGCGCAATACCACGAATGCGAATTCATGCATGAGCGCGGAGGTGGCCGGCTACCAGCATGCGTTGGCGTGGAACACGGCGAATCCATCGGAAATTCTGATCGGCAACGACAGCGGACTCTGGCGTTCCATGGACGCGATTGGCGAATCGCAGCCGGTGTGCTCGCCAGATGACGCGAACCACTTCCAGAATCTCAATGGCGCGATTGGCTCGCTCGCCGAAGTTGAAAGTATGTCCGCGCCAAGTGTGTCGCCCTATACGCTGATGGCGGGTCTCGGAGCCAACGGAACCGCGGGCGTCAAAAATACGACCGGGCCCACAGCCGTGTGGCCTGAGATCCTGAGCGGCGAAGGCGGACCCACCGCGGTGGATCCAACCAACAGCGCGAAGTGGTACGTGAACAACCAGGCCGGCGTATCGATTCATCTCTGCGATGAAACCGCTGCCTGCACGCCTGGCGACTTTGGCGCAGCGATCGTGACCGATGCGGATGTGAACGGTGACGGCTATACGATGACCTCGCCTGCGCCGTTCCTGGTCGACCCCGTCGATCCATCGCAGTTGCTGATCGGAACCTGCCGCATGTGGCGCGGTCCCGCAAATAGCAGCGGCTGGAGCAGCGCCAATGCCATCAGCCCGTTCTTTGACGGGATTGCGGGTCAATCCGCATGCAACGGCGACGCGCTTGTCCGCTCCATTGCAGCGCTTGCGCTGCCCAACGGCGGTGAAGTGGTTTACGTGGGCATGTACGGCGCCCTCGACGGCGGAGGCATCCGGGCCGGCCATGTCTTCAGTGCAAACTTCGATCCGGCGAATGGATGGTCCGCCTGGAACGATCTCACCGGAAATCCCGTGGGCAACGACAATCTCGGGATGAATGTCTATGGCCTCGATATTTCGGGGATCTTCGTCGATCCACACGATGCAACGGGAAATACGGTGTACGTGACGGTGGAGGGCATGACCACCCCCACCGTGCCAGTGCGGGTCGCCTATCGCTCGACGGATGGAGGCGCGCATTGGATGTCGATCACGTCGAACCTGCCTTCGGCCCCGGCTAACAGCATTCTGATCGATCCGCAAGACGCGAACACCGCGTACCTGGCGCTCGACCGCGGCGTCTATGCAACGCGCAACATTGCGAGCTGCGCGGTTCTCGGAAATAACTGCTGGTCGGCTCTCGGATCGGGCTTGCCGGAGGCGCCCGTCGTCCAACTGGCCGCAACTCCTTCGACCGTTTCGCCGAACGTGCTGCTTGCGGGGACGTATGGCCGTGGAATCTGGCAAATTCCGCTGCTCAGCGCGGGAGCGCAGCTGACGACGGCGACGGTCGACCCGACGCAACTGGATTTCAGTTCGCAGGCGATGGGCACGAGCAGCAGTGCGCAATCCATCACCCTGACCAATACCGGCGGCATCGCCCTGGCCGTTTCAGCGATTTCAGCGAGCGGCGATTTCAGCGAGTCCGATAGCTGCCAGAATGCAGTAGTAAGTGCCGGTGCTTTTTGTGCGATCCAGGTCACCTTCAAACCGAGCGGAACCGGCAGTCGCACCGGGCAGTTGACGATCTCCGCCAACGTGGCCGGCGGCCAATTGATTGTTCCATTGAGCGGAACCGGCGCAGCGGGCGGTGCGATTTCTCTCAATCCGCTCACGCTCAATTTCGGCACGGTGGCAACGGGAGCTACGTCGGCCGCGCTTCCCGTCACGGCAGAAAACGACAGCTCCAGCTCGATCTCGATTACCGGCCTCACCGTCAGCGCTCCGTTCGCGTTGGCCACCAATGCGTGTGGCAGCGCGATCGCGGCGAACAGTGAATGCCAGCTCACCGTCACATTCGGGCCGTTGCAAGCCGGTTCGGTGAGCGGAACGCTGAGTTTGCAGACCGCTGATGGCGAAACACAGACAGTACAGCTCTCGGGAGCGGGGGCCGCGCCGCCGACGGACAAGCTATCGGCGTCTTCGCTGAGCTTTTCGGGAACCATCATTGGAGCGCAATCCCAGCCGCAAACCGTCACCCTGACCAACAGCGGAGGCGTTCCGCTGACCGGGATCTCCATCTCGGCGAGCGGGCCATTCCAGGTTTCAGGCAACTGCACGAGCCGGCTTCCCGGGGACAGCAACTGCGCCATCGCCGTGACCTTCACACCTGCGGCTGAAGGGGCTCAGACTGGCACACTGACTGTTTCGGATGCGCTGCGCTCGCAGACCGTCGCGCTGTCCGGAACAGGTTTGCTGCCGCCGGTCATCAGGTTGAGCGCGACTACCCTGAGCTTTGCGTCCCAGACTGTCGGAACCGCCAGCGCCCCGCTGGTGCTGACGATGACAAATACGGGCGGCTCCGCGATGGCCAATCCGGGTTTCCAGATCACGGGCCAGTCGGTTGCCAGCTTTGCGGTCGGCTCGACGACCTGCGGCTCCGTGCTCAGCAGCGGAGGCAGCTGCACAGCCCAAGTCATCTTCACTCCTTCGATTGCCGGCGCAAACACGGCATCGCTGAATGTTTCCTCATCGACAGCCGGCGCCAAACCTGTCTCGGTTTCGCTCAGCGGAACGGGCATTGCGGCAGCCGGCCTGAACGTCAGCCCGGCGCAGCTTTCGTTTACCGAACCGCTGATCGGGGAGCCCAGTCCGCCGCAGACCGTGACGATCAGCAACACCGCCGGCGTGGCCGCGGCAGGATTGACGCTTGCGATTTCTCCGCCATTCACTCTCACGCAGAATTCGTGCGGAATCAGCCTGGCTGCCGGGGCATCGTGCTCCGTCGGCATCACCTTCACGCCCGCAGCGAATGGCACCGTGGCTGGAACGCTGACGGTCAATTCATCATCTCTCAATGCCGCCGTTGTCGATCTGAACGGCACCGGCGGGCTGGCCGGAGTGGTCCAACTGCAGCCTGCGTCGATGAACTTTCCCGACACGGGCGTGGGAACTACAAGCAAAACGCAGACAGTGACCCTGACAAACACCGGTACGGTTACTCTCGGCGCTTTGGCCCTCACCACCTCGCCAGGTTTTCAGATCGCGAGCAACGCCTGCGGAACGGAGCTGCCACCGGGGTCATCCTGCACAGCCGGCATTGCGTTCGCTCCTGCGAGCGCGGGTTCGCAAACCGGCAACCTCACGGTTGCCAGTTCCTCTCTCGCTGCCAATGTGCAGGCCCAATTGAGCGGCATGGGTACTGATTTCGCCGCGGCAGTATCGGGCTCCCAGAGCCAATCGGTGGCAAGCGGGCAAACCGCGAGCTACACCCTGACGCTGACACCTTCAATCGGTTCGGGATCCACCTTCACCTTTTCGTGTACCGCATTGCCCGAGAACGCGGTCTGTTCGTTCAGCCCGGCTAGTGAGACCGTCGCGGCCGGCACAATCGGCAACGTAGCCGTCCGCATTGCGACGGGATCGTCGAGCGCGTCGGCCCGGTCCACAAGCGCGTGGCCCTGGGGAACCGTGCCCATCCTTTGCGGGATGGTTTTGCTGCCGCTTGCCATTTGCCGGCGGAAGAATCGGCTTGCGCTGTTTGCACTGGCTTTGACTGCCATGCTGACCATCTCGAGTTGTACCGGATCCGGCGGAGGCACGGGCGGCGGACCCCCGCACGGCGGCCACGGCAACACGCCGCCCGGAACCTATTCTGTGCAAGTCGCCGTCACATCCAACGGCGTTTCTCATAACGTGACGCTCTCTCTCACTGTGGATTGATGCGGCTTGGTGCGGCGACCGGGAGCGAATGAACGACCGGCTATACTTGAGTTTCGAGCCCGAAGCCGATTCGGACGGGGAAAAACGAAGAATGGCAACCAAAGTTACAGTCGAGGACGTTCACCGCGTTGCCGAGTTGGCGCATCTCGAACTGACCGTGGAGGAAACGCGACGGATGCTCAAAGATCTGAACGCAATCCTCGACTACGTCGATGAGTTGAATGAGCTGGACACTTCCTCCGTGGCCCCGCTTGCGCAAGTCAGCGAGCTGGAGGGCGGCTCAGAGGCCGGCTCCTTAAGGATCGACACCCGCATCCCTTCGCTGGACCGGGCTTCGGTGATGCCGCAGGCCCCGGATACCGATCAGGTCTTCTTCAAGGTGCCGAAGGTGATTGAGCGCTGACGCATCAGCAGCCCGGCCGACAGGAAAATAACCATAGAGCAGGGAAGGCGTAATTGGGCACCGAGAGCAAAACTGAGAGCTACGTCCAGAAGCCGAAAAGCTTTGCGGAGCTCCGCGAAGGAATCGCTTCGGGCAGCACCAAGGCGGTTGATTTGGCAACGCGCTACTACGATCGCATTGCCGAAGTGAATCCGCAGCTCAACGCATACCTCAGCCTGACCAGAGATCGCGCTCTCAGGCAAGCGGAACGGGCTGACGCAGCCGCATCGAAGGGCGAGTGCCTGGGCCCGCTCGCCGGCATTCCCATCGGGATCAAGGATGTGCTGGTGATGCAAGGCGCTCCGGCGACCGCCGGCTCGAAGATCCTGAAGGGCTACGAACCGCCTTACGACGCTACCGTGGTTCGCAAGCTGGAGGCGGCGGGAGCGGTCCTGCTGGGCAAGCTGAACTGCGATGAGTTTGCCATGGGCTCATCGAATGAAAACTCGGCCTATGGCCCGGTGCGCAACCCAGTCGATACGGGGCGCGTTCCTGGCGGATCGAGCGGCGGATCGGCGGCGGCGGTGGCTTCGAACATGGCCGTTGCCACCCTCGGCAGCGACACGGGCGGTTCCATCCGCCAGCCGGCAAGCTTTTGTGGCGTTGTCGGCGTGCTGCCGACATACGGTCGCGTTTCCCGCTGTGGATTGATTGCGTTCGCATCCTCGCTGGACCGCATCGGTCCCTTCGCCGCCAACGTGCACGATGCGGCCACCGTGCTGGGCGTGATCGCCGGACATGACCCGTGCGACGCCACCAGTTCAAAAACTCCCGTGCCTGACTACGCTGGCGAGAGTGACAGGCCGGTCGAGGGCCTGCGCATCGGCATTCCGGCAGAGTACTTCGGGGAAGGGCTTGATCCCGAAGTTCGCTCCGCGGTGGAGGCGGGCATCTCATCCCTCGAGCAGGCCGGCTGTGCGATCAAGCCGATCTCGCTGCCGTACACGAAATATGCGATTCCCACCTACTACATTGTTGCGACGGCAGAGGCCAGCGCCAATCTGGCGCGCTTTGATGGAGTCCGCTACGGCTTCCGTTCTCCTGCGTCCGACACGCTATCGGCCATGTACAGCCGCTCGCGCGAAGAGGGATTCGGGCCCGAAGTGAAGCGTCGCATCCTGCTCGGGACCTATGCGCTGAGCGCCGGCTACTACGATGCCTACTACCTCAAGGCGCAAAAGGTGCGCAGGCTCCTGGCTGATGAGTTTCTGCGGGCATTCGCCGAGGTCGACGCTATCGCGACGCCGACCGCCCCGACCCCGGCATTCAAACTCGGGGAAAAAGCAGACGATCCGCTGGCGATGTACCTGGCGGATATTTATACGGTCACCGCGAGCCTCGCGGGGATCTGCGGCGTCACCGTGCCCTGCGGCAAAACCGCATCCGGGCTCCCCGTCGGCATGCAGGTTTTGGCCGCACATTTCCACGAAGGGACGGCGTTTCGCGTGGCGCGGGCGGTGGAAGCAGCACAAGGAAAGTGAAGTCATGCAAGTTCGGGCTCTGATCGTTGCAGTGTTAGTCGCAGTTTTTCTCGAAGGCGGCCAAGATTCGCAAGCCGCGAGCCATAAAACCCACGCAGTCTTTCTTGGGGCGCCGAAACACGTACCGTATTCGAAAACCGGTGATCCGGCGGGCGCGGCGGCAGACGAGAAAGAGTTGAAGATTCGCGCGCTCATCGTGGACGGCGTCGTGAAGGAATGGACCACGGGCGAGTCGCACGACGTGACGGATCGCAGCTTCGTCATTCGCAGGGCGCTGCGACTGAATGACAGCCTGCCGGGCGACAAGCCCGCCGCAACCGGTCGATGGGTGTGGCAGCGCGGCCCCTGGATCCTGATCGATCGCTCCACAGGCCATGTAACCGCGCTCAAGCTGCCCGATTACGATCCCGGCGTCAGCCAGGTCAGCTGGTTTCGCGACTATGCGGCGTATTGCGGACTGAGCGCCAGCGGCAAGAGCCTTTATGCCGTGGTGGCGCAGCTGACCGTTCGCAAGCCTGTGCTGGCGAAGAAACTTGCGGCGCTCGATGCCGACCATTCCGACCCGGCATGTGCGCAAACGGAATGGCAGCGCGACCCGTTGCAGGTCACATTTCATCCGGCCGGCAACGCAGCGCAGAGTTTTAACATCGTCCCAGGATCGGCAGCCTTGGTGGAGGAGTCGGACGATGCGCCGGAGACTCCCCAACCGGCGGCCGCTCCCCAATAGAACCGCCGTCGCACTGGCCTAAAATGAGGCAGCCCAGGTCTTCGAAGAGATCACCGGGTTGAATCCTTTTGAAAGAATCAAAGCCATGGAATCGCTGGACGAGCTTCTAACGCAGGCCGAGGCTGCCCACGGGCACATGTGTCCGGGTCAAATCCTGGGCGTGCGAATGGCGTTGTTGGGGCTTCGCGGTCTCGAAATCGATGATCCCCGCGGCGCCGACCGCAAACGTCTCATCACCTTCATTGAGATTGACCGCTGTGCCACCGACGCCATCGGCATGGTGACTGGCTGCCGTCTTGGCAAGCGCACGCTCAAGTTCCGCGACTGGGGCAAAATGGCGGCAACCTTTGTCGACCTGGATTCGGGCGGGGGCATTCGCGTGGTTGCGCTCGAGAACTCCCGCGACCGTGCGCGCCAGCTCTATCCGAACCTCGAGAACAAGAAGCAGCAGCAGATGCAGGCGTATCGCGATCTGCCTGACGACGAGCTCTTCAGAACAGAGCGGGTCAGGGTGCAAGTCGATCCAGCGGAGCTGCCCGGCGCCCGCGGTGAGCGTTTCACGTGTCCGCGATGCGGCGAGGGCGTTAATTTTGGCCGGTTTGAAACCGTGGCCGGCGAGCAGCTCTGCTGGAGTTGCGCGCGAACCGGCCTTCGCTACTGGACTCCCGATCCGGAGCGAAAATAACCCGATCCGCTAACGCTTCGCCACCACACCGGCCCCTTCCGCGCTTCTTGCTCGCGTACAGCTGGGAGCGCGCCGGTGGTTGCGGGTGTGCAGAAGGGGGTCTGAGCTGTGAGCCCCAGTCTTGACATGAATACGGCTCCGCATTTCTTATCTTTTTAGGCCTTCTTGGGGGATTCTGGCAGGAGTGTGCGTGGTTTGATGGATCGCTCCCAGGTGCCGGAGTGCCAGCAGAAGTCCGTGTCGAACAGGAAGCGAACGGTAGCGGTTGAAGATTTTGGTATGCGCCGCCAATGAATGATGGCTTGCGCGTGATTCCTCGACCCGCCTTGCAGTGCCTGGGCTGAACCGATCGGAAGCCAGGACATTCCCGGAGACAAATCGCGTTCGGCAACAGCCGAGCATGCCCAGATCGAATGCAGATGCGGACGAGCGGGCGAGCAAAGGACGAGTGTGACACCAGGTTTTGCATTGTTTGCGGCAGCGCCCGCCGCACCCGCCGGCAGTGGGCTGTCGATTTTGCTGCCCCTGCTCCTGATTCCTCTTCTTTATCTGGTCATGATCCGCCCCCAGCAGAAGCGCCAGAAGCAGTGGCAGGAGATGCTGAAGAGCATCAAAACCGGGGACCGGGTGACCACCGCGGGCGGCATTCGCGGCATTATCCTATCGATCAAGGACGACGCCATCATCATTCGCGTGGCGCCGGACAATCTCAAGCTTGAAGTCGCGAAGAGCGCCATTGCTTCGGTGACGACGCAGGATACCTCGTCCGGCTCCTGATGTACCTCGGGCCAGAGAAGTGGACACATGAAGAAAAATCTCAACAAGAAAATTGCAGCGATCATCGCGGTTCTTTTGATCTTCATTTACGGCATCTTCAGGATTCCTTCGGGACTCAGCGGCACCGCCCTGAAGAACGCCGTCACGCAGAACATCCATCTCGGCCTCGACTTGCAGGGAGGCGTCCACTTGATCCTCCGAGTCATGGTGCAGGAAGCGGTGGGCGATGAAACCGACGCGGCCGTGGCGCGCATCCAACAGGATCTGCAGACGGCGCATCTGACTTTCTCGCAGATCGTGAAGCCGGACCCCAAGAACAAGCCAGAGTTTATCCAGATCGAAGGAACCAACCCGACACAGTCAGGCTCGGTGCGATCCATTCTCGACGATAAGTTCTCGAATGAGTACGACGTTGCGTCGGCCGGCGGCGAAAGCAGCTTTACGCTCACGATGAAGCCGGGCGTCGAAAAGGCCATCGAAGACAAAACCGACCAGCAGGCAATCGAGACGATCCGTGATCGCGTCGACTCCCTCGGCGTGAGGGAGCCGGAGATTGCACCCTACGGCCTGGGCGCGAACCAGATCCTTGTCGAGCTGCCGGGCATCAGCGACGTCGACCGCGTGAAGGCCATCATCAAGTCCCAGGCGCGCCTCGAGATCCATCCCGTGATTGGCGGGCCTTTCCCGGATGAGCAGGCTGCCTTGTCGAGCGTCGGCGGCAACCTTCCTCCTGAAGACGAAGTCGTCCAGGGATCGGGGACCATGGCGGCCGGCTCGGAAGGCAGCAGCTACTACGTGCTGCAGCGGGTCCCTATCGTCGCCGGTTCCGACTTTCGCTCCGCAGAGCCGGGCACCGATACGAATACCAACCAGAGAACCGTCCACTTCACCCTGACCAACGAGGCAGGCGATCGCTTCTACGACTACACCAGCAAGAACATCAACCACAGCATGGCCGTGGTGATGGGCGGCCAGGTCAAGGAAGTCGCCAACATCGAGAGCGCAATTCGCGATTCGGGTGAGATTCGCGGCAGCTTCTCAGAGGACGAAGTCGAGATCCTGTCGAAGCTCCTGCGTACCGGCGCTCTTCCCGCCTCGCTTGAATATCTTGAAGACCGCACCGTGGGCGCGTCGCTCGGAGCCGACTCGATTCGCGAAGGAGTGACCGCAGCCATCGTGGGCGTGCTGCTGGTGATGGTCTTCATGCTCGTCTATTACAAGGGCTCAGGCATCAACGCGGATCTCGCTCTGTTTCTCAACCTCGTGATTCTGCTCGGATTTATGGGCTTCTCCGGCGCAACCCTGACCTTGCCCGGAATAGCCGGAGTGATTCTCACCATCGGTATGGGCGTCGATTCGAACGTGCTGATCTTTGAGCGCATCCGCGAAGAGATACGCGCGGGCAAAGCGGCCTCGGTGGCTGTGGAGCAAGGGTTTGCTCATGCCTGGACGACGATCTTCGATACGCACGTGACCACGATCGTTTCCGCCGGCATCCTTTTCCTGTTTGGAACGGGTCCGGTGAAGGGATTCGCCGTGACCCTCACATTCGGACTTGCAGCCAACCTGTTCACGGCGGTCTATGTTTCGCGCGTCATCTTTGAAGCTCACCTGAACAAGATGAAGCCCGGGCAGATGGTTTCGATTTAGGGCCTGGTGTGATGCAAACGCAGCAGGAAGTAAAAGATATGCGGAACGGCTGAGTTCCGGACAAGAAGGAAGGCAGAGAGCCAGTGGAACTGTTTCACAACGTAAACGTGGATTGGTTGGGGAAGAAGTGGTACTTCCTCGGATTTTCATTGATCTTCAGCACGGCCGGGATCATTTCAATGGCCATGCACTATGCCAAGATTGGCAGCCCGCTTCCGCTGGGTGTGGACTTCAAGGGTGGGACCCAGGTGCAGGTGCGATTCGAGAACCCTCCGGATATTGCGCAGATTCGCAAGGCGATGGATTCGGCCGGCGTACAGGGCTTCACGGTCGTCAACATCGACCAGGCTGCCTACCACGAGGTGCTGATCAGCCTGCCGGAAGCCAGCAGTGAAGCCGCCAACGATCAGGGCAGGCAGCAGGTGGTGACCGCCCTTCGCGAGCACTACAACAACCCCTTCAACGACAACGGCGTCAAAGTCGACACGGTAGGCGCGACGGTCGGCCACCAGCTGGAGCGCCAGGCCGCTCTGGCAACGCTCTATTCGCTCCTGGGGATGCTGGTTTACCTGTGGTTCCGGTTTCAATTGATTTATGGAGTTGCTGCCGTGGTTGCCTGCTTCCACGACACCCTGATCACAGTAGGCGCTTTCGCTTTGGCCGACCGGGAGATCAGTCTCACCGTGATCGCGGCCATCCTGACCCTGGTCGGCTATTCCATGAACGACACGATTGTGGTGTTTGACCGCATTCGTGAAAATCTGCGGCTCAGCCGGCGCGAGCCGTTGCCCGATCTGGTCAATCGCAGCATCAACCAGACGTTGAGCCGGACCGTGCTGACTTCGGGGCTCACGTTCCTGACCGTGCTATCGCTCTTTGTATTTGGCGGCCAGGTGCTGCGCGGTTTTTCGTTCGCACTTGTGATTGGAATTTTGATTGGAACCTATTCGTCGATCGCAGTAGCATCTCCGATGCTGGTTGCTTACCAGGAGTGGCGCGCGCGCAGCGGCAAGGCTGCGGTTCTGCCGGCTGCGAGGCGCTCGAAAGTGTGAACCTGGGCGTCCGCAGATTGCACAATTTTTGGGGCAGGTTTTGCAACACGCAAGGAGTTCTGATATAGGTGGAGCACGCTTCTGTGGTACCGTTTTGATGCCGGGAACATTTCAAGTTGCCACGGTGTCTAAATAGAGGTAACCATCACTCGATTCGAGGCTGGCCATGTTTGAAGATTCCACATTTGAATCAGGGAACAAGATCAAGAGCAAGAGCGGTCGTTGGATGATCTTTACGGGCATCATCAACGGGTCGATTCTTCTGCTTCTGATTCTGCTTCCTCTGATCTATCCCGAGGCGCTGCCCCAGGCTGCCATGTTAACGGTGCTCACTGCACCTCCACCTCCGCCGCCACCGCCACCGCCGCCACCGCCGCCTGAGGTTCACGTGGTCCACGTGCAGTCAGAGATGATGAACAATCAGCTGACTGCTCCAACGCGTATTCCCAAGAACATCGCCATGGTCACTGAGAAGGAAGCTCCGCCTTCCAACTTCGGTGTCGCCGGCATGGAAGGTCTTGGCGGCAGCCAGGGCGGCGTACTTGGAAGCGTTTTCGGATCCGACAAGCCCAAGGTTGCGGCAGCGGCTCCCAAGAAGGTCAACATTTCGGCCGGTGTTGCCGTCGGTATGTTGATCCAGAAAACGACGCCGGTTTATCCGCCGATCGCCAAGGCAGCTCGCGTTTCGGGCACCGTGGTTCTTCAGGCCGAGATTTCGAAGGCCGGAACCATCCAGAATCTCCGCGTCGTCAGCGGACCCGCCATGTTGCAGCAGGCGGCCATCGAAGCGGTGAAGACCTGGCGCTATCGCCCCTACCTCCTCAATAACGAGCCGGTAGAAGTGGAGACCACGATCAACGTAATCTTCAGCCTTGGTGGTTGAGATTTATTTTGGCCGCTGCCCAGTTTGGGCGGCGGCTTTGCTTTTGACCCGAATGCGAATCCCATCGAGCCGCATTCCCAGCATCTGTACTAATTTGCAGTACACAAGAAACTCCTTAGGAGGAACGATTCAGTGATTCTCGCTCAGTTCGCACATTATGCTTCGCATACGGTCAGCAGCCTGGCCTTTCTGCAGGAAGATCAGCAGACAGTCAGCTTCAGCCCCATGGGATTGTGGGAACACATGGCATGGATGGCACGCAGCGTGGCCATTGTCCTTTTCATCGAGTCGATCTGGTCACTGGCTGTGATGATCGACCGCTACCTGTACTTCTCCGCGGCCCGCAAGCAGTCGCGCGAATTCGCGCCCAAGGTCGCCGGCGCGCTGAAGGACAGCAAGCTTGAAGAAGCCATCAAGATCGCCGATCGCAACAAGAAGTCGCATCTCGCTGAAGTCGTCACCGCCGGCCTGCAGGAGTTTCGGGCCGCGGGTGGTACGGCCACCGAGAACTCGATCGAGAGCTCGCAGCGCGCCCTCGAACGGGCTGAAGCCATCGTCCACGCCAAGCTGAAGAGAGGCCTCAGCGTGCTGGCAACCATCGGTGCGACGGCGCCGTTCGTCGGCCTGTTCGGAACCGTGGTCGGCATCCTCCACGCATTCGACGCCATCGCTACCCAGAAAACTTCGGGTATCGGCGCGGTCGCCGGCGGTATTTCCGAGGCGCTGGTCACCACGGCGTTCGGCCTGCTGGTCGCGATCCCCGCCGTGATGGCGTTCAACTACTTCACGGGCCGCGTCGAAGCATTCGACGTGGAGATGGATAACTCGTCGAGCGAGTTGATTGACTACTTCATTAAGCAGAGCAACAGGCGCTAAGCCAGCGCCAACGCGGCTCGAGCGAGAGCTTGGAAGGGAGAGAGCGAACTCTCTCCCTTCCCCTGATTCAAATCTCGTGTAGCCGCTGCCTTTCATTTGGAGACCGGGGACGCCGGATCAGAAGAATTCAAGGCATGGAGCCTCAACGATGGGAATTTCAGTTCGAAACGAAGGCGGCAAGATCAACTCCAACATCAACGTCACGCCGATGGTGGACGTCATGCTGGTGTTGCTGATTATTTTCATGGTCATCACCCCGATGTTGCAGAACAAGGTGGCCATCGACATGGCCAAGGTGACCAACGCAGTCGCGATGCCCGATGCGGACAAGGATGACGCCATTGTTGTCGCGATCACCCGCGACGGGGGCGTGTACCTCGGGCAGGACAAGATTGCCACGGAAGAGCTGGGCGCCAAGGTGCGCGAGAAACTTGCCGATACACCGGGGAAGACCATCTTCATCCGCGCGGATGCTCGTGCTCAGTACCGCACCGTGGAAGACGCGATCGATGCGGTCAGAACTGCCGGAGTGGATGAGGTGGGTCTGCTGACACAGCGGCGTCAAAACAATGGCGAGGCCGGCGAGTAGATTCCCGGCCGTTTCTGCCTAGAGACTTGAGAGAACAAGGAGTTTAAGAAGCCATGGCAATGACGACGGGAGGAGGAGGCGGTTACTCCTCCGACATCAACGTAACGCCAATGATCGACATTCTGCTCGTGCTGCTGATCATCTTCATGGTGATTGTGCCGACGGTACCCCACGGCCTGGATGCCCTCGTGCCGCAGCCCCCGAAGAATCCGCAGCAGCAGCAACAGCCCAACGATCGCACCATCGTGGTGCAGGTCATCTATCGGGCCGGCGCGACACCCACGTACAAGATCAATGAGACCGACGTGGCGAAGAACGACCTGCTGCCCAAGCTGACTGAGATTTACGCGAACCGCGCGGAACGCGTCATGTTCGTAAAGGGCGACGACAATCTGGACTTCCGGTATGTTGCCGACGTCATCGACATTGGCCGTTCTGCCAACGTAGATCACATCGGTCTCATGACGCCGAAGATCCTGGCCGGACAGTAAGCCCGGCCGGCGCTTCCGCGAACCTGTCGTCCGGCTTATTGTTGTTGGGGATTTGCACCCTGCGCAATTCCGCTCCGGCAGGAATCAGGTTTCATCCCGGCAGTGAGCGCACCGCCGCTGCCTGGCAGATTTGGAGTTCCAGGGCGCGCATCCGACAGCACGGCCTGAAGGAGAAGATAAGAAATGAACAAACCCGCACGCATTGCGACGTTCGCGGTGGCACTGGCCGGAATGATGTTCCTCATGAGCGGGTGCAGCAGGCTGCAGGCACGCGACCAGCTGAACAAGGGAGTGGAATCCTACAAGGCCGGCAAGTATGAAGAGGCCATCAATCACTTCCAGAGGGCCACGGAACTGGACCCGAGCCTGCCTATGGCCAAGAGCTATCTTGCCACGGCGCTCTCGCAGAACATCGTTCCCGGCCTCGATACTCCCGACAATATGAAGACCGCCCAGCAGGCCATCAGCATCTTCCAGGAGGTCCTGTCCAAGGATCCGAACGACGTCAACAGCATGAAGCAGATCGCTGGAATCTACTTCAACGTGAAGAAGCTGGATGACGCGCGGACCTGGCAGAAAAAGGTGCTTGCCGTTCAGCCGAAGGATCCCGAAGCTGCCTACACCGTGGGCGTGATCGACTGGACCCAGGCCCACGAAAACGTCCTGAAGGCGCTTGTGCCTGCCGGCATCAATGATGACGGCGAGGGCAATACCAAGGCGCCCAAGAAGATCATGGACGACATCAAGGACAAGAACTCTCCGCTGGTCGAGGAAGCGTTGACGTACCTGAACCAGGCCGTCGATGACCGCGCCAATTACGACGACGCTATGGCGTATCTCAACCTCGTTTATCGCCGCAAAGCCGATCTCGATTTCGGGAATGCCGGTGCGGTGAAGGATGATCTTGCCAAGGCGGAAGAGTGGCGCACCAAGGCCATGGGCACCAGGAAGGCCAACGAAGAGAAGAAGGACAAGGGACCTGGCGGCATCACCATGGACAGCAGCGGCAATCTCAAGTAAGCGCATCCGTTAGCAAAGCACAAGAAATGCCTCCCAATTGGGAGGCATTTCTATGTGCGTATGGACCGGAGCACAACCGCAGCCTGCCATCATTCGATTGCGCCCCGGGAGTTCTTTGGATCAAGATCGAACGACTGCGATTTTGCCCTGCCGAAGGCGACGGGACCGATCGGCGCTGCGCCCGCGTTCGAAGCAGGCTCCGCCCCGCTCGCAGCGCATCTCTGGAACTGCTTCCTAGTGATTTGCGTTGTTCAGGATTTGCTCGGCGTAAAAGTTGCGAACCGTCGCCTGATCGTGGAGCATCTCAAAGTACGCACTCTGCAGCAGCTGTTTCCGGCTGTCGTGGAGCAGCTGATGAATCGTCTGCTGCACATTCGGATCGTTCAATTCGTGCTGGCCGGCCGGTTCCTTCCCAATCAGCTTGTAAATCGCAAACCCAACCGGCTTGCTGCTCGGTCCCGCTCCGCCGTACATCGGCAGAATACCCGTGATCTCCCCTGGCCGAAGTTTGTTCACTGCATTGAAGGCGTCCGGATTTGTTTGCAGGCTTGATTGGTCCACAAAACCCAGGTCGCCGCCCATGGAAGAGGTATTGGGGTCCTCAGAGAAGTTCATGGCCACCGTGCTGAATTCCTCGCCGCTCTCGAGGCGGTTCTGCAGCGCCTCGATCTTCTTTCGGGCATCGGCGCTGTTGGCTGCCTTGTTGCCCTGCAGATTCGCGGTCTGCTGTGCCGGCGCTCCCGTCACGACAATTCTGGCAAGGTGGAATCGAGGCTCGATTAGATTGAAATCCGACTTGTGAGCGTCATAGTAGGCCTTGATCTCCGCATCGGTGATGTTGATCTTCGACTCGATCTCCTTGTTCAGCAGCTTCGTGGTCGTCAGCGATCGCCGCAGGTCGCGCCTCAGATCATCGAGCGTCATGTTCCGCTGCTTCAGCTGAGCCTGGAACTGCTCTTCCGTCAATGGCGCTTTCATCTCTGTTAGCTTCGCATTCACATCTTCATCGGTAGCTGCCAGGTTCAGCTTTGCCGCGCGCTGCTGCAATATCTCGTCCTGAATCAGCTGTCGAAGGATGTCGAGCCGCACGATCTGCGCCTGCTCCGCGCTCGTTTGCTGAGGATTCTCGCCGAGGCTTGCGGTGTAATACTTGTCCAGCTCCGCGCGCATGATTTCTTTTCCGTTCACCGTGGCCATCACATCGGGAGACGGTGGATGATGACAACCTGCGAGGGCGGCGAGTAAGACTCCGAATGTGAGGAATTGTGCGCCGATGCGGCGCCGTCGAACAAAACGAGCTTCTACTTGCAACCTGAAATCTCCTGCAGGAGCCACACAGGATCCCGGGCTAATAGGATAAATCCCCGGCCCTGCAATGCGAAACGGCAGCCATGTTACTGAAGCGTGACACTCTACTGCGGGTCACGCGCAACATGATTGTCAGGCCCGCTATTTGCCGCTGCCGGCGGGGTTCTTTGACTGCGTGGGTTCCGCGGGTGGTTGTTCACCGGTCGCCCGCAGCGCGCGGTCGATTGCCATCCAAACCTGTTCTTCCGGAACCGCTCCGCTGATCTTCTCGCCGTCCACGAACAGCGCCGGGGTGCCATCGATGCCAAGCTCATCGGCCTCTTTGGCCGATGCTTTTACCTGGGTTTCGTCCTGCTTGGCAATGCAGGCATCCAGCTTGGCTTCGTCCAGCTTGCCCAGAGTGCCCTCCTGGCGCGCAATTCGGTCGAGAGAAGCAAAGCTCTTCTTCAGATCGCGATCCGCACCTGTGATTTCCTGCCCGTGCGAGTGCAGATAGTCGACGTAGGTCCAGTAAACATCACCGCTCTGCGTGGCCAGGCAATTGGCATCGACCGCGGCGTGCATCGCCCACGGGTGAAGCTCCGTCAGCGGATCATCCTTGTAGATGAAGCGCACCTTGTCCTTGTAGTGGTCCATCGTCGCTGGGAACAGCGATTGGTGCATCCGCGCGCAATAGGGGCACTCGAGGTCATCGAAATTGATGACCGTCACCTTCGCCGCGGGATTGCCTCGAATCGGCCTTCCGTTTACGTCGATGTTGAATGCCGGATCTTTGGCCAGGCTGAACGTCTCAAGGCGGGCCAGGGTTTTGCCGTCCGTGGAGATCAGAAACTCCACCACCGTCGACTTGGCGCCGCGCGAAAGCGTGATCGGCAGAGACTCATAGCCGGGTACCTGGCTTGGTTTGCGCGCCCCGAGTGAGACGTTGTATTCCGGAGGAATGTTGAACTGCGAGCGCACCAGCACCTCGATGTGCCGGTTCAGTACCGCGTCCTGCGAATTTGAGTTGTTTGTTTGGGCTTTACATCCTGCGGCCAACGCGATGGCAAGAAGGCCGGCCAATACCTGAAAACGCGACAATGTCAGTTCCTCTCAAAAAGGATACCCCAGCCGGGCAGCTGATCGCGCCGGGCACCCATTCTGCTCGAACTGCCGTGAGGGTGGGACGCAGAGCAGATGGAAAGGCAAGCCACGTGCACGTTGGCGGATCAGTAGGCTGGGGGCAGGCTGGGGTCGCGAAAAACGGTCTTGTTACGGCTGATGTCCCCAACCGAGCCGAAATTCGCAAGGGTAAAGCTGTAGAGCCATTCGGTTTCATCCCGGCCAACGGTCCCTGTGACGCTGGTGCCTAGTTCAAAGCGCCGGTAGCCAATCGTCAATCCGCAGCAGTCCCAGTTGTAAACCGCTTGTATCCCGGCATATTGCAGTGCGCCATGGACGAAATCGTAGCCCCCGTTCGCAGCCAGGTTGAAACCCGCGCCATTGGATTTTCCGATTTGCAGGAACGGTTGCAGTTGCTGGCTCTGGATGATCGATGCTGCGGTGCCCTGTTCATCCACGGCGTTCAGCAGCGAGTGGCCGACTCCCACGGTTGTGCGCCCCCAGCTGTAGCCGGTGTAGAGGTTATCGGCTCCGAGCCGCCCATCCCTGGGATCGTAATCCATGTCCCACTCCACCCGAAGATTGTCGATTGCCTCGAATCGCATGCGCGAGATGACGGGAGAGACATTCCGCGGCACCGTGAGGAACGCGATACCGCTCAGATCCAGCGTGGAATCAAGCACGTTGCGGCGATTGGGAATGATGGCTCCGCCAAAATCGGGGTTGATAAAGAATTTCTGCGCAATCTGCCAGCTTGCCCATTCGCGCGCCTTCGCTGCGCATTCCGGCGATCCGTCCACCTCGCACGGCTGTTCCTGCTGCGGGCGAACATAGAAGCGCTGGGTGAGCGAGTAGCCTGCCTCGTTCGTGTTGGTTGCGATGTCGGCCGTGTCGAAGAGCAGGGTGTTCCGCGCCTTCTGTCCGATCCCCCCGACAAAGTGGTACGTGAATTCCGGCTCGAAGACATGGCGCAGCGTGCGGTTCCAGCGTTTCAGCTGAAAATCACGTTCCAGCGCAGGCGGGCGAAGATCGAACGAGGCCTCGGCGTCGAAGCGCGCCAGCGGGTCGTGGCTAATGGTCGGAACTCCGCCATTCGTGCCGGTCAAGTCAGGATATTGACTCCCCGAATAGAACGTCTCGCGCAATCCTGCTTCGGGGATAAAGCTCCACCCGTCGATCACGAATGGCAGCGAGATATGGGGACGTACATCAATCCGGCCGACATTGCGGGCGTGAAAATCAGGTTCCGAGCGGCCAAGATAACCCATGGAAGAGGAAAAGCTCCAATACAGGGAAGACTTTCCCAAAGGACGATCGAGCACGTCGTAGCGCAGCGCCGGAAGGTGAAGCAGCCTCACTTCGTCGCCTGAAGTCGTGCCGGCAAACGTCTGCAGCCGCTCGAAATAGCCGGAAGGGATGAAGCCGTTGCGCGCATGGGTCAGAGAGACGTCGCTGTGGACCTCGGAATTCACGGCCTGGGAGTAGTTATCGTTGAACACAAGCCGGTAGACGTAGCTCGACAGGTACTCGACATTCCCCGCAATGCGCGTCTCAGGCGAAAGGTCTTTGCGCCCCAAAGCGGCGACATCGACGCCTCCCTGGTTCACGCGCGTGGTTGCGGGCGGGATCACGACACCCCGATCGAGCAGCGCCTTCCAGTTCAGGTTCAGGTGGTCGAGTCCGGGTCCCTTGTAACGGAAATCGCCGTTTGGGGCGAATCCGCGCTTCGAGTAGTATTCCGACCCGATCTCCATATCCATGCTGCGATTCAAAACGAAATACACCTGCTCGCCGAAGGTGAAGCCGCGGATCGATGAGTTGCCTACGACCGGAATCAAGAATCCGCTCACTCGACCGTTTTCGTCGACCGGATGTCGCAGGTAGGGCAGGTAGAAGATCGGTATGCCGAGCAACTTGAAAAATGAATTCGCCGCGGACGCCGTCTTGTCTTCCACTTTGATCGAGCGCGCGATCAGCTCCCAGTCGGGGCGGGGCAGCCGGCAATTGGTCATGGTGCCGTCCACGATGCGGTAATTCCCCTGGCCGGTTTGAATCAGCACGCGGCCCGAGAACAGGAAAGGATTGGCGGTGGAATAAACCACCCTGCGCCCAGCGCGCCGAACGCCCATCGACCCATTCACATTGAAGAATCGCGCCGTGTGCTCGTCAAGGCGCATATCGCCCTTGGTCGCCGTGACGAAAACGTCCTCGGGACCGCCTGTCACCTGGAGATGGCCCTCGGCAGTGAGTTCCGTGGTAGCGCGGTTGTAGACAACCGTGTCGGCACGGATCACGTAGTCGCGGTAGTGAAACTCCACTCCGCCGTTGAGGGTGACGATGTCGCCAGCCCAGGTCTGAAGACCCGCGGTCCACGTCACCGGGATGCCTGAAGTCGCAGCGGGTTCGGGTTGCGCGACAGGAATGGATTGCTGATCTGGATCGTCTGGCAGCTGATCGGCGCGCGGTGCACTCGCGCCGCTTTTCGCGGCTTCGTTCTGCGCTGTCGGCAGAGGTAACGCATTGGTCAACACCTGTGCTCGAACTTGCGGATGACACAGGGCCAGCAGCGTGATAAACACGAAATTGCGAGGATGCATCCCGGGACCAAGGCCAGCATAGCAAAAACAGGCCGCTCTCCATGGGACGCACGCAGCTCGGCTCTGGCACCAGAAGGAGCAGCGCATTGATCGTTCGGTGCTCCCGGTTCTGGCGCAATCTGTTGTCGAAGTTTCAAGAGCCACGCCCGCGTCCGGCCACTCGGTTCGATTTGCGGGCCTGAACCTCAGTCTCGGGTCCGTTACGCATCCGAGCGTAGAGTCAGAAGGGAATCGGGAAATTGAGTACACTGGCGAGCCAGCCCTCCCCTCAGCCATCTTGGAAACAGGAAATAAACCAGCGTCTCGCGGCGCATAAAACCCGCAAGGGCTTGTCTGTCGTCGAATCAAACACATCGGAAACAGCGCAGGAGGTGCCTGCCACCCGTGCCGCCCAGGCGGCTGCACGCGTTGCGGCGCGTTACGCGCATGCACCCAGCTACAGCGAGTTGCAGGCATCTGAAGCCCGTGCCGCTTTGCGGGCCGCTGAAGCTGCCACCCGGGCTGCGCTTGAGGCTCAGGCCGCGGCGCAAACAGCCCTCGACAATCTTGCTGAAGAGCACAGGATGCTGGAGGAGGAGCAGCAGCGCGCCCAGCAGTATCACCAGGATTGCGCGCCGGCTCCGGCTCCCGCCGCTCCGCCCGAATTGAAGATTTCCAACGCCGGCCAGAATCTCCGGATCCGCTGGGAACCGGACATGCCCGTCTTCTACGATCCTGCGGAGGCCGCAGCGGCCCGGGATGCCCAGCGCACCTCGCAAGACCCGGCCTTCGATTTGGCTGGCGGCTCTGAGGCTCCCTTCATCACCATCGTCGAGCCGGCCGAGCCGATCAATGCGAACCTGATTCAGTTTCCGCGCGAAATCGTCGCGACGCGACGGGTGCGCCCAAGCATTGTAGAGAACTCCTCGGCTCCGGATCCCTCCCCCCAGCTCAGTATCTTCGAAGTCGACCCAAGCACGATTTCGACCGCTGTCACACCTCCATCCGCCGAATTTGTGTCGGCGAACGAGATTTACGGCCCCGAGTGGTCGGGAATGAAGCTCGATGCGCCGTCCGAAACCCGGCGCGATCCGAATCCCGTGGCTGCTCCGGCACATCCCAGGCTGGAACTCGCTCCCCTCAATGCTCGTCTGATGGCCGTCGCCGTCGACGCGGCACTGATTGTCGGCCTCGTCTGTGTCGCAGGCGCCCTGCTGGCAGGCTGGTTGAGTCATTTTCCCGCCATGCACGCGGCCGAGATCGGCGCGCTTGCCGGCCTTGTGCTGACGACAGCCCTCTATCACCTGTTCTTCTTCATGCAAATCGACGGGACGCCGGGGATGCGCTACGCCCATGTCGCGCTCTGCACCTTCGAAGATGAGAATCCAACGCGAGACCAGCTCCGCCGCCGCATCATCGCCATGTTGCTCTCGGTTCTCCCGGTGGGCCTGGGAGTGGCCTGGGCGCTCTTCGATGAAGATCATCTGAGCTGGCACGACCGCATCTCCCGCACCTATCTGCGAGCCTATTGATTCGGCCAGCGTCACGGGTGCCGTGGGGCCTTTGGAAATCGATCCATCTTCAATCTGGGTGCCCCACGTCTCTGTTTTTCAGACCTGGGATAGCGCTGCAGGGCGCGACCCCCACTTGCACTCCGCCTCACCCAGCAACTAGCCTTATCGCTTGCTGGAGAACTCATGTCCTTCAAAAAGCCGACGCGCCGGCAATTCCTTGTAGCGGGTTCGTCTGCCGCGCTCGCAGCGGCTGCGCCCACGGTCAACGCCGACTCCGCACCGGTGGCAACGCCCGAAACAGCTCCCTACACACCCGAAGAGCTACTCCGTCCTGCCCCTCAACGAACCTACACGGGTGACCGCACGACGCAGGTGGCGCTGCCGATCGGCGGGATTGGCGCGGGCACGATCTGCCTGAACGGATATGGCGGGCTGCAGGATTTCTCCATCCGAACGCGGCCTGAAACTACCGCCATGCCGGATAACTTTTCGGCGAACTCTCCCGAGGCGGCATTTGCCGTGCTGCACATCAAGGGCGCAACTGGCGCAACCAAACTCGTTGAAGGCCCTTTCCCTCCATTCAAGATTTTCGATCAGGGACTGCAGGGCCAGGGGCTCCGCCGCGGCGGCTTCGAAGGGTTTCCTCGCTTTGCAAAGTGCGAATTCAAAGGCGAATATCCTTTTGGCGAGGCCATTCTATCCGACCCGGCGATCCCGATCCAGATGAATGTAACCGGATGGAACCCGTTCATCCCCCTCGACGATAAAAACTCCGGCATTCCATGCGCCATCCTCGAGTACACGCTCCACAACACCTCGACTCACGCCGCCGAATACGAATTCTCCTATCACCTGTCGCATCTCGCTCCGGGATGCCAGCCGGACCAGGCTTCCAGCATCAATTCCGTGATTCCTGAAAAGGGCGTCCACTTCTCGAATCGAGAAGATGCCAACGCCGAGTCCTTCGGCAGCGCGAGCCTCACCGTCATCGGATTTCAACCGAAGATCAAGGCCATGTGGCTCCGCAGTCCTGGGTGGGACTTCGATTCGCTCTCAGCGCTTTGGCGCGAAGTCTCGACCGGCACGTTCACTGAGAACGAAGGCTCGAACCGTGTCGATCGCGCTGGAAGAAACGGCGGATCGATTCTCCTCGAAGGCAGCCTTGCCCCAAATGAATCGCGCACCTATCCGATTCTCATCACCTGGCACTTTCCCAATTGCTATCTCCGCGAAGGACTGGAAGGCCCCAAACCGGAAATGACCGGCTCCGAAGGCTGCCGCGATGTGGCGAATGGCCGGCCACCCTTCTGGCGGCCCTACTATGCCGGCCTCTGGCAAGATGCTCGCGGCGTCGCCGCATATGTGGACGCCAACTATTCCTCGCTGCGGTCGCGAACGGTCGCATTCCAAGAAGCTTTGTTCTCCTCCACGCTTCCGACTTACGTGCTCGATGCGATTTCCGCAAACATCGGTATTCTCAAGTCGCCCACCGTGCTTCGCCAGGAAAACGGAAACATCTGGGCGTGGGAGGGCTGCTTCCCTGACAACGGCTGCTGTCACGGCTCGTGCACGCATGTCTGGAACTATGCCCAGGCGATGCCGCACCTTTTCCCGAAGCTTGAACGCACGTTGCGCAGCCTTGAACTCGAGCGTTCGATGGATGACCGCGGCCACATCAATTTTCGCGGAGCGATTCCCGACGGGCCCGTCGATCACAGCGATCCGGCCGCCGCGGACGGCCAGCTCGGCGGCATCATGAAGCTGTACCGCGACTGGCAGATTTCGGGCGACACGGAATGGTTGAAGCGGCTTTACCCGCTGGCAAAGCGCAGCCTCGACTATGGCATTCGCACCTGGGACCCCGACCATCGCGGCGCGCTGTTTGAGCCGCACCACAACACCTACGACATCGAGTTCTGGGGCCCGGATGGCATGTGTACCAGCATCTATCTCGGCGCTCTTTCAGCCATGCAGAAGATGGCCGTTGCCGTCGGTCAGCAGGACGATGCAGGGCTTTACGGCGGTCTTGCTCAGCAATGCGCCCACACGATGGACTCCACCCTCTTCAACGGCGAGTACTATCAGCAGCACGTGCAATACGAAGGCCTGCGCGACACTTCCTTCGCCGAATCGGTTGCCCACGTCGACGCCAACAGTAGCGAGATGCAGCAGCTGCTCAAGCGCGAAGGGCCCAAGTATCAGTACGGCGGCGGCTGCCTTTCCGATGGGGTGATCGGCGCTTGGATGGCAAGAATCTACGGGATTGACACCTCGCTCTCAACAAAGAATGTGCGCTCGTCGCTCCAGGCCATCTTCCGGCACAACTTCAAAACTGATTTGAGCGAGCATGCCAATGCGCAACGCCCCGGATACGCCATGGGGCATGAACCGGGATTGCTGTTGTGCAGTTGGCCGCACGGCGACAAACCGACACTGCCGTTCGTCTACTCCGATGAAGTTTGGACCGGCATCGAGTACCAGGTCGCCTCGCACCTGATCGAAGAAGGCCTTGTCACCGAAGGACTGAGCATTGTGAAAGCCGCGCGCAGCCGCTATGACGGCCGCACACGGAACCCCTGGAACGAGTACGAGTGCGGCAACTACTATGCCCGCGCCATGGCGAGCTATGCGCTCCTGGGCGCGCTGGCAGGATTCCGCTATTCCGCGGTGGAAAAAACCCTCTGGTTCGGACCCAGGCTCAACGCGCGGCCTTTCACCGCATTCTTCTCCGCGGCTCCCGCCTTCGGGACCATCACTCTCGACCGCCACGAAATCCGGGTTCGCATCATCGAAGGCGAACTGCCGATTGAGAAGTTGGTGCTCAGGAATGGCGACCGAAGCACATCGGTCGATTGGAAAGCAATCGCCCGGCCTGACCGTGTTGCGACCCGCGCAATTTGAGGTCCTCGTTCAGATTCGCAGACGGCGAGACTCGGCGCCTACCACGTCAGCGCGCGCAACGCGCTCACGCCCGCGCCGATCAGCGCTGTTTCATCATCCTGCTCGAGCACCTCGAGCGAGAAACTCAGGAGCGGGCTCATCTTCACCATGCCCTCCAGGTGCCGCCGCAGCACCGGCAGATCGAGGAATCCCACGTTGTGTCCGGTGAAGTAGAAGCGACCCGGTCCGGCAAGATGAATGAAGGATGCGGTCGCCGCAGCAAGCGCCCGGTGCCATAGATCGACAAACTCGGCGCATCGCGCGTCGCCCTTTTTGGCCAATGCGAAAACCTCTTCCGGCTCCAAGTCGAGAAACCGCATGCGCATGGCCCGGTGGCCCATGATGCCCTCCAGGTGCCCCGCGCCCCCGCACCCGCAGAATCGCTCCTTTGGGTCGAGCGTCACCGTCACGTGCCCGCCTTCCCAAACACCCTCCACATAAGGCCATCGTCCATAGCCAATGCCATTGCCGATGGTCCATACGCGGGTCAAGCGGTTCAACTGGCCCCGCGTCGATGCCACACCTGCCGCGATTGCATCGGCATCGTTGGCAATGTGCACCGGAGCCTGGATGCCCCGAAGCGCCAAAACCCTCGTCAGTTCGTCGGCCAGGCGCATTCCCTTCAGCTGCGTGAGATTCGGCGCATCCTCTACGACGCCGTGCCTGACAACGCCGGGTACCGCAACGCCGATTGCCTCCATCGAGCCACCGCCCTCTGCGGTGAGAGCCTCAATCTGTTCAGCCAGTATCTCGACCAATTCACCCGCGGGAACAGCGATGAGCGCGTCGGATTCGTCCTGATCGTCGGGATAGCGCAGCAATTTGCCGGTGAGCCGCTGGTCGACGAGCCTGCCGGCCACTATGTGCTCCGTCATCACAACGCCGATGGCCGTGCTCATCCGAACCTCCGATGCGAAAAACTCTGCCCTTCCAAATCATCTGCCGTAGCCCGGCTCATGCGCAAACCCGGAACCCTCTTCCTGTTTCCGATCATCCCGTCTGGTAGCGGTGCAGGCGGCCGAGTCCGTTAAAGGCGGCGACCTTGTAGCACTCGGCGAGCGTAGGATAGTTGAAGACCGTCTCGACAAAGTAGTCGACCGTACCATCCAGTGTCATCACCGCCTGCCCGATGTGAACCAGTTCGGCCGCGCCTTCGCCGATGATGTGAACGCCGAGCACCTTCCTCGTGTCGCGATGGAAAATCAGCTTCAGCCGCCCCGTGGTGTCCCCGCGTATCTGGCCGCGCGCGACCTCGCGGTAATAAGCCATTCCAACTTCGTACGGAACGTCTTCGTCTGTCAGCTGCTCCTCGGTCTTCCCGATGAAGCTGATTTCAGGAATGGTATAGATGCCGTAAGGATAAAAACTGGGATTGGAACTCGCGGCATGGTCGTTGAAGGCGCGCGAAGCTGCGACCCGGCCCTGCTCCATCGAAACCGAAGCCAGCGCCGGAAACCCGACTACATCGCCCACTGCAAAAATGTGCTCCACCTTTGTCTGGTAGTGCTCATCCACAGGGATGCGGCCGCGATTATCCGCTTCAAGTCCCGCCGCAGCCAGGTTCAACTCGTCTACGTTGCCTTGACGGCCCACGGCGTACAGCAGGGCATCGCCCGAAACTCGCTTCTTGCTCATGAGGTTGGCAACCACCCCGCCATCGGGAAGCGCCTCCACCGATTCCACTTCCTCTCCTAGCCGCATAGTGACGCGGCTGTCGCGCAGGTGGTAGCTGAGCGACTCGACAATCTCCTGGTCTGCAAACTCCAGCAGCTTGGCGCGCTTTTCAATCAACGTGACCCGCACGCCCAGAACGGCGAACATGCAGGTGTACTCGACGCCGATCACGCCGCCGCCTACCACGATCAATGTCCGCGGTAACTCCGGCAAATCGAGAACCTGGTCGCTGTTGACAATGGTTTTGCCGTTGATCGGAACGTTCGGGGAAGTCGAGGGTCGAGTTCCTACGGCAATGATGACGCGATCCGATTCCAGCGTCATATCGGTCTGCGGTCCTTCGACGTGCAAATGATGCGGATCGGTGAAATGCGCGATGCCATGCACCACGTCGACCCCGTTGCGCGAAAGCTGCGCCTCGGTCACATCAACCTCGGTTTTCACGACTGCCTGCACGCGGAACGCCAGGTCGGCCATGGTGATCTTTTCCTTGACCCGGTAGTTCATTCCATAAACAGAGCGGTAGTTATAGCCGGAAAGGTGCATCACCGCTTCGCGCATGGTCTTGGAAGGGATGGTGCCGGTGTTGATGCACACCCCGCCGACCACGGAGCGGGATTCGACAACCGCCACGCGCTTCTTCATCTTCGAAGCGGCTACCGCGGCCCGCTGGCCTGAGGGGCCGGAGCCGATGATAGTGAGGTCGTACTTGACGGCACTCATGCGGTTGTCTCCCCAGGATTGAATCGCGTACCAGCCTCACTGGAAAAATCAAGGCATGGCGGTGACCCTCAATACGGGAGGCTAACATAGCACCCTCTGTCCCGGGAAAGTTAGAGGATGATGAATTCTCGGGCTCAAGGCCGGCTTCACGCGGAAAACGACGCAGGTCGCAATATCGGCTGTACAGCACGGCTTGTGGATGCGGGCGCATTCATTGGGCGGCTCTCAATCGTAAATTGCCGAATGATGCCGTCCAGGTCGTTGGCCAGTGACACGAGGCTCTTGAGCGCTTCGACCGCCTCTTCGGCGCCTTGTGAGTTCTCCATTGCCAATTGCGAGATTTGGCCGGCCGATTCCGAAATCTCGGCCGACGCCGAGGTTTGCTGAGTCGCTGCCGATGCGATCAACTCGATCTGGCGTTCCACTTGTTTTGACGATTCGATAATCGACTCGAGGCGTTCCTGCGCGCGCGCCGTCTCCTTCATGCCATTTTCGACCGCCCCCCGGCTCTCATGCATCACTTCGAGTGTTCCCTGTGTCTCTTCCTGGATGCTGTGGATTGTGGTCGCGATCTCTTCCGTGGCGCCCTTGGTGCGCTCGGCAAGCCTCCTGACTTCCCCGGCGACTACCGCAAATCCGCGCCCGTGCTCACCCGCTCGTGCCGCTTCGATCGCCGCGTTCAGGGCAAGAAGATTCGTCTGCTCGCTGATCTCCTGGATCACGCTGACCACCTTGCCGATCTCCTCCGAACGCTTTGCAAGAGAATTGATCTTCTCTGAGACCGCGCCCGTCGCCGCGGCAATTTTCTCCATCGTAGCGGTCGCCTCCCTCATCACCGCTCCTCCCTGGTTCGCCGTTTCTGCCGATTCTCGGCTTGCGCCCGCGGCGCCTTCGGCATTGTGGCTGATTTCCCCAATGGTCGCTGTCATTTCCTGTGCAGCTGCTGCGATCTGGTTCGTCTTGCTTGATTGCGTCTTGGCGTTCCCCGCCGTTTGCGTCGCGCGCGTGGTGATTTCCGTGGTTGCCGACGACAACGTTCCCGCTCCCTGCGCGACCGTATCAAGAACGGCGCGGATCGATGCAATGCTGGCATTGAAAGCCTCGCCCAGCTTGCCGATCTCATCCGTTCCCGTCACCTGGACAGCAGCGGTCAGGTCCTTGGCTGCCATAGCCTCCACCGCGCCTTTGAGTCGAGCAATGCGCGGCGCAATCTCCCGGTGGAGCACGATCCCGACAAGCGCGCAAAGCAGAACAATGATCACCGTGAAGCAGACATTGATCCAGATGGTGCGACGGCTCTCGGTCGCTGCGCGCATTCCATCATCAATGCCTTGCTTCACATTGAATTGAATCCCGTCGTTCACCGCGGACATCGCACCATCGAATGCCGCATCTTCGCTCTCTGACGTCAGCAGGCCAACCGCATCACCGGCCTTTCCCGACGCAAGAAGCGCTCCTGCTCGTTCACTGGCATCGCGGTACCGCGCAAAGTCTGAACTGATTCGTTCCGTGAATCCGCGTTCCTGGGCCGAGTTCACGAGGGGCTCGTAGGCTTTCATGCCCGCCTCATACGTCGAGATTCCCTCGGCCCGTGCCGCCCGTTGACTGGAGGTGCAGAGCGGCGTCTGGCACAGCAGTAACTCGAGATCTGCCCGGCGAACCTGATTGATGCCGTTCCTCATCTGCGTCAGTTGCACGACAGAAGGAAAATCATTCTCCGTGACCTGCGAGCTCCGAGTCCCAATGCCGTTCAATGCGACCAGCGTGTAGGTGCCAAGCATGACGCAAAGCATGCAGACGACCCCGAAAGCAACTGCGATCTTCTTCGCAATGGGCGTGTTCCTGATTGCCGACATTCTGATCTTCCTCCCTGTTACGGGATCGGCGGCCAAGGCTCCTCGTGGGCTTGAACGAGCCGCAACCGTCCTTACAATTTCTGAATCGGCGCGAATGGCGGGAACTTGAACGGCGCTGGATTGCAGCCCAACGCGACCCTCATCCACACATGTCGTGCCGAGGGCTGCGCCTTGCGGGCACCGCGCAGAACGATGCCGGAGGTTGGCGCGAAGCATGTGTTTTCGCAATCGCCGCAACGGTCTACAGCATTTTCGACATGACGATGCAATGGCACTCAATGCCGGGCTTGAGCGGCCGAGTCGGGTGGAACTCCTCAGTCCCTGTCTCGACATAGCCCAGCCGCCGGTAGAGCGGCACCAATTCCGGACGCAGGCTCAGCACCGTGATGTCCACGGCCTCGCAGCCCAGCTTGCGCAGCCGGTCCTCCGCGGCTTCGACCATGCGCCCTCCGATTCCGGATTTCTGATGCGCCGGATCCACCGCCAGCATGCCGAGATATCCGCGTGCGCCGCGAAGCTCAACGTAGACTGAGGCAAGAATGTTCCCGGCATTATCCTCAGCCATCAGGATGCGTCCTTTCTCCATCATGGCGGCGAGGCGTGCGTCATCGGTGCGAGTGGATCCGAGAAACGTCTCGATGGCAAACGCCGCATTGATCAGCGGGACGAGGCTCGATCGATCCTTAGTGACAGCGATGCGGAAATGAAGCGTGGGGATCACTTCAGTATGCATGCGCCCATTGTAGGCCGTAACCGGTTGACGCTTTGCAAAACGCGGGACGCTCGCGATCCAGGACCATCTCAGGCGCGGCTTTTCAGCTCCGGATAATGCGCGAAGATCCGCCTTTGATCTTCGGCGCTGAGCTGACCGAGCCGCACCGGCTTGTCCTGCGGACGCGTGCCTTTCTGATTCAGCACATTCATCAGGCTCCATTCGCGCTCGAGTCCCTGCGGCTCCTGCGCCGGCAGATCATAGCGCGTAAAATCAATCGCCATCCAGGGAGACGGTTTCATCCAGTCGCGCAGCATCGCCAGCCGGAATTCGCGGTTCATGAACCACTCGATTTCAAGATTCTTCTCAGATCCCGGCGATCCCGTTCCCTTGGCGTCGAAACGGTAATCGAGGCGCGCATTCGACGGATTGTGCCTGCGCCATTCCAGGCCGAAGCTGCCTTCCGTCATCACCTGCGTATCGGGCCAGCGGTCGTGCACCGCCTGCAGCCACCATGTCAGGTCCTCGTCGTGGCCGATCGAAACCTCCCAGATCGCCGTCACCCACCCGAATCCATTCAGCGCATCCCCGCGATCGAAATGCATCGCCGTGGTCTCGATCATTTCGTTCCGGCCTCGATCCTTGCCTAGGTTGCCGACGGATTCGATCGGCCCTACACCCAGCCTGCTGTTGAACCCGCCCTCGAATCCATTCCGCCGCGCCGTCAGGAAATCGCACGTCCACCCATCGAGGCACACGCAGTCGATAAAATCGCTCGCTCCCTGGGCCGGTTTCAGATAATGTTCGCGGCTCGGATAGTAGGGATAGCAGATGCCTCCATCGCCGTCGCCATTGTCGATCGCGTGCTGGCTCCAGATCTGGCCCTGGCATACGTGAATGCCTTCATCCGCCGCAAGCAGGCGCTGGTTCTCCGCATCCATGAACCCCGCCACAATGCACTCGGGGCGATAATGACCGTCGACCATCGCGCTGATCTGCTCGAGCGCATCGTGGATCGTTCGGCGGATGTGCTCGCGCGTGTCATACATCGGCGCAAAATAGCCACCCGGGATGAACGTGATCTCGTCGCCATACCGGTCGTGATACGAGGCGAGCAGTCGCCGCGCTTCCTGATACTCCTTGCGTGCATCTTGCAGCGCGAGCCAGCTGATGGCCCACGTCATCTTTCCCTTGGGACTTCCGCGACGAAATGCATCGGCCCGCGAGCGAATGTGGTCCGGGCTGTTCAGCGGGGCCTCGTCTTCGCCGATATTCCGCGTCGGGGTGACTTCGATCTGGTTTACTCGCACCACCGAGACATGGGTCAGGAAGCGCCCGCGAAGTCGGCCGGCAGCCGGACCGGCAAAGCTGTTCGCCCGCCCCGCCAGCGCGACCGCCGCAGAGGAGCAAGCCGCGTTGCGGAGAAAAGATCTTCGGGTCCAGTTCGATTTCATGGGCATTTGCTCACCCATTGTATTGCGCGAAGCAGCGCGTCGCTCACGCCGGCGCCAATCCCAGCTCCTTCAGCACCGCCATGTGCCCCTGGTGCGCAAGATAGAAGACAATCCTGTACGGATCGGTCGCGGTATCGATGATAAACAGGGAATCGGCCGTCGCCTCTTTCTGATCGTCGCCATCGAGCCCAAACACCATGCGCCAGCGCGTCTCGGCCATCACAAACCTTGCATCAAGCCGCGTTTCTGAAAATTCCTCCAGCGAGGTCTTCCGGCACCCGAGGCTCTTGAACAACTGCACCCTCTTTGGCAGCGCCAGTCCAAAGTCCGCCGCGCGCACGCACTGCGCGCCATCCGGTCCGGCGGCCATGAACACATCTGCGAATTGAGAAACAGTTCCGGCCACGTCGCCGGAGTCGGAATTGCGTTCAAAAAGATCGAAGAAGCGACGGACAGGCGTACGAGGATCTGCCATAAAAGTTGGTCTCCCAGGTACAGTCTGGCTTTGAAAGCCACTTTAGTATTATATCAGAATTAGTCTCGCAAGTCAAGCAGATTCAGAGGATTGCAGCTACTCAGGCTAACGATGCTGAGTGCCATATTGAGTGGAGCGCGCCCGGGGTCCCATTGACGACCTCAGTCGTCATTGGGTTAAGCGGAGCGAAGGATCTGCTTTTGCATTGGTTTTGAAAGCGCACGTGCTTGGCTGAAGAGGTACGGGCTCAGCACGTACAGAATCTGCGAAAAGCATCTTGGAGTTTTAGCCCCTCAGGGCCATTTCAACTCACAGGTCAGGCCTTAACGCCCTTCCTGCGTCGCAGTCACGTCCACCTTGCTCCGCGTGAAATAGAAGCGCAGAACCCACACGCTTGTTTGCGGATGCGCCCCATCGGCGTTGGGCGGCGTGAACTTCCAGCCATGCGCGGCACGAACCGCGATGCGCGCGAAGTAGTTGCCCGGCCCCGGCGAAACGTACGATGCATCTTCGACCGCGCCGCTGCGATTCGCGGTCACGCGCACTGTTACCGTGAGCGGACCGCGCATGCTGTCGCGCGCCGAAGCGGGCACAGTGGGCAGCACACGGCTTAGAACCGCTCCGCCCGAGGGAACTCCGCCCGTAGGCTCTTGCGACGAGTGCCGCGGGGCCGCGTGACGCGGGACCGCTTCATTCTCTGGGGGCGCGGCCGCTTGCGAGGAGGGTGCGGGTTGACTCGCTTCTGGTGCCTGCGCTCCCGACGCTTTCTGATTTTCGCTTGCCGCAGGCTGCTTCGCACTCGGCTGCGGTGGCGTCGAGGTGCCCTGCATACTCTGCGACTCGTCCGTCGACGGTGTGGCCGACTGCGCAGGTGGCTGCGCGGGCGCCGCCTGGTTTTGCGCAGGCTGCGATTGCGATGGAGCAGGGGACTGCGCCTTCTGGCTTGACCCCTGCGAAATCCAGCTCTGCCAGAACGGCGGGATCACGTCGGCACGCACCAGCAGGAACACGACGAACGCCAGCAGCAGCAACGACCCGATCAGCAGCGGGATCGCAGGACTGCGCGTGGAGCTCGTTTCTTCGATATCGGAAAACAGCGTAGGAGCCGCGATAGGCTCTGCCTGCCGGGCTCGCCCCATCGGCTGCTGCCGCACCGGCTCCTCATCGCGCGCCAGCAGGGCATCGGCTGCCGCCATGATCGGATCCGGCTCGTAAGCCCGCTGCCGAGGTTCATGGCGCATGGGCTCTTCGTGCCGGATGGGCTCATTGATGACGGGAGCTATCGCAATCGAACCCAGCCTGCTGCGGATCTCGCCGATCGAGCAGCGCTGCCCTGGATTCGTGCGCAGGCAATCGAGCACGATGCCGAGAAATGGATCGGGAAGCGTGTCCGGAACAATCGGTTCAATGCCGTTCGCGCGATTCCAGATCGGCGTACGCTGCATCAGCGCTTCCAAAAACGTCATGCCGATCGACCATGTATCTGCTGCGGGGGTGATATTCCCGGTTGTCACCTCCGGCGCGTCATAAACGCCGGGATTGGCAATCTCTTCTGTCACGCCGGCAGCAACCGCGAAGTCGTCGCCCGATATCTTCAATTCTCCGCCGACGATCAGGATGTTCGACGGCTTGATGTGGCCGTGCACGAATCCCTTCTCATGCAGATAATCCAGCGCATCGAGCGTCGGCTCCAGGATGTCGCGCGCCTCGGTGATCTTCAGCGGCCGGTCCTGAATGAACTGCGATAGAACGCGTTCCGCGAGCTCCGTGACCACAAACACCAGCTCCGTGCCCTCGATGGAGCACCTGCCGAATTCCAACACGGGAGCGAGATGCGGATGGGAGAGCGACTTCGTTGTCTGCCACTGCGCCAGGTGCGCGTCAGCCTGTTCGTCCTCGGCAAGAAACAGCTTGATGGCGGCCCGCTGGATTCCCTTGAGCACAGTGAGAAAAACACCGCGATCTTCTGAGCCGCCCAGCCACTCGAGCAGCGGGAACCTTCCGTCGATCAAGCGACCTTCCCATTCCGCACGGATTGTGGCCGTTCTCATTGCAGATGATTCTATCGAAAATAGCCCCAAGGGCCCGTTCGCACTCATTCGATTTCCACCACTTATATGAGCCTCTCGCGTTCGGGTTGGTTGTATAGAACGCCAAGACCGCTCGGCTCAGAGCGGCCCGCGGGCCCCAAATCGCTGTCAAGCCCTCGCGCCTGGCTGTCCTTCTAACTTCTACATTTCACTTGCAAAAGATTTTTGCTTGCCTTTGCCTGTTGACTCGCCGAAACGCGCACCATAGAAACATGCATGCAATCGAGGCGATCGATGCCTGCGCAATGTGCTCGGAATGTCCCTGCGCCAGATCCTGTTGTCCGCGGTCCGGTCTGCAGGGCGTCCGGCCGGTCGTCCCGCCGAACCAGGTACCCCCCTCCCCCCCTTGTTTATTTGCGGTTTTCCACAAAATTTTTGCCTGAAATTCAGCGCTCCAACCCGACCGACAGGGTCCGAAATCGAAAGCCGCTCACGGGACCGCCCTTTGGGCTCACCCGTATGCGACTTGAAAAGCCCAGCCAATCAGAAGATCAAGCGTCGCATTGCGCAGCGTGAACTCGCCCGCTCCCGGCGGACTCATCGAAAACATCTGTTGCGCTGACGGCAGCTTTTCACGATCCTCCATGATGCGCACCGACGCAGCTTCGAATTCCTCATTCCTATCCGCTTCGGCCTGTCGCGGAGTGTCGATCGCCGATTGACTTCGTAGACTTGCCTGTTGATCGTTTCCCGCAACCAGAGCGCCACACAGTAGCACTCCAGCGCCAAGCACAAACAGTGACATAAAGCCGGGTACGAGTTTCTGCATCGCAATGCCAGTATGGCGCGACACGTCCGGGACCCGCTAGAACCAGCCTTCGCATTGACGCGCACCGCATCGCGCCTTAGCCTCGTAATTATGGAATTTAGAGTGAGCGAACTGGAGCAGGAGCCGATTGAGTTTGACGTCGAACTGCCTCCGGGTTCGATTGATTTTGGCGATGAAGCAAAGCAGGCCGGACCCCTCGATTCGGCGGGCCGCGCCGAGGTGATCCACGAGCACCGAGGCCCCAAGGACATCGTGGCCGACATCCGGCTGAAAGGCCAGTTTCAGGGTCAATTCGAGGTGCCCTGCGCGCGCTGCGTCGAGCCGGTCGAGATTCCCCTGAAGGCCGAGTTCGACTTGATTTTCAGGCCCATAGGAGCCGACTCCACGTCCGCCGAGCGCTCCATCTCAGCGCATGAGACCGAAATCGGTTATTATCAAAAGGACAGTCTTTTGCTTGAAGATGTGCTGCGTGAGCAGGTGCTTTTGTCCCTGCCGGTCAGGACGCTGTGCAACACTGACTGCAAAGGACTTTGTCCGCGCTGCGGCAAGAACCGCAACCTGGAAGCGTGCACCTGCGAAGAGGGTCCGGCAGACCCCCGCTGGGAGGCGCTTGCCGGTTTACGCGGCCGGATCAAGTCCTGACAATCGACTCCAAGGAAAACGGGTGTCCTGTCGGCGCCGTGAGGCTGAAAAGAACGGGTGCGGTCTGAAACCGTAAGAAGCTGACGAAGACACGAAAGGAATTGCATCATGCCGAATCCGAAAAGGCGCCACTCGACGCGCCGGACTGCCAACCGCCGCGCGCACGACTTTTTGACCGCGTCGGGCCTTTCCGAGTGCCCCAATTGCCATGAAAAGAAGCTGCCCCATCACGCCTGCCCCAAGTGCGGCGAGTACAAGGGCCGCGCGGTATTGGAAACCAAGGAAGCCACGAAGTAGCTTTTGAGCGCGAGAGCCCATGCTCATCGACATTGCCTTGGACGCGGTGGGATCAGATAAGGCCCCGGAACCGGAAATCCGGGGCGCGATTCTCGCCTGCCGGGCCTTCCCCGTGCGCGTGCATCTGATCGGCCCGGAGCCGGAGCTGCGCGACCTGCTTGATGAGCACCTCGAAAACGAGGACCTTCCCATTGTCATCCACCACGCTTCCGAGCGGATCGGGATGGACGAAAAGGCGGCGCACGCCGTCCGCACCAAAAAAGACAGTTCCATGCGCGTGGGCCTCAAGCTGGTTCGCGAGCACAAGGTCGCCGGGTTCGTCACGGCGGGCAACACCGGCGCAGCCATGGCCACGGCCAAAATGGTGCTGGGCGCCCTCCCCGGCGTGGATCGTCCTGCACTGGCCACCCCCATGCCGACCGCCAAGGGCAACCCCTGTGTCCTGCTTGACGTGGGCGCCAACGTGGATTGCAAGGCGCAAAACCTCGAACAGTTCGCGGTGATGGGCGAGATGTACGCACGCAGCGTCCTCAAGATCAAGCAGCCGCGCGTCGGCCTGCTCTCCATCGGCGAGGAAGAAACCAAGGGCAACGAACTTACCCGCGAAGCCCTGCCTCTGCTGAAAGCGTTGCCAATTCATTTCATTGGAAACGTCGAAGGCCGCGACATCTTCAACGGCAATGCCGACGTTATCGTCTGCGACGGCTTTGTGGGCAACGTGGCTCTGAAGACGAGCGAGGGCGTGGGCCGTTTTGTCCGCGATGTGCTGCGCGAATCGCTCACCCGCACAGTGACGGCGCAGGTGGGCGCGCTTCTCTCACGTCGCGCGTTCAACGATTTCCGCAGGCGCCTTGACTACACCGAGTATGGCGGCGCGCCTCTGCTCGGCGTGCGCGGCGTCTGCATCATCGGTCACGGGTCGTCCAACGATAATGCCATCTATAACGGAATTCGCGTGGCGCATGAATTCGCCAAAGCCGGCACCAACGAAAAGATCGAGCGCGAGTTTGCGAACCGGCCGCCGCGCCGAAACTCCGAAGGCGATGAACCCGAAGCGACGATTCAATAGCTGGGAAAAGGCATGCCTGCCGATTCCGCAATGGACAATTTGAACGCGCTCGCGACCTGGCAGGACGCACTGGCATGTCCAGCCTGCGGAAGCACGTTCTGCGCGCGGGAACAACGTCTGGTCTGCGAGGGCTGCGGTCGAGCCTACCCGATTGTCGATGGGATTCCGGTGCTGATCGCGGACCGCGCAGCGGAGCGTTCCGACAAGTAGGTTGACAAATCCCGCGCTGACGAAATGTGTCGCCATCATTGAGATACAACTGGCAAGACTGGGTCGGCCATCTGACCTTCGAGGAGGGTCGGAATGGCTACGAAGAAGTCTTCGAAAAAGCGCTCGTCTTCATCCAAGAAAAAATCCCGGAAATCATCTTCGCGCAGATACTCACCGTCGGCCGGCAAGAATGTTGAAACCGAGATGCGCGAAATGAAGAAAGGCAAGCTGAAGAGCGGCCGCAGCGGCAAGAAGGTGACGAGCCGGAAACAGGCAATCGCGATCGGGCTTTCGAAGGCGCGCAAGGAAGGAAAGAAAGTTCCGGCCAAGAAGTCCTAGGGGTCTGAGCGAGGATGAGTTCGCTACCGCGTTTGCGAAGGGGCGTCAGCCGGGAACAGGTCGACCAGTTCCGACATGTAGAACGTTTCCGTTGCAAACTCGAAGGTGCCGTGGTCCATCACTTCGCGAGCGGCGCGGTAGAACGCGGTCATTGCGGCGCGGCTGAACCCGGATCCGATGCTGATCCGCCGCACGCCAAGAGCGCCTAGATCCTTCACGGAAAGCTGCGGTCCATCTTTGAGCCCCACAAGAACATTCACCGGCTTGCTGACCGACGAGCAGACAGCGCGAATATCTTCTGGCCTTGTAATTCCCGGTGCGTAGAGAACCTCGGCTCCCGCGGCTTCATAGGCCTGCAGACGCCGGATCGTGTCATCCAGGTCAGGCCGTCCGTGCAGGTAGTTCTCAGCACGCGCGACAAACATGAACGGAAACGGCAAGGACTTGGCGGCGGTCGCAGCAGCAGCAACCCGTTCGACCGCGTGCTGCAAGTCGTAAATCGGCCGACTTGGATCGCCGGTTGCGTCTTCGATCGAGCCACCGCAGAGTCCCGCAGCATCCGCGGCCAGACGGATGGTCTCCGCAGCCGCCTCGGGGCTGTCTCCATAACCGTTTTCAAGGTCGGCCGCCACCGGAAGCGAGGTGGCTTGCGCGATGGCTAGCGCATTCGCCAGAGCCTCATCGCGCGATACCGACCGGGTTCCATCGCGCCGGCCCAGAGAAAATGCCAGTCCCGCGCTGGTGGTAGACAGCGCCTTGAATCCGAGGCCGGCGAGCAGCCGTGCCGAACCGGCGTCCCAAGGGTTTGCAATCACGAGAACGCCGGGACCTTCATGGAGAGCCTTGAATCTTGCGGCTTTTTCAGCTTGAGTGGGCACGCGAACTCCTTGGCGAATGGTTGGGTGGTTGGCAATCATCGCCTGGTGTAAAAGGGCAGGACGATCAAGGCGGCGATTCCGATGGCGATGAGCAGGGCGATGGCGATCAGGCTGAAGAGCAGGACCAGGTTGGGGCCCGAAGAACGATTTTCCTCATCGCCGACGTGTGCATCCGGATTTGGTTTATTCATACTTCAACGCATCGACAGGATCGAGCTGCGCCGCCCGCGTTGCCGGCACTGTTCCAAAGATCACTCCGACGACGATTGCCGAGGTCAGCGCGATCACGACGGACAGCCATGAAAATGGCAGCGCATAATCCGTGAAGAAACGGATGGAAAGCGGCACGGTGAGGCCGATCAAAACGCCCACCACCCCGCCGGCCAGCGAGATGATGACCGCCTCAGCCAGGAACTGCAGTTTGATTTCCCGATACGTTGCACCGAGTGCCTTGCGGATGCCGATCTCGCGGATACGGGCACGAACATTGGCGAGCATGATGTTCATGATGCCGACGCCGCCCACCGCAAGCGTGACCGCGGCCACCAGGACAAGGACCGCGGTAATGGCATCGGCGATGCGCCCGGCGATCACGAGCAGCTCAGCCAGAGTTTGAGGCCGGTAGACGGAGCCGGGCCGATGGCGCGACTGAACCACACGCTGAATTTCCTTCGCGGCGGCCGGCACCTCCTGCATGCTTCGCAGCGAGAAATAGATCTGTTTTACACTGTCAGTGCCTCTAAAGAACCGGGCAACCGAATACGGAATCAGCACAGTCTGGTCGGCAATCTCCGATTCGCCAAAGTCGGTCACGCTCTCTTTGAAGACGCCAATGATGGTGAAAGGAATTCCGCTAATCGAAAACGTGCGCCCGACCGCCGACGCCGCGGAACCAAACATCTCCCGCGCAAAGGGCTCGGTGACCACGGCGCAATGAAAGCTGCCGAGATCGTCGCGTTCATCGAAGAAGCGGCCCCATGGCACGAGCAGGTTGCGGATGTAGCGGTATTGGGGACTGACACCGAGGATGAGCGTATCTTTGACGACGCCGCCGCCGAAGCTCAGCCGATCGTGGGTCTCGAGCACGGGCGAGGCATAGACGATTCCCGGCACCTGCTTCTCGACCTCCCTTTCATCTTCAATGGTCAGGAAGTCGTTGTAGGCCACGCGTTCCTCGCCGGAGGCTCCGCCGCCCGCATATTCAAGTTCTACCGAGTTTGTTTCGACCTTCTGGAGTTCGTCGAGGATGAATCGCTTGCCGGTCAGGCCGATGGTGACAACCAGGATCACCGATGCCGTGCCAATCACCATCCCCAGCGCCGTCAGCGCGAAGCGCAACTTGTTGGCCCGAAAGCTGTCGACGGCGAGTTTCAGGATCTCGCTCAGCACCATGGTTCGCCGGGCGCTGAGGAGCGTCTGCTGAAACGCGTTTTGGCGGGCCTGATCGGTAGGGTTCATACGATCGAGGAAGTCCTGTTCTCTAATGATGCTAACTGGGCCGAGCGGGCTTCAGCCAGTCATTGGACGCCCCCGCCACCCGGTCGCCAACAGCTATTTCTTGTCATACTTTTCAAGCCACTTCAGCTCTTCGCGCACCTTGATATAGCCGTGCCACGGATTATGCCCAAGCCCATGGCCCTCGCCGGGAAAAGCGAGGAAGGCGTGCGGAATTCCCAGTGACTGGAGCGCGCGCTCCATGGTAACGCCTTCAAGATAGTTGACGCGGATGTCCGACTGTCCCTGGACCAGGTGCGTGGGTGTTTTCACCTTGTCGAAGCGAAACAAGGCCGCTTCGCTCTGATAGAGCTCGGGATTCTCCCATGGCCTGCCTCCGAGATACCATGCATCGTCGAAGGTCTCGTCATCGTTACCCCAGTTCGCCGCATGCTCCACCGCGCCTGCGCCCGTGACCGCGGAACGGAAGCGCGTGGTCTGGGTAATGAGCCAGTTGGTCATGTACCCGCCGTAGCTGTAGCCGCCGATCGCGAGATGATCCGGATCGGCGTAACCATCCTTCACCAGCGCATCGACGCCTTCCAGGATGTCGCGGCCGGGCTTGGAAACCAGATGAGGTTCAATCTCCAGCATGAAGTTGTCGCCGTAGCCCGCCGATCCGCGGTAATTGGGGCGGAAGACCAGCCAGCCATTGCCAGCAGCCAGCGTGGCCCAGTCATACCAGTCGGCGCCAAAGCGGTTTCCGTCTGCATCGGCAGGACCACCATGGATGAACGTGAACATTCGCAGGTGGTGCGCGTTTTTCTTGCCCGGCGGAAAAATCAGCATGCCTTCGATGGTGCGGCCGTCATCCGCTTTCCACGTGTAAGGCTGGAATTCGGGCTGGGCGCGCTCGGCAAAGAGGGGGTTGAAACTGGTGAGCTTTGTGAGGTGATCCGGGCGCAGCGGATCGGCCGCGATATAGACCTGCGCAGGATCGTTGATGGTGGAGTGGCGTATGAGGATGGAATTCGAAGAGCGCGCGGAGTCGATGCCTGCGTATGTTCCCGCAATTCCAGGTAGCTTTGTCGCTTTGTCGCCTTCAACCAGGTAGAGCTGCGTCTCGGCGTCCTTCAGCCCCAGCGCAACTTCGCGCCCGTCAGGAAGCACCGTGAACTGGTCGAAGGAGCCATCAAATTGGGACCCCAGGCGATCAATTTTGCCAGAGGCCGGATCGAGCCGATAAAGGCGCCCTTGCACGTCGCGATACGGACCCTCAAGCGAGCCCGCCGCGGCAGGAACTGCGAAATGCAGCCAACGGCTGTCCGGGGACCAGCGGAGCCCCGATTCGAGCGCCTGGTTGTGCGTGATCTGGCGCGCCTCGCCACCGGCTGATGGCACCAGGAAAATCTCGTAGTCGGCAGGCGTCTCTTCGCGATGATGAACGGGGCCAGTAAGGAAGGCGAGCGATTCGCCGTCGGGTGAGGGCGCAATCTCTTCAATTGCCAGGTGCGATTTCACGAGGGTTTTCGCCTCGGGCGGAAGGACCGGCTCAATCTCTTCGCGGTGGCCTTTCGCCGTCTTTGCAGCCGTAGTTCCGTTGGGCAAGGGCGTCGAGAGAGCGCGCGCAATGGCGGGCTCAATGGCGACTTTCAGCAGCAAATCTCCGCGATTCTGCTCGCGCCACCGCACAACATCCTGCCACTCAACCTGATTAGCATCGCGCTGCTCGTGGGTTAATGGTGCGGTTGCCGAGAAAAAAATCGAGGAGCTGTCGGTAGACCAGGCGAAAGCGTGTGCGTCGAGTTTCTCAGCGTAGAGTGGCAGCGCTTCTCCGCCCCCAACAGGAATGATCCAGATGCGGCTGGCCTTGTCGCCATCCGAGGTCGGCTCGCCTTCGTCGTCGGAGCCTTCGCCTGGCAGCGCGCGATCCGAAGCAAACGCGATGAATTTACCGTCTGGACTCCATATTGCGCGTTCCTCGTTTCCGGAGTGCGTCATCGAGACCAGGCCGGAGCCTGCCTTCCAAAGCCACAGGTCGCGGCGGAAAGTGCTGTTCTTCCAGTCCGGAGATTCGGTGGTAATCACCGCTGCAGATCCATCCGGCGCAAGCCGCGCGTCGATGATATCGGTGGTATTGAAGTACTCATCGAGTGAGATCGTGGGTTTGGATTGGGAGAACGCAAGAGCCGGGACGAGACAGAGCAAACATGCCAGCGCAAACCACGGGTTCCGGGAGGACATAACAGAACTATACCTGTGCAATCGGCTCAAGTAGGATTGCCTCGGCGGATGCAGGGGCTTTGCAGAGCGGCGTGAAGACGGAGGCATCATGCGGATCGATGCTCATCAGCATTTCTGGAAATACAGCGCGGCGGAGTATGGGTGGATCACCGAAGAAATGGGCGCATTGAAGCGCGACTTCCTTCCGCGGGATTTGCAACCACTCCTCAGTGCGAACGGATTCGGCGGATCCATTGCCGTTCAAGCGTGTCAAAGCGTGCGCGAGACAGAGTGGTTGTTGGCCCTCGCCGCAGAGAATCCCTTTATCCGTGGAGTCGTTGGATGGGTCGACCTGTGCAGCAAAGATGTTTCGCAAGACCTGGAGCGGCTCGCGCGGCACCGGAAGCTGGTTGGCGTTCGCCACGTCGTCCAAGGCGAGCCGGACGATGCTTTCATGCTGCGAGCCGATTTCCGCAAGGGCATTGGGCTGCTCGGCGAGTTTGGCCTGAGGTATGATCTGCTGCTGTATCCGCGGCACCTTCCCGTTGCGCAGAAACTCGTAGCGGAATTCCCGAAGCAGACATTCGTGCTCGACCACATCTCAAAGCCGCTGATCGCCGACGGAGTGCTTGAGCCGTGGGCAAAGGACATTACAGAACTGGCGAAATACCCAAACGTGTGGTGCAAAGTCTCGGGCATGGTGACCGAGGCTCGATGGAAGATGTGGGAGCCGGCGGATTTTCGTCCGTACCTCGATGTAGTCTTCGCAGCGTTTGGACCGGAGCGGCTCATGATCGGATCAGACTGGCCCGTGTGCAGCATCTCGGCTGACTATGGCGCTACGATCGGGCTTGTTTCGAATTACACTCGCGACCTGCATGCCGACGACCGGGAGCGCATTCTGGGCGGGAACTGTGCGCGAGCTTACGGACTCACAACGCAGATGGCATCGAGACCGTTTTAGGGGCACGTTGAGAACAGATGCGGTGGTGTGCGAAGCTCGAAAAGCTGCAAGCGCGATGGTAAAGTCAATCCAGGCGCGAAAGTGGCGGAATTGGCAGACGCACCAGACTTAGGATCTGATTTTGGCTGCTTTGCAAGATGCTGTATTAACGAGCATTATGACCAATAATACGTTTAGAATGAGCATTTAAGAACAGGCTCTACATTGCAAGATGTCGCAAGAATCTGTCATTTGCCAAAACCAACTGGTGACTAGATCGGTGACCGATTCTGCTCTCCCTCTGATGGACCGGCGGACATTGTGCTGCTAGTGACCGTGCCATACTGGTTGGGTCGGTAAGTTGGGACTCAATGAAGCGAGCACGATCCTGGGAGCAACGCATATCGAAAGTTGTCCGAGAGCGGCCCGAGCGCTGCCCAGACTGTGGCAGTGAGCGGGTAGTCTTCGAGTTTCGTTTCATTCCGTCGGCAAACGAACGGAAGGCGATTGAGCCCTACAAGGACTTTATCCGTTTCGCGTACAACTTAGGCTGCTGCCGTCCCAGGTTGGATAGTCCGAGGGTATTAGAGGCGTGGACTTGTCGCGCGTGCGGTGAAAGTTGGAATGAGGTCCTGACCAACCAGCAGGGCTTAAGTTACTGAAAATAAACGATGCGAAAGTGGCGGAATTGGCAGACGCACCAGACTTAGGATCTGGCGGGGTAACCCATGGGGGTTCGAGTCCCCCCTTTCGCACCAATAATTTACAGAGATCCCTGATATCGCTAGTTGTGCTTTGTACCTAGAATTGTGCCCACTCTACCATGTGGCTTCAGTTTTCGCGCGGCGGGGCTTCGTCAGCCCCTGAATGCGCCTTCTTGAGACTTCTTTCCGGTTGCGCATTTATGCTGTTCGATTTGAGTTATCGGTCAGAAGAACCAGAAGGGGGTAGTATGGCCGTTTAACCCACATTCTCGCGAACTGGTGCAGGGTTCGAGCAATGCTGCCGTCTAATCTGCGGACTGGATAAGGGTCGGGACTGGTGGCGCTCAGTTAAAGGGAGGGTGGCATTGTGAATCCCATGCTCCTGGAGCTTCGCATACAAGGAACTTCTGGGCATGCCAAGCCTCTTAGCCGCTTGTGTGACGTGGCCGCCTTCGGATTCGAGTACCTGGAGGATATAGCGTATCTCCATTTGCTTGAGCGTGAGGTCGACCATTGGAGGATTCCGAGTGCTTTCCTGATGCGAAGGGAGCTCGAACTCGAGGCCTGTTTTGCGGATCACTCCGTCGTCGGATAGCAGCGCAGCCCGCTCCAATACGTTGCGCAGTTCGCGGATATTTCCCGGCCATGGGTATTGCTGCAATGCCGATCTGGCGCAGTCTGAAATCCGCAGCGGGCCGCGTTTCATGTCCCAGCTGAACTGCTCGAGCAGCTTATCGGTGATGATCGGGATATCTTCCATGCGTTCGCGTAGGGATGGGATCCTCAGGGGCAGGGCACAAATACGGAAATATAGGTCGCTGCGGAATTTACCGTCTTCTGCCAACGTCTTCAAAACGCGGTGGGACGCCGCGATAATTTGCACGTCGGCTTTTCGTTCGCGCACGTCTCCCAATCGATAGAACTGCTTCTCTTCAACAACTTTCAGGATCTTGGGCTGAAGCTGCAGGTCCATGTCACCAATCTCATCGAGAAACAGTGTGCCGTGATTGGCCGCGTCCAGGAATCCGATTTTGTTTACGACCGCGCCGGTGAATGCTCCTTTGAGGTGTCCAAAGATCTCCGACTCGAGCAATTCATGGGAAAGACCGGCGCAGTTCAGATCCACAAAGGCTTCTTTGAATCGCGGGCCCGTCTTGTGCAACCAGCGCGCCAGCACTCCCTTTCCCGTGCCAGTCTCTCCCTGGATCAGCACGGTGCTGTTGGCTTCACGAACCCGGCTTGCTGCCTTCCGAAGTTCCGCGATGGCCGGACTATCGCCGATGAAAGGGTCGCGCTCATAGCGCGCTCGTTCCATCCTGTTTGCCAAGGTCATTTTCAGGTTGCGAAAGTTCTCCAGAGACCGGTGCAGCACGGAGGTCAGAAACCCGAGATCGACTGGCTTGGGGATGAAATGTTCGGCTCCGTTCTTCACGACCTCGATTGCCAGTTCAAAGGTGGTTTGCGCACCGAGGACGATGACCGGGATGGTGATATCGTGGGCTTTCAGCCAGGCGAGGAGATCAATGACCGTACCATCCGGCAACTGGTAATTGGCCAGGATGATATTTGGTGGTGATCCTAGTATCGTCTGGTATGAATTGGAAAGATCCTGCGCATTCATGACCTCGAATTTTTCGACGGCCAGACCGGCTGCCAGGAACTCCGTCGTTTGCGCGTCGTCTTCGACCACCAGGACTCTGTCTTTGGTCATCGTCCTATCAAGCGCCTCGTGTCCCGTTGAACCCTAGTTATTAATCAAGCAGAACAAGAGCTATTGTCTTTCTGAAGAAATGGGAGATGGAATCCATCATAAGTTGCACCGGTTTGCGTGATGGGGATCACATCCAAACCTAAGTCCAACGAAAGGTGGAGTTTCCGGTACGATCTCAGGCGGTCCGATATGCGACAAAGAGCCTAGCGCCGACCAGACGATGTGCTCCTGCAGAGTTAGTCGTAGAGGCGCCGATCAGTTTTTCGGCGTTTTGAAGGCAATCATCAATAGTGCCGTGCCGCAAGGCCGGGATCCGGTTGACTGGCTAACCCAACCTTTTGCGTGAGTCCGCACAGGTTATATTGCCACCACGGTCCAGTTGGTCCCGTTGCAGCGCACCTCGACATGATAGGATCCGCCCCCTGCTGAAACGGGTGCTCCCCATGTTTGCGTGGTAGAGTCTGTGATCGATCGCTCCGCGGTTTCATAGCTAGGAGAGCAGGTCGGCAGCCCGCTGTAAGTCGTTTTCAGACCCCATTGATAGAGCAGCGTTCCTGCGCCATCTGCGAGACTCACCGTGCCGTCACTGTTAAAGCAGATGCTGCCGCCCATATTGATGTTGGCTATGCAAGCGCCGTTATAGACGTTGATACCTGTTTGAGCGGTCAAATTCCCAGCCGTGCTGATATTCTTGCCGGTCGAATCAACGGAGATGGCCGTCGGACCTAGCGTCGTCGCACTTCCTGCAGCCGTATAGAACGGCAGGAAATACTGGCTTCCGGCGCTCACTGTTTCCGATTCTGTGGTCGCCGGTGTGTGCCAGGCTCCATCTCCACCGCAGAATTGGGAGCTTGTGCCGCCGGGAGCACAGAGAAGCGGGCCGCCGGTGGCACTCCCCTGATAGCTCGCTGCACTTGCTGGAATAAGGGTTTGCCCGTTGCTTCCCTTCAGTGCGTCGAACATCACAAAATCATAAGCAGTCCAGGTGCCACCCGTAGGAGTTCCCCAGAAATTCCATCCGCCCAGCACGGTGCTGTTGTAGTTCCACGCAAGCTGACCGTTGCCGCCGTTCGTTTGGAATTGAGACGAAAACGTGTTTTTGCCATCTGTGAACGCGGGAAAAGCGCCATCGAGATATTGAAGAGGGTGTCCACCATCGAGGAAATCAGAGGCGCTTCCACACGTCTGACAGGCCGATGGATACCATGACATGCTTCCCGTCGGACCCCCAAAGGTGCCATGCGAAATGATATCGGCATTACCACCAGTCACTCCGGAATTAGAAATCGTAAGGTTTCCCAATTGATCAGTGTCTAAAGTCAATATCCCAAAATATCCACTTCCTCTGTTGCCTGGAGGATTGAAATCAAGATGAGCGCCACTAAAGCCCGGTGCAATGCCCGTGCTTCTAATCACCAAAGATCCATTCGCTGTATAACTTCCTATTGAGATGCCTGAGGCTGTGCTCTGTGGATCAAAACCAGAATTGAGAATCGTCAAATTAGGTCCAGAGTTGTTTGTCGTTCCCACAACGTTGAAGATATTGGTGAACTCTTCCCCATAGCATCGGTCAACCAGCAAAGAGTAAGCACCGGCATCTTCCTGGAAGAGCGTGATGGGACCACCTCCGTATGAAGAGAAGGTGATTGCCTGCACCTGAAATTCAGTATGAGAGCCAACATGGACGCCATAGATGGTTGGGACGCAGACGTTTGATCCGTCAACTCTTCCATCTGCGGTTCCTTCTCCGAAGACGTACCAGCACGTTCCGACATTCTCAATGAAAACATTGCTGTAGTGGGTTTCACCGGGAACGACGCCCGAAGAAGAGCCCATTTGAAATGCAACACTGGTGCTATTCCCGTGGATAAGGCGAACATTATTCACTTGAGTCATGCTGGAGTTTGTATCGACCCAGTGAAGCGTTCCCGCTGTGCCGCCTCCATCTAGAGAGAAGTCTGCGGTGATGCAATGCTGGCACTGAACAATATGCATCATCGTCCCGCTGTTGCCGCCCGCCCAGGTTAGATAAGTGGCTTTTGAACTAGACGAGAATCCTGCGCCGTGTCCTCGCAGAATGCAGCCATCGCGGCCACTGATGTGCGAATCCCCGATCGTCCCGGTGATCGTATAGCTGCCCTTTGGCATCTGCACGATGCCGCAAGCGGGCACCGCTCCGAAGCTATCGAGGGCCTCATTGATACCCGCCGTTGTGGTTCCTGGCGTTGATGGATTCGCATAGACGATCCCACCGACCGAGCCTGCTGAGAAATTGCCTGCCACCGCAATCCCATTGGATCCGTCTGACGTGAGGCCGGGCATTGCCGACTGGCCGCCGAGGTTGGCCAGTGAGGCTGCGGCTATGCTTGAGCTTGCAAAGTTGATCGGGCCCGCAAACGTTTGTGTGGCCGTCGACACCACTGATGCGGCTCCCAAATTCACGAGTGCCTGACTTGGGGTAGTCGCTCCCGTCCCCCCATTCGTCACAGCAGTGATCGAACCCGACCCGCCACCGTTGCTACCGTTGTTTGGGGAAGAGTTGCTGTTTGTAATTCTGGAGGGGCTGCTGTTTGGAAATGTCTGGCCTGGTGCAAAATTGATGAGCCCGTTAGGCGAAATCGAGAGTCCGGTGGGCGTCGGGGCCGTCGATCCCGAACCGAACAGCAACGTCAGGTTAGCGCTAGGATTGGGAGTGTCATTGCCCGTGCTGACTGCCTGCCAAGCGAAGTTTTGCTGCACGCTTGTCTTTGTGGCACTTGAATACGTGGTCGCCCCCAGTTGCAGAGCCGGCGAGTCGATGCCTGCGGCCATGGTAGCGGCCGACGCAAGCAGACTGACGGTGCTGCGTAAGGTGCTAGCTCCGTTCACGTCCAACATTGTTGCAGGCGTGGTTGTTCCGATTCCAATGTTTGCTCCATACTCTGCGAGAGCCGAATTGCCAAGTCCTGATTGGGAATTCCAAACAGGAATTATTCCCGGAGCGCCGATATTGTCGCTTGCGTTTTTCGACTGAAGCGGGCGGCAACATGTCATCTCGACGGTCTGCAATTCAGAAGTAACCGCAGAGTGGAGATCGTCACGAGTGACATAGTCTTCCGCCCCCCGCCCTGCCAGAGTCTCTGCATCTTTCGCTTTGAAAGCGTATGGCACAACTGCCAAAAGACTCCGAGACGGAGATGACATCAGAGGATGAGCTTCCGAGACCTCCTGGGCACCGAAGACGGAGCCCGCATCGATCAATCGAGCTTCAATCCACCGAGCCTGTCCGCCCTGAAACAGAGCCAACGGGACCCCTTCTGCACTTGTCTCTCCCAACAAAACCGTATAGCTGCCATTGACACCAATTTTCACCTGCTGCGTTTCGCTCCAGATCGGAAAACCACCTGCCTGATCCTCAAAGAGCGCAAACCTCAATTGAACGGTCTGTCCTGCCGCCTCCGACAGGGTCCCGCTCCAGCGCACTACGCTTAACTCTGCAATTGAACCTGAAGGGGACGCCAGCTCCGTTGCGGCGCTCTGGCCTTGTGCATTGAGCGCGACTCCACTGGTTAATAAGCAGAAGAACGCGCTAAAAGCATATAGGGCGATCAGTCCCCCGCGGTCGGAGCGGCTCCGCGAACCTCCCTGGCTCCTGTCATTGGCGTATATAAGCGGAAGAAATCCGCCAGCGTCGGAAATCAAATTCATTCGAATCGATCCTTGCAGCTATGCATTGTCTGACAACACGCGTCGTGATCTGAAGAAGCTGTTACACGAGTTAGTTTGCAATCGCATGGCCATTTCTGGCCGCAAGGGCAATCCGTCTCGCATGCCGTTGATTAGAGTGAGGAATACTCTGGGAGAATTAGGACCGAGGATCGTGATTGATCAACATAGATGTCTAGGATCTGTACACTCTCGCGACACTCGTCTAACTTCTAGACTCGAGAAGGCGAGTGCGACGCATGCGGCTCTGGAGCCCTGAAGGACTATACTCGTCGATTGAGCGCATCACCGACAAAGACAGAGACCTGTCACGCATGCAGTTTGGGAGAATTATTTACTAAGCGTATTTTGCGCGCGCGTGAACCTAGGTGGTTCGGTGTGCCCAATGGCGGCTTGGACTCGCTTATATTCGCTTAATCGCTGTGAGCGAGCCACGCGATGAATATTGGGGGATACAATTCTGAACATGTTCCGCTAAGTTGTTGTTTCTTCGTTGGCAGTGAACTTAGGGCGGGGTAACCCATGGGGGTTCGAGTCCCCCCTTTCGCACCAGCGGGCGTATTGAGCCAGAGAAGTTCTCTGGTAGTCGTGCAGGGCGCCGGGACTGAATCGACGTCGCATGCTCAGCGCTGAGGGGCGAGCGCGTTGGAGGGGCCGTTACGAGGCTAAGTCCATCATGGCGCGGCGAGCGAGACGGATCTCGGCGGCGAGAACCTGCAGTACCTTCATGGACAAGCCTGGGTTTTCAGCGAGGAACTTCGCGAAAACCTTTCGACTCACCTGGCAGATGTCCGCATCGCCGCAGGGCGCGGCAGTCAAGGTATAGGGTTTGTTGCCGACAATCGCGGGCAGACCGACCAACGACCCGGCGCCAGCCCGGACGCAGATCACGATGCGGCCTTCCGATTCCAAGGCGAGCGCCACTTCTCCTTTCTTGACCAGGTAGAGAGCTGTCGGCATGTCGCCCTGGCGAAAGAGGACGCGGTCCGCGTTGGGAACGAACGGAGTGGAGAGCGCCAGGAGAGCATCCGCCAATTCCGTTTCCGCGACAAACTCCGGAGCAACGGAGGATGACCGCGGTTCGATCCGTCCAGGATTTGAAAGCACCTGCAACTTACCCATGAAACCAATACTCCACAATGGATGGTGACATAGGCTCGGCGCGCGCCGAGGTGACCGGGGTCACGGAGATCCGCTTAGGCGGGACGCCGAGTCATTCGCGAATTTCACGCGGCTGGCTCAATAGCGCGATGCGGCAGGCTGGCTCGGCGGAGTAATCTGTTGGAACCATGAGTCAGACGCCTCCTCAACCCCAAGTGAACCTCGCCCAGACCCCCGATTACCGGGAATCCTATGCCAACAGCGTGCAAGTGAGGGTGAGCGTGTGGGATTTTCAGCTGGTGTTCGGTCTGGCTTCGAGCGAAAGCCCGGACCAGGTGACGATTCGCAATCACCAGGCGATTTTTCTCAGCCCTCAGCAAGCAAAGGCCTTGTGGAACGTTCTGGGGCAGAACCTGGCCCAATATGAACAAGCATTCGGGACGCTGAACCTCGAACCGAAGAGTCAAAACTTTCCTCAAGGACCGGTGAATTGATCGGGCGTCGACTCCGCATGAATCCTCGCTTGCGCAGGAGACTCTTTTTCGAGCCGCGCCTGGATGCTCCTTTCCCGCTCTGGATGATTTATCCGGTGATTTTTGTGGTGCTTTACGTGAGTCATTTCACGTTGCTCCGCTTGCCTTATTACTGGGATGAGGCGGGGTACTACATACCCGCGGCGTGGGATTTCTTTCGCACCGGATCACTGATTTCCACCAGCACGATGAGCAACGCGCATCCGCCGCTGCCGAGCATCTATCTGGCGTTGTGGTGGAAGCTGTCGGGGTATTTTCCCGAGGTGACCCGCGAAAGCGTTCTCATGGTCGCGTCGCTGGGATTGCTTGCGGTGTGGCGTCTGGCGCTGAAGGTCGCCGGTTCCGGGATGGTGGCGTTCTGGACCGTGGTCCTGACCGCAATGTACCCGATCTGGTTCACGCAGAGTTCGCTGGCGCACGCGGACATTTTCGCAGCGGCGGGCACACTTTGGGGCCTTGTATATTCCTTGCCGGATCGGAAGAAACCCGGTGATCGGAAACCGTGGGTGGCGTTCTTATGGTTTACTGCCGCTGCATTGTGCAAGGAGACTGCCATTGCTGTTCCGCTGACGCTGGCTGTGATCTCGGCGGTTGATGGATTCCGTTTGGAAGGGCCGGCTCGCGCGCAATCATGGCGCGAGAGTGCATGGCTGGTTGCTCCAGCGATTCCCCTGGCAGGTTGGTTCGCCTGGTACTACGCGAAAACCGGATATGTGTTTGGAAACCCTGGCTACTGGCATTACAACGTGGGAGCGACGCTTGCGCCGCTGCGAATCCTGACGGCCTTTGGCTACCGGTTGCTGCATCTCACGGCGCAGATGAACATGTTTGTGCCGGTGCTGATGACTTTTGCCGCTCTGATGCTGAATCCGCGCCGTGATGCCGAGGGGCAAGAACGAGCAGGAATCAGCAAGGGCGTCCTGTGGCGGATTTTCTATATCGTGCTCGCGAATGCAGTGTTGTTCAGCGTGATCGGCGGCGCTCTCCTGACGCGGTATCTTCTGCCCATGTATCCGATGGTGCTGCTCGTAGCGGTGTCGACTTTTTATCGCCGAGTCAGGTTCTGGTACCTGCTGGCAGTGATGTCTGCGGCTGCATTTGTGGCCGGACTGGGCATCAATCCGCCCTACCGATTTGCGCCCGAAGATAACCTCGAATATGCGCGCGTGATTCGGATGCATCTGGCTGGGATTGAACAGCTCAACAAGCGCTATCGCGGGTCAACGGTCTTGTCGGCGTGGCCGATGACGGATGAACTGTCGAAGCCGGAGCTTGGGTATGTGAAGGAGCCGTATCCGGTGGTTCGGCTGGACGACTTCACCGCCGATCAAATCGCGCTGGCCGCCGCCGAACCGGAAAAGTACTCAACGGCGCTGGTTTTTTCAACGAAGTATGACCCGCCGTCTCTGCCTCTCAACCTCGGGCCGCGAAGCGAGGCTCTGAACGAGCGCTATTTCGGACTGCATCACGATTTGCCGCCGGAAGTGATTGCGATACGCCTGAAAGGGGATTTGGTATGGGAGCGAGACGACCACGAGATGTGGATAGGGCTCATCCGCTTCAATCGCCAAATCGAAGCGATGGGAAAGGCCCGAGGGGAGATGCGTTAGGAGCCGCGACATCAAGTCCCTGGACGCGTGGAGATCACGCGCACCCCGGGCGCATCCTCCTATAATCAGGACGTAGTGCAACCACTCAAGTCATTTCGACGACGGAAGCCGCAGCAAGGCGTCCTTCTATTTCTCTGCCTTGGTCTTCTGTGCATTCTCTGCGGCCGGGCGGCCGGGCAGCCGGCAGCGGAGGTCTCGTCGGCCGGTCATGGGCGCATTCTGCTGGTTCTTCCGTTCGACAATCGAAGCACGCAGCCGAGCCTTGAATGGATTCGGGAGGCGGCGCCAGACATCCTGAGCAGCCGGTTTGCCTCGGCCGGATTCGCCCCCATGCGGCGCGAGGACCGGCTGTATGCGCTTGACCATCTCGGCTTGCCCGAGGGGTTCCAACCATCGCGCGCAAGCGCCCTGAAGTTGGCCCAGACACTGGATGCAGATTCAATTGTGGTTGGCAGCTTTGAGACGCATGGAAACCTGATCGAGGCACAGGCAGAAGTTGTTGACGTGCCCGATTTGCGAATGAGTGGCGCAGTGAGTTCGAGCGGGGAGATGCGCAACCTGGTGGATGTAATCGATTCCTTAGCCTGGAAACTCACGGGGGTCCTGGATCCAGGCTTCAGCGTGTCAGAGGAGACGTTTGTGGCAGCCGGAAGAGGGCTGCGGCTGGACGCGTTCGAGCAATATATCCGAGGGATCACCGAGCCGGACCAGGCCGAAAGGCTGCACCATCTGGAGAGTGCGGTGAAGCTAAGCCCGGACTTTGGGCGCGCCTGGATGGCACTGGGGCGCGAAGAGTATGCCGGAGCCCAGTATGAGCAAGCCGCTGCAGCTTTCGCCAAGGTCGGCCGCGATGATCCTGACGCGCTGGAGGCGGCCTTTTACCGCGGGTTGTCGCTGCTTTTTTCGGGGAACTATCCGCAGGCAGAAGAGGCATTTACTGCTGTTGCCCGGGAATTGCCGCTTGCCGAGGTCCTGAACAACGAGGGCGTGGCGATCAGCCGCCAGGGGCACGATGGCAGCGCGCTGTTTCTCAAAGCGATTGGGGCAGATCCGAATGCTGCCGATTACCACTTCAACCGCGCAGTGAGCCTGAAGCGCAAGGGAGATTCAGCTGGGGCGGAGGCGGAATTGGCGCAATGCCTGCGGCTTCGGCCCAATGACAGCGAAGCGCAAGGTTTGGATCGTGCGTGGAAGGGGAAGATAGCGCCAGCTGCCGGCGCCGATGGAGCAACGGATGAAGAATCCAGGCCCGATCCGTTGGAGCGGATTGTGCGTACGTTCGACGCGGTGGCTTTCCGGCAGGCGGCGCAGGTGATGGACGAAATGGAAGCGGCGCGCCTTGCCGCCCTGTCACCTCACGACCGGGCGCAGCGGCTTTCAACCCGCGCCAAAGACTACCTGGATCGAGGGCTTCTGCTCGAGTCGGAGCGCCTTTACCGTTCCGCCGTAAATGCGGACGACAAGTTGGCTGATGCGCACGCAGGTCTGGCCGAGGTGCAGGAACGAACCGGCGACGCGGCAGGTGCCCGCAAAGAGGCCCAAACAGCCCTGGAACTTGGTCCTAATGCCGGAGCGTATCTCGTGATGGGCCGACTGGATCTGGCCGCAAACCATTTGGATGACGCGGGCAGGGAAGCCGGCGAGGCGCTGCGACTTGACCCGGGCAACAAGGGGGCGCAGGATTTAAGCCGGCAGATCGAGGCACGGACCGGGCAAAAGCCATAGAGCTGCGGGCGTGTACGGGAGCAAGCCATGCTGCAGAAAGCACGCGAGTTCAGGTTTCCTGGGGTGGGTACTCTGGCGACGGTATTGGCGTTGAGCCTGGGGTACGGATGTTTTGCATCGGGCCAGCAGCCGTTGGTTGAGAAGTTTGTTCTTGACGATACGATTCAGCCGGTCAGCGCAGGCGGGTTGCAGCGGGCGGTGGCGATCGCGAACCAGAAAGGCGCTGCCGCTCTTCTGATCGAGATGGATACTCCCGGAGGTTTGCTCGAATCGATGCGGGCGATGACCGGCGAAATTCTGCGATCGCGTGTTCCGGTGATTGTCTATGTAGGTCCGTCGGGGGCGCGTGCTGGATCGGCTGGCTTTTTTCTGATGGAGGCCGCGGACGTGGCCGCCATGGCGCCGGGGACGGAAGCCGGCGCAGCCCACCCTGTCTTTGAATTCGGCAAGCCCGACGAGACCATGAACGAAAAGATTGTGAACGATGCGCAAGCTTTCCTGCGATCGTTTGTGACGCGGCGAAATCGAAATGCCGAAGCGGCTGCCGCGGCCGTTCAGTCGTCGCATTCGTACACCGCAGAGGAAGCGCTGAGTCAGCATTTGATCGACGTGATAGCGCCCAACGACGGGGAATTGTTGCATGATCTGGAGGGGCGAGAGATCACGCGCATGGACGGCTCGAAGGTGACATTGCACCTGGCAGGCGCGCGTGTTGAGCTGGTGAAACCAACCCTCCGCGAGGAATTGCTCAGTTGGCTTGTCAATCCGAACATCGCGCTGTTGCTGCTGGTTGCCGGGGCGCTGCTGATCTACCTCGAATTCAATGCACCTGGAACAATCGTGCCTGGCACACTCGGCACGTTGATGGTGTTGCTCGGCGTCTTCGGATTGAACTTGCTGCCGATTCGATATACGGCAGTTCTCCTGCTGGTGGCGGCCATGGTGTTACTCGTGCTGGAAGCGAAGTTCGGTGGGCACGGCGCGCTGGCTGTTGCCGGCATTGTCTGCCTCACATTTGGGATGCTGACGCTGGTGGCTGCGCCCGTGCCGCAAATGGACGTGAGCCCGTGGGTGGCGATTGCAATCGGGATAGGCTTTGGCGGAATCACGGTATTCCTTGTGCGCCTAGCGATTCGTGCGCGGCGTAGAAAGGCCCGGATAGGCGCCGATGCCATGGTGGGGAGTGCGGCATCTGCGATGGAGGCTTTGAATCCGGAAGGGCATGTGCTTGTGGAAGGCGAAATCTGGCGTGCACTCGCGAGCGAGCCCGTGCCCGCGGGGGCGACGCTCAAGGTCGTTGGGCATCAGCAGTATTTGCTGCTGGTTTCGCCGGTCGACACCTCGCATTTGCCGGAGGTCCATGCCTGAATGGGCCAGGAGCGGCAGGAGTACAATCCCTGCTGTCACCTGCTTCATGTGAGGAATGTCTCATGTCTCTTTCGGATTTGCCGGTCCCGGCGCTGATTTTCATCGCAATTGTGGTTCTCTACCTTCTGAATTCCATCAAAATCCTTCGCGAATATGAGCGCGGCGTGATTTTCCGTCTGGGCCGTGCCTTGCCCTCGCCCAAGGGCCCGGGAATCATCCTGGTATTCCGGCCGCTGGACCAGATGATTCGCATCTCGCTGCGGCAACAGGTGCTGGAAGTGCCTCCCCAGGATGTGATCACGCGCGATAACGTCACTCTCAAAGTGAACGCGGTGGTGACGCTGTATGTTGTAAATCCGAATGACGCAGCGATCAAGGTCGAGAATTATGTTTACCAGACCTCGCAATTTGCGCAGACGACCTTGCGCTCGGTGTTGGGCGAGGTTGAGTTGGATGAGGTGCTGAGCCACCGCGACAAGCTGAATCTGCGCATCCAATCCATCATCGACCAGCGCACTGAGCCGTTCGGAGTGAAGGTGATCTCGGTGGAAGTGAAGCAGGTGGA
>DATGFX010000052.1:0-1521 GCA_035308825.1 Occallatibacter sp. | reverse complement strand
ATCTGCGATTGGAGAGGCCCGCAACACCGGAATTATTGCGTTCACTCCAGCGGCGACCGGCACGACGTGCTTGGGACGATAAGAGAATTCGATTCGCTTCAGCAGAGTCGACGACGCGGCTGTGATGCGTTCGCTTAACTCCTGCGGCGTTGGTACCGGGCATTCCACCGCGTCAGCCAAATAAAATCCACGATGCTGAAATTCGGCGAGCGCCGCTTCTTCATTTGCGGCGGCATCTGAAGCGATGCCCGCCGCCTTCATCACCTCTACGAAAAAGTCTTTAGCCGCTGGGGAACGCGATTCTCCCTCGCGGAGAGGCCGATAGAAATAGTCTTCGATGCGGGTTGGTGGAGCATCGCCCAGCAGCAGCACTTGGATATGAATCGGGCGGAAACGCGTAGCCATCTCAAGCCGCTCGATTCGCCGCCGGATATGCGCTTCGTCAGCCGGGGCCCCGCAACCGTCACACACACGCATCGCAAGTCTCCTGGTGACGCGACGAGAATCGCACGGACATGGATCGCCCGCAAGCATTGTGGCGGGCCCGCGCTAGGTCACGCCGCAATTCGCACTTTGACTCTAGTAGACAGACCAGATGCCCGGTGTGGCAAGTTCGAGCAAATGACGATCGGGGTCGCGAAAATAGAGGCTCCATCCGCCCAGGTCCCAGTAGCGCTTCTCTTCTACCGCAATTCCCTGCTTGCCTAGCCATGATTCCCAGGCGGCCAGTTCGGCTGTCGGAATGGCAAATGCAATGTGCAGTTCGCCGTCGCCATCGTGCGGAGATAAAATCGCGCGCGAAGCTCCCTTTTTGAAAAGAAGCAGTACCTGGCGCGGACCCGCGTGCATTGCGCAACCGCGCTCACCAAAGTCGCTGATGACTGGGAATCCAAAAATGTCCTGATAGAAGCGAACCGAGCGAGGGAGATCGTCCACGTACAAAGAAGATTCAAGGATGCCATCCAGCTTAGGGGGCATTCAGTCCTCCTCCTGGCCAAGTATGCGACAGAATTAGGCTCTGCTCCCATCTCACCGCAGCCAAAAGGAATTCAAAATTAGACGGGCCGAGGCTATTTCGCGAGGCCAGCGGTGGCGTTGAGGATGATGTGCAACGGAGCGACCTGCGCGGGCTTGGCGTACTTGTTCACCAGGAAGCGCTGGCCGTCCTTCGTCACGTCATATGAGAACTGATCGGTGGAAGACACCTGGGCGCGGATCTGAGTGCGGAATAGCGGCGTAGGATTTCCGGAGGAGAATGAATCGCGTGTATCGACGGTGACCGCTGTTAGCATGCTTTTGGGTCCGATGTAGAAAAGTTCCTTTCCATCTCCGCGCCAGCGAGGCTCGGTGCCGCCGCCGCGCGACACCTGCCATTTTCCTGTGGCGGCGGGAAACGTGGTGACGTAAACCTCCCAGTCGCCCGATTCGTTCGATGCATAGGCCACCCATTTACCGTCGGGAGAAATCTGGCCGTTGGAGTCGCTGGACGTGGTGCTGAGAAAGGGCGTCATTTTGCCGCTG
>DATGFX010000051.1:0-2212 GCA_035308825.1 Occallatibacter sp. | reverse complement strand
GTGAAATATTCTTCCTGGTCCCTGCGTATTAATCCATGGAGAGGCGAAACATCACCGGAGAGATGAGCGCCGCGGAATTGGCGGAGGTGCTGTCGAACGTCCGGGCCGGTGACTCGGAGGCCTGGGGAGAGCTTTATCGCCGATATGCTCCAGCTATATTCCGTTTTTGCCGGCGGGCGCTCCCCACGCCGGAAGATGCCGAGGATGCGACAACGGAAATCTTCATGAAAGTGCGGCAAAAACTCGGAACATACGATTCCTCGCGGCCGTTCACCGCGTGGCTCTACAAAGTGGCCAGCAACCACTGCTGGGACTTACTGCGGCGCCGGCGCATCCGTCAGGACCTCGAAACCGGCGACATCGAGACGATGCCACTCGAGCACCCCGATCCAGGCCAACTCGAGAAGCTGCAAGCCGAGCACACCAGCAAGGAAGTCCGTACCGGCCTCGCTAAGCTGCCCGATCGTGCGCGCATGGCGCTCGTCCTGCGCTATTACTCGGACATGAGCTACGACGAAATTGCCGAAACGCTAGGTGTGCGGCGCGCGTTTGTGGGTGTGTTGCTGCTGCGCGCGCGCCATCAATTGCGCGAAGTCTTGGCCGGAAGCGGCGCCTCCGGAGAGCTGGGCGCTGCGGCAGGGAGACCTTGATGAACCATTTTGACGAGATGACTGTCCTGCTGTACCTCGAAGGTCAGCTCGATGCCGAACGCGCTCAAGAAGTGAAGGGGCACGCGGCGTCGTGCTCCTCATGCCGAGCGCTGCTGGGTGCACTCGAGAGCGAGGGTATCTGGCTTCGCGAATCGCTTGCCGCAGAAGACGAATCGGTTCCCGCGCGGCTTGTTGCGGCTCCTGAGCGCGGCGCTGCGCCGTGGGGCTGGCTCACAGCTTTGGGTCTCGGCGCCGGTGGTGCATATACGTTATGGACCGGATTCGTCGAACCCTGGCAAGCACAAGCGGAACAAGCGGGCTTTACGCAAGGGAATTTGCTTACGATGCTTTTCTTCAGCGGTTCATTTTGGAAAGGATGGGACGCAATGCGAAGCGCAATGGAAATTATGGCAATGGCCACTCTTGGGCTCGTGGTGATGTGGCTCGTGCGTCGCCGTCTCAGGCGCGCGACCACATTCGCCGTCGTGATGGCGGCCGCTCTTTGCGCCGTTGCACTTCCCCCTCCTGCCGCTGCCGCAGATACTGAGCACGGGAAACCAAATTACACGCTTGCCGCTGGGCAAGTGGTCAAGACTGATCTGATCGTCGCCGCCGATCGTACCGTGATCGATGGAGACGTGGACGGCGATTTGATCGCATGGTCGCGCAACATAACCGTCAACGGCCACGTCAAAGGTGACGTCCTTGGCTGGGGGCAGGCTGTCACTATCAATGGAACGGTCGACGGCAACGTCCGAGCTGCCTGCCAGACGCTTACGATTTCGGGCACGGTCGGCAGGAATGCGATGGCCTGGAGCGGAGACGTCAATCTCGACCAAAAAGGTAAGGTGGGAGGCTCGGCCACGATTGGAGCCGGCAATGGCGAATTGAACGGCACTGTGGGAGGCGACGTCCTCGCTTTCATTGGCGAACTTGAAATTGATGGCCCGATCGGCGGCAATGTCCGGGTCCGTTCAGGTAATTTTTCCATCGGATCCCACGCAGTAATCGACGGCACAACCAAATACGAGGGAGACAAGGCGGCCGAAGTTGCTGCGGGAGCTAAGCTCGCCAGCCCGCTGGAATTCACGCGGCATAAACACGGTCCTGATCGCACTTCGCGGCATTACTACTGGCACCAGGCCTTGCATTGGGGCGCCGGTTTTGTTTTCGGACTCGTGTTACTTCTCATTGCTCCGGCCTTCTTCTACGACGTTAAGAACGCCTTCAAGAAGGTCGGCCCCACATCCGGCCTCGGCGTTTTGTTTCTTCTTGCGACTCCCGTAGCTGCGATTCTTGTCTGTATCACGATCGTAGGAATTCCGGTCGGCATCGCAGTCCTGTTTCTGTATGTCATTGCTATATATTCGGCGCAGGTGTTCGTGGGTGCATGGCTCGGCGAGAAGATTCTGGGAGCAGCCGTTGGATTGGGTCCCGCGCTGGGACGGCTCGCGCTGGGCCTCGCCATCATTCGCGTGTTGCGCATCATCCCTTACTTGGGTGCGCTTGTGGGGGCGGTTGTCGTTGTTTGGGGTCTGGGCGCGCTGGTTCTGACTCTATAC
>DATGFX010000050.1:0-65321 GCA_035308825.1 Occallatibacter sp. | reverse complement strand
GAGTAGGACGAGATGACCGCGAGGGGCGTGTTGATTTCGTGCGCTACGCCGGCGGCGAGAAGGCCAATGGAACTGAGCTTGTCAGCCTGCGCGAGCTGCGTCTCGAGCGATACGCGCTCCGTGATGTCGTCGACCAAAACGATGCGGCCCACCGTGACGAATTCGCGCGAAAGCAGCGGCGCAATGGCGATGTTGGCGGTGCGCTGCTCGCCGGCGCGCGTAGTGAGAGGGAACTTGTAAAGGTGGTGGACGCCGGATTCATTCCGCGTTGCGTTCAGCGCCTCGACAAATTCAGCAGGGAAGACAGTTCGCAACTCGAGGCCGATGACTTCGGCGCGGCTGAGCGCGTACATCGCTTCCATTTGCGCGTTCCAGCTCTCGATGCGGTCGTCGAGATCGATGGCCAGGATGCCGACATTGATGGATTCGACGATGTTCTCGTTGAATTCCTTCAGGCGCTCGAATTCGGTGACCTTCTCTTCGAGCTGCGAGTAGAGGCTGGCGTTCTGCAAGGCGATGCCGATGTAGCTGGCCAGGGATTCGAGCAGCTCCACATCTTCGCTCGACAGGAAATCTCCGCCTGTGGTGCGGCCGAGGCCGATCACCGCGATGGTGCGGGTAGTTGCGCCATCCTGCACTCGGCAGGGCAGGTAGTAGTTGAGGTCGAGCAGGGCGGCCGTCCTCTGCTGATCGTCGGGCAGGTGCATGGCGCTTTGCGCGTTTTCGAAGAAGATGTGGGAGTGATCCTGGGCGCGATCGAAGTTGATGAAATCGAGAGCGAGCCGTTCCTTTCCGGCCTGGGCTTCCGCAGTCAATCCGTGTGAAGCCGCGAGGCGCATTCTGCCTTCGCCGGCGCTGAGGAACACTGCGACACGAGCGACTAGCAGGGTGCGCGGCAACCGTTCCACCAGGGAGTTGAGCAGGGTCCTGAGATCGGTTTCGGAGTTGAGTCCGCGCCCGAATTCGACGAGGGCTCTGCGATAGTCGTAGCGATGGCGGTCGAATGCGCGATCGACCCAGCCTTGAATTCTGCGCCGGAGCGGATCGAAGAAGGCGGCGGCCAGCACGATGGCGATGGCCTGGCCCCAGTCACGCACCGATCCAGGCAAGCGGTTTTGTGCGACGCTCGCCGCGACTGCAATGGCGATAAAGTATCCGCCGAGGATAAGGCCGGTCGCGAGTGTATAGGCAACGCCACGCTTGAAGATCAGGTCGGTGTCCATCAGCCGGTAGCGGACGATGGCCCAGGCGAACGTCAGCGGCAAAAACACAAGCGATAGGCCTGCAATCTTGGTCAGCGTCCCGGGCATGGGGAAATCGAGCAGGTACGGAATCGCGTAAAGAACGGTGAAGGGAATGACGGCCAGCAGTGCGCCGCGGGTGAGCCACTTCAACTGCTGCCGGAGGATCGGAGTATCGGCGCGCCGATAGCTGTGCATGAAGAAGACGGCAGCAAGCACATAGAAGGCGGCGTCGTATCCCGTGCCGGTCTGGTCGAGCCGATGCATGAGGAGACCGGTGGCTTCCCAGCGCACGATCGCGGTAATCCAGAGCGCAAGAAGCGCGGCTCCGGGCGCATAGATGAAGGGCATGAGCCAGCGGCGGGCGGCGCCCCTGAGCCGCTCCTGCGGGAAGCTGATGGCGAAGTGGAGCAGCAGGGCAGGCTGCAGCGCCTCGGCCACAATGTTGGTCGCGAAAACAGTCCAGTCGAGGATGTCGAACAGGCCGGTGTACTTCAGCGCGTACCAGGCGAACGAGACCAGGCAAAAGAGATAAAAGTGCGTAGCGCGTGGCGCGGTCCAGCGGCGGAACAGGACGTAAAGACCGATGGCGAGATAGATCAGGCCAATGACCCGAAATGCCTGCTGCAGGCTGCGATCAGGCGGTTCGGGATGGACGGTGACCGGAGACTCCAGCTGAATGCCGTCGCGGGTAATGGAATAGCTTGCATTGCCGTAGGGACCGGTCAGGTACAGTTGACGGTCCTTATCGGAAAGATGGGTGATGCGCTGTCCGCCAATCGCAGTGAGCAGGTCGTTGGGCTCAATGCCGGCACGGGCGCCGGGGCTGCTCGGCAGAACCCTTTGGGCCAGGAGTCCTGAACCGTTCGAAGCTTCGGTCCACCAGACCCCGTCCTCGGGCTGAAGAAAATGGCTTTCCTGACGGAAGTTCAACAGGGCAAGCAGTGCCAGGCCGACCGTCGCGATGGCCAGCAGAATTGCCTGCAACCGGTTGATCAGGTTCGTATCCATCAGGGTGCCCACACTACGTCAAAAGAAGTGATGCAACTAGATTGCCATGTCGAGGGCCCGATTTCGATTCGTGGTAGGGCGAAGGCAATCCGCTGGGGTTGTTTAAGATACGGACGAATCTCCTGTGTAAAAGTTTGCACGAAAAATCGAGACGGCGTGTTGGAAATGCAGAAAATCGTAGACTCGCTCCACATAAAGGAATTGTGTTACGAAAAACGGTAGGCAATTGGAGTCAGAAGAGTTAGCTCAAGACTCGCGAGCCGCGCAAAGGGGGTTGTCGGCTCCTAATTCGACTCCTCTCCCGATTCCTTCCGCTGTCCATAGGTCGCTTTGGGCCCGTGCTTCCGCAAGTAGTGGTGTTCAAGGACGTGTGCCGGCAGTTCAAAATCGGACGCCCTAAGCAGGGTGGTCCGAAAGGCGAGGCGTGCGATGTATTCGAGGACATCCGCGTGCTCGACCGCCTCGGCAGCGTTCTTGCCCCAGGCGAACGGGGCGTGCCCGGCGACGAGAACGCCGGGAACGGCTACCGGATCGAGTTGGGCCGACCGGAAGAGCCGGACAATGACGGCTCCCGTATTGCGGACGTAGTGCTCGGCGACCTCGGCCTCAGTGAGCGCCTCGGTAACCGGTACGGGCCCGTGAAAATAGTCGGCGTGGGTGGTGCCGAGGCAGGGAATTGGCCGGCAGGCCTGGGCCCAGGATGTGGCAAATTCCGAATGCGTATGAACGACGCCGCCGATCTGCGGGAATTCCCGATAGAGCAGCGTGTGGGTAGCGAGGTCGCTGGACGGACGCAAGGCGCCCTCGACGATCGTGCCTTCGAGGTCGGTCACGACCAGGTCGGCAGGAGTGAGCGTGGCGTAGTCGACGCCGCTCGGCTTGATGACGACGAGGGGTTCGGCGCTGGTGCGGTCGATGCCGCTGGCGTTGCCGAAGGTGTGGGGCGCGAGACCGCGCCGTGCGATTTCCTGATTGGCGTGAAGAACCTGTTCGCGAAGGTCTTTGAGCAGCATGGCGAGATGCTTTCGATGGAAAGCGTTTACCGGATCAGCTTATCAGGATGAGATGAAGCGGGAACGGGTGCGGCGATTTGGACTATCATGGGCGCGCCGGGAACGAGCGCTTTCGCCGGGCGGCGGGCTGGTCCTGGAATTGCGAACATGAATCGTCGTGACTTTGTCAAAACCGCCGTGAGTGTGCCGATCGCCGCGGAGGTCGCGCGCCGATCCGCGGCGCTGGAGCGGGAGCCTGCGGCACTGGGGGCGAACAGGGTCGCGAGCATGATGCCCGATGCGCGGTTCGAACTGACGTTGCTGCGGGTTCTGCATGGAGACGCTCCAGCGTATACCGAGGAGTTTTTGCTCGCCGACGTTCGACCCACGCCCGAGCGCCGGTTTACGGAGTTCAGCGGCGATTTGTCGGGGCGATATATCGGCGCCATGGCGATGGCGGCGAAGATCTACGGAGTCGAGACGCCGGGGCTCGATGAGCTGGTCGCAAAGACCATTGCGTTGCAAAAGCCGGATGGATACTTCGGCAGCGCGTTCCACTTCGACAAGCCGACGGATCTGGATATGGCCCTGCTGTGGGGCAACGGACGGCTGCTGGTCGGGCTGCTCGAATACCAGCAACTGAGGCCCTCGGCGGCCGTGCTTGCATCGTGCAGGCGGCTTGGCGATTTTCTGGTGCGCATCGGGCCAATGATGCTCTCCGCGGAGATGCGCGAGGCGTTTGGCGCAAAGCATTTTGCATCGAGCTATATCTGCTGGATGCAGCAGACGGAGGGTTTGGCACAGCTTTATTCGGTTACTAGAGATGAGCGATATCGCAAGCTTACGGAGCAGATTGCCGGGGTGATCGAACGCCGGCCTGGGGACCATGTGCACGGGTATCTGACCAGCTTGCGCGGCGTAATGGATCTCTACAACGCGACGGGCGACGCGCAATTTTTGAGGCAATGCGAAACGGCGTGGCAGGAGGTGGCCGACTCGCAAGATCTGCTAATCACCGGTGGGGTTCCAGAAGGCTGGAGCCCGAACAGCCATCGCACCGAAGGCTGCGCCGAGGCCGATTGGGTGCGGCTCAACCTCGCGCTGTGGCGATCGACGAAGAACGAGAAGTACCGTGCAATGGCCGAGCATGCAATCTTGAACGAGCTCGCATTCAACCAGTATGCGACGGGAGATTTCGGGCATCGCGTGTACACCGCGACCGGCTTGCCGGCGGCTGGAGCGGTGTGCGCGTGGTGGTGTTGTACGCTGCATGGGCTGCGGTGCTTCCCGGATATCCAGAGCGCTGCCTTTCAGCAGAAGGATGGAAAACTCTGGCTCGACCTGCCGGTCGACGGTCAGATTGAGACGCCGGCGCTGTCGGCTGTCTCGGAGTCGACACTCGCCCGGGATGGCGCAGTTCGGATCCGCATCACCGCTGCGGGAGGGTATCGCGCTTTTCTCGGAATTCACAAGCCCGACTGGGCGGATGGGATGGACTTGCGCGTCAATGGCCAACCGCAGCACGGATCCTTGGATCAACCGAACCCGAACGTCGATCGCGTCTGGCAAGCTGGGGACGTTGTCGAGATCCGATACAAAATGGGCCGTCAAATGAAGCCTGAACCGGACGGGCGTGTCAGTTTCTGGTACGGTCCTTGGCTGCTGGGAGCGCCGGCTTCCGACAATCCGGCATATTTCAACGAGCTGACCATCGAAAACAAGCTGCTCGAACCCATTGAAAGGCGCAACGTCCACCGCGAAGACGTGTCCAATCCCTTCAGGGTGCCGATCGCCGCGGCGGGTTTTCGCTATGCACCCGGCGAATATCCTGACCAGAAGGGAATCGTGCAGCTTCGCGCCATCGCGGAACAAACCAGCCAGCCAACGACGTCCTGGGAACTGCGTTTTCTTGCCGATCCAGCGAAAGGGTAAGAAAAGCCCAGGTGGCTGTAAACCCGGCGCTTAGGCGGGCGTCTACCAAGGTGATGGCGGCCGGCACGACAATAGAACCGATGACCACCATGGCCACGGCGAATGAGATTGCCGCGCAGGAGTTTTCCCGCGTAGTCGCGGATCATCGTTTGCAGATTTTCAGGTTTTTGCTGGCGTCCACCCGTGACGTGGATCTAGCCGAAACGCTGACGCAGGAATGTTTTTTGAAGGCGCACCGCAACTGGACCCATTTCCGCGGCGATTCAAGCGCGATGACGTGGCTGATGCGGATCGCCATCAACCTGCAGAAGGATCACTGGCGCAATCGCCGGATGCAATTCTGGCGGCAGGCCAGCACGAACAAGGTTGATCTGGACGAAGCCAGCGAGTGGTTGCCGAGCGGAGAGCGAACGGCGGAGCAGCGGCTGCTTGCGCGGGAGCGGGTGAAACAGGTTTGGCAGGCAGTTGAAAGACTGAGCGAGCGGCAGAGAACGGTATTTCTGCTGCGCTTTGTAGATGAATTGGAACTATCGGAGATTGCGCAAGCCACGGGATTGAGCGAAGGCACCGTGAAAGCGCACCTCTCGCGCGCGCTGGGCAGAGTGCGCGTGGATTTGGGAGGAACGAAATGAAAGATCGCGGCGAAAAGAATGGCAGCCGTAACGAGTTGGAAGTGGTAGATCCGGCGCTGGAGCAGACGTTGCGCGACTTCAAGGCGAACGTCCATGCGTGGAGTGAGGCGGAATTCAACCGGCCTCGGATGCCAAAAGCTGTGGTGCGGCGCACATGGCGCATGGCCGCTGGATGGTCGCTTGCGGCGGTTCTTGTAGGGGGAGCGGTTTCGGGCGGATTCTATGAGCGCCAGCAGCATCAGCGTGAACTGGCCAATATCGCGGCGGCACGCGCGGCGGCACAGGAACACGCTATGGCCGAGGCGCAGGCCAAAGCCCGGACGCAGGCAGAAGACGATCTGCTGGCCAATGTCGATAGCGATGTTTCACAGGAAGTGCCGAATGCGCTGGAACCCCTGGCAGCCCTTTCTACGCAGGCCCAATCGAGATAGAGCGCGGCATTAGAGAAAGATGTAAATCGAGCAAGGAAGCGAGGAGATGGGGATGAACGGGAAGCGAGCACGAGTTTTCTTAGCCGTCGCAAGCATGCTGATCGCTGGATCGGCGTGGGCGCAGATGCCTGATGGCGGTTCGGGACCGGGAATGATGCACCGGCCTCCGATCGAACGGGCCTTTGTGGGTCACGGAATCGAAGGACGGTGGTGGAACAATCCGAAGGTCATTGATCGCCTGAAGTTGACGGATGAGCAGCGGAAGGAGTTCGACAATATCCTGCTGCAGCACCGCGAGAAGCTGATCGACCTGCATGCCAATGTCGATAAGGCGGAACTGGAAATGGAGCCGCTGGTTCGAGCGGATCAGCCGAATGAAGCGCAGATCCTGGCGCAGATTGACAAGGTTGCGCAGGCCCGCGCCGAGCTGGAGAAAGCCAATGCGCGCTATCTGCTGGCCTTGCGCGGCAAGCTGACACCGGAGCAGTGGAAGCTGGTGCAGGAGTTCCGCGAAAACCACATGATGCGCCAGGGCGAGTGGGGCAGGAATCGTCAAGGTGGGGGCGGTGGAATGCGCCGCGGCCCGCGTCCCGGCGGCGACGGTCCGGATCATGCACCTCCTCCACCGGACGGCGGACAGCAGGCGGCTCCTCCCCCGGGCGGACCTGGAGGTTCGGGAGACATTCAATAAGAGTGTTGGCAGAAAGCAAATAGCAGCAATGCATGGTCGGCGGCAGGGTCGCGAAGCTCTGCCGCCTCTTTTTTGGTCTACTTTGGCAACGCAGTCGAACCGGTGATCGTGAATGAGGCTTCCGATTTGGCGCCCGTCTCATTCGGTTGGGCTCCGGCGAGGGTAATTGTGTACTTGCCGGGCAGGATCGAGCGGTTGCCCTGATCGTCGACGCTCGAGAGCGAGCGCGGGTCGATCTTGATCGTCACTTCCTTACTCGTCCCGGCTGCGATGTTCACGCGCTCAAAGCCAACGAGCGAGTGGATCGGGCCGTCTGGCTGCGGCGTCTTGAGATATGCCTCGACGACTTCGTCGCCGCCCGCCTTTCCTGAGTTCGTAACGGAGACGGCTGCGGTGAGCGGCTCGCCCGCCTTCAACGAATCAGCGGAGAGCTTGACGGGACCGTACTGGAAGGTTGTGTAGCTGAGTCCGTAGCCAAATCCCCACAGCGGTTTTCCGGTGAAGTAGCGATAGGTCCGGTTCTTCATCGAGTAATCAGTGAACGGTGCGATGCCATCCAGCGACGCATAGAACGTGACGGGGAGACGGCCGGCAGGATTATTGAGTCCGGCAAGCGTGCGGGCAACGGCGGTACCGCCTTCGACTCCCGGATACCACGCTTCGAGGATCGCGTTGGCGTGCTGATTGGCCCAGTTGAGGGCGACGGCGCTTCCGCTTTGCAGCACGACGATGAGCGGCTTGCCGGTTGCGGCGAGGGCCTCAAGCAGTTTCTGTTGCGGCGCAGGCAGATCGAGGCTGGTGCGGTCGCCGCCGTCGAAGCCAGGAATCTTGATGCGCATCTCTTCGCCCTCAAGCTGCGGCGAGAGCCCGATGCACGCAATGACCACCGATGCTTCCTTCGCGCGGGCCACGGCCTCGTCGATTTGCGCCTGGGGTGGAGCCTCCCACTTCAACACAACACCGCCTCCGGCGCGATCGCTTGCATGCGAATACTCAAACTGGAATTCGTGGGGATTGGTATCGGTGAAGTCGAACGCGATGGATGGATTCTTCGGGAAATCCATGACCGGCGGTGCTGTGGGCGATGCGCCTGGAGCGGATTTGAAGTTGCCCATCGAGGAGAGATCGTGTCCGGCTCGCAGGCTGCCCTCGGAGATGACCTTGCCGTCGAGCAGGAGCCGGTAATCTTCCTTGGGCGAGTATGGGAAACTGTCAGCCGGCTCAACGGTGAAAACGTAGTGGCCAGGCGCGGGCGCGGCGATGGTGCCAGTCCAGCGCACGGAGTAGTTCACCGTGTCGATTTCAAAAACCGGCTTGGCGTTTTCCCAGTCAGCTTGAACTTCCGGCTCCGTGGTGACAGCGACAGGGCGGCCGGTCCAGTCGGGCGTTGCGAAGAACTCCGTTTTCAGTCCTTTGTTCAGGCCGAAGACGGTGCGAGGTACTGGAACGGGGGCGCCCTCGGCGAGCGTAGAGCCCTGCGCATAGAGAATGGGCGAGGTGCGGAACTGGCGCTCGATGCCGTCGAGCGGCGTGACGGGATGGACCGGCGTGCCGACGTAGTTGCCGAGAATCGATGGCAGCAGATCGGCGGTGGGACCGATGACCGCGATGTGTCCCGGTGCGCTCTTCAACGGCAAGGCGCCGTCATTCTTGAGCAGCACGATGGCTTCGTCGGCTGCCTTGAGCGCGTCCTGGCGATGCTCGGGCGATGCATCGGCGGAATAGGGAATCTTGTCGAACGCGCTTGAGCCCTGCGGATCAAAGAGTCCCAGCTTGAAGCGAGCGGTGTAAAGGCGCACGGCAGCCTGTGTGACGAGGTCTTCGGAGACGAGTCCCTGGTGCACCGCGTTGGCAAGCGAATTGAACCCGGGAGTCCAGATGCTGCACGAAAGATCGGTGCCGGCTTTGAGGGACAAAGCGGAAGCATGCTCGATGTCCGACGCCTTCTTGTGCCCTTCGTAGACGTCGACGATCGCGCCGCAGTCGGAAACGACAAAGCCTTTGAACCCCCACGCGTCGCGCAGATGATCCTTCAGAAGCATGGTGTTGGTGCAGGCCGGCCAGCCGTCGATGGAGTTGTAGGCGCACATCACCGAATCGACATGGCCGCGGGTGACGGTGGCGCGGAACGCAGGCAGGTAAGTTTCTTCCAGATCGCGAGGAGACGGATCGACGTTGAATCCATGACGAAGAGGCTCGGGTCCGTTGTGAACTGCGAAATGCTTACTGGTGGCGATGGCCCGTGGGTGATCCGGGTCATCACCTTGCACGCCCTGTACGAAGGCAGTGCCCATAGTGCCGGTGAGGAATGGATCTTCGCCGTAGGTCTCCTGGCCGCGGCCCCAGCGTGGGTCGCGAAAGATGTTGATATTGGGCGACCAGAAGGTGAGACCGAAAAAGATGCGGTGGTTGCCTTCGCGCTGCGTCTGGTTATATTTCGCGCGGGCTTCAATGGAGATGACGTTGCCCATGGTGTGGACCATGGTTGGGTCCCATGTGGCGGCCATGCCGATGGCCTGCGGAAACACCGTGGCGTAACCTGCTCGCGCGACGCCATGCAGCGCTTCGTTCCATGTCTGGTAGTCAGGGACGCCGAGGCGCGGAATCGAAGTAGCCCAGTCTTCAAGCTGGTTGGCTTTTTCTTCTAGCGTCATGCGGCCGACAAGGTCGTGCGCCCGCTCTTCAGGCGAAAGCTTCGTGTTGAGATACGCGGGCTGCTGCGCGTTGCTCGCGGTTGTAGAGACGACGAGAGCGGAAGCCAGGGCCAGGATCCGAAATCGAAGCTGCATGAAGACGTTCCTCCACGGGCACGCCGTTCTCTTCGAAAATCCGCAGAGATGTAATCGAAAAGAATCGGCAACCCGCAGAGAAATGTATCTTGCCGAACCCGGACTTGACTAGCTTTATCGGTTTACTAGACCGCAGCTAATACGCCGACTTGAGGGCGTAGGTGAGGCCCATGGTGAATTGGAACGAGTTTCTCTTGGTCGGCGGCAGCGAGACCGGCGGATCGTTCAGGTAGCTGTCGAGCGTGCCGACGGAGAAGCTGAAGTTCTTGTATGCCGGAAACGCAAACGTGTCGGTTTCGTTGGCGGAGTAAGCGTGGAAGTTGTTGTATGCGGGAATGTACGCGATCCCCTGCGTGAACGTGACCAGCTTGCTGTGGCGTATATAGCTTGCGCTGAAGGTCGAACCGATGAGGTTCTGATTGCCTGAAGAACTGGAAATGAATTGCTGCTTTTCGTACTGCATGGTCGCTTTCAGATCTGCTTCCTGTTTCGGAGTCTTGAGGGCGGTCCATCCAAGTCCGCCGCCGTAGATCTGTTGGAGGTCGAGGTCCTGACCGAAGTTGTGATCAAAAGCTACCTGGCCCAGCGCGAAGAAACGCGCAGAGAGGTACTCATCGCGCTCGGCGTCGGCGTGATAAATGGCCGACTTGGTGGTCACGGCAGGAAACGCGAGGCCCGTGAGGGGGTCCGTGTAACCGGGTTGTGTGATCTTGCCGAACGAGCCGGTGAAATCGAGCGAGGTGCGGTCGCGCGGATCGAGCCAGCCGACGGTGGGCACGACGCGGACCAGGCCGACGCCTCCGGAAAACGTGTACTGGTTTTCGGTCGCGGTCACCAAGGTGGCGCCGGCCGTGGCTGCGCCATTCCAGCCGGTCATGAGGCCCGGATGATGATAGATCTGCTTGTCGAGCGTTTTCTGATCGACGATGTAAACCGCTTGTTTCTCGGGGATGGTTTGCTCATTGCCATTGCTGGGATGCACGGTGACGTTGGAGTTGGCGACGTCGATTGCGCCCACGGGGACCGCATTGAGGGTCTTCTTTCCGCGCGGCTTGACTGCCGCGTTCAGCACCGCAACCTGCTGCGATGTGTGGAGTTCCTTGATCTTGTCCCAGCCGAGCGAAACATCGCCCAGCACTTCGGAATGGAAGGTGACTTTGCCGCCAACGGCGCTGACGAACTTTCCATGAAGCGTGTCGCCATTGCTGAGCACGAGCACATCGGGTGTCGCGGATTTGTCCTGCGCGAAGGCCGGAACCGCAAAGGCGACTGCCACAAGCAGAAGCACGGCCCGGCGAAGGGTGGCGGCGGCTCGAAGGAATTGGGAATGAGAAAAGAAAACGGGCAGGGTCATGGGGAATGATCCTTTTCGTGTGGAATTGTTTTGGCGCGAAGCGCGAAACGGTGGGCCAGCGCTTCATCCTTCAGGGATTGTACCTCGGCAACGCCTCGAAAAATGTGTGCGGTTCATTTGCGGCGATGCGCTGGGGTCTGTAGGATGATGGGGATTCCAGTGGAACCTGAACGATGCGACCTAATGTAAATCTGATGAAGGCGACCCTCACGGGTGCTCTGGGCGGCCTGCTGTTCGGCTTTGACACGGTTGTGATTGCGGGCGCCATTGATGCGCTGGTTCGCTTGTACGGGTTGAGTCCGCAAAACAAGGGATTCACGGTGGCGATCGGCTTGGTCGGTACCGTGATCGGCGCGCTCGGCGCCGGCCATGTAGGGCAGAGGCTGGGCAGCCGCGAAACACTGCGTCTCACTGCAATTCTTTATGTCGCTTCGGCCATCGGCTGCGGCCTTGCATGGAACTGGACCGCGTTTCTCATCTTCCGGTTCGTCGGCGGACTCGGCATCGGCGCGTCCTCGGTGCTCGGTCCGGTGTACATCGCGGAGCTGGCCCCGGCGAAGTGGCGCGGGCGGCTGGTCGCGGCATTTCAGTTCAACGTCGTCTTCGGCATCATGGTCGCGTACACCTCGAATTACCTGATCCGCACCATGCATCTCGGCGCCACGGAATGGCGCTGGCAGATCGGTGTCTCGGCCTTTCCTGCGATCGCATTTCTGATTCTGCTATTCGGTATTCCGCGCAGCCCGCGCTGGTCGGCCTCGAAGAACCGCATTGACGAAGCCCTTGCCGTCCTGAAGATGATGGGCGATCCCGATCCCGAGGCCGAGTTGGCCGACATTCGCGCCGCTCTCGCGCAGGAACACGCCTCCGCGCATGAGCGGGTGTTTCAGTGGAAGTACCGTTATCCGCTGTTTCTTGCCATTTCGATCGGCGCCTTCAACCAGCTGGCTGGAATCAACGCGATTCTCTACTACATCAACAACATCTTCGGAGCCGCGGGTTTCAGCCAGATTTCGAGTGACCAGCAGGCCATCGTCATTGGCGCGACGAATTTTCTGTTCACGCTGGTGGGGATGTCGCTCATCGACAAGCTGGGGCGGAAAACGCTTTTGCTGATTGGCGCGGCGGGCACGGCATGCTGCCTGGCCGGAGTTGCGTGGGTCTTCGGAACGCATTCGCACCAGAGCTCGTTGTTGTGGCTGCTGGTGACCTATATCGCCTTCTTCTCGGTTTCGCAGGGGGCGGTGATCTGGGTCTACATCGGCGAAGTGTTTCCCACCTCGGTCCGCTCGAAGGGACAGGGCGTGGGAAGCGCCAGCCACTGGTTTATGAACACGCTCATCCAGTTGGAGTTTCCGGTGGTGGTGAACCTGATGAGCACGGCAACGCCGTTCGTCTTCTTCTCGATCATGACGGCAATCCAGTTCATCGTCGTTCTTCTGGCGTACCCGGAAACCAAGGGCCAGACGCTGGAGCAGTTGCAGCGCAAGCTGGTGCCGGCGGGCGGGGATTAGCGCGCCGGACTGTGCTCGCAGCCAGAGTCGGTCGAGCCTTCATGCGTGACCCAAATCACGGGATGTAGCACTGCTTTGGCCTATACCTGAATCTTGCAGGGGCGCGCTCTGATCGGCAGGCGGCGATCGTGTCTTTCAGCCGCTTTCTGCAGGAGCGCTGTCATGCCAACGTTCAGCAATCCAATTGCAGATCAGGTGCGCGAGGTGATGCAGTCCGCCATGGATGCCTTGCGCCTGCCGGCACATGGTTACGCAACGCCTGCTGCTGCGGCCGATTCTCCTGAGGCGGACGCACTGCGCGCTGAGATCGTTGCAGCGGGCCGCAAGCTCTGGGAACGCCAGTACGTCGACGGCAATGGCGGCAACATCAGTGTGCGCCTCGGCGATCAGTACGTTTTGTGTACGCCGACCATGATGAGCAAGCGCGACCTCGACGCCAGAGATATCTGTCTTGCCAATTTCGAGGGAAACATCCTTGCGGGAAGCCGGGCGCGGACAAGCGAACTGCTGATGCATCTCGAGATCTACAAGGCGACCCAGCAGGCGCGCGCCGTGGTGCATTGCCACCCGCCGTACGCAACAGCTTTTGCGATGACGTCCTCAGCGCCGCCGGTGGGGCTGATCTCGGAATTCGAGATTTTCATCGGTCCGGTTGCGGTCGCGTCGTACGAGACTCCGGGAACGCAGGCGTTCGCCGAAACCGTGGTTCCATTCGCGGCGGATCACAACGCGATCCTGCTCACCAATCACGGCGTCGTCTGCTGGTCCGACACCGTGAGCCATGCGGAATGGCTGATTGAGGTCCTCGAGAACTATTCCAAGACCTGCGTGATCGCGCAGCAGATCGGCAGACCGCTGGTGCGGATTCCCGATGGGAAGATCGAGGAGATTCTCGCGCTCAAGCGGCGTCTTGGATTTCCGGACTCACGTTTGAAAGCGTAGATAGAAGTCCGTGAACCTCGGGCAAAACGATGTCTTCTAAATCCAGACCCGGTCCGGGCTCAAGTAGTCTGTATCGCCGTTTCAGCGGATGCCGGCTGCTTGCTGTTGCGGGTCGCATACAGATACCAGCCAAGCCAAGCCGGCGTTGTCCAGGTGTAGTACCAGGAGATCATGCTTACATTGGCGAGGGTTTCAACCAGGGCCGCGCCGCCAATCATGGCAATCGGCAATAGCGAGCGCCTGGAACTGGTCGCGCGATAGACCCCGAACAGCACTGCCGGGAGGAGCACGGTTTCGTCTGTTACCCAACCGTAGGGAGTGCACATGACCGAGACGAGCAGGACAAGCAAGCCGTGTTCCGTCCATTCCCAGACCTGGCGGTGGGTCACGTAATACCAGATCGCCCAAATAGTGGCAATCGCTGCCGGCAGGTATTCAATCCACACGGCGTTGGGGAAGGTGAAGGCTCGCAGGCTTGCGCTGAGGGTGGGAAGATGGACATCCATGAGGCGACTGTATTGAAAAAGGTTGATGTACTGGCTCCATGCGTTGCGATCGAGCAACACGGATAACCCGCAACTCGCGGCCAGTGCGGAGAAAAAACCCGTAATCAAGCGCAAGCCTCGGTGCTGGATTGACCAGAGCAGGAGCACGGCGGCAAACGCGAGAAAAAGATGAGGCTTGAGCGCCCATGGCAGCAAGCAGGCTCCGGCAAGAAACGGCCTCGACCTGTGCAGATAAAGGAAGAGCACGAAACCCAGCAGAAAAAAGATCCCCAGTTGTCCGGCCTGGACACACGCAATTGCCGGTGCGAACAGATATCCGAATAGATGCAGCCGGGAATCGGGTTCTCCGAAGATGAGGCTGCAAAGAAAGACAGCAACGGAGAGGCACCCGAGGAGCACAAGCAACCAGACGATCAGTCCAGATTTTGCGCCTAGAAATCCTAAAGGCGCAAAAAGCTCGAGCGCGATCGGAGGAGCCACAGAAATCTTGGGCTCGGTTTCCTCCATACCGGCAGCGCGCTCGATTTGAAATACTTCCGGCAGGCTGTAGGGGTCGGCATGTTGAAGAATGAGTTTGCCCGCGGCCCAGTACTGGATGAAATCGCGCTTGGTGGCATTTTTTGCGGTCAGGCCCACCGAATAGACGATGGTGACAAAAAGCACGCCGGCGGCAATGATGCCTGCCGCGGCGATCTTGCGCCCTACGCCCTGCCGAGTTGATACGGTCGCTGTGTGCTCGTCCACTGAACCCGAATCCATGCAGCTGCTGCAACCAAGAGGGTACTAGGCCATTGCCGGTTGCGAAAAACCGGAATTCGAGACCAGTCTTACGTAGGAAGGAGAGATTATCCAGCGCCGAATTGTCCTTTTGTTACCGTAGTTTGTACGGGTCCGGTCAAAACGGCTCAACCTCCCGGTTTCACAGCCTTTTCGTTGACTCTGTCCTCTGATTCGAGTATCCTGAAGTCCTTGCGCGGTGTTCTGTCTCAGGAGCTGTAACCTCTGACGGTACTTCGTCAAACGGGTGACGAGATCACCCGGATCCGGCGAATCAGAAGCACGGTTTAGCGCCGGACGCAAAGATCAGGCTCCGATCCGTTCGTCGGCCATCTTTGCGGATAAACCGCGACAATCCTCACCCGAACAGGCGTTGTTTGGAAGTGGGTGGAAATTTGAGCCTGCGTTTTTGCGCGGGCACAGGCGTTTGCGCGGGGTCTCTGGCCTTGCATTGAAATACAGGATTGATGGCAGGAGTTAAGATGTCGACCTTCGTTCCCAGCGGCAAGGATATTGACCGCAAGTGGTTTGTGATGGATGCCAGCGGTCAGACGCTGGGCCGGTTGGCCACCAAGGCGGCCAGCGTGCTGAGCGGTAAGCTGAATCCGCGCTATGTGCCCTATATCGACGTAGGCGATCACGTGATCGTGATCAATGCGGCGAAAGTTCGGCTGACCGGGCTCAAAAGTCAGAGCAAGCTCTACCGTCGCTACACCGGTTTCCCGGGCGGGTTGCGCGAGGAGTCGTTCACGCGGCTGCTGCAGCGCAAGCCTGAAAAGATCCTGGAAGAGGCGATCAAGGGCATGCTGCCGAAGAGCAAGCTGGGCCGGCAGATGGCAACGAAGTTGAAGGTCTACCGCGGCGACAAGCACCCCCACCAGGCGCAGCAGCCGCAGGCGTTGGAAGTAGCGTAAGGGCAGCCGCTAGCTGCTAGCTTCTAGCTGCTAGCTCGGTTGCAAGAGCGACGAGGATTTTCGGCTTTTAGCTAGAGGCTAGAAGCTAGAGGCTAGGAGCTGAGTAGAGAATGGCAGATCTGGTTCAGTACTACGGGACGGGGCGGCGCAAGTCGGCGATTGCCCGCGTCTTTCTGCGTCCCGGAACGGGCGAGTGGAAGGTCAACGGCAAAGGATTTGACGAGTATTTCGTCACTGAACAGCAGCGCGTTGCGGCGAAGCGCACTCTCGTTGTGGCAGACCTTGCGTCGAGCTTTGACGTGATCGCCAACGTGAGCAGCGGCGGCGTTACCTCGCAGGCAGATGCTGTGAAGATGGGCGTTGCCCGTGCATTGATCGAATTCAATCCGGAACTGCGGAAGACGCTGAAGGCCGAGGGCCTGCTGACCCGCGATGCGCGCGTGAAGGAGCGCAAGAAGTACGGCCAAAAGGGCGCGAGAAAGAGATTCCAGTTCTCGAAGCGCTAGGGCTTCGAAAGTGGTCAGAGAACAGTTGATCAGAGTTCAGCTGAGCCGTTGATGCACAGACTGACTGATGACTGAGAACTGATCACGGTAGTTCAATCTCCCGCGTATGCGGGATTAATCCGGGCGCCGGCATCGACCACCCGGATGCAGTCCAAAGAGGAGGAACATTGGCCACCATCACCATGAAGGAGCTGCTCGAGGCGGGAGTTCACTTCGGGCACCAGACCAAGCGCTGGAATCCCAAGATGAAGGAATACATCTTTGGGGAGCGCAACGGCATTTACATCATCGATCTGCAGAAGACCCTCAAGCTCTTCAAGGACGCGTCGAAGTTTGTCACCGATCTGTGCGCCAGCGGCAAAACGATTCTCTTTGTCGGCACCAAGCGCCAGGCGCAGGACGCCGTCGCGGAAGAGGCAGCGAGGGCCAGCATGCCCTATGTGAACCAGCGGTGGCTGGGTGGGCTGCTCACCAACTGGGTGACTGTGCAGAAGTCGGTGAAGCGCCTTCAGGAATTGGACGAGATGGCGACCGATGGCCGCTACGACCTGCTCACCAAGAAGGAAGTGATCCGGCTGGAGCGGGAGCGGAAGCATTTGCAGGCCAACCTGGCCGGCATCAAGACGATGAAGCGCCTGCCTGATGCGATCTTCGTGGTGGATTCGAACAACGAAGCCATCGCGGTGAAGGAAGCGCGCAAGCTGGGGATTCCTGTGGTGGCCGTGGTCGACACCAACTGCGATCCCACGGTGGTGGATTATGTGATCCCCGGCAACGATGACGCGCTGCGCGCGATTCGCCTGTTCACCTCGAAGATTGCAGACTCTGCAGCCGAGGGCGTGAACCTGGTGGGCGACAAGGCCTTCGCGGAAGAGCAGCCCGCGGCCCCTGAGGGCGAGACTGCTGAGCCCGAGGCCGAGGCATCCTCGACCGATGACGTCGATTTTGAAGCGCAAGTGAGCGGCGTGCGCAAGGCTCCGGCCACCGCAGAGGCGCTTGAAGAGGCCGAAGTAGCGGAAGGCTTTTAATCTTAATTGCGCGTTTCGGCGCGCATCATGACGAAAGCGTGGCCGCCGAATTGAAGGTCACGCTTTTTTCATGCCGGGAAATGCCCGGCCGGAATATTGGAGAATAGAAAAGCGAGATGACAACTGTGACAGAGAAGATTGATGCAAAGTTGGTGAAGGATCTGCGCGAGAAGTCCGGCGCACCCATGGGCGACTGCCTGAAAGCTTTGCAGGAGACGAAGGGAAACATCGAAGACGCGTTCGTCGTGCTGCGCAAGCGGGGCATGGCTTCGGCGCAGAAGAAGGCTGCCCGCACCACCAACGAAGGCGCTGTGGGTACTTACATCCACGCCGGCGGCAAAATCGGGGTGCTGCTCGAAGTGAATTGCGAGAGCGACTTTGTGGCGCGCACCGAGGATTTCCAGGAGCTGCTGAAGGACATAGCGATGCACATCGCGGCCAGCGATCCGCGCTATGTAAAGCCTGAAGATGTGACCACCGAGGATCTGGAACGGGAGAAGGAAATCTATCGCGCGCAGGCTGCCGCGACCGGCAAGCCGGCCCCGGTCATTGAGAAGATCGTCGACGGCAAGATGGCGAAATTCTACGAAGAGGTCTGCCTGCTGGAGCAGCCATTCATCAAGGATCAGGCCATCAGCATCAAGGAACTCATCGCGCAGAAAGTCGGCAAGCTCGGCGAGAACATTACCGTGCGGCGTTTTGCGCGGTTCAAGGTAGGCGCGCCCGATTGGACCGTGGGGCAGACCAAACCGGTCGAAACTGCTGCCGAGTAATTTCCGCAAGTTCCAAAACATTCAGGCCCGGAGCGATTGCTTCGGGCCGTTGCTTTTGGCGAGAGAGCAGTGCGACAGGCTCAACGGCACTCGATGTTGCAGCGGGTTTACTCTCCGGGATTAGCGGTAACGCGCCGAATGCCAGGAACTGGTGTGACCGGAACCCGCGGCTTGCCAGGCGCGCCAGGAGCGGAGGCCACGGAAGGTTTTTCCAGCGCTGGTGAGGGAACCGCCGGCGCACTTCTTGCCTCAAGCATCCGACTGTCCGGCTGCTCGCCGGGGAACTGCTCGTCGGGCGTATTGGCGATGGCTGCCCGCATGAAGGTGATCCAGATGGGCAACGCGGCGCGCGCTCCGGTCTCCTTGTTGCCCAGCGATTCACGGCTGTCGTAGCCGATCCACACGCCGCAGGTGACCGAGGGTGAGAAGCCGACAAACCAGGCGTCGGTGAAGTCGCTGGTCGTGCCGGTTTTGCCGCCGAGAGCGTGATTCAGTTGCGCGACAGCGGCGCCGGTGCCGCGATCCGTGACCGCGCGCAACAGCGTCATCATGGCGCGCGCAGTATCCTGGCTAATCACCTCGTTTACTGCGGGCCGTTCCTGCCACAGCGTGATGCCATCGTAGTTCTCGACTTTGCGAATCATGCGCGGCGTAACGCGGATGCCGTCATTGGGAAACACAGAGTATGCGTCCACCTGTTCCTGAAGCGTGATGTCGGCTGCGCCGAGCGCCACCGGCAGATACGGCGGGATCTCAGAGGTCACGCCGAAACGCCGCGCCGTTTCGATGACCTTGCGAATGCCGGCGCGGGCCGCCAGCTTGACGGCAGGGACATTGCGCGACTCGGCAAAGGCGTTGACCAGTGTCATCGCGCCCTTGAAGTCATTCTCATAATTATGCGGCGAGTAGCTTCCGAAGCTCACGGGCGCGTCGACGATGATGTCCATCGGCTTGGCGCCTTGTTCAATCGCGGTGGTATAGACGTAGGGCTTGAAGCTGGAGCCGACCTGGCGTTGGGCTTGCGTCGCGCGATTGAATTGAGAAAGCTGAAAGTCGCGGCCGCCCACCATGGCGAGCACGTCGCCGGTGGTGTTGTCGATTGCCATCAATGAGCCCTGGGCGCCGGAATCCTGTTCCAGCGTGGCACGGTAGGCGCCGTCCGCAACCGTATTGGTAAGGTGGACGTAAATGACGTCTCCCGGCTTGACCAGTGAATCGCCGTAGCGCTGGCCCGTCCACTGCCAGTCAGCGGGAAGCAGAACTACATCACCGGTACCAACGCGGGCGTGCACCTCCAGCGGGAGCACGCGGGTGACGAGTGCATGCGCATAGTCGCCGGGATTGCTGGCGACGGACCAATCCGAGTGACGGTAATTGGCCAGCGTGTAGCCTTCCTTCAGCACATTTTCGAGCTTGCCCGTCCAACCTTTGCGGCGTTCATACGTAGCCAGGCCGTCGGCTACCGCGCGATTGGCGGTCTGCTGCAAATCGAGATCGAGGGTGGTCTCGATGCGAAGGCCGTCTTCGTGCACCTCTTCGGTTCCAAATTGTTTCTCGAGCTCGCGGCGAACTTCCTCCTGAAAATAGGGCGCTACGGATTGATCCGGTTGCGAAATGTGCAAGCCCAGGGGCGCCTCGCGCGCCTTTTCAGCCTGCTGATGGGTGATGACGCCGTCCGACTCCATCTCGCTGAGGACGAGGTTCCGGCGGCGGAGCGCTCTTTCAGGATTCAGCAGCGGCGAGTAGGCAACCGGACCCTTGGGAAGACCCGCGAGCAGAGCCGCCTCAGTCAGGTTCAGATCTTTCGCGTGCTTGCCGAAGTAGAACTCCGACGCGGCTTCGAATCCGTACATGCCGCTGCCCAGATAAATCTGGTTGCCATAGAGGGTGAAGATTTGCTGCTTGGTGAATGCGCGCTCAATCTGGATCGCGAGATAAGCCTCTTGCAGTTTTCGCGTCGCAGTGCGCTCGGGCGAGAGGAACAGGTTGCGCGCCAGCTGCATGGTCAGCGTGGAGGCACCCTGCGCGCGGCCGTGGCTGCGCAGGTCGTGAAGCAGCGCGCCGGCGATGCGCATGACGTTGACGCCCCAGTGCGACTCGAAGCTCTTGTCTTCGATCGAGATGACGGCTTCGCGAAGGATGGGGCTGAAATCGTCGTAATTGACAACGACGCGGCGCTGCAGGGCAAACGATCCGATCACGCGGCCCTTGCGATCATACAGATCGGTGGTCGTCGAAGGCCGGTACTGCTCGAGGTCGTGGATCTGCGGCAGGTCGGCGGAGTAAACCAGGATGAGCCCGGCCATGGAGCCGGTTGTAATCGAGAGAAAAAGGAGAGCCGTGAGAGCTGCCTTGCCCACCAGCTTTCGCTTTGGCGCTGGGGCTTTCCGCTTTTCGGCATCGCGGATATGCGTTCGGCCCATGCCGCGCTGCGGGTATGTTGAATTGGGATTGGCAGCCAAAATCTACAGCCTCGCAGGAATCCCGACGAGCCGGATAGGATTGCCCCAGCTCAAGGCTAGCATGGCAGCGTTAAGGCAAAGCTGCAACATGCCCGGCTTTGTACCACGCAGGACAAGAGCGGTAAACTGTCTGAATTTTACCCGTTTTTGGACTTCAGGATCGCCAGCGCCTTATCGAGGGTTTCGTCGCCTTTTGGGGCCGGCGATTCCACATCGAAGTCGTCATCGGCGTTCTGCCCGGCCGTAACATTCGGGGTGACAGCTTCGTCCTGGATCTTCTTGCCGTCGGGCCCTTCATACTTGGCCACCGTGAGCAGAAGTGCCGCACCGTCAGGGAGTTCGAGCGTTTTCTGAACCGATCCTTCACCAAATGTGCGTTCGCCCACCACGTCGCCGCGTTTCGAGTCCTTTACCGCGTCCGCGGTCAGCTCGGCCGCTCCGTACGTACCGCGATTGACGAGCACCGCCAGCGGAGCCGAGGTGATGGATTTGGAGGGATCAGCGGCAAAGGTCTGGGCCGGGAATTTCTGTCCCTCGAGGGTAGCAAGGGTGCCCTGATTGATGAAGAAGTTTGCCAGGCGAAGTCCTTGTGCTGCATCGCCTTCAGAGCAATCCCTCAAGTCGAGCAGGACCTTTTCGGATTTGCCCGCGGATTTGAGCTTCGAGGCAATCTCATTGACACGCTGCTCGCTGAGGGTGCCCGGCTTCAGATAAAGGATGGTCGAGTTGTCGTACTGCTGTTCATTCAGCGCAGGCGGTTCGGTGACCGAGCGGATCAGGGTCATTTTGTCGGGATCGGGTTTGTGGCGCCGAACAACTGATATGTCAACCTGGGAACCGGGTTTGCCTTCGAGCATGAGCCGGATTACGGCGAGGGAAAGGTCGCGGGTAGACTCGTCGCCAATCGATTCAATGACATCGCCGTCGGTCAAATGAGCCTTATCGGCCGGCGAACCGGGCTCGACGGTGACGATATCGGCGTAACCAAACCGCTTGGAGACGGTGATGCCGATCTGGGCCACGCCCGTGCTCGGCCGGTCCTTGTAAATCTTGTACTCAGCTGCAGTTAGGTAACTGGAGTCGGGATCGAGCGATTCCAGCAGGCCATGCAGGGCCCCGGTGGTGACGTGATCGATATTTGGCTCGGTGACGTAATCGCTTTGGATTCGTTTGAGAACCTCGGCATACACGTGCATTTGCCGATAGGCGCCATCCTGCTCGCCGCCGGCGTGAACGCCGAAAAAGCCGAACTGCCCGAGGGTGAACCCCAGGACGAGGGCTGCGAAAACAGCGAGGGCCAACACGAACACCAAGCGTTGAAAGAATCGAGACACACACACCACCACGCCGGCCCCGGGGGAACAAAGGCCGCACATTCTATAGACGCAATGATAACCCAAGGGGAGGCGCGGGAAGCGCATTCGAAATGAGAGCGTAGAATCGGTTTTTCAACAAAAGGAGATGCGGCTGATGCGCTGGGGGACTGCTGGCGGCCCGAAGTCGGCCAGACAGTGCAGGCAAAGAGCTTTCGCGATTGCCAGGAAGTGCTTCACATTGGCTGCGCTGCCAGGGGTGATTTTCGCTTGTCTCGCGCCGGCTCTGCGCGGCCAAGGCGGGCCCCAGGTCGACTTTACCCAGTCGCCCGGGCAAGCCGGGGCTTTCGATTTTGTCGAAGTTACGGCACAGGTTGCAAACCCAACCTTCTCGAATCCATTCACCGAGGCGTCGTTGGTTGGAGACTTTGCGCCAGATGGTTCGAGCCAGCGGATCATGGTTGCGGGGTTCTGCGATTCCAGGGATGGAAGCGTGTTCCGGATCCGCTTCATGCCGGACAAGCCCGGCGAGTACGCGTTCCACGTCGCGCTGAAGATGGGCACTGCGACGAAGGAGTACAGCGGGAAATTCACAGCGACCGACGAGCGGCGCAAAGGACCCATCCGCGATGATCCGAAGTATCCGTGGAGCTTCGTCTGGCAGGGAACGGGTGAGCACTACTTTTTCAACGGCACCACCGCCTATTGGATTCTTGGCTGGCGCGATGAGCACACGATTGAATACAGCATCGACAGGCTGACACGGCTCAAAGTGAATCGCATGCGCGTGACTCTCGCCGGCAGGACGAGCACGTTTTACGGCGAGCCGGTGATGAACGGCGCGCGGTGGAGCATGCTCCTCGAGCCCTGGCCGGCGAAAGACATTCACGACTTCACCCATCCGGGATTCGACTACACCCGCTTCAACATTGCGTACTGGCAAAAATTCGACCGCATGCTGCGCTATGCGCGCGAGAAGAACATGATCGTCTCGATCGTGCTGGGGATGAACGATGAGCACGATCATCCGGCGGCAGGCAGCGAGGACGAGCATCGCTATCTGCGCTACGCGGCGGCACGGCTCGGAGCATTCTCGAACATCACGTGGGACATGGGAGACGACCTCGACGGCTTCCGCGACGATGCGTGGACCCATGACACCGGAACGCTGATCGAGGAACTGGATCCCTATCACCACCTGGCGACGAGCCACCCGGTGAAGACGACCCACCAGGATCGCGGATCGAGCTGGTTCGGGTTTACGTCGTACCAGGACTGGTCGCGCGATCAGCACGCGCTCATGCTCGAGTCGCGCAGGCTGCAGGAGAAGGCAGGCCGCATCATTCCGCAGACCAACGAAGAGTACGGCTATGAGGATCACTATCCCGAGTGGGCGGCTGCGGGTTCTGATTCTGCCGATGTGCTGCGAAGAACAGCGTGGTCGATCTACATGGCCGGGGGATACCAGACTGCGGGCGAGAGCGCGCGTCGGGGCACGAACATATGGCCCGATACGGGCGGCGGCTGGATGAACGGCCGCGGCGACGACACGCAGACCATGTTTTTGGGATACGGGCACATCGTGGACTTCTTTACCAGCTTCGACTGGTGGAAGGCGAATCCGCACGATGAGCTGGTGAATGCAGGGAACTGGTGCCTCGCCGATGTGGGCAGCGCATATGCGGTGTATCTGCCCCACGGCGGCAAGGTCACGGTGCAACAGGCGCCGGGAACGTACCGTGGTGAGTGGTTCAACGCCGCGAGCGGGCAGTGGATTCCTGTTGAGGGAACCATCAATGGCCCATCTTGGAGCGCTGCCGGACCGCCGGAAGACACGGGCTGGCCGGGTGTGCAGGACTGGGCGTTGCTGCTCAGGAAGCAGTAGGACGACGGGATGCGGTTCGCCACTGACGGATGCGAACAACTTAGCGATCTGAAAACTTAGACAGGTTTGCCCGGCCTCCCTGCGAGCCAATTCGTCACATACCTATTGCGAAAATAGGTATGCCGCACCTATACTCGCGCGAGTATGACCAAGAACTCCGACCACCGCGATCTTTTCTCAGGCGCGCTGGAACTGATGATCCTGCACTCGCTTCGGCTGAAGCCGATGCATGGCTATGCTCTCGTGAAGCACATCCGGCAGGTGTCTGATGATCTGCTTCAGATCGAAGAGGGATCTCTCTATCCCGCGCTGCAAAGAATGCTGAAGCAAGGATTGCTGGATTCGGAGGCCGGCGTTTCCGCCAAGGGCCGCCCCACCCGTATCTACAGGCTGACGAAAGCGGGCCGCCGGCGGCTCGAACAGGAGTTCTCGAGCTTCGAGAAGATGTTTGCCGGAATTACGCGCGTGCTTGCGGTTGCCAAGGTCTAGGAGGTCTCGATGGGCTGGCCTTTCATTCGCCGCCGACGGTACGCCGATCTCTCTGTCTCGATACAGGAACACCTGGAAGAAAAGGTGGACGAGCTGATGGAAAGCGGCATGTCCCGCGAAGAGGCGACGCGAACTGCGAAGCGCGAATTCGGAAACGTAACGCTCTACGAACAGCAAAGCCGCGAAGTGTGGCAGCGGGCCAACCTGGAAAGCATTGCGATGGACGTGCGGTTTGCGATCCGGCAGCTGCGAAAATCACCCGGGTTTACATTCATGGCGGTTCTGATCATGGCTCTTGGGATCGGGGCAAACACAGCCATCTTCAGCGTCGTTCATGCCGTGCTGCTGGAGCCCTTGCCCTATCAGGATCCCGATCGCCTCGTGCATCTCTGGCACGTTCCGCCGCAATCGAGTTTCCCCGGCATGACGCAGTTTGCCGTCTCGGCAGCCAATTTCCTCGACTGGCAGAAGCAGAACACTGTCTTCAGCGGGATGGCTCTCGGGAGTGGCGGCGGATTCGATCTCACCGGGCAGGGCAAGCCGGAGAGCATCGCCGTCGGCACGGTCAATTACAATTTCTTTTCCTTGCTCGGCACGCAGCCCATTTATGGACGCGTGTTTGTGCCGCAGGAAGATCAGCCAGGCCACGACCACGAAATCATCCTCACGTACAAGCTATGGCAGTCGCGATTCGGAGCGGATCCCAACGTGGTGGGCAGATCCGTGACGCTCGATGGCAGCCCCTACATCGTTGTTGGAGTGATGGGCCCCAAGATGACCAAGCCTGATTTTGCGCAGGCTTGGGTCCCGCTCGGTCTCACTCAGGAAGAAGCCGCGGTGCGTGGCGAGCATCATTATTATGCAATCGCGCGCTTGAAGCCGGGCGTTTCCATTGCGCAGGCGCAAGCCGAGATGAACACCATCTCTCACCGTCTCGAACAGGCATATCCGGCCGATGACAAGGGGTGGGGCGCCGTGGTCATATCGATGCGCGACGAACTCGTTGGCGACGTGCGTCCGGCGTTGCTGATGATGCTCGGCGCCGTTGGCTTCGTGCTTCTCATTGCCTGCGCCAATGTGGCCAACCTCATCTTCGCCCGGGCTCTCAGCCGGCGCAAGGAAATCTCGATCCGTTCCGCACTTGGCGCGAGCCGCGGCCGCATCGTCCAGCCATTGCTCACCGAGGCGGTTCTGCTCTCGCTGTGTGGCGGCGTATTCGGTCTCGTTCTGGCGCACTTCGGCATCGATCTGCTGGTTAAATTCTTTGCCGACAAGCTGCCTCGCATGGGCGATATCGGACTCAGCAACACGGTTCTTGTCTTCACGCTGGTTCTCTCCATAGCAACCGGGCTGCTCTCCGGCATTCTGCCTGCCTGGAGCATGATCAAGGCGGATGTAAGCGAGGCACTCAAGCAGGGCGTGGGACGTCTCGATAGCGACTCGGGCAGTGGATTGACCCGCTCCGTACTGGTCTCGGTTGAAGTCGCACTCTCTCTCGTTCTCTTTATCGGCGCCGGGCTCATGCTGCGCAGCCTCTGGAATCTCCAGGCGGTCGATCCGGGCTTCGATCCGCACCATACCCTGACGGCGACCCTCGAAATTCCACGACACCAATTCACCACGCCCGTGCAGGAGTCGCAGTTCCTGGACCAGTTGGTGGCCCGCATTCGCGCCCTCCCGGGAGTCGAAGGCGCGGGGACAGTGGACAATTTGCCGCTGCAAGGCGGCTCAAATCAGCCCGTGGCGATCGAGGGACGGCCCGTGGTTCCGATGTCGGAACAGCCCGAGGTCTCGGTCCGCGTGGTCACTCCGGGATATTCCAGCGCCATGCGGATCCCGCTTCTTGAAGGAAGGGATATTCAGCAGAGCGATAGCGCAAATTCCGAGGCGGTCGTGGTCATCAGCAAGTCGATGGCGAACCAGTTCTGGCCGCATGAGAGTGCTATCGGCCACCATCTCAAACTGACTTTTCTTCCCGACAAGGAGCGCACCGTGGTCGGTGTCGTCGGCGATGTGAAGCAGCAAGGCCTCGACAGCGCGGCAGGAATCGCGACGCTCTACTATCCGGCCGCGCAGACGGGCGACTCATCGATGGGTCCATGGCGTCCGTTCTCGATGTCTTTGGTGGTGCGAACCCAAAACGCGCCGGAAACCCTCACTCCGGTCATCACGAACGTGGTGGGACAGGTGAACAGCTCCATCCCGCTCGACAACGTGATGACGCTTGATGCGTGGATCGGCAGCAACCTCACGCAGCCGAGCTTCAACATGCAGCTGCTGGCTATCTTCGGATTGCTGGCGCTGGTGCTCTGCGCGATCGGGATCTACAGCGTGCTGGCTTACGCAGTGAAGCGCCGCATGCGCGAAATCGGCTTGCGTCTCGCATTCGGGGCTTCGCTCCGGCACGTGGCTGCCGAAGTCATCGCGCAGGGAATGAAGCCAACGCTGATTGGCATCGGAGTGGGCCTTGCTGCGGCGATCGCCATGGGCCATGTGGTGGCGAGCCTGATCTACGGAGTGAGCGCGCGTGATTTTGCGACGTTCGTCGCCGCAACGTTGATTATTGTCGTCATCGCGTTCGGGGCAAGCATTGTTCCAGCGCTACGCGCCACCCGCGTCGATCCGCTCAAAGTTCTGCATGAGGAATGAATTCCCTTCACAGCGCGATTCGCCGATTCTTATCACTGATTGAAGCGCATTAGATGCGCCTGTACCGTGTCGCGATGTCTGCGATTTGCGCATGAGAAGCCCCTTCTCGCAGCGGTATGCCCCTATTTTCGGCCGAAATCACGGTGACGGTCTCCCCACCTGCATCGAATGGCATGAGCGCACCGTACGAGCCCGTGCGATCTCTAAATAAAGGAGGAAGAAAATGAGAGGGATCCTTGCAGTGATTCTCGTCGCAGGGCTTTCGACCGTGGCCCGGGCGGCGGATAATCCGGCGGCTAGTGAAAAGCTCGACCATCGTCTGGATTCTGCGCGCAACACAATTGAACAAATTATGTCTGTCCCGGATAAGGCGATTCCAGACAAGATTGCCCGCAAGGCAGTTTGCGTGGGTGTGGTGCCCAGCGTGGTGAAAGGTGCATTCGTGGTCGGGGCCGAGTACGGGCAGGGCGTGGTGACTTGCCGTACAAGTAGCGGTGCCTGGAGCGCGCCGGTGTTTATCAGACTGGCCGGAGGTTCATTCGGATTGCAGGCGGGCGGACAGGGAACGGACCTGGTCCTTGTTGCGGTCAATCGCCGGGGAATGCAGGCGTTGCTGAAAGATAAAGTGAAGATCGGAGCCGACGCTTCTGCGGCCGCCGGTCCGGTGGGCAGAACTGCGCAGGCCGCGACCGATGTGAGCATGCGAGCCGAACTGCTCACCTGGTCGCGCAGCCGTGGCATCTTTGCCGGTATCGATCTGAACGGCGCTTCCATCAGCCAGAACAAGCGCGATACAGACGATATCTACGGCGGCGGCCATTCGTTTGAGCAAATCCTGCATGGCGGAGTATCGCCGACCAGAGCAGAGCGCCCGTTTCTTGAGGATGTCTCGCGGTATTTTGGCACCACAGTAGCGAGCCGCTAATCCTGGAATCCGCGGACAGCGCCACGTTGTCCGCGGACCGCGATTCGACCTGCGATCTCCGAAAGATTGCTTTCAATTCCCTCGATGGCGCTTCTTCAAGAAGCTCATGTGCCTCGGGCTGCTTGTGAAAGGTGGGCGGCGAAACTCTGCCGTTTGCCGGAACCGCTCGCTTCCTTCCCTTGGTATCAGGCTTTCAGGATCCGGGCCTGGTAATTCGAAGCTGACCAACTCGCAGAGAAACGAACCAATTCTCCGTAAACCGACACTTCGCTGCCAGAGGATGCAAGCTGCTGCGAGTACTCTGGATGAGTTCTTCGTCCAGATATGAATCCGAACCTTGAGCAAAATACGGGGACGCTGCACGGTTTGCGCGCGCATGTGCTGGAAAACAGTCTTCTTCGAGTCGTGATCCTGCCGGAGGCCGGCGCGAAGATTTGGCAGATCCACTACAAACCCCTCGCCGCCGATTTGCTCTGGAACCATCCAGCCCTGCCGCCGGCCCGACAGCCACTCTATGCCTCCTACGACGACACCTGGAGCGGCGGATGGGATGAACTCTTTCCCAACGATGAGGCCATCGATTTGGAGGGTTGCAATTTGCCGGATCATGGCGAATTGTGGACCGGAAATTGGGAGCTTGACCGGAGGGCGCTCGATGATGGTGGGGAAGCGCTCCATCTCCGGTTTTGCACTCCGGTAAGCTGTTTTCTTTTTGAGAAGACGGTCGCGCTTTGGCCAGATCGCGCGGTGCTCGAAGTAAAGTACCGGCTCACGAACCAGGGAACAGCGCGATTCCCATTTCTTTTCAAGCTGCATCCAGCCTTCGCCGTATCGGCGCACCACCGAATCGATTTTCCGGCGATGACTGTACGGAGAGAGCCCGATTTTCCAGGCACTCTCGAAGGCGCGCCTCTGATCTTTCCCTGGCCCCATGCCCCCCTCGGCGATGACACGCTCGATCTGCGACAGGTGCCCGATCATCGATCGGGTGCAGTGCATTTCTTTTACGGGACCGAGTTGGCAGCGGGATGGTGTGGCGTCACCGACCAGGCTCGGCGCTTGTCGGCAGCGATTCGCTTCGACCCCGAGGTCTTCTCGACCTGCTGGCTGTTTGCGACCTACGGCGGATGGCGGGACCTGAATGTTGCGGTGCTCGAACCCGCGACCGGCTACCCATTCAATGTGCGAGCCATGATCGATGCCGGACAAGCTCGATGGCTTGAGCCAGGCGAGATGCTGGAGACGACCGTGCTCTTCTCCGTTCAGGAAGGGCTGAGGTCTGTTGGAGGAATCAACGAAGACGGCTTCATCGTCGAAGGGAAGTAGGTTTTCAGTTGCTGACGTTCGCTGACTCCTGCGTTCCGGCCGGTGTCTCGATGGAAAGCAGGATTGCGGCCGCAATGGCGACGACCGCTCCTGCCGATTGCATCCAGGTCAGCCGTTCCCCGAGAAATGCGACTGCCAGCACAATGGTCAGAAGCGGGTAGAGCGCGATCAGCGAGATGACGATCGAGGCCTTTCCGCCTGATTCGAGCGCGCGAAAGCTGGTCCAGGCTCCGAGTCCGTTGAGCGCGCCGCCCGCAACGGAGCAGATCACGACGAGAGATCCCAGTTTCCAGCCGGGTCGCGTGACCACGAGAATTGCGGCTGTCAGCGCCACCATGGCCCAGCAAAACCATAGAAACGATCGCTCGCTCGAAATCCGGTTCGTCGAGAGCTTTTGCGTCACGCCGGTGATGCCCCAAAGAACGAGCGCTGCGATCGCAAACGCCAGCCATAGATGCATTCTGTTTTCCCCTTTCTATGCGCTGAGCAAAAAAATGGCGATGAACGCCAGCAAAAGGCCGAACCACTGCGTGCGACCAAGCCGTTCGTGAAGGAAAGTCATCGCCAGAAACACGGTAACCATCGGAAACAGTGCCGTCACGGGGGCAACGACCGATGCTTTTCCGCCCACCACCATGGCCTGGAAAAAGAAGATGTTCCCCACGCCGCCGAGAATGCCTGTGAGAAAAGCCCAGAACACGCCAACTCTGCGGATTTCTTTTGATTCATGGCTGCCGCTCCGATGCACAGTCCAGGCAACGAACACCATGAGCGGTACGAGGCCGGCGGTATAGAGCACCTGGTTCACATAGGCGTCCATGCCGGCCGATGCGATCTTGGATACGAAGCCCCAGGTGCCCCAAAGCACAATGGTGACAAGGGACCACAACAGCCAGGCCGGAAGCCTTCCTGATGGATGGGTTTGGTTCACTTGGGATCGTCTGCTCCGCGCTGAGGATACCGGCGATGGGAGTTGAGGTGCAATGGCCGAGGCGTTGGGATGATCATGTTTTGCAGATCATTCTTTCGTTCTGCGGTTCAGGCCGCGATGACTGGCTGGCGCGGGTTTTATGATCGGACCGGACTCCATGACCGGGCGGGAGAACTTGCATGAAGATTGTCTCTGTCGAAGCGATTCATTTGCGCGCTGAAGATCCGCTGATCGAGCTCTTCGATGGCTCGTACGACGACTGTGTTCTGGTGGTGCGTACCGATAATGGACTCGTCGGAATCGGAGAAACCGAATCGCTTGCGCCGGCGATTCAGGCGATTGTGCGCGGTCCATCGGCGCACAATCACGCTCGATCTCTCTCCGCGGTCCTGGTTGGCGCAGATCTCAGCGACCCGGTCGAGCTGTGGTATCGGATGTTTGAGTCGACGGACTATGTGGGGCGCCGTGGGTTGGCGATGCATGCGATTGGCGGTGTTGACCTGGCACTGTGGGATCTTCAAGGCAAAATCACGGGCAAGCCAGTCCATGAATTGATTGGCGGAGCGAAACGCGATCGGCTACCTGCTTATGGAACGATCTACCCGATGGCGAAAACGCCGGAGGAGGTTCGCGCACAGATAGCCGAGGGACAGGCAAAGAATTTGCGCCATTTCAAGTTTGCGGCTGATCCGTGGTGGCTCGACGACATTTCTCTGACCGGGCGGCTGCTTGTGGCAGCCCGTGCAGAGGCAGGCGATGCGGCGCATCTCATCGTCGATGCCGCGCTGTCTTACCGAACGGCTGCCGAGGGCCTTCGACTCTTCCCGGCGTTTCGCGACGTGGGCATCTGGTTCCTTGAAGCCCCACTACCGCTCGACGATGTGGAAGGCCACCTGGAGATGAGCCGGCACGGCATCCCCACCGGTGTCGGCGATCTTGGACTGACACATGTCCGCGAATTCATCGAGATGATGGACCATGGCGGCGCCAGCATCTGCCAGCCCGACATTTCCCAGGTGGGAGGGTTCACGGGCATTCTGCAGATTGCAGCGGCGGCTTACGAGCGAGGCAAGCGCGTCATCACGCACGGCTATAAAACCAACATTGAGATTGCAGCGAATCTTCACTTCCTGGCCGCACAGCCAAATGTGGAACCGCTGGAGTTTTCGCTCAGTCACTCTCCGTTGCGGTGGCACACGACGCACGAGCACTTTCCTGTGGAAGACGACGGGTGTGTGCGGGTTCCGACGGCGCCGGGATTGGGCGTCACACTGAACGAGGAGACAATCGAGCGGTATCGATTCTCGCAATAGGGCCAAATTGCCCTGAGGCCTGTGGTCTTTTCAACTCACGCGCAACATCATTTTGAGCGTTGTTCCGGGGGACGAACTCATGCGATCGAACGCTTCCTGTCCGGCTTCGAGCGGCATTTCGACGGTCCACGGGGTGATGTCGATTGCGCCTGCCGTGAGCAGCGCCAGGGAGCGTTCGAAGTCCACCGGCGTATAGGCAAAGGACATGGCGACGCGATGCTCTTTCCGGATACTGGTCACGAAATCGATCTCGCTGCGCTCCTGGCTCAAACCCAGCAATACGACGAGGCCGCCCGGCCTGCAGAGATCAAAAGCGGCCTGGCGCGCCGCCCCGACGCCGCTTGCATCGAGCACGAGATCGAGACCGTGCCCCGCAAAGCGCCTCGCCTCTGACCTGCCTTCCTCCGTTGCGACGTTGACGGCAAGCGCAGCACCCATTTCGCGCGCGACCCCGAGCCGAACATCGCTGACATCCTGCACGAGCACGTCTTTGATTCCCAGCCGCTGAGCTACCAGGAGAGCAAGCGAGCCCATGGTGCCGCCGCCGACAATTCCTAAACGCGAAAAGGGCGCCGGTGCTGCGATGCGGAACAGGTGCACGATATTGGCAAGCGGTTCGACCATGACGGCCTGCGCTTCCGAAAGACCTTCGGGCACGTCGTGAATCTGCGACTCGGGCACGGAGACAAACTCGGCGTAGCAGCCGGCTGTGCGATCCATGCCTAACAGACGCCAACTCGAACAGAGGTTTTGAGCGCCGCTCAGGCAGGCCGTGCAGCGGCGGCAACTGATAAGCGGGTTGACAACGACACGCCGGCCGTCGCCGCGTTGGCCTATAAGTTCGTGGCCCAGAACCAGGGGAGGGACCCGGCGGCGGCTGTGGCCCAGGAACCCGGAAATGTCGGAGCCGCATATCCCCGCGGCCAGAACGGCAATTTCAGTTTCGCCGTTGGATGTTTCCGGACGCGGCACCTCTTGCATTTCGACACGATGTGGCGCGGTATAAACGAGAGCGCGCAATTTGGTTTTTTCCCCCTTCTCAAGCCGGCAAGCTCTGTTCCCATGATCCGGCGTCGGCCGAACCCCAGCGTTGTGGTTGGCGCGCATAGGCGCGAGGGGTGCAGTGCATGTACTTCTTGAAAACTGATGCGAAGTAAGCTGGATTGCAGAAACCGCAGCGCTCAGCAACTTCAGCCACGTGAAAACGCGGATCGAGCAGCAGCCGCTTGCTCATTTCGAGTCTCTGTCGAATGAGAAAATCTTCCAGCGTGTGGCCGGCAGTGCGGCTGTAAACGCGGCCCAGATGTCCGGCGGAAAGGCGGAGGCTCTTCGCGATCACGTGGATGGTGGCCTTGTCCGGGCCAATTTCGGTGACCAGGCGTTGTGTCTCGCTCACGATCTTCTGGTCGCGGCGGCTGAAGAGCTGGAGAACCTGAACACGTAGTTGTTCGACAAAGCCGCGAAACGCCTCGGCCATCAGAAACGAGTTGGCAGAACCCATGATGATCTGGATGGCTCGCTGCCGAGACTCATTGAGATATTCGGCCGCGATGCCCAGGGCTGCGATTTCGCGTGCGAGATGCTCACACGCCCACGTGAGGAGTCCGCGGCTCTGTTGCAATTGCGCAACCGTTGGCGCTGTCGGTGTTGCAGCCGAGAGAAACCCGCGCAGCGCGCTGGCGAGGGCGGCAGAGTCAGCAGCTTGCAACGCTTTGATAACCTGGGCGAGCGCCTGGGCAGGTTGTTGCTGCCGCTCCGGAAGGTTTTCAAACCAGTTGAGGGTGGAGTGGCCCGCGTCGAGCGCCGAGGCCGCTTCATGATAAGCACGCAACATTTGCGTGGGCTGCCCATGCGATGCACTTACTCCGATGCGCGCGTCCATCCGGCCTTGGGAACGCGCCGTGCGCAAGAGCGCCTGGGCCATCTCCTCCACAGCGATCCGCTCGTGATTTGAACCACGCGACTTCTGTGCCGTAAAGATGCACATGACTCCCGGCGACACCACCGTTGCAATCGTATTGGGCCAGCTCTGGCACCGGTCCTCGATCATTCCGCACACTCGGACCAGGTTAAGCTGGCTGCCAACCTGATCCGGCGCGAGCAAGCCCGAAGTCAGAACCCCCGACGCCGCTCGGCCGGGGTGGTCATTGGGATCCTGTAACCGCAACAGCAGAACCCGATCCGGAAACCGCTCCAACCCGACACTCTTCGAGAGATGACGCAGTGCATCCATGCGCTGTTTGTCGTCATCGTTGATCGTTCCGGACAAGAGCATCTCCGCGAGCTCGCGGCGGTCGAGCGATAGCTCCCGCTCGCGCATCTGCTGGAACTCGCGCATGATCTCGAGCCGTTTCCAGGCATTCCCGAGGTATCGAGCGAAAACCTCTAGCATGCGCACCATCTCTGCCAGTTGCGCGGTGGTGACCACGGGGACGCGGAAGTAGGCGTCTTCCAGCTTTGCCATGTCGATGTGCGGCTGGCCCTCGAGTGCCTCGCGCACGCGTTTGAAGCCGTCGGCGGTCGGCGGTTCGGTGAGCACCTGCCCGCTGAAGAGCGTACCGAGGTATCGCCCTTCAGAGACGACAGGTATGGCAATATCCGTCAGGCCCACATGGCAGGGATACACCTGGCTGCGGCACGTGGTCCGGCAGCGCTCCTTGGCAGGTTTATCGCTGCGCGCGCAGGTTTGTTCTTCATGGGCGCCGAATCCGTGCACCAGGTCGCAAAAATATGTGCTGGGGCTGGGCGAACTGCGGCCCTGCGCCGCAGTTCCATCGAGCTGCAACTGCACCAGGGCGTCTCCGGTATTGACGCGCGGCCCCTGCGAGGGGTCGAAAAGCTCCAGGTCTTCGGCCCACATGAGCTCCACGTTTCGAATGGGGCTCGAACTGTTCAACAGCACCAGGAAATACTCAAACAGCTCCAGATCTTTTTTGAATTCCTGTTTGAGCGTGTCACTCAGAGCGGGCTTTTGTTTTTTCATGGGGAAGGCCCTCGCTAGCTGCAGCTCGGCGTTGCCCATCTTAATCGTCGGAATGAAGGCGCGAACACTAAAAAGTCGGCCCGAATGATCGATTTTTTGGCTCGACTATCAAAATTTTGATGGAAGGCCGCGGCTCGGTGCTTATCAAGGATGAGCGCGAATCGTAAGCCCGCCGTCGACCACAATGCAGGTGCCGGTGATCCACGCGGATTCATTGCCTGCCAGGTAGGCCACTGCCGACGCGATGTCTTTGGTTTGTCCGCGGCGGCCAAGGGGATGAAGAGCGTCCGTGTTGCGCGCAAGCTCTTCCGGATTCTTCGCGGATCGGAGCCACTCATCCCACATCGGAGTATCGACGTACCCGGGACAGATGGCGTTCACCCGGATCTGGCGCGGTGCGAGCTCAAGGGCCAGATTGCGCGTGAGGGCGACCAGGCCGGCTTTCGAACAGGCGTACGGGATTGCATTCGGGAAAGCGTGCTCGGCGTGAATCGAACTGATATTGACGATGGCGCCGCCCGTTTCCGGAAACAGAGGCGCCAGAGCCTGGGTGAGGAGGAACGGCGCGCGCAGATTGATCCCGATTACGCGGTCAAAGAGATCCGGCGACACCTGGTCGAAGGGAAGATCGAGTTCGATGCCGGCATTATTCACGAGGATGTCGACGTGATGTGCCAAGGCGCGCACATGCTTTGCGAGCGCACTGATTTGCTCAGGATCGGCAAGGTCGGCCACGAGAGAGTCGGCGCGTTTTCCCTTGCAGGTGCGCATTGATTCGGCTGCCGCGGCAACTCCAGGTCCATTGCAGTCGACCAGCAACACATGCGCGCCATCGGAACACAAGCGTTCCGCGATGGCCTGGCCGATGCCCCTGGCAGCGCCGGTGACGACCGCTGTTTTGCCGCCCAATCCGTGGTCCATCGCGTGCATTTTCTCCGATCTTGTACGGCTGCTGCCATTCCCGCTATTGCGTACGCGCTTCGCTGCTCAGAAACACCAACTCTGAGCTCAACGGATTGGCCAGGTGAACATCGAGCCCGTGAGTCATCAGCTGGTTGCCGGATTCAGTGCGGTCCGGCGCACTTCCGTCCTGGAAATGAAGATGGTAGCGCCGTGACCGCTCGAGCCCGCCGAGCAGAAAACCATGGGCCGCTTCATCCGCGACGCTGCCGCGGAACGCGTAGACGACCCCTCGACCCCGTGCCGGGTCCCAGTACTCGATGCCATCCCAGTGCACCCCGTCGGGCCGCGACGAGACGTGATAAAGATGCGCATCGCGGATCAACGGGCGAAGTTCGCTCTTGTAAAGAGCGATGGCGTCTCGCGCCGCTTGATGCTGTTCCGCAGTCCACTTGCTTGTGTCCATCATCAATGTGACCCAGCCCATCATGCCGCTGCGCAGCATGTAACGGAAGTTTTCGGGCTTCGGTGTCGGCCATTTCTCCACGTAACTCTCCAGCATCGCCGCAGGCAGAACGTAGCTCGTATCGAAGAATGCGCGGCGGTTCGAGAGCGGGTCGTAGGTGTCGGTGATCGAGAAGTAGTCGCCATGCGCGGCAGAGCCAAAGTCCACCATGCGTCCGCCATCATCACAAATCTCAAAGATGAGTCCCGGATGTGCGTGGCGCGTCTTCGCATAGATGTCGTAGTAGGCGCGCACCGCGTGATAGCTCACATCGGTTTCATTCGATGAATACACAAAGTCGCCGCCCCATTCGTGCTTCACGGTCATATTGGCCGGATCGGGCGGGGCGTGTGGATGGTCGCTGCGCGTGCAGCCCTCCGCCACCAGGTACCCGTCGTGCTCCAGCATATCGAGGTGGTAGTCGCTTACGATGCGGTTGACTTCTTTCAGCAGGTAGTCATGGGCTGCGGGGTCTCCGACGTCGACTGTCTGGCCCTTGAACTGTTCGGGCTTCCAGTCGGGCCCCACATCGGCGACAAGCCAATCGCGAACCTTGGGATCATGCACGTTCAGCGCGCCGGGTTCGGTATCGAGAGCGGCCTGGGTCCAATCAACCCAGATGCCGAAGCGCAATCCTTCCCGATGCGCAGCGTCGGCAATGAAAGCGATGCCGTGCGGAAACTTTTTCGGATCGGGATACCAGTCTCCCACGCCGCGGAACCATCCGGCATCGACGTGAAACATCTCTACGCCGAGTTCCTTGGATTCATGGATCATGCTCAATGCAAGCGGCTCATCGACAGCCATACCGCTGCCCCAACTGTTGTTGACGACCAGCGGATAGTGCTGGTCTTTCCATGTGGTTGGATTGCCGAGGACCTGCCGCACCCAGGGGCGGAGCTGATTGCCGGCTCCATCGCCGCCACCAACGAAAGCGCCAAGAAATACCGTTGGCGTAACAAAGCTGCCTCCCGGCTCGACCCGCGTGCGAAACGGGCCGGGATCTGGATTCAGTCCGAGGACTGACTTCAGCGTGTCCCCATCCCGCTCCAGGCTGACGCGCGTGCGGCCGCTGAATTCAATGCCCGCGTACCACCCATCCTGGCTCGAAGTTGAGAAAACAAATTCTGCAGGAATGATCTCGCGCGGTTGGCCTTCGTAGGGATGCGCATAGGTTGAGGAAGTTCCGGTCCAGCGATACCCGTCCGCCACGCTATCCAAATGCGTTCCGTGCGGCGATGGCGTGCCCTCGCCCTTTTCGACATACATGTTCTGCCACTCGGCGCCCGGAGAAATCTTCCAATCGAGGCGCATTGAATCCACCATCGGCAGCCAGACCTCCTGGCTATCGTGATTCTCGATGGTGATTGAGTGCTCGACCGGGCCGAAGCTCGCCCTCGCTTGCCACTCCCAAAGCAGGCGAAGATGCGGCTTGTCCGATTCGTACACGGCAACGAAATGGTGGTTGTCTGCGGAATCGAGTTCAGGCTTGCGGCGCCAGGCAAGGGGAACGGTGGTTCCGCCTGTCTCGGCAGTGGCCGGCAAGGCCTCCGGTTCCTGGTTCATCAGCGACAAGCCGTTGCGGTTGCGCAGCCATGCAAGGCGCGGCGCTGTTCCCACATCGAATCCCAGTTGGACATCGGAAGTAGAGAGAGACGGAGATGCCGCTCGTTGGCCTGGAGCGGCATATCCTTTCCCCATGCAAAGAAACAGAAGAGCAACGACCCATCCAAGCGGCAGCGCTCTGTCAAAGCTTTTCATCATGGGTCTATTCGCAGGTTTGGCCATGGCGCACATCAATCCGCACACGATTCGAGACAGAAACTCGGGGGATGCTTCCAAGATAAAGGAGAAGCGGGGCCGTGGTCGCCCCGCTTCGCTGATAACCGCCGCTAGAAAAAGAATCGCACGCCGACCTGCATCACGCGCTGGCCGGTCTTGCCGTTGATGCCTCCGAATGTGGGTGAATCCGGATCGGCAATGATGTTGCCGTAGACCGGATGATTCAGAATGTTCAGCGCCTCAAGCCGCGCCTCAAAGTAACGCGCTTTGTTATCGGTGAGGAAAAATCGCTTCAGGATGCTGGCATCCGTCGTGAACACTCCAGGATTGCGCAGGCTTGCGAAGAACACCGGCGAGTTGGCGAGCGAGAAGTCCGGGGTACGCGTAAAGGCGGATGGATCCAGAACACCCCGTCCGGAGGCGTTCACAAACGCCCCATTCACAACCAGTGCGTCAGAATAGCTGGCTCCGGAGCGCTTGAAATCCTGGTTGGCAAACGACCATCGCAATGCTGCGCCCGGTACCTGGCTGCCGCCATCCACTCCCGGAACCTGAACCGGAGTTCCATGCGGACTCCATGTCGTAATTCCGGCTACCGACCAGCCGCCCGCAACAGCGTCAATCAGGTGACCTCCGACACCTTGCGGAGCCGCTAACCACTCGCGACCACGGCCGACCGGCAGGTCATAGGAGTAGTTCAGCTTCAGAGTGGACGGCATTTCCGCGGGAGAGACACCGTAACCCTCCATCAGATTATGTGGATTTTGCAGCGCTCCGGCAGTGGCTCCAAACACATGGATGTCGGTGCTCCCCGTATTCGTAAGTGTCTTGCGGATGGAATACGCCGCCAGCAATTCGAGCCCGTGGTAGCTACGCGACTGAATCTGGAAGTTGGCAAAATGCGAGAAGGACTTGCCCCACGTCGCCTGGCCGGGAGTGGTGGATGTGTTGCCGGCATATTGCGGAGAAAGGCCAAGTAACTGTGCTAGCGATACAGTCGGTTCAGCCGAGAAATTTGCCGATTGGCCGTAGAACGGATTCGGAACCTGGTCGCTCAAGTGGGTTCCCAACTGGTAGTAACTGAGCGGGACGTTATTCAGGCTCCAGTTCCACACGTTGGTCAACAGGTGCACACCCTTCACTCCGAGATATTCGGCAGTGAGGGCCCAGTTCGGACTGAGCTGCCGCTGCAGGCTGATGCCCCACATGTAATCCATCGGCGTATCGAAGTGCCCGATGGTGGTGCCGGTCTGATCAAAGTTCCCGGCAGCGCCATAGCTCGCGTACCAATAATCCTTGTTGGTCGTGATGGGAGGCACCCATCCCAGATTGCCGCCGCCAGAGAGGGCAGGAAAAGATCCCAGTCCGTGATCATTGCCGAACTCGCTGATCCAGTGCTGCCCATCGACCGAGGGAACCTGGTTGAACGTGTTCGAGTTGTAGTAGAAGCTCAGCCAGTCGGTCGACAGACCGTTCAAGCCCTGATCGACCATGCCGCCACTCAGGTGAAGCACGGTCTTTTCGTTGATCGCCCAACTCACGCCCACTCGCGGTTCAAGGTTCGCAACGTCGGTGGTGTAGAGATTCTTCTGCGGATATTCGGGCGTGCCCAACAGAGCTACGCGTCCCGTCGCTCCCTGTGTGATCCACGCCGGCGTGGGAAGCCCGGAGAGGCCCGGCTCGAGAGAGGTGACTTGGCTCCAGTCCCAGCCGCTATTCGGAGTGAGGACATTTTTCGCGTTGAGATCGTACACCAGGCTGCCTTGCACATGGCGTCCACGCCGCGCGCCATCGTGATCCCAGCGCAAGCCGAGCTGCACGGTGAGCTTGGTGTTGACCTTCCAGTCGTCCATCACGTAAGCGGCCTGGTTCCAGCCATAGGGCGTGATATCCCAGTTGCCCCAATTAAAGAAACTGGAAGAACCCATCATGAATTCGGCGAGCGGGCTTCCGCTCAGTCCGTCGTTCTGATTCCAGTACTGGTTCGATCCGCCGCCGGGATTCACCCACGCGACTCCGGTCTTGTCGCCGCCCTGTTCGGTGAAGCGGGTGAAGTACTGCTCGTATCCCGCCTTGATCGCGTGCCGTCCGATCAAACGCGATACCGAGACGGCTCCATTGGTTGTCTGCGTAAGGAAGCTGTCGAATTCGGAGCCGCCAACGTGCGTGTACCCGTTGTAGCTATTGGTGCCGACGTTCACCACCGGCGGAATTTCATTGGTGCTCTTCTCATTGTTGTTCAGGAGCAGCGGATCGAAGGGCCATTTGGAGGTATCGATGTTGGGGTCCGGCGCTGAGCCGTTGCCCGAGACGCCATTGCTGAACAGATTCGAAACGCCAACACCAAGCCGGACACTCAAGACGGTTTTCGGATTCGGCGCGATGGTGTAGAGCACATTACCGAGCCAGTCTTCGTCGGTGGTCACCGATTCAGCCGCGTGTTTGAACGGAGCGGGAATGTTGTCGGTGAGCATCGAGCGGCTCATGCTGGCCTGCAGGTGCTGATTATTGTGAAAGGCGTCGTCGACCCGGAAGAAATACTTATCGGTCGGCCGGGTGATGCTGATGGGGTCGTATCTGTTGTTCAGATGGTCGCTGTTGGCAGCCGGTTCGTGGTTCGGCTGTGGCCACAGCGCCAGGTAATTGGCGAACAATGCGCTTTGGCCTGAAACCCCGGTTCCGTAGCTGGCAGGGATCTGATTGCCTGGAAATTGCGGGCGCACCCAGCAACTTCCTTGCGATGCGAATTGATCGGCCAGCGGCCCGGTGCAGTCGGCCGGGTTCGAATCATAGGCGCCATAGAACGGGTCATAGATGTTGGCCAGAACCGGGGCGCCGTTGTTGACGTTGATGACGGTCTGAGAGAAATCGCCCGAGCGGTTCAGAAGTGTTGGAACGCTGCTGATGATCTCCTGCCCCTCGGAGAAGCGCTCTCCTTCCCACGCTGCGTAAAAGAACGTGTGGTTTGTCCCGTTGTACAGATGGGGGATGCGGATGGGGCCACCGACCGCGGCGCCGTAGTTTTTCTGGTTGAAGTCCTGGCGCGCGTTGCCCAGCGAGTTGTCGGTCCAGTCGTTGCTGTTCAGATTCTGGTTGCGGAAGTAAAAGAATGCCCGCCCGTGATACTCATTCGTCCCGCTTTGCGTCTCCATGGAGATAATGCCGCCGGCATAGCGCCCCTTGTCCGCAGTCAGAACGCCGCTCTCCACGCGGAACTCGCCCACCGAATCCGGCGTGGGAATGGCGCGGTTGGTGGCGTTAAATTCGGATTCCTGGACCGGGTTTCCATCGACGTAAATGCTGGTGCCGTTCACCTGCCCGCCGGAAATGGAATAGTTGTTCCCTTCGTTGGCGATGAGATAGGCAGCGTTTCCCAGGTTGCCGATCTGGTCGACCGGGGGACCGCTGCCCTGGATCGCGGGAGTCGTGTTGGTGAGGTCGAGCGCGTTGCGGTTCAACTGCGGCAACTCCGTGATCATGTTGTTGTCGAGAACATCGGCCGAGTTGGCTTCATCCGATGAGATGAGAGTCTGGGCTGTCGTGACAGTGACCGATTCCTCGACGCCTCCAGGCTTCAACGTGAAATTCTGCGACAGATGATCGCCGGTATTCAGAACCAGTCCGCTCTTCTTCACCAGACCGAAACCCTGGGCAGAGGCTGAAACGGCGTAGGGGCCGGGCAGCAACTCGCTCAAAACATAGATTCCCGCGCCATTGGAAACCGCGGAGTAGGTGACATTGGTTGCCATGTTCTGCGCATTGATTTGCGCCGCGGGGATGACGGCTCCGCTCGCGTCTGTGATCAGGCCGCTGAGTTGCGCGTTCGACGATTGTGCCTGCAGGCGCGAATTTCCCGTCAGCACTGCGATCGCCATGACGATCCCGGCAGCCGAGCTGCACAGCCTCGGGCGCAGAGTGAATGCGGCTGGTCTCCAATTCCAATTCACGTTCTCGCCTCCACGACCGACCAGACACGTTGGGTGCGTGCGATTCGCCGGTCTTTGTCGCAGAACATTCATAGCTCCGCTTTAAAACGAGAGTCTATGCAGACAGGCGATATTTCTTGTGTTTTACGGTTCCCGGGCTGCGGTCGGTGCCGCCGCAAAATGAAAGAAATGGCCGGACCTCCATTTCGGCGCCACGAGCGGCGTCGAAAAGCCCATGTCATTTCTCGGGCTCGGCCAAGTCCAACCGCTGGTCACACCTGGTTTGTTCGAGCTTCTGAACGGCTCCCGACGGCCAGCGAATTTCAATATCAGCCCGTGTGGCTTCGCCCAGTCCAAAGTGGAGGGTTAGATCGCTGGTCGACCCGTAGCCTGCGCTGCTCGAAACGGTGCGCAACTGCAGTCGCCCGCCCGCGTGGCAACGTACCTCCGCCCCAATGGCCGAGCGATTGCTTTTTCTGCCGTTGAGGCGCATTTGGAGCCAATGACGCTCTGGGTTTTCGGCTGAAGTCCGATTCCACCAGAGTTCGATGGGAGCGTTCAGCGCGGCGACCGCAGCATCCATCCGCCCATCGCGATCGAAGTCAGCGAAGACCACGCCGCGATGGAGACCCGGCCGGGAAAATTCCGGGCCAACTGTATCCGTGATGTCCTCAAATCGCCCATCACGATTGCGGAAGATGCGATTCGATTGTGCATCCTGCGTGTCCAGGCCCCCGCCGGCAACGAACAGATCCAGCCAGCCATCGTTATCCAGGTCGACGAGGCCGCACCCCCAGCCATTCCATTTCCGGCTGAGATTCAGCAGGCCGGTCTTCGCGCTGCCATCGTCAAAGAGGCCGCGCCCCTGGTTCAGGAAGACTTCGTAGGTTTCGTTCTTCAGCCCGGTCATGACGATGTCGGGACGGCCATCGCCGTCGATGTCGCCGAAATCAGCACCCATGCCCGAGATGTTGCGTCCGTCTCCGTTGTAGGCAACGCCGGCATCCACCCCGATCTCTTCGAATTGGTGATTCCGATTGAGCAACAGGAGATTGCGGGCATTGTCATTGGCGACAAAGATGCCGGGCAGTCCGTCGCCGGCGAAATCGGCGACTGCAACTCCCATCCCTTTTCCCAACAGGTCGGGCAAGCCTTCCTTGCGCGTGATTTCGGTGAACGTGCCGTCGCCGTTGTTGTGATAAAGCTGCATCCGCTCGGCTCGATACTTGTCCGGGTGGCAGTATGCGCGCGCGCTTTGCTCGACACCCCCGCAGATCGGGTCGGTTCCCGGCTCCCAGTCGCAATAGTTGGAAACGAAGAGATCGAGGTGGCCGTCGTTGTCGTAGTCGATCCAGCAGGCGCCTACCGACCACGCGGGTCTGCCCAACGAGCCAGGTCCCGCCAGCCCCGCTGCGCGGGTGACATCGGTAAATGTGCCATCTCCATTGTTGCGATAGAGAAAGTTTGCGTGAACGCCCGCAACAAACAAATCTTCGTGGCCGTCGTTGTTGTAATCGCCCACGGCCACTCCCATGCTGTAACCCTGCCCTTGCAGGCGGGCTTTCTCGGTAACATCGCTGAACGTGCCGTCGCGGTTGTTGCGATAGAGCCGATTCCAATATGCCGGGCCGCTCTTTTCGAGGGAGGGAAGGGCCGCTCCGTTCGTGCAAAAGAGGTCGGGCCATCCATTGCCATCGAAGTCAATCACACCGAGACCGCCCGGCAGGGTCTCCACCTGGTATTTGCGCCCCGATGCGCTGTTGCGCAAGACAAAATCGAGTCCCGCAGCGGCCGCTCCATTCATCATTCGGATCGGCGACGACTGAGCGCCGGGCAAAGGGGAAATCTGGCAAAGCCCTGTGCGCGCAAGACGAACCAACCCGTCTCCTGCCAGAAGCGCCGATCCGGCGCGTAAAACGTTCCGCCTAGTGATCGTCATTCGTCGTTCCGGCGTCGCCGTTGTGCGCCTGAAACGCATCGGACAAGCGACGAGCTTCGGCAGATGCCTTCGCAGCTTCGGCTTCACGGCCCAACTCGCGAAGCACACGAGCTTCCAAAGCGTGCAATGCGCCCTTCTCGTCGGGATATCCGGCAGCGAGCGCAGGCCCTAGGTATTCGATTGCGTCAGCGTTAGCGCCGGTTTGCGCCAGCGCTTTACCCAGTTCGACTCGGGCAGCTACGTCGGAAGGCGAGCCCGCGACGAGTTCGCGGAGCCATGGGAGCGCTTGCCCATAGTCGCGGTCACTCATGGCAACAAACGCAAGCGTGCGCAAGGCGTCGCGGCTGTGCGGATCGATGTCCAACGCTGCCTGTGCCGTGCGCTTTGCCTCCGAGGTGTTTCCGGCAGCCAACTGAGCTTCTGCCAGGCGCGTCAGCAAAGTGGGATCGCCCGGACGAATCTGAATGGCATTGCGATATTCGTTTTCAGCGGCGGCTGCGTCCGTCTTTACTCGCAGCAGAACGTCGCCGCGGAGCCGATGATACGCAGCCTGATCCTGCGCACTTGACTGAAGACGCTCGGCAGCGCGGCCCGCCTGAATCGCGTAACACAGCGAAAGCTGATAAGCCGTATCGAACACCGCGTCGGCATGAGCCGCATGGACGGATTCGAGTGCGAACCTGCGTTCGAGCGCAGAGGCGGGTTCGGTGCAAACCAGAGCAGACGGATTGTTGGCCGCTGCCTGAAGACGCTGCACCGTTGCAACGCCCCTTGTCGAAGCGCGCAGAGACTCGCCGATCTGCCGAAACCGCTCCACCGCAAATCCGGCCGATGCCTCCAGCGCCTCCTCGGAGCCGTGGCTGCGTTCCATTGCCGCCTGGTAGGCCTGTGCCGCCTGGGCATAGTGGCCCAAACTTGCCTGCGCCTCTCCAAGATAGTCTTCCGACGTCTCGTCAGTGGCGCGGATCGCGGCAGCGAGTTCCAACCGCGGAATTGCGGCAGCCGCGCTTCCCGAACGCAGCAGATCGATTCCGAGGAGCAGGTTCACGACGTAGTCCCGCGGTTCGATGCGGCGCGCCCGCTCGAGCACCGGAATGGCATCGGCAAACTGCGCGCGCTTGTGGAGTTCGAATCCCTGCGTAACCAGGTTCTGGTATTCGGATTCCTCGCTGCCCGGGCCGGCGTTCTGCGCTTGCTGGGCAGGCAGCGCGGCGCCCGCGAAAACGACGGCGAGAGCGCCGACCAGCCCAAGCCTCCGCGTTCGACGTCTGCTGTCCATGGCCCTCGCCCACGATATCGCCGTGTCTTGCCGGATGGCAAACGCGAGACATAGCGTGCCAAGCCCTGCCTGGGATGAGCGCGTCAGTTTGTGGAAAACCCCTTCCCATAGCCATTCGAGTGGAGTACTATGCTCTTGCATAGTCATTCGAGTGGAGGCCCGCGAACACCATGAACAAACCACCCGATGCAGGTGAGATTCTGCAAGGAACCCTGGACATGCTCATCCTGCGGATGCTGGTGTTGGGGCCGGCGCACGGCCACACCATCGCGGAGGCGATCGAGCGCACCTCAGAAAACGCCCTTGAAGTGGAGCAGGGATCGCTCTATCCGGCGCTTCACCGGCTCGAGGATCGGGGATGGGTTTCTTCGTATTGGGGCGTGAGCGAGAACAATCGCAAGGCAAAGTATTACGAGCTCACAAAGAGGGGCCGGAAAGAATTGGCTGCGGCAGCGGGACGATGGCAGAGGATGACGCGTGCCATCGGGCTCATTCTTGGTGAATCGCTCAGTAAGCAGAGAGAGGGTGCGTGATGAATTTGCGGCGCTTTGTCGACCGGTCAGGGAAAGATCAGGATTTGGCGGAAGAGATCGAATCGCACCTCGCCCACGCCTCCGATGCCAACATGGCTCGCGGGCTGGAACCCGAAGAATCACGGCGTCGTGCCAACATTCGCTTCGGCAATGCGCGCACGACTCGCGAGCGCGTATGGCGTTACCGATCGCTCCCATGGATCGAAGATCTGTGGCGCGATCTGCGCTTCGCGCGCCGGGCACTGGCCAAGACACCGGGCTTCACGGTGGTTGCAATTCTGCTGATCGCCGTTGCGATCGGCGTGAATACCGCCGTTTTTTCGGTGACCGACGCTGTTCTGCTGAAGCCCCTCACGTACCCCGATCCTCAGGCGCTTGTGGAACTGAGAAACACCAGCGCACAGGGATCCTTCCCGGGAGCGAACATCCCGAAATTCGCCCTGTGGCATGCGCAGACTGCGATCTTTCAACAAGTCGCGGCCTACGACTTCGGCGGTGCGGGAATGAACATTACCGGTGGAGATCACCCGCAGCAGGTGCAGGGAATTCACGTTTCGGCAGACTATTTCGCCATGTTCGGCGCGCCGGTGATCGCGGGGCGCACCTTCACTTCCGCTGAAGACAGCCCTCATGGCGGAAATGTCGCCGTGCTGAGCTACGGACTCTGGAAGAACCGATACGGCGCCAATCCGCACATCGTGGGATCGACAATTCAATTGGATGGACAGCCGTATCTTGTTGTCGGCGTCATTGGCCGAGGCTTTGTCACCGACACGCCGGCCGACCTGTGGGTTCCGTATCAGTTCGATCTGAACTCGAAGGACATGGCGCATTTCTTCACTGCGGCTGCGCGTCTGAAGCCGGGCGTCACGGTGCCGCAGGCGAACTCCCAATTGAAACTTGCCGCGGATCAATTTCGCCGCCTGTACGGCGCCGATTCTCTTCCGCCGCAGGGTGGATTCGGTGTCGTGTCGTTGCAGGAAGCCTCGATCGGTGACATGCGGACTCCGCTTTACGTGCTGCTGGGTGCAGTTGGATTTGTTCTACTGATTGCCTGCGCAAACGTAGCCAACCTGCTGCTCGCTAGGGCAGCGGCGCGCAAGCGGGAGTTTGCCACGCGAGCTGCTCTCGGCGCCGGGCGCGGCCAGATCATCCGCCAACTCTTGATCGAGAGCCTGACCTTATCGCTCTCGGGCGGCCTGATTGGCCTCGTTCTTGGGTTTGCAGGCGTGCGCCTTTTGCTCAGCATCAACCCGGGAAACATTCCACGCATCGGCGAAGATGGAGCGGGCGTGACTCTCGATCCAACGATTCTGCTGTTTACGCTCGGAATCTCCGTATTGACGGGCATCCTCTTCGGATTGATTCCAGCCATCAGCGCCTCGCGGCCCAATCTTGCAGCCGCTCTGAACGAAAATGGCAGCCGCTCCGGAATGGGTATCCGCAGCGGCAAACTCCGCGCCGTCCTCGTCGTCGGAGAAATGGCCCTGACCGTCGTTCTCGTGATTGGAGCGGGCCTTCTGATCCGAACATTCCTCAACCTGCAGTCCGTCGATCCCGGCTTTACGATGCACAACGTCCTCAGCATGACGATGTCAGTCAGTGGGGACCGGTTTCAGACCACGGCTCCCGTCGCGGACGTGATTCGGGAAGGCTCTGATCGCCTGAGGGCAATCCCCGGCGTCCTCGATGTGGCAGTGAGCAATTGCATGCCGATGGGAGGAGGATTTGGCATGGGATTTGACGTGGTCGGCCGGCCCAAGGGGAATGATCCATTCACAGGCGGAGCGGGCTTCTACTCGACGTCCTGGAGCTACTTCAGCACGCTCAAGATACCGTTATTGAATGGGCGCACCTTCACGAAGCAGGACGATGCGGCCGCGCCAGGCGTGGTTGTCATCAACCAGGCTATGGCCCGCCAGTACTGGCCCAAGGGCGATCCTTTGAAGGATAAGATCCTGATCGGCCCCGGCGTAGGACCTGCGTTTGCGGAAGGGCCGCGCCAGGTGATCGGCATTGTCGGCGATACGCGTGATGCTGGGCCCAACCAGCCGCCTTTTCCGATGATGTTCATTCCTCTCGCGCAGATGCCGGACCTTGAGACTGCGCTCAACTCGCGAGTAGCTCCGCTCTATTGGTTTATCCGCAGCGGGCCCAACCCACGCACCTTGGTCAATCCCATCACCAACGCACTTCGCGATGCGAGCGGCGGCCTGCCGGTTGCGCATATCCGCACCATGGAAGAGATCGAAGCCCGCAACATAGCACGCCAGCGATTCAACATGCTGCTGCTGACCGTCTTTGGATCGGCGGGATTGCTTATGGCTGCGATCGGGATTTATGGGGTCATGTCCTATTCGGTTGAACAGCGTACGCAGGAGCTTGGCGTGCGCATGGCGCTCGGAGCACAGGCATCGAACCTTCGCAATATGGTCATTCGCCAGGGAATGCTGCTCACGCTGATAGGAGTTGCCATTGGCATCGGCGGGGCTTTCTGGCTCACTCACTTTCTGGCGAGCTTCCTCTTTGGCGTGAAGCCTCTTGATCTGGTCGCCTTCATTGCCACGCCCCTGCTGCTGAGCGCAATTGCTCTGATTTCTGTGTGGAGCCCCGCTTTGCGCGCGACGCGCGTCGACCCGATGACTGCCCTGCGGATTGAATAGCGGGCGTGCAATCGCTGGTGCGGTGACCGCACTTCTCACAACGTCCTGAGTGCGTCGGGTGGATCGGCGATGCAGAAGTGACATTTCGCCCCGGGATTGTCAGAAAAGTTGTTAACGGTTGCCCTGCCGCAGCGTTCTTCGGTTAGGAGAGCGCATGTTGCGAAATCTGGTGGTGTCACTTGGGTTGCTTTTTGCCTTCTCAGCGCCTTTAGCGTCGGCTGCCGATATTACAGGGAAATGGGACGTGAAGATCGTGTCAGCATCCGATGGCGAACTCCATGGCGTGGCCGGGTTCACTCAGAACGGGAATCATGTCACGGGGTGGTTGGGGCCAAGCGAAAGCGATCCAATTCCAATCACACTTGAACTGAAGGGAAATAAGCTGACGATCTGGACTCATCCTCAACCCGGACGAAATGTGGTGTTCGGAAGGTGCGATGTGACGGTCGAGAGTGACAAGATGAGCGGGACGATCGACACCGACGAAGGCACGATTGAATTCATTCGCATCTCACACGATTTGCCGCCTGCCGTGAAGTTTAAGCCGGGTACCTGATCTCTGGAGCATTCTGGTGGCGAGAGAGAGGGATCGAACGGGAGCCGTTTTGCGGGAGTGGGAGCGCGCAGGCGAAACCGGGCCGCGGGGCGGACGAAGGATTCAGATCGATTGCATTCTTTCAGGGAATTCTGGTGGCGGGGGAGAGGATCGAACTCTCGACCTTGGGGTTATGAATCCCACGCTCTAACCAATCTGAGCTACCCCGCCGGGAAGGCGCGATCGGACGACCGCGACATGATTGATGATACGGGGTGCGCGATACAGGGTCAAACCTTCCTGAGCTGCTAACACGTTACGGATGGCGGAGATGAAGCCATTGCGCCCGCTCCTGTAGACTCGCCTGCATGGGCAAGATCAGGGTTGCCGGGGTCATTCCGGCACGGCTCGCCTCGACGCGGCTAAGCCGGAAAGTACTGCGCGAGATTGCCGGCCGGCCGATGGTGGAGTGGGTGTGGCGCGCGGCATACACCAGCGGGTTGATGGAGCTGGTAGTAGTGGCGACAGACTCGGAAGAAGTGGTGGCGGTATGCCGGGCGCGCGGCATACCCGTGGCGATCACGTCTCTCGATTGCGCCAGCGGGTCCGATCGCGTGAGAGAAATGGCGCGGCGGTTTGAAGCCGATGTCTATGTCAATATTCAGGGCGACGAGCCTATGCTGACGCCGGAGTTTTTTGCCCCGTTGCTGGCGCTTTTTGAACGCGACGAGGTGCAGGTGGCGACCCTGGCGGTCGAGTGCCCCGAGGAGGAGATCGAGAATCCGAATGCCGTGAAGGTGGTGACGGCGAAAAACGGCCGCGCACTCTATTTTTCGCGGGCAACGATCCCCTACGATCGCGACAAGACGGAATTCAGCGGATACAAGAAGCATCTCGGGATCTATGCGTACCGCAAAGCTGCGCTGGAAAAGTTTGCCGCGTGGCCACCCTCGCCGCTTGAAAAGCTGGAACGGCTGGAGCAGCTGCGGCTGCTCGAAAACGGCATCGATATTTATGTGGCTGAGGCGCCGGCCGACACCATCGGCGTGGATACAGAAGAGGATTTAAAAAGGGCTGAGGCGGTGTTGAAGGGGCGAGCTGCCAGTTTTTAGCGTTCAGCTGTCATATCAGCTATCAGTTATCAGTTTTTGGAGCGTCTGCGTCGTTGAAAAGGTGAGTCTCGAGACATGGACAAAAATCTGGTTCTCATTGCGCTTTCGGAATCTGCTCAGACGGGTTTCGGCAAGGTGGAATTCGAGGAGCAATCGATCCCGCGGAGAAGCGCATGACTGCGCAGAATCCCGAATTGCGCGCAAGAATCGGAGTGCGACGAAATCGCGAAGAGCGCACCATGAGTGCATGAACACTCAACTGGCAACCTTGGATCAGACCGTGATCGAGCTCAACGAAAACAGCGCGTGGCAAAAAGTCCGCGATCGGGATGCCGAAGCGGAATTCTTCTATGCCGTGACCACGACGGGCGTGTTTTGCCGGCCGAGTTGCCGCAGCCGCCAGCCTCGTCGCGAAAATGTGCGCTTCTTCAAAACGGTGAGCGAAGCGGAGCGCGCGGGGTTCCGTCCCTGCAAACGCTGCCGTCCTACCAATTCGCCGGGCAAGCCATTGGACAGGATTCGCGGGCACATCGAACACAATCTGGACCGGACCGTGCGACTGGAAGAGCTGGGTCGCATCGCCGGACTCAGCCCGTTCACCGTGCAGCGCATGTTCAAGCAGGCCATGGGCGTGAGCCCCCTGCAATATCAGCGCGCGCTGCGCGCCGGCCAGCTTCGCGGAGCTTTGAAAAAAGGCCAGTCGGTGACCGATGCGATCTATGACGCGGGGTTCAGCTCATCGAGCCGCGGATACGAAGGCGCGCAACTCGGCATGACGCCGGCCCGTTTTGCGCAAGGCGGCCGGGGCGAGCAGATCCGTTTCACGACGGCGCGTTCGCCGTTCGGCTGGATCATCGTGGGAGCCACCGAGCGGGGACTCTGCTGGCTCTCGCTGGCTGCGACGAGCGCTGAGGCCGAAGGGAGCCTGCGCGAGGAGTTTCCGGAAGCCACGCTGCGGCGCGATCCCGCGCTGGGCAGGCTGGTGGATGCAGCGCTGACGAGCGTGCGCGAGGGATCGGACCTGGCGAGGAACGCATCCTTCCCAGACCGGCTGGATCTTCGCGGCACGGTTTTTCAACTGCGTGTATGGCAGGCGCTGCGCCAGATTCCGCGTGGCGAGACGCGCAGCTACAGTGAAGTGGCGCGTGCGATCGGTGAGCCGAATGCAACCCGCGCCGTGGCCCATGCGTGTGCCGTGAATCGGGTGGCGCTGGTGGTGCCCTGCCATCGCGTGATCGGAGCCGACGGCAAAGAAACCGGCTACCGCTGGGGTGTGGAGCGCAAGCGGAAATTGCTGGAAGCAGAAAAGGCTAGCAGCTAGCTTTCAGCCGCCAGCTCCTAGCCATCCTTCGGAATCTCTTTCGCTGTTTTCCTGATCCTTAGCGCGTGAATCCGCCCGCAGCGTAGATGGTCTGGCCATTGATCCAGCCGGCGTCGGCTGAAGCCAGGAAGGCTGCCGCGGTAGCCACATCCTGTGGTTGGCCGATTCTCCCCAGAGGCGTCTCTTTGGCAGTGCTGGTCGAAAACTCGCTCCCAATGACACCCGCTGCATGCGTTCCCTCGGTTTCAATCATCCCAGGGTTCAGCGCGTTCACGCGAATGCCCTTCGGTCCGAGTTCCTTTGACAAAGAAACCGTGACCGAGTCGACGGCTCCCTTTGTGGCGCTGTACACGGCCGCGTTGGGGAACGCCATCCTGCCTACGACCGATCCGATGTTGATCACGCTGCCGCCCTTGGGATTGAATTTCGCAACCGCGGCCTGGGTGGTGAGCAGCAGGCCCAGCACGTTCAGGTCGAATTGTTTGTGGAAGTGCTCTGGCGTGATCTGTTCCAACGCGCCGAATTCGTAAATGCCGGCATTGTTGACCAGAATGTCGATGGGGCCAAGCTGCGCAACGACGGTGTTGATCAGCGCCGTGATTGCGGCCGGATCGGCAACGTTAGCCTGAACAGCAATCGCCTTGCCGCCATCGGTCTTGATCTCCGCGACCAGCTTCTCCGCCGCCGCTTTACTGCCGGAGTAATTGACCGCGACGGCGGCGCCGCGGGCTGCCAGTTCGCGGGCGATGCTTGCGCCGATACCCTTCGACGCTCCTGTCACCAACGCCACTTTTTCCTGAAGATTTTTCATATTGCTGCTCCTTCGTCCGAGATGCCGTCCTTTCGACATTTCGATAACTGTCGAATTGATGGAGCAGGCCTCGAAAAGGATTCAGATCCAATGGTGAAAAATCATTTTTGGGAGGAGTCAGCGTGAGTCGCAGGACGTTTTATCCAGCGCTTTCAGGCTCTCGCCTAGCCCCTCGAGCACGCCGGGACGCAGCTTCAGATTGTGGAACTTGCCTACGCGCTCAACTTCGATGAGACCCGCTGACTCGAGTTCCTTGATGTGGTGCGACAGCGTGGCGGGCGCGATTTTCAGCGCGGCCTGCGCCTGCGAGCAGCCCAGCGGGCAGTTGGCCCGGGCAATGCGCTCAAGCAGTTCGAACCGGCGGGGATCAGAGAGGGCCTTGAGAAGGGCAATCCGGCGGGCTCGCGTGAGGCGTGCAGCTTTGGCTGGCTGTTCAACCTGGGTCGGTGCGGGCATGCGTGGGCCTCTCCGTATCCGATGCTACGACACGCAGTTCGGATGGGAGAGGCGAGTGTTCCAGGTCCCCGGCGGCGAGGACCTGGTTCGGATGGGATGGCTTACGGCTGGTCGGGGCTCGGAACGGGAAGCTTCTGCCGGGCGGGCGCCTGTGCGGTTGGATTGGCAGACTGATCCTGGCCCGATGCACTATTCGATACAACGGCCAGCTCCGATTGGCGGTACTTCGGAGCGCTGATGTAGCCGTGGATGTGGTTCTTCGAGATCTGGTTGATGACGATCTCAACGGGCTGCGGGCTGTCAGGCTGGTAGAACATCGCCGGCTGATACAGATTCACGTGCTTCTGCGACAGGTCGCGATCCTCCACAATCAGCATGAGGTCGGCGTACTGGTGTTTCTCATTGGCTTTTCTCAGGCTGATGCTGATGGGCCCTTCGCGTTTGAACTCCTTCGATTTCGAAAGATCAAACTCGATGTAGTTGCGTTCGCCTTTCTTCTCGAGCACGACGAGCTCGTCGTGGGTGCGCGCGATCGAGCCGGAGAGCTCTGTGCGGGCGCTGGTCAAATCGTTGCGCGTGTCATCGATCGCCTTGCCCTGCGCGTCGAGCTGCGATTGCATTTTCTTGAAGCGTGCATCCTGCGCACTCGCGCGCCGTCTCGCCGATACGTGGCGGCTGGTTGCGTGCGAGGGGACAGCGGCCGACGGCTTGGCTTCGGGAGCAGGCGCCGCGGGCGGCGGCGTGGTCATGGCATTTACCTTCGCCGCCAGAGCATCGAGCTGGTGCTCGGTCGCGTTCAACTGGGCAGAAACCTGCTGGTTCTGCGTCGCCAGGGTCTGCGCGCTGTTATGTTCATGCACGGCATAACCAACGCCTGCTCCGCCGATGACGACGGCGGCAATCCAGGGGGCCACTCGCTTCGAGACAAGCGTGTGCGATTGCTCACTTTCCATGGAGTCCTCCAGATACACAAATCCTGCCTTGTTGGATGCATGCGCCGTTCCAGGCGCGGAAATCCATAAGTCGATGAGGATAAATAGCTTCGGTTTTAAGGCATGACCAAAGTTGCAGGAAGAAAGTACCTGGAGTGTGCAATTTTTGCGCGGAAAGGCGCACTGCCAGAGCGGACGGGTACAGTGATGAAGCAGCAAAAAGGAGAGAACAGATGCCCGAAGAGATCAGGATTGGTTCGCTCAAAATCAGGTTCCTGCTCGAAGGGAAAGACACGGCGGGCGCTCTCGCAATGTTCGAGTTCGAGGTGGCAGCAGGTGGCAAATTGCCGGCTGCGCACTCGCACGATGCCTACGAAGAGACAATCTATGGGCTCGAGGGCGTGATGACTTTCACGGTCGAGGGACAGCGCACCGAGATTCGCCCGGGCGACGTGCTCTCGATTCCGCGAGGCGCGGTGCACCGCTTCGACAATTTTGGTCAGGAGAGCGCACGCTCGCTTGCCGTCATCACGCCGGGCATTCTCGGGCCGGCCTATTTTCGTGAGATCGCGGAGGTGATGCGGGCCTCTGCCGGCGGTCCACCGAATCTGGCCTCGATCGGCGAGGTGATGCGGCGCCACGGGCTGACGCCCGCCGCGTGATGCACTCCGATCGCTGCGGGCAGAAGGGAAGCTAGGTTGCTTTGTATGCCACCGCCAGCAGCGTCTGGAACTGCGGCCCTTCGGGTTCCTTGTCCACGATCGAAGCGTGGGCCTTCGCGAAACCGGCATTGGCGAGCAGTTCTTCCATCTCGGCCTCGCTGAAGCCGAGCCACTCGTCGGCATAGAGTTCGCGCGCTTCTTCAAACCGGTGTTTCGAGAGGTCGAGAACTACGACGCGGCCTTCGGGGCGAAGGATGCGCGCCGCTTCGCGCAACGCCCGCTCCGGGTGCGCCGCATGGTGCAGCGACTGCGAGAAGAAAACGAGATCCACTTCGGCATTGCCGATCGGCAACTCCTCCATGTCGCCCATCCGGAACTCGATATTCGACATTCCTGCGCGTTGCGCGTGCTCGCGGCCTACTTCCAGCATGCGCGCCGACGAATCCACCGCGATGACCTTCGATGCGCCCCGCGCCAGGAGCAGGGCAGAGCTGCCTTCACCCGTGCCAAGGTCGGCCACCACAAGCGGAGGCATCAAATATAGAAGTGCTTCAGCCAGGCTTTTCCAGCTTTTTCCGGGGACGTAGTCCTTACCCAGGCGTCCGGCCACGGAGTCGAAGAAAGTCCGCGTCTTGTCCTGGCGCTTGCGCAGAACCCGGCGCATGGTGGCCTGGTCAGATCCGGCCTCGGGAATCTCGGTGCGGGCGCGTTCAAGCAGGTCCACCATGAAACCATGGCCCGCGGTTTCCTCAGGGGCTGAAGCCCCATTTTCTTTTCGAGCGCTGATGGCACGACTGAAGTCGTGCCCCTTCAAAGTGCGGGAGACGGAATGAGATGCCTCCCCGAGCCGGTAAAGATTGCTTTTCCCGGTGCGCCGGTCCTCGACCAGCCCGGCATTCTTGAGCTGGGAGAGGTGGGTCGAGATGGTGCTCTGGCCCATCACCAGGATCTCCTGCAGTTCGGCCACAGACAGCTCTTCGGCTGCCAGCAGCAGCAGGATCCGGAGCCGATTGGGATCGGCCACCACCCTGAGGATTTTCACAATTGACGCCATAGCGAGAATCTGATACATATCAATATATCACGATAGGACGATATAAGGAGAACCCGGATGGCTACCACACTTGAAATCACCGCTGCCGAATACAAAGTCGCCGATTTGTCGCTGGCTGACTGGGGCCGCAAGGAAATTGCGATTGCCGAGCATGAAATGCCGGGCCTGATGGCGATCCGGAACAAGTACGCGGCCGAGAAGCCGCTCAAGGGCGTGCGCGTAACCGGCTCGCTGCACATGACCATCCAGACCGCGGTTCTGATCGAGACGCTGACGAGTCTCGGCGCCGAAGTGCGGTGGGCTTCCTGCAACATCTTCTCGACGCAGGATCACGCGGCCGCGGCGATTGCAGCGAGCGGCGTGCCCGTTTTCGCGTGGAAGGGTGAATCCCTCGAAGACTACTGGGAGTGCACGTATGCCGCGCTGACGCACAAAGGCGGCAAGGGACCGCAGCTGGTGGTCGACGACGGCGGCGACGTGACGCTGCTGATCCACAAAGGCTACGAGCTCGAGGAAGGCGACAAGTGGGTTGACTCGCCGAGCGGCAACCACGAAGAGCAGGTCATCAAGGACCTGCTGAAGCGCGTGCATGCCGAAGATCCACAGCACTGGCACAAGGTGGTGAAGGAGTGGCGCGGCGTGAGCGAGGAGACGACCACGGGCGTGCACCGGCTCTACAAGATGAAGGAAGTTGGCAAGCTCCTGGTTCCTGCCATCAACGTCAACGACTCCGTGACGAAATCGAAGTTCGACAACCTGTATGGCTGCCGCGAGTCCTTGGCTGATGGCATCAAGCGCGCGACCGACGTGATGGTGGCCGGCAAGGTGGCCGTGATCTGCGGCTATGGCGACGTGGGCAAGGGCTGCTCGCACTCGCTGCGGGGCATGGGTGCGCGTGTGGTGGTTACGGAAATCGACCCCATCAACGCGCTGCAGGCGGCGATGGAAGGCTTCGAAGTGACGACGCTTGAGGACACGCTGGGCCGCGGCGACATCTATGTCACCTGCACCGGCAACACCGACATCATCACCCTCGAACACATGCACAAGATGAAGGACCAGGCGATTGTCTGCAACATCGGGCATTTCGACAACGAAATCCAGATGGACCGACTCAACGGCGACAAGACCGTATCGAAGACCAACATCAAGCCGCAGGTGGACAAGTACAAGTTTGCCGACGGCCATGAGATCTTCGTGCTGGCCGAGGGCCGCCTGGTAAACCTGGGCTGCGCAACGGGCCATCCGAGCTTCGTGATGTCGAACAGCTTCGCCAACCAGACGCTGGCGCAGATCGATCTCTGGCGCAACAAGGACACCTACAAGGTGGATGTGTACACGCTGCCGAAGCAGCTGGACGAGGAAGTGGCGCGGCTGCACCTCGAAAAGATCGGCGTGAAGCTGACGAAGCTCTCGCAGAAGCAGGCCGACTACATCGGTGTGCCGGTCGAGGGCCCGTACAAGGCGGAGTTTTATAGGTACTAGTCATTGATTGTCGATGATCGGCGGTCGGCTGGCAGGAAGCGCAAGCGGGCGCCGATCACTGACAACTGATCTCTATTCACTCACCATGGGTTCGCGTCTTTCATTCTCGTTCGAGCTCTTCCCCCCGCGCACGCCGGAGGCGATGGTCAAGCTGCGGAATGTGATTGCGCAGCTCGCCGCCATGGGGCCGGACTTCTTCTCGGTAACCCACGGCGCGGGCGGCTCCGACCAGGAAGGTACCTACGAAACACTGCTGACGGTCGCGGAGCACTCCGGTATCGAGGTGGCTCCGCATCTCACCTGCGTGGGCTCAACACGCGCCGCGGTGGCTGCGCATCTCGATCGCTATCGCAAAGCCGGCGTGAAGCGCATTGTAGCGTTGCGCGGCGATCTGCCGGCGACCGCGATGAGCGCCGCAGCTCCGGGCGAATTTCACTACGCCAACGAACTGGTCAGCTTCATTCGCGAAATCCACGGCGATGCGTTCCACATCGAGGTGGCCGCGTATCCCGAAATGCATCCGCAGGCAAAGAATCCTGGGGCGGACTTCGAACATTTCTGCCGCAAGGTGGAAGCCGGTGCGGACGGTGCCTTGACGCAGCTGTTCTACAACCCGGATTCGTACTTTGAGTTCATGGAGCGATGCGGAAAAGCGGGCATCAAGATCCCCATCGTGCCCGGCATCATGCCCATCACCGGCTATGCCAATATCATGCGCTTCTGCACCGGGTGCGGAGCCGATCTGCCGCGCTGGATCCGGCTGCGCCTTGAAGAATTGCAAGAAGACAAGCCCGCGCTGCTTGATTTCGGGCTGGGCGTTATGACGCGCCTGTGCGAGACGCTTTTGAAGAACGGCGCGCCAGGGCTGCACTTCTACACCATCAACCAGGCTGAGCCGACGCTGCGCTTGTGGGAAAACTTGGGGTTGAAGACGCCGGCCTGAGGCTGCGGAGGCGCTCGCTCTTCGCATCTGGAACCCTTATTTCTTCCTGCCCGCGATTCGTCTCCAAACGCGCCACAGGGCGCTATGCATCAGCCGCGTCTGTTCGGCTTTGAGCGCGGCATAGGAATTCTTGACGTAGACATCGAACTCCGGGGGCCAGCCAATCATGGAGCGGCGCTCCGTGTACTCGCCTTCGCCCCATTTCGCGAGCACAGCCTTGTATCCCACGACATGCGTCACGAAATCGAGCAGGCACTGCGGCATCTGTTCTTCAACGATCAGGTGGGCTTTCTCGATGATCACCCGCTCGCGAATGTCATTGAGGGGCATGAAAATCGTGGTCATCCATAGCATCCACTCCTTCATGTCTTCGTCCCGGATGGGATGGCACTGTGTCTTGCCCTGCTTCCTGAGCAGGGCACGGTAGGCGATGTTACCGGCCTCGGATGCGACGTAAAGCGGTCCGTAAAACTCGTTGAGACGCTTGTTGACGAGACTTAGCTTGTCCTGTCGCCGCGCCAGCATGCGGGCGCTCAACGAGGTGATGAGGTAGCCCCCAAGCGCCAGGATGACGGTGAGGATGGCGGCATTCTGCAGCACCGTGGGAACGGAAAAGAGATCCATTGTCGAGCCTTGCGGACGAGTATATGCGAACGCGAAAACGCGGACTGTGACGCTTGCCGCGGCGTCGGCGCGGGCGCTACGCTACCGAGCCTTTCGGACCGGCACCATGCGCGCCTTTTCCGGCACGACTTTGATCTCGAAAATCTTCGGCCAGAGTTTTCCGGTCACAAAGAGCCGGTCGCGCGCCTCGTCGTAGGCGACACCGTTCAGCACCGCCTCGCGATCGGAGCGCTGGGATGCCGGTAGAAGGCCATTGAGATCGATCCAGCCCAGCACGTTGCCATTGGCGGGCGAGATGCGGGCAATCCGATCCGAGTGCCAGACGTTGGCATAAATCTGGCCGCGGATGAACTCGAGCTCATTGAGTTGCGAGACCGGCGCGCCGTGGTCGCGGACGACGATGCGGCGCACCTCGCGAAACGTCCCCGGATCGAAGAACTTCAGCGTCGCTGTGCCGTCGCTCAGAATCAGGTTCTTGCCATCCTGGGTCAGGCCCCAGCCCTCGCCGTCGTAGTGGAAGCTGCGCAGGAAGCGAAACGTCGTGCGATCGTAAACCAGCGCCACTTGCGACTGCCACGTGAGCTGCACCAGCATGCTGCCCCAATTCGTCAGCCCTTCGGCAAAGTACTTTGCAGGCACATCCTGAAGATGCAGGATGCGGCCGCTCTCCAGGTCCTCTTCGCGCAGCGACGACTTGCCTTTGATTCCGGTGCTCTCGTAGAGATGCCCATCCACGTAGACCAGGCCCTGCGTGAATGCGTTGACGTCGTGCGGGTAGGTGTGGACGATGCGGTAGGAATCGGCGCCGTGGGCAAACAAAGAAGAAGATAGGATCGAGGCGACAGCAGCAAGGCGAAAGCAAACGCGCAGAGGCATCCTCTCGATTCTAACGACGACACGCCGGGCTCAATTCGACCCCAGATAAATGAACCGGATCAAGAACAGCGCGCCCAGCGTGTAAAGAAGCCAGTCCTGCTTGCGGCCGCGCCCGGCGGCAAGATGCAGCACGGCCCAGGCAATGACGCCGAAGCCGAGACCGTTGGCGATCGAGTACGTGAGCGGGATAAGAATCAGCGTGAGAAATGCAGGAATCGCCACCAGCGGATCGTGCCAGCGAATTTCGACAATCGTTGCCAGCATCATGCAGCCGACGAGGATCAATGCGGGTGCGGTCGCGGCCTGGGGCACGACTCCGACATACGGCGCGGCCACCACGGTGCAAAGGAACAACACGCCGGTGACGATAGCGGTTACGCCGGAGCGGCCCCCCGCGGCGACGCCCGCAGTGGACTCGACGTAGCTGGTTACGGTCGATGTGCCGGTCAGCGATCCAAAAACCGTTGCAGTGGCATCCGTAAGGAGAATGCGGTCGAGGCGGGGAATGGAGTGGTCCTTCTCGATGAGCCCCGCGCGCTTGGTGACGGCGACGAGGGTGCCGAGATTATCGAAGAGGTCGACGAAGAAGAAAACGAAGATGATTTCGAGCAGGCCCTTGCCCATGGCTCCCCGGATGTTGAGTTGCAGGGCCGTTGCCCCGAGTGCCTGCAAGCCTCCGGAAGAAGGCGTCCAGTGAACCTGACCCAGAGCCCACGCCAGTCCCGTCGTGGCGAGAACGCCGATGAGAATCGAGCCGCGCACTTTGCGGATTTCAAGCACCACCATCAGCACGAGACCGAAGAGCGCGAGCGATGCCGTGGGGTTGCGTACGCTTCCCATGCCAACGAGAGTTGCCGGATCTCCGATCACGAGGCCGGCGTTGCGAAACCCGATGAACGCGATGAAGAGGCCGATTCCGCTGGCGACGGCGGCGTAGAGTTCGTGCGGGATCGAGCGGAGGATCATCTGGCGAATGCCGAGCACGGTGATGGCGAGGAAAAGAATGCCGGAGATGAATACCGCTCCCAGTGCCGTCTGCCAGGGCACGTGCATCTTGATGCAGACCGTGTAGGTGAAGTAGGCGTTCAGGCCCATGCCGGGCGCCAGCGCGATTGGATACCGCGCGACGATGCCCATCAGAATCGAGCCGAACGCCGCAGAGAGGCAGGTCGCCGCGGTAACCGCTGCGAGTGGAACCCCGGCGGCCGAAAGAATTGCGGGATTGACCAGCACGATATACGCCATGGTCAGGAAGGTCGTGACCCCGGCGAGGATCTCCGTGCGCCAATTGGTCCCCAGACGAGTGAATTCAAAATAGCGTTCGAGCAGATTGAGCATAGGCGGGTTCCTCTAGCAAACCACACCCCGTCTTGAACGCAAAGTGGATTGTGCGCCGGCGCAATCAGGCCGCCGGCCGCGTGCGAGAGAGCCAGCCCAGGAGCCAATTCAACGAACCGCCTTGCACCACGATGGAGAAGACGACGACGACGTATGTCGCTGCGACAATCCAGCCGCGTCCCAACTCCTCAGGAACTGAGAGTGCGAGTGCAATGGAGAGGCCGCCGCGCAGGCCGCCCCACACGAGGACCAGCGTTGAACTTCGGCGCGTTGGTTGCAACAGGCGGAGCAGGCCGAGCAGCGCCGCCACGGCAACGAGCCGGACCGCATTCACAACCAGGATGGCCGAGGTTCCCTCGCGGACCGAAGTCTTATCCAGAGTGACGGTCATGATCGCCATGCCGAGCAGCACGAAGAGAATCGAGTTCTGCACCTCGTCGATCACACTCCAGAAGCCGTGCACACTGTTATGCGCCACGATTTCGGTGGGCTGATCGCGGTTGAAGTAGCGCAGCGCGATGCCGGCAGCAACGGCTTCAAGAGGGGCGGAGATGTGAAGGACCTCAGCGATCGCGTAGCCCCCGAAGGCGAGAGCGATCGTAATCAGGATGTCGACCTGATAGGAGGTGAGCCGGCGCATCAGGTGCGAAGCGAAAGCGGCGCCCGCTATTCCAATCAGCAGGCCTCCGCCGGCCTTGAGCGCGAGTGTTTCCGAGATGCTCCAGACCGTGGGCTGTGTTCCCTGCGCTGCTTCAAGCAGAGTGATAAAGATGACCGCGCCAACCCCATCGTTGAAGAGGGATTCGCCGGCTAGCTGCGCTCGAGTAGTTTTTGAGGCGCGCGTGCGTCGCAGCATCTCCAGAACCGCGACGGGATCCGTGGGCGAAATCAGTGCCCCAAACAGAAGATATTCGATCCAGGGCGCCCGCCAACCGCCGAGGACGCCCATCAATTCGGCGACAAGGAAGAACGATGTCACGGTTCCAATCACCGCGAGCAGAGTGACGGCGATTTTTTCCTTTCGAAGTTCTTCCAGGTCGAGCAGAAACGAACCCGCAAAGAGCAACAGGGGCAGCATTCCATGCAGAATCACGCCGCGCAGGTCAATTTGAAGTGAGAGAGCGGCTGCCCATGAGTGGATGCCCGGCGCGTAAATGCCCGTTCCCATCAAGGCCATCGAAGTCAGAACCGTCAGCAGCATGGTTCCGATGGTGATCGGAAGCTTGAGCCAGCGCGCGCTGATCCAGCCGAAGACGGCCGCAACGGCGAACAGGATACTGATGACTGCAAGGTTCGTCATATCCGCCGGCTCCGTGCAACGTTCCTACCATGCTACCGAATGTCAACAGAGATTGAAGAGCTCGGCACGCAAAGTTCCTGCAATGTCGAGCCCTTGTTCCAGCAGAGAGAGGTGTAGCTGATCCCGAAGAAACTACGCCAGCAGCCTTGCGGCGTCCTTGGCGAAGTAGGTCACGATGAAGTCGGCGCCGGCGCGGCGAAGGCTGACGAGCGTCTCGAGGATTGTGCGATCGCGGTCGAGCCAGCCCCTCTCGAATGCTGCGTGCAACATCGAGTACTCGCCTGAAACCTGGTACGCGCCAATCGGCACGCCGAATCTCTCGCGCGCAGAGAGCACCACGTCGAGGTAGGGCAAGGCGGGCTTCATCAGGATCATGTCGGCGCCCTCTTCGAGATCGAGTTCGATTTCGCGCATGGCCTCGCGCAGGTTCGCTCCATCCATCTGGTAGCTACGGCGGTCGCCAAACTGCGGGGCCGAATCGGCGGCTTCGCGGAATGGCCCATAAAACGCCGACGCGAACTTTGAGGCGTAGCTCATGATCGGTGTCTGCGCAAGCCGGCTTTCATCGAGCGCCTTGCGAATGGCGGAGACGCGACCATCCATCATGTCGCTCGGGCCGACCACATCGGCACCGGCGCGGGCTAGGCTGACGGCAGTTCGTGCGAGAAGTTCGACAGACGGATCGTTGTCGACTTCAAAACTGTCGCCCGTTTTGACAACCACACCGCAGTGTCCATGACTCGTGTATTCGCAGAGGCAGACATCAGCCATGAGCACCAGCTTTTCGGCCGCGGCGGATTTCCTGAGAGCGTGCAAAGCCTGCTGCACGATTCCGTCATCGCTCCACGCACCGGTGGCCTGCTCATCCTTCGCGTCAGGAAGACCGAACAGCAGCAGCCCGCCAATACCCAGTCGAGCCGCTTCCTCCGCTTCAACAACAGCCTGGTCGACCGAGAGATTGAAGACGCCGGGCATGGAACTGACCGGGTTGCGAACGCCCTTGCCGGGACAGATGAACAGCGGATAGATCAGGTCACCGGGATCGACTGAGGTCTCGCGTACCAGCGCGCGCAGCGACTCATTCCGGCGCAGACGCCGCATGCGCATCTGAGGAAAGCTCATGGTTCTATTGTAGGGCAGAGTCAACCGCGGCTATGTGACGAATGACGCTCCAAGCCGCGCTCTACAGCCGGTCGTAAAGCACGTTGTTGCGATAGCCCAGCAGCGTGACCAGCGTCCAGATACCGAGAGCGGTGCCGATCGGAATCCGGATCAGGCTCAGGATCGCAGCAGCGACGGCCACAATCCGGCCCCACTGCGCGCGCTCCATCAGTCCCCAACCCGCAAGCAGTGCCAGCGCAGACCGCACCACCACGACGGCCCAGCCAAACCGCATGATCGCCGGGAAGAACCAACCTGGATCCATCGGGGCGTTCCCCCACGGACCGTGCATAAAGGGAAAACCGCCATGGAACATGCTGCCGGCAAACGCCAGACCTGCAATGCCCAATACCAGCGAAAGCGCTCCATAGACGAACCACACAATGCTGAGCGCCCGGACTCGGCCGGCATAGTTGTTCAACTGAAAATCGAGATTGGGAACCGGAGGAACCGGCGGCGCCAAGGGGCGTCCGCACTGCGGGCAGATGGTCTGCCCCGGGACCAATGCCTGACCACAGCCGCTGCAAAACATGTTGACCTCCTCCCAGGTTGTCTTACCTTACACCTGGTTCTTGCCTCTGCGCCGCCACCGGCTGGTTGCCGGCCGGCGCAGCGCCGCATTACTCCTGCTGTGAATGAGTACGCGGAAGGGACCGGGTTCGTTCCCAATGTTCCTCGTGCCGGTCGTCGTGGAAGACGAGGGCGGTGATGTGGCCCTGGGCATCGCGGTCGACAAAAAGCCGGCTGAACGTGCTTCCGTAGGGATAGAACAGGGCAGATTGCGACTCCGCACCTAGTTCGGCGATCGAACCGTGCAGGTCCTTCTGATAGAGCTGGTCGCCCTGCCTGAAGACGGTAATGGCAAGCTGGCCGTGCGAGTCGTCGTACTCGCCCGCGAGAGCGTCCATCTGAGCCTCAGTGAGCTTGATGGGCACTGGATGCAGGGGAACGACGATGCGCTCCGCCTCGGGAGCAGTCTCGGGGTGGTCGAGGCGGTGCGCGAGGAGCCACTTCGGCAATTCCGGCTCATTGAATGCGCGCGTCCAGCAATCGTGCCGGAGTCCCTGGTAAATCCACAAACGGACGTGACCGCCGGAAGCCTTGATCGCCTGATACATCAGCTCGCTTTCGCGCGGCGCGACCACGTTGTCATCGCTTCCGTGAAAAAGCCAGAAGGGCGTGCGCACCAGGACACGGGCGTATTCAGCAGGCAGCGTGTTGGCCTGGCTCCAGCGCTGCGGCGCGTAGCTCCAGAAAATTCCGCCGGCCGCAATGGCCACTGCTGCCCATCGCGAAGGGTAGGCGCGGGCAAGCTCCCATGCGCCATACCCGCCCAGAGAAAGGGCAGCCAGGTAGGTGCGCTCCGGATCGGCGTGGAATTCGGCTGTCTCCTGGTCGAGGGCGGCCATGGCCATGGCCATCATGTCAGGATCGGTCCAGTAGTGGCCCTGCGGGCACTGCGGCATCACGATGAGAAACGGCCAGCGCTCGGGATGATCGCGCACCTGCGCCGGAAGGCCGATCTGGGTTTGCCACATGCCCTCCGAGCCGCGTTCGCCGCGTCCATGCAAAAACAGGATGATGGGCCAGCGCCTGTGATCGTCGCGCCGCCAGTCTTCAGGCAGGTAGACCTGGAAGTGGTATGCGACCTTTTCAACTTCGACGGTGCGATTCAGGAAGCCCGTCTCCTGGAAATTTTTCGGATGGACGAAACGGTCCGCGGGCGCGACAGCGAACCCGCTGACCGGCACACTCGCGAGGCATATCGCGGCGAAAATCAATTTGGACGCGCATCGCATTGTCGAACCCATCATATAAAACGATCTTCCGCGGACCTATACCCATCCGGATTCATGCATGACTTGCCGTGTATTTCAGCCGATGCACATTTGCGCGATACAGTTTGCTGGCCGACTCTCGATTCGCCGGCAAAGAACGAAATGGCTGGCTCGTTCGGGTTGTTGAAGCTCCACACGCGATGCGAGGAGCCATGGCAGGCAGAAAACGCGGACCACGCGGGAAACCGAGGGAAGGCGCGATGGCGTATCTCGGATTTCGCGTGGTATCGTGAATGCAATATTTCAATCTCTGGGACGCGCAGCGCCGAGAGAACAGGACCTTGTTCTCTCAAACGCGATTCATCACAAGCGCCGTCTTACCTGCTGAAAACAGAGTTTTTACACAGTAAACATTTTTTAACTTTTGAAAGCGCAGACACGCTTGCAAGCCGCTGCGGGCTGCTATATTGAACTTTCGGGAAAATTCCGATACACAGCTTCCCTTTGAATTCAAACTGAAAAGAACCGCTACGTCTGTGACCGCGAATACATCGGTCAGTCTGCAGCGCGCAAACAACAGGAAATCGAAGCAGGAAAGCATTCATGGCGCAAATATTCGAACGCAGCTCCAATGCTTTGGCACGAGCGAGCTTGGTTCTTACGGGGCTGCTCACCATTGCCCTGGGGGTTACGCTCGATCAACTGCAGCGTTCTCCATGGGTGACCCGCCAGGGTCAAAGGCCGGATCAGCCGGTGCCCTTCAGCCACAAGCATCACGTTCAGGGACTCGGGCTGCAGTGCCAGTACTGCCACGTCACGGTCGAGAAATCGAGTTACGCGGGGATCCCGCCCACGAAGACCTGCATGAACTGCCATGCGCAGATCTGGACCAACGCGCAACTGCTCGAGCCGGTGCGCGCCAGCTGGGCCACAGGCCAGTCACTGGTCTGGACCAAGGTGCACGACCTTCCTGACTACGTCTTCTTCAATCACTCCATTCACGTGAACAAGGGAATCGGCTGCTCCACCTGCCATGGGCGCGTGGACCAGATGCCGTTGATGTACGAGCAGAACACGCTGCAGATGGAGTGGTGTCT
>DATGFX010000049.1:0-1520 GCA_035308825.1 Occallatibacter sp. | reverse complement strand
CGCCTCCCTCCGGAGCGGTGGCGACAAGCAGCATTTTGTGGACGAGCGAGGGACGTTCCAGCGCCACCTGCTGCGCCACCATTCCACCGAGGGAGTAGCCGAGGATATCCAGGCGCTTTAGGCCAAGTGCATCGACGAATGCGAGGGCGTGTGCCGCCATCCCTGCCATGTTTTCGGGGACCTGGCCAGTTGAGCGGCCCAGACCCGCACTCTCAAATAGAATTACCTCGCGTCCTAGGGCGAGCGGATCGGTTACGGCCGGGTCCCAATTGTCCAGGGTCCCGGTGAAGTGTTGAAGACACAACAGCGGCAGCCCCCGTCCTTTCCCAAAGCGGCGATAGGCATATTTTTCGAGCTTCGTCTGGATGAATTGTGTCGGTGCGGTCGTGTTGCTTGCATTAGCCATGGCTATTCCTTCCTTCCGTTGTGTGACTGTTGCGGCTTACGTTGTATCCGTCAGCGTCGAACGCTATCTCGTGCACATTCCTCCAAGGAACTAGGTCAAACTTTCGGCGTAGCGATAATGACAACCCGGGACCGCAGCAATGACGCTGTCGAGAAGAACGCCGGCGATCTTCGCTGCGGGATTGACATGGAACTTTTTCGGAAGAACTGGCGCCAGTATTCGGGACAGCGTCAGCGCAAGTCCTTCTGCAAAACGCGACTCGTCGCGCTTTCCGCCGATGATGCTGGGCCGGAGGATCGTCAGCGATTTGAAGCCAACGAGCTTCATGTCCCTCTCGACCTCGCCCTTGGTCTTCGGATAGAAGAATGAGGAATTGGCGTCGGCACCAATCGCCGAGACAAGGGCGAACGTTTCTGCTCCTTGTTGATGAGCGAGCTTCGCAAACGCTAGCGGCAAGACATAGTCCACTTGGCGGAATGCTTCTTTAGACCCCGCCTTACCACTCGTTGTGCCCAGCGCGCAGATCACCGCGTCGACTCCCCAAGTGAGAACTTCCGGCAAGAGGAGTTCCAGCCGCTCCGCCACTGGATTTGCCAGCATGCTGCTAGGTGGCAGGGGCTTCCTGGTTGGAGCGATGACCTGAGTGATCGCCGCATGTGTGACGGCTTGCACCAAGGTGCTCTGCCCCACCAACCCAGTTGCTCCGAGAATCAACACTTTCATGGCAGCTAGGTCGCTCCATCACACGGCGCTCGCCTGGATGCTGTTCAGAACGGTGTTGTCCCAATAGGCGTCAAGGCGCGTAATTTTGCCGTTCGCGTCGAACCGCAGAATGTAGCAGTGAGGAATGTGTACGTCTTGACCCTTCTTTGCAATGGCCGGGACTTCAGCGGGTATAGGCCCGCTCATCTCGGCTTGAACCACGATGCTGTTTCCGTCACCGACGATCGTCTCAATTACTTTGACTCTAAAATTCGGGACGGCCCGCGGAAACGCCCTCCAGATTACGTCGATGCCGCCGCGAATCGGCATGACACTCTCGCGACCATAGGGGGCGTATCTCCCCTTTGCGCCATCCGCACAACGAGCGACCATACCATCGACATCATGTGCG
>DATGFX010000048.1:0-22571 GCA_035308825.1 Occallatibacter sp. | reverse complement strand
CACATGCTGGAAGAGCATGTCGCCATCTTGACCGCTCATCCCGAAGCGGGACTTGCCTGCAGCCCGAGCGAGTATTGGTACGACTGGGAGAACAACCCCGCAGAGCTAAAACGCAATGAGATCCCGCCCATTGCGCCCGGCAATCAACTCTATGATCCACCGCAATTGCTCTATCGTTGCTATCCGCTGGGACCCCTCGGTTCTCCCTGTCCATGCAGCCTTGTGCTCCGTCGCGGCGCCTATGAGGGAGTTGGAGGTTTTGAGGAGACGTTCAATCCCCAAACCCGCCAGCTGTTTGAAGATATGGCCTTCCTGGCCAAGATTTATCTGGCTTACCCGGTGTTCGTCAGCAGAAACTGCCAAAGCCGGTATCGCCAACACGCCCTTTCCATGTCGAGTAGGGTCGAGAGCGACGGTTCCTATGAGATCGAAAGGCGCTACTACTTCCAATGGCTGATGGGTTACTTGGTGAAGCAGAGGGTTCGAGACTTCGCCACATGGAAGGCTCTGATCCGGCGCTCACTCACCTCGTGGCTGCCGTTCTCCCGCTCCATAACCGGCCGCATGAAAACCCCTCGCGAGCGATCCTGAGAGGGTCGATTCATGCCTGCATGCGATTTTCACGCAGTATCGGTTTGATCCTGCCTCCTGCGGAGTAGCGCGCCCAGAATCTTTCTCACCGGCCGGGGAAGCCCAGACCACGAGACAAGAGCCATCAACTCGCGGATGGAATACCACGCGGTGAACAAAGCCGCGACCGTGCCCACGGCGTAAGCCCAGGCAGCCGGGAGCAAATAGAAACTTGAGAATCCCATGGCGACGAGAGTGAAAAAGAGCGCAATTCTCCTCACGCTCGCAGTTGACCAGCCGAAGCCGCTCAGGCGATGCACAACCGGATACAGGATGAGCCCGTGAACGAGATTGCCGCCGAAAAAGGCGATTCCCGCGCCATTCAGCCCATACGCTCTCACACAAATCCAGGCCAGGCCCAGGTATGCGAGTCCGTAAGCAAACTCGGTCGCGAAATACAGCGCCTGCCGGCCTTTCGCAATAATCATGTAGCCCATCGGCCAATTCACGACCTGGAGCATCGTCCCAAGAAGGATCCATCGCAAAACGCCAACCGAGGCGCCGAACTTCGAACTGTAGAGCAACTCGATCACGAGAGGCGCAATCGACAGAGTGGCGAGCACACCGGGCCCGGCCAGCAGCAGTCCCACCTGGGTCTGCTCGTTGACCATGCGGTTGAAAGTTGCGTGATCATCGCAGTGACCCGTAAGCCGCGGATAAAAATCCGCCCCCATCGCGTCGAGGATGAATCCGACATAAAAACCTCCGAGGGTCCATGCGGATTGGTAAAACCCCGCCGCTGCTAGGCCGTTTTCCCGAAGCAGGAAAATTCTCACCGCATACGCCACTCCCGCCGTGATCAGGTACGTGGCCATGAATACAATGCCGAGATTCAACAACTCCGATGCCTCGTGCTGAATCTGCACAAGCGTCATCGACGGCTTCTCGATCTTCACCCGGCGGCCGTACCACCACGAAACCGCAAGCGATGTCGCGGATACGCTGACGATCGACGGCACTATCCCCTTCTCGCCCAGAAAATACACGAATGGAATAGCCAAAGCCGTTCCCAGGAGCGCGCCCCAAACGGCGACTCTTGCTAAGTCGGCCACATGCCGCTTTCCCTGGATCAGGGCGCCATACCCATATGCGACCAATTCGTAGAAAACGGCGATCGACAGCAGCGATATCGCCCCTGCATGCGCATTGTCGCCAAACGTAATTCGCGATACCGGCCGGGAAAACAGAACGAGCAGGGCGGTTCCAACGATTCCCAGCACGATTGAGGTTGCGCGCATCACCGTTGCTGTCCGGCCGACCTGCTCGCTGTCATCGGAGCCCGCAGCATGGGCAATCTGGCGCACCCCGCTGGTATTGATTCCCAGGCTGGCAAGGCACTCAGCAAGACTGGCAATCGATCGATAAATCCCGAACAGTCCGAATCCCGTCGGCCCGAGAATCAAGGCAAAGACCTTCGTGCGGATGAGGCTCAGCCCCATATTGAGCGCCGACGAGCCACCGATCAGGGCAGATGACCGAACAATCTCCCCATAGGTGCCGCTGCCGGCATCCGTCACAGGTTCGGTATCAGGCGTCTGCGCCATCGATCAATCCAATTCTCTCCACTCGATCGCTCATCTCCAACTGGATTCGGCGGCGGAGAATTCGAGTTGCACACGGCTTTCCCCGCGGGATGTACTCCGCTGCCATTTGAGGGACCGTGTGCGCGGATTCTCGGTTGTCAGGGAAAAATCAAATTGGGCGGTTGTAAGTTATGCAATTCAACTTCCGGGAGGCATCTCAGCCGGTCTGAGATCGAAGGTCGAAAAGTGCCGGTTCTCGCCGTTGATCTCGGCGCGCAACTCATTCCACAGTTCGTTGGGAACCTTCAGGAAGACTTCCACCACCGACGGGTCAAACTGCGTTCCCGAACAGCGCAGGATCTCCTCACGCGCGGCATCGAAACTCCGCGCCTTGCGGTAGGGCCGGTCGCTCGTGATCGCGTCCAGCGCATCGGCAATGGCAAAGATCCGCGCGCCGATCGGAATCTCATTGCCTTTCAGACGGCTGGGGTATCCATTGCCGTCATAGTGCTCCTGGTGCGTGTAGACGATGGCCGCCGCCTCGCTCAGGAACGGGATCTTGCGCAGAATGTGATAGCCCCGCGTGCAATGGTCCCGCATCACGTCTTCTTCCTCCGGCGTCAGCTTGCCGGGCTTGCGAAGAATCTCATCCGGAATCGCCATCTTCCCGATATCGTGCAGAAATGCGCCGCGCGCGATCACCTTGATCTCGACCGGGCTGATTTCCATCGCCCGCGCCAGCGCAATCGTGTATGCGGTCACGCGTTTTGAATGTCCTTCCGTCTCCGAATCCTTCAAATCGAGAGCATCGCCCAGCGCTTCCAGCGTCACGTCATACGAGTGCTCCAGGTCTTCCATCGCCTGGCGCAGCATCTCCGTCCGGGCTCGCACGACCTGCTCCAGGTTTTGCTGGTAGTTGTGGCTTTCCTGAAGAGCCTGCCGGTGGTCGAGTGCTCGCTGCACAGTGGCCACGAGGTGTTCGCGCTCGAACGGCTTCAGCAGGTAGTCGTATGCACCGCGCCTCATGGAATCGATCGCGACGCTGATATCGTGAATCGCGCTGACCATCACCACTGGAAGATTGGGTTGCTCGGCGTGAATCCGCTCCAGCAGCGCGATTCCGTTCCCGTCTTGCATCACAATGTCGGTGAGGATCAGATCGAAGGTCCCTTGCGTCAGCATCTCAACGGCTTGCGAGCCGCTCACGGCAAGCTGAACTTCGAATCCCTGCCGTTCGAGCGTGGCTCCGATCATCGACCGGACCGGCGCCTCGTCATCCACCACGAGAATACGGGCGAATCTGTGCGTGCGCGCCCCTGCACGGGGGTCTTCACTCCCGGCTTTCTGCCGGAACGGACCCAAACCACCCAGATCTGCCAGGTTCGCTGCCAACCCCGTTCCTCTCCTGCGCGGTCGCACTAACTTCATATCAATCAAGGATCTCTCAACCGATTATGGCCGCTTCATCACGGCTCGTGAAACCCTTGACCGATGAATCTCGCGATATGTATCTCGCATGCAACGCAAGAAAGGGAAAATTCCGTTCCGGACCGGCTCATTGAACTCGAGCCGTGTCCGCCTTGTCATTGGCAAACGGGGTGGCGTGTCTTCAGAAACTCACGCCCGGCGGTGACCCCCGCAAGCTTAGCCAATGCAAGTACCAAAGTTTTAAATGAGAAACACCGTTTTGTCCAGCACGCAATCGATTTAGAACGGGACGAACGTTGTATCGGTCAGGACGATTCGCCGTCCGCAGCCGGCGGGCCCCATCCAGGCAATCTTCATTCGCGGCTACGTTTCGCCGATTCCAGTTCGGCTTTCTGCCGTGCCCGCCGGGCCGTGGCCCAGCCCTCCTTGGTTACCTGCCGCGATCGCCCAACCGCCAGCGCCCCCGGCGGAACGTCGCGCGTGATGCAGGAGCCCGCGCCCACATACGCCCCATCGCCAATGACCACCGGCGCAACCAGGGTAGAATCGCTCCCCACAAAGGCTCCTTCGCCAATCTGCGTCCGGTTCTTGTGGACGCCATCGTAGTTGCAGGTGATGGTGCCCGCGCCGATATTGGTCCCCGCCCCGATCTCGGCATCGCCCAGGTACGTCAGATGGTTCGCCTTCGTCCCCTTGCCCAGCCGGGCGTTCTTGGTCTCCACAAAATTGCCTACGTGCGCGTTTTCGCCGATCTCGCTCCCCGGCCGCAGGTGCGAAAAAGGACCAATCGTCGCCCGATCCGATACCGTGCTCTCGACCAGCACGCTTCCCTGCCTTACCAGCACGCCGCTTCCGATGGTGCAATTCTCAATTACCGAGTACGACCGGATCCTCGATTCGCCGCCAATTTTCGTCCGTCCCAGCAGTTGCACATACGGCTCGATAATCGTGTCCGCTTCCACTTCCACTTCGGCATCGATGACGCAGCTCTCCGGCTTGTAGATCGTGACTCCCATTGCCATCAGTCGGTTCGCGTGCGATGCGCGCATGGTCGCATCGAGGGCCACCAACTCTGCAATGGTGTTCGCTCCCAGCACTTCCGCGGCATGATCCGCCTGAACGGCCACCACGCGTTCTCCTGCCCTCCGCAATACGGCGGCCATGTCGGTCAGGTAAAGCTCGCCATGCGTATTGTCCGGCTTGAGATTGCCGATCTGCTCCAGAAGCGCCTTCGTCCCGAAAACATAGATACCCGAGTTGATCTCCGGGATCGATTCCTGATTCGCCGCCAAGTCACTCTGCTCGACGACGGCCTCGACATCCGCCGAATCGGCAGACTCGCGCACGACGCGACCGTAGCCGAAAGGATTCTCCGGCGCAGCCGACAGGATGGTCATTGCCGCGCCCTCGGCCTTGTGAAACCGCCACAACTCATCCATCGTCTCCCGGCGAATCAGCGGCACATCGCCCGACAACACCAGCACGTCGCTGAATCCGGCAATCGATTGAGCCGCACATTGAATCGCGTGCCCCGTGCCGCGCTGCTCTGCTTGGTCGACAAACTGCACGCCGGCTGCCGAAACTGCCTCACGCACGCGGTCAGCCTGGTGTCCGACCACGACGAAAATACGGCCCGGCTCCACAAATTGGCTTGCCGCCGCAATCACGTGGCAGATCAGGGGCTTCCCGCCAATCTCATGCAGCACCTTGGGACGGCGCGACTTGAGCCGCGTGCCCTTTCCCGCGGCCATGATCACCACGGCCGGCTTCGCGCCGGTTGCGGCATTCGGGCCGCCTCGCTCCTTGCTCACGATTCCGTCTCCTTTTTTCAGTGCCAACCTTCTCCAAGCTATTGCGCCCATCCGGCCGCGTCAAACCGCTCTCATCCGGTTGCATCTGGCTGCCGACTCGCCCGTTCTGCCAGGTTCCCTGGACCCTGAGCATCCCGTCACGCTGTCCTATACTGAGAACTGCGCTTTGCGCCCTTTTTGTGCTCAGGCGCCGCAGGCTGGAGGGTTTTTCGCTTGGCTTTGCAAAGGGATTCAAAGGCTCGAAACGGATCCCGCATCCGTTCCACCACCGTGATTTGCGTCCGCCGCAACGGGCAAGTCGTGATGGCAGCCGACGGGCAAGTCACCCTCGGCGATCACGTCATCAAGCACTCCGCGCGAAAGATCCGCCGCCTTTATCAGGATCGGATCCTCGCTGGCTTTGCGGGATCCACCGCCGACGCCTTCAATCTATTTACGCGCTTCGAGTCGAAGCTCGAACAGTATGCCGGCAATCTCAATCGCGCTGCCGTTGAGCTGGCCAAGGACTGGCGCACCGACAAGATGCTGCGCAATCTCGAGGCCCTGCTGCTTGTCGCCGACGCCGGCCAGACATTTCTGATCTCCGGGTCGGGCGATGTCATCGACCCCGACGAGTCCCTCGCCGCCATCGGTTCCGGCGGAAGCTACGCAACAGCCGCCGCCCGCGCGCTTTTGGAGAACACGGAACTTGGCGCCCGCGACATCGCTGAAAAAGCAATGAAGATCGCCGGCGAGATCTGCATCTATACCAACGACCACGTCACCATCGAGGAGCTGAAGAGCTGAGTGCCCAGCGCGGGCGCAGCACACGAATCATGGCAGGCTACTCCGGCACACCGCTGCTCAAGAAACTCGGTATCAAGGAAGGTCACCGGGTACTCCTGCGCAATGCGCCCGCCGCTCTTCCCGATGAGTTGAAACAATACAGGACAGGGAGGCCGAGCAAGGACCTCGACGTAGCGCTGCTCTTCGCAAAATCACGCGCCGAATTCCGCGCGGACTACCTCGAACTCATCAAGGCGATCAAGGCCGACGGCATGATCTGGGTGGCCTGGCCCAAAAGGACTTCCGGCGTGAACACCGACCTGACCGAAAACCTCATTCGTGACGAAGCCCTTAAGACGCCGCTCGTGGACGTGAAGGTCTGCGCGATCGACGACACCTGGTCGGGACTGAAACTGGTCGTTCGCAAAGAGTACCGAACGGCTTTTGCCATGACCGCAACGAACTGACGATTGGAAACACGATGGCTATTTACCTTCCCGCATCTGCCGAAGAACAGGAACTCTCGCTCGACGAGCTGACACCCCGCGAGATTGTCGCCGAGCTCGATAAGCACGTGGTTGGCCAGCGTGCCGCCAAGCGCGCCGTCGCCATCGCCCTCCGCAACCGCCAGCGCCGCCAGAAGCTGCCCCCCGACCTCGCCGACGACATCATGCCGAAGAACATCATCATGATCGGGCCAACGGGCGTAGGCAAAACTGAAATTGCGCGCCGCCTCGCCAAGCTCACCAACTCGCCATTTCTCAAGGTCGAGGCCTCCAAGTTCACCGAGGTCGGCTACGTGGGCCGCGATGTGGAATCCATGATCCGCGACCTGGTCGAAATCGCCATTGACATGGTCCGCGAAGAGCGCCTCGAGGAGGTAGAAGACCGCGCCGAGATGAACGCCGAGGAGAGGCTTCTCGATTTGCTTCTGCCCTCACCGCCTCCCGCTCCGCAGAGCCAGGACGTCCACCACACTCTGCCCGCCGACAGCAGCCAGCGCTCCCGCGAAAAACTCCGCCAGCAGTTCCGCGAGGGCAAGCTCGACGACCGCATGGTCGAGCTCGATGTGCGCGAGCGCGGTACCCCGCAGTTCGGCATCATCTCGAATCAGAACCTCGAAGACATCGAGATGAACCTGAAAGACATGCTGCCCAACATCTTTGGCGGCGGCACTAAGAAACGCAAAATGAAAGTCGCCGACGCTTTCGACTACCTTGTGCAGGAAGAAGAGGGCCGCCTGATCGACATGGACCAGGTGAACCGCGTCGCTGTCGAGCGTGTCGAATCGAGTGGCATCATCTTCCTCGACGAGATCGACAAGATCGCCGGCCGCGAAGGCGGCCACGGCCCGGACGTTTCGCGCGAAGGCGTGCAGCGCGACATCCTGCCCATCGTCGAAGGCACCACCGTGAACACCCGCTACGGCATGGTCCGCACCGATCACATACTCTTCATCGCCGCCGGCGCGTTCCACGTGTCGAAGCCCAGCGACCTCATTCCGGAACTGCAGGGCCGCTTTCCGCTCCGCGTCGAGTTGAAGTCGCTCACCGTCGAGGACTTCCTGCGCATCCTGACCGAACCGAAGTCCTCGCTCACCAAGCAGTACACCGCACTGCTTGAAACAGAAGGCGTGCGCCTGGAATTCGCGCCCGAGGCGTTGCGCGAAATGGCCGAATTTGCGTTCAAGGTGAACGAATCCACTGAGAACATCGGCGCGCGCCGCCTGCACACCATCATGGAGCGCGTGCTCGAAGATGTCAGCTTCTTGGCGCCCGACGTGGTCCGCCGCACCGCCGACGACGAAAAATCCGCTGCGTTAAGCGAGGCCATCAAGAATGAATCCACCACGCCCTTGCCGTACTCAGAGCGCATGACGGCGTCGGGTCCGGAGAAGGTCTTCACCATCACGCCCGACTATGTCAAACAGATGGTCGCAACCATCGTGAAGGACCAGGACTTAAGCCGCTACATCCTCTGATCTTCACATCCTGCGCTTTGGTCGCCGCGGCGACCAAAGCTGCTCTAAGTGCGTCTTCACCGACCTGCCTGGACCGGCGTTTGCACCACCACTTCCTCGATCTCCTTCGCCGCATACCGCGTCCGCAGCACCTTCTTGTCGAATTTGCCCACGCTGGTCTTCGGCACCTCGGCGATGAACGCCCATCGCTCCGGAATCCACCACTTCGAAACCAGCGGCGTCAGGTGCGCCCGCAGCGCATCGATCGTCACCTGCGCCCCCGGCCTGGGCACAACGCAGGCCAGCGGCCGCTCATCCCACTTCTCGTCGGGAACACCGATCACCGCGGCCTCCAGCACATCGGGATGGCCGATGATCGCATTTTCCAGATCGATTGACGAGATCCACTCTCCGCCCGACTTGATCACATCTTTCGACCGGTCCGTGATCTTTATGTAGCCGCGCTCGTCCACCGTTCCCACGTCGCCTGTGCGCAGCCATCCATCGTGAAACCGATCCCGCGCCGGATTCTGGTAGTACGAAGCCGTGATCCATGGCCCCCGCACTTCGATCTCGCCCACCGCCTCGCCATCCCACGGCAGCACCGTCTCGCCATCGCAGATCCGAAGGTCAACGCCCGGAATCACTCGACCCGTTTTCGTCGTCCACTCGATCTCCTCTTCTTCCGGGCAATCCCGCGGCGGCTGCGCCGTAGCTGCCACCGGGCTCGTTTCCGTCAGACCCCATCCCTGGATCACCTTCACGCCGAAGTGATCCCTGAATCCCTCGGCCAGGCTGCGCGGCAGCGCCGCCCCTCCGCTGAACAGCACGCGGAACATCGAGAGGTCCGTGCCCTTCGCCTTCGCGTAATGGAACATCCCGCTCAGAATCGTCGGGATCCCCGACGCCAGCGTAGGCTGGAACGCTGCGATCATCTTGCACAGCGGCTCGGGTTGCAGAAACTGTCCCGGCATCAGCAGGTCGCACCCGGCCAGCGCAATGGCATAAGGAAATCCCCAGGCATTGGCATGGAACATCGGCACGATCACCAGCGCTCGATCATTCGGAGTCACGCCCACGCACCATGGTGCGCAAATCGATAGCGTATGCAGATAAACCGACCGATGGCTGTAGACCACTCCCTTCGGGTCGCCGGTCGTGCCTGTCGTGTAGCACATGGCCGCTGCCGCCCGCTCATCCAGCTCCGGCCATGCATACTCCGGCTCCTCGGCCGCCAGCAGATCTTCGTAGCGCAAAAACTCGTTCGGCAATCCCGGCGCGTCCCCCACCACGATTACGCGCTCCAAGGTTCGCAGTTCGTCCCGGATGCGCAGCAACAACGGCACAAGGCTCGCATCCACTAGGATGATCCGGTCACCGCCATGGTTGATGATGTGCGCCAGCTGTTCCGGAAAGACCCGCAAATTCAATGTGTGCACCACGGCGCCCATCGACGAGATGGCAAAATACGCTTCCAGATGCTCCTGCGTGTTCCAGCAGAGCGTCCCGATCCGGTCTCCCTGTTTGATCCCAAGGCGTTCCAGTGCGTGCGCCAACCGCTTCGAGCGCGCCCCCACTTCGCGCAGCGTCGCGCATTTCAGTCCATCGCCCGTCCAGGTCGCGACCTCGCTCTTGGCGTGCACCTTCAGCCCGAATTCCAGCATCGACCCTATCGTCAGGGGATAGTCCATCATCGTGGACAGCATCAGCCGTGGCCTCCGTGGATCAAATTCGACAATTCTATCCGACGCCGAACGATCTATGGCAACGCCAATCTACTCTCGTTCAAAAACTCGTTGCATGTGCTGATGACGGTTTGCTAACTTCATTGCGTACCTCGCAGCCCGCCCCAAGCGAGCTCTACCTGCACTCTCCTGCCTCTGAGGGATTGCGGATGGAGGCGTATCAGAGCACCTGGGAATGGTGCGTCTGCGCCTCGCTGTCACCGCAGCAGCCGCCCTTTCCAATCCTCCACGCATCCCAACGCAAAGGAGAATTGCATGAGCCAACCGGCACTGCACCACAATATCAACTACATCGAATTCACAACCACCGACATCGCGCAGACAAAAAGCTTCTATGAGAAAGTTTTCAGCTGGAATTTCCAGGAGTGGGGACCAGATTACGTCGGCTTCGACAAAGAAAGCGCCGGCATCGACGGCGGTTTTCGCAAGGGGGTACCCGCACAGAAAAATCCTGACACGGCTCCCCTCATCGTCCTCTACTCACAGGATCTGAAAGCCACTGAAGCCGCCATCCTTGAAGCGGGAGGCGAAATCGTTGTCGCCACATTTGAATTCCCCGGCGGCCGCCGCTTCCACTTCAGCGATGGTTCCGGCAACGTGCTCGCCGTCTGGTCGGAGTGAGTGAAACAGGGATCAGTAACCAGCAAACAGTGGTCAGCTATCGGGCCCAACTGATAACTGACCACTGACAACTGATGACCGCGTCCCGCCCTTAATTCACGATCGGTGGTAGCGACTTGCGTTTCTGGAGTTCTTCGCGCACCAGCGTGAGGCCCAGAATGCAGCGCTCGAACCAGTCCGAGAGCCGCGCGAACAGCGGCGCTTCCAGCTCGTACTCAAACAGGTTGAACTGGCTCACGATGAAGTAGCTTTCCTTGCCGGCGCGAATCAATTCGTGCAGGCTCGGGTGCGGGCTGCGCCGGCGGTGTCCGGAAACCATTGCTTCCGGATACATCCCGCCGACAAACAGCGCATAGTCGCCGATATATTTACGCACCGAGCGCTCGGCATCGAACGACGGCGCGGTCCCGTTCACCGGATCCGACGCCGTGAGCATCGACTCCAGCTCCTCGATCGGCCGGCCCTTCATGTCGCGGATTTTATATAGGTTTTTTGCTTCAGAAAATTCGCAAAGCAGATGTGCTACATAGCCTGTCACATCGGGATCGTTCAGCCCCAGCTTCCCTTCATAGCTGTTGCGCACTGCCTGCTGAAAGAACGGTTCCAGCGGATGAGCCTGCGTCGCCAATTCGACCTCCTGGCTGCGCACGCGCAGCCGGTCTGCCCACAGGCATGGCCGGAACTGCTTGCAGCCGCGAAGATCTTCATTTCGCGGACAGGAGCCGGGAAGCCCAGCCGCTGCCTATTCACATTGCTTTGACAATGAGCGTACTTGAAATGTTGTGTTTGCCAAGAGGGGTGCACCATTTTTCTGGCACTGGGGTCACATGAGTGCAAACACGAATGGGTGATGCCAGGCAACATCCGGCGGGAAAGATTCGGGCAACCTTTCCCGCTCGAGAAATCAGACGGCCGCAGGAGGCAGCGCTTTGAACTCTCCCAGATCTTTCCGGATCAGCGACAGACCCAGCACGCAGCGCTCGAAGTGTTCTGAAAGCCGATCGAACAGCGCCGCGTCTTTCTCATACTCGAACACGTCGAACTGGCTCACCACGTAATAGCTCTCCTTGCCGATACGAATCAACTCGTCGAGCGTCGCCCGTTCGCTCTCATTCTCGTTCGTCGATTCCGCATCCACCGTGTCGACGTACATGCCGGCGATGAACAGCGTCGAGTCACCGATATACTTCCGAATCCTGCGCTCCGCCTCAAACGACGGCGCGGTGCCATGGACCGGATCGGAATCCTGCACCATGATTCGAATGGATTCCAGCGAGAACCCCGACGTGCGCAGCTTCGACAGGTTCTCGGGCTCTGAAAACTCGCAGAGCATGCGCGCCACGTAAAGCGTCATCTCCGGGTCATTCAAACCGAGCTTGCCTTCGTAGCTGCTTCGAACTGCCTGATAAAAAAATGATTCGAGGGGATGAGCCTCTGTATGCATATACACCTCCACCGACCGCGCAGGTAGCCGGGGTTCTGGCCTAAGCCCCTCTGTGCAACTTGCGCAGCCCGGGAGCTTGTGCCCGGTCATTGCTTGACTTGCTCGCTGTAACACCGAGTGTACAGAAATTGTCGGGTTTATGCGTGATTTAAATCACTCGGCCGGTGGGAATCAAGGCCGAAATTTGTTTGTGTCCGCCAAAAGTAAATGGGCAGCGTTACGCTGCCCCGGTCAACCAGATTACTTAGATGTTAGTTCGCCGACGACTCCCGGTTCCTGCCGCCAGGATTGGGTCCTCGGTCACTGACGACTGAGCCCCGACCCCTGTTCTTTGCACGACACCTGCCCGGCCTGCCTCTACTCCCCCTCCACGTCCCTTCGCAACCCCCACAGGACAAGCAATGCAAATAATGTGATCACGATGCCCACGCTGATGAACCCCGCCGTGACCAGGCTCTCTTGCCAGGGCTGCCCTCGATGCCCCGGAGCCGTAATCGGAGACATGGCGCCCGTTCCGAAGACCGCGGCGAGCGTCGTAACGAGCCAGTTCATGTAGGTGCCGTAAAGACCCATCCAGTAGGCCGTGATCTTCATCGCTCCCGGCAGTTTCACCTGGTTCCAGGCCGCGCCCAGGGCAAGCAGAAAGATGCCGTTCATTACCCCTTCCAGGTGCGCGGCCAGTCCCATGCGCATGTTGGCGAAGTGTTGCTCCGCAAATCCGGCGATCAGCCCCAGGAAAAACAGAAACATTCCATGCCACATCAAACGCCGGTTGGCATTTCCCATTTGCGTCTCCTCGTCCTGAACTTTGCGCAGACGAACCAGAATACCGATTAGTGCGACAAAGTAAAGGGGCAGCCGTCAGGCTGCCCCTCAAGTGCGATTCTCTTCTGTTATCCGGTCAGGTCGACTGACCCCCGACCACTGAAAACTGATAACTGATCCTTCTCTTCACACCGTCGTCGGCGTTCGTGATTCCAGCTCCGCCAGCCGCTTCGCGAGCAGCGACTCCAGCTTCACCAGCGCATCCGAGAAGCCCTGAATGCCTTCCTTCAGCTTGTCATTTGCCATGCGGTCCTCTGCATGCATCTTGTCGAAGGTCGCCTTGTCCATATTGATTTTCTCGATCTGCAGGTTCTTGGCGTTCGCGGGATCAAGCTTGCGCGGCAGGTCCTCCCTCGTCGATTCAAGCTCACCCAGCAGCTGCGGCGAGATGGTCAGCAGGTCGCAGCCCGCCAGCTCCCTGATTTCGCCGATGTTGCGGAAGCTCGCGCCCATCACCACCGTCTTATACCCGTATTTCTTGAAGTAGTTGTAGATCCGCGTCACCGACTGCACGCCCGGATCGTCGGCGCCGTGAAAGTCCTTACCGGTGTCCTTCTTGTACCAGTCCAGAATCCGGCCCACGAACGGCGAGATCAGCGTCACGCCCGCATCGGCTGCCGCGATCGCCTGGTGCAACCCGAACAACAGCGTCAGGTTGCAGTGGATGCCTTCCTTCTCCAGCACCTCTGCGGCGCGAATGCCTTCCCACGTCGAGGCAATCTTGATCAGGACGTGGTCGCGGCCAACTCCGGCATCGTCATATTGCTTGATCAGTTCGCGCGCCTGCGCAATGGTGGCCTGCGTGTCATAGGAGAGCCGCGCATCCACTTCGGTCGAGACGCGCCCCGGCACGATGGCCAGGATCTTCTTTCCGAATGCAACTGCGAGCCGCTTAAAGGCCAGGTTGGCGACGTTCTTATCGCTCGCGCCGTCTCCCAGCTCCTTCTTCGCGTCCATCAGCACGCCATCCACAATCGGTTGATAGTGCGGCATCTGCGAGGCCGTCGTGATCAGCGAAGGATTGGTAGTAGCGTCCTGGGGCCGAAACTTTTCCATTGCCTCGATGTCCCCTGTATCGGCGACAACGGTCGTCATCTTGCGCAACTGTTCCAGTAAACTCTGCGGCATGATTCCTCCTGGGGAAGGCACTCCGTGCGGGCGGCCCGCGCGTCTCGATTAGTCTACCCCTCTTTTATGATTCGCCCGGCCATCAGCCGGTTGCAGACCCGTTAAATCCCGCATTAACCAGCATCTGCCGCAAACACGTTGCTCAGCACTCCAAGCCCTGTGACTGACACATCCACTCTGTCCCCCGGCTTCAACGGACCCACACCGGCCGGCGTTCCCGTCAGCAGCAGGTCGCCAGGCTCCAGCGTGATGGCCGCCGTAATGTACCTGAGCAGCTCCGGAATCCCAAAGATGAAATCCCTTGTCGATCCGTTCTGACGCACCTCGCCGTTCACGCGCGTCTCCACCGTCACGCCCTCCGCCGCATCCACTTCGTCGCTCACCACCGGCCCCACCGGGCAGAACGTGTCGAAACCCTTGGCCCGCGTCCACTGCCCGTCTTTTTTTTGCAGATCCCGCGCCGTCACATCGTTCGCGATCGTGTAGCCGCGCACAAACGACCGCCAGTTTGCTTCGTCCGTCAGCTTGCTCGCCCGCTTGCCGATCACCAGGGCCAGCTCGCCCTCAAAGTCCACACGTTCCGATACCTTTGGCATCCGCACCGTCGCGCCTGGCGCCAGCAGGCTCGAGGGCGGCTTGAAGAACAGCAGCGGCTCCGCGGGAACTTCGTTGCCCAGTTCCTTCGCGTGGTCGCGATAATTCCGTCCCACGCAAACAATCTTCGACGGTGTGACCGGCGCCAGCAGCTTCGCCGCGCTCAGCGGCATCGGCTCAAAATCAAACGCCGCCACCTCAGTCACCAAGGCCTTTACCGCTTCGGCATGGTGGCGTGCGAGTCGGAATGCCAAATCCTCTTCCGGAACAGGCGCCAGATCCACAATCCACGGCTCACCCCCGCGCTGCTCCACCTTCCCATAGAACGGCTCATCCTCAAATACGAATCGGCAATATCTCATCTTCGTGACCCAACACACCGGCTATGAACTCGGCACGGTTTCTTCTGTTTCCGCCGATCGCCCGCTTTCGTGCCCGCTCTGGTCGATCGCGCTCACAGCATAGCGGTAGGTGCGCCCCATCTGCACCTGCGTGTCGTGAAATCCCGGCCCGACCACCGGCTGCTCCGGCGAAATCCTCTGCCACGGCCCGTCTCCCTCGCGACGATACACAAGGTAGGCCGCCAGGTCAGGCTCCGTGTTCGGCTGCCAGCTTAAATCAATTGCCGCCGCTCCCTCTTCTCCCACGCTCGCCACCGCGGCCAGCCCTCGCGGTACCGCCGGCGGAAACACGTCCTTCGCCTCCACGCGAACCGGATCGGTCAGTGCGCCATCCAGCTCCAGCGTCTGCCCATCTGTCTCCATACGGGCCACGCGTTGCGCGCGATATAGGTAGCTCTCGCCGAAATGAATGCTTTTGTCGAGCGCCACCCCCGATTGCGATCCGTCTTCGACCAGCAGATTCAGCTCGACCGGTTCCGGCGCAGCCCCAAGTGGCCCGCTCTTCGCCGCCGGCGGGTTCAACAACGTCCGCTGCAGCCGCACCGCCACGTGCTCATCATCCGACGTCCAGTGCAGCACTACCCCCCCCTTGCGCACTTCGGCGGTAAATCCCGCCACCGCGCCCGGCGCTTCACCAGCCAGAACCGCGGCGTCATTCGACAACCCGGCCGATCGGCCCCTCGCATTCTTCAATTCGACAAAGTAATGCAGCAAGCGCGGGTGCCCCGCTGCAAGCGCCGCCGGCAGCGTCTCGGTGAACGTCGCAGGTTTGCCCGGCGCCTCGGTCAGGTGTCCTGCCGGCTCGCATTTGCCCGCTTCTTGTTTCCGGCACACGCTCACGTCAACATTGCCCTTCACCAGCAGCTTGTCCGTGTTGCGGCGCGACATCGTCCAGCTCAGCGCCACCTGGCTTCCGGTGCGCACGGCCGTCAGATTGGTCACCGGCTCAGGCAGATTCAGAGAAGGAGGCTGGGGCGCTCCGGGTGTTCCGCAGCCCGACAGCGCCGCGGCCAGCATGGCCGACGCCACAGCACCAACCCAGCGCTCTCGTGTGCCCATTGCCTCCCAGTCTACCGGACCTCGAACGCGCCGCCGCCCCGCACGACCAGGCGCCTTGTCCTACTCCACCCGCAACGCCTGCATCGGATTCAGCTTCGAAGCACGCGTGGCCGGCAGCCACACAGCAAGGAGCGCCACCACGCTCAGAATCACCGGTACCGCCGCGAACACCATCGGATCCCAGCTCTTCACGCCGAACAAAAACTTCGCCAGGAAGCGCGTCAGTCCGAACGACGCGCCAATGCCGAGCACCACTCCCGCCAGCGCCAGCCGCATGCCGTGCCACACCACCATCTTGCGAATGACGCTCCGATCGGCGCCAAGCGCCATGCGCACACCCATCTCCTGCCTGCGCTGTTCAACCGAGTAGGCCATCAACCCATAAATTCCGATCGCCGCGAGGACCAGCGCCACTCCGCCAAAAATCGACAGCAGCGTCATGTTGAAGCTCTCGCGCGCCGTCGACCGGCCCACCACTTCCTCCATCGTGCGCACGTGCGATACCGGGAACCCTCCGCTCGCCTGCCGCAACTGCTCTTCGATCGCATTCTCCAGCTGCCGCGGATCGACCGTGGTTCTCACCGCCCACACCATCGGCAAGATCCCTGCGTTCAATTTTGTCATTCCATCGGTCACTTGCGCTTGAGGAATGGTCAGCATCGCCCCTGGATCGCGTCCCAGTCCGCCTTCGTGTGTGTCGCCCACCACGCCCACAATCACTCGTGCCGGCTCCTCAAATTCCGGCCCAACTCCCTTCCCTATCACGATCTGCTGCCCGATCGGATTCTGGTTAGGGAAATACTTCTTTGCCAGCGTCTCGTTGATGATGAGCACCTTGGTCGACGACCCAGTATCATGCTCGTCGAATTCGCGCCCGCGCAGCACTGGAATCCGGAACAACTTGTAGTAATCCGGCGATGCGTTCATCCAGCCTGCGCCGGGCTCGCCCTTCGCGGGATCGACTTTCTGTCCCACCACGGTAAACCCCAAACCGTACTGCCCCTGGATCGGCAGGCAGCAGGTGAGCGCCGATTCCTCCACGCCGGGAATCCGATTCAGCCGCTCGCGCGCATCGTGCGAAAGCTGTGCCACGCCGGCAGTCTTTTCAAATCGCTCCCCGGTCAGCGACATCTCCATCGTGACCACCTTGTGCGCATCGAATCCCGGATTCACCTGGTGCAGCGCGACAAACGTCCTGATCAGCAGGGCCGCGCCGATCAGCAGCACCAGCGCCAGCGAAACCTCGCTCACCACCAGCGTGGCCCGTGCCTTTCCCTGCCGGAATCCCGTGCCCGACCGGTTGCTGCTTTCCTTCAACGACGAGTTCAGATCGGTGCGCGACGCCGCAAACGCCGGGAACAATCCGAAGACGATGCCCGTCAGCAGCGAAACGCCAAGCGTAAACGCCAACACCCGCCAATCCAGCCCAACCGCCGATCCATCTTCGCCAATCCGCGGCAACCCGGCCGGGCTGATCGCGAGCAGCGCCCGCACACCAAGGAATCCCAACACCAAGCCAAGTACCCCGCCCGCAACTGCCAGCAGCACGCTCTCAGTCAGCAGTTGCCGCACGATCCGCGCGCGGCTTGCACCCAGAGCCGAGCGGATGGCGAACTCGCGCTTCCTTCCCGTCGCCCGCACCAGCAGCAGGTTGGCAACATTTGCGCAGGCAATCAGCAGCACCATGCCGACCGCGCCCAGCAACACCAGCAACGAAGTGCGCACGTCGTTGACAATCGAGTCGCGCAGAGGTTCTACCGCAAATCCCCCCTTAGGATCGGATTCCGGATAGAGCCGGTGAAACTCGGCGGCCGCCAGTTTCATCTGCGCGTTCGCCTGCACCAGTGTCACGCCCGGCTTGAGCATGGCCGCCACCTCGAAAAAGTGCCCCTGGTTGGTGCTGTTCGGCTCGAACTGGAACGGCACCCAGATCTCAGCTTCAGGGTCGGACCTGAAATCCTTGCCCAGCACTCCGATGATGGTGTACGGCTGATTGCCCAGCGACAGAGTCTTGCCGATGGCGTTCGCGTCGCCGCCGAATCGCCGCTGCCACAATCCGTAGCTCAGCACCACCACATTGCCGCCGTTCGGCGCGTCCTCCTCCTTCGTGAAGGTACGGCCTAGCATCACCGGCGCGCCAAAGACGCGGAAATATGCTTCCGACACGTGAATGCCGTGGATCAGCTCCGGCCGGCCGCCCGTAACGTTGAACCCCGGCCCCTCAAAATCGTAGGCCGCCACGTCCTTGAAGATGCTCGTCTGGTGTTCGTACACGTGAAACTTCGGAATCGAAGCAACCGCGGCGTTGCCCTGCGGCCCGCTCAGCTCAATCTCCACGATCCGGTCTGCGTCGGGATAACCGAGCGGCTTCAGCAGCACCGCATCCACCACCGTGAAGATGGCCGTGTTCGCGCCAATGCCCAGAACCAGCGCCGAAACTGCGGCAATCGTGAATCCCGGGCTCTTGATGAAAAAGTGCAGAGCATGCTTCACGTCATTCCAAAGATCAGCCACAGAGCGCTCCTTGGTTTTTCTGATTTGCGAGTCGATCGGATGCCGACGTTCGCTGAAGATTCAACGGCCGTCCCTGCGCGACGGTTTACAGCATGGTTGGTTTTTCCGAGGGCCGCGTTCTCCTTCGGTAGACGCCGCGCCCCGCCAACCGTAATCAGCGGGTGTCATTCTGAGCGAAAGGCTCCCCCAATGATTCGGAGTCCCCACTAAACTGGGTGCCCCATGTCTCCCGGTTTTGGAGCGTGGGATTCTGCTTTCTTCTGATTCAACCTCGGCCCTTCCATGTCGTATGCTTGCAACGATCCCGAAAGGACCCTTTGCCCTGTGCTGATCTTCGCCTCCATCCTGGCCATCTTTGTCTACGGCATGATTGCCGCCATGCTGGGCACCATCCTGCCCGATCTGTCTGACCGCTTCCGCCTCACGCCCACGCAGAACGGCACCATCGCCTTCGCGCAGGCCATCGGCCTCATGATCGCCTCGGTCGGCGTCGGCCCGCTGCTCGATAACGAAGGCGACAAGATCGGCCTCATCCTCGGCCTGGTCTTTATCGCCTTGGTGCTGTTCGCGCTGCCGCGCTCCTCCGGCTACGGCATGGTCGTGTTCCTGCTCTTCCTCCTTGGAGTCGGCGGGGGCATCGTGGTCACCGGCGCCAACGCCCTTGCCAGCGGAGCCGCTCCCGAGCACCGTGCCACCGCGCTCAACCTCGTCAATCTCTTCTTCGGCCTCGGCGGGCTCGCCACACCGTTCATCTCCGCCAATCTCTTTCATAAAAACTGGGTGCGCCTCTGCTATACCGTCGCCGTGCTCACCGTGATCACGCTCGCGGTGCAGGCCTTCACAGTCATGCCGCCGCCGGCCGGTGCCGCGCGCTTCGATCTTGCCCAGGCCGGACCGGTGCTCGGCCGCCCGCTCCTCTTCATGCTCGGCTTCCTCCTGTTTCTCTACGTGGCCTGCGAAGTGGGCGTGTGGAACTGGCTGCCGCGCCACCTCATCGCACAGGGCATTCCGGAGTCGCGCGCGCTCAATATCCTGTCCCTCGGCTTTGCCCTTGGCCTGCTCGTCGGCCGCGTCGCCGCCTCGCGCGTGCTCATCGACGTGCCCGCCATCGAGGTCACCCTCGCAGCCTCCATCGCCATGGCCATCACCACCTTCCTCATGCTCCGAACCGACAAGCCCGGCGTGGCCTGGGTACTCGTCTTCATCGCGGGACTCTCCATGGCGCCCGTCTTTCCCACCACGCTCGCCATCGTGGGCACCACCTTCCCGCGCATGACCGGTACTGCGATCGGCTTTGCCATCACCTGCGGATGGGCAGGCCTCGCCGTCAGCTCGCGCATCATCGGCTCCATCGCCGGCGGCGACGCCACGCGCCTCAAAAAAGCACTGCTCGTCATCCCTGGCATGTCGGTACTGATGATCGCCGTCAACCTCGCCGTCATGGCCATGAAATAGGGAAGAGCGCGATCAAGTAAGCCTGACCCCTCCACTGGGTGCGGCCATGTCCGGATTCATCGGCCGTTAGACTGAATTGGACAGCTTACGAACGCGGAGACACGAGAGCGCGAGTTCCTGGAGTGTTCGAGATAGGTCTTTGCATTCCGATTTCAGCTGTAGCCGGGAGGGCTCAAGCGAAGGAGCAGCCCCACATTCGAGACAGATCGAGGAAGCCATTGTGGAGGCGCGATCCAATGCGACCATGGACGGGAGAACAACAGCAGCAGAGCATCTTGCAAAGCTCACGCGGAAAGTCAGCAGCAGGACCTGTTAGCTCGTTATCCGCGAACCAGCATTTGCGGCTTCAATTTGCTGGATAGCCAACACCCTATACTGCAAGCACAACCATAAGCCCTTCTCGAATGAGTCGTCGGATGAGCACAAGTTTGCCGTTGTCATCCAGAATGCCTGGCAGATCACGGATGGAGAAGCGGGATCGGTGCAAAGCAAATCGCAAGGCGTCTTCGGTCTGCGCCGGGAAACCGATCTTTCGTGCAAAGGAATGAACTGATATTGATGAACCATCTTTAAGAATGCGAAAGACTGCGCTACTTCGTGCGCCGACAATGCTTTCGATCCTTAGCTGGTCCGCTAGCGCGAGTTGCCCCATTTGTCCATTGAGGAGCGGCGGACACGCGGAAATCCATCGTTCGGCAAAACGATCCAGGACGGAAGCGCAATCTGGGTTCGTCGCCAGGCGTTGCAGCAGGCTTCCAAAAATCTCCTGAGCCCGCCTTCTATCTGAGTCGTCCCTGGCAAATCCAGGAGGCAAGCCCCTCCGAAAAGCCGGATCCTTCAAACTAGCATCGGCAACGAATTCCAGAAGAAGATCTGCCCAGCGATAGCACAAGATCCCCACAGTGATGTGCAGAGACAGATTCTCGCTGGAACGAGCTTCGTGCACGACTCCGCGGGGAATGTAAGCCACGTCGCCAGGTTCAAGTTCAAATTCCATCGCGAGAGCACCACGCTCATGGATTTTGGAATCGAAATCCTGGTTGTTGAGTGGGAGTTCCAGAGGCGTACCGTACATCATCCAGTGCTTTGAACCAGTAATCTGCAATACGAAAACATCATGAGTATCGTAGTGATATTTGGCCCCTTGTGCCTGCCCGGGAGTCAAATAGGCGTTTGCCTGGAGTGGAAAACTCAGTTCTCTTTCGAGTGCGCGGCATAGTGATGTAAGAGACGGGAGTACGTTGTCTAAAAACGCTAAGACGACGGTCGAACCCTGGTTAAAAAGTTGATAAACGGCTGCGACGTCCAAAGCGCCGTTTGTCGTGGTGTAATCGGCCGGCCTCAGTTCTTTGGCCGCATTTTTCAGCGTGATGCTGGGATACGTCAGATTCAACGTCGTGATTGCCCGATCGACCTCATCAAGAGACAAAAGAGACGAGAAGTAATCCCTCTGATGTCGGCGGACAACGAGCGGCTTTTGTTCCCAATATTCCTTGAAAAAGGCTGCTTCGGTAGTGGGATGGATTAGCCAGTCAAGAGAAACTGGAACTTCGAAATCCGAGGACAAGCGTTTCTCCACTTGAGTCGAGGGACCTGGGTTAAAGTCCGGTCAGCCGTCGCTCCTGCACGGCAAGTCTAGCCAGCGGAAAAGCCCCCCCGTTCCTGTCATGCTTGGCTGGAGGCTCACCTCCAAGCCCTCGTGGGGTCAGGCTTCGGTTTGTCGGGATCCTGCGGCTTCGGTTTGTCGGGATCTTGCGGCCGCGGTTTATCGGGATCCGCGGGCCGGGGCTTATCCGGGTCATTCGGTCGCGGCTTGTCGGGATCTTGCGGCCGCGGTTTATCGGGGTCGTCAGGCCGTGGTTTATCGGGGTCGTTGGGTCGCGGTTTGTCGGGATCTTGCGGTCGCGGCTTATCGGGGTCTGCGGGCCGTGGCTTATCAGGGTCTTGCTGCTTTTCTGGATCCGGTGATTGTGCGCCCACTGTGTTTGCCAATACTTGTGCTGCCGCACCGCCAACCAACACCGCGCCTGCTACGGCGAGGAAGGAGCGCCGCGGAACCGAAACGATTTGTTCATCGGTCAGACCTTGGGGCACCTGTTTATTCAAGACCTTTTCGTCGGTTTCGCGCATCGCATTCATTCCTTTCCGCATTCTTTGGTGAATCAATCGGGACCCTGGTGAAACTGGCCAGCATAACTTTGATGCCAAAAACCTCCTCCGGGTATTCCATGCCGGCTCTTTGTCTGCTTACACATCCTCGAACGGAAGCCGCTGATGGGCAGTTGCTGATGAATCTCTCTCCCAATACGTCCCATGGTCGGCGCCGCCGGTCGCGTCCGCCGCGCCCGATGTGACCTGGCAGCGATCTCGCGGAGCGAATCGCTGTCTGATGAAAAAATCCCGCCTCCCTGTCCATTCGCCCGGCTTTCAGTCGTCATGGGGGTGAGGCGGTCAGTCACACCGCTTGGCCGCTCCCGCGAGGTCATGATGACGAAGAGAAAAGCAATGGGTATCCTCCTGGCGTCGGTTTGCGCCTTCATCGCCAGTTCCCTCTGGTACAGCCCGGCCTTGTTCGGCAGCCAGTTCCTTGTCTTGAGCGGCATAACCGCGTCCCCGGCTCCTGACAGCTCGAAGATCGCGGCAGAATTGCTGCGCAACCTGCTGCTCT
>DATGFX010000047.1:0-222575 GCA_035308825.1 Occallatibacter sp. | reverse complement strand
ACATCTATGCCCCCCTCGCTCACCGGCTCGGCATGGGCAAAGTGCGCGGCGAACTGGAAGATCTGGCCTTCCGCTATACCGATCCCGTCAGCTACGAGCAGATCTCCGAATCCATCGAAGCGCGCCGCATCGAAGGCGAGCAGTTCTTGCGCGGTGTGGAAGAAACATTGATTGAGCAGTTGCGCGAGAACCACGTCGAGGCGCGAGTGGAATGGCGGATCAAGCGCACGTACTCGATCTACCAGAAGCTTCAGCGCACCAAGGCCTCATTCGAACAGGTGTACGATCTGCTGGCGGTGCGCGTAATTACCCAGGATGTGGCTTCGTGTTACGCCGTCTTCGGGTTGATCCATACCTTGTGGCGCCCCGTGCCCGGCCGCATCAAGGACTTCATCGCCATCCCTCGCGCGAATCGCTACCAGTCTCTGCATACCACGGTAATCGGCGAAGGCGGCCACCAGTTCGAAGTGCAGATTCGTACCGAAGAGATGCACCGGATCGCGGAAGAAGGGATTGCCGCGCACTGGAAATACAAGGCCGGCGAAGGTTCGGTGACCGCGCGCGATGAGGAGCGTTTGAACTGGATACGCCAGCTGGTCGACTGGCAGAAGGAGATGACGGATCCCAACGAATTTCTCTCCAGCCTGAAGATGGACCTGTATCCCGACGAGGTCTATACCTTCACGCCGAAGGGGAAGGTCGTGGTGGTCCCGGCGGATGGCACGCCGGTCGACTTCGCGTATACGATTCACACCGAAGTGGGTCACACTTGCGTTGGCGCAAAGGTCAACGGCCGCATGGTTCCACTGAGGACCAAGCTGCGCACCGGAGACATCGTTGAAATCGTCACGCAAAAGGATCACAGACCGAGCCGTGACTGGCTCAGCTTCGTCAAGAGCCCGCGCGCACGGAACAAAATCAAGCACTGGCTGAACGAAGACCAGCGCCGCCGCGCCGTCGAGATTGGCCGCAAGCTGCTGGAGCGCGAAGCGCGTAAATTCAAAGTTCCGATGAGCCAGATCTCGGACCAGGATCTGGGCCGTATCGCCAACGAATACGGCGTCGCGACCGCTGCCGATTTGCTGGCCACCTTGGGACAAGGTAAACATTCGGCCCACCAAGTTCTAAACAAATTGGCGCCCGGCTTCGATGCGCAACCTGAAAGCGAATCTCCCAACGAGCCGAAGGGCGGACCGGGCGGCGAAGCAACGATGTCCGATGCGGTGCGCAAGCTGCACCTCTCGGGTTCCGATTCATTGCAGGTGGAGGGCCAGAATGATCTGCTTGTCTATCGCGCGCGATGCTGCAATCCCATCCGCGGCGAGGAGATCGTCGGCTACGTAACCCGTGGAAAGGGTGTGGCAGTCCACGCGCGCAGCTGTCCAAACGTCCAGAATCTGCTGTACGAGAGCGATCGCCGGATTAACGTCGAGTGGTCGCGCAGCGGCGAAGCCTCGAATGGACATACCCAGCGCTATCCCGTGAAAATCACGGTCTTCTGTGATGATCGCACCGGTATGCTCAAGGAGTTGACCGCCGTGATCTCCGACGATGACACCAATATCCGTGGCGTCGAGGTTCGCCGCGATGAGGATGGGGAGGCCATCATCGAGTTCATCGTCGAGGCCGAGGATGTGCGTCATCTGAACCGGATGGTGCTGGGCATCCGGCGCGTCGCGGGTGTCCGCCAGGTGCAGAGGACACAAAAGCTCTAGCTGAATTCCGAACCGGCGTGGATCCCGAAAGGTGCACCTGACCTGACGGTGTGAGTGTTTGCGTCATGGCGTCATTCGCCGTTTCCTTTTTTGTCGCCTTGCTCGTTGCCGCGGTTGCGCTTCGCGTAATGCGCAACCGAACTGTTGCGTGTTGGCTGCTCGTTCTTTTCCCCGCCTTATTTTGTGCATTGCTACTGAAAGACCTGGCGGGCGGCATGGCGAGGTTGGGTCAGGCCGCATTCGAGAGCGATCAGAAGCAGCTGCTCTACAGCTTCTTTCTGCTGGCGCTGAGCCTGACATCAGCCCTCCGCTCAAACTGGGCGTGGCTTTTCTGGATTGCGTGGATCTTCAATGCGGCGGTCTGCGGAATCCTCGTCTACCTTGAGTTCTTCTGGAAAGTTTTCAGCTGATCGCAGGTCGAGCTTTCTCGCGGCGAAAAGCGGCACGGCCCTTCGCCGTTTCGATGGTCCTGATAGATCGATCACATCAGGGTGACGCGCATTCCTGTCGCGTGCGGCACCTGGATGCTGAATTTGCCATCTTTTGCACGGCCGTGTTTTCCCGAGCGCGTGATCTGCGCTTCGCGGCTGTCGATCGCCGGAGCATGCAGCGTCTCGATCTCGACCTCACCGGACTGGTTCCCGAAATCCAGCGTCAGGTCGAGATCCTTGTCCGCGTCTTTGTTCAAAATGATCACGGACGCGTGTCCGGTTTCGAGCCGCGCAGCGTACGCGGTGGCGTCGACGCCAGTCGCCTGCAACTGGTCCGACAAATTCGTCGGGATGAACTTCGCTCCGCTGAAGCGGCCTGCAAACTTCAGTCCATACGCGACCGGTTCGGGTTTGTACTCCCCGCCAAACGTGGCAATAGGGGTATAGAACGGGTGCGGATGCGTGGCGATCTGCTCTGGCGTCGCGCCCTGGTCTTTCAGCAGGACGTCACCCGGCAAAAAGCCGCCAACTGAGTTCGCAACCGATTTGCCCGTCCCGCCATGCAGATTAATCCCTGAGTAGTCATTGCTCGCCAGCAGGAGCGAATAGTCAGCCGCCCAAAGTGCCGCGGCGAAGACATCCGACACGCCCGGCTTGCCGCCTCGATAGCAGGTGTTGCCTTCGGTCATGCGCACCCGCGCACCGATCTTCTTGGCGGCCGCTGTGGCGATATCGGCCGTGTGCTGCACCTTGGCCATCGTCGCCGGCTTCAACAGATTGGGAATGTTGACTTCAGGATTGGTCGCTGGGCCGCCAAAGTAGTAATGATGCGTGAGCGTGGTGACATGCGGCGGGTTCTCGATCGAGGCCCACGCGTCGGCAACGTCGGTCAGCCATGACACCTGCGATGCCACATCGGGCATACCGAACTTCGCGCCCGGCACGCCGGCCGTGATGGCACGGGCAAATCCCAGCCACTCCTCCAGATAAGAATGAGAGTTCCAGGTGTTCGGATCCCGCAGATGATGCGTGAACAAATCAACTTCGTTTCCCATCTGGAAATACTGCAGGCTCGGGCCCAGCGTCTTTGCAACGAACTCCGCTTCCTCCGCCGCGTGGGCGGGCACATTCGTTCCCATCCCGATGCCGTAGAGGCACGTCCACCCTGTCGCCTTCAGAAACTCTGCAAGGTTGCGCACTGCCTCGGCGGTGACCGGATAATACTGCGCCTTCGGCTCACCAACCACTTCGCGCGTCTTCGGGTGTTCGGGCTCCGACGACGCCGCAGTGGGCTTCCACCATTCGAACTCGCTGGTATTGCCGCCAAGCCGCAGAACGCCATTGGGCGAAAGCTCCTTGAACGCCCGCACCAGGCCGGCATTCGAGGCCGAAAAGAAGCTGGGATCGACAAGTTGCTGCACTTCGTAGGAGAGGCCGACAAAGTCGGCGGGCACGTGCGGCCCGCTCGCTTCGGAAGGAATCACCAGAGTGGCATGAGCGCTCGATGGGACCTGCGCACGAAGGCGCATGGCGGCGAATGAGCAGGCTGCGGAGGCAAGGAATGTGCGTCGATTGATGAAGGTCATTGGATTGTTTTGAAACCGGATGACGACCGCTCCGGTTGGCGCACACAGTATAGGTCCTTCCGGCGATCGCGTGGAGGCGGGGACCGCTACCATGGATGCATGGCAGAAGGTACCGGGTCTCGCGAAGCAATTTTGCGCGGAATACATGTGCTCGATGGCGGCATGGCCTCCGAACTCGAGTACCTCGGGGCCGACATCCATGGGCCGCTCTGGTCGGCGCATGTACTCCAGGATGCGCCGGAAAAGATCGTCGCGGTGCATCGCGCCTACATCGAGGCGGGCGCGCAATGCATCGAGACCGCCAGCTACCAGGCGTCACGAATGGGGTACATCGAAGCGGGTATGAAGCCGGAACAAGCCGATTCCGCAATTCTTCGGTCGGTTCAGCTGGCGCGGACCGCCGCAGCCGAGTTTCCTGGCAGGCGCATCGTCGTCGCCGCGTCCCTTGGGCCCTACGGTGCCGCCCTCCACAACGGAGCGGAGTACCACGGCAACTACGAATGCAGCTTCGCCGATCTCGTCGAGTTTCATCGCCGGCGCATCGATGTGTTCGCGAATGCGGGCGGGTATGCCGCTCCCGATCTGCTCGCATTCGAAACACTGCCCTCTCTGGAAGAGGCGCAGGCTATCGGCGAGGCGCTTGCGCCATGGCCTCACCTTGCGGCCTGGTTTTCGTTCACATGCAAAGATGAAAACCACGTGGCCCATGGCGAACCGCTGCGCGACTGTGCATCCTTCGTTGCCGCTCTGCCCCAGACAATCGCCATCGGCGTCAACTGCACCGCGCCTCCGCTGATTCGCGCGCTCATTGCGGAGACCCGTAGCGTCACCGGCAAACCCATCGTGGTCTACCCCAATTCCGGCGAAGGATGGGATGCCGAGCGTCGCTGCTGGATCGGCTCGAACGATCCGGCGGGATACCGCGAACTCGCCTCATCGTGGTTCGCCGCGGGTGCCCAGATCATTGGCGGATGCTGCCGGACCCGGCCTGCGCATATTCGCCAGGTCGCCGAAGCCGCCCTCTCAATCAACTCCTCAAGCGGCTAGTGCGATCCCAGAACCTGCTTCGCGATCGTCGCAAGTTGCATGTTCGACGTGCCCTCATAAATCGTGCCGATCTTGGCATCGCGATAGTACTTCTCCGCCGGATAGTCGCGAACAAAGCCGTTGCCGCCAAAGATCTCGACACATTGGCTTGCGACCCGCTCAGCCACCTCGGACGCAAACAGTTTCGACATGGCCGCCTCGCGCGTGAACGGTGCGCCGGCATCTTTGAGTCGCGCTGCGTTGTAAACGAGCAGGCGCGCGGCCTCGATCTCGGTTGCCATGCGTGCTAGCGAAAACTGCACCGCCTGGAATTCGCCGATAGGCTTGCCAAATTGCCGCCGTTCTTTGGCGTAACGCGCCGCATGTCCCCATGCGCCCTCGGCGAGGCCCAGCATCTGAGCGCCAATCCCGATGCGCCCTTCATTTAGAGTTTCGATGGCCACTTTGTAACCGCGGCCCGTCTCTCCCAGCACGTTTTCCTCCGGAACAAAGCAATCCTCGAAGATGAGCTCGCACGTGCTCGAGGCGCGGATGCCCAGCTTGTCTTCTTTGCGCCCAACGGTAAAGCCCGTCATGCCCTTTTCCACGATGAATGCGGTGATGCCGCGATATCCTGCCGCCGGATCGATGGTCGCGAAGACAATGAAAAGACCGGCCTCCCGCGAATTGGTGATCCACATTTTTCGCCCGGTAAGGCGATACCCGCCTTCGCCCTTCTGGGCTCGCGTCTGCAATGCAAACGCATCCGACCCGGATCCGGATTCGCTCAGCGCGTAGGCGCCAACGGTGTCGGACGCCAGGCGCGGCAGCCAGCGCGACTGCTGAGCCTCACTGGCCCAGCGGCATAGCGCGTTGATGACCAGGGTATTGTGTACATCGACGAGAACTGCAACGGAAGGATCAACCGTCGAGATGGCTTCAATGGCCAGCACGGAATCGAAAAACGTGCCGCCGGCTCCGCCGTGCTTCTCTGGGATTTCGATGTTCATCAGGCCCATTGAAAAAATCTGATCCACCAGCCCGGGCGCGAGGTGCTGCGCGTCATCCATCTCGCGCACCAGCGGAGCGATGGTTCGCTCGGCGAACTGCCGCACTGTAGAAGAGAACAACTGCTCTTCTTCTGAGAGGTGTGTGAGCGCAGGGGCGGCCCGGCCTAAATCGATCACGGAAATTCTGCCTCCGGCTTCGGAGTGTACCAGAGATGGGCATGGGCACACTTTGACCCACCCTGTCTCACCTGCCGCAGCGCGTCCTTGCCGGCTACAAGCAAAAGGGCAGACGCTCTCGCGCCTGCCCCGGTCGAAATTTAGCCTTACTGAATTTTGAGTGAAAACGTGCTGGTGTTGGTAATGGACGTTGTGACAGAATCCGTTCCTTTCAGGGTGATGGTGTAGGTGCCCTTGGGCGGATCGGAAACTGTGCCACCGCCGCCGCCGTTGCTCGAACCGCCGCCGCCGCACGCGGAAATCGCCAAGCCGATTGCCAGCAGCGCAATCACGCCGGCCACGGCGCGGAACTTACGCGCATAGCGGCCAAGGAAACCTGCCAGGAGCAGACCTCCGAGGGCGATCCCCATCGGCGCCGGACTTGGTCCAGCGGGGGGTGAGTTCTTCGAGCTCTTGATCGGGGCAAGATGATGCATCGCGCCCTTGCCGCCCTTGGCAATTGCTGCGCTTACGCAATCGGACGCATTCGTGTCGAACGTCAGTTGCGTGGTAACCGCCGCCGTGCCGCTTACTGTAACCGACCCATCGCCATTGTTGAGTGTGTTCGTGAATGCGTAACAGAGGTTCTGCAGCGCCGAGTCATTGGATGTGTCGATGGTGAGATACACCGTTCCGGTGTATCCACCCGCCGGCGTGACCGTGACGGTCGATGTTCCTGAACTGCCCTGATTTACTGTCACGTTGGTGCCGGTGACCGTGATGCTGCCCTTGCCGGAGCTAGAACCCGGAACGGTCACAGTAATGCCGCCCGAGGAAGCCGCAAAGGCATTAGCGCTCGTTGGCACAAAATCCGCAACCACCGAGTGCCCGCCAGAGGTCGCAAAGGAAGTTTGATAGGTTCCGACCGACGAAGAGCCGCTCGCCGTCAGCGCGATGCCGGTCACCGGCGTTCCATCGTCCACGATCACGGTCAAGGTACCCGCGGGTGGCGTCGTGCCGGATACCGGAGTTACGGTCACTGTGAAGGTGTCACTCGCATTCAGGGCCGGCGAGGTGCTCGATGCCGAAACAGTGGTTGTGGTTCCAACCGCCGTCGAGGTGCTCGCGGTCCAGGCGTTGGCCAGTGCATCGAGATCGACAGACCCGAGACCGGTCACCAGATCATATCCGGTCGTCGCCGAATACTTGGTCTCTGCGCCGCTCGAACTGCTGCAGTATGTCGTTCCGGCGAGACACTCATTGTTGCCGCTGGTCACATCGTGAAACGCGGACGCATGCGTGGACGCAAGCTGGTACAACATGGGGTTGATATTGCCCTGGCCGGTGGTCTCGCCGGCTTTTTGATTGAGGTCGGCCAGCATGCCCGCAAAGATCGGAGTGGCAAAGCTGGTGCCGCCGGCAATCGTCAGCGAGGTATCAGAGGAGCTGGCGCGAAAACCGCTGCCGCAGCTTCCGGTTTGGCCCTGCGCCCAATCGCTCTGGTCGCTCGTGCAATAAAGGTATCCTGCAAAACTCGGCGACGAATAGAAAGACACATCGGGCACGTCGCGCTTGCTGTCGGTGGGAATGCCCGCTACGCCGGTTTGCCAGCTTGGTTTGGCAAACAATGCGCTGGCGCCCCCGCCGCTGGCACTCAGTCCCGCCGATCCTTGGGAGATGAGATACGCCTCGTCGTTCCAGGCGATTTCGGGGATATAGCCCTTCAGGGAGCTGATAATGTCTGTGCCAGGAGTCTCGGCATCCCAGTAGGTACTGCTCGTCTCGTCAGCCGAGCTGATCTCTGTGCCGCCCACGCCCGTCACGTACTGGCTGCTGGCCGGGTAATTCACCGCGAGCGCCTCCTGTGTGGCGAGCGTCGGGTTGGTGGTCGTGGGGCTCACAAAGCACGCCGTCGATCCCTCATCGCCTGATGCGGCGATGATCGTCTGGCCCTGCGTTGCGCCCTGCTGCACGATGGCTTCGAGCGCCGCCTGGTTGCTGCCCAATTCGGTTTCGCAAACTCCATAACTGATCGAGATGATCTCGCCGAGCTTCGTGTCGACCGCAAACTGGACCGCATCAAATACGCTGTAGCTCTGGTCGCTGCCCGCGTACACGAAATCAATCGTGGCCCCTGGAGCCATGGCGCTCGACCACTCGAGGTCGAGATCCGATTCGCCCTCATCGCCCGGCGAAGTGGTCGTACCATCACCGGATCCCGGAACAAGGATCAAGTTGGGGTCTTTCTTCGTGAGCCCGGCCGCGCTCTCGAAGTTTTCGATGTCGCTGACGCTGATGTAGGACTGCCCGGCGACCACAATGGTCTGCCCTGTTCCGTTGTTGCCCGCCGTCAGCAGCGGCTTCATGTCGTAGGCCGTGTTGATATCGCCGGGAGCGAAGAAGTTATTGCCGGTCTGGCCAGAGGTGAAAGACCTGCGCGGAATATGTTGTGAATGGGGGCGGAAGTCGCTGAGATTCGTGATCGCAGCGACGGTGGGCGCGATCGCGGTTGGCACCGAGAGTTCAGTCGCGGGAGCAAAATGCCTCGCCCCTTGCACATTGAAGTAGTGCATCTGCGTCTGGAACGCGTTCTCAACCTGGTTGACGTTGCCGGAGAACTTGATGAAAGTGCGGCTGCGCGCCACTGTATCGATTGAGAAGCCCTGCTGCTGGAGCCACCGCTGCACGTTCTGCAAATCAGCCTGCGACATGCCAAACCGCGCCGCGAATTGCTCGGGCGTGAGCCACTTGTGATAGAGCGGCGACGACGGGTCTTGCTGCGCCGCAAGCAGGGACTGCAAGGCCGCTTCCTGCGCCGCTGAGCGGTTGAAGACGATCGTCATTCCATGCAGCTGCGTAGCAGACGACATCCTGCCGGCGTCGAACTGCAGCTGCGCCTGGGGGTGCAGCGAGCCCTTTAAGGTCGACATTTCTGAACTGGAAATCTCGGACTGGATGCGGGGAGCAGGCGCCTGCGCGGCAAACGCGCAAGCCGTCGAAGCCAAGGCCGCCATCCATGCACAAATCCAAAGCCTGTATTGCCTGGTAAGAGCAAGCATCGTGATCATATTCATCCTTGTAAATTGAAGAGCTTAAACGTTCAGAACCGGCTCAGCGGACCCATCATATCCGCATCTGCCCCAAACGCCATGTGCCAGCCTCGCGGTGCTGAGGCCGGATGGGGGAGAAAGAAAGAATACGGGGAAGGACGCACATCCTCTATCTGTCCTGGGGCGGCTCCCGTGTACACAAAACCCTCGTGTCTGCCCACTTAGACTCCAGTTTGGTAGCAAAGTTGTGGCAGGCGTATCCCATTTTTGGGTCATACGAGAGGTGGTCGGCGCCGCTGGGGGCCCCTCTGCGCGCGATCGCCTCATCGGCAACCCATTGAATGACTTACAGCGCCGAAGTCCAAGGTCCAACGAGCTCGAGTGGCGCCTTTTGTGCAGTCGGAGGCACAAAGGAACGGGCGCGCCAGGCGATCGAAAGAGATTCCTTATCGAGCAGCATGCGAATCTGGCTGCGGGCGTGGTCAGACCATGGGCCGCTCTTGTCGAGCTTGACGTAAGCGCGCCAATGGCGCAGCGCCGCCCGGAACATGCCCTTGCGCTCATAGGCAAGAGCGAGGTTGTAATGAGCGTCGGCGTATTGTGGCGCCAGCAAGACTGCCTGCAGGTAAGCGTCAACGGATTCCTCTGGCCTTTCCAGTTCGTCCAGCACGTTCCCCAGGTCGAAAAAAGCCAGCACGTAGTCCGGGTCGATCTCGGTCGCGCGCCGGTAGAGCTCTTCGGCACGGTGGAACTGGCGCAAGTGAAAATGAATCGTCCCCAGATTGATATACGCGGGAGCGTACGCCGGATCCCGCGCAATCATGTTCTGGTAGAGGGTGATTGCACGGTGTTTCTCTCCCGCTTCCTCGGCCTGCACCGCGGCCAGGAACAGATCCTGCACGCCGGGCATCGTCGCTGCACGCGGGTTCCGTAAGGGGGAGGGCTGAGAACTGGTCTGATCGGAACGCTCGAAGTCAAAAAGAAACTGTCGGCGAATCGGATCCACGATAGCGCCGTGACAGCGAAACGCCAAACGGGTGCCCGCGCGCACCAGCTTTGCCTCAAGCAGCGGATTTGCCATCCCGGCAACCGCCTTCATGGCCACAATGGAATGCCGAATCAACGCGGCGGAGACTTCCTCTTCGCGCAGGGAGCGCAAAGTGCGAAGCTGCCCCAGATCCTGAAACGTGTAAGTTTGCTGCTGGGGAAAGATGCCGGCTCTTTCCCATCCCTGCAGTTGCCGGGAACTGATCTGCAGGATCCGCAAAACATCGTGGCGGCTATAGCTGGTCACTCTTCAATGCTCCCGTGGGTGAGTCAGGGCCGCTTCGTGAATCCGAATGTGCGCCTCGAACTTCCGATGCCGGTCCTGAACATTTCTCCTTGGAACAGCGACGAAGGATCCGCTCATGCTGCGATTATGCCAAGGATAAACGTGGATAAGCGGGTCCGAATTACCGCTGGAAGAAAAAGTGAGTGGATAACCGTGCTTCATTTGGTTCATTCAGGGCGATTTTGGGGCGCCGGAGTCAGAACAGCGCAAACGCGGCACTCCATTCGATCTGGCTGTGACGGCCAGGGAGGCGGGCGCCTATACATGATTGATGTGAAAATTACATCGGCGCGTCCTGCCCTGTGACTACTTACACAATAAGCGAAGGAATTTGTATCGAAAGTAGTGTCGCCGGTATGCTATTTTCCTTTTGATTCCCCGACATTGAGTGCTGCGATTGAATAGGGCCGAAATGACGAGGGGTGGCTCTTGGAAGAAGTGGTTTTTCAAATCCTGCTCGAGCGACAGCAGGTCGTGTCGGTCAGCGAGGGTGTGGAACAACTGCTCGGATTCTCACAGAGCCAGTTTCTAGCCGGCGCAATCTCGCTCGCAGACCGGGTTCATACCGGCGATCTGGACATTGTTGACAGGATCTTCTCCCCGGGCCAGGATCTGGCCTCGCAGGTTTTTAACCTGCGTGTTCGTCACGCGGATGGAAGGATTCTCTGCCTCGTAGGCAACACCTCCCACAAGGTTCAACAGAAAAGATCCCTTCTGGTTCTGCGGCTGCAGGATGCGAAACTCCTCGGCCGCTTTACCGGCGACCCCCATCCCACTTCCTACATGGAAATAGTCATGGAAAGCGTGAATGAACGCGTGTGTCTGAAGGATCGGCACCATGTCTATGTCGGGGCCAATCAGCTGTTCCGCAGTTCTCTCGCGAGTGATCAAAGTGCGCTCCCCGAAATCTCCGGTTTGACCGACTATGACTTGTTCCCCGAGGAGATTGCCGACCATCTCTATGAGATCGATAAGAAAGTTCTGTCGGGAATACCGTTTGCCCATGAAATACGGGAGGCTCGCACTGCGGACGGGCAAATCGGATGGTCAGACGAGCGTTGCTTTCTGGTGAAAGACGCGGACGCAGAGATCGTCGGGGTCTTTAACATTTCCGCCGATATAACCGAGGGCGTGCTGCGCCAGAAGGCTCTTGAGGCGAGCGAAGAGTCCCTGCGGGAGGCGCAGAAGATTGCGCGCCTGGGTAGCTTCGAAGTTGACCTGCAGACGCAAGTCTGGACCGGAACCGATGTCCTTTACGACATTCTCGGGCTCGACCGCGACATCGAGCCAACCGTGAGTCGATGGATTCACCTGATCCATGAGGACGATCTGGCCGCCTTGTCTGCGGCTTTCACGGCTGCAACTCATGATGAAGACGCTCTGTTTGGCCGGGAATGCCGGGTGTTCCTCCAGCCCACGAAGGCGCTTCGGTGGGTACACATTCGCGGCAAAGTCGAATTCGATCGCCATAGAACACCCGTGCGCGTCAAGGGCACAATCCAGGACATCACCGATCGCAAGGTGGCCGAAGCAGCCCTCCAGGAGAGCAGCGGACTGCTTCAAATCTTCATTCAGGATGCGCCGACTGGGCTGGCCATGTTTGACCGCGAAATGCGTTATCTGGCTGCAAGCCGGCGATGGATCGAAGACAACGGGCTCAAGGAAGAGAACGTCATCGGCCGCTCGCAATATGACCTGATGCCTGAGATCCCGGAGCACTGGCGAGAAGAGCACCGCCGTGCGCTAGCGGGCGAGACAGTTGTCGCATCCGACGACAGTTACCGCGATAGAACCGGAGTGACTCATTGGAAGCGCAGGATGATGCGGCCGTGGCTGACCGGCAGCGGAGCCATTGGCGGCATCGTCGTATTGGCGGAAGATGTCACGCAAAGAAAACTGGCCGAGCTTGCCTTACGGGAGAGCAAGGAACTGCTGCAACTCTTCATTGACCACGCCCCGGCGGCACTGGCCATGTTTGATTCTGAAATGCGCTACTTGGCGGCCAGCCGTCGCTGGATCGAGGACCACGGCCTGACTGGCAGGACGATCGTTGGCGAACCCCACTATCTCATTGATCTTGACATTCCAGAACTCTGGAAAGAGCAGCATCGAAGGGCATTGGCAGGAGAGACCATCCGCGTTGCCGAAGATCCATGGACGCGCGCCGACGGGTCCGTGAAGTGGCTCCGCCGGGAAATACGTCCATGGATGACCGGCGATGGTGCCATCGGCGGCATCATGATCTTTTCGGAAAATATCACCAGCCAGAAGATCGCAGCGGAACGCCTGCATCTCGCCGCCAGCGTGTTCGCGCACGCCGCGGAGGGCATCATGATCACCGATGCGGCGGGAACCATCCTTGAAGTCAATGATGCATTCACCCGCATCACGGGCTACGCGCGCGACGAAATTGTAGGGAAGAATCCGCGCATCCTGAATTCCGGTCGGCAGTCGCGGGAGTTCTATGAAAATCTGTGGAACCAACTGCGGTTGAAGGGCCACTGGAGCGGCGAGATCTGGAACCGGGCAAAAGACGGCCACATCTACGCCGAAATGCTGACCATCAGCGCCGTCAAGGACTCGGGAGGCAAAACGCAACAATACGTTGCAATGTTCTCTGACATTACCTCGATCAAGGAGCAGAAACAGCAACTCGAGCAGGTAGCGCGCCACGATCTGCTCACCGGATTGCCGAACCGGGTTCTCTTGGCGGACCGGCTTCGCGTGGCCATGGCACAGGCGCATCGTCACGGCAAACCAGTTGCGATTGCTTGTCTCGACCTGGATAACTTCAGGACGTTGAACGATCAGCATGGGCACGCAGTGGGGGACAAACTGCTGACCGCCCTGGCTCGCCGCATGAGGGCAGCCTTGCACGAAGACGATACGCTGGCACGCCTGGGCGGCGACGAATTCGTCGCGGTCATGCCGGAACTCGACGCGGTCGATGACAGCATGGCAATTGTGAATGCGTTGCAAAATGCGGTCTCCGATCCCGTGCAGGTCGACGACCTGGTCTTTCAGTTGTCAGCCAGCATCGGCGTCACTTTTTTCCCCCAGTCTGAAGACGTGGACGCCGATCAACTGCTTCGCCAGGCGGATCAGTCCATGTATCAAGCCAAGCTGGAGGGAAAGAGTCGTTTTCACCTCTTCGACCCCAGCGGTGATCGAAACCTGCGAGGGCATCACGAGGACATCGAGCGCATTCGCAATGCTCTGAAGGCCGAAGAATTTGTGCTGTACTTCCAACCCAAAGTGAACATGAGGACCGGCGAGTTCCTGGGCGCGGAAGGTCTCATCCGATGGCAGCATCCGCTTTCTGGCCTGTTGCCGCCGGGGCAATTCCTCCCGGTCATCGAGGGCCACGCTCTTTCCATCGACATCGGTGAATGGGTCATCGACAAAGCCCTCCAACACATCGAGGGCTGGCTGGCCGAGGGATTTGATGTTCCCGTCAGCGTGAACGTGCCCCCTCTCCAATTGCAACAGCCGGGCTTTGTTGACCGCGTCAGGGAACTTCTTGCCGCACATCCAGGAGTGCCGGGCTCACGCCTCGAATTGGAAGTTCTGGAGAGTAGTGCCCTGGAGGACCTTTCGCTGGTCTCGAAGGTGATTCATGATTGCCGCGAACTGGGCGTTTCGTTCGCGATGGATGATTTCGGCACAGGATACTCGTCGCTCTCCTACCTCAAGAGGCTACCGGTGGATGTGCTGAAGATCGATCAGGCCTTCGTTCACGATATGCTCGACGACCCCGACGACCTCATGATCCTCGAAGGTGTTCTGGCGCTGTCAAGATCATTCCATCGGGATGCTATCGCCGAAGGCGTGGAGACTGTTGAGCACGGACTCATGCTTCTGCGCATGGGATGCGAGAAGGCCCAGGGATACGGAATTGCCCGGCCCATGCCGGCCGGCGAGCTGGCCGGGTGGGCTGCAAAGTGGCGTCCTTATCCGGAGTGGGCGAACATCAGGGCCCTCGAAACCGGTGACTTGCCGCTTCTATCAGCATGCGCAGAGCTACGTGCCTGGATCGTCGCCATCGAAGCATACATCGCAGGGCGACGGCAGAGTGTCCCTTTGCTCAAGCATCATGAGTGCAGGTTTGGAGCCTGGCTGCTCTCAGAGACGCGTGCGCGACGCGCAAACCGGCCCGGCTTCAAGGAAATCGATGCACTCCATCAACAGGTGCATACCTTCGCCAATGAACTGATCGCCCTTAAGTCCAACGGGCATGATGGCTCGGCGAGAGCGGGGTCGGAAGAATTACGCGGATTGCGAGATCAGCTTTGCGCGAAGCTCGAAAAACTGCTTCAATCGCTCTGCGATCCAGCGGCATCGACTGGCAGCCAACGCTGAGAAGAATGGAGCCGAAGATCGGACTTGAACCGATGACCTGCTGATTACGAATCAGCTGCTCTACCAACTGAGCTACTTCGGCGCGCTCACTTTTCGATTGTATCGTTGGGTCTGCGTTCGGTAAAGCTAACGAGAGTCCTCCATTGAGGTCCACATACTGACTTCCGCTCGCATTAAAAATTGGCGCGTGTCCGCGCATGCTCGCCCGCGTTTCTCCCATGAGAAAGATGGAACCGCGACGGCCACATGGCGGCCTGGAAATCGATGACGATGCGTGCCGATGGACGCAATGGGACCGGCGCCGAGGCGCGATCTTCGGCGGAGGTCACCGGCTGAACAAGGATTCGTTCAGAAACGGAAAGAGCCGCCCGGCAACAGGGCAGCTCCTTCCTCAGGGAGAATAGTTCCAACGGAGGCAAAACCATCAGAACTTTCTGGCTGCATAGTAGGTGCGTGGGAGGGGTGTGTCAAGGACAATTCCTTAGTGAAATAACTCACATTATTTCATATAGATACGAAACCATTAGCCCGCATTAAGGGTCGAATTTGTTCGGCGTTTCTTCGCCTTTTTGCATTCCTTCTTTCTTGACTTTTAGGGGTGTTTCTTAGGGTTTTTAGCCTTTTTCCACAAGCACGCTTCATCCCGTTGACGCTTCGGATGCGACGGAGGTCACCGCTGATGAAAAACGGCCTCCTATTTTCTCAAATTGAGGCGAATGAACTCGATTTCGTACATGGACGATGCCGGTTTTCCACGCGCCATGCGATACAGAACCCGGCCGCCCCCAAGGAAGCCGCCCAATAGAATGGCCGCGCCGGCCCCGACAATGCACAGTGTTGCGATCCCAAACAGCAGCTTGCCTGTCTTCGCCACCTCCGACTCAGTGGGCTGTGGGATCGAAGTGAGGTTGTCTTCATAGTGCACGGTCTCGATCAGCCGATGGCTCTCTTCGGGAATCGCATCGCCGCTGACCAGCGCGACCAGCGGCCCGCTGCGGCGTACCTCAAGCGAAGCCTGGTCGGAGTCCGCGAGCGGCTTTGGAAAGGGAGGCTGTGCGTGGCTGCCCGCTTTGATGTAGTCTCGGATTTTTGTTTCCTGTCCCGCCGCCATCTGCGGTGTTGGATATTCGATGACAGTCAGCGTGGCTGGTCCGGATCGCAGCGTGTAGTTTGCCGTGAGCGCCTCCGCATCGCGATCGAACCCGACCAGGTCCGGCGGAAGCACGCCGCCACTGCCCGTATAAGCGGCAGGTCCCAGCGCGTAATGCGTTGTCTGTTTGTCGAGCGAGCCTTGCGGCAGGTTCGACAGAATTGGCGGAATAAGAGACTTGTTGCCCCCGGGCTCCGGGATCTGACTGGCCAGCTCTCGCATTTCTCCGGCCGACATGGGCCCGATCCGTGAGAATGTGGCATCTACCACCGTGTTGCCCTTCCAAAACAGCACCCGGTTGTTGTCTGAGGTTGCGCCGGTTCCAATCGACTCCTTCGGCCAGCCGTTCTGGCGGTAGAAGGTGTACGCGCCGTAGGCGCCCGTTGCATCATTGAATTGAAGGGCGTGGACATTCAATGTGTCGTTGTCGCGTTTGTAGCTCAGCTGCGCCGCAACCGTAAAGTCGTATTCCTTGAGCGCGGCTCCGTTGGTGCTGTCCGCCTGTGCGGGATCCGTAACTACCTTCGCGGGGCCCGTAGCCACCCATCCGTCGAATGTGTCCGGCAGAAGTGTCTTTGCCTTGATAGCGGGAGGAACGGGCACTTCCACCGTAACCGGGGCCTTTTGGGCCGGCGCAGGCGCTTTGGCCTGGGCGAACGCCGCAGGCGACGCCAGCGCCGCACAAAACAGAATGATCAACAAACGCGGCAAGAAAATCTCCCATTCCAAGGTTACACGCAATCGCGCAGTGAGGCCTGCCGTTTCGCCCAGGCCCGCGGCGTGCCTTTTCCATTGGACACCTGCTGCGGCGGAAAGGTTCCTGGGTCAGGCCAGGGGGTTCCAGGGCGAGATGCGCGGGATCCATCGCCGCACATGCCGTTTATAACGGCGAAAATCGTCGGGAAATGTGCGCGCGAGCTTAGGCTCCTCATACAGGAGGACGAACAGATGCATCGCCAGCGCGGCCATGGCCAATTCCTCGATCATTCCACGGCTCCTGAATAGAAGCGTCTCACCAGCAAGAGAAGTGAGAACGCCGACGTACATGGGATTGCGGACATAGCGGTAAAGTCCCGTCACGACCAGGTGCTGAGGCGGCGCGGCCGGTACAAGGGTTCCGTGTCCAACGACGACAAATCGCACAATGGACCCGAACAAGGGCAGAAGGCCCACGAGTATCAGCGCAGCCGCGAAGAAAATTTGCGCCTGCGTTTCATACGCCGGAATCCGGAAGCGCGTGATTGTCCATGGGATGTAAGCAAGCAGAAGCGCCGGGCCGCCAAAAAGCGTGAACAGCACTGAGATCGCGATGTTCCATCGCAGGCTTGGCATCGATCAGGTGGTCGCAGGTACGGGCGCCGGCGGCGGTGGCGGCGAAAGAATATTGCCGAGCATCGGATATCGCCCTCCATAGAAAAGCAACGCGTAATAGCGCACACAGATGCTCAGCGGTCCACCAATAATGAGCGCGAGAAAGATGGCGAGCGCCGCGCCCGCGAGAACGAACAGCGCCTCGAGGGGAACCAGAAGAAATGCCGTCAATCTGGTCGCGTCGGTCGTCAGCGAATGCAGACCTGCCACGATCAGGCCCCAGCTTCCGAATACGATGATCAGCGGAATCGCCAGCACGATGATGATGCCAACGTAAGCCACAATTGGAAGAAGGATCCGCAGCAGCCCGTAGACAAAAAATCCACCTTGCTCAGCTGCAATCCGGGCCCGGGCGGCGGTCCATGCTGCGCCCGCGCTCGCATTCTCAAGCGCCATGTGGGGCAACATCAAATCGCGGAGTATCACATCGATGGCCATTCCGGCCAGGATGAACAGGATCACCAGCGGAATGAGCGGCAGCACGAGAGCAAGAAAACCAACAACGTCGAACTGGGCGCCAGGCACCCTCGTGCGGAAGAAATGATAGATCCCGATGGCAAACGGGATTGTGATTGCAGCTACTACAAGAACGAAAACGAATCCGACAGCAAGATTCAGCAGGAAGAATCGCCACGACTGCTCCCGATAAAGACGCCATCCCGGCGAGATTTCCCGCGTTCGATGGATGAGGCAATGAAACAACGCGAAGCGAAGACGGGTGATCAGGTAGAGCAGCGCCGCGCAGATCACAATCACCAGCAGCAGCGCGAAAACAGCCATGGCAATGTTCAGAGGCGTCAGCGAAAGAGGGTTCAAGCCGGTAGCGGGCGCCGATGCGCGGTGATGCCCGTTGTTGAAATTGAAGTTCCCTGAAAACCCTTCTGTGATGACCCCGACCGCGCACAGTTTAAGGAACGTGCTCCAGCGAAACGGCCGAAACAGAAACTCCTTGGTCCGATTGATGGCGGGCGAAATAACCTGCGCAGCAGTGAAAGCTTGCATGGGCGCTCTATCCTTCGAGGGGCAAGCGTACCACAGAATTTGAGCGTGCCGATGTGACTTGCCGTGATCAGGCGCTGGACTTCATCTTCTCCGCAAGCGCATCAACCCGGCTGACTGCGTCCGTCAGACCGAGGTCCTGCTGCGCCCTGACCAGCGAAACGGCATCGATCTTGCGTCCCCGGGCAAGCAGCGACCGTACCGAGGCCTCGATATCGGCAGAGATCCCGTCGGAAAGGATGCCCGGTTCGGGAGCGGGAAGCCCAGACCCGAGACCAATGAATTGGAGAATGTCTTCGCGAAGATGTTGAACGTGCTCGTAGGATCCCCCGCTGAACACATTCGCCATGGGAACCGGACCATCGCCGGTGACCAGTGACAGGCGATACGACACGCTGTTGCGATCCCCGGCTTGGGCGTCGATGACGATATCGGAGATGGAGTCGAAGGGAATAGACCCGGTTTCGATTTTCAGAAAGGTGCGGCGCCTGAAGCGGGCAACGCGCTGCATGCCATCGAGCGTGAAGGTGGTGTGGCGCGTGAAGGCGGCAGCGAAAAGCAGAAAAAAGGCCGAGATCAGAAGTCCCATGGGCTTATGTTTTTCGATGGCGGCCACGCCGCCGAAGAAGGCAGCGGGAACAAAGAGGAAGGCCATCCACATGCTGCCGTCCTGCAAAACGAGCTCGGTCGAGGTCTGACGCTGGATGTGCATGCGAATCTTGCACGACTATGGCACCGATTCGCCAGGATGAAACAGCGAAATGTGCTCCCTGTCCGTAACCAGAGTGTGCCTGAATGGCCTGAACTACTCCTCCTGTTGTATCCCGCACTCGATGGCTTCAATGCGATGCATGGCCTCTGTCAACCCGATGTCCTCAGTCGAACGCAGCAGCGCAACGGCATCGATTTTGCGGCCCTGGCGGAGCAGCGCGCGAAGGGAAGACTCCAACGACTCCGCTGCCGCCCTTCCCAGCGGTGGGGACGCGCTTTGCGACCCCGGCCTGATGAATTCAAGAATCTGCCGGCGCAAACCAGAGAGACCGTCGGCCGCCCCTCTGTAGTTGTAGGCCATGGGGATCGTGCCTCGCGCAGTGTTGATCGTGAGTCGATAAGTTGTCATCGAGGTAGTGCCCCGCGTCGAGCTGGTGGTTGAAGTTTCGATGACGATGTCTGTGATGTCGTCAAACGGGATCTCGCCCGATTCAGTCTTGAGGATTGTGCGGCCCCTCCAGCGCATGATGCGCTGCATGCCGTCGAAAGTGAAGGTTTTGCGGAGATCAGCGATAAGGGCGAAGAACACAAGCAAGGCGATACCAACGAGAGTGGGGCCTTTCGCCGCGTGTTGACTGATCACGCGATAGACAGCAAAGAGTGCGACGGCTGCGCAGATCGCGGAGACCCACCTGGTGCCGTCCACAACGACCAGTTCCTGTGGCGATTGACGAGCAATGTGCAATGGCTTGGCCTTGCCAGGACTATCGCACGAACTTGCGACGATCACACAGCAGAATGTGCTGCCTGCCCGTAACCAGAGTGTGACCACCAGGTATCCAATTCCGCCAGCGCTCGTTCGCATTGGATTCGGCGCCGCTCTTTTTTATCGCGAACTTTCCTCCGAACTTCTTCTTCAAGCGGCGGCAGCAGATCGAACGTGATGTTGGCTGGTTGGAAGTTCCCGACATTGGCATGGGTGATGTAGTGAACGAGGGAACCGAGCGCCGTAGTCCGCGGAATTGGAGTTGGCTCTTCTCCGCGCGCGAGTGAAGCCGCGTACAACCCAGCCAGCAGGCCCGTAGCAATCGATTCGGTGTATCCTTCGACTCCGGAAATCTGACCGGCGAAGAGCTTTTGCTCGTCCGACCTCAAGCCAAGATTCTCGTTCAATAAAGCCGGTGCGCAAATGTAGGTGTTGCGGTGGATTTGGCCGTAGCGCAGAAACCGCGCGTTCTCAAGGCCAGGGATCAGGCGCAGCACGCGCGCCTGTTCACCCCACTTGAGGTGATTCTGGAATCCAACCAGGTTGTAACTGTCAGCGCGCAGGTTTTCTTTGCGAAGCTGCACCACGGCCCAGGGCGTTTTTCCTGTGCGCGGATCGCGGAGGCCGACAGGCTTCATCGGTCCAAAGCGAAGCGTGTCCCGGCCGCGGCGCGCGAGGATCTCAATCGGTAGACAGCCTTCGAAATAGTCGAGTTGCTCCCAGTCCTTGCTTTCGGCCGGTTCCGCGGCGAGCAGGGCATCGAGGAATCGGTCGTACTCTTCGCGATCCATCGGGCAGTTGATGTAATCGGCCGTGCCCTTGTCCCATCGCGCAGCGAAGTAGACGCGATCCATTTTGATGGAGTCAGCCTCAACAATCGGCGAAATCGAATCGTAGAATGCGAGATGCTCTGAACCCGTGATGCGCTGGATTTCTGCGCTCAGCGCTGACGACGTCAAAGGGCCGGTCGCAATTACTGTCAGCGGATCCAAAGTATCAAGGTGCGTGACCTCTTCGCGAAGGACGCGAATATTGGATTCATTGGCGATTGCCTCACCGATACGCCGTGAAAACTCAATGCGGTCGACCGCAAGCGCGTGTCCGGCAGGAACAGCCGTTTCGTCCGCGATGCGTAGAAGCGCCGACCCGCACCGTCTCATTTCCTGCTTCAACAGCCACGGCGCCGTGTTGGGCGACTCACTCTTCAGCGAATTGGAGCAGACCAACTCGCCAAATTCGATGGTCTCGTGCGCAGGAGTGAGCCGCGGCTTCCCATCGATCATGGCACGCATTTCGTAGAGATCGACGCGGCAACCGAGGCGCGCCGCGGTCAGCGCCGCCTCGGGCCCGGCAAGGCCGCCGCCAATCACGCGAATCGTGGAAGCTTCCGTCATGCAAGCCTCAACTCGCCGACGCGAGCGGTTGGCCCGCCGCAAGGCGCATCAAAGCCTCGCCGCTGACGCGGACATTGCGCCACGCGTCCAGAAACTCGGCCCCCATGGCGGCGTAGAAATCAATGGCAGGCGTATTCCAGTCGAGCACTTCCCACTGCAGCCGCGGACACCGGTTCTCGACTGCGATGGCCGCGACGCGCTGCAGCAGCGCCTTTCCGATCCCCAAACCACGAAACTCGGGATGAACGAAGAGATCTTCAAGGTAAATCCCCGGACGGCCTTCCCAGGTCGAGTAGTTGAAGAAATAGAAAGCAAACCCGGCCGGCCTCCCGTCTTCTTCCGCTATCAGGCAGAAATAAAAAGGATTAGGTCCAAATCCATCACGAAGCAGATCGCTTTCGGTGGCTGTCACCGCGTCGGGTGCGCGTTCATAGGCGGCAAGGGCCCGGATGAACTCCAGAATGAGCGGGACATCCTCGGCGGTTGCAGGGCGAATCGCAGTGGCCATCCACACATTGTAGGGTGTGATGAAGGCCACAACGGGCACGGAGGGAGGTCTCCTACTATGAGTCGAACGAATGCGGGTGAATTCGAACCGAAAGCATTGAGAAAGTTGACTTCCCAGGAAATTCGCGGTCCCGCCCCGGCTGCAGGAAAAAACGACGGTCTAAGCGGCTGTCGAGGGCGTGGTCTTGTGTTGGGGAGACCAATGGATTTAATTTGAGTGCTGCCGGGAAACGCGGGCTGGGGACCGCACTGGGTTCCCTTGTATCCGCCATCCCGAGAACCTGTGATCGACACCTGGGTCAATGTGTCGCGACGGGTGGCGCATGGCATCTAAGCGTTGAGGATGCTGGATCGCTTCGAATTGTGGCTGGCGATTTAGGAACGATTACGATTGAGCCCGCGGGCCATTGCTCGATTGAGCTCAAAGGAGAGAAGAACATGATACGCAACCTTTCACTTTGGCTGGGCCTGCTGGCATTTGCCCTGGTACCCGCATTGGCGCAGACACCGGCAGCGGCTCCGGCGACGACAGGCAAAATTCATGGCCATATTACGAACCCCACCGGCGCACCCCAGACGAACGGCTCGGTAAGTCTCTCGACCGACAATGGGCATTCTTCGAAATACACCTTCCCCGTCGATGCGAATGGCGACTACACAGGTGAAGCCGCCGCTGGTACATACACGTTGATTTACCGTCAGCCCGACACCCCTCCCGATAAGATGGTCGACTCGATTCCGAACATTACCGTGACAGCCGGCCAGGATACTGCGGCGGATGACGATATGTCGCGGCAGGCCTACATTGACAAGTTGCCCGACGAAGAGAAAAAGCAGCTGGAAGACCTTCGTAAGAAGAACACCGAAGCCGTGAAGGCAAATGAGGTCATCAAGAACCTGAATGCCGATCTCAAGGTGGTGGCCCAGGACGTGAAGGACGCGGACGGTGCGCGTGCCGCGGCAACGCAGCAGCTCGGAGCGAACGCATCCAAGTCCGACGTCGAAGCGAAGGAAAACGAGATTAAGACCGCCAAGTATTCTGACATCGAAACCCTGATGTCGAAGGACACAGCTGCTAAGCCAGACGCCGCCATTTTGTGGGCGCAGCTGGGCCTCGCGCAAAATGGCCTCAAGAAATACGACGCGGCAGAAACGTCGTATAAGAAAGCACTCGAGGTGGACCAGGCTGCCAAAAAGCCGAATCCGCAAATTGAAGGCATGGCGAATGCTGGCCTCGGCGAGGTCTACGCACGTAGCGGAAAGGTTCCTGAGGCGAACGCGGCATATGAAGCAGCCGCCAAGGCGAATCCTGGCTCGTCCGGCATGTATCTGCGCAACGAGGCAGTCATCTTCTTCCAGGCGGGGAACGCCGATGCGCAGGTCGCTGCTGCCGAAGAAGGCATCAAGGCCGATCCAAACGATGCGCTGCTCTATTACCTGAAGGGCCAGGGGCTCGTGTCGAAGGCCACCTTCGATCAGAAGACCCAGAAAATCGTTCTGCCTGACGGTTGCGCAGATGCCTACCAGAAGTACCTGGATCTGGCGCCAAACGGTCCCTATGCTGCCGAGGTGCAGAGCATCCTCCAGCAGGCGGGGCAGAAAGTTAGCTCCAACTACAAGGCCGGCAAGAAGAGCTAGCAAACTCGTGATTTGAATTCGGGCGTTCCCGCAAGGCGGGAGCGCCCTTTCCTTTTCACAGGAGCCTGCGAATCTTCGAATTCGCCGGAATCGGCGACCCGGACTCTACAATGCAATCGATGGCTTCATCCCTGCCCAGGTACGATCAGGCCGCGGCTATTGTGGCCGACTATGCCCGGAAACTGTGCGACACGCCGCACCAGGTGGAGCAGGCCGAACTGGCGTACGCTTCCGGCAGGGTGCTGGCGCAAGCCATCGTCGCAGACATGGACCAGCCGCCCTTCGCTCGATCGACACGTGACGGATTCGCGTGCCGCGCGGCCGAAATCTCACGGCATGAATCGCTGCCCATAGCCGGTTCGACACACGCGGGCGAATCGCCTGCCGGCCCGCTGCCGCAGAATGCCGTGTGGGAGATCATGACCGGCGCGGCTGTTCCCGACGGCGCCGACTCAGTCGTGATGCTCGAGCACGTGGAACGCGAAGCGAGCCGCATCCGTTTGCTCCATGGTCGCGCGATCTCTTCCGGCGACAACATCGTCGCACAGGGTGCTCAATCACGACGCGGAGACGAGTTGCTCCCGCCCGGAACCGTGCTTGGCGCGGCCCAGATCGCTCTGGCCGCAGCATGCGGCTATCCCGAAATTGAGATCTTTGCTCGACCGCGCGTGGCCATTCTGACCACCGGCGATGAATTGGTTCGAGTCGACGAGACCCCCGGTCCGGGACAGATTCGCAACTCCAACGCGCCCATGCTCGAATCGCTCGTGACGGCCGCTGGCGGCGACGTGGCGATGATGTTGCGCGCGGCTGATACCCCGGAGGCACTCGATACGGCGCTTGCTGTGGCCATGGATTCCGACATGCTGATCATTTCAGGCGGCGTGTCGGCGGGCAAATACGATCTGGTAGAGCCCGCACTGCAGCGGTTGGGCGCGATCTTCCATTTCACCGGCGTGCAGATACAGCCGGGCAAGCCGCTGGTTTTTGGCGAGGTGCCGCGCAAGGAGAAGGGAACAGCGCTGCCATTCTTCGGGCTTCCCGGCAACCCGATTTCATCCGCCGTCACCTTCCTCTTGTTTGCATCCCAGGTCTTGCGTGCGCTCGGGGGTGCTCGCGAAACAGGCCCGCGCTTCGGCATGGCGCGCCTGTCGCAGGCAACCGACCGCAAAAGCAAGCCCGGCCTGACACGCTTTCTGCCTGCGCGATGCACGTTGAGCGACGACGGATTCCCCGACGTCGCCACCGTCCCCTGGCACGGCAGCGGAGACCTGCCTGCATTCGCAAAATCAAACTGCTGCGTTGTGATCCCTGATGACGTGGGCGTGTTAGAAACCGGCTCCATGGTTCGCATTCTGTTTCTGTAGGGAGATATATGGCTCGCTCCAGGCAATCGCGGCTGTCGCATTACAACGATTCCGGCCAGGCACACATGGTCGACGTGGGCCCAAAACAACCGACGCGACGCACCGCAACCGCTTCGGCATTCGTCGAGCTCAAGCCTGCGGTGCTGGCTGCGCTGCCGCAGAACCCCAAGGGCAATCCTCTTGAAGTCGCGCGGTTCGCCGGCATCCAGGCAGCGAAGAAAACATCGGAACTGATTCCGATGTGCCATCCTCTCGCGCTGACCCATGTTGATGTCACTGTGCAGCTTGCGAAAGGCGGCGTGCAGATCCAAGCCACTGCGGCGACCGTCGGCCAGACCGGCGTCGAAATGGAGGCAATGACCGCGGCCGCAATGGCTGCGCTCACTGTCTACGACATGACCAAGGCGCTCGATAAGGGGATTGTTATCCGCGAGGTGCGCCTCGAAGCCAAGTCCGGCGGCAAGAGCGGAGATTACAAACGCGGCAAGTCTTGATGCGCTGCGGAGATGGCGTTGGTTACCACTGAGCGATGGTCACATCACGCAACTCCGGAACCGGATTTGTGTCTCTAATCGTATGAGTAGTCGCGAGGTGCAACATGAAGAACTTTCCCAAATTCGAAGTTGCCATCAGCGACGCCGACCGCGCCGAAATCGAGGCGATCTATATCGAGCTCATGCGCGGACGCGACGGCGCCGTGCAGGGTGGCTTGGAAACAACTGCGATTCGCCCCATCGTTCCGCCCAGGGATTCTAAAGCCGCCTGACGCAGCGATGATCGGCCGGCCCTTGGCCTTGGTACTCAGCAACGCCAACCAGCCTGGTTGCCGGTTCGGGAGCGCTGGATCAACAACCGTGATCCGCGCTCCTGAGAAGTCCCGCGCTGCGTGCTAGCATTCTCCTTCGCATTGCAAGGAGCTCATCATGCGGCGCATTCTTTCTGTCGCTCTCTTCGCTTGTTCCACATTCGCCTATGCGCAATCCGTTGCGGTTTATCAAACAACTCCTGACCTGAAAAAAGGACTCTCGCCTCAACCCAGCTTGCATTTCACAAACGGTGCTCCAGCGCAGAGTTCTCCGATCATCACCGTCGATGACATGAAGCGCTTTCAGCAGATTGATGGTTTCGGCGCGTCGCTCACCGATTCTGCCGCATGGCTCTTTGCCAAAAAACTGACGCCCGCGCAGACCGCCGCTGCATTCAGAATGTTGTTCGGGCGAAAAGACGGCATCGCGATCAACATTCTTCGCCAGCCTGTCGGCTCATCCGATCTGGCCGTGACGTTCTATTCCTTCGATGACCTGTGCCAACAATCCGCAAAGGCCTGCACCACCCCGCAGGGCGCTTCCGATCCGCAACTCGCGCATTTTTCGCTTGCGCACGACCAGGATTACATTCTTCCGCTCCTCAAAAAGGCGCTCGCGATCGATCCGGGGATGCATGTGATGCTCACACCATGGAGCGCGCCGGGCTGGATGAAGACAACGGGATCGATGCTCGGCTCGAACGACGCGACGAAAGAGGAATCACATCTGCGTCCGGAGTTCTATCACGCTTTTGCGAACTACCTCGTCAAGACCATCCAGGGTTACCAGGCTGCGGGCGTTCCCATTTGGGCGCTCAGCGTCGAGAACGAGCCGCTCTTTGCGCCGCCCACATACAGCGGCATGAAGATGGAAGCCGCGGAGCAGGCGAAGTTTTTTCGCGATGCGCTTGGACCTGCCCTGGCGGCTGCGCACCTCACTCCAAAAGTGATGGCCTACGACCATAACTGGGATCGGCCCGACTATCCAGAGACGGTGCTGAAAGACCCCAAGGCCGGCGCGCTCGCGGCGGGCACGGCGTGGCATCACTACGGCGGCGACCCAGCTGTCATGACGAAAATCCACGAAGAGTTCCCGCAAAAAGACGAGTGGGTGACCGAATCAAGCGGTGGAAACTGGCAGACCGGCAACGTGCTGGCCGAAGAATCCGGCGAGCTCATCAACGTGATGCGCAACTGGTCGCGCGCCTATGTGCTGTGGGCGCTGGCCACGGATCAGAATCACGGGCCCTATGTGGGTGGCTGCGATACATGCCGCGGTCTCGTCACAATCGACCTTAGCCAGCCCGATCATCCCACAGTGAAACCCGAACTCGACTACTATGTGCTCGGCCACGCCAGTAGGTTCCTGGTTCCCGGAGCGGTCCGAATTGCAAGCGATGAACCGGCCGGCAGCGCCATCAAGGACGTCGCGTTTCGCAATCCCGATGGCGCGATCGTGCTCTATACCCTGAACACAGGTGCGAACGCGCAAGCCGTTCAGATCAGCGCTCGCGGCAAGGTGGTGGCCACGACGATCCCAGCAGGATCCGTGGCCACGTTTGTCTGGAAGCCCTGAATGGGTCTTACTGTCCCGGCGCGGGATGGGCGGCCGGCGGAGGACCATGATGCTCTTCCTTGGGAGGAGCAAAGGGTAGCGGATCTTCATGGCCGCGATGGCAGGTCCCGCAGGTGAGTGGCGCGGCCGGCTCTTCCATCTTGTCGATCGCCGCCACTTTGGCGATGTAGTTCTTCTTCATGTCCTCGGTCATGGTGTACATGATCCGAGCCATTTTCTTTGCATCCTTTGTGTCCGCTGCAAAGTCCAGCTGGGGGCGGCCGTTTGGACCGACCTTGCCCTCCACCGCGGCGTGACAATAATCGCAATGCACTCCCAATGCGCCTGCCCAGCCTTCCATGGTTTCGATCACCTGTTGTCCGCTCATGTCCTTCGGCAGCACTTGGAGGTTTTTGGGCGTAGGAAAATTGCGATGGGGCGGCGCGCCCCCTGATGGAGGCGCCTGAGGAGCCTGTGCGACGGAAGCCGCGGCGAAGATGGCAGCTCCGAGCAAGCCGACAGAAGCTGTGGGGAAGAGCGCAAACGAAAGTCTCAAGAGATTTCCTCGCAAATTGGGATAGCTACAAACCAATGCAGGGAATTCTACTGAAAAACGATGCGTTTGCCGATTAAACTTCGCGGGCCCGAAACCGCGGCATGATCCGGGACGGCGAACCGCAGCGGCAACTCGGCGGCATGGCGGATGCCGATTCGAGCCGTCACGATCGCTTCCGGCACACTGAATCCGTCATCACGCACCTGCAGCGGCGAATCAGCCCGCGTGAGGTCGAGCCCGTTGTGGAGCGGCCGCGTAAGCCCCATCGCCTGGCATAGCCTGCCCGGGCCGGAGGTGAGTTGGCGCGAGAGCTCCCGAGCCGAAAACCCCTTCGGGTCAACCCCGCGGTTCGCTGCCATCTGCCGGATGCCGACGACAGGATCGAGAGCGCGCAGCAGAATGCAGCCTGCCAGACCGGCCGGCTCGCACGTGATGTTCATGCAATAGTAGCGGCCGTAAATGGCATACACGTATGCATGCCCGGCCGGGCCAAAGATGACCAGGTTGCGCGGCGTCGGACCGCGATGCGAATGAGCCGCCGGATCGGGCTGCAAGTTATGAGGTCCGAGGTAGGCTTCCACTTCGACGATCCTACCGGCAACCACCCCTCGGGGAGTCTTCAGTGCCAGCAATTTGCCGAGCAACCGCGGCGATACCTGCTCCGGCGGTGCCTCGAAGAACTCGCGTGGGACCAGTTTTCCAAGAACGACTGAGCTCTTCCGGCGAACGAAACCGGCTTTCCCCGGATCGATCGGAACTTGGGTCCCTTGTCCGCTCGCTCCCTTGTTCCCTGCCTTTTTCACTTCTGCGCCTTTTTCCAATCCTTCAGCAGGGCAAGCACTTCTTCGGCGTGGCCTTCCGGCGTAACCTTGGGAAAGATGTGGACCAGCGTCCCGTCGGGCCCGATCAGGAACGTGGTCCGCTCGATACCCCACACTTTCTTGCCGTACATGTTCTTTTCTTTCAACACGCCAAACTGATTCGAGACTTTCTCGTCTACATCAGCAAGGAGTGTGTACGGAAGGTCGTATTTTGCGCGAAACTTGGCCTGGGCCTTCGCCGTATCGCGCGAAATGCCAAGAACAACCGCTCCTGCCGCCTGGAGCTTCTTAAAGGTGTCGCGGAATCCGCAGGCCTCGATCGTGCAGCCGGGCGTATCGGCCCTGGGATAGAAAAAGAGAATGACGGGCTTGCCCGCAAAATCCGAGAGGCTTACGCTCTTCTCCTCGTCGGTCTGGAGCGTGAAGTCGGCAACTTTTTTGTTGAGTTCCATGGGAAACTCCCTCGCAGGATGGAAGAAGTGAATTTCAGTTTGCATTATTCCCGAAGCCGGCCGGGCATGTCATGGCCCCGTATCGCATTTCTGACCACGATCGCCTTCGGTTTGTCCGCCGCGGGCGTTGCCTTGGCCCAATATCCGGGCGAGATCAAGAAGAAGGACAACGCACCCACCCTCCGCGCCGTGGGTGTCCTCGAGTGGACGGGCGAGGCGGGTAAGCCGAAAAAGAGCCGCCTCGTTCCGATCACGGTTTTTGATGGGCAGCAACTCCAGGACGGAGGCGAATACCTCGCCCGCCCACAGCCCATGGCGGTCGAAGGTGGCGTGGAATACGTACTCCAACAGGACGGCAAGCGGATCGGCCTGTTCGACATCGACAATTCGGGGCAGGAACAGGGCTCCTGGGTTGGGCTCGGATCCTGGAAGCCAATGCCTGCGCCGAAGAAGCCTCCAAAGATTGCTGCGCCCATCGACGTCGACGACACCGCCAGCGACACGCCGGTGCTGCACCGCAAACACCACTCCGGGGATTCGACCGCCGGCAAGTCCGGTTCCGACTCGGGCTCGCGCGGTTCCTCCGATCCCGATCGCCCGACATTGCACAAGAAAACTTCCGGCGACGACAGCGACAGCTCGGATACCAGTTCAGGCCCTGCACCCGACCCCGATCGTCCAACGTTGCACAAGGCTCCAGGCAGCAGCGACTCCGGCAATAGTCAAGCCGACAAGGGCAAGCGCACAGCTGCGAGCGAGGCGGACGCTAGCCCGGTGGAGTCGGTGCCCGAGGTCAGCGATCCCGATCGTCCTCGCCTGATGCGCGGCAAGCCGGCCAGCAACGGTCCCGCGGTGGCTCCCACGTTGATGGGTCTGCCCGAGAACATGCAGCAGATGGTCGCTGTTTCCGATGCACAGACGCGTCCCGACCATCCCTGGGATTTCAGCTGGGCGAATCCCGACGACAAAGACAAAATGAAGACCCAGCTCGAAGACACTGCGCGGACCGCCCTTGGCATGAATGCGCCGCCACCTCCAGTGTCGAAGCCCAAATCCAGGACGGTGCGAGCGAAGGCGCGGCCTGCAACGCCGCTGGAACCTCCTCCGCTTCAGGATGAGCAGTTCCGAGTTTTCGAGCTGGCTTACGGCTCCGGCGCAACTCTGGTGCTCACCGCGCACACCGACGGACCTCTGGCGCAGCAGAAATTCGTGACCCTGATTGCACAGCCCGATCTCTACGGCAGCCTGCTCATACTTTTCAAGCACGTGACCGATGGCGCGCACCTCGATGACAATCCGGAGATGCGGCTCATCGATGCCGTCGATGCCATGGCCGACAATCGAGGTGAGTTGCTGTTTGAATTGCGCGGCAAGTCCCTGCGCCAGTTCGCGCTGTATCGCGTGCTGCGCGGCACAGCCCAGAGACTGTTTGTCACCAGCGGCGGCACGTTTGGTGATCAGGCCATGAACTGAGTCGATAGACCTTTTGATCCATCGCCACCCAACTGTCTCCTCGCCACCATGCGCACTTTCTCCCCATCGAATCGGTTGTCCTTGGGCTCCGGGTTACCGGTGCGCAAAACTTTCATTGGTCCCGTGACATACCTCCTATACAATTAGAAGGCAAGAGTGGGACCTGAGCCCCTCTTTAAGGAAATCCCGAAGAATGGCGTCAGTGCTTACTGCACCTTCCCCTGAAATCAACCCTGAAGGCTCAACCGAACCGATCGAAGCAGGGCAACACGCGACTGCCAAGCCGGTCCACACCGTCGCTGCGCGTGATCTGGTTCGCATGGGCAAGGCGGCGACCGCGCCGCATGGCGTAAACGCACTTACGCTAGTCATCGTCATCTTCTTTCATGCCGGCGCTCTGGCTGCCTTCTTCTTCTTCAGCTGGCAACGCCTGGCGGTCATGGCGATCCTTTACGTCCTCGCCATCAATGTCGGCATCGGCATGTGCTATCACCGCTTGCTGACCCATCGCGGCTACACGACCCCTAAATGGGTCGAATACCTGATGAGCGTCTTTGCCACCATGTCGCTCGAAGGCGGCCCGATCTTCTGGGTCTCTACGCATCGGGTGCACCACCAGCTCAGCGACCACGAAGGCGATCCGCATACGCCGCGCGAAGGCGGCTGGTGGGCCCACGCCGGCTGGATCCTCTTCGGCCAGTCGCTGCACGCGCAAACTGAAGTCCTGGCGCGCTACTCGCCCGACCTCACCAAGGATCGCTTCCACGTCTGGCTCAGCAAGTATCACTGGCTCCCCATCACCGTCAGCGGCCTGCTCCTGCTCGGCGGCGGATGGCTTTGGGGCGGCTGGAAGAACGGCGTGGGCATGGTCCTCTGGGGCGTCCTGCTTCGCGTGACCCTCGGCCTGCACGCTACCTGGCTCGTGAACTCAGCGACACACCTGTGGGGCAGCCGGCGCTTTGAAACCCACGACGATTCGCGCAACAACTGGTGGGTGGCGCTGCTCACCGGAGGCGAGGGCTGGCACAACAATCACCACGCGCACCCGGTGTCAGCGCGTCATGGTTTGAAGTGGTACGAACTCGATCCCAATTTCTGGGGAATCTGGATTCTGTCGAAAATCGGGCTGGCCAAGAAGATTCGCGTGGCCAAATTTGACCCGAATGATCCCAAGCCGGCCGGTCACTAAGAACCACGCCAGATGGAAGAGATCAGCGCCGGCGGACGTTCGCCGGCGTTTCCAATTTAGCTCCAACCTCGCCACCGGGCCAGAGCTTAGCATCTCCGCAAAACCCATTTGACAGCCAACTCCTCTCGGCGCATTCTTCTATAGACATCTATAGGAGCGGAGCGCGAGTGATCAGAGCGAGCAATGACAATCTGCAGGGCGCACTGGCTCTGCTGGTATTGAGAACCCTGGCGATCAACGGTCCCATGCACGGCTGGGGTATCACTCTCCATATCCAGGCCGTTTCACAGAACGTGCTCCAGATCGAGGAAGGCTCTCTTTACCCCGCGCTGCACCGCATGGAAAGGGAAGGTTGGATCTCCGCCGAATGGGGCTTCAGCGAGAACAACCGGCGGGCCCGGTTCTATCGGATTACTTCGCTGGGCCGCAGGCAGCTCGAGGCCGAGCAGCAGAAGTGGGAAACGGTTGCGCATGCCATCGGATTGGTCCTGCGCGGCGCGGCGACGGCCTAGGAGGCCAGTGATGGCATGGTTTTCCCGGATGCGCGCGTGGTTTCGGCGGGACCGTCGTTCCGCGGACCTTGACGAAGAGCTCGACTTCCACCTTGCCATGCGGCAGCAGTGGAACGTGGATCGCGGCATGAAAGAAGGTGACGCCAAACGCGATGCGCGCCTGCGCTTCGGCAATCAGTCGGTCTGGCGCGAGCGGATCCGCGAAATGGGTTGGACCATGATTCCCCAGTCCATGCTCCAAGACCTTCGGTACGGGTGGCGCACCTTGTGGCGGAACGCGCGCTTCACCGCCGTCGCCGTCATTGCGCTCGCGCTGGGCATCGGCATCAATACGGCAATTTTCACCGCCTACAAGGTCCTGCTGCTGCGCGGTATAGAGGCCCGCGATCCCAACAGCATCGTGAACGTGCTGCTGGTTCGCCGGAACGGCACCGTCGGCGTCGGCTCCCAGTTCAGTTATCGGGACTATCAGGCCTACCGAGATCAGCTGCACGGCTTGAGCGGCCTGATTACAGAGGCCCATGCCTACGAGCAAGTGATCCTGAGCGGCGCTGGCGGAACGGTGGCCGAGCAAAAGGCGGCAAGCGATTCGCTGTTTGGAAAATGGGGACTCCTGCCATCCAGTACGCCCGCGAGTACTGCTGAGCTCGCCAGCATCTTCATGGTGAGCGAGAACTACTTCACGGTGCTGGGAGTCGCTCCGCTGCGCGGGCGCCTCTTTGTCGAGCAGGGTCGCGAAGCACTCGCCAAAGCCCCCGCCAAAGCCCCCGCCGTAGTGATCAGTGAGAACTACTGGCAAAAGAGATTCGGCGGTGATCCATCGATTCTCGGCAAGGCTCTTCGTCTGAACGGCTCGCCTTTCACGGTGATTGGCATTACGCCTCAGGATTTTGTGGGAACCGGAATCGGCGTGCCCGACTTCTGGATTCCGCTGAGCCTCGAACCGCTGCTGCATCCAGGCGATCAGTCCCTCCAGGATATAGATGACCCTTGCTGCCGCATCTATGGGCGCCTCGCACCCGGCGTCAGCCTGGGACAGGCGCAGGCTGAATTCTCCGCATTGGCACTGAAGCAGTTTGCACTGCATAAGAAGCCCGAGGACGCCGCAGATGAGCCGGCTTCGATTCAACTCTTGCCCGGCTCTCCGTTCCCCGGCAAGTTTCCGCCTGGTCTCCGCTTCGCGATCGCCCTGATCATGGCGGCAACGGCCCTGGTCCTCGTGATTGCGTGCGCGAATGTGGCCAGCCTGCAACTTGCCCGTGCCGCGTCGCGCCAGAGCGAACTCGGCCTGCGGATGTCTCTCGGCGCCGGCCGCCGCCGGCTGATCCGCCAGTTGCTCACTGAGAGCGCCTTGCTCGGTCTCATCGCAGGATCGCTCGCGCTCTTTTCCAGTTGGGCGATCCTGTCGATCATGGCCAAACTGGCCAAAGATGCTCTGCCTGCCGACGTGGGCACCTACATCGTTCATGTGAATCTGGATCTCCAGATTTTCGCGTACGTCTTCGGAATTTCCATCATGGCGGGTGTGCTCTTCGGCCTGGCCCCCGCTCTCGAAAGCACGCGATCCGCCCTGACAGTCGCGTTGAAGGCGAGCGCAATGATGTCGCCAAGACGAAGCCGCAGGTTGCGGGATTTCCTCGTAGCTGGCCAGGTTGCTGTCTCGTTGGTGCTCTTGATCGGAGGCAGCATGCTCGTCCGTAGCGCGATCCGCGCCCTCACCATGGACACGGGCTACGAAACCAAACACGTCGTTGATCTCCATCTGCAATATCCCGAAGGACCGCTCTACGACGATGCCCGCCAACATGAGCTGGTGAGCGAGCTGCGCCGCCGTCTCGCCACGACCGTTGGAGTTATCAGCATCACCGCAGGGCGCGCGCCCGACGACGGCGGCATACGCAGCGCCGCGGTCCAGGTCGACGGACTGAAAGCCGATGCCCGCAGTGCGAAGGCCTACCTCGACTACTCCTACGTCCAAGGCAATTTCTTCGACGCGCTTGGCATCCCGCTGATCCAGGGTCACAGTTTTGGAACGCAGCCCGGCGAGCCGGAGCCGGTGGCCGTCCTGAGCGAGGCAGCAGCGCAGCTGCTGTGGCCGGGCCAGCGAGCCGTTGGCCGGAGCATTCAGCTCAACACCGACGGCCAGTACCACCAGAAAGATGAATTCCTGCCCGACGGCCGTACGTACGAAGTGATCGGCATATCGCGGACTGTGCGGGGCGAGTTAATCGACAACAGCGATGCCGCTGAGATTTATCTGCCGATTCCCGAGAATCGATTGCAGAAGTACCCGATATTGATCCGCACATCCAATCCTCCGGGAGAGTTGCTTCGCAATCTCGGGACCATCCTTTCTTCTGTGGATCCCAACCTGGTCGGCTCCACGTTCACATTGGAAGAGATGCTGCGCGAGACGCCGCCGTTCATGGCATCGAGCCTGGCTGCGCTGATTGCCGGCACCATCGGCCTGCTGGGGCTTTTGCTCGCGGCCATGGGCATCTATGGGACAGTGAGCTACATGGTGGTGCTGCGCACGCGCGAGGTCGGCATCCGTATTGCCTTGGGTGCACGCAAGCGCGCCATCCTTTCGCTCATCCTGCGCGATAGCGGTGGGCCCGTCCTGATCGGGTTGGCCATCGGACTTTTGCTCGCCATCGGAGACTCCTACCTGCTTCACCGCATACTCTACGGCATCGACTTTATCGATCCGATCTCGTTTGGCGGCGTCGCGCTGCTCTTCCTGGGGATCGCGCTCGGCGCATCCTACATCCCATCCAGGCGCGCCATGCGCGTCAATCCCGTGGAAGCGCTTCGCTACGAGTAAGACGAACCCCCTTACACAAGCCGTGAAGCGGTCATTTTCTCGAGGATCGCGACCGGCGCCGACTCGCGCGTGACCATGGCGGCTGGATCGACCAGGAACGTCTGCTCCAGCGCGTACTGGCCGGCCAGCACCGCATGCGGCACGGTCTCGGTGTAGACCATCCAGCTTGATCCGGGAGCAAACTGCACATTCTCGCGCACGCAGCTTGCCTGAAACGCGGAATCTTCCTTCATCGTGTTGTGCAGGCGCATCATGAATTCGTCGTAAGGCGTGCGCTTCCATTGCGGCACGAGCGATGCAAGCCCCGTCGCCTGCGCAATCTGCTTTCCCGAGCGCGCAACCGGGCTGTCAGAATGGGGCAGCGCAAGCTTGCCGGGAGCGAACGACCCCACCACCCGCCCGAAAGGTTCGCCGATTACCCAGTCGCGCGTACGCGAGGGATGGATGTTGTGAAAGAAGCGAAGGATTCGCCAGCCCCGCGTCGGACGCGTTGGAAACGCATCGGTGTGCAGCAGGTCATTGCGGCGGCGCGTGGGCAGATCGCGGCCCTGCTCTTCAATCGGGCGATAGCTCGCATAATCCAGCCGCCACCGGCGCGCGTAGGGCGCAAGAAACACCGCCAGGAAGCTCTCGACGGCAGCCGAGTAACGGCGCATGATCCCCTGCAACTGGTCGAACTGAGCCGGATCGGCGGTTTTTCGATCCACTCCGCTGAGTTGATCGCGATCGGGCTTGTAGGCAATGTTCTTGTGTAATCCGCTGTTCGTCTGTTGGCGGCTCAGCAGGAACTCCAGGTCGGCCGGAGGAATCGGAACTGGTGTCCGCGGGAAGTAGAGGATTTCACCGGCTTCGAGCGCCGCACACCAGCTCTTGCTCTGCTCGGCATCCCGCGCACGGCCATCTTCGAGCGCATCCGGCGAAATGGAGTGGACTGGCATCGGTAGGATTTTACTTGTTGATCTTGGCGCGAACCCAAAGGGTCGCAAACAGGGGCAGTGTGATGGCCAGCATGATGATTCCGGCAGGGAATCCGACATAGCGGTAGCTGTCGGCATAGTCGATGGTGTGGCCCAGCGCGCCATTCCAGACGAGCAACGAGATAATGGCCACGAAAGTAGTTAAAAAGAAGGTAAAGAACGCCGTCGCAAACGACAGCAGCAGGCTTTGGAACAGGCTGAAGCCTGCAAGGGGAAAGCCTAGAAAGCTTCCCTCGACCGGGCGGCGCGGGGATTGCGCGGACTGCATCATCCTTGGGAGCCTTTCTCGTCTAGAATACATTTCGATGGCCAGCAATGTACAAATCGAGCTTTGGCATGCTGAAAAGGTCGCGACGCAGACGACCGTCGGACAGGGCCCCAACGGAATCCACTACGGCGCCTGGGGTGACACGCGTGTTCCTGAACCGGAACTCGATCATCTGGTCGCCGCCGTGCCCGCAAGCATGAGCGCAGCGCTTGCCAACCGGGCCTATTACTTCGTGCCCCTCGCAATTGCCGACACCGGCGAAACCATGATCGCGCCCGTCTACTCGGTCGACCTCGGCGATCGGGCCGTGTGCCATCGCAATGCAGACTTCGGCTCCACGCAGGCCGTGTTTCTTTCCGCGCGCCTGGCTGAGGACCGCTTCGGCCTTGCCTTCGAGTTCTTCATCAATGTAGCCCACAACTTTGTCGAGGCCGCCGGAGTGCCGGACAGCTTTTCATCGCTGGCGTGGTCGCAGGCAGAAGCCCAGGTACGTGGTGAATCGAGCCAGGATGCTTGGGAAACACGCCGCCGGGCTCAGGACGTACGCAGCTCAAAAGGCATTGACGAGCGGGCACGCAACGGATTCTTCGAGGCGGCCTTCTCTGACGCGTTGGCGATCTACATGCTCGCGCTGGCCGTCGACTTCGACTACCACGACCTGCGCGAGCGCGAGTATCCGCTTCTGGCTGCCAATGCGCTGGCCGAGCGTCTGCGGCACGTGGCCGGTCTGTTCCCGCCAAACCCCGGATACGAATTCCAGATTTTCTATCGCCGCAAACCTTAGGCCTGCGACTTCCCAAATGTGAGTCGGCTCGCTTGTTTCGCCGGTCCACGAACCGGGGTGCTAGCTCCTGTACAGGTTCGTCTCCAAGTACTCGTTCCGGAACTTCGCCGTTGGATCGTAGTGCTCGACTGAGCGTTTGAAGTCCGCGAGTCTCGCATATTGCGATTGCAGCCGCGCCGGCGCAAGCGTAAACAGCTTGCCCCAATGCGGGCGAGGGCCGAACGGCGCCAGCGCGTCCTCGATCTGCGGCAGGACTTCGCGCACTTCGGGCCACTCCGGCTTCCACGTGAAGTGGATGGCGAGCGACGGGCGCTGGTAGGCCATGCTCATCCAGAGATCGTCGGGCGCGATGGTGCGCAGTTCCGTCACAAACAAGTGCGGCGTGATGCGCTCGCGCAGCCTTTCGACCGCGAGGATCGCCTCATAACCGCGGTCCCGCTGGACGAAGTACTCGGTTTGCAACTCGCGTCCGCTCGAAGGCGTGAATTGCAGCTTGAAATGCGGCAGGCGCTCATACCAGGGACCCGGAATCCCTTGCTGTTCGGTGCAGCTTTCCGCGGGGTGGCCGGTGATGGGGTGCAGCTTTTCGGTGGCCAGCTGCGCCCCAAAGAACTCCTTCGGCCAGTCGTTCTTGTCGCCGGGCGAGAGGCGCTGCTTGATCCAAACCTGGGTGGCCCGCTGGTTCTGCCAGTCGGTAAATAAACTCACGCTGTAACCCGCGCCGAAGATCTCGTCAAAGTGATGCTCCAGCCGGTCGAACGAGAGATTCTGGTAAACAGATTGGGCGACCTGATAGGTCGGTTGCAGATTGAGGGTAACGCGCGTGATCGCTCCGACGGCTCCAAGGCCAACGACGGCTCCCGGGAACCGCTCCCCGTCCTTTTCGCGGGAGAGATGGAGAAGCTGGCCATCGGCGGTGACCAATTCAAGCGCCGCAACCGCAGTCGACAGGCTGCCGTTGTGCAGACCAGAGCCATGCGTCGCAGTCGAGATGGCCCCGGCAACGGAAATGTGGGGCAGAGAGGCCAGATTGTGCAGGGCGTATCCGCGGGCATCGATGACGGGGGCGAGGATCCCATAAGTGACACCGGCGCCCACCGTGACCGTGTGCGTTTCGTCGTGGAATTCGATCTGATTGAGGCTCTTGAGTGAGATCTGGACGGCTTTGCTGTCTGCGATAGAGCTGAAGGAATGGCGGGTTCCTAGAACGCGGAGCCTCGGGGTGCGGCGCACCAGGTCCCGGACCTCCTCCACCGAAGCCGGCTCGAGCAGCCGGTCGGTGCTGTAGGTCAGGTTGCTGGCCCAGTTTTCACGCGGCGCGGATTGCTGCTGGGCTGAGGTGAATCGAGAGACCATGCCGCCTGCTACCAGTGCTCCAGAAGACTTGAGAAACTCCCGCTTGTCCATTTTCCAGATTGCCCTCGCTCGCGCCGTTCGGCTGCAAATCCGATCGTTTGCCGCGCCCGACAAGCATAGAGACAGGGTCACGCACGGGCAAGTGGAAATGTGGACGCCGTCAGGGGTGATTGGGCATTTTTGAGCCGCCGCAATGGGCCCGGCTACAAACGTGCAACGCCGGTCTAACTCGCTGCATGTACATGGCTTGCCTTCCTATCGGGTAACCAAACCAAAGTACATTGACGACCTGGGTGCGACCAGTCGGGTTTCGCTTTTCCAGGATAGCTTTGGTTTTGTATCCTAAAGGAGACGGCATCTCTTTATGCCGTTTGATTGGAGGAGATACTTATGGCAGACATACTGAAGAAGACCTCAACCCCCAGAAAACCCCGCGCTACCAAGAAGCAGGCTACAGTTGTGGCAGCACACGAGACCCATGCACCGTCCACGAACGGCAAGCCACAGGCCTCTCACGAGGAGATTGCACGACTCGCGCACCGCTTGTGGGCCGAACGCGGCCGTCAGCACGGGCATGACGCGGAAGACTGGTTACGTGCGGAACAGCAGCTTTTGGGCAAGGCATCGTAATCGTCAGCTTCCTCTAACTATCACAATCCAAACATTTTTGGGGATTTTGCGCCTCCCTTGCGGAGACGTGTGTCTCCGAAGCGCAAACAATCAGCAACCGCACAGCCCCCGGCACTTTCTCTAAACTGGGTTGATTCAAGCGGCTCGCCACCGGTACGACGATGAGTGCCTGTTCAACTGCGACATGCCGTGTCCGGTGCGCCGCATTCCTGATCAGCAACCTCGGGCCACGCCTGTTTTCGAAAAGGCGGAATCAACCCGCGGCGTAAGCGATTTTCCCCTCGCTGACGGTCCAGCGAACCTTGCCTTGCATCGTCCAGCCGTCGAAAGGCGTGTTGTGTGAGCGGGAGCGCGTCTCCTTGGCCGAATAAGTCCATTCGGCCTTGGGGTCGAAAACAACCACGTCGCCAAAACTCCCGACAGCCAGCGTGCCACGGCCCTTGAGGCCGAGCAGCGCGGCCGGTTGCGCGCTCAGCAGGCTCAGGACCCGGCCCAAAGGCAGCTTCCACTCCCGGTGCAGCCAGCGCAGGCAGAGGCCCAGCGCGGTTTCAAGGCCCGTGATGCCGTTGGGCGCGTGCTCAAACTCCACTTCCTTTTCGTGGGTGGCGTGGGGTGCGTGGTCGGTGGCGATCGCGTCGACCACACCGTCAAGGATGGCCTCGATCATGGCGTCGCGGTCGGCGGCCGAGCGCAGCGGCGGATTCATCTTGGCATTGGTTGAGTACAGCCCAACATGCTCCTCGGTGAGCAGGAAATGGTGCGGCGCCACTTCGCAGGTGACGCGCAGTCCGTTGCGGCGGGCCTGGCGCACCGCCGCGATCGCGCCGGCTGTCGAAGTGTGGGCCACGTGCAGATGTACGCGTGCGTCGCGCAGTTCGGTCACCAGGCGGATGTCGCGCTCGACCAAGCCCGATTCAGCCTCCGTCGGCATGCCGCGCAAACCGAGTTTGAACGCAACAGGCCCGGCGTTCATTGAGCCGCCCTGGGTGAGCCGCGTGTCTTCAGCATGCTGGATGACACTGAGTCCTACGCGGGCCGCCGCGGCCAGCGTTTCGCGCATGATGCTGTCCTTGAGGATCGGTCTTCCATCATCGGTCACAGCTACCGCGCCGGCGGATTTGAGAGATGCGAAGTCGGTCAGCGCTTCGCCGTTCGATCCGCGTGTCGCGGCTGCGATGGGGTAGACGCGAACACATGCGCCTCGATCGGGCGATTGCATCCAGCGCGTGATCTCCGGCGTGTCGTTCACCGGCGTTGTATTGGGCATCGCCGCAACCGAAGTGAATCCTCCGGCTGCCGCCGCTGCCGTCCCGGTCGCGATGGTTTCTTTGTAACCCTGGCCGGGCTCGCGGAGGTGAACGTGAATATCGATCAGTCCCGGCGCGACGGTCAGCCCGGCAGCATCGAGCACTTGGGCGCCATTCGACGACTTCAGCTTGCCAGGCCCTGCGATCTCAGCGACGCGGCCTTCTTTGAGAAGAAGGTCCCTTGGGCCGTCGATGCCGGCGCCCGGATCGATGAGGTGGCCGTTGCGAATCAACAAAGATGTCATAGGCTGCCTCCGGCCCCGGCAGAGGCAGTCAGCGCGCGTTCAACAACCGCCATGCGAATGACCACGCCGTTGGTGACTTGTTCGAGAATGGCGGACTGCGCGCCGTCGGCAACTCCTGCTGTCAATTCCAGTCCGCGGATGATTGGGCCGGGATGCATGACGATTGCTTCTGGTGCGTGCGCGGCGAGACGCTGGCCATTGAGCTGATAGGCGGCCTTGTACTGCTCGAGATCGAGTTGCAGGCCGGCAAGCCGCTCGGCCTGGATGCGCAGCATCATGACAACCTGCGAACGGCGCATGGCCGATTCGAAATCGCGCTCGACCGAAATGCCAGGACCCGCCCCGGCAGCCGAATCGGGCAGCAGCTGCGTCGGTCCGCAGAGGATGACCTCGGCGCCAAGCCGCGGCAGCAGAAACATGTTCGAGCGCGCGACGCGGCTATGAAGAATATCGCCGACGACGGTGACCGTGACCCCGGCCAGCGTGTCCGCGCCGACCTCGGTCACTCCGGGGCGCAGATGCGCCAGGATGGTGCGCAAATCGAGCAGAGCCTGCGTGGGATGTTCGTGCATGCCGTCGCCCGCGTTCAGCACCGGCAACCGCGCGGCCTCTTCCAGCAGCCACGGAGCACCTGACGAGTTGTGGCGCAGGATGATGGCTTCGGCCCCGAGCGCGCGCAGCGTCAGGCCGGTGTCCTTGAGGGTCTCGCCTTTCTCAATGCTGGAGGAAAGATTCGAAACCAGGGTGGTGTCGGCGCCAAGCGCCTTGGCGGCGAGCTCAAAGCTGGTGCGAGTGCGCGTCGAAGACTCGTAGAACAGGAGCGCGATACGCCTCTTCAAGAGAATGCGATCGCGGACCAGCGGATCCATCTTGTCGAGTTCGGTGGCGCGCGTCAGAATGCGGCTGACCCCCTCGAGAGTGAGATCACCCGCAGAAAGCAACGATCCCGGGTTGTATGGAAATTGCGATGCGGGAACCTGTGGAGGGCGGATGGGCCGGCGAACTGATGGTGTTGCTGCGATGACATTCATGATCTTGACTTCTGCCCATCTCGGCACAGAACCGGAAGACGGCAGCCTGCTTATCAGACGCGTTCGACTAGCAACACCTGCTCGTCGTTGTCGACTTCAGTGAATTTGACTTCGATAATCTCCCGGCTGCTGGTGGGCACGTGCTTCCCAACATAGGTCGCCTCGATGGGCAGTTCGCGATGGCCGCGATCGATGAGAACCGCCAGCTGAACCCGGCGCGGACGGCCATGGTCGAAGAGCGCGTCCAGAGCCGCGCGGACGGTGCGGCCGGTGTAAAGAACGTCGTCGCAGAGCACCACGTCGCGGCCTTCCACGTCAAATCCGATGGCGCCCTTGGTGACGATGGGACGCACATCGGCAGTCGAGAGATCGTCGCGATAAAACTGAATGTCGAGGCTTCCCGTATCCACAGGGCGTTTCTCGATGCCGGAGATGAGCTTCCCGAGCCGCTCGGCGAGCGGGATGCCGCGGCGCTTGATGCCGATCAGGGCAAGGTCGTCGCTGCCGTTGCTCTTTTCGACGATTTCGTGGGCGAGACGCACCATCGTACGTTCCATTTCCGATGCGGACATGAGCCTGCCCTTCACGCGCAGGCTCGGCTTGGTTGGCTCTTCGCTCATGGATTCACTCAGTTGCTGAACTCAGGTGGGATGATACGAGGGTGCGGCTTGGTGGAGCAAGTTGTGGAGAACCGGACCGCGTGCTTCGAAAAACGGGAACACCAAAAACGTTGAGGCGAGCGTGACCACAATCACGCGTCGGGCTGGCGACGTGACCGCGCAAGCAAACGCGCGCCCAGTGCGCCGCCGCCCGCGGCAAAGAACAACAGGAAGATTGAATTGCAGGCAAAACTGAATGCCTCGATGCCGGCGTGTCCCCACGGGGAAAGCATCCAGGCCTGTACCTGCGCGCGAGCCGACTGCGCCTGCGCGGTATCGGCAGACGACAGCCCCATGGACCAATTCTGCGTCATCTGCTGGCTCTCGTTCACGCGGCTTTTCCAGTCCTTGTCCATTTGCGTGCCGTGGTGAAGCACGATGCGGTTGACGAACAGATTGGTGCCGCTGATCGAGAACGCGAGCCAGCAGGCGAAGAGGCCGGTCACCAGGCCGATGCGAGCGCCCGCGCCCGTCGTGATCCATGCGGGCCGCTGGGCGCGCACATAGATGGCGACAGCCCAGAGCGCCGCGCCTGCAATCCAGAAGATGCCAAAGATGCCTACCGGCGAAACGCCGCTCGATAGGATCCCGGCGGGTACGGCAAGGGCAAGAGAGGCGCGCATCGCCGGCTTCCAGTCCACCACGTTCGTGTCGCGAATCACGCCCCTCCAGCGTTCCGCCTGAACCTGCCCGCCTTCCGTCTCGGCCGTGTATACCAGCTGCGGCAGCCCGCAGGAGGGACAGAAGCAGTCCTCCGCCTGGACGGGTTGGTGGCAGCGATGGCAGGTGGCTTCCATACACATCCACTCTAAATGATGGGTCTGCGGGGCAAAGATCGGTCTGTTGGTTCATCATGACTCTAATGGCTTCTCACGTGCTCATCACGCATCCGTTCCGAGTCGAGATCGCCGGCGCCTGGTTCTCAATGGGATCTGATACCGGTCAGAGTGTGGAAAGCCCTGTTCACCGCGTCTGGGTAGACTCCTTCGCGCTCGCCGCAACCCAGGTCACTGTTCAGGAATATGGGCGCTTTCTCAATGCCACCCGTAGAGACCCGCCCCCATTCTGGGACGACCCCAACTTCTCTCATCCCCGGCAACCTGTGGTTGCGGTTTCGTGGTTCGACGCGCTCGCATATTGCGAGTGGCTCTCGTCGTTGACCGGTTCGCACTATCGGCTTCCCACAGAAGCCGAGTGGGAGCGGGCCGCTCGAGGCGGTGCCGAGAGCATGTCGTTTCCCTGGGGCGATGATTCGCCGGCATCCCGTCCGGGCTACCAGACTCGCTGGAAGACGGGCCCCGAGCCGGTCGGCCAGTCCCAGCCCAATGCGTATGGCTTGTTCGATATCTGCGAGAACGTGCATGAATGGTGCAACGACTGGTACGGGGCCGAATACTATGCGGTTTCTCCTGATCGGAATCCGCAGGGACCTCAGGAAGGCACAAGAAAGGTCTCACGCGGCGGTTCCTGGCGGCACCAGATCAAGATTGCGCGATGCTCGGCGCGTTCCAGCATCCCGCCGGAATTCAAATACGCGGACTACGGCTTTCGCGTCGCTTGTGACGCGGCGAACGTTCCTTAGAGCGACTGGCGCAGGCGCCGAGCAGAACTGGATTTCCAGGGTTCATCGTTTTGAGCGAGCGGATCGATGAGGGCCTGCTGCACTGACGCGAGGTGTTACCGGCCGCCCATACAATCAAGACCTCCGGAGGGAACGGAAATGATTTACCCACAAAGCGATCGTACGGTCGTGGTGATTGGGCTTGGGCTGATGGGCCGCAGTATCGCTACCTGCCTGCTGTCATCGGGATCCCGCGTCATCGGCGTGACTGAGAACCTTCAGGCCAGTGCAAGCGCCCCGGAACGGATCCGCCAACTGCTCGCGGAAATGTCCGCGGAGGGATTCCTTTCGCGGCCCGTGGAAAGTGTGATGAACCGGTTCCGCATGACCGGCAACCTCAATGACATCGCTGAAGCGGAGATTGTCTTCGAATCCGTCACGGAAGACCTGAAGCTGAAACAGGAGTTGTTCCAGCAGATCGAGCGCGTGGTTTCAAAGAATTGCATTCTCGCGAGCAATACCTCAGCCATTCCGATTTCTCTTCTTCAGCAGGATGCGCAAAATCCGGAGCGTATCCTCGGGGTCCACTGGGATGAACCGGCTCACATCAAGCGTTTCCTTGAGATCGTTCCCGGAAGCGCGACATCCCAGGAATCCCTGGATCGCATCGCGGTTCTCGCGGCAACATGGGGCAAAGAACCATCGGTGCTGAGAAAGGAAATTCGAGGCTTCATTACCAATCGCATTTCATACGCCATGTTTCGTGAAGCCTGTCACCTGGTCGATTCCGGTGTGTGCACCGTGGAGGATGTTGATCGTGCCCTGCGCAATGATGTGGGCTGGTGGATGCCCTTTGCCGGGCCCTTTCGCTACATGGACTTGATGGGAGTGGAGGCCTATTACCACGTCATGCGAGACCTGTTGCCGGATCTGTCAACCGATCCGGGAATACCAAAGCTGATGCGCGACGTCGTCGAAGGAGGTGGGCGCGGAGTCAGGAATGGGCGCGGCTTCTACCAATACTCTCCCGATGAAGCAAAGCGCTGGGAAGAGAACTTCGTGAAATTCAACTATGGGATTCGTCGCCTCACCGCGGAGAGTGCCGGGAGATCGCTCGAATCGCACCCCGAATCCTAGGGCTCAGGTTTGCGCGTTCCGATGAAGAAACAGGCAAATGCGAACGCTACGAAAATTCCAATCGTCCTCTACTCGTATCGCAGGGCGGTCATGGGATCGATCTTCGCGGCTCGGCGCGCCGGCATGTACGAGCCCGCGAGCAAGCAGGCACTCATGACTAGCACCGCTGCAATCAGCGTGAGAGGGTCGGTGGGCTCGACGCCGAACAAGCCGGATCGAATGGCATGACTGGCCGCGAGACTCACGGGAATGCCGATCACGATGCCGACGACCAGAAGCAGGATCGATTCCTTCAAGACCATCCAGAGCAGGGCCGCCCTCGGAGCTCCCAGCGCCATGCGAACCCCGAGCTCGCTGGTGCGCCGCACGACGCGGTAGGTCATGACGCCGTAGAGCCCGATGCACGCCAGCGTAAGCGCCAGCAGCGCGAAGCAGCCCGCGAGCTTCGACACGAATGTCTGCTGATCGATCAATTCCTCAAATTGCTCGGCGATGGTCAGGGTCTTGAGAACGGGCAAATTGGGGTCGATGGCGGCGAGGCCTGCGCGCACTTCTCCCGCGAGGCTTGCGGGATCACCGGCGCTCCGGATTTCGAGCCAATAGGCGTATTGATCGTCGCCCGTGAGCTGCGTGGTGGCGAGGTAGGCAAAGGCCATTGGCTTCTCGGCGGGGCTCTCATGCTTTGAATCGCGCACAATGCCGACGATGTGCCAGACCCCCGGAGCGCCCGGATCAGCGATGGTGAAGCTGTGCCCGATTGCATCGCCGTTGGCGAAGTAGCGATCGGCAAAGGTCTTGTTGACCACGACGGACTTGGGTGCGTCGGCGTTGTCGATGGGTTGGATGGTGCGGCCGCGCAGCAGCGGAATACCCACGGTTTCAAAGTAGCCCGTGGAAACGCGGTTGAGAAACGTGCTGATGTCTTCGTTGGGCGGAGTGTGACGGCCATCAATGTCGATCGGAGATCCCCAGGTTCCCTGATGCAGGGGCGGCGATCCGGAAAGACCCGACGAACGTACACCGGGAAGAGAATCCATGCGGTCGAGAATGCGGCCGTATAGCGCGTTCAGCTGTTCAGGCTGGTATCCGGCGAACTTGGGATTCGTGTTGACGAGCAGTACATGGGTGCGGTCGAGGCCAAGGTCCTTGCCCCGCAGGTTCTGAAGGGTTCGCAGCAGCAGCCCTGATACCGTGAGCATAACGAGCGAAAGAGCGACCTGGACGATGATGAGAACTTTGGGCAGCAGGCGATTCGATCGCGCAGAGGTGCCGGCGGCGGTGCGCGCGCTTGCATTCAGCGCGCCCGAGACATCCGCCTGCGAACCGCGCAGCGCCGGGGCGATGCCGAACAGGACGGCAGTCACGATGCAGATGGCAAATGTGAAGAGCAGCACGCGCACATCAGGCGTTGCGGAGAGAGCGGTGTGCGAAGCGCCGTCATCGATAAAGCGGATGATGACGCGCGTGGTCCAGAAGGCAAGACCCAGGCCCAGCGCGCCTCCCGTCAGTGCCAGGACGAGCGCCTCGATGAGGATTTGACGAATGATGCGGCCGCGGGTCGATCCGAGCGCCAGCCGTGCGCAGAATTCTCGTTCGCGCGATGCTGCTTTCGCGAGCAGCAGGTTGGCAAGATTGGCGCATGCGATCAGCAGCACAATCCCAACCATGATCATCAGCACGGTCAATGGAGTCTCGTATTCCTTGCGCACATAAGACAGACCGGAGGCGGCCGGCATCAGCGGAATGTACGTTCCGCTGATCTGCTTCTGCCTCCGCGGGGAGATTTGGGCTCCTTCGCGCTGCGTGAGGAAGCGCTGGAATTCAACCGTTGCCCAGCTTTGCGCCTCCGCGACCGGGACCGAGGGCCTGCGGCGTGCCATCATCCAGATCCAGAAAAGGCCGTCGGGCTTCAGGAGGGAGGGCTGCATCATCACTTGCTGCTGCATGGTGATGGGCAGCCAAAGATCGGGTGGCTGTTCATTCAAGGTCACGCCGTAGAACGAAGAGGGCATCACTCCGACGACCGCAAACGAGGTGCCGTTGATGGTGATTGCGCGGCCCACGACAGCGGGATCGGCGGAGAGGTTTTCCTGCCAGTAGCGATAGCTGATCACGGCAACCGCATTGCTTCCTTCCACCGCGGTATCGTCAGGATGGAAGACGCGCCCCATGAGCGGCTGCGCACCGAGCACGCTGAAGAATGTTCCCGAAACCAGGTGGCTCATTGCCTGGGTCGCCGGACCCGCGGCGGCCGACCCGCTGCGTACGCTGACCATCGTCGGAAAGCTGGAAAATGCGCAGATTCCGTCGAGCTCGCTCGTGTTGCCGGCAATGCGGCGATAGAAGTCGTACGGGAAGATGTCGTATGGTCCAGGGCTCGACGAAGCGATGATGCCGTCATCGCTTCCATCGCCGAACGAAACCAGCATCTGCGGATCACGAACCGGCAACCGCTTCAGCAGGAGATCGTTGATCACGGTGAAGATCGCGGTGTTGGCGCCGATACCCAGGGCCAGAGAGAGAATTGCCACAATGGACAGGCCTGGAGAGCGCCGAATCTGGCGAAAACCGTAGTGCGCATCCTTCCACCACGATTCAGCGCGAGATTCCCATCCCGCGGCCCAGACCTTATGCCTGACCATTTCAGCGCTGCTGATCTCGGAGCGGGCGGTGCGTTCGGCGTCCTCGCGGCTCATGCCCTGCCGCATCTTGTGGTCCACAGCGGATTCAAAGAAGCTGCGCACCTCGGCTTCGATCTCGGCATTGCGTTTTGCCGGGCGAAAGAGAGACCTGATTCCGCCGAAGACGCTTCGAAACGGCATGCGTTTTGCCTCCATCCAAGCTTCGAGAATTCGCCCAATTCGCGCAAGCCAAAGTTTCCGGGCTGCCGGCGGGCTACTCCTCTAGATAAACAAGAGGTATAAGCCGTCCTCATCTCGATTGTCAAGAGGTGATGGTTCGCATCGTCCAGGACGACTTTCCGGGCGTCGTTTGCGGGTTTCATCATCGATGCTCCCCCGGGTCTTGGAGATGCTTCTGCAACCAAAAAGGCGATTCGTCACATTTTGAGGGAAATCTCGGTCCTTCGGGTTGACACTCTACCCGAGACCGTCCGATACTTTGGGTAGAATGTCAACCCGAGAAAGCAACGACGACCGCATCGCCCTCTTGCAGGGAACACTCGACCTGCTGATCCTCAAAAGCCTGGTGTTCGGCCCTTGCCACGGCCAGGGCATCGCACGCGCGATTCAAACCCAATCGGAGGACGTGTTCCTTGTTGAACACGGATCGCTCTATGTCGCCCTGCAGCGGCTGGAGGACAAGAATTGGATTCGCGCCAAGTGGGGTGTAAGCGACAACAACCGCAAGGCGCGGTTCTATTCGCTCACTGAGAAGGGTCGCGAGCAATTGTCAGAAAAGACAGATCAATGGCGACGGTTGACGCGAGCTGTCGGTTTGATCCTGGATGCGAACCAGGAGGCATGAGCATGTCGAAGCGTAAGCGCAGCAGAGATGATTTTGCCGACGAGATCCAGGCTCATCTCGAACTGGAAGCGGATGCGTTGAAGCAAGACGGCTTGAGCGACGAAGAAGCGCACCGGCGCGCGAAGGTCGCGTTTGGAAATGTGCTCGCAGCCCGTGAACGCTTCCATCTTCTGGGTCGAGTCGAGTGGCTTGATAACGTGCTGCGCGACATCAGGTTCGCGATTCGACAGTTGACCCACAATCCCGGCTTTGCGGCCACCGCCATCTTTGTGCTGGCTCTCGGATTTGGCGCAAGCATCTCGATCTTTGACCTCGTGGATACGGCACTGATCAAGCCATTGCCCTACCGCGATCCGGGGCGCCTGGTCAGCGTTTTTGAAACCGTCGAATCCTGCCCTCTTTGCAATGTCTCGTACCAGAATTTTCGCGACTGGCAGAGAATGGCGCACTCCTTCGTTTCGATCGATGTATGGGGCTATGCGCGTTACACCGTGCAAAGCGCGAGCGGAACCGAATCGGCGGACGGAGCCCGTGTGAGCGATGGTTTCTTTCGCACGCTGGGTCTGAAGCCGGTTTTGGGGCGCGATTTTCACGCGGGCGAGGACAAGCCGGGCGCGGCCCACACCGTGCTGCTGAGTTACGGAGCCTGGCAGAAGCGATTCAACCGCGATCCCGAGGTGGTCGGAAAGACGATCCAGCTTGACGATCTGACTTACACCATTATTGGCGTTCTGCCGGGCAGCTTCCACTTTGCGCCGCGCGGTGAGGCAGATTTCTGGACCGCCCTGAACGATCCAACTGGATGCGATAAAAGACGCGGCTGTCATGGGTTGTTTGGGCTCGCGCGCCTGAAAGACGGCGTATCGGTCTCGGCTGCTTCCTCAGAGATGGAGTCGATCGCCGATCGTTTGGCCGCGCAATATCCCGATTCGAACCGGGGGTACGGCGCAACGACTGTGTCGCTGGCAGAAGTCTCGGTGGGCGATCTTCGACCTGTACTCCTCGCCTTGTTCAGTGCGGCCGCGCTGCTCTTGCTGATCGCCTGTGTCAATGTAACCGGTCTGTTGTTGCTGCGCTCTGAAGGGCGCCAGCATGAGATCGCAGTCCGCAAGGCGCTGGGCGCCACCGCGTTGCGCCTCGTTGCGCAGTTCACCGCCGAAGCTGTGCTGATTGCGGCAGCCGGAACCTGCCTGGGCCTGGGATTTGCCTGGGCCGCCTTGGGCCTCATCCCCCATTTGATTCCGCAGCAACGGATCGAGGCGATGCCTTTCCTGCTCAACTTGGGTATCAACAAGCATGTTGCGGTGTTTACTGCCGTCAGCACGCTGGCCGCTACACTATTGTTCGTGCTGGCTCCCATCATGCGATTGAAACGGAGCAGCGTGCGGCACGACCTTGCGGAAAGCGGCCGAGCAGCGGCCGGACAAGCGTGGAAGAAGCTCGGCTCGAAGCTGGTGGTGATCGAATTGGCTACGGCCGTGGTGCTGCTGGCGGGCGCCGGGCTGCTGGGCAAGAGCCTGTACAGGCTTCTGCATGTCGAAACCGGATTCCGGCCCGATCATCTCTCTTCGGTCGTGGTCGAAGTCCCCAAATCCTACATCACCGACGCGCAGGTGATGGCGCTGGAAAAGGCACTGTTGAATCGCGCCCAGAGCATTCCCGGAGCTATATCGGTCGGGCTCACGGTCTCAAAGCCCATCCGGGCATGGGATCTGGGCACCAACATACATGTTCCTGACAGTGCGCAGCCAGACAAGAGACACGACGTACCGGAGCGCGATGTGAGCTCGGGGTATCTCGCCATGCTGGGAGCAAGGCTGGTGCGGGGCCGGTACTTCACCGAAGATGAGGACGATCCGGCCAAGCCGAACATCGTCGTGATCAATGAAACCCTGGCAAAGGAGTTTTTCCCCGGTGAAGACCCTGTCGGGAAGCGCATCGCTTATGCGCCCCGTGGAGATGCGATGCAGGTGATCGGCGTAGTGGATGACATCAAAGAGGGACAAATGGACACGCCCAATCGCGCAGTCATTTACCGGCCCTTCAATCAGAATTCGTGGCATTCGTTTGAGCTGGTGGTGCGGAGTTCGCAGGCGCCCGGCGCAATCCTTCCCTTGCTCGTGAATGCCGTTCATGACGTGAACAAGGGAATTGCAACTTCAAATGCCGCCACCATGGATGAGGTCATTCAGGATTCGAGTGCAGCGTATCTGCGCCGGATTTCCGCATGGCTGGTCGGTGGCTTCGCGGCCTTGGCTATGGCGCTCAGCATCGTCGGTCTGTATGGGGTGATTGCGTATTCCGTGGCGCAGCGCGCGAAAGAGATTGGTGTGCGCATGGCGCTCGGAGCACAACGCCGCTCAATTTACGGGCTGGTGCTGCGCCAGGCCGGATGGCTGACGGCTGTCGGCCTTGCGGTTGGAGTCGCCGGCTCGATCGGGGCATCCGTGCTGATCCGCAACCTGCTCTTCGGAGTGAAATTCTGGGACGCGATGAATCTTGTTTCCGTGATTGTCTTGCTCGCGTTGGCGTCAGTCACGGCAAGTTTTGTGCCCGCGCACCGTGCTGCGTCAGTGAATCCAGCGGAGGCTCTTCGCGCCGAATAGATCAATCGCTCAGTCAATCGTCGGAAGGGGCGGAAGGAACTTTCGTAGTAGACCAGCCGTAACGATTTTATTCGCGAGACGTGAGTCTAATTCGCAAATCTGAGGAGACATAACATGTCGAGAAGAAAACGCAGCGCGGAAGATTTCGCGGATGAGATCCAGGCTCACATCGAACTTGAAGTCGAGGCCATGCGACTCGAAGGAATGAGCGACGACGAGGCGAAGTGGAGAGCGCGCCAGAAGTTCGGCAACGTGCGCGCCGCGCAGGAGCGGTTTTACTTGCGCAGCCGGTGGGTATGGCTCGACAAATTGCTGCGCGATCTGAAGTACGGAATTCGTTCCCTTCTAGAGAGCCCCGGATTCACAATCACTGCCATTTTGACCCTTGCGCTGGGCATGGGCGCGAACACCGCGGTATTCAGCGTCATGAATGCGGTGATGCTGCGATCGCTGCCTGTAGCCGATGCGGATCGTGTCGTCTATCTGCGCACCTCCAATCCGCCTCGCGGGACCGGTACGATCGACAGCAACCGCACCTTCTCCTATGCCGTCTACGACGCGCTGCGCAAGCAGACTGGAGGCATGTCGGCGGTGATTGCATTCGTTCCGCTATCGGGGAACAAGGTGGCAGTCCGCTATGGGTCGCAGCCGGAGGAAGCGGAAGGGGACATGGTGAGCGGCACCTTCTTTTCCGGCCTGGGCGTCAGATTGCAGCGCGGCCGCGGATTTTCTGAGCAGGACGAAAAGGATCACACGCCCATCGCCGTCATCAGCAACAATTATTGGACGCGGCGGTTTGCGCGCAATCCGGACGTGCTGGGAACAACCCTCTATGTCCGCGGAATCGGTTTCACCATTGTCGGAATCACCGCCGAAGGTTTCGAGGGATTGGAGGATGGCGGGTCGACGGACTTCTGGATTCCCTTGCAGAATCGCCCCGAACTGAACGCGTGGGGCAATCCGCTGGACGACGGCAGGGTCTATATGGCCAATCCGACGTGGTGGTGCCTGCAGATGATTGGAAAGCTCAGCCCCGGCGTCACCAAGGCCCAGGCTGCCGCGCAACTTCAGACAGTTTTCCAGCAGGCTGCCTATATTGGCCTCGGAAAACCAATGGAGGGCGAGAAACGGCCGGTGTTGAGTCTTGCCGATGCGAAGGGCTTTCCGGGATACGCCGACATGTACGGCAAGCCGCTCCGCCTCTTGATGGGTATGGTCGGACTGGTCCTGGTGATCGCCTTGACCAACATCATCATGCTGCTGCTCGCGCGCAATACGACCCGGCAGCGGGAGTTCAGCATGAAGCTGGCGCTGGGTGCGGGACGCGGCGACCTTTTGCGTCAATTGCTGACGGAAAGTCTGCTACTGGCAACGGCTGGAGGCGCTGTCGCGTGGTTGTTCGCGGTCTTCGCCACGCGGGCTCTCGGCGCGTGGGCGCGGATGGAGTCGAGCCTCGCCCCAGACGGCACGGTGCTGCGATTCACGGTGGCTGTGCTGGCGCTTGCAGTGCTGCTCTTCGGGTTGGCGCCTTTGCGTGTCGCTCTTTCAGCCGGACCAACGCTTGCCCTCAAGACCTCCGCGGCTTCGGCAAATACTGATGCCGGAAAATCGCGCCTGGGCAGGATGATTGTTGTGCTGCAGATTACCTTGTGTGTTGTGTTGCTGGTCGCCGCAGGTCTTCTGATTCGTACGCTTCGCAATCTCGAAAACACGCCTTTGGGACTGAATGTCGATGGTCTCGTCGTATTCGGCGTGAGCCCGCACATCGATTCCATTCCACAGGGAAGAGCTTTTTATCGCGAGCTGATCGGCAATCTGCGCGGTCTTCCGGGCGTTGAGTCGGTCACGGTCATGGAAGAGCGGCTTGGATCCTGGTGGTCCGACAACAGCGCCATGCTGGTGGACGGCAAACTGCCCCAGGTTGCGAACGGTGGATCAATCACAGTCCGCAGCAACGTGGTCGGCCCGGATTTCTTTGCGACGCTCGGCGTGCCGGTAGTCGCGGGCCGCGACTTCAGGGACTCCGATACCGCAATGTCACCCCATGTCGGCGTCATCAACGAGGAGTTTGCGAAACGCTTTTTGCCTGGACAGAACCCGCTGGGTCACATCATAGGTCCCGACAACGGGGAGTTCCCCATGACCATCGTCGGAGTGGTGAAGGATCATAAATACCGCAGCATCGATGAGGATCCAATCCCGATGGCGTGGTATGGATATGCCCAGATTCCGATGGTGGGAAAGATGGACGTTGAACTGCGTGTGCATGGCGAGCCTCTCGCGATATTGCCGGCGGCGCGCAAGGTGGTCCAGCAGATCGATCCTGACTTGCCTCTGATACGCCCGATGACTCAACGGGCGCAATACGATCTGACCATCTCGAACCAGTTGCTCTTTGCGCGGCTTGCAGGGTTCTTCGGCCTGCTCGCGGTTGCGCTGGTGGCGACGGGACTCTACGGTACGCTTGCCTATCGCGTCAATAACCGCACCGCAGAAATTGGGATTCGCATGGCATTGGGCGCTCGCCGCGGGCAGGTCGTCTGGATGATCCTCAGGGAGTCTCTCTCCCTCATTGCTATCGGGGTGGTGATGGGAGTCCCGTTTGCGATGCTGGTTGGACGCGCATTGAAGTCGTCGCTCTACGGCGTGCAGCCGCTCGATGGAGCGAGTTATCTGCTCGCCATGATCGGCGTGGCGACAGTTGCACTCATCGCCAGTGCTCTGCCTGCGCGCCGGGCCGCCAGTGTGGAGCCGCTGACCGCGCTCAGGGTGGAGTAGCGAGTCAATCTGCTCTCACTCCACGCGCAGAATCTCCGTCGGGTCTGTGCGCAATGCGCGCAACACGGCAGGCAGTGTGGCAACCAGCGCCGTCAGCAGAAGTGCGCAGGCGGGCAAAGCGATCATGTCTGCGTCAGTTGCTTTGACCTGGTAGAAAAGCGAGGCAACATATCGCGCGGCTCCAATGCCCGACGCGAAGCCGGCGCAGGCTCCCAGCACGATCATCTGGAAGACGTCGAAGGTGACAAGACGCACGATTTGCACCCGCGGTGAGCCGATGGCCATGCGGATCCCGATCTCGCGGCGGCGCTGGAGGACCGAGTAGTTGAGGACTGCGTAGAGTCCGATGCCGGCGAGCAGCAGCGCCACGGCAGCAAAGAATGCGGCAAGCATGGCAATCAGGCGCTCGCGAATGGTCTGGTCGCGGACCAGGTCCAGCTGCGTGGTGATGTTGGAGACGCGGAGGCCGTTATGGCGCTGCGCGATGACCTGGCGGAGGGAGTTGGCGAGGGCCAGCGGGTTCTGGGCGTCGGTGTGAATGACGAAAGTGGCGAAGTCGGCGGGTCCGGGTGCGGATTTGCCGTCGACATCATTAAAAGGGACGTAGAACATCGGCCCGTTGGGCTCGCGCAAGTCATGATCGGGGACGTCGGGGGTGACCCCGACGATCTTGTTGACCGGTTGATTGGCCCCGCGTTCAAAGGTGCGGCCGATCGGATCCTGACCGGCGAAGTAGGTCCTGACAAAGGTTTCGTTGACAATGGCGGCCCCCGGCGAGGTGTCTTGAGGAAGAAAGTCGCGACCTGAAAGCAGGGGGATCTTCATCGTCGAGAAAAAACCTGGGGAGACGCTGCGGAAAAAAGCAGGAGTCGGACTGGGAGGCGCGCCGTTGATGGAAATGTCGCTGTTAATCCTGATGTGTCCAAGAATGGGCCAGCCCGAGATGGCGACGGAGTCGACGCCGGGCGCAGCTCGGAGCCCCTCGGCAGTCTGACTCCAGACGATCGGAAGTTGGCCTTTGCCGGAGACGGTTTCAAGCAGAAGCAGACGGTCGGTGGAGAAACCGAGCGGGCGGTTCTGCAGGCGCTGGAAAGATTTCACGAACAGCGAAGAAAGAAAGAGGACGAGGAAACAGAAGGCGACTTGAAGAGCGATAGCCCCGCGCATCAGACGCCGCGGCGCGTGCGGATCTTCACCGCCTTTGAGGGCAGCGACCGGCCGCACGGCAGAGGCGCGCAGAGCGGGAAGCAAACCAAGCAATAGAACGACGAGAATCATGAGCCCGAAGCCGAAGAGAAGCACACGCCAGTCGGCGGCAAGGGCGAGCCGCGCAGGGTTGTCGCGCGGGTTGACGAGGCTGAGCACAAACGGAGCTGCCCACGCCGCGAAGATTGCGCCGAGGACAGAAGCGAAGAGGGCGAGAAGCGCGCTCTGGACAAGGATCAGCTGAACAAGACGACGCCGGCCGGCCCCGATCGAGATCCTGAGAGCCATCTCATGGGCGCGGGAGGCAGCCTGGGCCGTCATCATGTTCGCGACGTTGACGCAGGCGATGAGCAGAACGAGAGCGACCATCAGACCGAGCACGCCGAGTAGCCGGCGATAGTCCTTCTGGAGATCGGAAATGCCGGCCCCTGCGGGATTGAAGACGAGCGTCTTGTTGAGAAGGCGATCGATGGTGGCCTGCGGCACCCCGCGGAAGCATATCGAGCACTCGGCCTCGAAACTGCGGCTCACGGCCGCGAGATGTTGTCGCAGCGGCTCGAGTGAGGTCGCAGGATTGACGCCGGGTTTCAACATCAGAAAGGTGTGATGCCACGTGACACTGTCCTCGGTGGCAAGCGGGTTCATGCTGAGCGGCAGAAAGATGTCGCTGACAGTTCCTGTTTCGGTTCCAGTGAAATCGCGAGGGCCGACGCCGATGATTTCGAACGTCTGGTTCCCGATGTGGAGCGAGCGGCCGAGCACGTGGGGATCGCGGCCGAAGCGGTGATTCCAGTAATCCCACGACAGGTCCGCATAGCGATAGAGTCCCGAGCCGCGGTCATCGGCGGGCGTGATCAGCCGTCCGAGCGCGGGCTCAAGGCCAAACAGCGAGAACATGTTGCCGGAGATATAAACGACGTGGGCCTTCTCCATGTCGTCGTCAGTGGACCAGGTGATGTCGGTGCGGTCCGCCCCGCTGATCGCGATGAGGTCGGCTTGTTCCTTGACGGCATCGCGCATTACCTTGAAGTCCGGCGTCGACCAGTAACCATCCTCGATCGGCTTGCCCTCGGGTCCGGTCAGCTTGCGAGAAAGAACATAGAGCCTGCTGGAACCGGAGATCGGGAGCGGGCGCCAGAGCATGGCGTCGATAAGACGAAAGGCGGCGACACAGGAGCCGATGCCGAGAGCGAGTGAAAGCACAGCCACCGCGGATGTGACCTTGTTGCGGCAAAGCTGCCGCCAGCCGAATTTTGTATCGGCGACAAGCGACTCAAGCCATCCGGCAGTGCGAACGCCGTGACCCGCCTCGCGCGCATGCAGTGTGGAACCGAAGGCCCGCCGCGCTTCATCGGGGTCACGTCCCGAAGCAATGGCTTCTTCCATATGCGCCTGCAACTCTTCCTCGATCTCGCGATTTAAGCGCTCGCCCCACACGGCATTCGAGATCCGCGACCACAACGACATTTCATACCTCCCCGGAACCAGGTGATGCGACGATCATTCCGAACGCAGGATCTCCGCAGGATCGATTCTGACCGCGCGGACCAGCGCCGGGATCGCCGCCGCACAGGCGGTGGATAAAACCACAGTGAAGGGCAGCAGGATCATGATGGGATCTGTCGCGTTCACTTCATAAAAGAGCGACTCGACAGATCGCGCCGCCCCCAGGCCCAGCGCCACGCCCGCGCAAGCTCCCAGCGCAATCATTATGCAAACATCGATCGTGACAAGGCGCACGATGCCCGCACGAGGCGAGCCGATCGCCATACGGATGCCGATTTCGCGGCGGCGCTGGAGCACGGAGTAATTCAACACGCCGTAAAGACCGATCCCCGCGAGCAAGAGCGCGACAAAGCCGAAGAAGAATGCCAGCATAGCCAGCAAGCGCTCGCGAATCGTCTGCCCCTGGTTGAGCTCTTCCTGGCTGCGCACATTGCTCACGCGAAACTCGGCCCGGACATGCGTGACCTCCTGGCGAAGCGTGGAGGCGAGTGCAAGAGGATTGGAAGATGCCGTTCGCACAACGAAGGTAGCGTCGCGCACGCCAGCGATTTCCTGCGAGTGCATGGGCACAAACACGACCGGCAACATGACGAGGATGCTGCTGTAGTATGCATCGCGCACCACGCCGACGACCTGCATGCGCTGGTGAGTGCCGTCGTCCGAAGCCTTCTCGAAAAAGCGACCGACAGGGTGCTCGTCATGAAGGAATTTGCGCGCGAAGGTTTGATTTACGACGGCCGCTTGCGGATAGGCGTCGCTGTCTCGAAAATCTCTTCCTTGGAGCAGTGGAATCTTCATCGTTTCAAACCAGCCGGGCGACACATTAAGGAAGTAAGCAAGGTCGATGCTTGGGGGGCCGCCATTTACTGAAATCGAATCGTTCCACCCGATGCCCTTCAGCAACGGCCACGAAGATTGCGAGACGCGTTCGACCCCTGGCATCTCGCGCAGATGCTCCGCAACATCATCCCAGTAGACAGTCGGTTGCGGCGCGCGGCTGGTTGTTTCGAGCAACAGCAGGCGATCCGCCGAGAAGCCGGTCGGCTTGTTGGAAAGAAGCTCAAAACTGGCCACAAAGAGCCCGGCAACGAAGACGACGAGGAAACAGAACGCAACCTGAATCCCGACCATTGTGCGCATCAGTCGCTGACGCGCCACCGGAGTCTCGCCTGTCTTGAGTGCTCCGGCCGGATTGACCGAAGAAGCGCGCAGCGCAGGCAGAAGACCGAAAAGCAGCATCACGACGATCGTGAGCAGAAGCCCGAATGCGAGAACACGCACATCTGCGGGCAGAATGAGCCGCGCCGGATTGTCCTTTGGGTTGATCATGCCGACCACGAGAGGCGCTGACCACCACGAGAAGAGCGCGCCAATAGCGGCAGACAGAACCGCCAGGAGGACGCTTTCGGCTAGCACGAGCCGGACGAGCCGCCCTTTTCCGGCGCCGATTGAAACGCGCAGGGCCATTTCGCGGGTCCTCGCAGCCGCACGGGCGGACATGAGGTTGGCGACATTCGCGCAGGCGATGAAAAGAACGAGGAGAACGAGAAAAGCGATGGCAGCCAGCGCACGCCCGTAGTTCTTCTGCATTTGAGATATCCCGGCGGGAGCGGGTTCGATCCGGACATTGTTCCTCAGGACATTCTGAATAGTGACCGGCGAGAGGCCCGTCTGCCCTGTCAGACGCTGTCGTTCGAAGCCGCCGTGAATCGCTTCGAACATCTGGCGCAGCGATTCAATTGAAACGCCGGGCTCGACGAGAACAAGGGTTCTGATCCAGGTCCGGTCCTGTCGCGTTACGCCGCGATCCATCATCGTCGGCACGAAGATGTCGACAACGATGCCGGGCTCCGTCCCGGTGAATTTCTTTTCGCTGACTCCAATGATCTGGTACACGCCATTGTCGTAGTGAAGCGTGCGGCCGATGACACTTGGGTCGCGCGCAAACCGGCGTGTCCAGTAGTCATAGGTGAGGACCGCGTAAGGAGCAGCACCGGGCGCGTGGTCGTCAGACTCGGAGAACAGGCGGCCCGCCGCGGGCTGAAGCCCGAATGCGGCGAACATGTTTCCGGAGACATGTTGCACACTGGCTTTTTCCATCTCCAGGTCGGTTTTGTAAGTGATGTCGTCGCGGTTGGCGTAAGAGACGGCGATGAGTTGCGCCTTGCCGCGTGCGGCCGCTTGCAGCAGCTCGAAATCCGGATATGCCCAGGAATCCCAGGCGCCAGGCTTATTGTCGAATCCCATGCCGGCGCGCGAGAGGAAGTAGAGACGTTCGGGATGGGCGATGGGCAGAGGCCGCCAAACAAGAGCATCGATGAGCCGAAAAGAAGAGGTACACGCTCCGATGGCCAGCGCGAGAGAGAGCACCGCGGCTGCTGAGGTCACGCGATTCCGGCAGAGCTGTCGCCAGCCGAATCGCACATCGGCCAGCAGCGACTCAAGCCATCCGGCCACGCGAACGCTGTGGCCGGCCTCGCGCGCACGCAGCGCGGAGCCGAAGGCCCGCCGCGCTTCATCAGGGTCACGTCCCGAAGCAATGGCTTCTTCCATATGCGCCTGCAACTCTTCCTCGATCTCGCGATTCAGGCGCTCGCTCCTCACGGCATTCGAGATCCGCGACCACACAGACATGTCATGCCTCCCGCAGAACCCGGTTGATCGCCAGGCTGACGGACTGCCAGCGTGACTCTTCCGCGCCCAGTTGCTTTTTGCCTTCAGCGGTCAGTTCGTAGACGCGGGCCCGACGGCCCGTTTCCTTCTTGATCCATTCGGCGCGAATCCATCCCGCTTCCTCCATGCGATAGAGCGCAGGGTAGAGAGAGCCTTCCTCCGCGCGCAGCACTTCGCCGGATGTGAAGGCGATGGCCGCCATGATGGCGTAGCCGTGCAGGCGCGGCCGCCGCGACAGGATTTTGAGGACAAGCAAATCGAGTGAACCTTGCAGAGCGTCAGTCTTCGCCATACTCAGATATCTTTATATAGATATCTAAGCATAAAGTCAAGATGGGCTCCTGCTACCCGCTGGCAGCTCGGAACGACAATTTGACACCGTCCGAGGAGGAGGACTACAGTCGTTCATCGATATATCGATCATCGACTAAGAAATTCAGAACCATGAAGACTTCCATCACGGCCTTCGCAGTGCTCAACCTGATCATTTGCGTTGGAATGGTTTTAGGACCCGACTCGCCAATGTCTGCGAGGCCGCTCGTCCTCTGCGCTTGGCAATCTCCTGTTGATCCGATTCCCGATGGACTGAGGCTCGACCCTTCGGATCGCGTCCGGGTTGTGGAAGCGGTAGCTGCCATCGTGAGAGCGCACTACTCGGCTCCTCAAAAAGCTCATGAGGCTTCGGAGCTGCTTCTTACGCGCGAAAAGAGCGGAGCCTATGATGCGATCGGTGACGGGCCGACTCTCGCGGAACGATTGACCCAGGATATTCAGGGCTCAACTCATGATTCGCACCTCATGGTTCAATACAGCGCGAATGCAATTCCGAGCATACCGCCCACACCATCCGCTGCGCAGCGCGAGCAGTACCGCTTGGCGATGCTGAAGCAGAACTGCACCATCGAACGTGTGCAGGTGCTACCCGGCAATGTGGGCTACATGAAGTTCAACTTCTTTCCCGACCCAGCTGCTTGCGGCACAACCTTTCACGCTTCGCTGGAGAAGCTAAGTCGATCCGATGCCATCATCTTCGACTTGCGCGACAATGCGGGAGGGTTACCGGATATGGTGGCCGAGCTGGCTGCGATGCTATTCGACTATCCGGTTGTGTGGTACAACCCCCTTGCTACCCCGAATGCAAGTATGCTTCCTCCGGCGAAGGGTCGCAGGTTCGCCAGGAAACCGGTCTACATTCTGACGTCTGCTCGCACGTTTTCTGGCGCTGAACACTTTGCCTACAATCTGAAAATGCTGAAGCGCGCGACCGTCGTTGGAGAAACCACTCGAGGCGGTCACCAGGGGAAGCCCTATCACATTGACGAGCACTTCTGGATGGCGGTCCCCGAGGTTCGGAAGCCTGGCCCCTACGGACCTCTTGACTGGGAGGGCGCCGGCGTTGAGCCGGATGTAAAGGTGAGCGCGCCGGACGCACTGGCCCAAGCTGAGAAACTCGCGGCGAAGGCTCGCAATCAGTGAGCCGAGTTCACTGTGGTGGGCGGAATCGAAACGTGGAATCGTCTGCTGGCTCAGTTGGAGAAATGCCCGTCTTTTCCGTCACGATTTTTTCGGCGGCTTTGACGGCTTCGTCGAGCGTCATGTTGGTGGAGTCGAGCAGGACTGCGTCCGCAGCAGGCTTCAGCGGCGAGTCGGCCCGGTTGCGATCTCGCTCATCGCGGGCGCGCAGTTCGCGAATCACGGCTTCGGGTTGGTGACCGGTGTCGGGGCCCAGCTGATCGAAGCGGCGCATGCCTCGGACTTCGGGGGCCGCGTCGAGAAAGATTTTGACCTGCGCGTTGGGGAAGACGACGGTGCCGATGTCGCGTCCTTCCATGACGACTCCGCCATCCGCGCCCATCTGCTGTTGAAGGCGCACCATCCACGCTCGGATTGCAGGATAGACGCTCACCCGCGACGCAGCGTCGGTGACTGTTTGATTGCGGATCAGACCTGTGACATCTTCGCCGTCGAGCAGAACGCGATTCTCATCTTCGCCCGGCTCGAGGCCGATCGTCGTGTCGGCGGTGAGGGTTTCAAGTTCGGACGAGGAGTCAAGCGAGAGGTCGGAGCGCAGAGCCTTCAGGGCTAGCGCGCGATACATCGCGCCGGTCTCGAGGTTGAGCAGGCCGAAATGGCGCGCCAGGTGACGGGCAATCGTACTCTTCCCGGCACCGGCGGGGCCATCTATCGCGACAATGATGTTTCGCTTTGACTCGTTCGGGGGCAAAGGAGCTTCCACCGGATCTATCCGCGCTTCTTTTTCCCCTGTTTTGTCCGGGCAGTGAACCGGTACTGTTTGCTCCGCGCGACGGTGCCTGCTGTGAACGCCGGCTTGCGATCTTTGCGGACAGGTCGGGCGTCAGCCCTTGAGCGGCCGATCACGCGCTTCGCCGAACCAGATTTCGCCGCAGCCTTCAAACCACTCGAATGGCCATTGTGCCTGGCCGCCGTCGACTTGCCCCAGCCGCCACTGCCATTGCGAAGCTTCGCCTTTCCATTGGATGAGCCATTCATGCGCGACCCATTGCCGCTGGCGGAGGCATGGTTGCCATTGCCCTTGCCCTGTACGCGCTTCGCTCCGTTCTGTGCCCAGCGAGCGCCAGAACCAGGACGGTTGCTGCGGCTGCGTGTCTCGGCATTGCGGCCATTCTGCCCGTGCCGTGCGGATGCGGATTTGCGGTCGCGGCTGAAATGCGGTCTCGCGGCCGGTTTCGGCGCCGGCTTGCGGATGGCAGGCCGGGGAGCGGGCACTTCAGCCCGGATGGACGGCAGCGATTCCTGTTTTGGAGCCGGAGGAGGCGCCGCCTGAACCGATGGAGCCGGCGGTGCAGGCTGATATTCCCTGACCGGCGAGAAGTAGCTTGTCGTGGAAGTAAAGGTCCCCGCATAGATGGTCGTCGGCGGAGCAAATTCGGGCAGCGTACCCGCGACATAGAAGTGCGGAGCATGGCCAAGTGCAATGGTATGCACCTGGCGCGTGGCCAGCAGTCCGCGGAGCACCTCGCGCACTTTGCTGCGGGCGGTCAGTGGAGCCAGAAAGATCTCCACTTCCTCCATGCTCGCGGCGATCACAGCTTGCAGGTAAATGGAGGCAAGCACTGAGATTGCCGTCACTTGCGAGGTCGAGGCGCCTTCGGCAATCGCTTTCTGATACCGGACGCGGAGCAATTGCCACTTCGCTGTCTGACCGGGAGCGGCAATCACGGGGATAATGCGCAGTTGCTGCCAGAGCTCGGTGATGGCACGCAGCACAGCCGCCTCGCTGACCTCGCGGCCCAGGGCATGCTTCAGCTGCGGAATCGACAAGTCTCCTGCTTCGAGCAGCTTGTAGGCCAGGACAGCAAGCTGCGAAACCGCCCGCGAGCCGGTCAGCTGGGGATTGCGGCGCCAATCACGATCGCCGCGGAGCGCATACACGTAGGGCAATACCCAGGCGGCAACCACGAAATCGGGCTGTTCGCCGGGCTGCCCGAGAAGATTCAGCCGGACGGCGATTCCGTCGGCTTCGAGGCGCACTAACAGTTCTTCAGCTAAGGAGATTTGCTTTGGATCAGGTGCAGAATCCCTGTGTCCGGCCACCGCTTCTACAAAAGATGGCGCAACGGAGGATGAAAACTGACGCCGGGGGAGAAAGAGACAAAGTCCAGTCTCTTCGATCCACGTCCGAGCCTCCTCCAAAGTGAGAGTCCCAGGTCCGTTCTGGCGCATCCGTTCGGAGCGCGCTGCTTCCAATTGTTCCGATGTCAAAGAGAAACCTCGCTTCCAGACTGGTGCTGGCGCTGGCCGGTCCTACTCCTGAGAGGAGGGTGGCCGATCTTTTTCCATTCTAAATCCGAACTAAATCCTTTGGAAGGCCCGCTGTATGTCTTTCCAGGAATAAAGCAGGGCGATTGGGCGTCCGTGGGGGCAATTGGTGGGATGCTCAGTCTTTGCCAGCTCCTGGAGAAGCCAGTCCATCCGGGCTGCATCAAGAGGCGTGTTGATCTTGATGGCCGAATGGCAGGCGATGGACGCGGCTATGCGCGCGCGTAACGAGCTAAGGTCCTGATTTTGCAGCGGTTCGTCTGACTCGGCCCCAGACTGCTCGATCACTTCGGAGAGCATGCGCTCAAGCTCCGCGCCTTCCAACCCGACCGGGGCGGCTTTCACAGCGAGGGTTTGTGGACCAAACGGCTCCGCTTCAAATCCATTGCGCTCAAGTTCGGTCGCAATCCGCGCGAAAACAACCATCTGCCATGGCTTCAACTCGACCAGCAGCGGCATCAGGAGCCTCTGGCGCTGTACGTGCTCGACGCGGCGATCGCGAAGGATCTTTTCGAAGAGAACCCGCTCATGGGCTACATGTTGATCGATAATCCAAAGACCGTTTTCGCCCGTGGCGAGGATGAAGGACTCGCGAAGCTGGCCAAGCGCTTTCAACCCGGCAAGATGATTGAGGTTGGCGGCAGCCTGCTCTGCTTCGACGCGCACTGTGTCCTGAGCGGTGGTGGCGGCGGAAGTTGCGTCGGGATCGAGCAGCGCCGTTGCCACTTGATTGAGACTGGTAGCCCCGAGCAGCTCGCTGGCGAATGGCAAGCTGGCCGCCACCGAAGGCAGCGCCTGTGGCGTCAGTCGGAACGAGCCGGCATCCGTTTGTGTCGGAGCAGCGTCGGGATCGCGATCGAGCGCGGCGGATTCAGGCGAGCCCGGCAGCGGTGATGCGGCTGGCGGCATGAGCGAAGGGCTTGCCGCAGGAGAGCTTTCGAGAGCGGCGAGAAATGCGGCGGCGGGCCGAGCCTTGATCAGCGCATTGCGCAAACTGTCTCGCACGAAATCATGGACGAGCGTCTGCTGGCGGAAGCGAACTTCAGTCTTTGCGGGGTGCACGTTGACGTCGACTTCTTCGGCCGGCATTTCAAGGAACAGCAACACGACCGGGAAGCTGGTAGGCGGAATGACATTGCGGTATGCCTCCGAGATGGCGTGCAGCAGCAGGCGATCGCGAATGAGCCGCTTGTTGACGAAGATATAGATCGAGTTGCGATTCAGCTTCTGCAATTCGGGCTTCGAATAGAAGCCGCTGAGGCGCAGCGTTCCGGGCTGGCGCGGCGGATCCTCCGCGCTCTTTCTCCACGGAGGGGGTTCCGGCAAGCCGGCGCGTTGGAACGGGGTTTCGGCAGCAACAGGCAGAAGCTGCCCAAGCGTGTCTTTGCCGAAAATCTGGTAAATGCGTTCCGCTGTGCGCGCGACAGGCGGCGCGGAGACGATCGTGTGGCTCGATGACGTCAGCTCAAAGTGTTTTTCCGGGTGAGCCAGGGCGTAGTGGGTAACGAGGGCGGTGACATGCGCCAGTTCAGTCGATTCGGCGCGCAGGAATTTGCGGCGGGCCGGCGTGTTGAAGAAAAGATCAGCGACCGAGATGGTGGTGCCGCGGGGCGGGGCAGCATCGTCGACATGCAGGATTTTTCCACCCGCAATTTCGATTCGTGTTCCGGGTGCAGTGCCACTCTCGTCTGAAGCTGTCTCCAGCGTGACGCGCGCGACGGATGCGATCGACGGTAGCGCTTCGCCTCGGAATCCCAGCGTCGCAATGGCGAGCAGGTCGTCGGCGGAGCGAAGCTTTGAGGTTGCGTGGCGTTCGAAGGCGAGAAGGGCATCGTCGCGGTTCATGCCGTGTCCGTTGTCGCTGACACGGATGAGCTTGCGGCCTCCCCCTTCGACGTCGATGCGGATGCGGGAAGCGCCCGCATCGAGGGAGTTTTCGAGGAGTTCCTTCACGACAGAGGCGGGACGGTCGACCACTTCGCCGGCGGCGATCTGATTCGCCACCTGGTCTGAAAGAACTCGAATGCGTCCCATAAGGGTCTAGCCTATCGCAGGCCGGGTTGCGCGGCTGCGGTTGAAAACATGGCTGAAATGCGAAATGCCGCCCGTGGCGGCATTTCGCGAGATTCCTTGGTCGAAGCTGTCTAGATGCCAACCCCGAATTCGCCAGGCTCTTGTCTGCCGGCGTTCGCGTAGAAGTCGTAGGGCGTGCGGTGATTGAACCGGTAGCGCAGGCGGATTTCGTTGCCCAGGTAAAGGCCCAAGGCTGCAATCGCCATTCCTGCCGAGAACCAGCCGAGAACGGTGAAGACCTTCGTCCCCGTTGGCTCATCGAGTCTGAGAGCAATGGGTTCCGCAGACATGAATGGTAAGGCTCCTATCGATATCATATCGCAACTCCAGATACGCTCATTCCCCATAAGAAGTGAGATGCCTACAACTTTGGTTGGATGCGCTCACACCGGTTTTAAGTCTTCTCAATGTTGGCGAGAATGACGCGCTTTCCCGACTCCGGGAGGAAGCTCGCATGGATGGAATTCAATGCAAGACGGCGCAGCTCCTCGCGTGTGAACCCCTGCTCGGTGTGGGCTAGAAAATATTCGTTGGCAATATCCGAGCCGAAGAAGGCCGGATCATCGGAGTTGATCGTCGCCAGCAGGCCTGCATCGAAGTACCGGCGGAGAGGGTGCTCGCCAAACGAGGAGCAGACGCCGGTACGGACGTTGGAGGTGGGGTTCAGCTCCAGGCCGATGCTTCGGGATTTGAGCTCTTCCAGAAGCGCCTCATCCCGGATGGCGGAAAGCACATGGCCTAGCCGCTCGGAGCCAATCGCGAGCGCCTCCCGGATCGCATCGGGACCGGTGGTTTCGCCGGCATGGTTGGTAAGGCGGAGGCCCGCGGCACGGGCTTCGGCGAAAAGTTCTCGAAACGGTTCGGAACCGGTGCGGCGCTCGTCACCTCCCAGGCCGATGCCAATGATCGAGGGGTAACGAGAGCGCAGCTGCGCCGCCTTGCGGAACACTCGCTCCGCTTCCGGCACCGTGAAGTGGCGCACCGCGTCGAAGATCCAGTAGATCGAGAGGCCCAGCTCGCGTTGCGCGCGCTCCCTTGCGCGTTCCAGGCCCTCGAAAATGGGTTCGAAGCATTCAGGGTCGTGATTCCGCCACATGTAGATCACACCCACCGATATGAAGACCTCTGCGTGGACCACGCCCTGTTCTGCCAGGTGCTGCATCATCCGCCACGCCGCTAGCTCGTAGTCGTCGGGGTGGATCAGCTGGTGAGTCACAGCCTTGAAGGCTTCGATGAAGCCGGTGAAATCGGCGAACTCATAGAGTGCTTCGGCTTCGGGTAGCGTGATGGGGCGGGCATCGTGGCGGGCGCTCAACTCCACCAGCGTAGACGGCGTGATCGTGCCCTCGAGATGAAGATGCAGCTCGGCCTTGGGGAGACGGCGAATGAAGGACCGGATGTCTTCCATGGATCGAGTTTAGCGGGTGATCCAGCTGTCTATCGCGCAGGCGCGAATTCGGACCGGTGGCGGCTGTAGAAGAAATAGATGAGCAAGCCGGTGAAGAGCCAGATGAAGAACGCTGTCCAGGTGAGAACTTCAAGGCCCATCATCAGCACGATGCAGAAGATGATGCTGAGCACGGGAAAAACCGGTCCCAACGGTGCGCGGAAAGCACGATGCCGGTCGGGTTCGCGGTAGCGCAGAATGAGCACGGCGATCGAGACGAGGACAAACGCGAAGAGCGTTCCGATATTGGACAGATTCGACACCGTGCCGATGTCGAGCAGCCCGGCCGGAACCCCAACCACGAATCCCGCCACCCAGGTTGCAACAGCGGGCGTGCGGAACTGGGCGTGAATGCGCGAAAAAATATCCGGAAGCAGCTTGTCACGCGACATCGCGAACCAGACACGAGCTTGGCCAAGCTGAAAGACGAGGATCGACGAAATCATGCCGAGCATCGCGCCGATCAGGACGATGAGCTCGACCCAGTGCAGTCCGCTGCCGCCGGGCATCGTGGAGAGCCTTCGCAGCGCATTGACCACCGGAGCGGCGTCGCCCATGATCGATTGCCACGGCACGATGCCGCTGAGCACGATCGCGACTCCCCCATAGAGCAGGGTGCAGGCAACAAGCGTGGCCAGGATGCCGAAGGGCAGATCGCGTTGCGGGTTGCGGCACTCTTCGGCCGCGGTCGAAACGGAATCGAATCCGATATAGGTAAAGAAGATGATCGATCCGCCCGAGAGCATGCCGGTCCAGCCGTTGGGCATGAACGGATGCCAGTAGACGGGCTTGATGAAGCTGGCCGCGGCAAAAATGAACGCGAGAATCGCGACCATCTTTACGAGGACCAGGATGTTGTTGGTGCGGGCCGACTCGCGAATGCCGCGCACCAGGATGACCGTCAGGACCATCACGACCAGAAACGCCGGAATGTTGAATCCGAAATGCCAGCCCGGAGCGTAGAGATCCTTGCCGGCAAAATCCTGCAGGCCGGTGGGCAGGTAGGCCGGCGAAATCCATCGGAGCGGCGGATGAATCCCGAACCACTCGAGCAGCGCCTCGATGTGGGCCGCGAAGCCGACGCTCACGCTCATGTTCGAAAAGGCGTATTCGAGAATCAGGTCCCAGCCAATAATCCAGGCGACCAGCTCGCCAAGCGTTGCGTAGGTGTACGTGTAGGCCGAACCCGCGATGGGAATCATGGACGCGAGCTCGGCATAACAGAGCCCCGTGAAGACACAGACGATGGCAACCAGGACGAGGGAGAGCGCGAGAGCAGGGCCGGCGCCCGGACGTCCGGCCATCGCGGTGTGCGTGAGGAGGTAGTGGACCAGCGGAGTATTGCTGATTTCGGGCTCATCGAACTTCTGCCCGGCCATCGCCGTGCCGATGACCGTGAAAATGCCCGAACCAATGACCGCGCCGATGCCGAGAGCAGTAAGCGACCACGGGCCTAAGGATTTTTTCAGTGCGTGATCTGGCTCCTCGGACTCGCGGATCAGCTTGTCGATGGACTTGCAGGCTAGCAGTTGGCTCGGCAGCGCAGTTCTCCTCGTCGATACCGGTGCGGGCTTCTGAGATGAGGCCATACGTGGGACGCTTTTCCCCGGAGTTTGGGAAGCCTTATGCGGCAGTGTACATGATGCAATGCGAGGAGGAATGTAGTGGGTCAGTTTGAATCTGTTTTGAAGGCCACGGCTTTAGCCGGGCCACAAGTATAGCCAAAAATGAACCTGGGCTTTAGCCCCTGAGGGACTCTTTTTGAGAGGCCCGATGTTTTGTAACAAGGGCACGGCTTTAGCCGGGCCACAAGCATAGCCAAGAATGAACCCGGGGTTCAGCTCCTGAGGGACGCTTTTTGAGAGGCCCGATGTTTTTTAACAAGGGCACGGCTTTAGCCGGGCCACAAGCATAGCCAAGAATGAACCCGGGCTTTAGCCCCTGAAGGGACGCTTTTTGAGAGGCCCGATGTTTTGTAACAAGGCCACGGCTTTAGCCGGGCCACAAGCATAGCCAAAAATGAACCTGGGCTTTAGCCCCTGAGGGACGCTTTTTGAGAGGCCCGATGTTTTGTAACAAGGGCACGGCTTTAGCCGGGCCACAAGCATAGCCAAGAATGAACCTGGGCTTCAGCCCCTGAAGGGACTCTTTTTGAGAGGCCCGATGTTTTGTAACAAGGGCACGGCTTCAGCCGGGCCTCAAAGGCTGGAAAGAAAAATGGGGGGCTTCAGCCCCTGAGGTGAGGTTTCTTCAAACTGACCCACTACCCAATGTGAGGAAAATCGAGCGCGCGGAAGGCGAGGCGTGAGTTGTGGGGTTGGGTACCGCACCGGACCGGGCAAGCCGGTCCGGCTACTCGAATCATCTGGACCGTCTGCTAGCGCTTGGACTGACCACGAACCAGCTTTTTGACTTTGCGTTTTTGCGAACCGCGCGGGGTGGTCCGTTTGGCCTTCGGAGCAGCCTTTTTGCGTGCCGCGCGCTTCAGCTTTTTGCGTTCCAGTTTGTCGGTGCTTTTCTTCGTGTCTGCCAATGCTAACCTCTTTTGCTCGAATCTCTTCTGTGATCCCGTTGACGGGTGAATGCGAGTTTTATGGTAACAGGGATCGAGGCGAGACGAAAGGCGCGGAGCGGGTTTTGCCGCGCGCTCGGCGGCGAAACATGTGCGGCATTGGTCACGTGCGATTTCGAAAACCCCGGGTAGACTCGTTCTGGTTTGCGGAGAGGACATTTGGAAAACGACGATCGCCGGGTTCTTGTTATCAATCCCGGATCGACATCGACGAAGATCGGCGTATACCGGAGAGTCGCAGCGGACTTCGTGCGCACTATCTCGCACGCCGATGAAGAGGTGGAGAAATTCAAAGGGCAGCCGATGGTCGCGCGGCTCGAATATCGCGCCAACCTGATTGAAGCCGCATTGCGCCAAGCGGGATTTGGACCGGGCTATCCATTTGCCGCGACAGTAGGACGGGGCGGCCTGCTGCCGCCAATCGAGTGCGGCACATACCTTGTGGATGATGCCATGGTCGAGGAGTTGCATCGCGCTCGTCGCGGCGAGCATGCTTCAAACCTTGGCGCATTGCTCGCTCTGAAGTTCGCGCAAACCGTCGGAGTAAACGCCTGCATCGTGGATCCGGTCACCGTGGATGAATGGCAGACGAGCGCGCGGCTGACCGGATCGCCGCTGGTGGCGCGCGAATGCATCGGGCACGTGCTGAATACAAAGGCCGTGGCGCGGCGATACGCGCGCGAGCGCGGGACGAAGTACGAAGAACTGCGATTGATCGTGGCGCACATGGGAAGCGGCATCACCGCATCGGCGCATGCCGGAGGGCGAATGATCGACAGCAATTCGATCGACGAAGGGCCATTCGGACCGGACCGGACCGGATCGCTGCCGGCGCGCGGGCTGGTCAAACTGGCGTTCAGCGGTCAATTCACGCCAGCACAACTTGACCGGCACGTTTTCGGCGACGGTGGACTGTTCGCCTACCTCGGCACTCGCGATTTGAAGGAAGTGGAACAGCGGGTCGATGCCGGCGATGCAGCCGCCGCGCGCTTGCTTGATGCCATGATCTACCAGATCGCGAAAGAAATGGGCGCAATGAGCACGGTGCTCCAGGGCAAGGTGGATGCTGTGATTCTGACCGGAGGCATGGCGCATTCGGCGCGCGTGCTGACCGGGTTGCGGCCATACGTGGAGTGGATTGCGCCCGTAACCGTCTATCCGGGCGAGGATGAACTGCGCGCGCTGGCCGACGGCGTGTTTCGCGTGCTCGACGGCGAGGAGCAGGCGAAGCGAATCTGACGCGGCGCATCGCCAAATGCGCGTCTATTCGGTCCGCAGGATCTCGGTCGGGTCGGTCCGCAGCGCGCGAAGCACAGCGGGGAAGATCGCAATCAGGGCCGTCAGCAGCAGGGCGCAGGCCGGCAGCGCGATCATGTCTCCATCGGTCGACTTTACCTGGTAGAAAAGGGATTCAACATAGCGCGCTGTGCCGAGGCCGAGCGCGAGGCCCGCGCACGCTCCGAGCGCGATCATGATGAAAACATCGGCGGTCACCAAGCGCACGATGCCGGTGCGAGGCGACCCGATGGCCATGCGGATCCCGATCTCGCGGCGGCGCTGGAGCACGGAGTAGTTCAACATGCCATACAGGCCGATTCCGGCGAGCAAAAGCGCGACGCCGGCGAAGAAAACGGCAAGCATGGCGAGAAGCCGCTCGCGGATGGTCTGGTTGCGGACCAGCTCCGCCTGAGTGCGAACATTGCTCACTCGCAGTCCATTGTGAAGCTGGACAACTGTCTGGCGGAGCGTGCCCGCCAGCGCAAGTGGGTTGGCGGCAGCTGTATGGACGACAAACGTCCCGTAAATGAGGCTGCGCGGGAGCCCTTGCTCATCGATTACATGGAAGGGCACATAAGCGACCGGCAGCATAGGCACACGCAGATTGCTGTAGGGCGTATCGCGCACCAGCGCAATGATGCGGTAAGGAGGTTGCTCGGCGCTTCGCCTGAACGTTTTGCCAATCGGATCCTGCCCCGGGAAGAAGGTGCGGGCGAATGTTTCACTGACGATGGCCTCGCCGGGTGCCGTGTCCTCTGACCGGAAGTCTGTGCCCCGCAGGATCGGAATCTGCATCGTCCCGAGCCAGCCCGGAGTGATGTTCAGGAAGAAACCGGGATCGGGCCCGGGAGCCCCGCCATTGACGGAGATGAAACTCGTGGTTATGACTCCTTGCAAAAGCGGCCAGATCGAGGTCGCGGTCGATTCAACGCCCGGTACGCTTCGAATGGCATCTGCTGTCTGATTCCAGGTGGCGGGTGGCTGGCCCTTTTGTCCGACCGTGTCGAGCAGCAGAAGGCGGTCGGTGGAGAATCCCAGAGGCTTGCGGGAAAGGTGCTCGAACGTAGCAACGAAGAGCGACCCGAGAAAGAGCACAAGAAAACAGAAGGCCACCTGCACAGCGATGGCGCCGCGCATCAATCGGCGCGGTGATTGAGGGTGGTCGCCGCCTTTCAAGGCGCTCACTGGGCGAATGGCGGAAGCGCGTAGTGCCGGCAACAGTCCGAGCAGGAGCACGACAGCCACAATAAGCACCATGGCGAAGAGCAGGACGCGCCAATCGGCTGACAGAACCAGGCGAGCGGGATTGTCAGGCGGGTTGATAAGACCGAGGACGAAGGGTGCCGACCAGGCAGCGAAGACAGCTCCGAGGGCCGACGCTAGGAAGGCAAGCAGTGCGCTCTGCACGAGGATGAGCTGAATGAGGCGCGCGCGCCCCGCACCAATGGATATTCGAAGGGCCATCTCGTGCGCGCGGGCAGCAGCCTGAGCGGTCATTAGGTTGGCTACGTTGACGGCGGCAATGAGAAGCACGAGAGCGACGAGGATTCCCAGGATGCCAAGGGTTCGGCGGTATTCCTGCTGGAGGTTGGAGGCGCCGGCCGAGGCAGACTGGATGAGGACTTCCTGATGAAGGAAGCGGTGGATCGATTGCGGCGGGCCATGAAAATTCTTCGCGCGCTCCTCTTCGAAAGCGTGGCTAACTGCGGTCAGTTTCTGGCGGAGCGGCTCGAGGGCGACGCCGGGTTTGACCAGCACCAATGTCCGTTGCCAGTGGACGCTCTGCTGGTTGGCGTAACTGCTCATCCATGTGGGAAGAAAGATATCGGTGATCGTGCCCGGTTCCGTCCCTGTAAAGGAGTGCGGACCGACCCCGACGATCTCATAGATCTGATCGCCGATGTGAAAGCTTTGGCCGAGTACGTTGGGATCGCGACCGAAACGGCGATTCCAGTAGTCCCACGAGAGAACAGCATATGGTCCGGCCCCTGGGGCGCGGTCATCTGAGACAGAGAGCAACCGGCCAAGCGTGGGCTGAAGGCCAAAGAGCGAGAACATCGAGCCCGAGACATATTGCACGTGGGCCTTCTCCATCTCGCTGTCCGTGGCGTAGGTAATATCGGTGCGGTCGGCATAGGATGCGGCAATCAGGTCGGCCTCATCTTTGACCGAGTCGCGCATCAGGTCGAAGTTGCGCGTAGCCCAGTAATCGTATTCCGACAGGCTTCCGTCAAAACCGGCGACCTGGCGGGTGAGGACATAAAGGCGATCTGCGTGGGCGATCGGGAGCGGGCGCCAAAGCAAGGCGTCGATCAGCCGGAAAGCAGCGACACAGGAGCCCATGCCAAGAGCAAGCGACAGCACGGCAGCGATGGATGTGACCTTGCTGCGGCGCAGTTGGCGCCAGCCGAAGACGAAGTCTGCTCGAAGAGATTCGAGCCATCCGGCTACCCGAACCGCGTGGCTTGTCTCGCGAGCGCGCAACGCAGATCCCAAAGCGCGGCGGGCTTCGGCGCGATCACGGCCCGACTCGATCGCTTCTTCGATGTGCGATTGCAATTCGTCGTCGATTTCGCGATTCAGCCGATCGGAACGGAACACGTTTGCCATCCGCGACCACAAAGACATATCAAGCCTCCCGCAAAACGCGATGGATCTTCGATGCCGGCTCTACTCCATCCTCAGCGCCCGAACAGGCTCGATGGAGGCTGCACGCCGGGCCGGCACAACGCAAGCCGCCAGCGCCACCAGAACCAATAGAGCGGCCGTGGCCGCAAGGGTGACCGGATCGGTGGGGCTCACATCGAACAGCAATTCGCGCATCAGGCGCGTGAGAGCGACCGCGCTTGCTACGCCCGCCGCGACACCGATCAACGCGAGCCACGCGCCGCGTCGGAACACGAGCATCAGCACATCGCGGCGTTTGGCGCCGAGAGCGATGCGAATGCCCACCTCCTGCGTCCGCTGCGCCACCAGGTACGCCATCACCCCGTAAATGCCCACGCACGCCAGCAGGAGCGCCAGCGCCGCAAACGACCCGAGCAGGATCATCGCAAATCTGCGTGCCGCCATCGAGCCCGATACGATGCTGTCCATCGTCTGCTCGCCGTAGAGAACCTGCTCGCCGCTCATCTGTTTGTTCACGGCCCGAAGCGATTCGAGAATTCCTGCGAGAGGGCCTTCGTAACGAAGCACGAAGCCGGTGCCCGAGCGCATGCCGGCCATGAAGTCGTTGGAGACCTGCATGCAAGGCAGGTAGTACTCAGCCCGAAGCGACTGGTCATCGTCCGAGTCGAGTCCCCATTGCTTCACATGCGCCACCATCCCCACGATCTCCGCGGCTCTTCCATCGTTATTGACGAGGTGGATCCGTTTGCCGACCGGATCCTGACCCGGAAAGTACTTATGGGCAAAGACCTCGTCGACCACGGCGACCAGCGGAGCACGTTCATCATCCTGCCGCGTCAAAAACCTTCCGCGCAGCAGCGGAATCTGCATCACGCGCAAATAGTCCGGATCGACGATGTAGTCGAGCACCCAGCCCATGTCGTGATCGTTCGCCGGTTTGGGCTGTCCATCGACCCAGAACAACTGATCGTCTTCTCCCCCCAGGGGAAGCGCTCCCCACGACTGCGAAAGCGCCTGCACCCCCGAGACCGCAGCAAATCTCGCGCTCATCTCGCGATACATCGCGCGCGTCGCATCCAGCGAAGCCGTCGCCATCTTCGGCGCAGTCGATACATTGAACGTCAGCACATTGCGGGCATTGAATCCGGGATCCACATTCCAGAGCTGCACCAGGCTGCGAACCATCAGCGCCGCGCCCATCAGCAACACCATCGCAATGGCCATCTCCGCCACCACAAGCGCGCCCAGGATGCGGGCGTGCGATCCGCTTGTGCCTCGCCCGCTGTCCTTCAGTGCCTCATTCGCGTCCGACTGCGATGACTTCCATGCCGGCGCCAGCCCAAACAGCACGCCGGCAGCCAGCGAAACCGCCATCGTGAACGCGAGCACGCGCCAGTCCACGCCGATCTCGGCTGCCCGCGGAACGGCCGTAGGAAGGGATTTCAGCGCGGCCTGGGTTCCCCAGATCGTCGGAATCAGTCCCAGAGCGCCGCCGGCGATCCCCAGCAGCAGGCTTTCCGTCAGCAATTGGCGTATGACGCGCCCCCGGCTCGCGCCCAGCGCCGTGCGCACTGCAAACTCGCGCGCGCGAGTCGCTGACCGCGCCATCAGCAGGCTTGCCACGTTGACGCAGGCGATCAGCAGCACAAACCCCACCGCCGCCAGCAAAACCAGCAAGAATTGCCCCGAGTTGCCCACGACCTGATCTCTCAGTGGAACCAGACTTGCTCCGACGCCACGGTCTGAGTCCGGATACGCAACCGAAAGGTTGCTGGTTACCTGGTCCATCTCAGCCCGCGCCTGCTCGATGCTCACGCCGGGCTTGAGCCTGGCGATTCCGTGAAAGCCAAGCCCGGCGCCACGGTTCATCAGGATGCTGTTGCCCCACTGGGGAACCGGCGCGTACACATCCTGGTCACTGAATCCGGGAATGTTCAAGCGCAGCCTGGCGGGAACCACGCCCACGATGGAGAAGTTCTTTCCATCGAGCATGATCGTCTGGCCCAGCACGCCTGGCGCGCCATTGAACTTGCGCCGCCACAGCCCCTCGCTGATCATCGCCACCGGTGGCCGTCCCAGTTGGTCTTCGTCTCGATTGAATTCGCGGCCCAGCAGCGGACGCACGCCCAGAACCGCGAAGTAGCCCGACGAGATGAAGTTCGCAGAAAGCTGCACGGCGTCGCCGCGCCCGGTCATGCTGAATGACCAGCCCCGCCCCACGGCCAGAGCCGCAAAACTGCGGTTGCTCGCCCGCCAATCGAGAAAGTTTGGATACGAAATGGCGCCCTTGTCAAAGTTGGGCTTGCTCTCATGCACCGAAACCAGCTGCTCCGGATGAGGAAATGGAAGCGGATTGAGGAGCACTCCGTTCACGATCGAGAATATCGCCGTATTGCCGCCAATCCCAAGCGCGAGGGTCAGCACGGCCACCACCGTGAATCCCGGGTTTTTGATCAACAGGCGTACGCCGAAGCGAACGTCCTGCGTGAATGCTTCGAGCCTTCCCGACGCCCGTATCGCATGACTCGCCTCGCGAGCACGCAATGCCGAGCCGAATGCACGGCGCGCCTCGGCGGGATCGCGGCCCGCATCGATGGCTTCTTCGATGTGCGATTGCAATTCGTCGTCGATATCGCGATTCAGGCGATCGGGCCGGAACACATTGGTCATGCGCGACCACAAGGACATATCAAGCCTCCCGCAAAACGCGGTGAATGGCCGCGCTCACAGCTTCCCAGCGCGATTCCTCGATGCCGAGCTGCTTTTTGCCGGCGGTGGTGAGCTCGTAAACGCGTGCGCGGCGGCCGCTGTCTTTCTTGATCCACTCAGCGCGAATCCAGCCGGTCTCTTCCATGCGGTGAAGGGCGGGGTAGAGCGAACCCTCTTCTGCGCGCAGCACGTCATCGGAGATGCTGCTGATAGCCGTCATCAGCGCGTATCCGTGCAGGCGGGGGCGTCGCGACAGAATCTTCAGGACAAGCAGGTCAAGGGAGCCCTGCAGTGCGTCAACATTCTTCATACTAAGCTAGCTATATATAGGCAGCTTAGTATGTGTGTCAAGTCCGATTGTGAGCATGCCAGAGCGGACCAAGTTGCCGGCGACCGCGTCTACTCGCAGCGAAGTGCGACGACTGGGTTGACGCGCGTAGCGCGCCGAGCCGGGATGTAGCCCGCAAGCAGGCCCGCGAGCGAGAGGACAACGACAGCCCCGATCAGGCTCGATGCATCGTGAGCGCGCAATCCATAGAGCATCTTTTCAATCAGCTTGCCCCCTTCCAGCGTCACCGGAATGCCGAGCGCGATGCCGGCGAAGATCCAGAGCGTAATTTCGCGCATGACATACCATCCCACCTCCGATCGTCCCGCGCCGAGCGCCATGCGGATTCCAATTTCGCCCGTGCGCCGGCTGACGAGGTACGACATCAGGCCATAGAGTCCAATGCAGGAAAGAAAGACTGCCACGATTCCGAAGAAGGCAGAGAGTTCGGCGACGATGGCCTGGTCGGTGAACGAGCGCGCCACCTGGTCATCAAGCGTGGTGACATGTGAGATCGGCAACGTGGGATCAATTTCGTGGATTGCCTGCTGCACTTCCGTCGAGACGGCGCTGAGGCTGCCGGTGTAGCGAATCTCGAAGTCGCCGAATCCCCAGTCGCGCTGGCTATAGGGCAGGTAGTCGATGTAGTGCTCCGGCTCCGCCACATCATCGAACTTCACATCTTTGGCGACTCCGATGACCTGCACATGGAGTTGCTTTCCCATCCCATCCGGCGATCCGATCGCATACGTGCGCCCGATCGGAGAACCCGCCGGGAAGAGCCGCCGCGCGATACTTTCACTGATGATGGCCACCGGCTGCGAGGTTGGGGTGTCCTCGGCGCCGAAAGAGCGGCCGGCGACGAGAGGGATTTGCATGACTTTGAAGTAGGCGTTGCCGATGATGTTGTGCTGTATGTTGACGCTGTGGTCGACGGGCATGCCGGGAACAACAATTTTGCTGTTCCAGCTGCCTTCATTGAATGTGAATGCCGAAAAGCTGGCCGCCTCGACCCCGTGAAGACCCTGGACGCGATCTTCAATCTGATGGAAGAGCGCCTTGAGACGAGGGTCGTCGCTTTTGAGTGACTTCGAATCCGAGTCGATGTCCAGACGGAGCACGTTCTGCTTATTGAAGCCAAGGTTGGCGCGGCTCAGGTTATTCAAGGTGCGCAAAAACAGGATCGCAGCCATCATTAGGACCAGCGAGATCGCGACCTGGCCGATGACGAGAGCCTTGGCCAGCGGTGATCGTCCCCCAATGGCAGAACCGCCTCGTCCGCTCTTGAGGCTGCGGGTCAGTTCCGGGCGAATCGCACGGAAGGATGGAAGAGTGCCGAACAGCAGTGCCGTTGCGACGGTAACCGCGAGCGTGAAGGCAAGCAAGTGCAGGTTCAGCGAGACATCGAGAGGAATCGTGTTGGGGCCTTCTGAAATCATGCGGAGCAGGACGCGATTTGCAACCGCAGCGAAGCCAATGCCGAGCGCGCCGCCGGCGAGCGCGAGAATCAAGCTTTCCGTGAGAAGCTGGCGCAGGATGCGCCCGCGGCCGGCGCCAAGCGCCTGCCGGACAGCCAGTTCGCGGGCGCGCGCGGAAGAGCGGGCCAGCAGCAGGTTCGCGATGTTGGCGCACGCGATGAGAAGAACGAGAGCCACAATCGCCATCAGAATCCGCAGAGGTTGGGAATAGGCGCGACGGAGATCGGAGAGGCCGCGGGCCATCGACTTAATCTGAACGTGGGCATGGGCCAGGTTGTTCAGATTCTGCTGGGTGAGCTTGGCATCGGGAAAGCTGCGCAGAATTTCGGGAAATAGCACGTTGACGTTTGCTGTTGCCTGCTCCACTGTGACACCGGGTTTGAGACGGCCGATGATCCAGAGCGATTCAAAGAAATTCTCTCCATGGCTCTTCCAGCCGGGAGGAATCGACTCCCCCATCGAGAGCGGCGCCCAGGCATCCGGAGAATTGCCGACGCTGGTTCCAAAGAACTCCGGCGGCGCAACGCCCACGATATTGAAAACGCCTGTGCCGAGACGGAGCTTGTGGTTCAGCACGGAGGGATCGCCGCCCAGCTTGTGCTTCCAGAATGTGTTGCTCACGACAATCACGGGATGATCGCCCTTGTCGGAGTCGTCATTCTCGTCGATGACGCGGCCAAGCTGCGCGCCAACGCCGAGCGTTTCGAAATAGCTGCCTGAAACCGCCTGCACATTGATCGGTTCGGATTGATCGCGATTGTCGATGAAGCCGTGGACTGGATTGACCAGGCTGAACAGCGCCGCAGTCGAAGAAAAGACTGTGTTTTCCTTCTGAAAGCGGCGATAAAAAGGATAGGAATAGAGCTCGGTGCAGGCGAAACTGTCGGTGATGCCGTCCCAGTCTTCGACGCCGAGCTTCACCAGTTGCTGCGGCTGCTCCACGGGAAGCGAACGCAACATGACGGCATCGATGAAGCTGAAGATCGCGGTGTTGGCGCCGATGCCGAGCGCAAGTGAAACCAGCGCCACGATGGTAATGGCTGGAGTGCGCAGCATCGAGCGGATGCCATACGCTGCGTCCTGCAGAAATGTCTCGAGCCAGTTCCAGCCCCATGCGGTCATGCTTCTCTCCTTGATGCGGGTGGTGTTGCCGAAGCGGCGCGACGCAGCATGACGCGCGGCCTCCGGATCGAGTCCCAAAGCAATCTGCTGCTGCCGCCGGAGATCGATGTGCAGGCGCATCTCCTCTTCGAGATCGCGCCGCACCTGCCCGCGATGAAGCAGCATATGCAGTCGTCGTTTCCATTCGCCGGCAAAACTCATTCCGCGCCTCACGCCATCTGGATGATCCGGGAGATCGCGCCCATGACCCGGTCGAATTGCAAAACCTCGATTTCGAGTTGCTTCTTGCCGGCCGCGGTCAGGGTGTAATAGCGTGCTCGCCGGTTGCCTGCGGTAGTGCCCCACTCCGCCGTGACCCAGCCCTTGATCAGCATCCGCTGCAGGGCAGGGTAGAGAGATCCCTCCTCCACCTGGAGCACATCATCCGAGCAGCTTTGGATGTACTCGGCTATTTCATAGCCATGAAGGCGCCCACAGAGCGCAAGCGACTTGAGGATGAGCACATAGAGCGTGCCGGGCGGGATCTCATCGCGATCATTCTCCGAATCTGACTTTCGTCGAATCAGTGCAGCCATCCTGCCCTCCATCTGGTGGCATAGTTTATCTATGCCAGTGTTCCGGAATCCTGTCAACGGATTTTTGACGAACGTGCGCGGGTCCGGCGCAGGACAAGGACTACGCATTCCGGAGAGTGGAGTTATCCGCAATGGTGACGTACCCAAAAGGGGTACATTCGCTTCGACCTGAACCGGATTAACATAGGCCAATGACTACCGTTATTGCGATTGTGGGGCCGATCTTTGGCACCTTGCTGGTGCTGTGGATTTTGTCGCGCCAGATTGTAAGGAACGCTGACGAGTCCCGGCTTGCGGAAGAACGCGGCGGACGAATCGAGTTCACTCCCAATCCGCGGGCGATATGGTGTGCGCTCATTTTCATTGGGCTGATGGTGTTTCTCGCGGCGGATTTTGTGATCGCGGCGCCAGGTAATCCCATGCAGATCGTCATGGCGGTTTTCTGCCTCGTGATCGTGGCGATGATCCTGAGCGGGTTTCCGTCATCGATTGCCCTGACCGGCGACGGCATGGAACAGAAGTTCTGGTTGCGGCCAACGAAGAAAATCGAGTGGAAGCAGATCTCCAGAATAGAGTCCGACCCCAAGCGCAACCGGCTGACGATCGTCGGCGGCGCTGCGAAGATCGTGCACACGAGACAACTGCCCGACCGGACGCGGCTGATCGTGGAATTGCAGAAGCATTGCCCTGGCAAGGTGCCCGCGGAGATCGCTCCAAAGATGGTGATCTAAAAGAGCGCTGCTTTTCAGGACCCCATGATTTTCGGCGCCACGGCACTGCGGGCCTTAACCCCGGGCGACGCGGGCCTCTACACCCGTTGCAGGTTGGCGAATTTCTCCACCAGTTTTTTCAGGCCGTGCTGGTTGAACATCACGGTCACCTTGGCATGATCGCCATCGCCCTCCCGAAATAGCACTGTGCCTTCCCCGTACTTGGTGTGGCGAACGCGCTGTCCCTTCTGCAGATTCGCTGCTCCCGTAGATGCGGGAATCTCCACGGCAGGGCGGGTGAATGTGCCCGGCTTGCCGCCGAAGAAGCGTGCGATGTTGTCGATGGATTGCGAGCCCGCGGCCTCGGTCTTTGCGCCTCCTTCGCGAATGGAAGATGAGGAGTTGGTGCGAGGCTTCATCCACGAAGCGGCAAACGGCTTCGAAGAGCCGGATGCTTTGCGGTTGCGGTCATTCTGGCCACCGGAAGAGTACGGGACTTCCTGGCTCTCGTCTTCGTAGGCATAGTGCGTCTCGCTGTATTCCGAGCGCGATGGACGACGCCCCCCGTAGGTGTAGGCAGGTGTGGACCAGGCGGGAGAGCGGCCGCCAAGATTCTCGATCAGCTGGCTGGGCACTTCCTCAAGAAACCTCGAAGGAACAGTGCCCTCGGGCGCGTCGTTCCCATAGCGCCGGCGATAGTTGGCGCGAGTAAGGATCAGCGCGTTCATCGCGCGCGTCATGCCGACATAGCAAAGGCGCCGCTCCTCTTCGAGTTCCTCGGGATTGAGCAGGGTGCGCGAGTGCGGGAACAGGCCTTCTTCAAGGCCGGCGAGGAAGACGAGCGGGAACTCCAGACCCTTGGCCGAATGCAGGGTCATGAGGGTCACGCGAGCCTCCGGATCGTATTGGTCGGTATCGGAGGCCAGCGCGGCATGGTCGAGGAAGTCGGCGAGCGTTTCACCGCGCTGTTCGGCGTCGTGGGCCGCGTTGGCCAGTTCCTTCAGGTTCTCAATCCGGCTGTAAGCTTCGGGAGAAGCTTCGGCCTCGAGGGCCTTGATGTAGCCGGTGCGATCGATGATGAAGCGAATCAGCTCAGGAAGCGTGGCGGCATCTCCGGGCTTGCGGAAGGCTTCGGAAGGCGCATCCGTCCGCGCAGATTCACTGCTCTTCACAGATTCGTTCGCAGAGACGTGCGTCTCAGCCGGATCGCTCGCCGGTTTAGGTATTCGCAGAAACGGCCGCATCGGTTCTTCTGAAAACGGCGAGAAATGGCTCGCGTCAAGCAGCGCCATCTGGCTCTCACTGCCGCCGAAGTCAAAGCTGGTGGTCTCGTCTGCCGCGGTTTCGAGCTCATCGGCGACAGCCTCGTTCTCTTCCGGCGTTGGCTCTGCCGTGCCAAAACGGAAATCGGTGTTGCTTGATTCGTTCCCACCATCCGCCACGTCGGCTGAGAGCTTGCCCGCAAAGTCCGGATCGAGCATGGCCTGCGCATCGATGATGAGCTCGCGGAAAGACTCCAGTGCCATGAGAGCGCGCGTCGAAATGAGCTTGTTCCGGATCGCGGCGCCGATGGCGTCCCATGTCGATGAGCCGGTTTCGAGCGCCAGCCTCTCCAGCGTTTCCAGCGAGGTCTTGCCGATTCCGCGTGCCGGCGTGTTGATCACGCGTTGCAGCGCCATCGAGTCGTGCGGATTGCGGACGAGGCGAAGATAGCTAAGCAGGTCCTTGATTTCAGCGCGCTCGTAGAAGCTGAATCCCCCGACCATCGTGTAGCTCACACCGTACCGCCGCAGCGCTTCTTCCACGAGCCGCGACTGTGAGTTGGTACGATACAACACCGCACAATGCGCCTCGGATCCGGAGTTCGAGGACTCGCGCAGAAAAGTCTGGATCTTGTCCGCGATGAAGAGCGCTTCGTTCTCGCCATCGGGCGCTTCGTAGTAGCCGATGAGCGAACCGCCCTGGCGATCGGTCCAGAGCTTCTTGCCTTTGCGCCGGAGATTGTTGGCGACCACCGCCCCGGCCGCTTCCAAAATAATCTGTGTCGACCGGTAGTTTTGTTCGAGCCGAATGATCTGCGCGTTGGGGAAGTCCCGTTCGAATTCCAGGATGTTGCGGATGTCGGCGCCGCGCCAGGAGTAGATGCTCTGGTCCTCGTCGCCGACCGCGCAAACGTTCTTGTGCTCGCCGGTGAGAAGCTTCATGAGCTCATACTGCGGCCGGTTTGTATCCTGGTATTCATCCACGAGCAGATAGCGGTAGCGGCGCTGATAGCGTTCGCGCACTTCCGTCGAAGCCTTCAGCAGGCGGACGGTTTCCAGAAGCAGGTCATCGAAGTCGAGCGCGTTATTCTTGCGAAGCTCGTCCGTGTAGCTCTTGAAGATGTGGGCGATCCGCTCGCTGTTCGGATCGCGCGAATCGAGAAAATACTCCTGCGGGTCAATCATGTGATTTTTGGCCCAGGAGATTCGACCGAGGACAGTTCTCGGTGTGAGCTGCTTGGTATCCAGGCCCATGCGCCGCATCACTTGCTTCACGATCGATTGCTGATCGTTCTCGTCGAAAATGGCGAAAGAACGCGAGAGACCCTTGCCATTCATTTTCAGCGCTTCGATATCGCGGCGCAGAATGCGCACGCAGAGAGAGTGGAACGTGGAGATGAGCGGCTTGGTCAGCGACGAGTGGCCCAGCAGGCGGTCCACGCGCTCCCCCATTTCGGCAGAAGCCTTATTCGTGAAGGTGACGGCGAGGATTGAGTCGGGCGACACTCCCTTTTCCTGAATCAGGAAAGCGATCCGGCTGGTAATGACGCGGGTTTTGCCTGACCCGGCGCCCGCGAGGATGAGAAGGGGCCCCTCGGTGGCTTCGACGGCAGCACGCTGTTCCGGATTGAGAGTGTCAAGGAGCGACTGCACGGCGGGTCCAGGAGAGATGAGTTCCTCTGTCTAGTTTACCTGCCGCCGGGATTGCCTGCAGAGCATGCGGGATCAACGACCTTGGGATTGCCTGATCGGTTTGCCCAAAATGAAGGATGGCGGGCGCTATGCTGAACTCATCATGGACCTATCGAATCGAGCGGCGCAAAGAGTCGCGGTGTACTGCGGGTCGGCAAACGGGAGCGATCCGGCATTTCTGAACGAAGCGCGTGCCTTGGGCAATGCAATCGCTGCGGCCGGGCTCGGGCTAGTGTACGGGGGGGCGAGCGTGGGACTGATGGGCGCCGTGGCCGATGCGGCGCTCGACGCCGGAGCCGAGGTGATCGGAGTGCTGCCCGAGATCCTCGCGGGGAGCGAAATCGCGCATAAGGGGCTCACGAGGCTGGAAGTAGTAGCCACAATGCACGAACGCAAAGCGCTCATGGTGAAACTCGCCGATGCGTTCCTGATGCTGCCGGGTGGCTACGGAACGCTGGACGAAATGATGGAAATCGTAACCTGGAAGCAACTGCGGCTGCACGGGAAACCGTGCGTCCTGATCAATACCGCAGGTTATTGGGACGGGTTGCTCGCGTTTCTCGATACATCGGTGAAGGCTGGTTTTCTGAAGGCCGAGAATCGGAGGCTGCTCGAGGTGGCGGGCGGTCCCGCGGAGGCAGTGGAAATGGTGATCCGGAGCCAACATTAGATGCGCGCAAAACGGTTGCATTTGCGCGCTTCGGCCGATAGCCTTCACGCGAGAGGTCCTGATGCGTTCTGGTCTGCCTGCTGTTGCAGCTTCGTTCGTTCTGTTCTGCACCCTGATTCCCGCGCTGGCTGCACCGGCTGAAAAAACCGCGCTGCTGAAGGGTGCATATCGCTTCGAACGCGCGCATTGGATCTACGTTCACCTTGAGGGGACTCCCGAGCGCATCGGATTCCAACATGGCTACCTCCTCGCGCCGGAGATCGAGGACGCATTCCATGCTGCGCAGCTTGATAACACCCACAGCACTGGACGCCCGTGGCTATTCTTCCGCGATACGGCGAAGAATATTTATTGGCCGCGCATCGAGGCCCAATACCGTGAAGAGTTGCAGGGCATCGCGAATGGGGTGAAGGCACACGGCGTTCACGATATCGACCTATGGGATGTAGTCGCGCTCAATGCCTTCCTCGAAACTCCCCAATACTATGTCCCATGGCTCGACTCAAAGAAGAAAGCCGCGAAGACCGATCCGCCTGCCCACGGCAACTGCAGCGCCTTTGTCGCTACCGGCGACTGGACGCGCGATCATCACCCCGTGATCGCCCACAGCATGTGGTATCCCTTCATGACCGGCGAGTACTGGCGCGTCGTCTTCGACATTGTGCCTGAGCACGGCTATCGCATCCTCATGGACGGGTTTCCCGGGAAGATTGACAGCGGCGACGACTTTGGCATGAATTCCGCGGGCATCGCCATTACCGAAACCACGATCACCGGATTTCTCGGCTTCGATCCGAAGGCCGTGCCGGAATTTGTGCGGGCGCGGAAGGCGATGCAGTACGCCGCCAGCATCGACGATTTCGCCCGCATCATGTTTGAGGGCGACAACGGCGGCTATGCCAATGACTGGCTGATCGTCGACAACAAGGCAAATGAAGTAGCCCGGTTTGAACTGGGCCTCAAGGTGCATCACCTGTGGCGCACCAAGAATGGTTTTTTCGTGGGCTCCAATTTTCCCAGCGACCCCGAGTTGATCAAGCAAGAGACGGATTTCAATCCCAACAATCCGGCGAGTTCAATGAACGCGCGCCACAAGCGGTGGGATCAGTTGATGGACAGGGATAAGGGAAGCATCGACGCGCCACTGGCCCAGAAGTTTCTCGCCGACCACTTCGACGCATACGAGAATAAGGAAGACGCCGACGAGCGCACTCTTTGCGGCCACACCGATGCTTCTTCGCGCGGCGTCCCGGAGTGGGGATCGCTGCCTTACAGCGCCGACGGTGCGGTGAACGCCAAGGCCGCCGACGGCGAGATGATTCGCCGGCTGTCGTTCTTTGCGCGCAGCGGGCGGCCGTGCGGAGAAGACTTTCTCGCGCACGAGTTTCTGTCGGCGCACCCCAATTTCAATTGGCAAGAGCCCGAGTTGCGAGACATGAAGGGCAATCCATGGACAATCTTCCGCAGCGGCGACCATGGCCAGGAGAGTCCTGCGCGAACGGGCAACTAGCGTTGCGCGCTTGAGATTTGAAATGGAGCGTGGCCGATGGGATGCTCGCCCCTATTTTCGTCGGGCGCGTTCACGCTGAAGTTCGCGATAGAGTTCGCTTTTTGAAACGCCCGCTTCACGGGCCAGGCGCTTGAGCGCTTCTTTTTCGTCGATGCCGCAATCGGACTGCAGACCGGCGATGCGGTTCGCAATGGATTCTCGGGTCTTCGCGGCGCCTTCCCGCGTTTCAGAAGCGAGGCCTGGGGCGCCCGTGCTCGCCGGCGCCTCGATCAGCAGCACGAATTCGCCGCGGACGCGGTCTCGCGCGGCAATCTCCTTGCGGATTTCCGCGACAGTGCCGCGGAGAAATTCTTCATGGAGCTTGGTAAGCTCGCGCGCCAGCACGATGCGCAGGTCCGGACTCCAGACGGACTCCAGATCGGCCAGCGTGGCAACAATGCGGTGAGGCGCTTCATAGAAGATGAGCGTTTGCGCGGAAATGCGCGGCATGGCTGCGAGCTCTTCGAGGCGCGAGCGGCGCGCCCCAGCCCTTTCGGGTGGGAAACCGATGAAGTGAAACTCACCTGTGGGCAGCCCTGAGGCGACCAGCGCGCTGAGCGCCGCGTTCGCTCCAGGAATCGGAATCACCGGTACGCCGGCCGCAATGGCTTCGGTCACCAGAAGGGAACCGGGATCGCTGATGCCGGGCATGCCGGCATCCGAAACGATGGCAATGGCGCTGCCGGCCCTGATTGCCGCGATGATTTCTGCGGCACGCCCGCGCTCGTTGTGCTCGTGGCAGCTGATCGTCGGCGTTTTGATGTCGAAGTGGTTGAGCAGCTTCTGCGTCTGGCGCGTGTCTTCGCAGGCGATGCGGTTGGCGCGACGCAAAACATCCAGCGCCCGCAGCGTGATGTCGCCAAGATTGCCGATGGGCGTTGCAACAAGGTAGAGGCCGGGCGCCAGCGGCGACGCGGATGATTCGATAGAACCGGATTGGACGGGGTCGGGCATTTTGAAGGCGGCCGGAGTGCGAACTCAAAAACTTTAGGAACTGGCGGCCAGCTTGCCTGCTTCAACGTCAAAAACAGACGGATCGGGATCCTTGAAGAACGCCGCGTGCAGCGAACGCACCGCTTCGTCCGCATCGTCCTCGTCGATCATGAAGCTCATGTTGATCTCGCTGGCGCCTTGCGAAATCATCCGCACGTTGATGTGACGGATCGCCCCGAAGACCTGCGCTGCGATGCCGTTCTGGCCCCGGATATCTTCGCCGACCATGCACACCAGCGCCTTCTTCCCTTCATACTTCACATCGGCCATGCGGCTGAGTTCGGCGGCAATGAGCGGCAGCTTGTCATTCGAGTCGACGGTAAGCGAAACCGAAACCTCGCTGGTTGAGACCATGTCGACAGGACACTGATACTTGTCGAAGATGGTAAAGATCTCCTTGAGATAGCCGTGCGTCATCAGCATGCGGCTGGCGACGACGTCGATGATGGAAAGCTTCTTCTTGACGGCGATCGACTTGAACGGACTCTTGCAATGTGGCGCCAGCGAGATAATGCGCGTGCCTTCGCAGGTTGGGTTGCGGCTGTTGAGCACGAGCACGGGTATGTTCTTTTTCACCGCCGGCAGGATGGTGGCCGGATGTAGCACCTTGGCGCCGAAGTAGGCCAGCTCGGCAGCTTCTTCAAAACTGATCACCTTGACGCGCAGCGCCTCGGGACAGACGCGCGGATCGGAAGTCATGATGCCGTCGACGTCGGTCCAGATCTCGATGGATGAGGCCGAGAGCGCGCCGCCGATAATGGCGCCGGTGAAGTCGGAACCCCCCCGGCCAATTGTGGTGGTGATGCCCGCTTCGTTGGAACCGATGAAGCCGCCCATCACCGGGACTGTGCCCTGATCGATCAGCGGGCGGACCTTTTCGGCTGCGCGTTTCTCGATGATGACGTCCTGAGGGATAGCTTTTTGAAAGCTTGAATCGGTGATGACCACTTCGCGCGCGTCGACGTGGGCAGCTTGCAAGCCGTGCTCGCAGAACGCGGCAGTGACGATGCGGCTCGAAATGCGCTCGCCATAGCTCACGATCAGGTCGGAGATGCGCGGCGTGAGCTCCAGGATCGCAGCAAGGCCGCGCAGGATCTCATCGAGCGAATCGAACTTCTGGTCGACGAAGTTGACGAGTTCGGTGCAGTGCTTGGGCTCCTTGATGAGAGCGGTGGCGGTGTCACGATGCCGCGAGCGAAGCCGCGAACTGATTGCCAGGGCGCCGGTGCGGTCGCCAACCGATGCCGATGCGGCGGCGCGAAGCAACTGGTCCGTAACCTTTGCCAGCGCGCTGACCACCACCACAGGCTTTTTCCCGAGCGCGAGCCGGCCGGCGACAATACCCGCCGTGCGCTTGATGGCGGCCGGATCCTCGACCGAGGTGCCGCCGAATTTCATGACAACCAGGCTCATGCGCGCGCGGCCGCCGGCACGAGCGGCTCCAGTTTGCCCAGGCTGGCCAGCAACTCCGCATTCAGGATCGCGGCGCCTGCCGCGCCCCGAATCGTGTTGTGCGAGAGCACCGTGAACTTCCAGTCCAGCACGTTGCAGGGACGCAGGCGGCCGACCGTGACGGCCATGCCTTTGCCGCGGTTCCGATCAAGACGCGGCTGCGGTCGGTCCTGTTGCGGCGCGAATTCGATCGGCTGCACGGGGGCCGTGGGCAGGTGCTGGCCGGTAAGCGGGCGGAACTCGTCCCATGCGGCGAGAATGTCTTCGCGGGTCGCGGCGCGGCCCAGCTTGTTGCCCAGCTTGATCGAAACGCTCTCGGTGTGACCGTCTTCCACCGCCACCCGGTTGCAATGCGCGCTGACCATCGCATGGAGCGGAACCACCGATCCACCCTCAAGATGGCCAAGCAGCTTCAGGGTTTCGGCTTCCATCTTTTCTTCTTCGCTTCCGATATACGGAACGACGTTGCCAAGGATATCCATCGAAGGAACACCGGGATAGCCCGCACCGCTGACGGCCTGCATGGTCGTGACCAGTATCTTCTCGATACCGAAGCGCTGCTCGATCGGCTTCAGCGCGAGAACTAGGCCGATCGTGGAGCAGTTGGGATTGGTGACCATGTAGCCGCCGGATTCGCGTCGCGACGGTTGCTCCTCGATCAGGTGTAGGTGGTCGGCGTTAATTTCGGGAATCACCAGCGGCACATTGGGCGCCATGCGGAAGGCGCTGGAATTAGAGACGACAGCGCACCCGGCATGGGCAAACAGCGGCTCAAGCTCGCGGGCTATGCCCGCATCGAGAGCGGCGAAGATGATGTGTGGCGCGCCTTCGGGAACAGCGGGGGACACAACCATCCTCCCGATGTGCTCCGGCAGGGGCGTGTCGAGGCGCCACTTCGCCGCTTCGCCATACGGCTTTCCGCTGGAGCGGTCGCTGGCCGCAATCCATTTGATCTCGAACCAGGGGTGGTGTTCGAGCAGCTGAATGAACCGCTGGCCAACCATTCCGGTTGCGCCTAGGATGCCGATGGGATGCTTCTTTTGCATGATCGTAGACAACTCCAGTGTAACTGAAGTGCTGCGCCGGAGAAGAGGGCGGAGTGACGACGGGAAGCCGCGAAATCAAGGTGCGGAAAGCGTCAGAGGACGTCTTTCAGCACCAGCGAAACGGTCCGGGACTTGCCATCGCGCATCACGGTCACCTGAACCGTTGTGCCGGCGGCCTGGGCGAATGCGTTTTCGAGGGACTCGTCAGTCGGGGCGCTGCCATTGAGCTCCGTGATCACATCGCCCGCCGCAAGTTTGGCCGCGTCCGCCGGACTGCCGGGAACAACCAACTTGATTTCCGGGTGATCCGAAGCAGGTTCGAGCACAAGGCCCGCTCGATTGAAGATGTCGGGCTGGCCGAAGCGCGAGTTGGGTTCGAGATAGAGTACGCCGTGGGGGCAGTCGAACAGGATGGTGAATTGCCGCAGGATGCTCCGCCCGATGCTCCCGGCAGCCTCATTCGACACATCGGCTCCCTGGCCGTTCGTCAGCAGCACGGTAATCGGGCGATTGATGGTGAGATTGCCCAGCTTGAGCGTCCCAACGCGGGTGTAGTAGCCGCTCTCGGGCCCGGCCCAGCTCTCGCTGGCATAGCCGTGAATCGTGGCTCCGTAACGCTGCACAAGCTGCCCTCGCGCGACTAGTTGCGCATCGAGAGACAGCGAACCCGAATCGCTGGTGTCGATCCCGAATAGCCCCGTGAAGCCGTCGACGGTTGCTTCTGCATACAGCGCGCCCTTGAGCACGTGCACCGGGATCGGATCGGTTTTTCCCGAGTAGACAAAGTTGCTTTCGTCGTAAAAGGTGATCTGCTGATGTTCGAAATCGACCTTGATCGCCAGGTTTTGCACCAGCTGGTCGCCCACGACCGCGAAGTCCTGGTTCTTCGCGAAGGCCGGTTCGACGATGGCGAACGATTGCTTCGACATGGCCAGGCTGCCGATCTTGATCGTGTCGATGATTGCGGTTTGGGCGGGCAGTGTGCCGCTGCCGGCATTGATGAAGATCTGATTCTCTGGTTTGAGGCCGAGCCGCGTGGCCAGGTGGGCCGAGATGAGATTGCCCGAGCCGGTATCGAAGAGGATTTTGAAAGGGCCCTGGCCATTGATGGTGCCGCTCATTTCGACGCCGTTCTTGGCCGGCACGGTCAGGCCGGATGCGGGCGGAGCAGCTTCAGCCGGCGCAGCGGCGGCCTGTTGTTGCGCACAGCAGGCGGCGGAGGACAGGAACAGGCCGGCGAGGATCAAAGGAAGAACGCGATGCGTTTGAAACGGGAGGATCACAGCATGTTCTCCATAGCTCAGAAATGTGTCAACCAGTTCAGCCACCGGCAGGATCGCATTGGACGTTGTCGAGTCATAGAGCCGCGCCTCACGGCCGCTTGGGATTTGCAGCCAGGTCGCCTACAACCGTGGTCCACGCGCGAACATGCCACCGCTTGACGAGTCCGTTGGTGACGTAGGGATCGGCGCGCGCGAACCTCTCCGCTACCTCGGGCGAATCGCCCTTGAACAAAAGGACAGCGCCATCGGTGGGGTCGGCAAGCGCACCACCCAGAACCAGTTCGCCGCGTTCGAACGCCTGCCAGCCGAGGAGGAGATGCGCATTGCGGAACTCTGCCCGCCGCGCAACGTAGTCGTCGACCACTTCGTAGAAGAGGAGGTAATGCATCCGTTGCTCCGATGAACCTGTCGGAAACCGGGTTCAAAACCTGTGAACCTTTCAGTTTAAGGGAGCGACCAGCAGAGCGATGCCAGTTAGAATCCTCGTTGGCCGGGAGGAGACCGATGCGATGGTGCCGATTGCTGGCGATCGGATGGCTGATGCTTGGCGCAGTTGCCTTCGCAGCCCCGCAGGAGCTTACGCCCGCGATTACCAAAATCAATCCGCCGAACTGGTGGGCGGGATTCCCGAAGCCGATGCTGCTGGTGCGCGGCGAGCACCTGGCGGGGGCAAAGTTTACCCTGAGCGATCCGCGGCTGCATGTCGACAAAGCCCACATCTCGGCGAACGGCCATTGGGCGGAGCTTTGGTTGAATGCATCGCCTGCGCAGCCCGAAACCGTCGCCTTGAAGGCGCAAACCAGCTCCGGCGAAAGCAGTGTGCCGTTTCGTTTCGAGCGGAAAAGGGTGCCAGGAGATGGCGTGGCGGGATTCTCATCACGCGATGCCATGTACGTGATCATGACCGATCGTTTCGCCGACGGTGACCTGAACAACGACGGCACAGACGGAACGGCTCGTGAAGACAGCGCCGAGGCAGCCGCGGCGCGCGCTAAGCCCCGGGGATGGCATGGAGGCGACCTGCGCGGAGTGCTCCAGCACCTCGATTACATCCAGCAACTCGGATTTACGACGGTATGGCTGACTCCGGTCACAGCCAACGAGCAGGAGACCGACAGCTATCACGGCTACGGCGCGACCGACATGTACACGGTCGATCCGCACTTCGGGTCCCTGAAAGACCTCCAGTCTCTCGCCGATGAATTGCATCGCCGGCGCATGAAGCTGGTGCTCGATACGGTTCCGAATCACGTAGGGCCGAAGCACCCTTGGGTCGACGACGAGCCCGATCCCGCTTGGCTCCACGGCACGAAAAAGAATCATCACGAAGCGGTGGGCGATTTCAGGTCATTGGTCGACCCGCATGCGCCGTGGCGCGATCAGCAGGATGTGCTGCAGGGCTGGTTCGCGAATGTGCTGCCCGATCTGAATCAGGAGAATCCTGCGACCGCGCAATACCTGATCGAAAATGCGATGTGGTGGGCGGAGGAGGCGGGCGCAGACGGGCTGCGCATCGACACGTTTCCCTACGTCCGCCGCGAGTTCTGGCATCAGTTCCATGCGCAATTAAGCAGCGTCTTTCCGCAACTGACCGATGTGGGCGAGGTGTTCAACTGCGATGCGACGATCACCTCGGCTTTTGCCGGCGGAGTGTCCCGCAACGGCGTTGACACGGGCCTGTATACACCCTTTGATTTTCCAAGCTATTGCGCCCTGCGTGATGTGTTTCTGAAGGGTGCGCCGATGTCGCGGCTCCAGGAAGTATGGCGGCTCGATGCGCTCTATCCGCATCCCGAGCGGCTGGTGCCGTTCCTCGGCAATCACGATACCTCCCGGTTCATTTCGAACGCGGGCGCGTCGCCCGACAGCATGCGCCTGGCATTTGCTGTGCTGCTCACCATGCGCGGCATGCCCGAGGTGTATGCAGGCGACGAAATCGCAATGACAGGCGGCGAGGATCCTGACAACCGCCACGATTTTCCAGGCGGATGGCCGGGTACGGCACAGAACGCCTTCGCGAATCCCACTCCAGAACAGGCGGCGATGCACGACTGGGTGCAGAAACTGCTTTCGTTGCGCAGACAATATGCTGCCCTTCAAGATGGCGCGATGCAGGTCTTGACGGCAGACAAGGACGTCCTGGCCTATGTGCGTGTTCCGGCAGCAGAGAGCAGCAGTGCTGGCGAGCAGAAGGTTCTCGTAATTGAAAATCGAGCGAGCGAACCTGCATCATTGGAGTTGCTCATCGACGGCACAGCTCTGGCGGGGGCAACGCAGGTCACCACGCTCGCCGGCGAAGTCAGGGCAGACATGGAGAAGGCGAAGATTCGAATTGAGATGCCCGGCAAGAGTCTCTGGATTGCATTGGTGCGATAGAAACCTGATTGACGGCGGTTCGGGAGTCAGCGGCAGTTTGAGAGACGATCCAAAGCCCCGGCGGTCAGGTTCGCCTCAACGAAATGCCCTGGTCGACGTCTATTTCAGCATCCGGATAGCGATCCGCCACATCTAGGTTAAAGCTGCAATTGCAGTCCAAGCGCGAAAGCAGCAAGAAGCGATTGAATTCAGACAAATCATCCCCATTCTGACCTGACAATCTTCCGGCACGGCATACGGGGCTAAAGCCTTGTCCCCACCATCCCCTGTCGCGGATGCTTCGGTTTGGAGCCTGGTATTTGATTAGAAAGCCCCCTTTTCTCTGTGTGTTCATCGCGTTCCTGTCAGTTGCCGTGTCGGGCGCGCAAGAGCCCGCGGCTCCGCCTCAGCCACAAACTGGCAGTGTCAGTGGCACGGTGTTCGACACGAATAATGATGTCGTTCCCGGAGCGAGTGTATCAATTGACGGCCCCAACTCCACGCAACACCGAACGGCCACTTCGGAAGACAGCGGTTCTTTCCAAGTCGGCGCGCTCCCGCCGGGCGGTCCCTACCGCGTCACAATCACGGCAAATGGGTTTGTAACCTGGGTCTCGCCGCCCCTGACAATAGCTCCGGGTGAGGTCGAATTTTTAAAGGACATCCGGCTCGAGATTGTCGGCGCATCCACTTCCGTGACAGTCGTTTCCTCTTCGGTCGAGATTGCCACCGAGCAGGTCAAGGTGGAAGAGGAGCAGCGGGTGCTCGGCGTCATTCCGAATTTCTACGTTGTCTATGACAAGGACGCAGCCCCGCTCACCACGGGACTGAAATTCAAGCTTGCACTCAGGGCCGGTACGGATCCGGTCACTCTGCTGGGCGTTGCATTCCTCTCTGGGATTGGACAGGCCGGCGATAGCCCGGACTACAGAGAAGGGCTCATCGGATACGGGCAGCGTTTTGGCGCGAATTTTACCGACGGTTTCACCGATATCATGTTCGGCGGCGCGATCCTTCCGTCCTTGCTGCACCAGGATCCACGCTATTTTTATCAAGGGACCGGCACGAAGAAGTCGCGCGCGATGCATGCTCTTGAGAGTCCCTTCATCTGCAAGGGCGACAATGGCAAATGGCAGCCGAATTACTCCAGCGTCGGCGGCGATGTGATTTCGGGAGCAATCTCGAATGCGTATTATCCCGATTCCAATCGTGGACCCGGCCTGGTGTTCGAAAACGCCTTGATCACCACGGGCGGCCGCATGGTCAACGGTCTTGTGCAGGAATTCCTGCTTCGCAAGCTGACGCCCAGCGCCCGCAAAAACACGAACTGATTTAGTGCAGCGCAGCGATGACTGCGTCGGCAAATTGGCTGGTGCCGGCCGTGCCACCTACATCACGCGTGAGCGTCTTCCGTTCGGAATAGACGCTTTCAAGCGCGCACTGGATCTTGTCCGCGGCTGCTTCCTCATCCAGGTGACGCAACATCAGAATCGCGGATTGCAGAAGCGCGGTCGGGTTAGCAAGGTCTTTCCCCGCAATATCGGGCGCAGAGCCATGCACGGCTTCGAAGATGGCGCATTCCGCGCCGAGATTCGCTCCCGGAACCAGCCCCAGGCCTCCGACAAAAGCCGCACAGAGATCGCTGACGATGTCGCCGTAGAGATTCTCGAGCAGTAACGTGTCGTACTGGTAGGGGTTCATCACCAGCTGCATACACGTGTTGTCGATGATGTGCTCGCCATAGAGAATGTCGGGGAACTGCTCTGCGACACGGCGCGCGCAACGCAGGAAAAGGCCGTCGGAAAGCTTCATGATGTTGGCCTTGTGGATCGAGTGGATCTTCTTGCGGCCGTGCTTGTGCGCGTATTCGAAGGCAAATTTGGCGATGCGCGTCGATCCCTTCTCGGTGATGACCTTGAGACTTTCCACCACGCCCGGAATGACTTCGTGCTCCAGGCCCACGTACTCGCCCTCCGTGTTTTCGCGGACGATGATGAGATCGACATTGGGGTACTTGGTTTCGAGGCCGGGAAGATTCTTGATGGGCCGAAAATTGACGTAAAGATCGAATTTCTTGCGCAACGTGACGTTGATGCTTTTGAATCCGCCCCCGATGGGAGTCGTCACCGGGCCCTTGAGTGCGACCTTGTTCCGCTCGATCGATTCGTAGAGCGCTGCGGGAATGTACTCGCCGTAGATTTCGTAGGCCTCTGCCCCGGCGGCATAGCGCTCCCACTCGAATTTGAGACCGGTGACTTCGAGGATGCGAAGAACAGCCTGCGTGACTTCGGGTCCGATGCCGTCGCCCGGAATCAGCGTGATCTTGTGGGTTTTCAATTCAGCCATGTTCGCTCCGGATTCAGCGGGTGTTGTTGGGCACGGATGCTGCGGAACGCTCTCGATGAACCAGGAACAACACGAGCGCGGCATTAAGCAGCGGCAGAATGACCTGCCCGCTGGCGACGGGACTCAAAGTGATGTGGATGAAGCTGGTGCTACCGCTCTTTCCCCGAGCGCTGACAGTTGTCCACGCGATCCAGGCCAGAAAAGCGTAGTTCAAGGCAGCTAGCACGATCATCGAGCCCGCGTACGCTTTCTGCGAGAAGAAGAAGAGCAGGAACAGAGGAATCGAAAAGACCGGCAGCACCCACCCGAACCTGTGAAGGAAGTTTGGATCCGCTGAGTCGCTGATGAACATCATGGCGCCCACTGCCGAGATGGTCATCAAAAGGCTTGAGGAGAAGATGGCCGCCGCCACGGCGATGCGCAAATTCCGCGGGCTATTGTTCATCGTGGGCCGTCCAGGTCTTGATGGAATGCGTGAGGGCCGGCATTACTTCCTGCCTTTCGTGCCGCGATGGCTCTCAAGCAAACCTTCCAGCTCTTCCTTGAATTCGCGCACGTCCTTGAAGTCGCGATAAACCGAAGCGAAGCGGATATAGGCCACCGTATCCAGACCCTTGAGCTGTTGCATGATCAGCTCGCCGATCTCGCTGGTCGTGCGCTCGCGCTCCGGAGCGTCGATCAGGAAGCTTTCGGTGGCGTCCACGATTTTTTCCAGCTGGCCCGAGGAGACCGGGCGCTTTTCGCACGCGCGGAGCAGGCCGCTCAGGACTTTTTGCCGGTCGAAGCGTTCCCGGCGCCCATCTTTCTTCACCACCATGTAAGGGATCTCGTCGATGCGCTCGTAGGTCGTGAAACGGCGATTGCACTTCTCGCACTCGCGCCGCCGGCGGATGGAATCAGCCTCCTTGCTTTCGCGCGAGTCGACCACGCGATCCTGGGTGAATCCGCAATAAGGGCATTTCATGCTAAGTGGATTCTAAATCCAGTCATCAGTGGTCAGTTGTCAGCGATCGGACCATTGATCTAAGGCCGGATCAGCTCAGGAAGTCGGCGATGGCATGAACCACAGCCTGCTGTTCGTCTTCCCGCAACTCGGGAAAGATGGGCAGAGCGAGAACTTCGCGTGCCGCGCGCTCAGCCTCCGGGAAATCGCCTTCGCGATAGCCGAGCGGCTCGAGAGCCTTCTGAAGATGCAGCGGAACAGGATAGAAGATCTCGCACCCGATCTGACGAGCGGCCAGAAATTCACGGAGCTCGTCGCGGCGGGCGCAACGAATCACATATTGGTGCCAGGCGTGCCGGCTGCCGGGAACTTCGCGGGGAAGAATGATGCCGTGATGAGGGAGGGTCCCCGACTCGGCAAGCCCTGCGGAGCTGAAGAGCGCGTGGTACCGGCCGGCCAACTCGTGCCGCTGCTGGTTCCATCGGTCGACGTACTTGAGCTTTACTTCGAGGATCGCGGCCTGGAAACCGTCGAGCCGCGCGTTCCAGCCGAGTTCGTCATGGTAATAGCGGCGGCGCATGCCGTGCTGGCGCAGCATCCGCGCCCGTTCGGCCAGCGAATCTGAGTTGGTCGTAATCATGCCGGCATCGCCGGCCGCGCTCAGATTCTTGGTGGGATAGAAGCTGAACGCGGCAATATCACCCAAACCGCCGGCGCTGACCCCGTCCAGCTCTGCCCCCCAGGCCTGGGCGGCGTCCTCGACCAGAAGAAGGTTCCAGTTCATTGCGACCCGGCCAAGCGCTTTGCAATCTGCAGGCTGACCGTAAAGGTGGACGGCGAGAATAGCGCGGGAGGACGCCGCGCGCGGCGTTTGCAGGGCCGATTCGACCGCCGAGGGACTCAGATTGAAGGTTTCGGGGTCAATGTCCGCCAGGATCGGACTGGCCCCGGCACGAAAAATCGCGCTGACTGAGGCGAAAAAGCTGAAAGGAGTGGTGATAACAGCGGATCCGGGACCTATTTCGCATGCCGCGAGCGATAGCCACAACGCATCTGTACCCGAAGAGCATCCAACACCGTGGCAGACGTGAAGGTGATCGGCGGCGGCGCTCTCAAAGGCAGCTACCGGCTCACCAAGGATAAAGTGCTGGGTCTGCAGAACATGCTCCAGGGCAGCCAGCAACTCCTCATGGAGTGGCTGGTATTGGCGCTTCAGGTCGAGCATGGGTACGGGCTGGGTGGTTAATGCAGGGCTCACAGGTGGGTTGGCGGACTTTTGCACCTGACAATGGTATCAGCGCGGGAGAAATCGCCATCCCAATGTGAGGCAAGGCAAGCTGAACGATAAAAGCACGCGGTTGAAAAAGGTTGAAAACCTCTATACTGTACTCACATTGCGGGAAGTGACGGTTCCGGGACTTTCCGGCTCCGTTCCCGTTTCAAATTGACTCAAGTAAGAACGAGATTTGGTGGAAAGCCACCGAAAAATGATAACGAAAGCAGGAGATCGGCATATGGAGAACAAGCCGGCACAGAATATTCAGGACACGTTTCTGAATACAGTTCGGAAAGATAAGACTCCGATCACGATTTATCTGGTGAGCGGCGTCAAGCTTACCGGAAAAATCCGCTCCTTTGACAAGTACTCGGTTCTTCTCGAGAACAACAGCCAGGAGCAATTGATCTTCAAACACGCCATCTCGACCGTGGTGAGCAACCGGAGCGTGCTGCACAGCGAGCATCGGCCGGCCCTCGCTTCTACGGGACTTGGGCCGTCCGCCGTCCCGTCGCCAACGCCGAGTGCGGTGACCGCTGAGCAGCGGTAGTACGAAGCAGCGCCCTCAAGTGGTACGAGACGAAGGCGGTCGCATCGGTCGCAAATCGTCCGGGGGAAGTCCTGTGCGCGCCGAAGCCGCCACCGAACGTGCTGTCATCATCGGGGTCGACTTCGCGCTCCGGCCGCGCGGATCGCGATCGGACGAGCGCCCTCTTTCCGATAGAAAAGAACAATCTCAGGCGGGGAAGCGGATGATGCCCTCCCAGACGGGGCAGTCCGCTCACTTGAACGCGACCGCACTGGACGTGGACGAGTCGCTCGCCGAATTTCGAGAGCTGGTAACGAGCGCAGGCGGCGACGTTGCCGCCGAAGTGTTGCAACGCCGGCCCAGGCCCGATCCCGCAACCCTCGTGGGTGCGGGCAAGGTGGAGGAGATTGCGGGTGTCGCTGCGTCTACCGAAGCCGGTCTGGTGCTCTTCGATCACGACCTGACCCCAACCCAGTTGCGCAACCTTGAGAGCGCATTGCCCTGCCGGGTGCTCGATCGCACCCAGCTCATCCTCGACATCTTTGCGCGGCACGCCCGAACCCGCGAAGGGCAGTTGCAGGTTGAGCTGGCGCAGTTGGAGTACCTGTTGCCGCGCCTCGCCGGCCGAGGTAAATCCATGTCCCAGCTCGGCGGCGGCATCGGCACGCGCGGACCGGGCGAAACCCAGCTCGAAACCGATCGGCGAAAGATTCAGCGGCGGATCGACCAATTAAAGCTTGATCTCGACGCGGTGAAACGGGTCCGCCGCCAGCAAAGGCAAAGGCGCGAAGCAGTGCCCGTCCCCACCGTCGCGTTGGTGGGCTACACAAATGCCGGAAAGAGCACGCTCTTCAACCGGCTGACCGGTGCGCAGGTGCTGCAATCCCCGCGGATGTTCGCCACCCTTGACCCGAAGCTGCGCGCCATCGAGTTGCCCAGCCGGCGCAAGGTGCTGCTGACCGATACCGTAGGGTTCATCCGCAACCTTCCCCACACCCTCGTGACCAGTTTCCGCGCCACCCTGGAAGAAGTCGAACAATCCGAGATCCTGTTGCACGTGCGCGATGCGGCCTCAAACTATGGCGACGAGCAGAAGGCGCAGGTCGAGAAAGTGCTGGACGAACTCGGTGCCCTGGGAAAGCCGCGCATCGAAGTCATGAATAAAATCGATCTGCTGAATCAGCACGAACGTGATGGAATGCAGGAGAGAAGCCGCACCGAAGGCACGGTCATCGTGTCAGCGCGGACCGGCGAAGGGATGGACGACTTGCGCGCGGCAATCGACAAGGCGCTCTTCTCCGATCCGATCGTCGAGACCGAGCTCGCGGTTCCGCAGAGCGAAGGCGCTGTGCTCGCTGCGATTGACGCGGGAATGGTGGTCCGCGCGCGCGAGTATCAGGGAAACATGGTGCGTCTTGCGGTCAGTGGCCCGGCTTCGCTGCTGGGAAGGCTGCGTCAGTACCGGACACGGACAGATCGCAAACCGACACTCGCCTGAAAATTCTTAAACTTTTCATGATCTTCAAAGTACGCAGATGCACGTTGGAGAAGGAGCGCGCATGCATTCAGCCCTAGACAAGAAAGATCCGTCGATTACCACGCTTTCCAGTCGCGAAATCTATCGCAATCAGTGGCTGCGTCTGCGCGAGGACGAGATTCTTCGTTCCAACGGCAAAAAGGGCATCTACGGCGTCGTCGAGAAGGATGATTGCGCGACCATTCTGCCCATGGATCAGGGGCGCGTCTGGCTTGTCGAACAGTTTCGGTACACGATCCAGGAGCAGGCCCTGGAATTGCCGCAGGGCGGCTGGGAGATCGTGATCGAGAGTCCGGAAGAGCTGGCGCGCGGCGAATTGAAAGAGGAGACTGGCCTTGAAGCCGCGGAGATGACCTACCTGGGATGGCTATGGATCGCCTACGGATTCACCCGCCAGAAGCAGCACGTCTTCCTGGCCAGCGGATTGTCGATGGCAGAGACCAACCGCGACGCTGAGGAACACGATCTGAAGGTGCACAGCGTCCCGGTAGAGGAGTTCGAGCGCATGATGCGCGAAGGCCGGGTGCGCGACAGCTGCACGCTCGCCGCATGGGGACTCTACGTGCTCTGGAAAGCAAAGCAGCCCGCGCAAGCCTAGTCAGGAACTATTGCGGCGGCGTGTGGCCGATGAACTTGTCCGCCCACTGGATGAAGTACTTCATGTTGGGCGCATCCGTGTGACCGCCATCGTGCTGCCGCCAGGCAAGCTGTCCGTCAAGCAGACCCTGGTTCATGGGTGGCATCTTGGCGCTGTACGCATCGCCCTGCACATCGAGACCTTTCGCGCCCAGCAACTGAAACACGCGGTTGGCATCCACCGTCGCCATCCAGCTTCCCGCGTGATCGAGCCACTTGGCGTCACCCTTTTCAGGAACGCCGTAGCTGATGAAAGTGAGGCGCGGAGCGCAGAGCGCAATCAGTTCATTCGAGTCGACGGGAATGTCGCCCGGATTCATGCTGCCGAAGCTGGCCTCCGATGCGCCGTACTTGATGAAGTTGCCGGCCATCCAGTAGTACTCGCCATCGGTCAGGTTTTCTACCGCCTCTCCAAAATGGCGTCGCAGCAGCGTTGCCCCACCCTTTCCAGACGAGCCCACCAGCACCATGGCGAACCTCGGATCGAACGCCATCGTCACGAGCGCAGCTTTGCCGTAGCGCGATACGCCTTCGATGCCGACATGTTTTGCGTCCACGGCAGAATCGGTTTCAAGATAGTCGAGACCGCGACCCGCGCCCCACGCCCATGCGCGCAATGCGCCCCAATCCTCCGGATGCCGCGGCTGGCCGTGGTTCACGAGACCGATGATGCCCCGGGTGATGCCCGCGCCGTTGTCGGCCTGCACGCTGGCGGGATCGAACATCACGAATCCCCAGCCGGCCGCGATGAGTTGCCAGGTATTGGGCAGGTCTCCGTCTGCATTCAGTTGCGGAAACTGGAATGGCGTGGCCTTCATCGGCTCCCACGCCAGGTGTTGCTCGAAGACCGCGGCCAGCGACGGGTCCTGCTGAATGAGGATTTTCTTCATCGCTGTGTTGAGGCGCGCGAATTCATCGGGCGAGGGCTCATGCGGATTCGGAAAACCTGCAGGTCCAAACATCATCAGCACCGGCACAGGTCCTTTCGCCATCGCGGGCGTCACGAGCGTCATGTGGATCTTCACGGTGATAGCAGGACAACCTGAGTTGTCAACCTCGCCGACCACGTCCTTGGCGATCACCGGCGTGAACCCGATCATCTCGTGATCCACTGCAGTGACGGTCCACGTCACCTTGGGAAGATCGTTCGGCACACGGCCGTAAACATACTTCGAGAACATCTCGACGATCTCGGGCCGCCGCTTGTCCCACCACGTTTGCGCCGTTGTCACTTTCTGGCCATCGTTCAGCGTGAGAGGGTCAGGGATTTTGGGATAAGGATTCGCTTGCGCTTCGTCGTAGTTGGCGTGATTGGGTGCATTCTCGTTTCCGGCCGGTCCGGGCCGCAGAGCCTTGATCCCAAGCTGATCCATCATGTTCTGGTGATCCTGCTCGGCCGTCAGGCTCACCGGCGAGCAGCCGGATGATGATGCGGTCTGTCCCGCAATTGTGACGGAGGCGGCCATGAGGAAGAGCGCAGGAATCAAGGTCGGGGAAAGACGCACGTGGACCTCCACGGGTAATATTTCTGCGGGGCTTTTCAAAAGCGATTTACTTCAGGATGCTCATCCTAAACCTTCGACCGTGAAACAGGCATTCAAAATCGTTCTGCTCGTACTCTCGGCGGCGTGGATCGCACCGCAGTGCCTCAGCCAATCCAAGCCGGAAGGTCAGGTTTGGGTGGCGTCGTGGGCCGCGGCGCAGCAGATACCCGAACCGCAGAATGCGCTGCCCGCGGATGAGCTGCGCGATGCAACCGTGCGCCAGATCTTTCACCTGTCGCTGGGCGGAGCAATGGTGCGCGTACACATCTCCAATGCCTTCGGGACCGAGAGCCTGCATTTCACCTCCGTGCACATTGCGAAGCCGGTCTCGATCTCCTCTTCGGCCATTCAACCTGGAAGCGACCGGACGCTGACTTTCAACGATGCAGAGAGCATGACCATCCCTCCTGGCGCGGAATACGTGTCCGATCCCCTCGCGTATCCGGTGGAAGCTCTATCCAGCGTGGCGATCACTTTTCATCTGGATAGTCCGCCGGCACGCGAGACCGGGCACCCGGGATCCAGAGCCACCTCCTATGTGGTGCATGGCGATTTTGCCGGGGCGGCAACCTTCAGCGAGCCGAAGCCGGTGGATCATTGGTACCAAATCTCCGAGATCGATGTTCTGAGTGATGCGGGTACAGGGTCGGTCGTCGCGCTAGGCGATTCCATTACCGACGGGCATGGAGCCACGACGAACGGAAATGATCGCTGGACTGATGTGCTGGCCGCGCGCCTCGCGGGTTCCGCCACAACCAGAAATATCGGCGTCGTAAATGAGGGCATCGGCGGCAATCATCTGCTCACCGACGGACTGGGGCCGAATGTTTTGGCCCGATTTGACCGCGATGTGCTGGCTCCGGCGGCAGTGCGTTGGGTGATTGTATTCGAAGGCGTGAACGACCTCGGCGGCCTTGCCCGCAATGGAGAAGTGTCACCGGCGGACCACGCTGACATGGTGAAGCGGGTGATCGCTGCCTACCAGCAGATCCTTGTGCGGGCGCACGAGCACGGAATCCGGGTCATCGGGGCGACCATCACGCCGTACACAGGCTCCGATTACTACCATCCCGGACCGTTGAGCGAAGCCGATCGCCAGGCGGTGAATGCGTGGATTCGCGCAACGGGGCACTTTGATGCGGTCGTTGATTTCGATGCAATCGTGCGCGATCCCCAGCGGCCCGACCATTTGCTGCCGGCCTTCGACTGCGGCGATCACCTGCACCCTTCGCCGGCCGGATATCGCGCCATGGGCGAGGCAATCCCCCTCAGCCTGTTTCAGTGAGGAATGTCTGGCCGCTCGAAGGTTATGGCCGCTTGGCCAGGGGAACGTAAGCCGACGGATATTCGGGGCCGATGTAGTCGGCGCGGGGACGAATCAGACGGTTGTCGTCGAGCTGCTCGATCACGTGGGCTGCCCAGCCCGCAATGCGGCTGATGGCGAAGATCGGCGTGTAGAGGTCGATGTCGATGCCCAGCGTGTTGTACGTCGACGCAGAGTAGAAATCGACATTCGCATTCAGCTTCTTTTCGTCCTTGATATAGATCTCTATCGCCCGGGACATGTTGAACCACTTGGGCTGGCCGGCATCTTTGCCGAGCTGCTCGCTCATGCGCCGCAGGTGCGTCGCGCGGGGATCCTCCGTCTTATAGACGCGGTGGCCGAAGCCGGAGATCTTCTGCTTGGCGGCGAGCATGTTCTTCACGTACTCGACCGGATCGGCGCCGGCTTTGTCGATCGCAAGCAGCAGCCGCATCACGCCTTCATTGGCCCCGCCGTGCAGCGGTCCCTTGAGCGCGCCGATGGCCCCCGTAATGGCGGAATGAATGTCGGAGAGTGTGGCGGCGATGACGCGGGCGGCAAAGGTGGAGGCGTTCAGCTCGTGGTCCGCGTGGAGGATCAGCGCGATGTCCAGAGTGCGGGTAGCCGTCTCGGAAGGCTTGACGCCGTTGAGCATCCACAGAAAGTTGGCGGCATGATTGAGGGAGCGGTCGGGAGGAACGATTTCGAGGCCTTTGCGCAGGCGATCGTAGATGGCAACGATCATGGCGATCTGCGCGGTCAGATTGTAGGCCTTGCGGACATTCGCATCATGCGAGTTGTCCTTTTCGTCGGCGTCATAGAAGCTGAGCGCCGACACCGCCGTTCGCAAAACTTCCATCGGGGTGGCGGACGAAGGGAAGCTGCGCATTAAGTCGATGATCCGCTGATCGAGGACCCGGGCGAGGGCAAGCTGGGACTGGAATTCGCGGAGATCAAACTGGTTGGGAAGATGACCGTTCCAGAGCAGGTAGGTAGTCTCTTCAAAGGTGGAGTTCTCGGCCAGTTCGTGGATATCGATTCCGCGATAAGCCAGCACGCCCGCTTCTCCGTCTATCCAGCAGACGCCGGAATTGGCGGCAACAACACCTTCAAGACCCTTACCAGCAACAGCGGTGGACATAGCCTTCGGTGCTCCCTCGACGATCTGTATTTTCTGAATTTCCCCAGTGCTGGCCGCCAGGAAAACCGACGGCGCCGCGAAATGCAGCAAATTTCTTTATAGCGCAGCCATTGAACGGTTGTCACTGCAGCGCCGAAGCCGGGGCTGACCAAAGATTGCCGGTTACTCCGGTGGCGCATCTCCGGCAAGGTTTTGAGGCGGGCGAGGCCAGAGTTTTCTAATATAGTCTGTAACGGTCCCCGAGAGTTGGCGGATGTGCCATGCCAGATCGAGCAAGCTTGGCTGCTCTGGCCGTCCGAATCAATGAACCTTGCACGCGTCGACCGGAAGTTCAGTTGATCGGGCAGGAAGCGCATCGACTCGCGCAACGGCAAGTTGGATGGGTGGAACCGAAGCGGAAGAGAGGAAACAATCCGATATGAGTGAACTCGAGGATGCACCGCGGAGTTTTTCCGGCGCGTTGCTGGCAGTGATCGCGATTACCTTTCTGGCTGCAGTCGGCGGCCTGATCTGGACGTTTACCCTGAGCGGCCGCTTGGCCCGCGAGGAAGCGGCCTTGCAGGATTCGAATCAGCAGAACCTGAAGCTCGCAGCTCAATTGCGCGAAACCAATGCGCGGTTGACAGTTGCGACCGACGAACTGGGCCGCTCCTTGGGGCTCACGCAGAAGCAGATGGATGCGCGCGCCCAGCAGATCGTGGCGCGCGAGGAAGCCGAGAATCGCCGCCTTGAGAGCGCGCAAAAGGAAACCGCGCAGCAGGTTACGTCGGTCCAGAGCGATGTGTCGAGCGTCAAGACGGATGTGGGCGGGGTGAAAACCGACCTTGGCAAGACCCAGAACGACCTGCAGGGAGCCATCACACAGTTAACCTCCATGAAGGGCGACCTCAGCGACCATTCCAGCTTGATTGCTCGCAATGCAAGCGAACTCGAAGTGCTGAAGCACAAGGGCGACCGGAATTACTATGAGTTCACGCTCCACAAGGGCGACCGGAAGCCGGTGGGCACGGTAAGCCTGGAATTGCGCAAAGCCGATCAGAAAAAGAGCCGGTTCACGCTCGACGTTTACGCCGACGACCGCAAATACGAAAAGAAGGACCGGAACGTGGACGAGCCACTCCAGTTCTACAGCGGAAAGCAGCCTGAACTGTACGAGATCGTGGTCAATAACATCAACTCGAAGAACGATGTGTCAGGTTATTTGTCCACGCCAAAGAATGCTCCCGCGCCTGTCAGTGTTCAGTAACCGCGACCCCCGGGGTAATCGTGACGTTGGGTTGATAACGAAAGGCGAAGGAGTAGTTCAAGCCTTTGCGGGCGTCCCACTGGTCCTTCGGAATACGCAGCGCTGAGACGAAGGTTCCTTCCTCGGATTGACCCGCTTCCAGGGTCAGTTCAGGGGAAAGGGATTTCGTGTGCCATGGCGCCAGGTCGGGGTAGGCAAGGAAGACACGGTCATACTGCGAAGCTTCGGCGGCATAGCTCGAATGAACGCCGTCCGGCAGGGTGACATTCGTGACGATCTGATGCAGGAAGATCGGCCCCTTGCTCTGGTTGTGCAGCCGGATCGTGGTGAAAACCAATACCTGGTCAAAGGCCTCCTGGGGCACGGGCGCCCCACCCGCGTCGAACGCCGGCGTGACAGTATGCATCGGATGCGCCCACACCGCGATCACATCTCCGGTCGCCACGGGCTTCTTTTGACCGGCCATCACATACAGCACAATGGCCACCGTGACGATGACCGCGGCAGCAATGCTGGCCCAGACCACATGACTGGTGCCTTTGGTGAAGGACTCTCCACGCGCCGCCTCATCAAACTGTTGCGAGTTTTCCTGACCAAGCAGACTCATCGCGAAAACATCTTAGCTCCATTCCGTTAAGACATGGCAAGCAGATAAGCGTGAGCGTTATAGGATGTGGTTCGGGCCGTCATCAGGGCCGGGGTCGCAGTGCCGCCAGGAACTCCGCAGGACCTCGCGTATTGAGCACGTCGGCCGGTTCAAGCCAGGCGCGGCGCAGTTGCCGCACTCCATAGGTCATCTTGTCGAGGTCGCGCAGGTTGTGGGAGTCGGTATTGATGACGATCCTGCAACCGAGTTCCTTGGCAAGCCGCAAGTCGCGGTCGGAGAGGTCCAGGCGTTCAGGAGATGCGTTGTGCTCCACGGCGACACCCAGTTCAGCCGCCCGGCGCAAAACGGCGCCAATGTCGATGGGATAAGGCTCGCGGCGCAGCAGCAGCCGGCCGGTGGGATGACCCAGGATGCGCGTGCACGGGTTCTCAATGGCGCGCAGCACGCGCGCAGTCATTTCATCCCGGGTCTGCTCGGTCCGGGTGTGAACGCTGGCGATGACGACATCCATCTGGGCCAGGACTTCGTCGTCGAGGTCGAGCGATCCGTCGGCCAGGATGTCGACCTCGATGCCTGAAAAGACCCGGATACGGCCTTCCATTTGTTCATCCACTTCGCGGATGCGGCGAACATGTTCGAGGGCTCGCGCGTTGTCGAGGCCATTCGTCATAGCCAGGTTTTTGGTGTGATCCGTGATCGCGATGTACTGGTACCCCTTGGCCAGGGCCGCATCGGCCATTTCACGAATCGAGCACTTGCCGTCGGTTTCGTGGGTATGCATGTGGACATCGCCCTTGATCTCCGCCAGCTCGATCAGACGAGGAAGCTGGTGCCGGGCGGCCGCCTCGATTTCGCCAAGATTCTCCCGCATTTCAGGCGGCATCCAGTCCACGCCAAGCGCGGCATAGATCTCCTCTTCGGTCGCGGCGGCGACAGTGGAGTTGTCGTCGAGACGGGCAAGCGACCACTCGCTCAGCGTGTAGCCCATCTTGAGCGCCCGCTGCCGCAAGGTCACGTTATGGGCTTTCGATCCGGTAAAGTATTGCAGGGCAGCCCCATAGGAAGCTGAAGGCAGCAGGCGCACGTCGACCTGGAGGCTGTTGGCAAGGTAGAAGCTGACCTTGTTTTCACCCTTGGCGATCATGCTGTGAATGCCCGGATACGCTGCCACATAGTCGACCGCAGCGTCGCTGCACTCTGGCGCGCAAGCCGGGCCGGTGACCAGCAGGTCGAGATCGCCGGCGGTTTCGCGGCCGCGGCGCAGCGAGCCGGCCGGCGTAACGCGGTCAATGCCCTCGAAAGCGAGCAGATAGGCCGAAATGCGCTCAGCCGCTTCTTCCGCCTCGTCGATGCGAAAACGTCCGGCGCTGCGCCGGTAGTCCTCGATGCCTTTCTTCAGCTTTTCGATTTGTTTGGCGCCCATCCGCGGCAGCCCGGCCAGGCGGCCCTCGTCGATGGCCAGGGCGAGTTGGTCGATACTGCCGATTTTTGCCCCGTCCCAGAGCAGTGCGATGGTTTTAGGTCCCATGCCCGGAAGCTTGAGAAGCTGCAGAAGGCCGGCACCATATTTGGCGATCAGTTCGTCCCGCAAGGGTAGCGTGCCGGTGGTAGCGATCGCCTGAATGTTGGCGGCCATGCTCTTTCCGATACCGGGAATCTCGAGCAGGCGATCCTTGTCGCCAGCCACCGCCATCAGGTCGACGGTGGTCTGCTCGACGGCTTCAGCCGCGCGGCGATAGCTGAGGATGCGAAAGGTGTCGGCCCCGTCGATCGACATGAGGTCGGCAGTCTCGGCGAGGAGCCGAGACATGGTGGCGTTGTCCACGCGAAAGTCTCCCGGATCAGTATCGACGATCGGTGCTGCATTTTCCTGAGGATCGGGACACAAAATCCGGGCTGACTCAGTAGGGTGACAACAGCGAGCCGGGGAAGGTTTTCGCTAAATCGGGTGACGGCGCCAGACCCATGGACGTACACATCCCGTACCACGTTGGGTGGTCACGATGTAGGGCCCGGCCGAACGCGTTACATGGCACATTTCCGGAGATCGCGGATCTTCGGAAATGGATGAGCTAAGCTGCGCTGTGGGCGGCGTCCTTCAGCCGAATGACTGCATCGGCTTGGGGACCTTTCTGGCCCTGGACGATGTCGAACTCGACCTCATCGCCTTCTTTGAGTGTTTTGTAGCCGTCCAGTTGAATCGCCGAGTAGTGCACGAATACGTCGGGGCCGTCTTCACGTCCGATGAATCCGTAGCCCTTGGCGTTATTGAACCATTTCACTTTGCCTTTGTACTGAGCCACAGGCTTGTGCCTTTCTTGCAGTTGGATGTGATTGCGGCGCGCGAGGTATGAGGGAACGCGACGCCGTATGTTTTTTATGACGAGCGAACTGCGCGAAAGGTTGATTGGGAATTTCGACCCCATGTTCACAAAGTGGTATCTTCGCCACGCGAGGCGGCCAAAAATCGGTCAAAACGATTGAATCGATTGAATTCGTAATGCGATAGCTTTACTTTTTCTTTATAAGTTCCGTCTGGCGCGCGTAAAACAGGATGCTCGTCAGGGTTTTGCCGTCCTTGATCCAACCCTTATCGATCATTGCGATTGCTTCAGAAAGCTTAACCAGCCGGAAATCGATGTTCTCATCCTCTTCGGGGTGCGCGTCGCCGGCAAGGAGGCCTTCAGCAACAAAGACTTTCATGGTTTCCCCCAGAAAACCGGGGCTCGCGTAATACTCGATGAGCGGGCGCCACTTCTTCGCCCGGTAACCGGTCTCCTCTTCAAGTTCGCGCTGCGCTCCCGCGAGCGGTTCTTCTCCGGCGTCGAGTTTCCCTGCCGGCAGTTCCCACAAATACTGGTTGGCAGCATGGCGGTATTGGCGCTCGATGACGACCCACGGATCCTTTTTGCTTGTGGAGTTGTCAATGGCGAGGATCACGACGCTGCCGTTATGCCGTATGACATCGCGCTCGCTGCGCCTCCCGCCCGGTTCGATTAGCTTGTCGTGGCGAACCCGGAACAAAGGGCCCTCATAGACGATCTTCGAACTGATCAGGCGGGCCTGTTCGGAAATGAGCATTGCGCCGCTTGTCGTTGCCTTGTTTTTCTTTTTCTTGGCCGGTTTGGACGCTCGTGCAAGGCTGGACTTCGAGGCCTTCCCGCTCTTGGGCATGCGGCTCACTCTCCTCAGATGGTTCGGACAAGAGAAGTATACGCAGAAGAATCGGACTTTCCGTCGAAACGGGTCCGCGGTAATGCATCGATCGGGGGCGGCATGGCATCCTTAAAACAACGGCTTTCAAGTTTCACCCGATCCACGACCGCCTCAGACCCGATGGAAGTGAGCACTTTGTCCACCGCAGACTGTCATCCGATCACACTGTTACCCGGCTTGCATCCACTGTTTCTGGATTTCTGCGCACGCGCGCCGCAGGCACGGAACTTCTATGGGTTCGATGACAGGCTCTGGCAAGCGCGGCCCCCTATTCCCGCGCATGGGAGCGACCTCCTCGAATTGATCGCGGAACAAAACCCCCAGGCGACGGCCGCGGCTTCGCTGGAATCCTTAAGACAAGGTGCCGGCGTCGTGGTGACCGGTCAGCAGGTGGGACTGTTTGGCGGTCCGCTTTTTACGCCGTTCAAGGCTGCAACCGCCCTGGCTCGGGCCCGCCAGGCGACGGCGCAGGGTAAACCCCACGTGGCCGTCTTCTGGGTGGCGACGGAAGACCACGACTTCGACGAAATCAATCATGTGACATTTCCCTCGCGGAAAGAGCTCCGCAGGCTCGCATACGTGAGCGCGCCTGCAACGCCGGTTCCGGTGGGACGCGTTGTGCTGGACGACTCGATCACGGGTCTTCTTGAAGAAGCTTGGCAGCTGGTCGGGCAATCGGAAGCGATCGAGGCGCTGGCAGAGGCTTACAGGCCCGGACGCACTTTCGGCGAAGCGTTTGCAGAGTTTTATCGGAAAGCTTTTGCCACATCCGGATTGCTGGTTCTGGATGCGGGCGGACGAGCCGCGCATCGGATGGGAGCGCCGGTTTTGCGCGCAGCGTTGGAGCGCGCCGACGAACTGCACGCCGCGCTTCAAGAGCGCAATGCGGCGCTCGAAGCAGCGGGATATCACGTTCAGGTGGCTGTCGCTGACCAGTCAAGCCTTCTGTTTCTGATCGACGCCGAGACCGGCGCGCGCGTGGCATTGAAGCGGACGGCGCCCACCGCTGGAGAGCCCGATGGTCTATGGCATGCCGGAAGCGATAGATTCTCGAATGCGGACCTGATTGGAATCCTGGAAGCTGAGCCGGAGCGGATCTCGCCTTCGGCGCTGTTGCGCCCGGTATTTCAAGATTACCTGTTGTCGAGTTCGTTAACCATCGGCGGCCCCGCGGAGATCGCCTACTTCGCACAGTCGGCGGAGCTTTACGGGCGAATACTGGGCCGCATGACACCCGTCGAGCCGCGTTTGAGCGCGACGTTGGTTGAGCCGCCGATCGGAGAGCTGCTTCGCAAGCATGAGCTCACGCTCGAGCGAATCTTTTCAAGCGGAAATGCAGACGAGCTGGCGCAATTGCTGGCGGCCCGCGCCATGCCGATCGAAGGCAAACGCAAGCTGGCAGCCGCCGGAAACGCGATGGACACGGAACTCGATGCGCTGGTCGAGTGGCTGAAGGCAATGGATAACGGCCTGGGGCAATCCGCCGACACCGCGGCCAGCAAAATGCGATATCAGATGAACCGGCTGCGCCAGATCGCGGCCAACTTCCAGCTCCAGAAGGAAGAGTCGCTCAAGCGGCATGCGGATGCCATTAGCAGGGCCATCTATCCCGATGGCGTGCCGCAGGAGCGCGTACATGGCGCGGCCTATTATTTCGGGCGCTATGGCTTCCAGCTCGCCGAGACCCTCACCGAGCAAGCTATGGACATCTGTCCGGGACACAAAGAGATTTGGCTCTGAACAACAGGACCCGGGGGATCACTCATCAGTGAGCAGTCGAGCGCGAACGAGCACTCTCGGTTTTCTCCCGCCATCCCGGTGAATGCGTTTCGTATAATCCTCCCGAACCGCGGAGGACGATCGTGACAAGGACTTTGGCAGGTTTGGCGGTCATGTTCATCGCCTGCGGCTTGGTTCGCGCGCAGAATGCACCATGCGCCACGCCAGGCGAACACAACCAGTTTCTTGAAGTCCAGACAATTCGGCTGTGGCCCGGACCTGCGCCGGAAGCCAAGGGAAATGCATGCCAGGATATTCCCACCCTCACGGTCTTTGATCCGCAGCCGGGCCAGGAAAACGGATCGGCCGTCGTGATCTTTCCCGGCGGAGCTTATGCGCACCTCGCAACCAACTTCGAAGGGCGTCAGTTCGCGAATTGGTTTAACGCTCGCGGATTTCGTGCCTTCGTTTTGCGCTATCGCCTGACCTCGGACGGGTATGTGCTGCCCGTGCCCTTGCTCGATGCGCGTCGAGCGATCCAGATGGTGCGTGCGCGGGCGCGGGATTACCACATCGACCCCAATCGCATTGTGCTGATCGGTTTTTCTGCCGGTGGGCATCTGGCGGCCTTGGCCGCAACGCAACCGGTGGACGGAAATCTCGATGCGGAGGATACCATCGACCGCGTTTCGAGCCGGCCGAATTTCCTGGTCCTCGGCTATCCATGGATCGGCGCGATCACGACCGACACATCGCACCTGAGCTATTGCAAGGAATTCAATCTGATGGACCGGTGTGAGGAGTTGCGCAAAGCCTATTCGCCGGATTTGTTCGTGACCGCCCAGACGCCGCCAACATTCTGGTATCACACCGCGAACGATGAGACGGTGCCCGTGGAGCAGGGACTAAAGTTTTACGAGGCGCTGATCAAAGCCGGGGTGCCGGCCGAGGGACATGTCTTCGAGCGTGGCTCCCACGGCTCGGGCCTGGGTACCGGCGATCCGTCGATGGATCAGTGGCCGGAACTGCTGGAGACCTGGCTTCGGGCGCATGGACTGATTCCCCCCCGCTCGCATCCATAAAGCCCTGCGCTCAACGCGCTATTTCTGGAAGAATTCGTTCATCAATGGCGCGGTCGCGGCAGCGGCCGGTGGATTCGGCAATCCGAGCAGCTCCATGACCGTGGCCAGCATGCTCTGGTGCTGGTAAACCGTGGTCGATTGCTGCTTGAACCCCGATTTCACAGCAGGTCCCCAGAGCACCACCGCTACGTGGCCCCCGCCGTACGCAACGTCAGAGTCGACGGATTCATCAAAGTCGACGATCAGCACGCCGTCGCCGCCGGGCTGAAAGGCCGGGTACCTGGAGAGCGGCTCCACGATGTTTGCCTGCAGCCAGTCGTCAGCTTCTTGGGGCGGCGCACTGTGCGCGTCGTCGTCGATGTCAGGGACAACATACGAAAATGAGGGCAGCGAGTTGGCCGCCGCGTCTTTGCCGAATTGCGAGAACGGCCACAACGTGTCGTTGGCGACCTGCGCATTGTTGGCGATGTCGGAAAGCATGGCAAAAGGATTATGCCGAATCACATAAAGCCCTGTGTTGCCTCCGTGATATCCGCGCGAGATTCCTTCCGCATAAATGCGGAACGGAACGTTGGCCGCGAGCATGTGCCGGGCGATATTGTCCACATTCCAAACCTGGGTCGAGTTGTCGTCATCCGTGAGAGTCTGCCCGGTTGTCAGCATGAAATAGTTGGGGATGGAGGGGTGACCGTTGGCGTAGTAATTGGTTGGCAAAGCGCCCTTGCTGACCAGATCGTTGAAGTTAGGCCACACCGAGCTATTCCCGACAACACTCTGATAGCTCTGATTCTCTTCCATCACCAACACAATATGTTGGCTCCTTGGCGGGGAAGCAGGATCGGATGGACTGCTCATTCCAGCGTGCGAACCGCCGCCACAGCCGAAAATGAGAAGAGAGCCTGTCAGCAGTGGCAGCATCGCGCGGGTTAAGCATTGAGGAACCAATTGAAGAGTCGAAGAAGAGATCTGCAGAATACGCATGCTGAATCACCGAAAGCAGCGATTTGTCTGGATCGGCGAGTTGGATAAGCAGCGGAGGGGATCTGTTTTTGAGAGCTCTACCCGGCCGAGCCGTATGTCTCTGTTGGAGGCTCGAAAATCGCCTTTCGGTTGTATGCATTGCGCGGAACGCCCAACGGTGTCCCCGCGATAGATCAGGTCTGATGCTTTACCATGCAAGCACACATGCGGCTGTGATTTTTTGCCGGCCGCAGCTTCCCGGAGGCATTTGGCACATGAAATTCAGGCAAAGGATGGTTGCGTTCGGCATTGCCCTTGCGGTTTTGGCTCTGTTGAGTCCATTGGGTCAAGCGCAGGAAAGGCGCAGCCAGGAACCCCGCAACCAGGAGTCACATAACCAGGAACCCCCTGACCAGGCGCAGCCGCCGTCTTCCCCACAAACAAACGATCAGCACAAGGACAATGAGAAAGACAACGCGCCTGTCCCGCCCGAGAAGACCTCGGCAACTCACCATGAGTTGTCGCTTGATGGCAAAAACTTGAAATACACGGCAACCGCCGGAACACTGATCATTCGCGATCAGGACGATAAGCCCTATGGCAGCATCTTCTATGTTGCCTACACGCTCGATGGCCCCGATCCCGCATCGCGGCCGGTAAGTTTTCTTTATAACGGCGGACCCGGATCGGCAACCTTGTGGTTGCACATGGGATCCTTTTCGCCGGTGCGCGTGGAGACGGACAGCCCGAAAGCAACCGCTGGGCCGCCCTTCAGGCTGGTGCCGAATCAGTATTCGCTGCTCGATAAGACCGATCTCGTCTTTATCGATGCCCCGCTGACGGGTTATTCGCGCGCGGTGGGCAAGGCTCAGCCAAAGGACTTCACCGGCGTCGACCAGGATCTGCAGGCGTTTGACCGCTTTATCAAGCGCTACATCACGGTGAATGAGCGGTGGAACTCGCCGAAATTCCTGATCGGTGAGTCATATGGGACGACCCGATCGGCCGCGCTCGCTGACGCGCTTTTCAACGATGGGATCCAGTTGAATGGCGTTGTACTGATCTCTTCGATTCTCAACTACGGCATTCGCGATCCCGGCTACGACAATGTCTACGTTTTCAACCTGCCAAGTTATGCGGCTGCGGCGTGGTATTACGACAAAATTCAAAACAAGCCCCCGGACGTAGCCACTTGGGTCCAGCAGGCGCGCGAGTTTGCTGGCGGCCCTTATGCGGAGGCGCTTTTCCAGGGCGACAAGCTGTCTGCTGCGCAACTCGATGGGGTCGCTAAGCAGGTAAGCCATTTCACCGGGCTAAGCGTGGACTACATCAAGGAGGCCAACCTGCGCATCTCGCCGGGAAGATTCCGCAAAGAAGTGATGCGCGATGATCGCAAAACTTTGGGCCGCTATGATATGCGCTTTGAGGGCGAGGATCTGGATGCGGCGGGAGAGCTGCCGAGCTATGACGCGTCAGACACAGGCATCAGCGGGGCGTTTGTGGCCACGCTGAACAACTATCTCGAACATGATTTGAAATACGAATCGACCGACGCCTACCGGCCCAGCGCCGAGAGCATCGGGCAATGGGACTGGAAGCACAAGCCGACGAGCGGCGGCCGCGGTCCTGGAGGCGAACAGCAGGAGCCCTACGTGGCCGGCGACCTGGCCAGCGCCCTGCGCAAGAATCCGCACCTCCGCGTGTTTTCAGCCAACGGGTACTTTGACCTGGCGACCCCGTTTTTCGCCACGGAATATGATCTCGATCACATGGCGCTGGAGCCGGAGCTGCGCGATCACGTGCAGTTCGGCTATTACCCCTCAGGCCACATGATCTATCTGAACGTGGACGCGCTGCACCATCTGCGCGACGACTTGGCGGCGTTTATCGACAAGGCGACGAAATAAGCCGAACAGCACGGAAGACACTGCTATGGGAACGGTGCCCTCCGTGCGCGGCGTTTGTAACGGCGGCGTTATTGCGGTTGTGGCGAACCGGCATCCGGCGGCGGACCACCCATGCCACCCCGGCGGCGGCCGCCCATGCGCTGCTCCATCGCTTCGAACTTCTGCTTCTGCTGATCGTTCAGGACGGCTTCGATCCGGGTTCGCGAATCCTGACGCAGCGCCTCCATCTTGGCGCGACGATCTTCTTGCTGGAGCGACTGATCCTGGAAGATCGCTTCCATCTTCTGCTGGCGGTCCACCAGGATCGGTTTGATCTGAGATTGTTGATCCGCTGTCAGGTCGAGCATGCGCGTCATGTGCTCAAGTTGGCGGTTGGGGTCCATGCGCCGCGGTCCGGGACCGGGCCCCTGTCCCTGTTCCTGTGGCGGGGGTGGGTTGTCCTGTGCGACAGCGGTGCCGGTCACGCCGAGCGTGAGCAGGCCGCCAAGGGCGAGGGTAAGAACTTTGCTTTTCATCGAACCTTGATCCTCCGGGATCGTGCGGGAACTGCGGTTGCGCGAGATCGCTACGGTCAGCTCCCGAATTTGCCGGCTCAACGTGCCTGCCGGAAGGGCGTTCACGGAGATAGACGGGAGTTTGACAACACGATTTACAGAACCGGAGAAAATTTGATGTGATTAAGACCCGAGAGAGGTCGGCGGGGTAGCACGAAAATAGCCCCCAAAAATTAGAGGCGGGCGAACCGGTTTCGGGAGTGGAATGAGTCCCGAAATCGGCCGCCCGCTGGACCCTGAACCGGGTCTAGGTGGTATCTTTAGTCTAGGCTCGTTATAGGGGAAAGCAAGCACTTTTTTGGCTAAATTATCCGGATCGTGATCGCAGTCACAGGTGTCCCCCGAAACGGCTTCAATCGCGTTGACTTGCGGGTTGTGCCCTGATACAAAAAGGTGTTCTACCAAAGCACGTCTTCACACTCACCGCACTGAAGTTCCGGTACCAGAATGCAAGAAGTTCTTCAACAACTTGGGGGCCTGCTCGTCGCCTCGATCCCTACCGCTGTGCTCTTCCTCTTCCTGGTGGTGATGTACCAGTTCCTGGTGCAGGGGCCACTCACCGCGACGCTTAAGGAGCGCCGGGCGAGGACGGAAGGCGCCGTTGAGGCGGCAAACAAGGCGATTGCGCAAGCAGAAGCGCGTGCAGCCGAGTATGCCGAGAAACTGCGCCAGGCGCGCGCGGACATATATAAGGCGCGTGAAGAGCGAATAAAACAGTGGAGTGCCGAGCGCGATGCTGCTGTGGATGCGGCCCGCCAGGCATCGAGCACGAAGGTCGGACAGGCAAAGTCGGCGCTCGAAGCGGAGGCCGCGAAAGCGCGGCAGGCGATCCAGGCGTCGGTTGCCGAACTGGCGAATCAAGTGGTCCGGGCGGTCCTGCCCGCAGCGGCCGGGGGATCCCGGTGAAAGGTTTGAAGTTGCGAGCGCGCTTTTCGGGCCCGATTTTGGGAATCTTATTGTTGGGATTCGTGGCTGCCGGAGTTCCGGCTTCGTCTACACTCCGTGCCCAGTCGCCCGCGCCTGCTTCCGCAAATGGGACTGCCGGTTCCGCAGCGAACGCGACCCCGGCCGCGCAGGAATCCACCGCGAAGGAGGAGCACCAGGACTTGAACGCTTTCCGGCATGCGCCGATCGTGCAGTCGCTGGCTCGCCTTTTTCATCTCGACGTCGAGACCACCGCGCGGCTCTTCGAGATTCTCAATTTCGCGATCATCATCCTGGCTATCCTCATCCCGCTCTACAAATTCTTCCCTAAATTGCTGCGCGGACGCGCCCAGGCTTTGAAGCATGACATCGAAGCGGCACGGAAAATGACCGAAGAAGCAAAGGCGCGCATGAGCGCCGTAGAAGAAAAGCTCTCGAAGTTCGACCAGGAGATTGCCGCGATTCGCGCCCAGGTGGAAGCGGACGGCAAGAACGACGAGCAGCGAATCAAATCCTCCATCGAAGAGGAAACCAGCCGCATCGTGGCGGCGGCGGAACAGGAAATTGCGGCTGCTGCTGCCCATGCCCAGCGCGGGCTCCGCAGCTTTGCGGCGGACCTGGCCATTGAGCAGGCATCCAGGCAACTGGTGCTGACACCCGATACCGATCGGGCGCTGATCGCCGAGTTCATGAAAGAAACCGCCAACGGGGGGAAGAACTGATGGCCGCATTCGCCTCCCGCTACGCCGGCGCGTTTCTCGACGTCGTGACTTCCGCGCATCTTGATACGGCGGCCATCGACCGCCAGCTGAGTGACTTTCTTGCCACCTGGGACGGCAGCGCGGAGCTGCGCACGTTTTTCGCAAATCCCGCGGTCGCAGCCAAACAGAAAGTAGCGATCCTCGACAAGCTGAACGCCCGGATGGGCCTCCAGAAGGAACTTCGGAACCTGCTTGCCGTGCTCATCGACAACGATCGCATTACCCACGTGCATGACGTTGCAGCCGCATATCGCACTCAGTTGCAGGAGCGCATGGGCATTCGGCAGGCGGAAATCGTGACAGCGCGCGAGTTGAGCAGCGACGAACGGAATGCGCTGCTCGAGAGCGTCGGCAAACTGGCGGGCGCAAGAATTGAAGCGAAGTTCACGCTCGATCAATCCATTCTCGGCGGCACGGTGGTGCGGATCGGCTCGACGGTGTATGACGGCTCCGTGCGCGGCCGGCTGGAGCGATTGAAGGAAGCATTGGTCGGCGAGTGAAATGCCAGTGAGCAGAATCGCCAAAGCTGGCGAAGAGTTGGGATTGTAGTTCAAGGACTGGAAAGGGAGGCAGGCGTTCAGCGGTTCGAATCGGGCAGGACTCGCACGCATAGAGGCTGTTCACTGACCACTGATCACTGTTCACTGTAAATGGCTCAGATCAAAGCAGACGAGATTACGCAACTTCTTCGCGAGCAGATCGCGAACTATGACGCCAAGGTCCAGGTGGACGAGGTCGGAACGATCACATCCCTTGGCGACGGCATTGCCCGCCTGCATGGGCTCGATAAGGTCATGGCGGGAGAACTGCTCAGCTTTCCCCACGGAGTGGCAGGGCTGGCGCTGAGCCTCGAAGAAGACCAGGTCGGCGCCGTCATCCTGGGCGACTACACCGAGCTGAACGAAGGCGACGAGGTGAAGCGCACGGGCAAGATCCTCAGCGTCCCGGTGGGCGACGCCATGATCGCCCGCGTGGTGAATTCGCTGGGCATTGCCGTTGACGACAAGGGCCCTATCGCGACAAAGGATACGCTCCCAGTCGAGCGGCTGGCCCCGGGCATCATCGACCGGCAACCGGTTCGCGAGCCCATGGCCACCGGGCTCAAGGCCATTGACGCCATGATTCCGATCGGCCGCGGCCAGCGTGAGCTGATCATCGGCGACCGCCAGACCGGCAAGACCGCCGTCGCGCTCGACACCATCATCAACAACGCCAAAAACAACCTGATTTGCATTTATTGCGCCATCGGGCAGAAGCGCTCTTCGATTGCGCAGGTCGTGCAGACCCTGACCGAAGCCGGCGCGATGGGGCACACCATCGTTGTCGCTGCATCGGCCTCGGAGCCGGCCCCCATGTTGTATCTCGCCCCCTATGCGGCATGCGCGATGGGCGAGTATTTCCGCGACTCCGGGCGGCACGCACTGCTGATCTTCGACGACCTCTCCAAACACGCGATGGCCTATCGAGAAATTTCGCTTTTGCTGCGCAGGCCGCCGGGCCGCGAGGCGTACCCCGGCGACGTGTTCTATTTGCACTCGCGGTTGCTCGAGCGCTCCGCCAAGCTCAGCGACAAGAAGGGCGGCGGTTCACTGACCGCTCTGCCGGTGATCGAGACCCAGGCGGGCGACGTTTCAGCCTACATTCCGACCAACGTGATTTCAATTACCGACGGCCAGATTTTTTTGGAGACCGACCTGTTCAATTCCGGCGTGCGCCCCGCGGTGAACGTGGGCCTTTCGGTTTCCCGCGTGGGATTCTCCGCGGCCGTCAAGGCCGTCAGGCAGGTGGGCTCAACGCTGAAGCTGGACCTCGCACAGTACCGCGAACTGGCGGCCTTCGCGCAGTTCGGCTCGGACCTCGATCCCCTGACCCAGAAGCAGCTCAATCGCGGCCAGCGTTTGACCGAGCTCCTGAAGCAGCCGCAGTTCCATCCGTTGACATGGCAGCAGCAGGTCGTGGTGCTCTTCGCCGGTACGCAGGGGTATCTCGATGATTTGCAGGTCAGCGACATTCGCGCGTTCGAAGACGGCCTGCATAAGTACTTTGAGTCCGGCCAGTCGGCGCTGATGGACGATCTGACCAAGAAGAAGTCTCTGGATGATGACTTGCGCAACAAGCTGCATGCGGCAATCAAGGACTACAAGGAAACCTTCAAGACGCAGCACCAGCAGCAGGCGGTGACGGCGTAAGAAAAGGGATCAGAGGCACGAAGTGGGAAAGATGATTTTCGGAATTTTGGAAAGGATCAAGGACTAGATCAAGCCAGTGGTCGTTTTTCTGATCCCTGATCCCTTGGAAGTTCTATGGCAAACGTTCTCGATCTACGACGGCGCATTCGCAGTGTGAAGAACACGCGCCAGATCACCAAGGCCATGAAGATGGTGGCGGCGGCCAAGCTGCGCCGTGCGCAGGAGCGCGCGCTGGCGGCCCGGCCTTACGCGAAAATGATCACCAGCGTGCTGGAGTCGCTGAGGCGTCGCGTCGACATCTTCGACGAATCCACCGGCAACCTTCGCCATCCGCTGTTTGTCACCCGGCCTGAGAAGCGTGTTTTGCTGGTCATCGTCAGTGGCGACAAGGGATTCGCCGGCGCCTTCAACGCCAACATCCTGAAGACGGCTTACCAATTCATCTCCGCACAAAACGACAAGCAAATAGATGTCGAGGCCGTCGGCCGCAAAGGACGCGACCAGATGCGCCGCCGGTATCCCGCTGCAAAGTACAACACGACGAGGGATGCCGAGGGCAACGAGCAAAGAACGCGCGACCGCAAGTCCACGATCGAGATGACCGGGGATCACACGGGAATGCTCGAGAAACTGGAGCCGGGTCGTGTGTTCGAACTGGCGAAAAACATCATCGCCCGCTATGTGCACGACGAGATCGACGCGGCCTACATCGTCTACAACGAGTTCAAGTCGGTCATCTCGCAGCGAGTCGTGGTCGAACAGGTATTGCCGCTGATCAAGATTGGGAGCCAGCAGATTGCCGGCGCCGTCGAGCCCACAGTGGAGCAGCGTGAGCGCGCCGCCGAGGCGGCACTGAGCGCGGGCATTCCTCTGGAAGAGGCCGACACCCACGAGGCGGATGAGGAAGCGAAGAAATTCGGTACCGCCGAGGTGGATTACATCTACGAGCAGCCTGCTGAGGAGCTTTTTGCGGGACTCATTCCGCAATACATTTTTGCGATGCTGTTTCACGCCATGGCGGAGTCGGTGGCAGCCGAGCAGGCGGCTCGCATGACGGCCATGGATTCGGCCACCAACAATGCGTCGGACATGATCGACGCCTACACGCTCCAGATGAATCGCGTGCGGCAGGCGGCGATTACCAAGGAAATTATTGAGATCGTGAGCGGTGCAGCGGCTGTGTAAAGTCAGCTATCTGCCGTCAGCTTTCAGTTCTTTCACGTTGAACGGTGGAAGTAGCGGAGATAAGGCAGTTCCCAAAGCGGAAGGCTGGGAGCTGAGGGCTGACGGCTTAACGACAAGTTCTGAAGAAGGCAGAATATGGCAGAGAACGTAGGCAAAGTGATTCAGGTCTCCGGCCCGGCCGTGGACGTGCAGTTTGAAGAGGCGACAATGCCGCCCATCTACCAGGCATTGCGCGTCACGAGCGACGGCTTCACGGTGCCGGCCCCTATCAGCGTGGTGCTCGAGGTGCAGCAGCACCTGGGCGAAGGACGCGTGCGCACCGTGGCCATGGAAGGCACCGAAGGCATGGTCCGCGGCATGAAGGCCATCGACCTTGGCGGTCCCATCAGCATGCCGGTGGGCAAGGAGACGCTGGGACGCGTTCTGAATGTCATCGGCGAGCCGGTCGACGAACTCGGCCCCGTCGGCGCAAAAACCCGCAATCCCATTCACCGCCCTGCTCCGCTGTTTGATGAACAGTCGACCCACGAAGAGATGTTCGAGACAGGCATCAAGGTCATCGACCTGATCCAGCCGTTCCTGAAGGGCGGCAAGATCGGCCTGTTCGGCGGCGCCGGAGTGGGCAAGACCGTGGTCATCATGGAACTGATTAACAATGTGGCCAAGAACCACGGCGGCTTCTCCGTGTTCGCGGGCGTCGGCGAACGGACGCGCGAAGGAAACGACCTCTGGCTCGAGATGACAGAGTCGGGCGTGATCAAGCCGGGCGACTTCGCAAATTCTAAGTGCGCGCTGGTCTACGGGCAGATGACCGAGCCGCCCGGAGCTCGCCTGCGCGTGGCTTTGAGCGCATTGACGGTCGCAGAATATTTCCGCGATCAGGAAGGCGCCGACACGCTGCTCTTCATCGACAACATCTTTCGGTTCACCCAGGCGGGCTCTGAGGTTTCGACGCTGCTGGGCCGCATGCCGTCCGCCGTCGGATACCAGCCGAACCTCGCTACCGAGATGGGCGAACTGCAGGAGCGCATCACTTCCACGAGCAAGGGCTCGGTCACCAGCGTGCAGGCCGTTTACGTGCCGGCCGACGACTTGACCGATCCGGCGCCGGCCACAACCTTTGCGCACCTCGATGCAACCACGGTGTTGAGCCGGCCGCTTTCGGAACTGGGCATCTATCCTGCCGTCGATCCGCTGGCGTCCACCTCACGCATTCTTGCGGCGCGCGTGGTGGGCGACGAGCACTACAACGTGGCGCAGGGCGTGAAGAAGATCCTCCAGCGGTACAAGGATCTGCAGGACATCATCGCGATTCTGGGCATCGACGAGCTTTCCGAAGAGGACAAGCTGACCGTGGCCCGGGCCCGCAAGGTGCAGAAGTTCCTGTCGCAGCCCTTCCACGTGGCCGAGCAGTTCACGGGCATGGCCGGCAAGTATGTCAAGATTGCCGACACGGTGCGCAGCTTCAAGGGCATTATCGAAGGCAAGTACGACGACGTGCCCGAGCAGGCCTTCTACATGCAGGGCGCTATTGAAGACGTGCTGAAGAAGGCCGAGGAGCTGAAGGCAACGAAGTAAGAGCAGCCTTTAGCTGAATGCTGTGGGCTGAGAGCTGAAGGCGCGTGGAAAACAGAGAGACTATGGCACAAGGTTCAGATCAACTTCGGGTGCGGCTGGTGACGCCGGAGCGCGTGCTTTTCGAGACATTGGCGGATTCAGTCGATCTGCCGGGAAAAACGGGCTACCTCGAGCCGCTCTACGGGCATGCTCCGCTGTTGTCGCTGCTGGGCGCGGGAGACGTGATCGTGCACGGCGGCGAGCAGGACGGGCAGCGCTACAACGTCAACTGGGGCTTCGTCGAGGTGCTGCCGGACCGGGTTACGATCCTGGCCAACGACGCGCTCAAGCCCGAGGAGATCGATGTGCAGCGTGCGCAGCAGCAGCTTGCACAAGGGCAGAAGGAGTGGAACGAGGCGGGCGACAGCGAAGAAAAATACGATGAGGCGCTCCGCGTGATCGAGGAAGCCGAATCGAAGATCGCGTCGGCGGGCGCAAAACCGGCGCACTAAACACAGCCCAACATCGTGATCAGGGGCCTCGCTCGCATGAGCGGGGCTTCTCTGCGTCAGGGCTGTTTCGCTTCGACCGGTGCGGCATCTCCGACGATGCGCGCCGTAACGTGAGTTTCCTCGAAGTCCCGGTTCTCGGCATTCAGAAAAACGTCGCGATGGAAGAAGTAGAGAACGTGAATCTTGAACTCCGTCGAAAACGTGACCGGGAACCAGACGCCATTGGCCTCGGGCGCGTAGGTCACGGTGAATCCCAGCCCGGGCACGTTGGTGCCGAGCAGCGTGCGCACCACGAATGGGATTTTGCGGGCCATGGCCGTGGTCACGAGCACCGGCTCGTATGCCGTGGTGTCGATGAAAGCGTCGCCGCTCCAGCCAAAGTCATTTTTCTTTTTCGGCCGAAACGTGATGTGATACACCTCTCGCCCGTTGAGCCGTTCTCGCCCGACCATGCGAAATGCGTAGCCCGCCTGGTCCTTTGAAGTGAGAGGGAACAGGTGCGCGTTGATGCCGTCCTTCGACTTGTCGTGGATCAAGTTCCAGCGCATGTTCTCGACCAGGTCGCGGTCGAGCGTCTCATCGCTGTTCGGATCGAAGACCGGGTCCTTGTCTTTTTCCTTGTCCTTCTTGTCTTTTGATTTTTGAGCCTGCTTGTCCTTGTCCTGGTCGGTCTGTTTCGGCTTCTCGTCATCGCGGGGAAGAAGCTTCGTGTAGGCGACATACTGATGGTTTTTCAGCATGCGGCCGTCTACTTTGAGCAAGTCCTCGCTCGACCCTTCCGTCGACGGCGTGAATCGGTAATCCGTCATCTCTTCGCACATCACCGTGTTGCCGCGGCGCGAAACCATCCGCGCGTGTTGCGCATAAACGTAGTGGGCGCGGTCGGCCTCGGCGCGATCCTGGCTGGCGGCAACCCGCGCCATCACGGATTCCGGGGAGGGCAGTTGGTCAGCGGCTGGGGTATTGTTCAACGCAAAGAGAGGCGGCGACAGGGCAAGCAGCATCGCGGCCTGTACGGGGCAGAGGAAAGCTCTCATTGTCGATCGCCGGATGGCTGCCGTTTTTGGGCGGAGCAGCAGCGGCAGGTCCACACTAGCAGCAAACCCACCAGTTCCGGAAAGGTTGTTGCAATTTGTGACGGACTGCATTCGCTCTGGCGCAGAGCCGCCCGCATGCACGAAAATGTGTCCCTTGATGGCGAAACGAAAACCCCCAATGTCATTTCTGCGAATCTCTGTCGCCGGATGTCTGATCGTCACGGCGAATTCCGGACTGGGCCAGCCACTTCCGCACACGCACGTCGATGACTTCAGCGGCAAGCCTCGCGTCGTCATCATCAGCGACATCGGCAACGAGCCCGACGACCAGATGTCGTTTGTGCGGCTGCTGCTCTACTCCAACGAACTCGACTTGGAGGCAATGATCGCGACCACCTCGACCTGGCAGAAGACGGCTACGCATCCCGAAACGATGCGGAAGCTGATCGAAGACTATGGCCAGGTGCGCCCCAATCTGCTTCTCAATGCGCAAGGGTGGCCTGAAGCGAAAGAGCTCGCCGGCCGCGTTTACGCCGGGCAGAGTGCATACGGCATGGCGGCCACGGGGCCCGGCAGGACTTCCGACGGTGCCAAGGCCATTCTGATTGCTGCCGACCGCGACGATCCACGGCCGTTGTGGATCTGTATCTGGGGCGGCGCCAACACCCTGGCCCAGGCGCTCATCGAAGCGCGCGCCACCCGGACGCCGGAGCAGCTGGCCAGGTTCATCGCGAAGCTCCGCATCTATTCCATCAGCGACCAGGACGACGCGGGGCCCTGGATCCGCCGCGAATTCCCGGATTTGCTTTACATCGTTTCCCCGTCCACCCCAACCAGCGGCGAGTATTACATGGCCACGTGGACCGGGATCAGCGGCGATCTCTATTACCGCAATTGCGAGGGCGCGGATTTCACCGTCGTCACGAACGAATGGCTTGAAAAGAACATCCGCAGCAAGGGGCCGCTGGGCAATGATTATCCGCGCTTCATGTTCATCATGGAGGGTGACACGCCGTCGTTTCTCGGACTCATCGACAACGGTCTGAACGCATTTCGCCGGCCCGATTGGGGCGGATGGGGCGGCCGCTATGTCTTCCGGCAGCCGTTTGGCGAAACGCACCCCATCTGGACCCAGGGCGGCGATGAGTTCTTTCGCACGACCTCGCAGGATGCGGTCGCAGATGACAAGGGCAAGATTCACGTATCGGATCAGGCGACCATCTGGCGCTGGCGCGACGCCTTTCAGAACGATTTCGCTGCTCGCATGACCTGGACGGTGGCCGCCTTCGCGCATGCGAATCACAATCCGGTTGCGGTGGTGAACGGCAAAGCCGGCACCGACCCAATCGAGATCGATGTGAACGCGGGCCACACGGTGACGCTCGATGCCCGGCAGAGCTCCGATCCCGACGGGCAGAAGATCGATTTTCACTGGTTGCACTACCTCGAGGCCGGACAAGCCGACGGGAACCTGTCCGCGCTGACGCTGAGCGGAGCGGATTCAGCACAGCTGACAGTGAAGGTGGACTCCGTTTGCCGTCCCGGATGGCTGCCGATGGTTCCCTGCAAGGGCGATGGCGTGGCCCACATCATCCTGGCGGTCACCGATGAGGGAACGCCCCGCCTTACCTCGTACCGCCGCGTGATCCTGCACGTGCACGCCGCGGCGGGACAATGAAGCCGCCCACTCAGGAGGCTGGCGGTGTTGCAGGCTGCGCGGGAACATGTTTGAGCGTGAAATTGGCTGGCGGCTGGTTGGCAGCTGTCCAGGTGCCGCTCAGTTCCGTCATGTCGCTGTTGAACGTGCCCGTCGTGATGCCGCGGATCGTAATATCCTCGCCGTTTGACTGAACCGTATCGTCGACGGTGAGCGTGACCTCGAGGCCCTTGATCACCGTCGATTTCACCTTAATCCCGAAGATTTGCTCATCCAGGTTGTCAATGGTGGACGTGAGGGTTCCGTCGGCGGCTGCGGTGACGTGCCACGCGATCCGGTACGTTTGGCTGTTGGAGTCGAGGGTTCCCTCCCAGTCCCCGAGAATCGGGCTTTGGGCGGGCGCGATGGGAGCAAAGGCAAGACCAACCAGCAGGGTTCCGGCAATTCTCTTGAGCATCGGGGTTCCTTTCCGGGCAGACCAGGTGATCAGCCGCTGTGGACACAGCCTCATTGAGAAAGTGGGTTCCGGCTGCACAGGGTACGCAGCCACAAGAGTAGAAGTTCAGGGGATTTTGCGAGCCCTGTGCAACCCGGTCCGGATGCGCCTACAATGCAAGGTGTTATGGCAAAGTCGAAGCAAGCCACGTTTGAAGTTGCATGTCCCGATTGCGGGGCGATGCTGAAGATCGATGCTGATAGCGGATTGGTCGTAAGCCATACGCCGGCCCCGCGGAAGCGCCTGTTCGAAGATCTGGAGGCAGCCGCCAAAGCAATGCGGGAGCACGACGAACGGAAGGAATCCATCTTCCGGCAATCCGTGGACGCGGAGAAGAACAAGGAAGACTTGTTTGAGAAGAAGTTCGCCGAGGCGCTGCGCAAGGCCAAGGACACGCCTGACACCGGCAAACCGATCCGCGAATTCGATCTGGACTGACGGACGGCGCCCGGCATCTAACTGCGAGTGCGGGAAGAACCTGAGAATTGGATCGGACTCAGGACCACCCCAAGTCTCTGAGAGAGGAACAAGCCCATGCCCATTGCGTCTACCAGAATTGAGAACGAGCCTCTTCCCCCCTTCGACCCAGTGGAATCCGATTCCATCGATTGGGTGCGCTTTGCAGCATCCGGCTCGCTGCTCGCAGGGGGTCTTTTGTATTTGCTGGGCCGGCGCCGGGCCGGTCTCGCCACTGCCGTGACTGGCGCGACGATTGCCTTGCTCGATCAGCAGGATTTGATTCGCCGTTTCTGGCGCGAGCTGCCCGGCTACATGGACCAGGTGCAACAGCTTCTGGATGACATGGAAAACCTCGTGGATGACATCGGCGATCGGCGCCGCAGACTTCATCAGGTGTTGCACAAGGCCGAGAGCCCGGTAGCAAGCCCCGTCGAGCCATAGGTCCTACATCATCCCCAATTCAAGACGGCCGGCCTCGCTGATGCGGTCCTGTGTCCAGGGCGGATCCCATACCAGATTCACTTCAACTCTGCTGATATCCGGAATCCCGGCAAGGCGGTTCTGCACTTGCTCCAGGATGAGGCCGCTGGCCGGACAGTGTGGAGTGGTCAGGGTCATCGTGACCTTCACCCTCTGCCGCGGCCATGCGGGCCTGGAGCCCGGATCGGGTTCGGTCTCGATGCCGTAGATGAGACCCAGGTCGACAAGATTGAGTTTCATCTCCGGATCGAAGCAGTTCCGGAGCGCATCGAGGATGTCGGCCTTGGTCAGCATGAGGGAAGCCTCGACCAGCTGGCTCAGCAGCTAGCCCTTTAATTCCTGCGGCGCGAATAAGGGTCTAGTTCTTTCGCTCGACCAGGTAACGCGCAACGGATTTGAGACCGTCGGCGCGGCTGCCATACGGCTCGAGCGCAGCGAAGGCTTCCTCGATCAGGCTGGTGGCATCGCGGCGGCTCTGCTCGATCCCGAAGACCGCCGGCCATGTGGCTTTTTCGGTTGCCTGATCTTTACCCGCCGTTTTGCCCAGATGCTCCGAATCCACGGTCATGTCGAGGACGTCGTCGACAATCTGAAACGCCAGCCCCGCTTTGCGGCCGAAGAGGTCGAGGCGCCCAACGTCTTCGCTTGTTGCCCCCGCGTAGACGCCACCTGCCACCACGCTCACCCGGATCAGCGCGCCGGTCTTGGCGCGGTGAATGGCCTCGACCAGTTCCGGTGTCGGCCTCAGATGTTCGCTTTCCAGATCGAGCACCTGGCCTCCGATCATGCCATCCACCGTGCCGATCGCGCCGGCAACCAGGCCGATGATTTGCACCGACGAAGCTGCCGCCGTATCCAGGCTTGCGAGCACTTGGAACGCCCGGGTCTGCAGCGCGTCACCGGCTAGGATGGCGATGGCTTCGCTGAATGCCTTGTGGCACGTCGGCTTGCCGCGGCGCAGGTCGTCGTTGTCAAGCGCGGGCAGATCGTCGTGAATGAGCGAGTACGTGTGGATCATCTCGATGGCCGCACCCAGACGCTCGATGCCCTTGGGTAGATGACCGGCGATCGTTACTGCCGACTGCATGGCGAGAACCGGCCGCAGCCGCTTGCCGCCTGCAAATGTTGAGTGCCGCATGGCCCCGTGAATTGAACCCGGAATGACGTCCGTCGCGGGCAGCAGTTCCTCGAGCGCACGATCGGTGAGCTCCGCGCCCCCGTGGATCAGAGATTTCACGTCGGTCGACATCAAACCCATTTTAGCTGAGATGAAAGGGGCTTTCTCTCCATGAAATAAACCGCACCGATGAGGAGAAGGGCGAACAGGCTGATCCAGCGGCCCGCGACGGTTGCCGAGCTCGTGGTCCAATCAGCGGTCAAGTCGATTGGGCCTTGCGGCGCGGGCACGACGATCAGTCCGTCTTCGCGTTCGGCCGTCAGATAAAAAATCGACCCGTTGAGCCTGATCTTCCACGCAGGACAGCTTCGCAGGCGCAGAATCAGATAACCCGCATGCGGGACGATGGCCTGGATGCGCAGATGCTCGTCCGCAGGCTTGCCTGGAACATGGGTGGCGGAGAAGGTCGCATCGCAGCTGTGCTGATCCGGCGACCAGTCGAGTTCTGCGTCTTCGTTCGTCTTGCCCAATGCCCTCGTCGGATCCGGTGCGAGACAGGCGGCAGGCAGATCCATCGACACGAGAGAATTGTCGGCATAGGGAGGCGTGTATTCATCCTCGCCTTCAAAGCCGGCGCCCGAGCGGTACGTGCCCTGCATCGCCCACACCGCGTCCTCTTCATCACAGGTTTGAAAAAAGTTGAAGCCTGCAATGAGAGTCGTCGCCAGAAAAAACGCAGCGCATGCGGCGAGCACAAGCCACCGCCATCGCCGGCGCGTGACCCACACGGCCGAAGCAACAAAGACGCCCATGGGCGCTTCCAGTGCCACAAGCCATCGCCACGGAAACTGCAGCAGAGGCAGCTTCGGCAGAAGATTCCATACCGGCGCCGAGACGGGAAACTGCAACAGCAGAACGCACGCGACGATCAACGCCAGCGGAAACCACCAGCGGAACGAACCGGGCATTCTGCCGCGAAGTCTGCAAACGAGCATCGCTGCGAGCGCCACGCCGATCATGGTGATGCCGATGGTCGAGACTTTGAAGAGCTCGATATCGTGCAGCCGGAAATCCTGACCTGCGTGCCGCGCAAAAAGCCAGCTGTCTTGGATGCGGTAACCGACGTTCGTCGCCTGGTGCACATCGATCCACGACTGGTCAGCCAGCGCCGGCGCCAGATAAATGGATGTGAGGACGAGCCCGAGAATCGTTGCGGTGACGGCTCGCAGTAGAGGCGCCCACGATCGCCACAGCAGCGCCGCGAGCACCGCCATTCCCGCGAGCAGGTAACTGGCCAGCAGACCCAGCGGAACATCGGAAAGCCAGGCGCCTGCCAGCACCAGCGCGAGCGGAGCGGCCGAGCCGTCGAAGGCCCGCCGCCAGGTCGAATCATCAGGATTGCGATCGCGCAGCACAAAGAGAAGCAGCAACGGAACCCAGAAGCCGCCGGTCAGTTCGCCGAAGGCGGTGCGCTCGTATGCAGTGAAGAGCGAGTAGCCCGAGAAGATGGCGATGCAGCCGGCGAGCGTGGCTGGGCCATCCTGCAGCACTTGGCGAGCGAGAGCGCGGGCGGCAATTCCAGCGCCGGCCAGCAGCAGAAAAGTGAGCGCCATCGGAACGAGCTTCCACTCCATCACGATGCCCAGCGCGGCGCCGAGCATCCATGTGATCGGTGGATAGAAGATGAAGCGTGGCTCGCCTGCGCCGAAGTTCGGGCTCGGTGTCCATTGCGGATAGAGAATTCCCTCGCGCCAGGCGTGCAGGCAATCGAACCAGGAGACAAGATGAAAATCGAAATCGTGGCCGCAGGTGTTCCCTCGAAAGAACTGAGGCGCCGTCGCGACCAGCGCGGCGAGAAGGATGATCGAGGAGCCGATGAAGCGACGCATTTGGCTCGAATCGCGCTGTGCCAATCCCCCGATCTGCATCAGTCAGACTCCATTTCAATCTCTATCAATTCCTTGAGCATCTCGGAAGCCTGAGTGACACTCGCACAGCGGGTCAAGTCCATGATCCAGATGCCGAGTCTGTTTATTCTTTGTTGGCTCGATTGGTTATGATCCTTCACCGCTTGAAGGGCGCGCGAGATGAAGATCCTCAGTTGGGAAGGCAGGTCTTTCGGGTCTTCTGGCCCGAGGTTGATGCCGGTAACTATGAAGGGCGGAATTCCTTGCTGTCGATCACGTTCAGAACTCCTGAGAATCTGGGCTTGTGCCAATCTGAAGTCAGGTGACCATTGTTCCGCAGCGGGCAGGGTTAGCAAAATCCCATCTAGTGAAGGTGGTGGATCGACGTAGCGCGCTTGATCGACCTCGATGAAAGAAACCGAAGATGAATCGCGAAAATGGAGCCTTAACTCGTCCAGTTCTTTGTTCCGCTCCCCGATCAAAAGAATCTTCAAATTGGTCCTCATGACTCCCGGGCCGCTCCGATCGCATCGACGTCAATCGTTGATTTTCATGGCAGCAGACGCAGTGTGTGCTGCGATTGCGCCGCTACAGCCGCAGGCGTGAAGGGAAGCGCGAAGGTCGTGCCGTTGTAGTAGTCGCTCCACTGGTCGCGGAAATAGGGGCTCAGCGGGTTGCCGCTTTCGCCCAGCACGATGTTTTCCGTCGAGCCGTCGATGCTGCTCCAATCCATGGTGAATCGCTGCGACGGACCGAAGTCGCGACCCACTTGCTTCACGGTCACGGTGTCGCCGCTGAGGGGTTGCGGGCCCGTGCCGGCGATGCGTCCGATCACGGGCAAAAGACGGCCGAGTGGATGCTCGAGATCGATGACATGCCAACCCCCATAGTTCCACTGCTTGATGTCCGACGGTGCATGACCGTCTTGCAAACCCCGGCGGACGGCGTCAGCGAGCGCGTCGTCCCAGTTCTTGTAGCCGGGCGGAAGCCAGTCGGGGTTGGCATGCATGACGATCTCTTCTTCGGCGAAGTTCGACTCCGACCAGCTGTATTCGTTAGCCAGATCACCCAGCTTCGCATCGAGCAACATGCCCCGAAGCGCCGCCTTTGCCTGCGTCACCACAGAAGCGGCGGCGGAGTCGGTCGTGAGGCGGCCATCCCAGCTGCGCATCAGGTCAGCTGCCGCCCGCAGCCCCGCATCGCTATTCGCAGCATGGTCGATTGCATACGCGAAGCGATGCGCCAGCTCCTGGTCCACTTCGCTGTAAATGTCGTTCTCGACGGCAAGCATGTCGGCCGGCGTCAGTTGGTCGCGGCCTTGCAGCGATTTGTAGATGCGCTCCGCACGATAAGGATCTGCCCACTCCAGCGTGAGCGGATAGGGCGACTTGTCGGTCGTCACTCGCGAGTTGGCCGTGGCCAGAAAGCCCGATGGCGGATCCGCCGAGTTGGGCAAGGAATCAAACGGAATGGTGCCCTGCCATTCGTGTGTGTTGTCTTGGATGGGCTCGCCGGCGAGGCCCGCGGGGCGCATAGGGATTCTTCCCACTGCGTGGTACGCAATGTGGCCCTGGTCGTCGTCGTAGACCACGTTCAGCGTTGGAGCAGTCCACGAGCGCAGGGCCTCCGTCGCTTCGTTGCAGTTCGATGCGATGTCAAGCTTGTAGAGGGGCATCGAACTCGCGCTTGTGTCGTACATCGCCCACTTGAGAGCGATGGGCCGGACTTCGTGCTTGAGAATCGGATTCAGCAGGGGCCCGTGCGCCGTCAGCTGCACATCGAGGGTGATGTCTTTGCCGCCGCGCACGTGGATCACTTCATGATCGACAGTCAGTGGCTGCCACGATCCATCGACCCCCTGGTAGTGGCCGCTGCCATCGAGTTTCTCGATATAGAGATCTGCACGTCGGCGTAGAGCGCTGTATAACCCCAGGCAACATGCTCGTTGTGGCCGGCCGTGATGAATGGAACACCAGGAATGGTCACTCCGGCCGCATGAAAACCGGGGGCACTAAGGCCGGCCATGTACCAGATGTTCGGCACGGTGAGCGACAAATGCATGTCGTTCGAGAGCAGCGGCTTTCCACTTTTCGTGTGGCCACCGGCGATAACCCACTCGTTCGAGCCGGATGCGCAGCCTTCGCATGTTGCCTGATGTAGCAGGGCTCGCAGTGCGCGCAGATCTTCCCCGCTCGTCACGCGCGTCTGCGTTGGCTGATCGTCGTCCTCGTCTTTCGGTGCCGGCGGAACGGGGTGCGGCTGCGTTAAATCGATCACCTCGCCCGTAGGCGGATGATCGCGCCACGAGCCAACCGGATAAAGGTCTGCCTCCAGCTTTGGGTTGTGCAGGCGCGCAGCGATCGCTTCGCGCGCGAGCTTTACGTCCCAGTGATCGTCGAGCGTCTCTGACATCATGCTCACGCCAACGCTCAGCGAGTCGGCTCCGGTCCACGGTTGCGGGCGATAGTGCAGCAGCTTGAACTCGGGTGGAAGCGCATCCGGGTGCTGGGCGATGAAGAGATTGACACCTCGCGCATAAGCATCCAGATAGCCGCGATCCGCCGCATCGAGATTCGCATACAGCCGCTGCGCGGTATTGCGCAGTTGAAGCACTCGCTGCATCCGGTCATGCGGGACGAGGTGCGCGCCCATCACCTCGGCAAGATCGCCGTTCGCGCTTCGCCGCAGCGCATCCATTTGCCACAAACGGTCCTGCGCCGTCACGTAGCCCTGCGCAAGGAACAGATCCGTCAGGTTGGCGGCCTCGATGTGGGGAACACCATGCGCGTCGCGGCGAACGGTGACCGGCGCCGAAAGTCCGCTGGCCAGATGAATATCACCGTCGAGCTGGGGAAGTGCGCCTTTCGTGGCGGAGCGCAGCCATAGAACCGCTGCGGCTGCCGCGACAATAACGAGAACGACGAGCACTCCCGCGGTCCAAAGGAGCAGGCGCGGCCACAGGCGTTTGCGGCGCGCGGAAGCGGGCTCGTGAAATTGTCTTTGCAGGTCGGGATCCGCCATCGTTCCTCTCAAGAATAACGCCGGTCCCGCGCAGCATGGCTCAACACGGCGTGAAGCAAAGGAACCGCGGGTCTAACCGAGTTTGCCCGGCTCACACCGGCAGTCCGTCCGGCGCCGCAACTGCATGGCGCGATTCAATCGTGCGCAGCTCGGTCAGCGAGCTTTCCGCGATCAGCCGGAAGGCGATCGAGTAGCACTCGCGCGGCAATTCCCCCGCTGTGGCTGCATCGCACACCACGGCGCTCGTGGATTCGAGTCCGCGCTCCCAGCCGGGCTGCGTCGCGTCGCGCACCAGAAGGCTTTCCGGACGAAGGCCCGCCGCCACAAGCATGGTTTGGGCGATGCGCTGAAAATCCTGCCAGCGCGATGCGATGCCCACCAGGTCGTCTCCGTGCTCGGGCAGGTAGCGCTGCAGGTACGACTGCAGCTCGGGCGCCACCGGATGAACCTGGAGAACCGTGAGCTCCGTGCCGGGCGGCAACAGCTTGCGCACCGCGTCAGCCTTGCTGGGCAGAACCAGCGGCAGAGATCCCTGCGTCGACTCGGGTTCCTGGCAGTCATTCGGCGGGCACGCGATCACCGGCCAGGAGAGCCTCTGCGCGATCTCGTGCACGACGATGCGGCCCAGTTCCGGGTCGGGCTCGATCAGCAGCCAGCGCGACGGCGGCGCCAGCGCAAGCCATCGGCGAAGGCGCTCCGCTACCAGCGATTGGGATGCGCCCAGCTTGCGCGATTTGGCGACGAGATCGCCGATCAGCTCGTCGACAGCCACCTCGGGGCTCAGCGGAGTAGCCGGCCGGGTGCGGCGCACATACACACCGCTGCCATGCCGGAACTCAACCCAGCCGTCCTGCTCGAGCTGCCGGTAGGTTGCGCTCGCGGTATTGGCGTGGATGCCGAAGCGGCGCGCAAGCTCGCGCGTGCTGGGCAGGCGCCGCCCGGGTGGCAGCTCGTCGCACAGAATGCCGAGAATGATCTGCGTGCTCAACTGCTCGCGCAGCGAAACTTCGCCAGAACGGTTCAGCCAGAGCCGCATAGGGCTACGAACCTGCCGTTTGATGGGCCGCCGGTATGGCCAGCCCCGGTTTTCTTCGACCGTAGAAGAGCACGAGCACAGCGAGCAGCAACACCGAAACCGCGATCACAAGCAGACTGCCCTCAGGCCCGTCGGAGCCGCCGCTCCAAAGCGGATTTCCCGATGGCGTTGTCGTCAGATAGTGTCCCTGGGCGACGAGTCCGCTGTCCGCCGTCCCGTAGAAGTACGTCTCAGCCCAATCCCAGGCAGCGTGGCAACCGATTCCCCACCACGCGGAGCCCGTGACCCGCACTGCGACGCAGAAGACGAAGCCGATCAGCGCTGCTGCAAAGATGCCAATCGCAGTCTCGCCCGGATTATCGGTGTGGTACGAGCCGAATGCCGTTGACGTAACCCATGCCGCCTGCCAGAAATTCGAGTAAGGCATTCGCACCCGATGCAGATACCAGCATGGAACCAGGCCGATCGCTGCGGCAACGTAGACCCCATCGATGCCATGCGCCTGCTGCTTCAACATGAGCCGCAGGCAAATGATGGAGACCGCCGCAAGCGCCCACCAGAAATTCACTCCCCGCGTCACAGTGAACAGCAGGAAGCAGCGGAAGGTGCCCTCTTCAATAAGGGCGACAAAGAGAAACGCGCCGCCCCACACGCAGGCATATTTCATCAGGCTCGCACCGCTGAGCGCCGCCGGGCTGACTGTGACCCATCCGCCGGCCGCGAGCCCTCCCACCAGTACCGAAATTGCCGCGAATCCCGTTAAAAATCCGGCAAAGAATCGCAGCAGACGGTTTGTACCCGTGAGGTTGTAGTCGAAGATGCGGCGGTGCTCGATGCGGGCGATACAAAGAAATGCGGCAACCATCGCCAGCAAGGGGTCCAGCTCGCCGATCAGCATGTTTCTGGGCGCGAAAGGATGGTCCGCCAGGTCGGGAAGCAAGGTAACCAGGATGGTCCCGAACACCGGGAGCAGCAGGTAGTACACCGAGAGAAAGATCAGCGCGGACCAGCCGGCGCGCAGGCCATTCTTGCCCAGCAAGAGCCAGAACAGGTCGTGCGCCGGGGGCTGCGGCGCCGCCAGGGGGTCAGACGGCGGGCCGCTTGCGCCCGCATCCTGCTTCTCCGCCGTGGAGTGGTGGTTTCCCGGGTCCATGAATGGTTCGTTCGAGTATTGGTCGATTCCGCTGACTAGCATTCTACTGAACGGGGGCGAGGATCAAGGCGCGGGGCACCGCGGGTTCGGCGGGAGGACAAGTCCGGGCAGCCTTGACACAACCGGCCAACCCCTTGATTCTTAACTTTCGGTTTGTTCGATTTCGGCCGGCGGGGAGTGGCGATTTGCGGGTGCGGGTGTTCTACCACGACAAGTGTTTCGACGGGGCATGCTCGGCTTCGCTCTTTACGCGATTCCACCGGGAGTGCGTGGTCAAGGGCGCGATCTACGAGTATCACGGCCTGGTGCACCGGGCGGGCGCGCTCTTCGACGAAAATGAGTTTGCGGGCGACGAAAACGCCATCGTCGACTTCAAGTATTCGGCCTCGCCGAAGATCACCTGGTGGTTCGATCACCACCTCTCGGCGTTTTTGACCCCTGCCGACCACGAGCACTTTCTTGCCTGCCAGCGCAATGCGGACTGCGCAGCGCACAAGTTCTTCGATCCCAATTACACCTCGTGCACCAGCTTCCTGGCGCATATAGCGTCGACCCGGTTCGGGTTCGACACCAGGCCCGTGGCCGACATGATCCACTGGGCAAACATCGTGGACGGAGCTCTCTACGAGAGCCCGCAGGCCGCAGTCGAGATGGCGGCGCCGGCGATGAAGCTCACGCTGATCATCGAGTCGGCGCAGGATCCGGATTTCATTCCCCGCCTGATCCCCCTCCTGACCGAGATGCCCCTCGAAGAGGTGCTCGCGCAGCCATTCGTCGCCAATTTGCTGCCGCCGCTGCTCGAGCGGCACGAGCAGTCGATCGCCCTGATCCAGGGACGCAGCGAAGAGAAGGACGGCACGATTTTCTTTGACATCACCGACCAGCCCCTCGAGGGATACAACAAGTTCATTCCGTACTACCTCCATCCGAATGCGACCTACTCGATCGGGCTCTCGAAGTCGAGCTTCCGGACCAAGGTGTCGGTGGGCTCAAATCCATGGACGAAGGCCGACCCCGCGAAGATGGTCAACCTGGCCGCGATCTGCGAGCGCTATGGCGGCGGCGGACACGCCCGCGTCGGCGCGATCAGCTTCCCACCGGACCAGGCCGACAAAGCACGAGAGGCAGCCGCCGAGATCGTGGCGGAACTGCGGTCGAAGAATCCCCTGAAGTAATCTGCGGAGCCGCCAGCCTTCACGGAACCAGAAGATACCGCGCGACGTGGAAGAATGCGGGCGCGGCAAAGCAGAGTGAGTCGATGCGGTCGAGCACGCCGCCATGTCCTTCGATCATGCCTCCGAAGTCTTTCACCTCGGCATCGCGCTTGATCGCGCTCATCACCAGTCCTCCGGCGGCGCCGAGCAGGGCCACCAGCAGCGAGACCCATGCGGCTTCGAGGGGCTTAAAGGGTGTGATCCGCCAGAGAGCCGCGCCTGCCGCTGTCGCGGTCAGAACGCCGCCAATAAATCCTTCCCACGTTTTGCTGGGACTGACCCGCGGCACAATGCGATGCCTGCCGAAGATCTTGCCAAAGACATATTTCAGCACGTCGCTGATCTGGGTGACCACGACGAGAAAAAACAAGAGCCGTGCGTTGCGGCTCTCGAATCCCGGGATGCGGAGCATGAGCAGAGCAGGCGCATAACTGAGGCAATAGACACAAATCATGATGCCGAACTGAATCTTCGCCGCGCGCTCCAGAAAGTGCCGCGTCTCCCCCGAAACCGCAATGCGCAACGGGATGAACAGAAACGCGATGGCAGGGATCATGATGACAAAGAATCCGTACCAGCGGATCGCGACGAGGTAGTACTGGAACGGCGTGATGATGAAGAACGTCCACAGCAGCGTGCGATGATCGCCGGGCCGCGTCGGAATGAGCGTCATGTATTCGCGCATTGCAAGGAGAGACAGGAGTGCGAACAGCAGGAGCGAGCCCGCCGGGCCCATGAACATGGTGAGAGCGAAGATCGCGCACATCTTCCACCAGGAACGCGTGCGGGCAAGCAGGTTGTCGATCGTGGAACGCGCTCGATCGCCAATCGCGGTTCGCTGCAGAAGTAATCCAATGGCGCTGGCGAGGATCAGGATGGCGAGTACCCCGCCAAAAAGAAAGAGCAGGACGGGATCGTGCGTCCGCGCAAAGCGGGTGGTTGCGCCGCCGAGTGATGCTTTCAGCATGGGCCAGCCGGCGGTCATTGCGGGCCTCGGCAACTGAGCGCCTGCACGGCAGCTCGCGCGCGATCCAGAAATGCCGCCTTCGTTTCGCAGCCGTCGAAGTGCAACGGCTCGCCAAACGTGACGCAACTCATCAACGGCACGGGCAGCACCTCGCCTTTGGGCAGGATGCGGGAAAGATCCCGCAGGTATGCGGGGACCAGCTCGACTTCAGGCTTGCGCCGGGCAAGGTAGTAAAGCCCGCTGCGAAACGGGGCAATCGTCTCCCCGGTTCCGCGGGTGCCTTCGGGGAAAAGAATGAGCGAATCAGCGTGGCCCATCGCTGTGGCGAGGCATTCGATCTGCTTGCGGGATTCGGCGAGCGCTTCTTCGTCGGCCTGTTCCTCCTGGGCGCGCCGGCGGACGAGCACCGCGTGAAAGACGGTCTGCGCAAAGTAAGCGCGCAGGCCCCGGTCCCAATAATCTTCTGCGGCGACGGGCCGAGTGCGGGATCGAAGCTCGGGTGGAAGCGCCGACCAAAGCACGGCGAAATCCAGATGGCTGGCGTGATTCGCAAAATAGATTCTCTGGCGGGCGTCGGGCCGGCATCCCGCCCACCGCACCTCGACACCGCTGATTGCTCGCGCCAGAAGCGCGACCGCGATGGCCAGCGGATGGGGCTTCGCCTTCATCGAACCACACCGCGGCGGGCGACTTCCTGAAGCATCTTCCCCATTCGATTGGTGATGGTGATGGCGAGCAGGGCCATGATCGTGAAGAGAGTCAATGGAACCGCGGGCGCGATCGGCAGGCCCGCGCCAAGAAGCAATGCGATCAGCCCGAAGAGAAAGGCGCGGTCGCTCTTGCCGAGCGGGCCATCGTAGCGGCGCGATGCGCCGATCCCGGGTCCCATGACGCCGGTCATCTCGGTGAGGACCGAGAGGATGACGATGGCGACAACGGATTGCGGCGCGAATCCAGGCAACAGCGCAAGCGGCAGGTAGAGAGCGATATCGGAGACGACGTCGCCCAGCTCATTCAGAATGGCCCCGAGTGCGCTCTGCTGATTGCCTTCGCGAGCCAGCATTCCATCCATGGCATTGAGCGCCATTCTGAGGAAGAGAACCGGTGGCAACAGGAGCAAGGCGCGTGAACTGCGCGTATGCGCAACGAAGGTCCCGGCGCCAATCGATAGCATGAGGGCCGCGATGGTGATCTGATTCGGTGACACGCCCATCCATTCCAGGCGCTTCACCAGCGGCCGCAGCAGCTTCTGGAATCCGGGTTTCAAAGAATAGATCGTCGCCATTGTCTTCCTGCGCCTCGAGAGAGACAAACATCGAAAACAGAGTTATCGAAAGTGCATGACACATGCATAGGAGGCATAAATCAGGAGCCATGCACACACATGTCCTGCGGCTAACTGCGAGTCGGAGCATTTGAAACCCTTTCGAACCAGAAACCCTCCCAGGGCGAAGAGCGCCCAGATGATCACGAATCGCTCTGCGCGGGCGGGCACGGTGACCGAAAGAAACACGGCCTCGCGCAGGTAGCGCGGCGCCTCGACCGCGTAGATCTTGTAGGGTGTCCCGGAAAGGGGGCCAAGAAAGACGGCGGCGAGCCCATGTGATCGATAGCTTTGATCAACATGCGCGAACATTTGCGGAGTGACCAGCGGTACCCGCGCCACTGCCTTGTGAGCATTCTCGGGATGTTGCGACGACCAGCCGAAGAGGACGCTGCCGGCAATCGCCGCGCCGGCGACCGCCATCACGATGTGACGCCATGCATGGCGCGGCCTGACCAGCGCGACCAGAGAGATGAGCACGTCGGGCACGATGAAGAAGAGCGTGCCTTCCGCGAATCCCCAGAGCAGCGCGCACCCGATACCGGCGGAATCCGCGATGGAGTCGGCCCAGGGTCGGCGCGTTTGGAATACTCGTGTGCCAAGCATGTTTGCGATGGTAAGTAGAAGGCGAGGTCAACGGGCACGCGACTGTGACACTGTTTGAGCTGTCACACTCGGCGAGGCTGCGAAGAAGGGCGGGAGTGGGTTCAGACCGCGCCGGCCTCGCCGCCGCCTTGGATGAAGTGGCAGAATGAAGTGTATTCAGATCGGGACAGGGCTGACACCATGAAAGTTCCCTACGCGAAGAAGTGGCAGAAGGAAACGGACAAGCTGCGCAAAATTGCGCTCGATTGCTATCTCACCGAAGAACTGAAATGGAGCAAACCCTGCTTCACCTTCGAGAAGAAAAACGTGGCGGTCGTGATCCCATTGAAGGAATCGTGCGCGCTGGCCTTCTTTAAAGGCGCGCTGCTCAAGGACCCGAAACACCTCCTCGAGAAGGCTGGAGAGCACTCGCAGGCGGGCCGATGGATCAAGTTCACCTCGCTCAAAGAGATCGTGGGTCTGCAAGCAACGCTGAGTGACTATCTCTATGAAGCCATCGCATTGGAGGAGTCGGGCAGGAAGGTCGTGCTCAAGAAGGTTTCCGAGTACCCCGTTCCCGAGGAGTTGCAGGCGAGGCTGGATGACGACCCGGTTCTCAAGGCGGCGTTCGAGGCGCTCACGCCCGGCCGCAGGAAGTCGTATATCTTCCATATCTCCGGCGCGAAGCAGGCCAAGACAAGAGCAGCGCGTGCGGAAAAGTGCGTGCCCATGATCCTGAGCGGGCGAGGATTCAACGAACTGCCGCGTTGACGAATCGTTCGTGACAATCACATCGCAGGCGAGGCCTGCACGAGTTCTCACCGTTCCGATGCCGCAGCCAGTCTTTGGTCGCGCATGGCGTCTGCGGGTGCGAAAGTGAGCGTCAGAACGGTAATATCGTCATCCTGGCCGAAGGCGCGCGCAGCTTGCGCGATGGCTTCCGCGGATCGGCTGCTGATGGTTGAAGTTCGTTCAAAGCCGAACAGTTCGCCGGTGGCGTAGTTGCGGGCTTCCAGAATCCCGTCGGTGAGAAGGGTGATTTGGTCGTCCGGTTCAAGCTTAATCGTGCTTTCCGAATACTCGACGTCCGGGGCGAGGCCCAGCGGAAGTCCGGACTGAAGCGGAATCTCCGCGCCATTCCGGTAGGGACTGAGGTGGCCGGCGTTGGCCATGGTGGCCCGGCCGTCGGCAGTGAGACGGATACAGAGACAGGTAATGAAGCCGCCGTCCTGCGCCGACGCGACCTGGCGATTGAGGCGGGTCACCAGGTCGGCGGGACTGAGGTTCTCGGCAGCGAGCGTACGCAGAGCGCCAATGGCCAGGGTTCCGGTCATCGCGGCCTTCAGTCCCTTGCCGCTCACGTCGCCGATCACGATGAGGCTTGATCCGTCATCCTGTGTGATGACCTGGTAGAAGTCGCCGCCCACCTCGTTGGCCGGCAGGTAAGCGGTCTGGATCCGAAAGCCGGGAACCGCGGGCAGTGATGGTGGAACCAGGCGCTGCTGGACCTGGCGGGCGGCGTCAAGCTCCGCCGCGCCGCGAGCCTGCTCGCGGCTGACGTGGATGAAGCGCAGCAGCATGAAAATGCCGATGGAAAGCAGGAAGAAGAGATTGGCGAGATCGCCAAAGTTGAATCCGATGGCGCCAACAGAGATGGGACGAGCGAAAAAGAGAAGTCCGTTCCATCCGAAGAAGGCGGCGAACGTCCCAGTGTCGGTGAGCGCGATGGCCAGCGATGGCAGCAGGCTTGCGACGATCAGCCAGCCGGCCTCCCGATTGCCGCCCAGAAACCAGCGAAGAAGGATCACGGGAAGGATGACAGCGACAGGAAGAACAAGCAGTGTTTCAAGGATGAGATAGAGATTGACCGGGCCGAATCCGAGGATGAAGAAAACAGAAGCAGGAACGAGCGGCAGAATCATCCACTCGAAAATCCTCCAGACTCGAGTGATGCGCTTTCCGGCAAAGGCATAGGTGAACTCGATCTGAAAGATGAGGATGATGTAAGTGAGCGGGTCGGCGAACATATTCATGAACGGAGAGAAGACTCCTTCCATGATGCCGATGAAGATTCCCCAATTGACGGCGTTCAGCAGGAGATAGAGGCCAAGCCAAAGAAACTCCCGCGACGAGGGCCGCAGGGAGAAGAGGATGAGCGCTCCAATCCCAACCAGCATCGCGCCCAGGTCAATCGCAGCCGAGGAGTAGTAGAGCGAAATCCTTTTCTGCTGAGACAACCTCCGCTCGCTCTCAATGGCGCGCGGAGATCCCAGCAGTACTTTGTCAACCGAGAAACCATACACATCAACGAGAAGCGGATCGTAGTTGACGCGAATCGCCAGTTGAAGCTCAGAGCCGATATCGCCCAGCTGGACAACACTTTCATGATCGCGATAGACATGCCACAGCGAGCGGATTTCTTTGCCGGGAACCCGCGTTCCATTCTCGTAGGCTTCAAAATCTCCGGCCGGTCCAATCAAAAGCAGTGCCAGCGGCTGACGAGTCTCCGGCAGCTTCACACGGAGCCGATACCAGCGCACGCCGGCTTCGATGTTCTTGCCGTCGGCGTCGAGCGATGTGGTTTGCCAACTACTGTCGTCGAATGCCTGCGAAGCAAACGCGGGATTGTCGCCCGTGCGCACGCGCCAGCCATCGGCCAGGCTCACGATCCCGGTCCTAAGATCTGTTGCATCAAAGATGCCGTTTTGCGGCGGGGTTTGTGCGGCCGCGGTGAGCGCCGGCCACAGGGCCAGGAATATCGATAAGCGAAAAGTTCGTCGCACCGCGCGCTCCTGGGGCGAGACTCATGTGAACCGGGACCGGGAGATGGTGACCACTATAAACACGCGATGCGTCGGAGGGAAGTCGGAGACGGCTCTCGAAAGGCGCGTAAGTCGTCCGGATCGGAAGCTATGGGACTGAGAACGAGCCGGCATTGGTTACGACGGTCGCGGTTGCACCCAGCGGCATGGCCTGGAACGGCGGCCAGCTGCTTTGCTCCATCAGCGCGCCCCAGAAAACGTTCGTTCCCGAAGCAGGCTGCGCCAAAAAGCCCGCCAGGCCAGAAAGGTCGGGAAGGCTCACCATGGTAGAGCCGCCTTGGTAGTTCGTCGTGGCGCTCACTTCGTAGAGATTCTGCTGCAAGGCGCTCGCAGACCAGATCACGCTGGCTGTTTCAATGGCGCCGCTTCCAGAGAATCCAGCGTAGTTGAAGTTAAAGGTGGGCAGCGCCGCGGGCGCAGGTCCTGCATACGTCCACGGGGCGGGGAACGCGATCGTCACCGGACCTGCAGTCGCAGCCGTCGTGTCGACAAGAACACTTTCCCCGATGTTCGAACTGTTGTGCGCACTCGCCGAGAATCCGTAGAAATCCCCGGATTCAACCGCCGCTGCCGGTAACGCGGGATACTGGCTGGACGCATCGTCCGCGATCACCGCCACGCCTGCGTTCCCCATGTCGAATCTGACCAGCATCGCCGGAGCTGTGTAACCAGAAGGAATGCTGCTATACGTGATAGGTTCCGAGTTGGTTCTATCCGCATCGCCCAGAATCACGGCGCTTCCGCCGTTCAGCGATCCCGGAACCGGCTCGCCGTCAAAGTTCCTGGCTGCCACAAGACTCAGGCTCTCCGCGATCCCCTGGGTCTGCTCGTTGAACGCGAAGACTTCCACGCGGTCATCTCCGCTAGGCGCCATAAAGCTGGAGTTTGCCGTGGCCCCCTGGAAAACGCCCGATGCGAGCGAGCTACCATTCAGCGCATCGACCACAAGCGTCGTTGTCCCTGGGACTCCGCTCGCATCGACATTCACCGCGAGAGGCCCTGTCTGGGCCGCCGCCGGAGTCGCCGGGCAAGTCCGGCTGAATGACGTGCCGTCGGCGGTCGTCGCTTCCAGCACTGCCTGCACGGTTTGTTCGGCCGTGGAGGTTCCCACCGCCAGCGTCAGCGGCTGACACACATAAGCCAGGGCAAAGGTGCTCGTGCCCGTCGGGATCGACAGGGTCAGCACGCCAGAGTTCAGCGTCTGCGAGGCGAAGGCTCCGTTGCCAACCTTCGCCGCCACGGCCATAGGCATCGGACCGTTGAAGGTGAAAGTCACCGTTGTTGGAGTTCCGCCTCCACCGCCACCGGTTCCGCTTCCCGATCCGCCGCCGCAACCCACGGCAAAGACGAGCATCGACGCCGATGCTGCAAAAAGCAGCAACCTCAATTTCATTTCAGACTCTCTTCCGGAATTCTGCCTCGCCGACCGAACTCTTTGGCATCCATCCATCGTGATCTTGCCTTTGTAGCGCTGCAATACGATGGCTTCCGCTGCGATCCGATCACTTTCTAAATTGACACACCGCCGATTGGCTCTGTTCAAGAGTCCCTGTCTCATGGCTATGCTGATCCGCTGTTGGAATGATACCGGGCACTTAGCCGTTCCGTGTCACGGGATTGTCACATGTGTTCATTCACGATGCCCCTGACCGCGGCACTTCGCGGGTGAAGCGCCCCTGAAATGCAGCATCGGATCTCCTCATTCCTGAACGGCGCGGCGGTTGCGCCTCGCAGCCCTGCCCGTCCCCTTACTGCCACCGGAGAGTCTGTGCTGAAAAATCCAATTCCAGTCGCTTGGCATGGAGGGCGGCCGGGCCAAGGTATCCGTCGACTCCAGCCAGGGCGGCTTTTCCGGGTTCTTCAATCAGAAGAACGGGAGTGAGGGCCTGTGCGCCCGAAATTTGAATGCCCGGTAAATTGACTTGTTCCACCCGCAGACGTCCGATGGCTGCGTCACGCGGCTCGCCTTCCGTGTGCAGATTAGGAAGAGCGCTCTGCAGACGATCTTTGTAAAGCAGAAGATATTTCGATCCCGTATCCACGAGGAAATGCATCGAGGTTCCCTGGATGGTCACCGGCACTACAAATGCTTTGGCGGCGGAAGACTCACTGGCTCGGCCCTCATCCAACGTGAAGAAAACATTCTTGCGCTGGTAATCGATGCAGACCTTTTGGGCCCGGCTCAACACGTCCATGCCGAGGATGCCGTCGGCATGTTCAGCGAACTCCGACACATCGGCCAGCCGGGTCACCATCATGCGGACGTCTGTGACCCGCATCGTCCCGACGCGGAACTCCGGAACCTCGGCCCATTCGATCTCGAGGTTGCGGTCAAAATTGAACACACGTCCCGAGCGGTGGCGCAGTTTCATCCTGTCTGCAAGCCTGCGATCGATCACGCTAAACGAAGATCCGGTGTCCAGGATGAACTTAAGACCAGTCAGTTCTCCCACGTCTCCATGGACCACGATTTCAAAGTTGGAAACAAGCTCGAACGGCACGGGCAAATTCGAACAGGGCCGATCCAGGTCCTTGGCGCCTGCCTGGAAAGTGAAGGCGGCAGCGAACGAGAGCCAGCCGCCTGCTGCCAGAAGCATTCGAAAACGCATGATCCGGACCTCAGCCTGGGCCCGAGCTTCGCGTGAGGTGCCTTGTCTTCTCAATGCACGGCGGCTCTCCTCCGTGCCTTGTCTTGGTCAACAGCAGACTGCCTGATGGGAAAGAATTTAGAGAGGGATGTCTCCGTCACAGATTGAAACTTTGACTTTGTCTCCTCGTCTATTGAGTATTTCTGTTGCAGCGGCCGGTGGCCGGGCCCCCATCTCGCTTCAGTCGGGTGCAATATGCAAACTCAGAATTCCTCGACTCGTTTCGGAGTCTTCGAACTGAACATGCGTTCGGGCGAGCTGCGGAAAGCGGGCTCGCGCATCCGGCTTCAGGAGCAGCCCCTCAAAATCCTGATGGTTCTGCTGGAACAGCCGGGAGAGGTTGTCACCCGCGAGGACCTGAAGCGGCGTATCTGGCCCGACGAGCCGTATGGAGACTTCGACCACTCCGTCAATGTAGCGATCGCCAAGCTGCGGGCAGCCTTGTCGGATTCAGCCGAGACGCCTCGGTACGTCGAAACATTGCCCCGTCGCGGATACCGCTTCATTTTCCCGGTGACTCCGCCTCCAGAAAAACCGGAGACAACCGATGCGGATCCCGCTGCCCCTGCCCCTGCGCCGGCGCTGCCCGAAAAAAGGGCGAAGTTCCGATGGATGCCGATTGCCGCAGGCTTCATGTTGGGAGCCGTGCTTGGCGGTTCGGCCTGGTGGTGGATCAGGTCGCACAAGTCCAAGATGCTCACCGATAAAGACACGCTGGTTCTGGCGGACTTCGAGAACACCACAGGTGAGACGGTCTTTGACGGCACCATTCGCCAAGCTCTGGCGGTCCAGCTCGAGCAATCGCCGTTCCTGCGCCTGATCTCGGACGCCACTGTGAAACAGACACTGCCGCTGATGGGCAAGCCCCCCGACACGCGCCTGACTCCGGATGTGGCGCAACAGCTCTGCATTCGCACCGGAAGCGCGGCCGTGCTCAACGGATCGATTGCGAAGCTCGGCAATCAGTACGTGCTCGGGCTCCGCGTGACGAATTGCAGGACGAGTGATTCGCTGTTCGAGGAGCAAGTCACGGCAGATCGCAAAGAGGAGGTGCTGAAGGCCCTCGCCCAGGCCGCCGCGACTGTCCGCAAGAAGCTTGGTGAATCGGTCGGAACCGTCCAGAAATACAACATGCCTCTCGAGCAGGTGACGACCCCATCGCTTGAGGCGCTTCATGCATACAGCCTGGGACGAACCACCTTGATCGACCGCGAGGACGCGCCGGGAGCCATCCAGCTTTTTGAGCGCGCCATCCGCCTCGATCCCAACTTCGCCATGGCTTACGCGTCGCTCGGTCTTGCCTATGGGGACTACTCGCAGGAGCAAAGCGTTTGGTACTACCGCAAGGCCTATGAAATGCGCGACCGGGTCAGTGACCGGGAACGGTTTTACATCGAGGCCCACTATCACGAGGCGGTTACCGGCGACTTCGAAAAAGCGCGGGAGACGTACGAGCTCTGGAGCCGGCTCTATCCGCGCGACGATATTCCGCACTTGAATTTGAGCGAGCTCTACTCCCACTTCGGACAGTACGAGGATGCGCGCAGGGAGGTCGCGGAAAGCTTGCGCCTCCTTCCTGGAGACTGCCTGAGCTCGGCAGGACTGGTCGGCGCACTCGTGCGCTTGAATCGCTTCGACGAGGCCCGCGCGGAGATCAAAAGCGCTCAGCAGGCCAATGGCGAATGCCTTCACTTCCAGTCGTACCGGTATGCATTGGCTTTCCTGAACGGCAACAGACAAGAGATGGCCCAGGCGGTCAACGATGCGGGCGACAAATGGCAAATTCAATTCCTTTTCTTGCAGGCCAAAACCGCTGCATATGATGGGCGGCTGAATGAATCGCACGAACTGATGCAGCGCGCCGCTTCGGCCGCTCGCAAATCACGCCAGGAACAACTAGGCGGTTACTACGAGGCGCTGGGCGCCGAATTGGAGGCGATGGTCGGCGATCCCGAGGCCGCGAAGAAGGAGGCAAAAGAGGCGCTTGCGGTATCCAAGGTGCGGGACGTAGAGAGCATTGCGGCCCTGGTTCTTGCATTGGCTCGCGACGACAGGACCGCACAATCTCTGGCCGATGATTTGATGAAGCGCTTCCACGAGAGCACGCTTGTGGAGAAGGACTATGTGCCTTGCACCCTTGCACTGCTGTCCTTGCACCGCGCGGATGCCCCGAAAGCCTTGGAATACCTCGACGCGACCGCCGAGTATGAGCTTGGGGAACCGGATGGAAACAATGGATTGCTTCCCGTCTTCCTCCGCGGCCAGGCGTTCTTGATGTCGCGGCGCGGCAGGGAAGCGGCGGCGGAGTTCCAAAAGATTTTGGATCATCGCGGCATTGTTTTGAATTCGCCCATCGGTGCCCTGGCGCACCTCGAAATCGCCCGCGCCTTCAGCATGCAGGGCAACTCCGCGACGGCGCGCGCTGCCTATCAGGATTTTCTCAATCTCTGGAAAAACGCGGATCCCGACAACCCGATCCTGAGGCAGGCGAAGGCCGAATACGCCAGGTTGCAATGAGGGCAAACTCGCGGTCGAACGTGCGGATCATGGCCACGCGCGCCAGCCTGAAAAGCGCGTCGCCAGCATCGACGGGGCAGCTAGAGCTAAAAGCTGGCAACTGACAACTGACAGCTATCCTTACAGCCCCAGCTCTCCGGCCCGCTTTTTCATAGCATTGAGGCAGAAGGCAATATGTGTGTCAAGGTCGACGCCGAGCTCGGCTGCGCCCTGGATGACGTCGTCGCGATTCACGCCGCGGGCGAATGCCTTGTCCTTCATCTTTTTCCGCACGCTCGGGACCTCCACGCTGGCAATCGACTTATCCGGCTTGACGAGGGCACAAGCGGTCAGGAACCCGGCTAGCTCGTCGCAGGCGAACAGCGATTTATCGAGGTGCGTCACGCGCGGAACACCGGAATACTGGGCATGCCCCAGGATCGCGGTGCGCACTTCTTGGGGCCAACCGAGCCGTTCCAATTCGCGGACCCCAACGAAGGGATGTTCCAACTGGGTCGGGTGACGTTCGTAGTCGAAGTCATGAAGCAGGCCGGTGGTCGTGTAGAGCTCAACGAAGCGGGCCCGTTCGTCGCCCGTGAGGCCAAGGCGATCGGCTTCTGCTTCGCCGCTCGCGGTTACACAGATCTCCACGGCCACTGCATGCTTGCGAAGATTCTCGCTCTGGGTCCACTCGGTCAGCAGAGCCCACGCCTGCTCGCGGCCATAAGGTGAGCTGGAAGTCATGTGTTTGAGATTACCTCCCTGTTGCTGCATGTGGTTCGCGTTTCTCCGGGTTTCTTCGGGTCTCATACCGAAAACTTCGGGTTGACCCTAAGTTTTTACTTGACAATTATGGTTCATTCCGCCGAGAGTAACACGTATCGCGGTGTAAAAAGCACCGCGGAGTGTCTAGCTCTGGCGCTCCGCTACCAAAGAATGGCCACCACTGTCGTGAATGTGGAAACACGTGAAGTTGTGCGCTGTGACTTCTGCAGCCTGGTGCAGTACAGAACCAGTAACTCGCTCTGCAGAAAGTGCCGCAGGCCCCTTGATATCGAGGAGCCCGCACCCTTGGCCCCTCAACTAGTCACAACTCCACCGGCGCCAAATTCGGCTGAAGCCGGGTTGCAGGTGGCCGCACAGGTGCGCGAAATTCGCAGGGCGCGCCACCTGAGCCAGCGGCAGCTGGCTGGACGGATGCAGGTGCCGCGCACCTACATTTCCAAGATCGAGAACGGCAAGGCGATCCCCACGCTCGGCTCGCTCGAGCGGCTGGCAACGGCTTTGGAAGTGGAAGTCAGCCAGCTGGTCCGGGATGCGCGGAGCCGTCGCGACGAGGAAGTGGCGGCCATCCTGTCCGATCCTCTGCTGGCCGAGATTGCTGCGTTGTTGCCGCATCTCGATTCGCTGCACCGTACGCTCATTTACGGCTCGGTGCGCGACATGGCAAGCGGACGTCGGCGCACCGCCTAGATTCTGCAAACGATCTGGAATCGAGCGTGCCCGCTGGCGGCGTGCGGCCGCTGATGCGCATCACACTTTCGTGTGACGACGGGCGCGCGAGTCTTTGCGGCGATTGGGCGCATGTGCTAGGTTCGAAGTTGCCGACACTCATTCGCGGCATCCCGGCTTGGTTGCTCGCGCGAGCCGGCTCTCCATCCAGACGCGACGCGCGATCTCCTGGCTTGGTCGCCTTGAGCTGTGCCGGCTTGGACGCATCCAGCATCTTTAGAGGCTTCGATTGGTTTCATCTGGCACGCTGCGTATTCATGAGCTCACTCAGGAGGAGCGTGCCGTGTATGCGACACTGCGCCCGGAGCGGCTTCCCGAGCACGTGGCCATCATCATGGATGGAAACGGCCGCTGGGCAGGCCGTCGTTCGCTGAAGCGATTCCTCGGGCACCAGCAGGGCGCGAAAAGTGTGCAGCTCGTCACCGAAACCGCGTCCCGCATCGGATTGCCGTGGCTCACGCTCTATGCCTTTTCACTCGAGAACAATCTGCGGCGGCCAAAGGCTGAAGTCACATTCCTCATGCGGCTGCTCAAGACCTACCTTGAAAACAACGTGCAGCGCATGATGGACAACAACGTCCGCATCCGCTACATCGGCCGCATTCACGAACTGCCCGGTGAAGTGCAGGACAAGATGAATTGGGCGGCAGAAACCACTTCCCGCAACACTGGGACTACCCTGACCCTGGCCTTGAATTACGGATCGCGGTCAGAGATGGTCGACGCATTCCGCGCGCTGGCCAAAGAAGTACAGCAAAAAAACATCAGCCCCGATCGCATCAGCGAAGAGGACATTCACCGCCATCTCTACACCAGGCACATGCCCGATCCCGATCTACTGATCCGGACCTCGGGCGAGATGCGAATCTCCAACTACCTGCTATGGCAAATCGCGTACACGGAGATCTACGTCACCGACCGCCTCTGGCCCGATTTTCGCGGGATCAACCTGCTCGAAGCCATCGCCGATTTCCAGCGGCGCGAGCGGCGGTTTGGCGGCATCGGCGAGAGCTGCGGCGAAGTAGAAGAGGATCCCGATCAGATCAAGATCGCCGCAAGCTGACCTCGTCGCGCACCCCTGCCTTCACCAATCTGACCAGTTGTGCCCCCGTTCATCGCGCTATCCTTCGATGCATGATCGAAACGCTCGCGGTCTCCGGCTATCGCTCGCTGCGCGACCTTGTGCTTCCCCTCGGCCGGCTGAACCTGGTCACCGGCGCCAACGGAACCGGAAAATCGAGTCTTTATCGATCGCTGCGGCTGCTGGCCGACGCCGCATTGAACACCGTCGTCGCCTCGCTGGCGCGCGAAGGCGGTTTGCCATCCACCCTGTGGGCCGGGCCGGAGAAGATTGCGCGCAGCGTGCGCCTCGGCGAGCACGAGGTCGAAGGCACTCGGCGGCAGAAATCTGTCAGCCTGAAGCTTGGCTTTGCAGGCGATCCCTACAGCTACTGCATTGATCTCGGATACCCGCCGCCACCGCCGCCGCCAACCATGTTCAATCTCGACCCCTGCATCAAGCGGGAGTGCATCTGGCACGGTTCCTTGTATCGCCGCGCCGCTGTCCTCGTCGATCGCGACAACCGTCTCGTTCAGCTTGCTCCGGCGAAGACCGCGAAAAAAGTCGAGCCGGTGATGCTGACCAAGGATCTGCCCTCCACTGACAGCATGCTGGCGACGATTGCCGATCCCGAGCGCGCTCCCGAGATGCTCGCGGTCCGCGAGATGATCCGCGGCTGGCGATTCTATGAAGGCTTTCGCACCGACATGGCCTCCCCGGTCCGGATTCCGCAGATCGGAACGCGTACGCCGGTTCTGAACAACGAAGGAACCGATCTGCCCGCCGCGCTCGAAACCATCATGGAGATGGGCGATCACGAAGCGCTGGAACGCACCATCGACGACGCCTTCCCTGGCAGCCGTGTAGAAATTGAGGCGCAGGCAGGGCGCTTTGAAGTGCTCCTTCGCCAGCATGGCCTGTTGCGGCCCCTGTCTGCCGCGGAATTGTCCGATGGCACGCTCCGGTTCCTCTTGTGGACGGCAGCGCTGCTGACCCCGCGTCCTCCGGAACTGATGGTGCTCAACGAGCCCGAGACGAGCTTGCATCCCGATCTGCTGCCCGCGATGTCACGGCTGATCGGCCTGGCTGCACGGAGCACGCAGCTCGTGGTGGTGTCGCATTCTGATGTGCTGATCCGGGCCCTCGAAGAGAATCCTGAATGTCGGCGACTCCATCTCGAAAAATCCTTCGGCGAAACAGTGCTGGCGGGGTCAACGTTATTCAATCGGCCGAAGTGGGAGTGGCCGGCTCGGTGACAACGCGGCCAGGTACGTCGGGCACGTCGAGGATCCGAATCCGGCAGTGTATGCTCATCCCTGAATGAAACGCGTCCTCACCGCTTTGATTCTGGCCCCGCTGGTCTTGGCGCTCGTGTTTCTGGGCCCGAAGTGGCTGATTGCGATTGCGATTGCTCTGGTTGCGGTTCTCGCGGGGTGGGAGTTTCTCGGCCTCCTGCAGAAGGACAGCTCCAGGCCTCCGCGCGTTGCTGTCGTGGTCGCGATCGCGCTGCTCTTCGCCGGCAATTACCAGTGGCCCGATCTCACGCTGTTCATTCTTGGTGGCCTCAGTCTCGCGCTCCTGGTTTACTGCACCTTTGCATCGAGGGTCGAGCGGGTTCTGATCGATTCGACGGCCTCGGTCTTCTGCCTCTTCTATGTCGGATTCACCTTGCTCGCCATTCCCACGCTGCGCGCCGAGACCAACGGCTCGACGCTGGTTGTGTTCCTGCTTTGCGTGGTGTGGGCTGGAGACATCGTTGCGCTCTACGTCGGGCGCACATTCGGAAAGCGGAAGCTGGCGCCCACCCTAAGCCCCAACAAGACGTGGGCCGGCGCCGTCGGGTCTGTTTTTGGGAGCCTTGCGGTCGCAGGGGGCCTCTTCTGGCTTTCAACCTTCCTCGCTCAATGGAATTTTGCCAAGCTCTCGTTTGCCGACGAAGTCTGGTGGTGGTGGCTGGTGATGGCCTTCGCGGTCAACATCGCTGCCCAGGTAGGCGACCTCGCCGAGTCGGGGCTGAAGCGCGCCGCGGGCGTGAAGGATTCGGGATCGCTGCTGCCAGGCCACGGCGGCGTCCTCGATCGCATTGACGCGCTGCTCATCGCCGCTCCGGTACTGTGGTACGCGCAGGTCATCCGCTAGTGCCGATCCGGAAACAAGTCGCTTGGTAAAATTGAATTTAGGACGTCCCAAGTTGAAGCGGCTCGCCATTCTCGGTTCTACAGGCTCCATCGGGCAAAGCACCCTTTCCATTGTTGAGCAGTTTCCCGAGCGCTATGAAGTCGCCGCATTGGCGGCCGGCCGCAACGTCGACGAGGCGTTTGTGCAATGCAAGCGCTGGCGGCCCAAAGTTGTTTCCATGGCCACCGAAGAACTGGCTCTCAAACTCGAAAACCGTCTCCATGCCGAAGGCATCACGGGCGTCTCGGTCGTCCACGGCACTGCGGGCACCGTCGCCTGCTCGACGCTGCCGGAAGCAGACTTCGTCGTATCCGCCATCGTGGGTGTGGCCGGACTCGAAGCCACTCACGCCGCAATCCTTGCTGGAAAGCCCGTTGGCCTGGCCAACAAGGAATGCATGGTGGCGGCGGGCGAGATCCTGACCGCGGCGGCCAGGGCGCGCAAAGTGCCCATTCTGCCCATCGACAGCGAGCACAACGCCGTCCACCAGTGCATGCGGGTTGGTGCGCATTCTGAAGTAAAAACCATCTGGCTGACCGCCTCGGGTGGTCCGTTCCGCCTCCTGCCGCTCGATCAGTTTGAGAGCATTACGCCGGAGCAGGCGCTGAAGCATCCGACCTGGGTAATGGGTCGCCGCATCACCATCGATTCGGCCACCATGCTCAACAAGGGGCTCGAAATCATCGAGGCCTGCCGCCTCTTCGATGTGCCGCCAAGCCGGGTGCGCGTGACGGTTCATCCCCAATCGACGGTGCACTCCCTGGTGGAATACGTCGACGGCTCGATCCTGGCGCAAATCTCGGTCACGGATATGAGGCTGCCGATCCTTTACGCTCTGGCCTATCCGGAGCGCCCGTCCTCCACGCTGACCTTTGACCTCGCAGCCCTGCGCCACCTCGAATTCGAGGAACCGGATTTTGACCGATTTCCTTGCCTCAGATTGGCTTACGAGGCGGCAGAAAAGGGTGGAGCGCATGCCATAGCCCTCAATGCGGCAGACGAGGTCGCCGTCGAAGCGTTCCTTGAACGTAGAATTTCCTTTACCGGAATCCCGCGTACAATTGAAAATGTGCTGGCGTCTACCCCCGAGGCCCATCCGGCGACGATTGCCGAGGTACTCGCGGCAGACAGGCAGGCCCGTGAGTCAGCCCGTACGCTGGTAAACGCGGCCCCGGCAAAAGTGCAGGTTTAAAGGAATATTTTCCCAATCTATGCATGATTTTCTAGTCTCCGCTGCCGCCTTCATTGTCCTCATCGGGATCATGGTTCTGGTCCACGAATTCGGACATTTCCTCGTGGCAAAGCTGTGCGGCGTCCGGGTCGAGCGGTTCTCCATCGGCTTCCCGCCGCGCCTCTTCGGATTCAGGATCGGCGAGACCGATTACTGCATCTCGGCCACTCCGCTGGGCGGCTACGTGAAGATGACCGGTGAAAATCTGCCCGGTGAAAACCTCTCGGTTGAAAGCGCGAACCCGGCGAAGATCGAAGCCGAAAAGACCGATCCGGGAGCGCTTACCTCTCATCCCCGCTGGCAGCGGATTCTCATCGCACTTGCCGGGCCCGTGGCGAATTTCATTCTGGCCTTCGCTGCCATGGCGTTCTATTTCGGATGGATCAATGAAGTTCCGGCGCGCGATGTGAAGACCACCACCGTGGACTGGGTTGTACCGGGATCTTCGGCGGCCAATGCAGGCCTGCAGCCGGGCGACACCATTACCCGGTTCGACACGCAGAACAATCCCACCTGGGACCAGGTCTTCGCGCAGATGACGCTCGATCCCAACCAGACCGTGCCGGTCACCGTGACTCGCGGCGGAAGCTCCGTGAACACCTCGATGCATGTCCCCGCAACGTTGAGCAACGACGACCTGGCGGGGATTCTGCCCCAGTACACTCCAGGACCGATCACGATTCAGAACGTGATGCCGGGAACGCCGGCGTCCGATGCGGGGTTGCGGCCGGGGGATGGGCTGCTCGCCATCGATGGACACGAATTTCATAGTGTCGCGTCCCTGCTGGACTACATGCAGGAAGGCGCAGGCAAACCGATGTCCATCATGATCCGGCGCGACGGGAAGACCATTGGCCCGGTCATCGCCAGGCCCGCGAGGCTCGACACGGGTTACAAGCTTGGATTCATGGCCACGCCGATCCCGATTCGTCCTTCGCCCTTGCCGCTCAAGTTGGCGGTGGCCAAGTCAGGTCAATTCTGCGCTGATGGATCGACGCTGATCCTTCAGATGCTCGAGCGCATCGCGACCCACCAGGTCTCGGCCAAGCAGCTCACCGGGCCCGTGGGGATTGCGCAGATTGCGGGCGAAGCGGCTCAGACCAAGGGATGGTACTCGAAGTTCTATCTCGCCGGAGAAATCAGCCTCAACCTCGGCATCCTCAACCTGATGCCCTTCCCGATCCTCGATGGCGGCCTCATCTTCCTTCTGCTCATCGAGAGCGCGCTGCGCCACGACATCAGCACCATGGTGAAGGAGCGCATTTACCAGGCAGCCTTCGTGGTGCTGGTCATGTTTTTCGTGTTTATCATCTTCAACGATGTGACCAAGCTCTCGATCTTCTCCCACATCAAGCCGTGAATCTGCCACTGAAAGAGAACGCAGGATGCCGGTAATCCACACGGTGCGTGTGCGCTATGCCGAGACGGACCAGATGGGCATTGTGTACTACGCCAACTACCTGGTGTGGTTTGAGCTGGGCCGCGTAGAGTTGCTGCGCTCGCTGGGTCTCGCCTACAGCCAGCTTGAAAAAGAGCATGAATGCATTCTCCCGGTAGTGGAAGCAAGCTGCCGCTATCGCTCGCCCGCCCGCTACGACGATGAAATCCTCATTGAGACGCGCCCGGCGCTTCTGCGCAGTTCCGTCATCAAGTTTGCCTACCGGATCCTGCGCAAGGGAAATGATGGCGCGGCGCCGAAGTTGCTGGCCGAAGGCGAGACAGTACACGTCGTATGCGATGACCAGCTCAACAAGAAGCGCCTGCCCGACCATTATGCGAAGGCGTTAAAAGCTGCGATGGCGCAGTAGCCTCGAATCCAGCGCGTCTTCCTCGAGAGCTTCCAATGAAATCATTCCAGCGATCCACCCGTCTTTTGCCCCGCAGGCTTTTCCGGCGTTCACTTCCTCTCCTTAGCGCCTAGTGTTTGCGCGGCTTTGATGGCGGCGAGCCAGGCCAAACCGGGCTGGCGAGCTGAATGGTCAGGATGGGCCCCTGCGCGTAAATCGGGCCCTCTTCTCGAATGAAGGTCGGAACCTCGCCCCCGATCACCCACATATGCACGTCGGGCGGAGCCTTGCCGAGAAGAGGGGCGAGAGCGCCAGCCAAGCCGCCCAACTCGACCTTGATGCGGTAACCAAGAGCCTTGCGGCGCTCTCCCGCCAGGGAATAGGCGTGTGTCCCGCTAGGCGAAAACGTCAGCGTGATGAGTCGGGGAGCTGGCGTGGCGACGATCATCGGCATCTTCGTTTGAGAGACTCCGGGATCGAGATTCTTCGCGATGGCCGTGACGAGGCCATTACTGAGATCCTCCGGAAGATTCATGTCTTCTGACTTGAGCTCCTCTTTCCCGTTCTTTTTCTGGCTGCGCACCGTCACACGGCCGCTGGCGGCGTCGATCACCATGTCAATCGCCGTCGGAAAGAACGGGCCCTTCTGCACTCGGTGATACGAGATGAGTCGAAAGTTGTCCTTCTGGCTGAAGATGGTGATTTCGTCGTCGATAGAGCCGTCTTTGAAATGAAAGACAAGGTGTGAGGTCACGCGGTCGCCATCGACCACCTGGAGCAGATCTCCGGCGGCGAGCACTCTGCCGCCTGCCGTGCTAAGCGAGAGGAAACCGTGCACCGTGCCTTCAGGATGATGGACGGGCACCGGCTCCGCGGAAGCTTTGCCGAGCATGACCGGCCAGAACGCGGCGCAGGCCAGAACGACGGGTCCGAACCGGCTGAATCGGGGCGAGCGTGATTTCTCCATTGGATCATTTGGATGCAAACCAGCGGCGCAAGGGCCTCAGCTTGTCGAAGATGCGGGTTACAACCGAAAGCGGATCGGGACCTCAGGAGGATTTGTCCCGGTTGCACTCCACGCACGCGGTCATCAGGTTCTCTTCGCTTTCGCCCCCATCGGGCTTCACCCGGTCCAGCGTGGCCGTGAAGCGGGTGAGTTGCTTGCCGCAGCCTCGGCACTTGTATTCATCGCGCTCGAAGACGCGCAGGCGGGTTGCGCGGCGTTTTTGCCCGGCCTTGTCGTTGAGCGGAAACATGAGCGCAGGCTCCGCGGCATCGCGCTCGGCGCGGAATTTGCGGCATGCCTCGATTTCGTCGGGAATCAGAACGCGATAGGGAGTGCCTTGCCGGTTCGGTTCGCCCTCTTTGCGGATCGCTCCTATGCTCTCGAGCGCGCGCAACGTTTCCTGCACCTTGCCCAGTGAGACCGCGTTTTCTTCCGCCTGCGAGTAGGAGGAACGGACCACGGCGCGCTGAAGCGAGCGCGTGCTGACGCGCACGATGGGCCGGCCGTCGTTTGCGATGGATTGCCGAAAAAGAAACCAGTAGAACGCCGCGTCGTACGGCGTGAGCAGTGGCTGCAGATCGTCGACAATTTCCTGGATGATCTGCGGAAGCTCAAACGCCGAGAAGCCGCGGTCCGAGGCCGCCTGCGGCTCGGCTTCCAGCTCGGTGAGAAGCTGGCGGATCTTCTCGATGCGCTGATTCATTGCTGAGCATTCTACGCCTTGCAATCCGGGCGAATCTCGGCGGTGCTCAGGGTTGTTTCGCCGGGCGTGTTCGACGCACCCCTCCGGGCCGGTTCTCTCATCCAGGAGCGAATGCTCACCGCGTACACGGCGATGCAGAACAGATTCGCCGGAATGAGGCCGAGCTGTTCCGTGCGCAAGCCGATGACGCAGATGAGGACGCTGTTCACACCGGCAACGACAAGCCCGGTCCAGAGCTTGCGACCGACCAGCACGGTCGAAAGGATCGTAAGAAGACAGGAGAGATAATCCAACCGGAACACGATGAAAGGAACCCTGCTTTCATTGTGCAGGAATCCAAGGCTTTTTCCAGGTCGCATGGCACTCGATCGAGTTCCGTTGGTCACTTCCACTGCGGTCCCACAGGAATTCGGAACTTCTCCCGATCGAGCGCGGGCGAATTGGTCGCGAAATGCCCGTGAGCCGCCAGATGTTGCCTGTTTTCAGCCGGATGACACTCCATATCCCGCCTTCGTCCCTAAAAGTAACCCGAGTGCACAATTCGTGGTATTCTCGTCGTGTTTTTCGCCCCATAAACTGTGCGAACCAGAAACCGGCGGCTGCCTGCAAGTCAGCCTCTGACTCCCCCGACCCCTCACCGTGCAGTGTGAACCTGGAGCATACGTGACAACGCGATTTCAAACGCGCACGTTCCTGCTCTGCTTCGTTCCATTCTCCTTATTGTGGGCCTGCTGCTTGTGGATGGTCCAGGAGTTCGTTCAGTCCACGGTGCGTGATGGCGTGCACAACTCCCTGCGCGAGAGCCAGGAAGCCATTGCAAAGATTCATGCCAGGGGCGACCTTGAGCACAGCCGCGCCCTCAAGACCGCCAGTGACAGCGCCGCCCTCAAGACCCGAATTCAATCGCTTCTCTCCAGCCCTCAAAACATCACGGCGCGGGTAGCTATTCGAGAGCAGCTGCGCGGACTTTGCGAGCAGACAGGCTTCGATTTCATGCTCGTGTCCGCACCTGACGGTACGCCTCTTGCCGGAGTGATTCGCCGGCCTGCGGCAGGGAGCGACAGCCGTGGACCGCTCGTGCCCCTGGATACGGCGCTCCTGTATCACAGCGATTCAGGCTTTCGCGTGATTGGTGGACAAACATTTCAGATCGCTTCCGTTCCCATTGACCAGAATGATGAGAACATCGCCGCGCTTTCAGTGGGAAAGGAATTCAACGTCTCCGATCTCACAACTCCGGTCGTTCTGGTGCACGCGGGAACGACCATCGAATCGAATATCGCGCAGGTTTCGAGCGACGAGCTTACCCGGGCACTCGCGCATTGCACCGATCATTCAGAATGTGATCTGCAGCTGCACGGCTCCAATTGGATTTCGCTTCCGCTCGAATCTTTCGGCGGCGGATATGCGCTGCTCAGCCTTGAGAACCTCGATATCGCCACCGGCGCGATCCAGTCCAGGCTCAACCAATGGTTTGTGACGATGTTGATTGTTTCGGTGTTGCTCGCGCTGGTCTGCAGCGTCGCCACCTCCAACAACATTGTCAGGCCGGTTGCAGACGTGGTATCTCATCTGCGCATTGCAGGACGCACGGGAGTGCTCTCCGAGTTGAAAAGTTCCTCGTCTTCCATTACGGAAATGAAGGAGCTGTCTGATTTTTACAATCAGGCCGCGGTCTCGGTTCGCGCTGCTACCTCAAGTCTTGAGGCCGCATATCTTGAATTCATTGGGAGTCTGGCAAACGCACTCGACGCGCGCGATGGATACACCGCGGGTCATAGCTGGAGGGTAAGCCAGCTATCGACCGCAATTGCCTCGGCAATGAAGCTCGATCCCTCTGAGATCGAGAGAATTCACATCGGCGCGCTCTTGCACGACATCGGGAAGATCGGCATAGCCGACCAGCTTCTGCAGAAGCGCGGCCGTCTTACGCCCAAGGAGGTTGAACTGGTCCAGCAGCACCCGGTGATCGGGCGGAACATCCTCGAGGGCGTCAAAGGATTTGCGCCGTTTCTCTCCGCCGTGGAACTGCATCACGAGAACTGGGACGGCACCGGCTATCCCCATGGTCTATCCGGCGAAGAGACACCGATTGACGCGCGGATTATTCATGTCGCGGATGCGTACGATGCGATGACCACCATGCGCCCCTATCGGAGAGGCAGATCCCACGAAGAAGCGATTGGTGAGATCATCGAATTCACTGGCCGGCAGTTCGATCCACGAATTGTGCGTGTCTTTGTCTGTCTCCCTCGGGATCTCGTGACTTCGAATTCCGCTGCGCAAACCGGCGATACAACGCCTTCCCAGTGGGGGCGGGCCGTGCTCGACGCAATGGATCATGCCGGAACGCTGGTCCCGGGCCGCGAGTAGACGCGGCTCTGTCAGCGCACGACGACCGAGATCGCAAAACCGTCATACCCCTTGCCGCCCACGGTCTGAAGCACGGTCGTGGAGAGTCGCGGCTCGGCTGCAACCAATTCGGTGAAGCGCCGCACGCCCTGAATATTCGCGTCGGGATTGTCCGGTTCGATCACCTTGCCGTCCCGAACCACGTTATCGGCGATGATCAGCGTTCCCGCCCGCGAGAGCCTCAAAGACAATTCAAGATATTCGGGATAACTCGCCTTGTCGGCGTCGATGAAGATGAGATCGAAGGGCTCCGTGCCGCTTGCGATCAGGTCCTTCAATAAATCGGCCGCGCGTCCGACACGTAGATCGACCCGATCGAGCACTCCGGCGCGCTTGAGGTTTGCCCGAGCCACTTCAGCGTGTTTTGCTTCGAGTTCCAGCGTCACCACCCTGCCGCCGGCCGCCAACCCGCGGGCGAGCCAGATTGTGCTGTAGCCGCCCAGGGTTCCTAGTTCGAGCACTTTGCGGGCTCCGCTCACGCGCACCAGAAGCTCGAGGAATTTGCCCTGGAGCGGCGTCACGTCGATGGCGGGCAGATCAGCCTCGCGATTGGCGGCCATCACGGCTTCGAGCGCGGAATCGGCCGGAAGAAGCTGATCGCTGAAGTAGCGATCCACCTTGGCCCATACCTTGGGCATCGGGGAAACCTCCTGAGTAGATCGTAAAGAGCAGGGAACAGGGACCTGGAGGCTAAGGCTGCAGGGAAGAAACTGTCCCTTGTCGCGTTTATTTTTCGCGGGCGACCACGAAGTCGGGAACCCAAAGCAGGGCGCGCTTGAAATCGGAATCGGGCAGCGGTGCGAGCGCCTGCCGGGCCTGCTCGGCGTAGCGATCCGCGAGTGCCATCGCGTAATCGACCGAGTCGTTGCGCTCGAGAATCTCGCGGATGGTCTCGCGGCTCACATTTTCAAAACTGCGATCGTCGAGCACCCGCTGGATCGTCTGGCGGTCGCGGGCGATGCCGTGGTCGAACGAGTGAATCACCGCCAGCGTCGCTTTGCCTTCGCGCAGATCGCTGGCCACCGGCTTGCCCAGCACTTCCTCGGTCGCGGTCAGATCCAGCACGTCATCGACAATCTGGAAGGCCAGCCCCACGGAGCGGCCATAGGTGGCGAGACTCGTTTCCTGGGCCTCGGTGGCCCCGGCCAGCACCGCGCCCAGCCGCATCGAGACAGAAAACAGGCACGCCGTCTTGCGAAAGATGAGGTCGTAGTACTCGGCCTCCGAAACAGCTTTGCCAAGCTTCTGAATCTGCAGCAGTTCGCCCTCGACCATCTGCTGCGTAAGCCCGATCAGCAGGTCGAGCACCCTGAGATTCCGTTCCTCGAGAGCCACGCGGAACGCCTGCATGTAAAGCCAGTCGCCGGCTAGTACGCACTTCTCGTTGCCCCAGGTGGTGTTGGGGGAGGGGCGGCCGCGGCGCATGTCAGCCCCGTCGATGATGTCGTCGTGAACCAGGGTTGCGGTATGAACCATCTCCACCACGGCGCCCAGCCGGATCGCGCTGGGGCCGGAATAGCCGAGCAGGTGGGCTGCCAGCAGCAGCAGGGACGGCCGGATGCGCTTGCCCCCGCCCTCGCGCAGGTATTCGGCGATCTCGGTGATGGTGCTGACGCTAGACGCCGCGTCGCGACCGAGTTCCTGCTCAATGGCGACGAGGTCTTCCCTCAGCAGGTCAAAAACTTCTCTCGCCGTCGCTATGGCCAAGGTGCTCAAGGTGTCGAGGTTCTCGCTTTTTTTGTGTCTTTGCGGATTAGCGCGCATTGAGTCGCCGAAATCCGAGCGGTAGCCCTAGTTTGTCCGGTAATTCGTAAATTGTAAGTCAACCCCCAGATCCCTGCCCCTCAGGGTCGCAATGATGGCCTGCAAATCGTCCCGGTCTTTGCCCGCCACCCTCACAGTATCGCCCTGGATACTGGCCTGGACCTTCTTTTTCGAATCCTTGACGATGCGCACGATTTCCTTGGCCTTTTCGGCCGGAATACCCTGCTGCAGCGAGATCTTCTGGCGCACGCTCTGCCCCGCCGCCGGCTCGACTTTGCCATACGTCAGATTCTTCAGCGACACGCCGCGTTTCACCAGTTTCTGCCCGAGAATCTCCTTGATCGCCTCCAGCTTGTACTCGTTGGCAGAGGCAAGCTGAATCTCGGTGTTGGTGGTCAGGTTGATCTCGGAGTGGGAGTCCTTGAGATCGAAGCGCTGGCGGATCTCTTTGAGCGCCTGGTCGATCGCGTTGCGGACCTCCTGCATGTCCACCTTGCTGACGATGTCGAATGAGTTGTCCTGGGCCATGGAATTCCGTTCTCCTCGACTTGCGTTGGAGCGGGCCGGCCGCCCGCATGCCCGTGCACTCTACCAGTTTCCCATGCTCGGGGCGGTTCACACTACTGGCCGAGGGGAAGTTGGAAAAGCCGGGCGAAATTCTTGGTGGTAGCGTCGGCAATCATGTCCGGGTCGACGCCCTTCACCTCGGCGAGCACGGCAGCCGTCCGCGCAACATAGGCAGGCTCGTTGCGCTTGCCGCGGTCGGGCATGGGAGTGAGCCAGGGGGCATCGGTCTCGACCAGCAGCGATTCAATTGGCACACGCACCGCGACATCGCGCAGCGGCTGCGCCTTGGGATAGGTCAGGTTGCCCGCGAACGAGACCAGGAATCCCAGGTCGAGGGAGCGCTGCGCCTGCTCCCAACCGCCGCCGAAGCAATGCATGATGCCGCCGAGACCCGTCGGCCTCCAATGCTCTTCGAGGATGGGAAAAAGATCGTTCCAGGCATCCGCCGATTCGTTGGACCCGCGGCAGTGGATCAGAATGGGGCGTTTGCGGGCCGCAGCAATTTCAAGCTGAGCAATGAGCTTTTCCCGCTGCAGATCTTGAGGCGCGCCTTCGTGATAGTAGTCCAACCCGATCTCGCCGCAGGCGATCACTTCGGGCTCCACGAGCAGGCGATCGAGCTTCGCGAGAGCGGCGTCATCGGCCTCGGTCGTCGAGTGCGGATAAATGCCTGCGCTGGCAAACAGGCGCGGCATCCCGGCCCCCTGCCTCCTTGACCCGTTGAATGCCCGGCAGAGATCCCGTGCCTGGTGCATCTCGGCCGGTCCTTCGCCGATTCCGATCGACAGCACGGCGCCAATGCCCGCCTCGGCGGCGCGGACGAGCATTTCGCCGCGGTCGTCGTTGTAGCGAGCGCTGTCAAGATGGGCGTGGGAGTCGATCAGCAAAGCAGCAGTCTCGAGCGTGCGCGCTAAGATTCGAACTTGCCTTCATTCTAGCGGAGCAGTCGCGCGCAAGCATCCTTCGGCTTATGGAGCTCCGGGAGGTGATTGGATGGGCTCAAGCCGGTGCCGGCGCATCTCCGATCCCGGCCAGGTCGACCAGACTACTTCAGCCGCGCGCCCAGCGGCACATCCTCAAGGAATCCCGCCAGCACGGGCGCGCCGTCGGGTGGCAGCGAGGCTGCGAGCAGCATGCCGTTCGATTCGAGGCCGCGCATCTTCCGCGGAGCGAGGTTTGCGACGATCACGATTTTGCGCCCGATGAGCTTTTCGGGCTCGTAGTGTTGCGCGATGCCGGCAAGGATCTGGCGCTTCTCGTAACCGAGATCGATTTCAAGACGCAGCAGCTTGTCGGCTTTCGGGATGCGCTCCGCAACCAGCACCTGGGCCACGCGCAGATCAACCTTCGCAAAGTCGTCGATCGAAATATGCTCGTCCTGTGCCGGTGCCGCCGACTTTGGCTGAGCCTCCGTGGCCGATCCGCTAGGCGCGGCGGTCGGGGCGGCGCTTGGTGTGCTGCTCAGGCGGCTGCTGGTCAAATCGGGCGGAACATGATTCACCTTGGTGGTCTCCACGGGCTTCTCCGTGTCATGCGAAACCACGGTGGTCGGAGTGAGCGCTTCCTGGTCCTTTGCCGCGGCATCGTCTTTTTCCCTGACAGGCGCTACGGAGGGCGCAACCGTCGGCGGAGCAGGCCTTGCGGGCTCGTCCTTGCTGGCGGCCTCGACAGCACTGCGGTTGTTTTCGTCTTCAAGATTCTGCATACGATCGATCGCGTCCTTTTCCGCGCGCGGAAACAATGGCGCCGGCTCGCTGAATTGCGTTCCCGCTTTCAATCCACCCCACGCGAGATCCTTCAGGAACGATTGCCGGGCTGCGTCCTGGAGATCTCCCTGTCCCAGCTGGCGCCAGACCTTCGCCGATGCGTCAGGCAGGATCGGGTAAACCAGAGCGGTTATGATGCGGATGGCCTCCGCCGCAGTTGCCAGCACATGCGCTTGCAACTGCTTATGGTCCTCATCGGAGCGATCGGCGGGCTTCTTCCACGGCGCATTCGCAGTGAGATAGCCGTCGGTCTCCGCGACCAGTAGCCAAAGGCCCTTCAGTGCATCAAAGAAATTCAACTCATCGAACTTCGCGCCGAACTCGGCGATAGCTCCTTCCGCCGACGCGCGCAGGGCCGACTCGGCTGTCGTCTCCGAGCCGGGATCGGGCACCACCCCGCCGAAATACTTGTGCACCATGTTCACTACGCGGCTCACCAGGTTGCCGTAGCCGTTGGCGAGATCGCCGTTGTAGCGCTGCACCAGCGCGTCGAACGAAAAGTTGCCATCCTGCCCGAAGGGAATCTCGCGCAGCAGGAAGTAGCGCAACGCATCGGCGCCGAGAACTTCCTGCACCGTTTCTGCCCGCACGATGTTGCCCCGCGACTTCGACATCTTGCCCTGATCGAAGAGCAGCCACCCATTGGCGCGGACCGAGCGCGGCACCGGAATGCCCGCTGCCATCAGAAACGCAGGCCAGTAGACGCAATGGAAGCGGCTGATCTCTTTGCCGATGAGATGAATATCGGCGGGCCAGAACTTTTCGAAGCGCGCCTTGTCAGCCGGATCGTCCGAGCCATACCCAAGCGCCGTGATGTAGTTCGCCAGCGCATCGAGCCACACATAGACGACGTGCTTCTCATCGCCGGGCACCGGAACGCCCCAGGCGAAGCTGCTGCGGCTGATCGAGAGGTCCTTGAGCCCGCTGCGCACAAACGAGATCACCTCGCGCCGCGTCGACTCGGGCTGCATGAATCCGGGATTCGCTTCGTAGAACTCGAGCAGCTTGCGTTCGAACGCCGAGAGCTTGAAAAAGTAGTTCTCTTCGCTCACCGTTTCGGTGATGCGGCCGCAGTCGGGGCACGGAGCGCCCGGCGGCACGTCCACCCACGCCTCGTCCGAGACGCAGTACTGGCCCGTGTAGGAGCCCTTGTAAATGAATCCGCGCTCCTGAAGAGTCGTGATCAGCTTTTGCACGCCGCGAATATGCCGGGGCTCCGTGGTGCGGATGAAGTCGTCGTAGGTAAGGCCGAGTCGGTCCCACAGGCCGCGAAACTCAGCCGCGATGCTATCGGCGAACTCCTGGGGCGTGCGCCCAGCCTGCCTGGCGCTGCGCTCGATCTTCTGCCCGTGCTCGTCGGTGCCGGTCAGGAACCAGGTGTCGATGCCGAGCGCGCGCTTGCGCCGGGCGATCGCGTCGCACACGATCGTCGAGTAGGCATGGCCCAGGTGCGGCCGCGCATTCACGTAGTAGATGGGCGTGGTGAGATAAAAGCGCTCGGAGGGTGATGTGGATTCGTTCATCGGTGAGCGTTGCTTTCCATTTTCCCCAGGACGGCAGGCGGGAAATCGTGCAGCAATCTACTTCCAATCTTAGGGTGCGGTCTGGTGTGCGTCAAACGCGGCGCCGCATCTCGCTCTGTTAAAATCACCTTGAAAATCAAGCATTTTCGAGGCCCTCCTCAGTGTACCTGGAACTGAAAAACAAGCTGGAAGCGCGTCTGGCCGATGTGCTGAAAGCCAAATACGATCTCTCGCCCGATTCGATCCCGGTGGAAACGCCGCCCGACCTGAAATTCGGCGAGATGGCTACTCCCATCGCGCTGCAGCTGGCCAAAACGCTTCGCAAAGCGCCGCGCGTCATCGCGCAGGAGATCGTGGCGGAGCTGACAGGGCTCGATGGATTCGCTGGGTTCGAGGTAGCCGGCGCCGGCTACATCAACGCAAGGCTCGACCGTGCATTGGCAACCGGGTTCGTCGTACGTGCCGAAGGCGGCCCGCTCTCAGCAGGCATCCACTCGCTCGTCGAGCACACCAGCATCAATCCCAACAAGGCAGCGCACATCGGTCACCTCCGCAATGCCATTCTCGGTGACACGTTTGTGCGCCTTCTGCGCGCGGCAGGACAGCAAGTCACCATCCAGAACTACATCGACAACACCGGCGTGCAGGTGGCCGATGTGGTGGTGGGATTCCTGCATCTCGAAAAAAAGTCGCCGGCAGACGTGCGCGCGCTGATTGCCGATTGCGAGCGGCGATTCAAAGAGAGCGGTCGGTTTGAAGACGCAATCGACTACCTCTGCTGGGATCTCTATGCACGCACCTCGCAGTGGTACGACCAAGGGTCCGACGACGAGAAAGTAGTGCGCAAGAAGGTCAGATACAAAACGCTGCACGAAATCGAGCATGGCGGCAACGACACCGCCGAAATCGCCGACCTCATTTCGACCGCTGTCCTCCGCCGCCACCTCGAAACCATGCTGCGCCTGGGCATCGAATACGATTTTCTGCCCCGCGAGAGCGAGATCCTGCACCTCAATTTCTGGGCGCTGGCATTCGAACAGTTGAAGCAGACCGGCGTCCTCTACTTCGAGAGCGAGGGCAAGAACAAGGGCTGTTGGGTCATGCGCCGCCCTGGCGCTGAGTCGGTCGCCGAAGGCGAGATCGACGAAGACGCCAAGGTCATCGTTCGCTCCAACGGCACCGTCACCTACGTCGGCAAAGACATCGCCTACCACCTCTGGAAGTTCGGGCTGCTCGGGCGCGACTTCGGCTACAAGCGCTTCTTCCGCTATCCCGACCACGAGTGCTGGATCTCTGCCGAGAAGGGCGAGGAGCCCCATCCGCACTTCGGCGGCGCGCAGGCGATCTACAACGTGATTGACTCCCGGCAGAGCGATCCGCAGGCCAACGTGATCCAGGCGTTGCGCGGCATGGGGCATACGGCAGAGGCAGATCACTACACGCATTTCAGCTACGAGATGGTGGCGCTCACGCCTCGCTGTGCCCAGGAGCTGGGGTATGACGTTCCCGAGGAGGATCGAGGGCGTCCCTATATCGAAGTCAGCGGCCGTAAGGGATTCGGCGTCAAAGCCGACGACCTCATCGACAAGCTCATTGCCGCGACCCGCTCTGAAGTGGACGCGCGTCACACGGGCCGTGACGAAGCAGAACGGCAGAAGATCGCCGGGCAGATCGCCATCGGCGCCCTGCGCTACTTCATGCTGAAGTACACGCGCAATTCGGTCATCGCCTTCGACTTCAAAGATGCGCTCAGCTTCGAGGGCGAGACCGGGCCCTATTGCCAGTACGCGGCCGTGCGCATCCGCAACATTTTTCGCAAGGGCAACATTACGTCCGAGGCCGTCCTTGCCGACTTCGCGAAGCTTTCCGGAGATTTGAAGGGGCGCGACTTCAGTCGTGCCATGCCGGCGGAGGAGAATAATGGGGCATTTGCCCCTGAGGAAAGCCCTCTCGCCGCCTATCTCTCCGGCGAAGAGAACGAGGATATCTGGGCGCTGTGGCTGCGCGCGGGGCGGCGCACCGCGATGCTCGAGCAGTGCATTGCCACCTCAGAGCCGGCCCACCTCGCCAAGCATGCCTTCCAGCTGGCGCAGGAGTTCTCCAACTTCTATCATCACCACCACATCCTCACCGAGGAAGACCCGGCGCGGAAAACGTTTCTCCTCGCCACCGCCGCCGTCGTTCTGCGCGAACTGGTCACGGTTCTCGGGTGGCTCGGCATCGAGAGCCCGGAAGCAATGTGAAGGCAGCTTTCAGCAAAAACCTCTCACCGGCTTTCAGTCCGCAAAATCCGATCGGTGCAGAGTGTAACCTGCATCACATTCGGCCATGTCGTGCGGGCGTATAGTGCTCCACGGTTAGGCCTATGACGAACTCCACGCTTACCGTTCCTGCACTCCTGCCCATTCAGGAGATTGCCCAGAAGCTGCGATTGTTGCCCGGCGAGTACGAGACGATCGGCGCCCATGGCGCCAAGCTGAACCTTGAACTGCTCAAGAATCCGGTGTTTCCTGTGCGGGGCAAGCTGATCCTGGTCACGGCGACCACGCCCACCACTTCAGGCGAAGGCAAAACCGTGGTTTCCATCGGGCTTGCGCAGGGCCTCGAGCACATCGGAAAGAAAGCGATCGTCACCTCGCGCGAGCCTTCCCTCGGGCCCGTCTTCGGCATGAAAGGCGGCGCGGCCGGCGGCGGCTTGTCGCAGGTGGAACCGAGCCGGCAAATCAATCTGCATTTTCACGGCGACTTCCATGCCATCACTGCGGCGCACAACCTGCTGGCCGCCATGGTGGATTCGCACCTCTTCTTCGGCAACGCACTCGATCTCGATCCCGCGCAGATCACGTGGCCGCGCGCCATGGATATGAATGACCGGGCGCTGCGCCATGTAACTGTCTCAGTTGGATCGAAGGGCGACGGCGCGAATCGCGAGACGAGCTTCGTCATTACGGCGGCGTCAGAAATCATGGCGATCCTCGGCCTGGCGACCAGCCGCAAGGATCTGAGGCGCAGGCTGAGCGCGATTGTCGTCGGCGTCTCGCGCAAGGGGCGCCCCGTAACGGCGGGTGATGTCGGCGCAACCGGCGCCATGATGGCCCTGCTCAACGAAGCGATTCTGCCCAACCTTGTCCAGACCACCGAAGGCACGCCTGCCCTCGTTCACATCGGCCCGTTTGCGAATATCGCGCACGGAACAAGCTCCGTCCTCTGCCAAAAGATGGGCGTTCGCCTCGCAGACTTCGTTGTCAACGAGTGCGGCTTCGCTGCCGATCTCGGCGCAGAGAAGTACTTCGACATCGTCATGCGCACGTCCGGCGTCCAGCCGGCGGCGGCCGTTCTGGTAGCCAGCGTGCAGAGCCTGAAGGCGCAGGGCGAGGGCAATCTCGAAGCCGGCTTTGCGAATCTCGAGCACCATGTACGCACGCTCTGCGGCTATCATGTGCCGGTCATCGTCGCCATCAATCATTTTCCGGCTGACACCCGCCCGGAACTCGATGCGATTGCAGCCGAATGCCATCGATTGGGAGTGGCATGCGCAATCACCGAGGCGTTCACCAAAGGCGGCGTGGGATCGATCGCCCTTGCGCATAGCGTGATGGCGGCGATCGAGACGAATGGCGAAGCCGAAATCGAACCGCTGTATTCGCTCGAAAAATCGCTCGAGGAAAAGATCAACACCGTCGCGACGACGGTCTACGGGGCCGAGGGCGTTGTCTTCAGCGATGCGGCGCGTGCCAGGCTGGAACGGTTCTCCGAGTGGGGATTCGGGAAGCTCCCCGTGTGCATTGCCAAGACCCAGTACTCGCTCACCGACGATCCAAAGAAGATGGGCGCGCCGCGAGATTGGAAGCTCCGTGTCACCGATGTTTCGCTTTCGGCAGGCGCGGGATTCGTGGTGGCCGTCGCCGGCAACATGATGCTCATGCCGGGCCTGCCCAGCCATCCGCGAGCTCTTGAGATTGACGTGGACGACGAGGGCAACATCGTCGGCGTGTGAAAAGCCAGCTATCAGCTGTCAGCCCTCAGCCGTCAGCTAAAAGCCGAATGGTAATAGCTAATAGCTGAGAGCTGAAACCCGTCTTCCTCACTGGTAGCTCCGCACCCATTCCAGCACCGACCGCACCGCGACTCCGCTCGGCCCTTTGGCGATGTAGGGGCGCGAGTCCTCGATCCAGGCCAGGCTGGCGATGTCGAGGTGGATCCACGGTGCATCTTCAGCGAATGCGTGCAGAAACTCGGCCGCGGTGATCGCTCCGCCCGGGCGTCCGCCGGTGTTCTTGATGTCGCCGATGTCCGACTTGATCATGTCGGCGTACTCGTCGCCGAGAGGCATCCGCCAGAACTTCTCGCCTGAAACCGCAAGAGCCGCATTGAACTTCTCATACGTGGCGTCATCGTTGGCGAAGGCGCCGCCATTGTAGTAGCCCAGCGCCACGCCGATCGCTCCAGTCAGCGTCGCCGCATCGATCAGGTGAGTGGCCCCGAGCTGGCGCGCGAACGTGATGCCGTCGGCCAGCACCAGCCGCCCTTCCGCATCCGTGTTGATGATCTCGATGGTCTTGCCCGACATGGCCGTCTGCAGGTCGCCGGGCTTCTGCGCCTTGCCGTCGGGCATGTTTTCCGCCGCGCATACCACGCACAGCACGCGCACCCTGGGCTTCAGCAACGCAATCGCGCGCATGGCACCCAGCATCGCTGCGCCGCCCGCCATGTCGTACTTCATCAGTTCCATCTTGTCTGCCGGTTTGATCGAGATGCCGCCGGTATCGAAGGTGATGCCTTTGCCCACCAGGCCCAGTGTCGGACCATCCGCAACGCCCTGCGGCTCGTAGCGGAGCACGATCAGAGCCGGTGGTTCCGCAGAACCCTGCGAGACGCTCCAGAACGCGCCCATCTTCAGCTCGTGCAGCTTCTCGGTGGAGTAGACCGCCCATTGCAGGCCGACTTCGCGCGCCATCGCGGCTGCGCGCTCGCCCAGAATCGTCGGCGTCAGCTTGTTCCCTGGCTCGTTGACCAGCGAGCGGGTAAAGTTCTGGCTTTCGCCTACAATCACGCCTTCCGCGAACGCGGCGTTGCACCGCTCCTGATCCGAAGTCTCGCGCGCTGCCAGGATGAACGACTGGATGCTCTGGTCCTTGCGGTCGCTGCGGTAAGTGTCGGGATCGAAATCGCCGACGAATGCGCCTTCCACGGCGGCGCGGACGCTCGCCGATACCGGCAGAGTTCCCGCGACTGGAAGCGCAAAAACCAGTTCGCGGATCCCGCGCGGCTTTGCAAAGCGGACGGCGGTTCCCGCGGCGTTGCGGACGTTGTGCACCGTGGCCTTGGCTTGCTTGCCGAGTCCCACGATCAGCAGCCGCCGGGCCTTGAGCCCTGCCGGAGCGTGCAGCAACAGGGGCTCGTTCGATGCCGCCTTGAATTCACCGCTCGCCAGCACCTGCGATGCCGCGGCCCGGACGGTTTCGTCATCGGTCAGCAGCGCGGGCTGCGGCTTGGCATCGCGCCCCTTCGCGGTCTGCGTATCGGCGGCGAGAACGACGAGGAGTTCAGTATCGATTCCGGCAAGTGGAGCAAAAGAAAGTGCGGTGCGCATACGGCTATTATTTCATTGGCGATTCGGGGGCGAAGATCCGGCATAGGGAAGAGTAGCCGACCACTCAACCACCGAGCCAGATTTCCGTTGAAGTAAAAATGGGCAAAGGGAGCAACGCTAGATGCTGCGTGGACAGGATCGAGTGGGGTTATTCGGATCGACCCGAATCTCTAGCTCGGTGCCCCCTGCGAAGCCCCGTACATAGGATTTTCCGCGATCGGGTCCAGCCGGAGTCTGTACTACTGAGACCAATCCAGAATTCTGCAGAACGCAGACACGACATTCTCTTGGATTCGATATTCGGTCACACTCGACATTTCAAAATCAATGAAGCTCAAAAACACGGTGTTGTGAGGCACTGGGTGCCCGGACAGTGCGGAGAGCAACTCGATTGGTGTTTTTCCAAGGCGCTCGGAGGTGCTCAGCACTGCAAGAGAGCGGGAATTCGGAGACCAGGCGATACCTCGGATATCTCTCCGGGATTTCCAAGTGTAGGCGATTGTCGATGTCAATCGGTAATTGATTTGGAGGCCATCTGCCTCGCATTGTGCAATAAATCTTCCATTCGGGGACGGTACCGATTTGTGCTCTGTGCATGCACCTGCGCCCGCTGGTTGTTGATACGTCGTCGGTAGTCTCTCCTCGGTGTAGTCTTTGAATTCAGTCTTAAGCACGGTCCGTACTACCCCGGCGCTGGGTTCCACTTGATACTGCCAATAGTGCTCGGGACGACCGGCTCCCAGTATGTCAACGATGACAGCACCCGGAGCGACATCGACTTTCATGGGCTGTGGCGTTGCGACGTGCTGCGCACCGTCGCAAGAAGATATTGCTCCGACCGTTGAGAGTCCAAGTAACAACAGCAAACCACGAGCAACCAAGTGGGAACGTCGATAGTTGAGCTCGAGTAATGTAGCCAAGGCGTCCCAATTTTAGCAGTCGGTCTGGGGTTCCACTCGTATCGCGGGAGTATCACCGGCAACTCGGAACTTTGCCGGATTTTCGCCGTTAGGCTCCGAGTTGCCGACGACTAGAACCAACGCATTCTTGTCCGGTAGCATTGGTTCAGACATGTTCGAGTCTGATTTGCAGTTCCCGCATGGATACGTAATTGCCGAACCTCCAGAAATGTCAGGGTCAGGGGAAGGCGAGCTACCAATCCATTACTTTCCGCCCCCTGAAAAAAGGCCGGAACGAGATGGCCTCTGGATCAGATTCAGTCCGCAACGGAGTGAGGAATCGATCGGCGTATTCGCCGGAGGATATGGTTCTCCGCCAGCGATCAACAAAATCCTAAGCACGCCAGACCCGATGCGTGTGTGTGATCTCTGCCGGTCAAGCTTATTTTGTGAACTCGCGCCGGCCTAGCGATTGGCAGATCGTTCCAATGCTCCCGATAACGTACGCTCGCCCTGTTCCGCAGCATCAGTTTCTGCTGTTTGCAGACTTCACCCGAATAACCGCTTGGAACATGGGAATTGTGTGGCAAGTGCGATTCGCTCTTGATGGCTTCACGTTTACAACCGTGACACCGGACCTAATTGAAGGGTGTGGTTATGATCCGGCATCTGATGCGAACACGCAGATTGTGATCGAAACGCGAACCGGGAAGGTTCGTGCGGCCGAGGTACACTTCTCCGTTCTGGTCCAGTCACCGCCAACCCTTCCTTAACCGATCGGAAAAGGAAGGGTTGGCCACGACCCGACCACGACGCCCGTTATGCTGAAGACATGGCTTCATCTGGATGCCTCACAGGGACAGTCATCGCTGACATGCTCTTCTTGCGCGGTGGGCGCCCACTCACTCGTTTCGATGCCATCCTGATCTCGCTGTTCATCGGGATTGTCATGCTCGTGGCGATCTTCCGGGCGATCTTGGGCACGTGGATTAAGCGCACTCGTGGCCGTAGGTGGCCAACAGTCTCAGCCAACATTGACATTGTGAGTGTCGCTGATGTGACCGACGACGCTCGCTATCCCAGCTACCTCGCGACGCTAACCTATCTCTATCGCAATCCTGAGCAGCAGATGGGCGACTACAGCCGCAGGTTTGGCAACAAGGATGACGCTCAAGTCTGGGCAAATTCCTACAAGGGTGAGACCGTCAAAGTCCACGTAGACCCCCGCGACCCCACGCGTTCCGTGCTACGGGAAGAAGACCTTTAGTAGCCAACACTCCCGGCATCAAACGGAAAATCGAGTTCGCGGTTGGATCACCCGCAACTCGGAAGTAAGAATTTCTAAGCCCGGGAACCTCGCGAAACCCAGGCTGACAGCTGACAAGCTGAGAGCTGAAAGCTGACAGCTGCCTTTACCGCACGCGGCGAAGATTCGGAGCTGACGGACGCAGCGTATGACGCGTATGGAGTCATTGGCGCGCCGCTCCCAGGGATGGAGGATGAGCTTGCCTGCGCTCAAAGCTTTGGGAAGCGTGTGGAAGTCGCCGAACGATGCCTCATCGGGGTTGCTCGACAGCCATGCTGCTCCTGATCCGATTGACTTCGCTGCCAACGTGCTCTTTCGCCGAGGCGGTCTTCAAGGCGTCTCGGCAACGGCCGCGCCTTAGGTGAATGGTGAGATGATAGGAATGTCCCCGCTGGCGGCCTCCTCGGCTTTCGCCCCCTCCGAGTGACGGAGGGAGAACATGTCTTCTCGATTCAAAATCGTGAGCCTGTGCGGCTCCGCCGGTGCCTTGTCGGCGTATATCGAGTTCCTGCAGTCAATGCCGTTCGATTCCGGAATGACCTTCGTCGTCCTGACGCACCGCAGAAAGGAGACACCGTGCTGGCTGGTCGAGATCCTTTCGCGGGTCACCACGATGCATGTTGAAGAGATCGTCGACGGCCTGATCCTTGAACCGAATCGAGTGTACGTCAACCCGCCGGGCCAGGACCTTACCATCGATGGCAGCGCGTTTTGCCTTGCCCCTGCCAAGATCGTGCGAGGTTGGCCGGATACATTCGATACCTACCTGAATTCCGTAGCCCAGACAACACGCGGCAGAGCCATGACCGTCATCATGTCAGGAATGGCGAAAGACGGGAGCGCGTTTCTTCACGAGTTGCGCCAAAGCGGTGGGTTCAATTATGCGCAGGACGATGCCTCGGTCCCCAGCATGCCGAAGGGCGCAATCCTCACCGGTATGATCGATTACATTGGTTCTGCCGAACAGATTGCAGTGGCCATACTGGGCTCAGCGCCCATCCTTGATGTCCTTCTGTAAATGGGCAGCCTGCGGCTTCACCGTGGAATCGCTTTTCTGCATGCAGTGCGCCGACTGATCAACAGACGCCTTGCACCTTTCGATTGCTTCCTTCGCTGAATAGATTGACTCCCTCGATCTCTGGAGGCGGTGCTTCGTCTCCTGGAGTCGCCTGCGCGAGTCCGTCAGCAGAACACTCGTGTACCAATCGTCTCTCTCCGCCATGCCGTTTCAGGTCCGAATAGAAACGCGTAAATCGACATCCAGGCCGCGTTACCAGGTGCAAATCAGATTACCGCGTCCGCTGAACTCAGGAATAGCGGCACAAAGCAGCACAACCCCGCAAACGCGTGGGATCATTTCTTTACCTTCCTTCTCGCCTCTTAAGACCCGTCACAGCGAATTGCGCGCCTCATAAACAGCTGAGAGCTGAGAGCTGAGAGCTGACAGCTAAGAGCTGACAGCTCCCTTCACCGCCCCATGCGGTGCTTGTTGGCGTTGATCGCGGCGCGGGCCTCGCGGTCGGCTTCGCGCCGGCGCTCGGTCTCCCGCTTGTCCCAGTCCTGTTTGCCCTTCGCCAGCGCCAGCTCCGCCTTCACCCGCCCGTTGCGGAAATAAAGCCGCGTCGGGATGAGCGTGTGCCCCTTGATCTGCGTCTTAGCCTGTAGCCTGCGTACTTCGTCCCGGTGCATCAAGAGCTTACGTGTGCGGGTCTCGTCGTGGTTGGCGATATTTCCATGCGAATAAGGCCCGATATGCATATTCAGCAAGAAGGCTTCGCCGTCCTTGATCAGGCCGTAGGAGTCCTTGAGGTTGGCCTTGCCCTCCCGGATCGACTTCACCTCGGTCCCGCGCAGGGCTACGCCGGCCTCAAACCGTTCCAGCAGAAAGTAGTTATGGCTGGCTGCCCGGTTCTGGGCGGCATCCCGCTCGCCGGAAGCCACAGGGTCGCGCGGCCGGGCCGGCTTCTGCGCGCTGGAGCGATCGGGCTGGGCAACTACGTGGCTGGATTGGCGGGGCACGGACGCAATAACCTCAGTGTTTCATCGTAGCATCGGCCGGAATCCGGGGCCGCCCGGAGCAGCGGGTTTGACCCCTTAAAAAGAGGAATGGGAGAATAAGTCGCGTTCCAACAATGTTTTGTTAGAATGAGGCTTCGTCGAATGGAACTGGCAATTCCAAAAATTTGCGCGGAATGCGGCATCCATGACCTGCGGCGTTCCAGCAAGAGCAGCGGGTCGACGGCGCCACGCGGAACCGCAATCCGCAGTAGTGTGCGCTCTCGCTCTTTCTCCGCGCTGCTTTCCCGGCTGACGGTTTTGGCTGTGCTCGCCGGTTTTGGCATCGCCTGTGTCGCGGCCCATGCGGAATCGGCAAAGACTCTCTACAAGCGCGGCCAGGCAGCCGAAGCGCACGAAGACTACGACGCTGCCTACCAGGATTATCAGCAAGCCAATTCGATGGCGCCCAACGACCTGACGTATCGTACGGCGCTCTATCGGGTCCAGATACAGGCCTCCGCGGTGCACGTCAAAAAAGGTGGCCAACTCCTTCAGGCTGGCGATCAGCAGGGCGCGCTGACTGAACTGCTGCGTGCCGTCGAAATCGACCCGACCAATGAGGCCGCGCAGCAGCAAATCGCGAAGATCCACACGGCGCTGGGCCAGCGGACTGAAGGCCCGAAGGCTGGCGTGCCTCAAACCGAATCGGAAGCCGCCGAGCTGGATACGATCAGCTCGCCAGTCGAGCTCAAGCCGCTTTCGAGTGCTCCGCTCACGCTCTACATGGTGAACGACAGCAAGATGGTCTACCAGGCCATCGGCAAAGCCGCCGGCATCAACGTGCTGTTCGATCCCGACTACACCGGCAAGCGCATCGAAGTCGATCTGAAAAACGTCTCGCTGATGGATGCGCTGCAGATCGTCACAACCCTTTCCGGCACATTCTGGCGGCCGGTCACTGCGAACACGATTTTCGTGGCGGCAGACACGCGCACCAAGCGCACGGCCCTCGAAGAGCAGGCGGTGCAGACCTTTTATCTCACCAATGCCTGGCAGCAGAACGATCTCAACGACGTTGGAACCGCCATCCGCAACCTGCTGCCCAATACCCACGTCTACCCCGTGCAGAGCCAGAATGCCATCGTGATGCGAGCCACGCCGGACGAGCTGATGCTCGCCCAGAAGATCGTGAACGACCTCGACAAGGCGCGGCCCGAAGTGGTGGTCGACATTGCGGTCCTCGAGGTCAGCAAGAACTGGGAGCGCACGCTGGGCATTGCCTGGCCCAGCAGCGCCGGCGTGCAGCTGCAGGCCCCCAACTCCAGCAACAGCACAACCTGCCCGACGGGCAGCACGAACTGTACTCCGGGAACGACGACCACGAATCCCACGCTCTATAACCTGGCGCATCTGAATTCATCTGACTTTGCGGTCACCGTGGGCGCTGCGACTGCGAACTTGCTGCTGAGCGACTCCAATACCAGGATTCTCCAGAATCCGCGCATCCGGGCCACGGACCAGCAGAAGGCCGTCATGAAGATCGGCCAGAAAATTCCCATCGCTACCGGCTCTTATCAGACGGGCGCAGCAACCGCGTTGGTCAGCTCTCTCGTGAACACGCAGTTTCAATACCAGGAAGTCGGCGTGAACATCGAGATGACGCCGACCATCCACTACGACGCGGAAGTGACGCTGAAGATGAAGATCGATGTTTCGTCGGTTGCGGGTCAGTCCACGATCAGCGGCGTCACCGAGCCGATCTTTGCCCAGCACGACACCGAGCAGGTGATCCGGCTTCGCGAGGGCGAGGCCAGCATCCTGGGCGGCATCCTCCAAAAGCAGGACCAGGTAAGTTGGACGGGTATTCCGGGCCTGAGCGCGATTCCGCTGGTGAAATATCTCTTCGGATCGAAGGACCACACCATTACCGAGGATGAGATCGTTTTCCTGGTGGTGCCCCACATCATGCGTACCCAGGAACTGACGCCGCTCAATCTCCGGCCTGTCGACACCGGTACCGGACAGACGATTGAGCTGCGCCACATCGCCCTGAACGGCGAGACCATCAATCCTCCGGTGCAACAGCCGAGTGCGGTCACAGAGCCCAACGCAGGCACGGTGCCCGGCCAGAGCGCGCAGGCGGCTGGACCCGCGGCGATTGCGCAACTGAATGCCGCGGCGCAGGGAAATGCGAACCAGATTCCGCCGAGCGCACCCCCGGCAACGCCTCCGGGACCCGGACGAATGAGCTTCTCGCTCGTGCCACCCCCCGCGCCGGTGAGCGCAGGGGCTACGTTCCAGGTTCCAATCGTGATCACCGGAGCCACCGATATTGCGTCTGTTCCTTTGCAGGTGCAGTACGACGCGACAAAATTGTCCCTGGTGAACGTGAGCGACGGAGACTTCCTGAATCGTGAAAACCAGCCGGTAGCACTCGTGCATCGCGACGACGGACCGGGGAACATCGTGCTGAATGCCTCACGCCCGCCGGGAGTGCCTGGCGTGAGTGGCGCGGGCGTGGTGTGCGTATTGAGCTTCCAGGCCAAGGCTGCGGGTGACAGTCCGATTACGATCACGCACCCCTCGGCCATGAACAGCGCGCAACAGGCGCTCCAGGCACAGCCTGCGCAGACGACGATCACCGTGAAGTAGGATCCAGTGCGGATGAATACCACGAGGCCAACCAGGAAGCGCACCGAGCACGGACTGACGCTCGTCGAGCTGATCGTGACGGTCACGATTCTCTCCATCCTGGCCACGGCCGCAGTCCCCATCATGCGCTTCAAGGTGAAACGCGATAAGGAGCGGGAACTGCATCGGGACCTGTGGGAGATGCGTGACGCAATCGACCACTACAAGGATGCGGCCGACCGCGGAGCGTTCCAGACCAAGATCGAGAGCCAGAACTATCCTCCCGATCTCGACACCCTGGTCAAAGGCGTCGACGTGCAGGGAAAAAAGGTACGCTTCCTGCGCAGGATCCCGGTGGATCCCATGACCGGCAACACGGATTGGGGTCTACGCTCGATGCAGGACGATCCGACTTCGGATTCGTTCGGCGGGCAAAACGTGTTCGACGTCTATTCGAAATCGAACGGTACCGCACTGGACGGTACCAAATACTCAGACTGGTAGGAAACAGCAATGCGAGGCATGCGCAAAAACGAAGCGGGATTCACGCTGATGGAGTTGATGATCGTGATGGCAATCATTGCGATCCTCGCCACTCTCGCGGTCCCGCGCTTCGCAGCCGCCATCAAGTCGGCGCGCGAGGCGGCGCTCAAGGAAGACCTGCACGTGATGCGCGCCGCCATCGACGCGTACACGATGGATAAACAGAAGGCCCCGCAGTCACTTGACGATCTGGTCCAGAATGGATACCTTCGGAGCATTCCAGTCGATCCCATGACCCAGAGCAACGAAACCTGGGTCACCGACACGAGCGACACGCTGTCGTCAGTGGATCAGACGGATTCGGGAATCAACGATGTCCATTCGGGAGCGCAGGATACCGGATCAGACGGCCAGCCTTATTCCACCTGGTGATCGCGCCCCATTCCGAGGCCTCTTCCAGGGAAGGAAAAGTGAGATGAGGATGTGCCGAACCTGCGGTCTGCTCTGCTTGGTTTCCATATGGATGATATGCGCCGCGGCGCAGGCGCAGAGCCCAACCAATATTCGTCTCCGCCTTCTCGATGGAAAGAATGGACGCATCATCCTCGGAGCCGGCGTCCTGTTGTGGGTCAATCACAATGCCACTCCTCGTGGCGAGTGGGTGAAGGCCAACGAGGACGGCACCACGCAGATTGTGACTCCGCCGGGCGTCGTTGATTTGCTCGTTCACTCTACTTATGACGACGCAACCGAATACTACGTGAACTGCGATAGCCCGAAGGCGATGGATACGCCGCAGGAGATGTGGTACAAGGTATCGGACATCATGAGCTCGGGCGTGATTGCCACCGACGGGTGCATCAAAGAGAAGGACTTCGAGAAGCTGAAAATCTCCGTGAAGCCGGGAGAACTCGTTCTGTTCGTACGCAAAGAATCCTGGAAGGACCGGGCGCACCAGATGGCGCAGTAGCGCGCTGCTGAGTCGCGGAAAGAACTGCTCCCTTGCAGCCTGATTTCCATTCTTCGCCTGCGATCCCGTTCGGTCTCGAGGTCTACAGGTTCTACGCCGCAATGATGCGCGCTGTGGAGGACGTGCCCGAGCCTGGCCTTGGTGGGCAGTTGTTCTGGGGCGGCGAACTGGATTCCCCGGGTCGCGCATTGGCAGTGGCGGCCAGCGTTGCAGGCGCTGCGAGTCTTGTCGCGACAGCCGATCCGATCCAGCAAAAGCAGGCGATTCGCGATGGGGTCGTAAATTTCCTGGTCACGTCTCTCGATGAAGCGCTGCGCATCCTTAAAAACGAAATCCGCAAAAAAGAAACCGTGGCCGTGTGTGTCGGTGCCGCATTGGAAGCCATCGAGAGCGAGATGGTGGAGCGCGGCGTTCGGCCGGACCTGATTCGTGAAGGTGTGATTGCTGCAGCGAAGAGCAGGGATCGCGTCGCAAAGGGAGATCCGGAGCGCGACCCGATGGCCATGGAAGCGCTGGTCACCTGGAGAGTCGATACCGCTCCAGCGGTGTGGCTGCCTAGGCTCGACTCCATCGCCCTCGATTGTCTCGAGCCGGAGGATCACGTTGCGCGGCGCTGGATTCGCCTCGCGGGCCGTACTATGGGACGCCTCGGCCATGATGGCCACGCTTTGCTCAGCACGCGCGAGTTCGGCGCAAGGCTCGCCGAGCAAATTCGCGACCGGGCGGAGCGAGGCGAGATCAAGGTGCGCGGTCAGATCGAAATTGCATTTCGAGGAGCTACCGATCAGATCGGATTTGGCCCTGTGGACAAAGATCAGGCTGGCTGAGCCTCGTTGCGAGCGCCGCCTGTCGCCGCCGCTTCGATGCGCCGCCAAAGTTCCTGCACGCCCTGCTTGGTCTTTCCAGAAACAGGCAGGATCGCATCGAGTTCGAGGCCCTTCTTCAGAGCCTGCAGATTGCGCGTGCGCTCATTCCCGCTGAGGCGATCAACTTTCGTTGCCACAACCGCAAAGGCGCGCTGTTCTGCGCGCAGCCAGTCGATGAGCTGGCGGTCGCGCGGCTGCGGCGGAATGTTCGAGTCAACAAGACAAACGCACAAGCTGAGGGTTTCGCGCTCTGCCAGGTAGGGTTCGATGAACTTCGGCCATTCTGCCGAAATGGACCTGGAAATCTTCGCGTAGCCGTAGCCGGGCAGGTCCGCAAAACGCATCGCCGGTCTTTGGCGCTCGTCCGAAAGCAGAAAGAAGTTAATGGCGCGCGTCCGGCCCGGTGTCGACGAGACCTTCGCGGCCTTGTCGCCAACCAGCGCATTCAGCAAGCTCGATTTGCCCACATTGGAGCGGCCGAGAAACGCGATCTCGGGCACGGATGGAGCAGGGAACTGCGCCGGCGCAAGCGCGGAGAGCAGGAATTGGGCGGTGTAGCGCATGAGTCGAGCAGTTCAGCCTGCCGCGCGTCAGTGTCGGCAGGCTCTTCCCTTCAGGATATAGGAGCAGCCGGTGTGCCCAGCACGTGCCGCCGCTTCAGCTAGAGCTCGTCGGTCTTGAGTTCGATATCCGCCCCGCGCCACGCCGCCTCAAACTGCTGCCTCACCCAGCCGGCTTCATACTTCCGATTCTGGGCAGTCAAAGCTTCCGCCAATCCGAAAAGTGAGCGCGGATTGCGCGGGTTCCGCTCCAGATCATCCCGAAAAACCTGTTCGGCAGCCTTGAAGTCTCCGCTTTGAATCAGCAGTCCGCCAAGCGATTCCCGCACCGGGTAGTACCAGTCGGGTGGCTCGTCATACAACAGCTGGTCCTGCGCACTGACTGCATCGCGCAACAGATCGATCGCTTTCGGCTTGTCGCCCCTTGCAGCCGCGATCCGCGCCGCAAGCACGTCATTCGCGATATGCAGCACCTGCCACGAATGGTTCTCGACCGGCGGCATGAACAGCTCGTCTCGTGGCGTCGCCGCTTCAATCGCAGCAAGTTGCTTCTGGAGCGCCTCGGCTTCGGCTGCCTTGCCGCGTGCCGCGAGTGCCGACCCACGGCTATAGAGCCAAAACGCCTTCAGCGTGGAAGTCCGCGCCGCAGGCTCGCTCATCGATAGCAAATCATCCCATCGGCCGCAGCGCACGGCGATCGCCAGAGGAATGCCGAGGAACGGTTCCAGCATCGGCATCTCTTTTGTCGCCGGCCCAAGATTCGCCGCAAGTCGATCCGCGGAGCTCTGTGCTTCCGCGCAGTGCCCCTGCATCCCCGCGGCAATGGCGCCAAAGTGCAGATTGTGCGAGTAGTACATCATCATGTAGAACCCCTGTGCGCCGGTCGCGGCAGCATATTCCTCGTCGGCCTTCGCCGCGGCGGCATTGTGCTCGCGCGCGTCATCGTATTGGCCGGTGCGTTCATAAATGTGCGCGGGCATGTGAACCAGGTGCCCGGCTGCCGGCGCGAGAGTCGCGATGCGATCCGCATAAGGCAGCGCACGCTCAGGATGCGGCGAGGCTTCTACAGCATGAATGTAAAGATGCATCGCTCCAATGTGGTTCGGATCGCGGCGGAGAACGCCCTCAAGTGTCGCAACGATCTCCTCTGTGCCCTCCTCTGGTGTGCCGTCGGCGTGCCACAGCTTCCACGGGTGCAGGTTCATCATGCTGTCGGCAAACAGTGTCGCGGCGTCCAGGTCGTCCGGATACTTCCTCGTCAACTCGCGCATCGCCTGCGAGTACGCGATGTCGAGCTCGTGGAAGTTGGGATTCGCGTCAGCCGAAAAGCGCTTTGCCAGCGCGTCGATGTAGTCCTTCTCCACCTGGGGAGCCGCGGCGCTCAGCGACTTCGCTTTCTCGATGGCCTCGACTGCCATTTTTTCCCGCTCGGGATCGACAGGCAGGTTATAGTTGGGACCGACCGCCAACGCTACGCCCCACCACGCCATGGCAAGCGCCGGATCGAGCTCAGCCGCATGCCGAAATGCCCGCGCCGCCTCTTCGTGATTGAAGGCATAGACGAGCCGCAATCCCTGATCGAAGAACTGCTGCGCTTCCGCATTCCTGGTGGAAACCGGGTGATGCAGGTCGCTCAGTCCCGCAATGAGCGACACGGGTTTCGCATCGACCGGCGTCTGCGCGTCGGCCGCGGATACGAACAGGAGTAACGCGGCAACCATGATGCCCTTCATGCGAACCTCCGAGAGCGCGTTAATTGAGTGCGGGAAGAAGCGCGAGGAAGATTCTAGAGTGGGAAGAAAAGGATGGCAATTGAGAAAAAGTCTGAGGAGGATTTGGATCCGGGCTATCTCGAAATTCTGCTCGAAGGCGCGCCACCAAATCCCGTGCTTCCCCGGAATTTCCAATTGATTCTCTCACGCAGGCCGTGCTAGGTTCGGGTTCACCACCAATGAGGTTCATGTATGACAAAACCCAGCGATGCGTGTAAAGATCTGCCGGGCTGGAGCCAGTTGAAAGCGGCGCTCAGTGCGGCGCGCAACCAGAACAACGGCGGCTTCAACCTCGATATGTGGGCCACGGTCGTGAATCGCGACGGCATCGTCTGCTCGGTCGCGTTCACCGGCGCGGACCGCGGATCGCAGTGGCCGGGCAGCCGCGTCATCTCGGCGCAGAAGGCCAACACGGCCAACGCCTTCAGCCTGCCTAAGTTGTCCCTTTCAACCGCGCAGCTTTTCAGCGCAGTGCAGCCGGGCGGCAGCCTCTATGGACTCCAGCACAGCAATCCTGTGAACACCGGCGTGGCTTATGGCGGCGATGCTGCGAACTTCGGCCAGGAGAACGATCCCATGGTCGGCGGGCGCATCGGCGGCGTCAACGTCTTCGGAGGCGGTCTCGCCCTTTACAGCGCGCAAGGCGTGCTCGTGGGAGCGCTCGGCGTGAGCGGCGATTCTTCCTGCGCCGACCACAACATTGCGTGGCGCACGCGGCACGCGCTGAATCTCGACTTCGTGCCCGGCGGCGTGGGTCCCGACTCGGCCCGGCCCGACAACATCGTCTTCGACATTACGCCCGCTTCGGGTCTCGCGATGGGAGTCAGTGCCAGCGGCTGGGGTCACCCCGTGTGCAGCGACGCCGCCAAAGCAATCTCCGCACAACTGCCGCCCGTGCAGTAGCGTCCGCACTGAAAACGCAGCATGCCCAAAAACTTGGGGCGCAACTCGCTGGAATTGCGCCCCTGATCGTTTGAGATGAGCGAAGACTACTGCCGCGCCACCTGCCCGCTCGCCACATCAGGCTGCGCGACAGGCGCCAGCACTTCCGCTTCAGCCGGCGCTGGTCCGGGCAGCGGGCTTTCCAGAGCCAGCGCCAGAACCTCGTCCATCGTGTCGACGAAGTGCAGCTTCATCGAGTTCTTGATGTTGTCAGGCAGTTCCGCAACATCCTTCTCGTTTGCCCGCGGCAGGATCGCTTCGAAGATGCCGGCGCGCAGCGCGGCGAGCAGCTTCTCCTTCAATCCGCCGATCGCGAGTACTTTGCCCCGCAGCGTGATCTCGCCCGTCATGGCGACATCGCGCCGCACGGGGATCTTGGCAAGCGCGCTGGCCAGCGCCGTGGCCATGGTGATGCCGGCTGACGGCCCATCTTTGGGAATGGCGCCTTCAGGAACGTGGAGGTGCAGGTCGACATTGCGATAGAACTCGCGTGTCAGGCCCAGCGCCTGCGCCTTGCTCCGAATGTAGGCCAGCGCCGCCTGCGCCGACTCCTGCATCACGTCGCCCAGTTGGCCGGTAATGGTCAGCTTGCCCTTGCCGTCGAGCACCTGCACCTCGGTAGTCAGAATGCTGCCGCCCACTTCGGTCCAGGCGAGACCCGTCACCAAGCCGACCTCGCTCTTCTCGTGCACCTCGGAATCGCGGAATTTGACCACGCCCAGAAATTCGCTGACGTTGGCAGCCGAGATCTCTTCCTTGTGCTTTGCGCCTTTCTTTACCACGCGCCGCGCGACCTTGCGGCACACGTTGCCGATTTCGCGCTCGAGGTTGCGCACTCCGGCCTCGCGAGTATAGCTCCGGATGATTTCCAGAATCGCATCATCGCTGAAAGAAATGTTTTTGTCGCTCAGGCCGGTCTGTTCGCGCTGCTTCTTGACGAGATATTGCTTGGCGATTTCGAGCTTTTCGTGCTCCGTGTATCCCTGCAGTCGCAAAACCTCCATGCGATCCTGCAGCGCAGCCGGAATCGTGTGCAGCACGTTGGCGGTTGCGACGAAGAGCACCTGCGACAGGTCGTAGTCCACGTCGAGATAGTGATCCTGGAACGTCGTGTTCTGCTCCGGATCCAGCACCTCAAGAAGCGCTGATGCCGGATCGCCCCGGAAATCCGAAGCCATCTTGTCAACTTCATCCAGCAGGAACACGGGATTCTTGGTGCCCGCGCGCTTCATGTGCTGAATGATCTGGCCCGGCAGCGCGCCGATGTAGGTGCGGCGATGGCCGCGAATCTCGGCTTCATCGCGAATGCCGCCCAGCGACAGGCGAACGAATTTGCGGCCGGTTGATTTCGCGATTGACATGCCCAGCGAAGTCTTTCCCACGCCCGGAGGTCCGACGAAACAAAGAATCGATCCTTTCGGATTCTTGACCAGCTGGCGTACGGCGAGAAACTCGAGAATCCGCTCCTTGATTTTCTCCAAGCCGTAGTGATCCTCATTCAGCACCTTCTCGGCGTAATCAATGGAACGCGTTTCCTTCGATTTCTTCTTCCACGGCACGGCGAGAAGCCAGTCGATATAGTTGCGGCTCACCGTGGACTCGGCTGACATGGGCGGCATTGCCTCAAGCTTTTTGAGCTCCTGGATTGCCTTCTCGAGCACTTCCTTAGGCATGCCGGCCGATTCAATCTTCTTGCGCAGCTCGTCGAACTCACTTTTTTCGCCGCGGCCCAGTTCCTTCTGGATGGCCTTGATCTTCTCGTTGAGGTAGTACTCTTTCTGCGCGCGCTCCATCTGCCGCTTCACGCGGGACTGGATGTTGCGATCCAGATCGAGCTTCTCGATTTCCACGTCGAGCACATCGGCGATGCGGGCAAGACGCGCCGCCGGATCGAAGATCGCGAGCAGTTCCTGCTTCTCTTCAATGCCTAGCTGTAGATTGGCGGCAATCGTGTCGGAGAGCTTGGCGGCCTCGTCCATGCGCACCGCGGCGATGATCGTTTCATAATTGAGCGATTGCTGCAGCTTCACATACTGCTCGAAGAGGCTGGTCACGCGCTGCATCAGCTGCTCGGCGGCCGGCGTCATCTCGAAATCGGTTTTGCCGGTGCGCACCGTGGCAACAAAGAACCCGTCCCGATCGTTTACTTCAACCGACTTGGCGCGCTCCACGCCTTCGACCAGAACTTTGATATTGCCGTCCGGCATCTTCACGCTCTGCACGATGTTGCAGATGGCTCCGACCTGGTAAATCTCCTTCGCCTTGGGCTCGTCAATCGAGGCGTCATGCTGGGTGGCGAGAAAAATCTTGCGATCGCCGTTGAGCGCTTCTTCGAGTGCGCGCACGCTTGAAAGGCGGCCCACCACAAACGGGGTCATCATGTAGGGGAAGATGACCATGTCGCGGATGGGCATCATGGGAAGCTTGCGAAGCTCGGATTTTTCGCGAGGCGAAGTCATAACAGTACCTTATTGGACGCGTGGGGGAACCATCGGAAGCGCAAAGAATCCACCGTCCATGTTGGGATTGTACAGCGATCCGGGTTTGGACGTAGCGAAATGAGCCCTATCTGCAACAGCAGACAAGGCCCACAGTAAAGAACGCGAATTTCAGGTGCGTCGTATCAACCGGCTTTTTCAAGCAGGCAAAGCGAAAGATCGCGGCGTTCCACCATGTCTTTGGTGATCTCGAGATCGCGCACCTTCTTGTTCGAAGGCAAATGATACATGAGATCGAGCATGAGCTCTTCGAGAATCATGCGCAGACCGCGCGCGCCCACTTTCCGGGCCAACGCTTCGCGGGCGATGGCGCCGGTGGCTTCCTGCGAGAAGTGCAGGCGAACATTCTCGTACTCGAGCAGCCGCTGATATTGCTTGAGGATGGCATTGCGAGGCTTGGTGAGGATGTCGATCAGTGCGGCTTCATCGAGCTCGTCGAGCACGCCCATGACAGGCAGACGGCCAACGAACTCGGGGATCAAGCCATACTTGATGAGATCCTGCGGCTCGGTTCTGCGCAGCAATTCCGTATCGCGGTGCGAACGGGTTGTTGCCTCATCCGCTTCTGCATCGACGGTCTTGAAGCCGAGAGCCTTCTTGCCGATTCTGCGGCCGACCACGCGCTCGAGTCCGACGAACGCGCCGCCGCAAATGAAAAGGATGTTGGTGGTGTCGACAGCGGTGAACTCCTGGTGCGGATGCTTGCGTCCGCCCTGCGGAGGGACATTCGCCACAGTCCCCTCAAGAATCTTCAGCAGAGCCTGCTGCACGCCTTCGCCGGAAACGTCGCGGGTGATCGAAGGATTCTCGTCCTTGCGGCCGATCTTGTCGATTTCGTCGATGTAAATGATCCCCTGCTGCGCGCGGTTCACATCGCCGTCGGCGGCCTGCAGCAGCTTGAGGATAATGTTCTCGACATCTTCGCCGACGTAGCCGGCCTCCGTGAGTGTCGTCGCGTCCACAATGGCGAAGGGAACATCCAGCATCTTGGCCAGCGTGTGCGCGAGCAGGGTTTTGCCTGAGCCGGTGGGACCGATGAGAAGAATATTCGACTTGGCGAGTTCCACTTCGTTGTTGCGCATGCGATTCATCTGGATGCGCTTGTAGTGGTTGTATACGGCCACAGCAAGCTTCTTCTTGGTCTGGTCCTGGCCGATCACGAAATCATCGAGGAAGCCTTTCACTTCCTGCGGCTTGGGAAGATGCCCAGCCGCGGTTGCCGGATGGGCTTCGCCGCGATCGTCTTCGAGGATCGAGTTGCACACCGCGACGCACTCGTCGCAGATGTACGCGCGAGGATAGTCGCTGGGCGACGAGATCAATTTGGCTACGGCGTCCTGCGACTTGTGGCAGAACGAACAGCGCAGCGCCTCTTCAGGTCCCGTGCGCGTTTTCATGTGTGACCTACCCCCTGCAATCTACCAAGCGCTATTGTGCCACTATTGCGTGTCTGGCCGCTACGTGCGCGGCCTGTCGATAATCTCGTCAACTATCCCATATTCCTTGGCCTGCTGCGCATTCATGATAAAGTCGCGCTCCACGTCCCGCTCAATCCGCTCGAGGGACTGGCCCGTATGTGTCGCGATCAAGGTGTTCGTAATCTCGCGAATGCGGAGGATTTCGCGGGCATGGATATCAATATCGGTCGCCTGGCCGCTGAGGCCCCCCATGGAAGGCTGATGGATGAGGATGCGCGCGTTGGGCAAAGCAAACCGCTTGCCCTTGGTTCCGGCGAGCAGCAGGAAAGCGCCCATGCTGGCAGCCTGCCCGATGCAATAGGTCACCACATTGTTCTTAATGAACTGCATGGTGTCGTATATGGCCAGCCCTGCCGTAATCGATCCGCCCGGCGAATTGATGTAAAGTTGCACGTCCTTCTCCGGATCTTCGCCGGAAAGGAACAGCATTTGGGCCACGATGAGGTTGGCTATCTGGTCGTCGATCGGAGTGCCGAGAAAAATGATGTTATCGCGCAGCAAACGGGAGTAGATGTCGTAGGCGCGCTCGCCCCGGCTGGTCTGCTCCACCACCATCGGTACTAATGCCATTGAGTCCTTTTCCGTTTTCCGACGGGGCTCCGATGCACCCCACTGTTTGGCTGCCCTCTCAGTTTCCCGCATTTCGAGGGCGCACGCCAAAATACACTGTCTCAGAGACTTACGCAGGTAACCTCTGATACAGCAAACTAGCCGCTTTTTCGCGTTTCATTTGTTCCCGGATTCTAGCTAGGCCACCGTCCTGAGTCAAACGCTGGCGCAGTGTTTCAACAGGTTCCCTCGACTGGAGGGCCGCCAGCTGCACTTCCTGGTCGACCTCCTCGTCGCTGATGGTTACGTTCTCCGCATCGGCAATGCGGTCCAGAATCAGCTGCGTCTTGACCTCGGCAACCGCGCTGTCCCGCTGGGCGGTCCGAAGACGGCCAAAGTCGAGCTTGCGCATCTGCTCCGGTTCCATGCCCTGCGCGGCCAAGGCGCGCAAGCCGCGCTCCAGGCGGGTGTCAATCTGGTCCTGGACCAGCGATTCCGGAACCGGGAACTGGAACCGTTCGTTGAGTGCCGCAAAAAGCCGATCCTTGGTCTCGTGCTCAACTGACCGGCGCTTGCGGGTGGCCATGTGCTCGCGGATCCGGTTTTCCAGCTCGGCGAGGTTCTCGTAGTTGCCCATCTCCTTGGCAAAGTCATCATCCAGCACGGGCAGGGTGCGCTTCTTGATTCCCTTTACGGTGACTCCGTAAGCCACAGTCTTTCCCGCCAGCTTTTGCTCGCTGTAGTCGGCAGGATAGATGACTTCGGCCTTCAGCTCCTGGCCGGTCTTCGCCCCGCGAAGCACCGTGGTGAACGCCTCCAGCGTGTCCTTGCCGCCAATCTCGACCAGCGCATCTTCGCCGGCCACCGGCGTCGCGTCGGGCTCGTTCTCAATGCTGCCTGAGTAGGAAATCTGCGCCCAGTCGCCATCCTTCAGCGGCCGATCTTCCTCGACCGGCTCAATCGTGGCGCGCGACTCGCGCAGCTGCTGCATTTCGTTCGCAAATTCGTCCGAGGTGACTTCGTCAGACGGCTTCTCGACCGTCACATCCTGGTAGCCATCGATCGAGAAGCTCGGGAGGTACTCAAACACCGCCTTGACGTGCAGCGGCTGCCCTTCTTCGACGGTAAGTTCAGTGACCTGCGGCTGGCCCACCGGCCGGATACCCATCTCCTGAACACCGCGATTGAAGCGCTCGGGGAGCAGAGCGTCGATCACTTCCTTGCGCACCTCGGTGGCAAACTTGCGGCGGACAACCGACTCCGGCACTTTGCCGGGACGGAAGCCGGGAAGCTTTGCGTACTTCTGATAATTGCGAACCACGCGGCGGAACGCCTTGGAAACGTCTTCTTCCGGGACGTCAAGAACCAGCTCCCGGGTGCATTCGGGATTGAGAACGGGTCCGTGTGCGTGTTCGTGGTCGTGATGGTGGCCTTCGTGGCCCGCTGCGTCCTCGGACGTGCCGGGCTGCGAGGTTTTTTCGAGAGTGTCGGTTGAACTCAACTTGTGCCTTCCGTGGCGCGCGAGACGCCAAATCCGCGGCCATAACGTGCTGACAATCCGGGCGGTACAGCACCGTCTGGCGGGGGAAATTCCTGATTTCAATGGTAAGAGGGTTTGCTAGGGCGGTCAAACCGGGCGAACGGGATTTCGCCGCCGCACCGCGGAAGATACGTTACTGCTCGGTTGCCTCCGGTTTCCGAACATATGGAAGAAAACGAGGATGGGAGGCCCCGCAGCGGGCGAAGTGCTGGCGGGCTTCCTCGAGGCTGAGCGCTCCATTCACGGTGTGGTGCACTTCGGCGGCATCGGCATCTTCCTGCCCGTCGTCTTCCCACCAGCAGACCGGACAGAGCGCCATCGACCCGGGAGTTTCAAGCGTCCTGTAGCCACAGCAGGGACAGCGGTAAAGAGTCTGCGACGATGCCACGTTATGTGGACGAAAAGCAGTGAGGCGCGTTTACCCCGGGGATTTGGAGGATGAATGCGAGGCGGTGAAGGTGACCATCTCTGGGTCGGATGAACCACAAGCGGATCTTTGTCGACGGATCGCGGCCAGATGTCATCTTCGGCCGCGATCCATCACGAGCCCAATTCCTTCGCGCGAATGTCTAAAGGAACTCCTGACTGGACTCCAGCTACTTCTTCAGTCCATCGCGGTAGGCCATGGCTTCGAGTTCCACACGAATCGCGTCGGCCACGGGAACAACCGGCCGAGCCTCAAATGAAAATGCAGGCAGCATCGAACAGAACTTGTGCACCTGGAGCGGGTCATCGCATTCCATCAACATGTATCCGCCCCAGTCTCCCACGCGGATGACGAAGGAATGAATCTTGAAATTGGCCGGCGCCTTCCATGGGTTGAAGACTTCCAGGATTCGCTTCTGTGCGTTCTCGTACTCGATGGGCGAGCCCTGCGAGCGTTCGTTCCAGGTAATCATGTATTGCATGCAGTCGATCTCTCTTTCACCCGGGTCCAAGGTGCGGACCGCGTGGTGGGCAAGATATACGCTCCGCGATGTGCGCGCGTCGAGTGATTTTCACGAGAACTCCAAGACCGTCGAGTCGTACCTCGCCCGCCCTACGCCGGCAACAGAGTCGGCGCGGTGCGCAGTGCCCTTGATTCTTCGCCGGCAGCCACCCGCGTCAGCGATAGGATCGCAATCGCCGCCAGTTTTCCCGCCCGGCTTCCATGGCCCGGCAGAGTAGAATCGGCGCGAGGAGGAAGTTGATACCCAATGCGCCGATTGCCTGTGGGTTCCTGCCTGGTTGTCCTTTTGCTGTTTGCTTTTCTTGCCGCAATACCTGAAACGCTCTCCGCCCAGAACGGTACGGCTCCGCTGCGGGTCGCGATTGTCGGCCTGGAACATGGCCATATCGAAGGATTTCTGCCCCAGTTCCCTAAACGACATGACGTCGAACTCGTCGGCATCGCCGATGCCAATCCGGAGCTGGTCGAGAAATATGCAAAAAAGTATTCGCTGCCGGACTCGCTTTTCTTCAAGAGCGAAGCGAACATGATTGAACGCGTGCATCCGCAGGCCGTGCTGGTCTACACCTCCATCGGAGAACACCGGCACGCCATCGAAATCGCCGCCCAGTATGGCGTGAGCGCGATGGTCGAAAAACCGCTCACGATTTCTGTCGACGACGCGCTGGCGATCCGCCGCGTCGCTCGCGAGCACCACGTCCATGTGCTGGTGAACTACGAGACAACCTGGTACGCAAGCAATAAGGAGGCCCACGACCAGCTCGAACACGGGCAGCTGGGCCCGGTTCGCCGGGTCGTGGTCCACGACGGGCACGAGGGTCCGAAGGAGATCAACGTGCAGCCCGAGTTCCTCAAGTGGCTCACCGATCCCGAACAGAACGGCGCGGGCGCGCTGTACGATTTCGGCTGCTACGGCGTCGATCTCATGACCTGGCTGATGCACGGCGAGACACCGCTCACCGTGACGGCCGAAGTGACCCATGACAAGCCCGATATCTATCCCAGGGTGGACGACGACTCGACCATTGTGCTGACCTATCCGCATGCCCAGGCGGTCATCATGGGTTCCTGGAACTGGCCTTTCTCCCGCAAGGATATGGAAGTCTATGGCGCCAACGGATACGTGATCACCGTAGGACGAGACAAAGTGCGGGTGCGCCACCAGCACGATTCGGAAGAAGAGACGACGACCGCTCCTGCCTTGAATGCGCCGGAGGATAATTCGCTCAATTACCTGGCCGCAGTTCTCAAGGGCGAGATTGTGCCGAAGGGAGATCTTTCGGCGCTCGACACGAACGTGATCGTGATGCAGATTCTGGATGCGGCGAGGGAATCGGCGCGAACGGGCAAGACGGTTCGCTTGACGAAGCTCGAAGACTAGGGCCCGGCACGCGGCAGCAAGCCGGCTCTTTCGAAAAGGCAGTGCATGAGTACAGCAGTGGGTCGCGACTGGGTTGGCCGCGTCATCAACGGAGAATATCCGTTGCTCGAGTGGCTGGGAGGTTCCAACGGCACCGGTCTGTTCGTCACCGGATTGGGCGGATCGCAGAGGGCAGTGATCCGATTGTTTCAGGGTTCGGCGCGTGAGGCCGCCAATCCCAATCTGTCGCACCCGCACCTGGCGGCTGTCCTCGCTGCCGGTGAGGCGCAGGTCGACGGTGGCCAGATCGGCTACGTCGTCACCGAGTACGCCGAAGAAGTGCTCTCACAGATTCTTCCCGAACGAGCACTAAGCGCGGATGAAACGCGGGAGATGCTCGCTCCGGTGCTCGATGCGCTCGGCTACCTGCATGGGAAAGGGTTCGTGCACGGCCATCTGAAGCCCGCGCACATTCTGGTCATTCGCGAGAACCTGAAGCTTTCATCCGATCAGATCGAAGTGGCCGGTCAGCCGCGTCTGCATGTCGCGGCACCGCGGATCTACGATGCGCCGGAGTACGGCGACTCAGTCTCGGCGGCCGAAGACCTATGGTCGCTGGGTATCACGTTGGTCGAGGCACTCACGCAGCGCCCGCCGGAATGGAATCAGGCAAGAGGTGATAGCCCAGTTGTGCCCGGCAACATACCGGCTCCCTTCGCTGAGATCGCCCGGCGCTGTCTCGAGTCCGATCCGGCGAAGCGATGCACGCTGGATGACGTGAAGGCGCTTCTGGAAGGCAAGACGATTGCGCAACAAGCGGCCGCGACCCCGCCGGCCTCACCCGCGTCGCGGAAATCGGTTCTTCCCGCTCCACCTGCTCAGCCGCCGGCAGCCCGTCCAGCGACGCAGTCTCCGCCGCTGGCCCAGCCCCGGCCGGCATGGCAACCGCCGGAAGAACCCCGAAAGCGCTGGCTCATGCCGGTGGTCGCAATCTTCATTTTGGTGCTGGCGATCATCGGAGTGATCCAAATGAAATCCTGCGGTTCCACCAAAACCGCCCAGGTGCAACCGCAACCGCAGGCGCCGGGCGCGGATTCCCAGCAGGCTCCCACTCCAGCACCTGCGCCTCCCGCGGCGGATTCTAAGCCAGGACCCAGCGCAAAAGGTTCCGTGGTGAAACGCGTGATGCCTGACGTATCGGAAGGCGCGAGCCAGACCATTCATGGAACCGTGAAGGTGGTGGTGCGCGCGACAGTCGACACGAATGGGCAGGTGTCGGGCACTGAATTTCAATCGGCCGGCCCCAGCAAGTATTTCGCCCGCGTGGCACAGGAAGCGGCGCGTTCCTGGAAATTCAAGCCGGCGCAGGCCAACGGCCATGCGATCCCGAGCGTGTGGCTTCTGCTCTTCGAGTTTCGACGCGACGGCAACGAAGCATCGGCCAGCCAGCAAACACCTTAGGAGTTTCCGGCGGCGGCCCACAACTCACTCAGGCTGCCCCCGGTTCCTCGCGGTTGGGACCGGGGACTACACGAATCGTCCTGCAACGTCGACTGCCGCCCGCACGTCATTCCATGCAGGCACGCTGCCTACGGCACGAACACCTTCAGCCGCACATGCCACCGGGTGCTGGCCCCGGGCTTCAGCGTCACCATGCCCGTGTCCATCGAGCCCCACTCCTTGCCAAACGGATCGGCGAAGTTGAACTGATCTTCGACGGCTACGAACTTCGCAGTGGGCGGCGCGTAGGCCTGGATGGTCTTGATCTCAGGCGAGAGCCCTTCGATCTTCACGCCGTACTTGGCAGCCGGATCGATCACCGTAACCGTGACGGCGCCGTTCTGCCACGTGAGATGGCTCCAGTTGTCGTCGTAGAAATGCTTGTCGAGCGCAACGCCGCCCGCAGCGCGCAGATCGTACTGTCCCGTCACGGGCACGATCTTGCCTGTCGGAAAAACGTTGTCGTAATTGTCGACCAGCGTCTGCATGCCGGCGGGAATATGCAGCTTCACCTGTTCGCGGTCGCCCGAAGGCAGGTTGAAGTAGGGATGCCAGCCGATCGAGATCGGCTCCGCCTCGGTGCCCACGTTGTGCGCCACCACGACCGAATCAACCGCGTCCGCGGTCAGTGTGATGGTGAAATCGAGGTCCGTCTTCGACAGCCAGTGCCCGCCGAAATCGCCCGCGTGGATCACCCCTGTGACTGACTGGCCGCCGGGGACATCGTGCACGTGCACATCGTCGGTCTTCGCCTTCAGGATGAGACCGTGCATCGCGTGCCGTTCGGCGCCCGGATTCTTGCCAATATTGTTGGCCGGTAGCGTGATCGTATGCCCCTTCCACTGGGTGGTCAGCGTTTTGCCATCAGCTGAGAGCTTGCCGCGAATGCGATTGGGGTAGGGAACAAGGAACGCCGAGCCGAGCCGGTAGCCGAGATCGCCGTTTGCATCGTCCTTGTCGTCGAGCATCTCTTTCGCTTCGGCGAGGCTGGGCGATGCCAGAACGTCAACGGATCCCTTGCCAGGGAAGTTCGCCGTGATCTGGATGAGTTCCATGCCGCGGCCGGGGGCCAGCGTGACCGATGTAAATTCGGGCTTCGTGGTGCTGGTTGCAGATCGCTTGAGCGTGACGATCTTCTGACCGCCGATTTCTGTAGCAGCTTGGGCGTGGAGGTTCATGGCGCAGAGGCTTCCCATCAAGACTGGAATAGCGACGGAAAGAACGGGAACGTTGCGGATCAAAAGCTTCATCTTGGTCCATCCCTGAGGTGGAGTGAAGTTGCCACGCGGATTTCGAACCGGCGTAGCACCGGCGCGAAACATGCATTCGGCAGCGGCCTCATTCTACGCCCTCGAATCGGGCAGACCCTCATTCGCCATCGATCTTCACGCCGAACGTTGCCTACTTCAGACTGCTCCAGTCCAGAACGACTTTCCCGGCCTCGCCCGAGACCATCGCGTCGAATCCCTTCTGGAATTCGTCATAGCGGAAGCGGTGCGTGATCACCGTGGAAATGTCCAGGCCGGACTCCAGCATCACCGACATCTTGTACCAGGTCTCATACATCTCCCGCCCGTAGATGCCCTTGATCGTGATCATGTTGAAAATCACGGGCCGCCAGTCCATCTGAGACTCCTTAGCAGGAATGCCGAGCAGCGCAATCTTGCCGCCATGGCTCATGTTGGCGATCATGTCGCCCAGTGCCTGGGGGCTGCCCGACATTTCCAGGCCCACATCGAATCCCTCCGTCATTTTCAACTGCTTCTGCACTTCGGGTAGCGGCAGCTCTCTGGGATTGATAGCCAGCGTAGCGCCCATCTTGCGGGCCAGGTCGAGCCGGAAGGGATTGAAGTCCGTGATCACCACATGCCGCGCCCCGGCATGCTTCACGACAGCGACCGCCATGATCCCGATGGGCCCCGCGCCGGTGATGAGCACGTCCTCTCCGAGCACCGGGAAGGAGAGCGCAGTGTGCACGGCGTTACCAAATGGGTCAAAGATGGCGGCGACATCGAGCTTGACCCCTGCATGATGACGCCAGATGTTGGTCATGGGAAGCGAAATCAGCTCGGCGAACGCTCCGGGGCGATTCACGCCGACGCCCTTCGTCGAGCTACAGAGATGCCGTCTTCCCGCCAGGCAATTGCGGCAGCGGCCGCACACCACGTGCCCTTCGCCGCTGACGATGTCCCCCGGGAAAAAGTCATTCACGTTGGAGCCGACAGCGACGATCTCCCCGACAAATTCATGGCCGATCGCCATAGGTACGGGAATGGTTTTCTGCGCCCATTCGTCCCATTCGTAAATATGAACGTCGGTGCCGCAGATCCCCGTGTGGAGGACTCGAATCAGGACGTCATTGATACCCATCGCGGGCTCAGGAATGTCTTCAAGCCACAACCCGCGTTCCGCCCGCGCCTTTACCAAGGCTTTCATGCAGGACTCCTGTCAACAAACCGGTTCGTTCAAAGTGTATGGTCCTGAGGGGCAGAGGGCCAAATGGACGGAGAATCGCGCGTCTCGATCTGCCCTCGAGAAAAATGGCGGATCATCCTCATGCGTGGATCTAGGCGGTCTCTACAGCAGGCACTGTTCTCAAATCGATCGCGCGACGGCCGCGCCCGGATTCAGGTGAAGATTATTCAGCGCGGTTGTGCGTTGGAGGGCACGCGACAGGTTGCGCGCTTCCCCGCACGTCGCGCAAAGGCAGGGCAGTGGCTCCTGCGGTGATCTTCTGGATCTCGCCAAGAATGGCGAGTGCAATCGCAGCCGGCGTGTCGGCCCCGAGATCCAGGCCCGTCGGCGCATGCATGGCAGCCATCCAACGGTCGATTCGATTCGAGCTTGCCTTCACGCCGAGCAGCCGCGCCGCTTCGATCAGCAACTCGCGTGTTCTGCGCTGTGGCCCAAGAACACCGACATACGCTGGTGCTGTCTTCAATCCAAGCACGGCGGCGAGGAAGTGCGAGTCCTGCTCGAAACTGTGCGTCATCACCACCACCGCATCGGTGGCAAGCGCGTTCAGTTGGGGCGAGGCGCCCGTCAGGTTCTCCATGGAGACAGCGCGCACTTCATGCGCTTCCGGGAATCGGGCCGGTGTGGCCAGGTTGGAGCGCCCATCGAGAACAGCAACAAACCAGCCAAGCTCGCGCGCCATGCGCGCCAACGGCTTTGCATCGTCTCCGGCGCTGCAGATCCAAAGACCGGTACGCGCCGCGCAGCAATTGGCCCACACTCGCGTTTCGGTCCCGTTCAACGCGATTCGTGTTTCGCCTGCGGTGCTGTTCTTGAACGCCGATGCCGCAAGATCACCAAGCTCCAGATCGCCGACGTCGTTGAGACTGCCGGTCGAAGCTGGCAGATTACCGGTGGGCAGTCCCGCAAAGGCTCTTCTGCCCATGTGCGGACCTTCCAGCACCGTTGCAACTCCAAGTGCAGCGCGGGCGTTGAATGCAAGATCCAGAGCGGCTAGCAGCAGTCCAGCAGTCTGTTTCCGCTCCAGCAGCAGATGAACCACGCCTCCGCAACCCGAACCGTAAGGCCGATCGCCATCGTCATCTGCGGTCGAGTAGGACTCGATGACAGGCCCTGCCGCGGTCAGCCACCATGCCTTGCGTGCTACTTCAGCCTCGAGACATCCGCCGCTCACGGTGCCTGCGCGACGGCCGTCCTGCGCCAGCAGCATGTGGGTCCCGGGCCTCCGATAGCTCGAGCCCTCGACGCCCACAATCGTCGCGAGCACGTAGTCAGCCCCGGCCGATTCCAATTCGCGCCAAAGCTGCAGGATGCCTTCGAGGTCGTTCATGCACACCTATTCTCGCTCAATTCTCAAATCATGCCTCGAGAATCTTCGATTGCAGCAGATCCTCGATGCGCACTGGTAAGTCGCGCACCCGCACTCCTGTCGCGTGATACACAGCATCTGTGATGGCCGGGGCCACGCCGGCCATGCCGATCTCGCCAATGCCGCGCGCGCCATATTCATTCACGATGTAATCGGGGTAATCAAGGAACGTCACATCCAGATCGGGCAAATCGGCGCACGTTGCTACCAGGTAATCGGCGAAACTGCCGTTGATCGGCTGGCCGCGCTCCGATTCGTAATGCGTTCCTTCCAGCAGCGACATCCCCACTCCCATCACCGCCGCTCCCAAAATCTGGTTCGCGCCGGCCTTCTTGTTGATGATCCGCCCGCAATCGAAAATGGAAAAAATCTTGCTTACACGCAGGCGCGCGATGTCCGGCTCCCATTCCACCTCGGCAAAGTGCGCGCCGAACGAGTGCAAGGAATATTCTTTTGCCTTCGGATCTTCGAACGAAGGGAACGTCTTTCCGGCGGCGATCACGCTGCCCACGTTGGCGAGCTTGATGACTTCCTCAAACGGCACGCCGTTCACTTTCAGGTCGGTGCCTGCATGATACGCGGTGCCCACCACCTGCGGCCCCTGGTCCTTGGGATGGATAAGCCCCTTCGTCATGGCAAGCGTACCTGGATCCATTCCATGGAACGGCGATTGCGGGGTCATCGCGGCAATGTGCAGCAGGCGCGAAACAGCTTCGTTGACGGCCTGCGTTGTTGCCGGAAGCACCGCGCTCGTCGCCATCGATCCGCCTGACGTCGGCCCGTCGGGCAAATTCGAGTCGCCCAGAAACACATCGATCCGGTCCAGCGGCACTCCGGTCCGGGAACTGATTACCTGCGCAAACACGGTATAAGTTCCGGTTCCAATGTCCTGCGTGGCGCAGCGAACGCAGATTCGCCCGTTAGGGCACAGTTCCACGGTGGCATTGCAGGGAATGCGCGCAGCCGACCAGGATGCCCCGCCCATGCCCCATCCGATGATCTTGCCATTCCTGCGCATCGAGCCCACTTCCGGAGTCCGCTGCTTCCAGCCGATCTTCTCCGCGCCCGTCAAAAAACATTCCTTCAGGTGACGCGAAGAGAACGGCAGATTCTTGCCTTCATCGCGTTCGGCATCGTTCTTGATCCGCAATTCAAGCGGGTCCATCTTCAGCTTCACGGCGAGTTCGTTCATTGCCGACTCGAGCGCAAAGAGTCCCGGCACCGCGCCGGGCCCGCGCATCGGAGCCGGCGCACCTACATTCCGGCGCACCAGCGCTGCAGACACTTCGAGATTCGGACAGCTGTACAGGAACGGAGTCTGCTCGCCGCAATGCTCCATGAAATCGTCATTGATCGACGTTTCGCTCAAAAAATCGTGGCGAATTGCAGTCAGCTTGCCGTCCTGTGTCGCGCCCAGGCGAATGCGCTGCTCGGTGCGCGGGCGATGGCCCACGTTCGAAAACATCATCCGGCGGTCGACGCTGACCTTCACCGGCCGCTTCAGCTGCCGCGCTGCCGCGGCAGCCAGTGTCGATTGCGGCCAGGGAAAAAGCTTTCCTCCGAAACCGGACCCGATGAAGCGCGAAATCACGCGAACATTCTCGCGGGGAACGCCCAACACTTCCGACATCACGATGCGATGGTTGACGACGCCCTGCGTGCCCTCGTAAAGAGTCACCTCATCCCCGTTCCATACCGCAACGGTCCCGTGCATTTCCATCGGATTGTGCGTCTCCACGGGCGTCGAGTAGGTATAGTCCACGCTGACCGCCGCGGAACCGAGTGCGCTGTCGGGATCGCCGCGTTTCCAGCTGCTCTCGCGCTTGCCCGTGAACCCCGTTGCGAGATCGGTCTGCACGTTGGGGGTAACAGCGTCATACTCCACGTGAACCGCATTGGCTGCGGCCTTTGCCTGCTCCAGGGTTTCCGCAACAACCAGCGCCACATACTGACCCCAGTACGAAATCTTCTCGTCTTCGAACGGCGCTCGCCCCTCGTTGATGGTTCCGTCCTCCTGGTGGGGAATGAACCGGTAGATGTTCTGGATATTGCCGTGATGCAGAACCAGCACAACCCCAGGCATCTTCTCAGCCGCGGACACATCGAGGGAATGGATGCGTCCGTTTGCGATCGTGCTCTGCACGGGCACGCCATGAGCCAGCCCGGGAAAGGTGTGATCGACGGCGTAGCGCGCTGTGCCCGTCGTCTTCAACGGCCCATCAATGCGGGGTACCGCAGCTCCGATGATGCCGCTGGCATCAGCAAATGTGTCCGTCGCCATGCGAATCTCCTTATGGGTTTCTATGCGGTTGCGGACTTGAAAGCGCGCACCAGGCACCGTTTAGCCAGTTCGGCTTTAAAGGCGTTATCAGGCCGCGTCTTTGCGCCGGCAACCGCTGCTTCCGCCGCTTTGCGGAAGTTCGCTGCATCGGGTGTTTTTCCGGTCAGCGCCGCTTCGGCTTCGTGCGATCGCCACGGCTTCGTTCCCACGCCGCCCATCGCCACGCGTACATACCGGATGTGCCCGCCTTCCACCTTGGCCACCACGGCAGCCGACGCCAGCGCAAATTCATAACTGGCGCGGTCGCGCAGCTTCAGGTAAACCGAGCGCGCACCCTCCACTGGCTTGGGCAAATCGACGTAGGTGATCAGCTCGCCCGGTTCGAGAGCGTGCTCGATGTGCGGTGTGTCGCCGGGTAGCTTGTGAAACTCGCCAAACGGAATCGTTCGCTTGCCTTTCGGTCCTTCTACGTGGATCACGGCTTCCAGAGCCGCCATGGCCACGCACATGTCCGAGGGATGCGTCGCGATGCAGTGTTCGCTGGTCCCGAGAATCGCGTGCGAGCGATTGTAGCCGTTCATCGCCGCGCAACCGGTTCCGGGCGTGCGCTTGTTGCATCCGTATCCGCCCGGCGTGCCCGCGTTCGGCTCGCGAAAATAAGGACACCGCGTGCGCTGCATCAAATTTCCCCCGGTCGTCGCCATATTGCGCAACTGAGGCGAAGCGCCCGAAAGAAGCGCCTGCGAGAGCACCGCGTAATGTTCTTTCACAATCGGATGCCAGGCCAGGTCCGAGTTGCGCGCCATCGCGCCGATCCGCAGCCCGCCGTCGGGCAGCTTCTCAATCTTTTCCAGCGGCAGCAGGTTGATATCCACCAGGACCCGGGGCTGCTCCACCTGCAGTTTCATCAGGTCGACCAGCGTGGTGCCCCCGGCAATGAACTTCGCGTGCCCAGGAGCATTTAGCGCCTTTTCGATATTCGAGGCCTTGACGTACTGGAAGGTCTGCATAGGCTCTCTCCCTCTCAGGCTTTCGGCGAATTCTGCCGCGCCTGGCGCACCGCGCCAACAATGTAGGTGTAGGCGCCGCAGCGGCAAATGTTGCCGGCCATGGCGCTCTTGATGTCTTCATCCGACTCGCCGATAGGCTCCTTCAGCAAAGCCACGGCGCTCATGATCTGACCGCTGGTGCAATACCCGCACTGGTAGCCATCGTGTTCCACGAACGCCGCCTGCACCGGGTGCAGGTTTTCCGGCTGGCCGACTCCCTCGATCGTCGTGATCTCGTCGCCTTCGTGCATCACGGCAAAGGTCAGGCAGCTATTCACGCGGCGTCCGTTGACGTGCACCGTGCATGCGCCGCACTGCCCGTGATCGCACCCCTTCTTCGTTCCAGTCAGAAAAATCCGCTCGCGCAGCGTGTCGAGCAGAGTTGCTCGTGTGTCGAGCCCATTCAGCTGGTACTCCTTCCCGTTCACGCGCAGCGTCACGTTGGCTGTGCCTTCCACCGCAGCGCTGTCCGCGGCTTCCTGCGCATCGGCCGGAGAAATGGCAAGCGGAGCCGCGCCGGCGATCAGCCCGGTCGCGCCCAAACCCGACAGAAACGTCCTGCGGCTGAACCTTCCATCATGCGGCCTCTGCGGATCGAGATCCGGCGCCTGCTGATCAAGAGCGGTCCCGGCTTTATCCGATTCCGATTGCGGGTGGTTGAGGTGCAGATCCGATACGTCTGCCACAGTGACCTCCTCGGGCCGGAGCCCGTATGCAGCCGCCATGCGAACCAGGGCGGTTCCGTCGATTCAACGCAAGCCGGGGATTTGCCTGCGTGACGATTTGACTCTGTGCCCGGGCGGAGAACAGCTCCGTTCCGAACGGCCCAGAATCCCAAAAATTTGCTGGCGGTCCTAACTGGCGGGCGCCAGCGTGCAGTCCACTTCCGGTTCAGCGAGCGCCGGATCCCCGACGCGAATGCGCTGCTCGATCTTTCGGTAGTTCGCGATCTTGTGTGTCAACAGGCCATGAGCCTGCTGCAATTCAGCGATCCGGGCGGCAATGGCCGCCTGGTGGTCTTCCAGCATCTTCCGCCGCTCCAGCGACGTGGCGTCACCCATTTCGCGCAATTCAGCATAGCGCTGCATCTGCCGGATCGTCATGTTCGTCGCGCGCATGCAGTGCAGAAAATTGATCCACGCCTCATCAGCCTCTGAGTAGCGCCGATGACCGTTGCGCGCCCGGCCCACCGGCTGGATCAGCCCAACGCGCTCGTAGTACCGCAGCGTGTGCGCGGTCAATCCGCACCGCTCAGCCATGCTTCGAATCGTGTATCCAGCGTCTCTCACAACTCCAACCTACATCTTTGAGCGCGCTTGAAGTCAAGGAAGATGCAGCCAGATTGCAGCGATATCGAATGCGCCACAAGGAAGCCAAATCAAAACCTTCCGCAGCAACTCACCTTGAATCAGCGGCTTTACGTGAAGAGCCCGACGCTGCAAGTTTGGGAGGCTTAACAATTCTTAAGATAAATTGTTTCTGCGGAGCGGCGCGCCTGCTCGCGGATCCGTCTCGTATGATCGCTGCGGGGGCAACTTGAAACACCAATCTCCGCTTGCGCGCGAACTCTGCGAAAAGATGATGGCCGTCGCCCTGGACGAAGCCCGTCAGGGTTTGGCCGAAGGTGGCATCCCCATCGGCGCTGCGCTTTTTACCCGTGCGGGCGCGCTGGTCAGCCGCGGCCGCAATCGCCGCGTGCAGCAGGGCGATCCCAGCATTCACGGCGAAACCGACGCATTCCGCCGGGCCGGTCGCCAGAAGAGCTATCGCGACCTGGTCATGGTCACCACGCTCGCCCCCTGCTGGTATTGCAGCGGGCTCATCCGGCAATTCCAGATCCCAACCGTGGTCGTCGGCGAAAGCCGCACCTTCGCCGGCGGACTCGACTGGCTCCGCGAAAACGGGGTCGAAGTCATCGACCTCGACAACCGCGACTGCCGCGATCTGCTCGAGCGTTTCATTCACGAGCACCCCGAAGTGTGGAATGAAGACATCGGAGAAGAGTAGAGCCGGCTCCGAAAGCAATCGTCTGCCCTCGAATCCGCTGCCGCTCGCCGTCTCGTGCACTACACTGGGTTTTCCTTCGGAGGTCACGTTGAAACGTCGCGAATTTATTGCCACCACGCTCGCCGCATCTGCCGCGGCATTCGCCCAGGAGACCAAACCGCAGCCTGCCCCCTCGGGTTCTCGCGAGTTCTATCAGCTTCGCCGCTACACGCTCGAATCCGGCCACCAGACCTCTCTCACCCAGGCCTACTTGGCGCAAGCGCTCATCCCTGCGTTGGGCCGTCTCGGCATGAGCCCCGTCGGGGCTTTCCAGGTCGACATAGGCCCCGAAACGCCCGTCTACTACGTCCTCATCCCCGGCTCTTCGCCCGATGCCCTCGCGCAACTGGATTTTCGCCTCGCCAGGGATACAGAGTTCCTTCAGGCCGCCGACCCCTTCTGGAGCGCGCCGGCCAATGCAACCGCGTTCAATCGCGTGGAGTATTCGCTGTTCGCCGCATTCGAGGGCTGGCCGCGCATCACTCCCCCCCCGAAAGGCAAGCGCATCTTTCAGCTCCGCACCTACGAGAGCCCCAGCTACAAGGACCACATCGTCAAGGTGCAGATGTTCCACTCCGGCGAGTTCGACATCTTCGCCAACGCCGGCTTTCACATGGTGTTCTTCGGCGACACCCTCTTCGGCCCGCGCATGCCCAACCTGACCTATATGCTCAGCTTCGCCGATGGTGCCGAGATGGATGCAAAGTGGGAGGTCTTTCGCAACGACCCGGCCTGGAAAAAGCTTTCCGCCGATTCCCGCTTTGCCTACGAGCCGATTGTCACCAACATCACCAACCTGGTTCTCAGTCCGCTGGCCTCGTCGCAGATCTAGCCCTGATCAGCCCCTCGTCGTTACGGCTCCGTCGCGCGCCTATCTTGGCCGCGACCTGCAAAAGATGTTCATCGTGCCCTCGCGCTGCAGCCAGTTGCATGCCGCCGGAAGCGCAGGGAATCGTGACTACCGGAACGCCGCCCAGGCTGAACGGCGTGGTGTACCGCAGGATGCGCGGGCGGGTCTGGCTATGATCGGCGCCCGCCGCGAGCCGCGCCACCGGCGTCGCCGGCATCAGCAGCAATTCATGTTCGGCAAACAATGCATCGATCCGCTCCCGAAATACCTCGTGCAGCCCGCGCGCAACGCCAAGCTGCGCCTCATTGATTCCTGCGCCCCACTCCAGCCTTTTGCGCAGGCCGGGATCAAATTCGCCGAAATGCCCCGCGTGGATGCGCGCCGCTTCATACGCCTGGATCGGCGCATAGATCTCAAACGCCTTCGCCCACCAACTCGCGTCGAAATGCTCGCGCCGCAGCCCGAGCGACTCCAGTTCGTCCGCAACGCTGTGCAGCGATTTCACAATCTCCGGCTCGCAATCATCCAGAAATCCCTCGTCGATCACCGCAAACCGCGTAAACGGCATTCTTAGCGCCGCGCTTCCGTCAGAAAAGATTCCGCTCAGCAGCGGCGCATCCTCAAGGTCGCGAAACAGCCAGCCCATCGTGTCGAAGCTCTCCGCCAGGTGCGCTCCGCCTTGCCAATTCCCGCGGTCGAGTGACGCGCGATAGCCCGCCAATCCGCACAATGCGGCAGGCCCGCGAACCGATCCGCCAGTATCAGTCCCAATCGCCGCAACCGCCGATCCTTCCTGGATGCTCGCCGCGGCCCCGCTCGAGGACCCGCCCGTCAGCGCGCCGGCATCATCAGGTTGCACGCAGTCGCCAAACTCAGGATTCTCGCCGGTGATCCCGTATGCCAGCGGATGCAGATGTGTCTTGCCGATGATCACCGCGCCCGCCGTGCGCAACCGCTGCACAAGCCAGGAGTCACGCGCCGCCTTTCCGTTGTGATCCCGATAAAATCTCACGCCGACGCTGGTCGGCGCACCCTCCAGGTCAAAGCAGTCTTTCACCGCCACGGGCAATCCCCACAGCGCATCCCGCCCGTCTCCAAACCATCCACCCGTCGCAGCCGGCATCGCCTCCGCACGTTTCGCTTCGGCCATCGTCCACTCCGGGTCTATCCACAGATAGGTGTTGCGGGATGCATTCCCATTGGCGCGAACCAGCGCCTCGCGAGCCAGTTCCGTGGGCGCCACGCGGCCTTGCGCAAGATCGGTTCGCAGCCCGCGAACGCTCCATCCGGGCAGGTTCATGGTCCCGATTGTAAGGGTGCGCCTTCATGTCAGACTCGCCGACTCCCACCCGTCCCTCGATGCCTCCGCTGCACGGATGCCGCGCCCGGCATCGCGCCTTCCGCCCTTCATCCAAACGCAACAAGGGCGACTCCGTGGAGCCGCCCCATCGCTTTGGTTCACGATCCCAATCAGAAGTCGAGGCGCAGCGACATCTGGATCTGGCGTGGGCTCCCGATCGTATGCGTCACGATTCCAAGCCCCGTCGGGCTGTTGTAGAGCGCCGTGCCTTGAGTTGGGAATGAGTTGTAATTCGCGTTTTGCGAGACTTCGTTCCCCGGAATGTCGAAGCTCGAGGTGTTCGTCAGGTTGTACACGTCAAACGTGTATTTCAGGTTGTATCGATCCCTGAATGCCATCGATTTCACCAGCGAAGCATCCGCGCGCTTCTGAAATGCCTGTCGGAAGATGTTTCGCTCGCCATTCGTGAAGCCGGTCTCAAAGGTGTCATCCGGAGGGATCGCGCCACCGAGCCCGCCCGCCGGCAGCAAAGGGAGGGCGAAGCACTCCGGTTTCAACGCCGTTGTGCCGTTCACCGGATACCATGCGCCGGAGTGGCCTGTGGTTGCGCTCTTCGCAGTACAGCCTTGAGCAAGAGGCACGATGGGGTTGGTGATACCGTCGGCTGTCGAGTAGTAGATGCTTCCAATCGCGCCCGAGAAGTCGATCACGCTGTAGGGCTGGCCGCTTTGCAGCACAGTCAGTCCAACCAGCGCCCAGTTATCGAGCACTTTGCCCGCCAGCGTGTGTTCCGGTGCTGTGTTGGGCACTCTGAAAACATAGTTGAAGTTGATCACATGCGTACGGTCAAAGTCGGCCGATCCGTATCCGCTGCGCAGGTTCAGCGGATTGTTCCCGTTATAGAAGAGACCGAGGCCGCTTTGCTCGTCCAGCGCGTGCGAGTAGGTGTAGGACACTCCAAGCTGGATCCCATGACTCATGTGCTTCTCCACGTGAGCCTGGAGTGCGTTGTACGCATCCACACCTTCCGCCACATACGAAATTGATTCGGCCGCGTATCCGATGTAGGGAACGCGCAGATCGACATTGCCGCCCTCGTAGTTAGCCTGGTAGTAGCTTCCATCCGGGAGCTGGTTGAACGAACCACCCGGCCCCAGAACCGTGTATCCATAGCTGTAGTTCTGCTGGTATGGGCTGCCCGCAAGCGTCGGACTCGAGGGCGAAGCAATGGTCGATTGGTTGAACGGCAGCGGAATCACCTGGTGCCGTCCGAGATTTCCAACGTAGCCCAGATCGATGGCCAGGTCATTGCGTGGCTGCCACTGAATATCGAACGTGTAGTTGAACGTGTAGGGCAGCTTGTTTCCCCGGTTGTACACCCCGAGTGAAATCGGCTGGCCGTTGTTCACCACACCGTTGGGGCAGATTCCCGGCACTCCTCCAAAGCCCGTATTCACGATGCTGCACGCGTTGGGCAGATAGTTCGCGAGATCCGACGCCTTCGGGTTGCTGGGCGCGGAGTATTGCAGCGACGTGCCGTAAGGATTTTCGAGATCGCCGCTGACGTCATCCGGAGGTCCGGTCGGTGGCGTGAACCCGCCGTATCCGCCGCAAGTGGGAATGTAGTACTCGTAGAGCGATCGCGAATAGACGCCGTTCACCGCCGTTGGGCAACTCGACACATTCACAAACGGCAGCTGCTGGTTGACGCCGAAGGGCCCGCCCGTCACTGTCCCGATCGCGTAGCCCGGCGAGAAGTAGCTGAACAACTCGCCGCGGTCGTAGTACATTCCGCCGCCGGTCCGAACCACGACCTTGTTGTGGAACATCGCGGGCTGCCATGCCGCGCCGATGCGCGGCGCAATGCCCCACTGGCGTCCGGTCAGCGTCGTCGAGCTCACGCCCTTCGTGCCGTTCGCGTTGTTGCCGGCAATAATCAGTCCGGTATTCTCAATCGTGTCCGATCCCACGTCGTAGCTGTAGAGCGATGGATCAAAATTGAAAATCCGGCCGTATTTTTCCGTCAACCCGCCGTCCCAGTCGTAGCGAATGCCGCCCGTCAGCGAAAGCGACGGCGTAATCTGCCACTTGTCCTGGAAGTACGTGCCGAGCTGGTTGGCGCGATAGTAGCGGTTTGCATCGCCCTGCAGAAACGAAGTCACGTAAAAGCCGGTCGCGGAACTGCCGGGCGTTACAAATCCCTGCACCATCTGGCTGAAGTCGTCCGTCGCAATCGTGCCTTTTCCAGTCCGCTTGTCGACTGTATTGAGCTGCGTGTACGTGTACGATGCGCCAAAGCTCAGCGTGTGCCTGCCGAGAATCCAGATCGCGCTCCCTGAAGGCGCTATGCGATTTTGAAATACGCCCGTGTTGGCCGCTTGGCTCTCCGCGTCCGGCCCGATGTTCATATAAACCGGCACTACTCCGGCCGGCTGATAGTCGCCCAGCACGTTGTAAATCGAGATACCCGGAAAATAACTCGAGCCGAACATGTTGATGGTTCCTGTCCCCGCCGATCCACCCGGGATCGAATCGGGACCGAAGGCCTGTTCGTTGTCGGCCCAGTTCTTTTCACGAATGAAGCCCAGCGTCTGCGTCGTGCTCAGGTTTGTTTTCAGCACCAGCGTGTTGATGATCGATCCAACCTGGGCGCCCGAATCCAGATGCTCCGCGAATCCCGGTACGCTCGAGTAGGTGTAGGGAGCCAGCGTCGGATCGTGCTGGTAGAAGTACTTCAGCGAAAGAGTGTCCTTCGACGTGGCGTTGTAGTCGATGTCGCCCACGGCAAGGTCGGCTTTGAATCGGCCGGCGCCCGGGATGAAGGCGTTGTCGATGTGCGAATAGGTGGGCAGGATTCCGTCGTCATTGGGGACCAGCCACTTGCCGGGCTCTCCGGGAAGCGCCGGCGAATTGAACAGGATTAACGCCAGGCGATCGATGTTGGCGCTGGTCAGGCTTGTTCCGAATGCGTTGTTGGCAAGATTCGCCAGCGCATCTGCCGACCTGTCGTCGCTCAATCCCACCGGTACATCGAGAAACGAGTCGCCGATTTCCTGGTCCGAAACCGCAAGGTGCTGATAGCTCAGGAAGCCGAACAGCTTGTTCTTGATGATGGGACCGCCAAACGCGCCCCCTGCGGTATAGCGGTGAAGCTGGGGCACCTTGTCATTGTCCGGAACGTCCGGGTCCTGGTTGAAGAAGAAAGGAGCCGCGTTCAGCCAGCTCGTTCCACGGTGCACGTACGCGGTTCCGTGATAGGCATTGGTTCCCGACGCCGTGCTCAGGTCGATGTGCGCGCCCGAAGTCGACCCCTGCGATGCGTCGTACATCGAGGCGTTGACCCGCACTTCAGTGATGGTTTCCGGCGCGGGAGTGGGAATCGCGTTGCCGATTGAGAGATAGACCGATCCCGCCGAAGGAATCACGCCCCCGCCGCCGCCCGGACTCGTTTGAATGCCGGTGCTGTTGATCACGCGGGCCGAAGATACCTGGCTGGTGCTCTTCCCGTTGAACAGGTTGCTCGCATCCACGCCATTCAGCAGAAAGCTGTTCGATGTGTCGCGCTGCCCGTTCGACCAGATCGGTGCGTTGCCGAGGCCGGAGTCGGCGCCTGTGCCGCTCGGGAGTTCGGCATTCACCCCGGCCGATTCCGTCGCCAGGCCGGTGAAGCTTCCCGTCGCCAGCGGCACATCATCGATCTGCGCCTTATCCATCACGTAGCCGTTGGTCGTATCCACGGCGTTCATCATCGGCGTCGCATCCACTTCAATCGTCTGGCCTGCCACTGCTGCCAGCTTCAGCTGGACATTCAATGTCGCCGTGCGGTTTCCCTGGACCGTGATGTGCGGCGTCTTCTGCGTCTCGAAACCATTTGCCGCAATCGTCACCGTATAAGTGCCGATGGGCAGGTCCACAAACACGTAGGTGCCGGCTCCATTACTCGTCGCAGCGCGCGAATACGACGTCGCCTCATCCACCAGGGTCACAGTTGCGTTGGGAATGACGCTGCCTTGCGGATCGGTGATCTCGCCCGTAACGCCACCGAGAGTTTGCTGTGCTAGGGCGAGCGGCCCACAGAGGACGATGGTGAGAAGAGCCAATAGCTGAACAAGCAGGGAGATGGACGCGCGCATGGATTTCTTCAAAGGACGGCCTCGAAAAATAGGGATTTCCGCGGAGGTTTTCTGTCTTCAAAAACTCTCTGAGCTGCCGATGCTTCGGTTGTTGCTGGTCCCTGAAAGTTGAGTGGAAACTGACAAACCGCAACAGGAAGTGCCGCCTTCCTGCTCGGCTCAAAATCAGAGCTACGGTGTCTTAATAGAATAACGATTTGGAAATAAAGTTGATCTAAAGATTCCGGCTTGGTGGGCTAGCCGAAGAATTTCCAACAGCTTTTCCACATCGTTTTGCACAGATCCCGTCATGCAGTGCGCGTGCCGCGCCTGCCGCTCCGCCGGATGGTTTGATTAGGATGGCCCTGTTGCTGGCAATGCCCATCGACACAGCTTCTCCCATCTCAGCCCCGAGGCCGTCTTTCATGATTACTCGTACGGCGAAAATTCTTCTGCTTGCTGGAATTGCCTTGTTCTACGTGCTCGTTGTTTTCAACAACCTCACAGATTTCAACTCGAACTATCAATTCGTCAGCCACGTGCTTTCCATGGATTCGACAATTCCGGGGAACCACGGCATGTGGCGCGCATTGCCATCGCCGCGAATTCATCTTGCCTTCTATTTCTCCATCATCTTGTGGGAATGCACCACGGCCATTCTTCTGGGTTGGTCGGTCATCGTGCTCGTTGGTGCCATGCGGCGTCCGCCGGTATCGTTCAATGCCGCAAAGCGCATGGCGATCACGGCGCTCACGCTGTCATTGCTCATGTGGCTTGTGGCGTTTCTTGTGGTTGGCGGCGAGTGGTTCCTCATGTGGCAGTCGCGCACGTGGAATGGCCAGGAAGCGGCATTCCGCATGTTTGTGGTCGTCGGGCTGGTCCTGCTCATCCTCATGCAGCCCGAAACCGATGCTCAGCCCTAGCGCTCAACCAGCGATTGTTCGCACACGTCTGCGCCGTGCCGCGTACCAGGCGAATCCGGCCACGAGGTAGCCGACATAGAGATACGGAATGCGGGCATGCACAGCGTCCGAAGTCGAGCGCAGATCAAAAACTGTAATCAGGATCAGGACAATCACCGTCAGCCCGCTCACCCCCGCCACAACAGGGGAATGCTGTCCCACAACGCGCCGCGCAAACGGAAGAGCAACGGCGACAAGCGCGTAAGCTGTCAAAAATCCGAAAACCGACAGCGAACCCATCAGGTCATACATCTCCGAGCCGGTGAATCCGCGCAGCTGCATCGCAGCGGTACCCGCGAACATCAACCCCGCCGATAAGACGATTGCCGCTGCCGGCGTGCCGTGCTTCGGGTTGGTGCGTTCGAATGCCGCCGGGATCAAACCGCCGTGCGACATCCGCAGCAGAACGCGCGCCGCCGCCGTGGTGCATGCCAGGACGCACGCGACCATACTGATCAGCGCGCCGAAATCGATGGCGATCCCGAGCGGCGCAATCCCGGCTCTCGTCGCCAACAAATGGAGAGGGCTGGTCGTATCGCTCAGTTTGCCCGTTTCACCGCGGAATCCGAGCACCTCGGAATAGGAGCAGATCATGAAAAACGCGCCAACCAGCAATGCGCTCTGCACAACCGCCCGCGGAATCGTCCGCAGCGGATCGCGCGCTTCGGCGCCCAGCGTCGTCGCGCTCTCAAATCCCACGAAACTGAACATCGAAAGCACCAGGGCAGGTCCGAGAGACGAGAAGCTCACGCCCTGCAAGCGGATCTGGTCCATGTCGAAGTGAAAGCCAAATCGCACCGGCATCACTGCGATAACCACGATGATCAGGCTTACCGATGCGACCTCGATCCAGAGCATCAGCTCGGCCGAGAGCTTGATGTCACGATACGCAACCCATGCGGCAGCCGCGCACACCACGGCCAGAACCGGGATGCCGGGCGGCGACCAGTGCAGAAACTCCAGCGAGACGAGATTGATGTAGTACAACGCGCCTCCGGCAACCGAGGCCCCGGTGGCGAGGTATGCCAGCAGAAGCCCCAGGGCCGCGGCCACGCCAAACGCAGGCGGCAGCGTGTTCGCTGTGTAGGTGTAGAGCGATCCGGGAGAAGCGGACAGCCGCGCAAACCGGCTCACGCAGAAGCCAACCAGCAGGGCCGCGCAGGTGGCCAGAAGGTAGACAAACCATGTCGCATTCCCCGCCAGCGCGAACACCAGCGGAATGGTCAGCGAGGGCGATGTCGACGGAGCAATGGCGGATATGGATTGTGCCAGCGTCTCAATCGGACCCAGCACGCCCGCGTGCAAACCATAGTTCTCGGCGGCAGGCCGATCGGCATACACCGGTCCTGTCGTGCTCGTCGGCTGCGTCAACGGTCCGCCTTTCTCACTCGTTGTCGTCAGTGGTCCTAGTCTGGCGCGCCATTCACCTTGCAGTCAAGACTGCGCGGTACACTGAAAGCGATGACGGTCGCTGCGATCATCCTTGCAGCCGGTGCCAGCCGCCGGCTCGGCCATCCCAAGCAGCTCATCGAATACGGCGGAAAGACGCTGCTCGAACTCGCGATCTCTACGGCGAGGGAAGCGGGCGCTGCGCCCGTGCTGGCTGTGCTCGGTGCGCAGTTCGCGCCCATCTGCGCAGGCGTCGCCTTCAACGACGCAATTCCCGTTCTCAACGATCTTTGGGAGCAGGGCATGTCGAGCTCCATCCAGGCCGGATTGCGCGAAATCGACGTTCGCGCGCCCCAGACATCCGGGGCACTCCTGATGACGTGCGATCAGCCGCGCCTCACCAGCCATCACCTGCGTGCGTTGCTCAAATCGTTTTCTGCCCAGGCTTCGCCTTCCATCGTCGCGTCTGCCTATGCCGGAACGCGCGGCATCCCGGCGGTCTTCCCCCGCAGCGTCTTCGATGATCTCTACGCTCTCAGAGGCGACAAAGGCGCGCGCATGCTTCTGTCGGAACCGTCCTGCCCCGTGATCACGCTGCCCTTCTCTGGCGGCGAGGTCGACATCGACACCCCCTCTGACCTCGAGCGGCTGAAATAATCTAGCGCTCGACCGTGGCTTCGATCGCCCCGTGCGGCTCATCGATAGGCACAAAGATGTGGTTGGGATTGTCCAGCCCGAACGGGCTGAGATCGGCCAACAAATGATGCAGATTGGGCATGGTCAGCGTGATGCGCTGAATCTCCGGTGCTGCCTCGAGCGCGGCTTTTCCCATGTCGAACAACGTGTGTTGCACGCTCACGCTGTTGTGCGCGGCAAATGTTCGCAGCAGCGCGTCCAGAATGCGAGCGCGCGCTCCCGCATAATCCGCATCGTTCGCCGCGTAGTCCCACCGTGCTGTCAGGCGCGTGCCGAGGATGCGGTCCGTGGCCGGCTTCAGCGTCGTGAGCTTGTCCTGGATATATCCGGTGAATGCTGATTTCGTCGTTTTCAGAATCGTCAATCCCTCGATGCCGGATGCGATGCTCCAATTGCCGCTCTGCTCGCGCGTCGCCCGTGCGGTCTGCAATTCTGACCCGCCAAGCTGAAACGTTGTCGGCTCCTCCGCACCGTCTACTTCCATCCGATGCCACGCCTTTTCCGCGACATCGATCGTCGCGCCGGTCACCTGCGTGTGATTGCCCAGCAGATAATCGCCAAGTTCCTTGGCAAACTCTTCGATGGCCGTCGCCTTCGATCCGCGCGCCACAAAGTAGACCGTGTTCTTCATCGTGTCGGTCGGCAGAATCCTGCTGTTGTCGGCCGCGGTGAAACTCGCGTCGAAGTCGCCGCGCAGCAGCACCTGCACCGTCCATTCATTGAACTCGTGACGGTCTCCATGCCGCGTGATGCGCGACAGGCGCACCCTCGACTTTCCGTAGCGATTCTCGCCCAGTTTTGCCATCGCCTAACTTCCCCGATACGTTGTGTAGCCGTTGTCGCTCAGCAACAGCGGCAGGTGGTAATGCTCATGCCCGCTGCACGTAAAGACGATCGCGATCTCCGAATAAAGACTTGTACGGCGCAAGCGCTCGAAATACGGGCCGACTTCGAAGATCAGGCGATATCTTCCCGCCGCTGCGTTCTCGATCAGATCGCGGCATCTCCCATCCCCATCGGTCACGCTCCTGTTCACCTCCACCCACGTGCCACGATCTTCTGTGCGAACCGTTCGCGGTTCGCTCTTGCCCGTGCGATGCGTCGTCACTTCGCTCCAGCCTCCGCTCTCTTCCTTCTCCAGACGCACCGCGATCCCCGCGGCCGGCTTGCCCAGCGCCGTGTCCAGCACGTGTGTGGTGATTCTGCTCATGACGCCAGCCACTTTCCCAGCCGGATCTGCATGATCTTGCGCTGCTGTTCGGCTGCTTCGCGCAACTCGCTCTCGCGGTCTGAATGGATTCGCCGTTTCAGGATCTCCAGCATCTCACCACCGCTCTTGCCGGTGGCGCACACGATATAGGTGAAGCCGAATCGCTGCTCATAAAGCGCATTCAACTCAGCCAACTCGGCCAAAATCCCGCTTGCCGCGCCGGCCGATCCCGCTTGCTCCTCCTGCGACCACTGCGTCGATTGGTTCGTCGCGTGTTTTGGTTCGCGTTCCCCAATCCGAGGATGGCACGCAAACGCTTCCAGCCAATCCGGTTCCTGCATGGTGCTCCAAACGCGATCTGCTGCTTCGCTCAATGCTGCGATCGATTCAATCGGACGCAAGGCCGTCATCTCTTCCGCCCATCGCCGCGCGCCGCAACAGGAGATCATGATTTCCATCGCTTCTTTCTCTTTCGCCTCGTTCCACGCCGCCAGAACCGGGTTCATGCTGCCGTATCCTTCGGGATCAACTGGCGCAGAAATTCCTCGATCAGATTAGCCCCGACCCTCCGCCGGTACTCTGCCGTCGATCGAATGTCATCGATCGGCTTGGCCTCTACGAGCAGCGCGCGCCGCGCCGCCTGAATTCGTTCTGGAGTTACCGCCCGCCCAAGCAGTTCGCCTTCCACCTGCGCCAGCCGCGTCGGGAACGGTGCCAGGCTGGCTGCCGCCACCCGGATCTCGCGCACCGTTTCATCTTCCACGAGCGCAGTCGCCGCCAGCGCCACCTTGGCAATCGCCATGGCCCGCCGTGTGCCCACTTTGCGAATGTACTGCCGGTGCTTGCCAAACCGGCGCGGCAGGTGAATGGCATAGAGCAACTCATCCGGAGCAAGAACATTGCGCTTGTAGCCCGTATGAAACGCGGAGTAGGCAATCCGCCGCTTCCCGCGCACCGACATAAGCTCCAGGTCAGCGTCATAAACCAGCAGCGCCGGGGACGAGTCAGCGGCCGGAGATCCGTTCACCAGGTTTCCCCCCAGCGTCGCCCTGCTCTGGTTCGCGATCGAACCAATCCAGCTCGACGCTTCGGCGAGCAGCGGGAACTCGCTGGTGATGTCCCTTTGCAGCCGCAGATCCCGAAACGTCGATCCTGCGCCAATAGCAATCGAATCGGTCGAGCTCTCGATGAATCGCAGCTCCGGAATGCCCCATAAGCTGATGAGCTTCGCAGCCGTGAGCTTCCCTGCGGCGTGCGCCACCATCAGTTCGGTTCCGCCCGCGATCGGCGTCCACTCGCCGGGAGCGGAAGAAAGAGTCTCCAGCGCCTGCGCCAGGTTTCCGGGCGCAACCAGGTGGTGCGCCTCCGCGTCACCGCGCATCGGCAGCCCCGCGATCGTCAGCAGTCCCCGCGTGCGCCGCGACAACCGATTCGAAGATGCGAATGAATCCCGTGCAGCGGCAGAGATTCCCCGCGAGTCCTTCGCGAATTTGCGCCATGCTCGGCGTCGGATGATTGGCCAGCAGGTGGGTCGCCGCCATCAGCATTCCCGGCGTGCAAATGCCGCACTGCGCTCCCCCGCACTGAAGAAATGCCTCCTGCAGCCGGCTCATCTTTCCGTCGCGCGCAAGGCCTTCCACCGTTTCAATCTCCGCGCCATCAGCCTGCAATACGGGAATGAGACAGCTGTTCACCAGATCGCCGTTCATGCGCACCGAACAGGAGCCGCACTCGCCTTCGCCGCATCCTTCTTTGGTCCCGGTCAAATGCAGGTCTTCGCGCAGCACATCGAGCAGCCGCTTCATCGGCGGCACATGGACCACGCTTTCCTCACCGTTGACGATGAGCTGGATCGCCGGCCGCAAAGCGCTCATGTGATCGCCGCCTCTTCCAACGCCGGAGCGCACGCCAGCTTCTGATGAAGATCTTCGGGCAGCAGGGGGATCGCCCGGCAGCTCACGCCGGTAGCATCGCGGATCGCGTTCAGTATCGCGGGCGCGGGCCCATCATGCGGCAATTCGCCAATGCCTTTGGCGCCGTGGCCGCCGTGGCCGAACGGGATCTCCTCAAAGTAGACTTGAATAGGCGGAACGTCCTGGGCAGTCGGCATGATGTAGTTGGTCATCTGGTTGTTTGCCATCCGACCGTTTTGGAGAATCACCTTTTCATAGAGCGCGTAGCCGATGCCCTGCGCGATGCCGCCTTCGACCTGACCGCCGGCCAGTACCGGGTTAATGATCCGGCCGGCCTCCTGCACCGCCCAGAATTCCTCCACTTCGGCGGAATACGTGACGGTGTCGACTGCAACCTGCGCCACTTGGACCGACCATGCATAGGCTGGGTAAGCTTCGCCATGATAGGTCTGATCGTCCCAATAGATGCCTGGCGGGGGTTCATAGCGGCACAATGAAACCACTTCTCCCTTTGCTGCTCGATACCGCTCGCACGCCGCGAAAAACTCGTCCGGTGTGAACGTCTCAGGCAATTGCGCCTGTTCGCGCAACATCGCGATCAGCTGCCGGCAAGCGCGTTCAATCAGCTTCCCGACCACCATCACCGTGCGCGACGCCACCGTGGGCCCGCTATTGGGAACGATGCGCGTATCCGGCGGTGCCATCGTCACGTCGTCATAATCGAGGCCGATCGTCTCCGCCGCAATCTGCGTGAGAACCGTGTTGGTCCCCTGGCCAAACTCAGTGCTCGAAACCCGGACACGTACTTTGCCTGTCACGTCCACGCCGGCCAGCGAATTCAAAGTGCGCTCGCCTGACCCTGTGAATCCCGAGCCGTGATAGAACGCCGCCATCCCCAACCCGCGCTTCACCGGGTTGTGCTTGTTCTCTTCGCTAAATCGGGCGCGCTTTGCGTAGTAGTCGCTCTCGGCCAGCGCGCGATCCAGCAGCTTGTCCAGGATCACCGGCTCCCGCATCACCTGTTCGGTTGCCGTGGTGTCGCCGTCATGCAGAAAATTCCTGCGCCGCAGTTCCACCGGATCCATGCCGATCGCTGCCGCAATCTCGTCCATGTGGCGCTCGACGGCGAAGATCGCTTGAGGTGCGCCGAATCCCCGAAACGCGCCGTAAGGAACCGTATTGGTGGCCCAGGATCGCGACCGCACTCGCACGTTGGGGCACACGTAAGGCCCTGGTGAATGCAGCGTCGCCCGCGACAGTACCGTCGAAGAAAGCGTCGAATACGCGCCGCCGTCGGTCGCGAGATCAATCTCCATCGCCAGCAGCTTGCCATTCTTGTCCAGCGCAGTCCGATGCCTCACTCGCGAAGGATGCCGCTTTGTGGTGGCTGCCAGGTCCTCCATGCGGTCGTACACCAGCTTCACCGGATGTCCGCATTTCATCGCCAGCAGCGCGGCGTGCGATCCGATCACCGACGGATAATCCTCCTTGCCGCCAAAGGCTCCACCCGTCTCCGTCTGGATCACGCGCACCTTGTCTTCAGGCAGATCGAAAACCGCCATCAGCGATTTGTGCACGTAGTAAGGGCATTGCAGCGAGCCCCAGACAGTCACGCCCTCGGCCTCGCTGTATTGCGCGATGCATCCGTTGTTCTCGATGTAAAGATGTTCCTGCGCGCCTGTGCGATATTCGCCTTCCACAATGTGCGCGGCGTCGGCCCACGCCGAATCCACGTCGCCCTTTTCGAGCAGAAAACTTTTCAGGATGTTGTCAGCGCCCCAGACAATCACGTCCTGCCGCTCGCTCTCTTCGATCGAGAAAATCGGCGGCAGCGGCTCGTACTCAATCTGAACGGCTCCCGCTGCTTCACGTGCCTTGCGCTTGTCAGGATGTGCGATCAGCAGGATTGCCTCGTCGCAATGATTCACCTCACCATCGGCCAGGCAGGGCTGATCGGCAAAGATGAGCTGGATCGCATTGTTCCCGGGAACATCGGCTGCGCTGACAACGGCAAATTCATCCCACCTGATCCGTCGATCGAAGCGAATCTCGCGAATCAAGCCGCGCGGAATCGTGCTGCGCACGGTCACGCCGTGCCACATGCCTTCAAATTCGATGTCGTCCACGTAACGCGCCCGGCCCAGCAGCTTGTCCACCCCTTCCTTGCGCGGAACAGAGGCGCCAATGATGCGATTTTTGGGCTGCGCCTGCATGCTGGGAAGCCGCAAATCAACGTGCGGGTTGTCGCATAGCATACAACGAAGAGCTGCTCTTGGAAAGCGACGGAACCTAACTCGCTAGGGTGGCCAGCGTGCGCGCCAGCACGTGCACACCCGCGCCAATCCACTCTGGCGACGCGTATTCGTCCGGACGATGACTCACTCCGCCGCGGCACGGAATGAAGAGCATTGCAACCGGCGCGATCCGCGCCATGAAAAGCGAATCGTGATAGGCCCGGCTCACCATCCTCTTGTAGCTCTTTCCCGCTTCGATCGCGGCTTTTTCCATCGCCGCCAGGATCTCCGCATCGCAAGTTGCCGGCGGGTCGGCATTCACCATGTGGGTCGTGATGCGCACGCCACGGCTCACTTCGAGTTCAGCGCACTTCTTCTGCAGGATTTCCAGCACTCCATCCCGGCGCGTCGCGTCGATGTCGCGCACATCGGTCTCGAGGCGCACGCGCGACGGAATGCTGTTGACTGCGCCGGGAAACACTTCGCACACCCCCACCGTCGCCACCGTGTCAATCGCGCCGCTTGATTTGGCGGCTGCTTCGAGCGCGAGGATCAGTTCCGCCGCCGCGGCGAGCGCATCTTTTCGGCCCGGCATCAGCTTGCCGCCCGCATGACCGCCTTCACCCTCGATATTCACCTGCACGCTGGCAGGCGCTGCGATGTGCGTGACCAGCCCCACATCAATCCCTTCCTCTTCGAGAAGCGGACCCTGTTCGATGTGCAGCTCCACGAACTGGTGAAACCGGCCGGCATGCACGCGCACTGAGTCCAGCGCCCCCTTGAATCCCGCAGCCCCGCGCAGTTCCTCCAACCCCCGTCCTTCTTTATCGCGAAGTGCAATCGCTTTTTCCGGCGCGAGCACACCGCCCATCATGCGGCTGCCCAGACAGCCGATCCCGAATCTCGTCGGCTCCTCCGCCGTGAAAACGACCAGTTCAATCGAGCGGCGCGGCTCGAATCCAAGCTCTTGAAGTACGCGAATCGCTTCCAGTCCTCCCAGCACGCCCACGCATCCGTCATACAGCCCCGCATTCGGAATCGCGTCAATGTGCGAGCCGGTCCCGACCGGCGCAAGATTCGGCTCGCTGCCGTGCCATCGCGCAAAGGTATTGCCCACGGCATCTTCATGGACCATCAACCCTGCCTCCGCGCACAGCCCCTTCACATACGTCCGCGCCCGCAGATCGGCTTCGCTGAAGACCACGCGGGTCACCACGGGTGGCTCGGCTTCTGAGATCTTCGCCAGCGTCATCAATTCGGCCAGCAGACGGTCGATGCTCAATTCGGGACGCGTCGTTGTCATCCTCTACGCCTCCAGCGGGTGCCGGCGCCAGTCTTTGTAGATGAGATATTTCGCGGGCTTTTTTCCGATAGCGCCAAACCATTGCGGGCAGTACGGCGCCATCCAGATAAAATCCTCCGCTTCCACCGGGTACCATGAATCGCCAAGCCGGTAGATGCCGCCGCCCTCGAGCATCAGCAAACCGTGCTCCATCACGTGAATCTCAACCATGCTCAGCGCGGCGCCGGGATCGTAGGTCATCGTGTTCACCGCGAAATCGTAGGCCTCTGCATCCGGCATGAGCGATCGCACCCGAAGCGTTTTATCGCCCATCAGCGGGGTTGCCGTCACGCTGCTTTCATCTCCCACCACAATCTCCGGCGCTGTCTCTCCTGCCAGACCCTGATAAGGTTTCTCGATCACCGCGGCCCGCGCCGCTCCATGAGATTGAATCCTGTGTGCGACTCCCTCCGGCAAATAAGCGTACCCTCCGGCCGCAAGCGCATATCGTTTTCCGCCCGCGCTCAACTCCAGCTTGCCTTCGAGCACATACACGAACCGCTGCGCCGGCGCTGGCCCCAGCGTGCCGCCCTTGGAAAACTCCGCCGTCATCTGCGTGAAGCGCGCGCCCATCTGCGGCGCAACATGGACGATGAATTCCACGCTCTCAGCGCCCGGCAACGGCGTGCGGACAAATGTGTCCGGCGTTTGCAGCAAGTGATCCGTCTTGCGGCTGCTTCGCGTTCCTCCCAGATGATGCAAGGTTGACCTCGTGCCCCTATCGGGATGTGCTGCTTGATTCTAGCGAACCTCCGACGCAATGCGCGCCAGAAACGTGCGCCCCACGCGCAACGCAGACTCCACATCTTCTTCCCGCACGCTCTCGGCAGGATTGTGGCTGACGCCGCCTGGACTACGCAAAAAGAGCATCGCGGCCGGAACACGGCTCGCCATGATCATCGCATCGTGCCCCGCGCCGCTCGGCATCTCCTTGCGCGGAATTCCCTCGGACTCGAGCGCATCGCCAAGATACGCAGTCAGCCGTTCATCCATATTTACGGCCGGCTGATCCATCTTCGTATCGGACTGCAGCGCCAGCCCTCTGCGCTCCGCGATTGTGTTTGCCTTCCCAAGCAAAGATTCGACGGCAGCCAGCCTCGTGGCGTCATTTGTGTGCCGTACATCCAACGACAGCCGCGCACTACCGGCAATCACATTGCCCGCATTCGGCGCTGCCACAATTTTTCCCACGGTGGCAACCAGGGACTCGGCACGCCGCGCTTCCGCCTCCACTGCGACGATCCACTCCGCCGCCCCGGCCAGCGCATCGCGTCGCAAATGCATGGGAGTGGTCCCAGCGTGATTCGCCTGTCCCACGAACTCCACCTGCACCCTCGTTTGCCCTACGATTCCCGTTACCGCTGCAATGCCGAGCCCCTCTGCCTCCAGCACCGGGCCCTGCTCGATGTGCATTTCGAAAAATCCGATGGCGCCGTCATCGACGACAGCCTCGGTGATCCGATCTGGATCCAGTCCGAATGTGCGGATCGCCTGTTCGAGCGTGGCGCCTTCCGCGTCCTTCAGCGCCAGCTGTGCCGGCTCGAATCGCCCCGCCACGGCGCGGCTGCCGAGGAACGGCACGCCGAATCGCACCCCCTCTTCTTCTGAGAACGCGATGACCTCGAGCGCGAGCGGCAGCTCATCTTCCTGCGCCATCGCCGCCAACTCCAGCGCCACCGCGACCCCGAGCACGCCATCGTAAGTGCCGGCGTCTGGCACCGAGTCGATATGCGAGCCAAGCACGAAGCGCCGGCCCGATGCGCCGTCAGGCTGCCAAAGCCCGCGCAGATTTCCCATGGCATCCGCCCGGACATGCATTCCGAGCTCTTCCATCCTCGCGCTCACCAGCGCATGCACATCGCGCACCGGCGGGGTGAGAAAACGCCGCGTGATGCGCCCCGGCTCCTCGGTCATCGCGGCGATCGCATCGCACATCCCGAGCGCGCGCCTGGCACGTTCTCTCATGTGCGCACCAACTCTCCGCCGCGAGGTTCGCCGGCAAATCCATCCTGCCCAAACACCCGATTTCCGCGCAGCCAGGTTGCCTTCACACGTCCCCGAAGGCGTGCCCCGAGATACGGCGAAAGTTTATGCCGAAAATGCAGATCGTCCTCCGTCACCGTCCATTCCTCATCCGGATCAAAGACTGCGAAGTCCGCGTCAGCCCCCATCGCGAGCGCGCCTTTCCTTCCCTGCAATCCTGCAAGCCGCGCAGGCGCCGCGGCCATCCACTCGCCAATTTGCTCCAGCGCCAATCCCCGCTGTTGCATTCCTGTCCACAACGCCGGCAGCGCCAATCCCAGGCTCGCGATGCCGCCCCATGCCTCGTCAAACCGTCCCGTGTCGCGGTCTTTCATCTCCGGAGGGCACGGCGAGTGGTCGGTCACCACCATGTCAATCAGGCCTTCCTCCAGCGCCTTCCACAGCTTCTCGCGGTTCTCGGTTCTTCGAATCGGCGGCGCGCATTTGAATTGCGTGTTGCCGTCGGCGACCTGGTGGGCTTTGAACGACAAATAATGAGTGCAGGTCTCTACCGTCAACTGCACGCCACGTGCGCGCGCCGCGCCGATCATCGGCAGCGCCTGTGCACTGGCCAGGTGCACGATGTGGACCGGCGTTCGAAACTCCTCAGCCAGCCCGATCATCAGTCGAATTGCATCAATCTCCGCTTCGTCGGGCCGCGATGCCAGATAAGTCGGGTATTGGCGCCAGTCTTTGCTTGCCTCCTTGAGTGCGCGTGTCGCATTCTCAACCGGCCCGCCTAGCTCCGCATGTACCAGCAGCGGCAATCCCGTCCGCCGCAACTCACCCAGAGCCTCGCGCAACTCGTCCTCATCCACCCACGCAAACCCCTCCACGCCGGAGTCGACCAGGAAGCACTTGAAGCCCATCACACCCGCCGCAGCCAATGGCCTCAGCTCGGCAGCATTGCCCCGAACCACTCCGCCCCATGCAGCCCAGTCCACCCACGCCTTCCCTCGTGCCGCAGCGCGCTTCGCCTCCAGAGCCGCCACATCAATCGTCTCCGGCACGCAATTCAGCGGCATGTCAACCAATGTCGTCACCCCACCCGCCGCCGCAGCCCGCGTCGCGGTCCAAAAACCCTCCCACTCCGTCCGTCCCGGCTCGTTGATGTGCACGTGCGTGTCCACCAGGCCGGGCAGCAGGACGAGGTCGCCATAATCGCGGACATCACCCGGAGCATCACTCCAATCTTCGACCGCCGCGATCCGCTCGCCCTCCACCATGAGAGTCGCGGGCGCAAAGCCTTTCCCGGTCAGCACGCGGGTCGATCGGAATGCCTGTGACATACTGTGTTTAATTTCGCCGCTTGGGGAGCCTTCGAGCAAGTGATGGTGCCGGTTCAGCCAAATCCTGACTTTTTGCGCCGGGCCATCGCGCTTGCCACCGAGAACGTGCAATCTGGCCGTGGCGGACCATTTGCAGCCGTCATTGTCCGCGACGGACGCATCGTTGGCGAGGGCGTCAACACCGTCACAGCGACCAACGACCCCACCGCCCATGGCGAAGTCAATGCGATTCGCGCGGCATGCAAGGCGCTTGGCGCGTTTACCCTCGCCGGATGCCAGCTCTACACCAGTTGCGAGCCTTGTCCCATGTGCCTCGCGGCTTCTTACTGGGCTCGTCTCGAGGCAATCTATTATGGATGCGCTGCGGCCGACGCTGCGCGGGCCGGCTTTGACGATGCATTCCTCTACAGTGAAATGCGCAAGCAAAAGACCGACCGCACCATCCCTTCCACTCAACTGCTTGCCGACGAAGCATGGGCGAGTTTCGCCGCCTGGATCGCCTCGCCTGACAAAATCGAATACTAGGCCGCTACGGTTGTTTGCTTCGTAGTTTCGTGTGACCCAACGAACGTGTAGCCGCCAAAACAAATCCATTGCCGACTGTTCCGGCGATGCTTTACCGTCAAAACACCAAAGAATTTGCGACGGGAGAACGCAGGATGCCCCGCGTTGTTCGATGCTCCATCATCCAGGCCTCCAATGCCGTGCCGGCCACTGAGCCGCTCGCGCAGCAAAAGAAAGCCATGATCGAGAAGCACCTCGGCCTCATCCGGCAGGCCGCTTCCGATGACGCCCAGGTCGTCTGCCTCCAGGAAATCTTCAATGGCCCCTATTTCTGTGCCGAGCAATCCGTCAAATGGTACGAGGCCACCGAGCGGGTTCCCGATGGCATGACCGTCAACCTCATGCAGTCCCTGGCGCGCGAACTTCGCATTGCCATGATCGTGCCCGTGTATGAAGTGGAGCAGGAGGGCATCTTCTATAACACCGCCGCGGTGATCGGCAGCGATGGCGCCTATCTCGGCAAATATCGCAAGACGCACATCCCCCATGTCGCTCCAGGATTCTGGGAGAAGTTCTACTTCCGTCCGGGCAACCTCGGCTACCCGGTATTCGATCTCGGCTTTGCCAAAATCGGCGTATACATCTGTTATGACCGGCATTTTCCCGAGGGCGCGCGGTGCCTTGGCCTCAATGGGGCCGAGATTGTTTTCAATCCCTCGGCAACCGTTGCGGGCCTCAGCGAGTATCTCTGGAAACTCGAGCAACCTGCGCACGCGGCCGCCAACGGCTATTTCATCGCGGCCATCAATCGAGTCGGAACCGAGCCGCCGTGGAACATCGGCGAATTCTACGGCTCCAGCTATTTCGCCAATCCGCGCGGCCAGATCATTGCCCAGGCATCGCGCGACAAGGATGAAGTGCTGACCGCCGATTTGAATCTTGACGAGATCGCCGACGTCCGCCGCACCTGGCAGTTTTTCCGCGACCGCCGGCCCGATCTCTATGGACCGCTGACCGCTTCTTGAACGATGTGCGGAAGGTTTGAGCGCGTGATCGCGATGTTGGGAAAAGTCACGAACTGGAATCCCCGAGGTCTTGATGAGCACCGCAACCCTGCCTGACGATCCGCAACTTCGCGAGCGCTTCACCGAAATCAAGCCGCCGCTCACGCCCCAGGCTGCTGTCATTGAAGCCAACCGCTGCCTTTACTGCTTCGACGCTCCCTGCACGGGAGCCTGCCCCACGCACATCGATGTCCCGGGATTCATCAAGCGCATCGCCAGCGGCAATCTGCGCGGCTCCGCGCTTCGCATTCTCGACGCCAACATCCTTGGCGGAAGCTGCGCGCGTGCGTGCCCGGTCGACATTCTCTGCGAAGGCGCATGCGTCATGCATCGGCACGGCCGCGATCCCATCCAGATCGGGCGCTTGCAGCGCCATGCGATGGACGCCTTTCAGGATTCCGGTGAAGAATTGATCAAAGCCCAACGCGGCTGGCGCAACCTGCGGGTTGCATGTATCGGAGCCGGGCCCGCATCGCTGGCCTGCGCTGCGGAATTGTGCCGCCAGGGTGCGCATGCCACCATCATCGAACGCCGCGCTCTGCCCGGCGGCCTGAATACCTATGGCGTGGCAGAATACAAGCTCCCCGCTTCGGCAAGCCTTCGCGAAATCGAGATGATCCGCCGCATGGGCGTGGACTTTCGCTTCGGCGTGAGCATCGAATCCGTCTCCGCAATCGAATCCCTGGAATCCGAATTCGACTTTGTCTTTCTCGGCATCGGTCTCGGCGCCATGCAGCAACTCAACGTTCCCGGTGAAAATCAGGAGGGCGTGATGAATGCCCTCGAGTTGATCGCCGAATATAAGACCGGCCGTCTGCGCGAACTGAACGGAACCGTGGTAGTGGTCGGGGCAGGGAATACCGCGATCGATGCGGCCAACGCCGCTCGCCGTCTCGGGGCGGATCCTGTCTACCTTCTTTATCGCCGCAGCGAGAGTGAGATGGCTGCCTTCGACTTTGAATACGAGCACTCCAAGCAGGAAG
>DATGFX010000046.1:0-3282 GCA_035308825.1 Occallatibacter sp. | reverse complement strand
GGCGATCCCGGCGTCGCAGACGTCGGATCTCCTCGTCGCCCGCGCGCTGTTGCGGCGGGGAAGGCCTTACGAGGATGCCGTGCTCCAATTCACTCCGTATGATCGCGTGCAGGAAGTGAATGAACCGGTCCGGCGCGCGCTCCGGGAACTGATCGATATAGCGCGCGTTGACGGCCGTCCGGCGTTTATTTTCGTGAATAACCGGCTGGAGGGAAACTCGCCGGGAACCATCGTGGCGATCACGGATTAACCGGCTCGGTCAGGATGTTGTATAGTCGAATCCGGCAATGCTCGCGCCGTTCCTGAGCCTTTTACTCGCCGCCGCGCTTCCTCGCTACGAGCCCGATCCTTACTGGCCAAAACCGCTGCCCCACAACTGGATGCTGGGCGAGGTTTCCGGCGTCGCGGTCGATACGCATGATCACATCTGGGTGATCCATCGCCCGCGCACTCTCACCGACCATGACAAGTACGGCGCTGACGGCAAGGCCGATTGCTGCGTGCCCGCGCCGGCAGTCATCGAGTTCGATCAGGCAGGGAATGTGATTCAGGCCTGGGGTAGTCCCGGGCCAGGCTACGAGTGGCCGGACAACGAGCACGGCATTTTCGTCGATTCGCACGGTAACGTCTGGGTGGGCGGGAACGGCGACAAGGACGCCCAGATCCTCAAGTTCACCGCGGCGGGGAAATTTCTGCTGCAGATCGGCCATCACGGGCAATCGCACGGAAGCAACGACACCGAGAATCTGGGGCGTCCCGCGGGACTGGCGGTGTGGCCGGCAACGAACGAATTGTTCGTGGCCGATGGCTACGCGAATCGGCGCGTGATTGTGTTCGATGCCTCGACCGGCGCCTATAAACGACATTGGGGCGCATATGGCAGGAAGCCCGACGACGATGCGCCGCGCACGCGCGTCTTCGAGGGCGCGGGATCGCCCCAGTTCAATCTGGTGCATGGCCTGCGGATTTCGAACGACGGCCTCCTTTATGTGGGCGACCGGGTGAATAACCGCGTGCAGGTATTCCGGCTGGACGGCACGTTCGTGAAGGAAGGGTACGTGGAGCGCAAGACCTCCGCCGGGGAAGGCACCGCGTTCGACGTGGCGTTTTCACCGGATAAACAGCAGCGCTTCTTCTATGTGCCCGACGGGAGTAACAAGAAGATTCAGATCGTGGATCGGGATTCGCTGGAGGTGGTGGGCTTTGTCGGTGGAAGCGGGGGCCACGGCGCGGCGGAGTTCTATCACATCCACAGCATCGCGACCGATTCGAAGGGGAACATCTATCTCGGGGAAGTGAACAACGGGCGGCGGGCGTTGCGGTGGAAGATCAAGCCGTGATGCGTTGGAGGGTTGTTATACTGAGTGTTTCCTCTGTGGGCTCGTAGCTCAGTTGGTTAGAGCGCTTCCTTGACACGGAAGAGGTCGGAAGTTCGAGTCTTCTCGAGCCCACCATATTTCAAACACTTTCGGGGGCTCTACGCACTTAATGGGGGCAGGCCTGCCTCCGACTGACATCAAGAACACAATACCTTAACGCGCAATCTGTAGTTCTGGAAGTTTCTGAAGCCGTAGGCTTGCCTTTGGAGGACTTCCATTTTGGTGTGGAAGCCTTCGGTGATGCCGTTGTTTCTGGTGAATCGCCACATCGTGGCGATTTCTTCCTTCCATGAGTACAGAGTGTTGCCGAGTTGGACCAGCGGAGCGAGTCCGGCCTGGCGCAGTTCGGCAATCATGCGGAGCAGACGTGGCGCCAGCTTGCGGCACCTTTTCCGGTTGAGATGTTTTTCCATCAGCAGAGAGCAGAGCCGCTGTTTGAAGCGGTAGATCGTCTCCAGTGGCGGGTACTGTGCGAGATAAGCGGAGAGCCGCCGGTACTGATCGTCGGTCAGGTTATGGCGGTGCCGGCGCATCAATGAGATCAGGCCGCGATGCTTTGAGCCCACCGGATCCAGTTCGCGCCAACAGGTGAGGAAGTGATGATTCACCAGCCGGATGACGTGGAACCGGTCGGCCACGATCCGGGCATTGGGGAAGTGTCTGCGCACGATGGCGCGATAGACCGCGGCCAGGTCCATGCAGACGACTTTCACCAGATGCTTGCCTTCCAGTCGCTGGAAGTAGCTCTCCAGAGAGGCTTCGCTGCGACCCAGGACCACGTCATAGACGCGGTGATTCCGCAGATCGCAGAAGGTGGTGGCGTAGCCGTGCCGACGCGTGAAGAAGTGCTCGTCGATGCCGAGCACCTGCGGACAAGCCGCACTCGCCCGTTCCGCCGCGGCATGTCTCAGATAGTCGCCGAACCAACGCTCGACGGTGGCGCTGGCGATCCGCTCCCGCTTCGCCAGACGACTGCGACTGATGCCGTCAAAGTGCTTCTGACAGACGCTGCGCCGGAACGGCTCACTGGCCCGCATGCGCGGCAGTATGCCCGGAAAACGCTGCCAGAACCTGCGCCCACAGCCCAGGCAGAGCCACTTCCTGGTTTCCAGCTCCACCACGCAGTGCCGCACGCCCCAGCTCTCATGGCGCAGCCTGCGAAGCCGGAAATCCTTCATTCTCAGCTTCGTCTCTCCGCAGTGAGGACACAAAACCTTCCCGATGAAACGCGCTGAGATGCGCACCCTGCCCCCCACTTCTTCAATGGCTGTAATCTGATACTCGGGTAAACCCAATACCGCCTCTGATCTGATCAAAACTTTCCCTCGCAAGAATGTTTTATCAGTCAGAGGTGGGGTTTGCCCCCATTAATGAGCTAGAGCCAATCCGTGTTATGAAGCTTGTCGTGCTGACATCGTGCGTTGCGTTCCTGGCCGTCGCACAGACCCCTTTGCGGTCCGGTGATTTCGACCTGACAGCGGATCAACAGGAAAAGACCGGAGCGGTCGTTCATCTATCTGGTCATGCCGCCGTCCGGACTGCGGGCTTGCTACTCGAAGCCGATGCGATCGATTTCAACGGAGACACGCGGACAATGCTTGCGCGTGGCAAGGTGACTGTTTCTGTTCAACCGGGCGACTTCGACCTGAATGCGGACATGCAGGAGAGAACGGGAGCGGTCGTTCATCTATCCGGTCGTGCAGCCGTCAGGACTGCGGGATTACTACTCGAAGCGGATGCCGTCGATTTCAACGGAGACACGCGGACCATTGTTAGCAGCGGTGAAGTGCACATTCAACTGAACTAGAGTTTACAGGTTGCAAGCACGATCGAAACAAAACGAGATAGCATTGTCGCGCCGCAAGACTCTGCTACGATGCGCGTGTGCCACGGCTTCAGCGCT
>DATGFX010000045.1:0-65599 GCA_035308825.1 Occallatibacter sp. | reverse complement strand
CGGAGCTTGGCGGTCCGATTTCGAGCCCGCCACTTCGCCCGATCGACCCTCACCCCTTACTCGTACCGGATCGCCTTCATCGGATCGAGCGACGCCGCCCTTCGAGCCGGCAGCCAGCAGGCAAACACCCCGACCGTTGCCAGCACCAGCGCCACTGCAAGAGGCACCGACACGCCGGCATGAGCAATCCCGAACGGCAAGGATCCCATGACCTTTGCCAGCGGATACGTCGCGGCCAGACCGATCCCAAGCCCGATGCCGATCTGCCACAACCCGCGCTTCATCACCAGCGCCAGAATGTTGCGCAGGTTCGCGCCCAGCGCGATCCGCACTCCAATCTCCTGCGTGCGGTTGCTCGTTGCGTGCGCGATCACCGCATAGATCCCCACCGACGCCATCACCAGCGCAATCAGCGCGAAACCGGAAAAAATCTTCCCGAACAGGCTCAGGAACCAGACTTGCCGGTTGATCAATTCGTCCATGCGAAACGGATCGGTCAGCGGCATATCAGGATCGATCTGCTGAGCGGCAGCCCGCATCTCCTGGATTGGATTCCCGGAAGACTCGACGATCAACCCCACGTTGCCCCAGCCCTCCTGGCGGTATGGAACGAAGATCAGCGGCCTCGGATCGTTCTCCACCATCTCCTGCACCATGTCCGACGAGACGCCCACCACCGTGATCCACTCCGTTGCCTTGTCATTATCGAAAAGACGGAACCGCTTCCCAATCGGGTCCTGCCCCGGCCAGAAGTGTGCCGCGGTCTCCCGCGTGACGATCGCCGCTTCATGATGCGCGCTGCCGTCAATTGCGTTGAAGCCGCGCCCTTCCAGCATCCCCAGGTGAATCGTTTCGAAATACCCCGGCGACTCGGCGACCAGCGCAACCAGCGGCCGTTGCGCCGGATTCGCAATCGGCGCATGCTCCAGTTCGATCTGCTGCCGCGGGGCGCCCATCCCGGCTACGTCCGAAACCACCGCCGCGTGTTTCACGCCCGGAATCGCCTGCAGCCGCGGAAGCAACTGCTCGAAGAATCGCTCGCGCGCGTCCGCATCTTTGTAGCGATCGTTCGGAAGATCGATGCGCGCCGTCGTCAACTGCCTGGCAGGAACAAATGGATTGACCGTCATGCTGGTCAGCAGGCTGCGCACAAAGAATCCCGCCCCCGTCAGCAGCACGAGCGTGACCGCAAATTGAAACACCACCAGGGAAGATGAAATCCATCCGCCGCGTCGGCTCCCCGCGCTGCGCGATCCCTCCTTGAGTACTTCAATCAGGTCCGGCCGCGAGGAATCTAGCGCCGGAGCCATCCCAAACAGCAGTCCGCTCAGAATGCAGAGCCCCGCGAAGTACCCGAAAACCGGGTAGTTCATCGTGAATTGAATCCAGTAAGGCCGAATCTCGTTCGTCGACAAACTGAACCAGTGCACGCCGAAAGCGGCGAGCCCCAGTCCCAGCACCCCGCCCAGCACGCTCAGCGCCAGGCTTTCGATCAGCATCTGCCTCACGACGCGCCACCGTGAAGCGCCAAGCGCGGTTCGGATCGACATCTCGCGCTGCCGTCCCAGCGCCCGGCTCAGCATCATGTTGGCCACATCCGCGCACGCGATCAGCAGGACAAATCCCACCGCCGCCAGCATGAGAAGAAAGATGATGCGAATCGGGCCGCCATTGAAACGCTGGTTGAACGTGAGCACGCTCGTGCCGAAATCCTTGTCGGCCGGGTACTGGCGGGCGAGCCGGCGTGCAAGGCCTTCCAGTTCCACGCTCGCCTGCCGGATCGTCACGCCGGGTTTCAACAGCCCGTACGCGCGCAGCATCCGGTTGTCACGCTTCGCAACATCTGCATCCGGCGCCAGCGGCATCCACAGGTCAACGCCCGATGGAAAGCGGTATCCCTTCGGCATCACGCCAACAATGGTCGCGGGCTTCCCGTCCAGATGGACCACGTGGCCAACAATGCTCGCCGAACCCGCGTAGCGCTCCTTCCACACGTCGTAAGCAATCACCACCACGCGCTCGGCACCCGCCTGCGTATCCGATGACCGGAAAGCGCGGCCTAAAACAGGCGCAACATGCAGCATCGAGAGCATGCCGGCCGTTCCGCGTTCCAGGTGGTAAGCCTGCGGCGGATTGCCCGGCTCGCTCAGCACGCCCTGCTCATCCGTCGTCCCCTCAAACGATTCGAACGAAGTGGCCTGCGAGCGAATGTCCTGCAAATCGGGATACGAGAACGCCAGGGTTCGGTCCGATTGCGCAAGGCTGCGTCCCATCACCGACACCAGCCGCGCGCCTCCCGGCACGGGCACCGGTTCGAACAGCACCGCATTCACCAGCGTGAAGACCATCGTGTTGAGACCGATGCCCAACGCGAGCGTTGCCACCACCGCCGCCGAAAACCAGCGATGAGTCAGGATAAGGCGCAGAGCGAACCGCAAATCGGATGCCATGCCACCATTACGGACCACGCCGGGGTTCGGTTCACAACTCCGCACCAAAAATTTTCCGGAATCGTCACAAATGGCCGCTCGCGGGCCGCGCGCAAACGCCGACGGCCCGGAGCATCGCGCTCCAGGCCGTCTTGTGACCGCACCAGTCCGGGTGTTGTCGTTATGCCACTTTTTTCGCCAGGGCCGCCTTGGCCTGGTCCACCAGCTTGGTGAATCCCGCCGCGTCGTGCACCGCGATGTCAGCCAGGATCTTGCGATCGAGCTCGATGCCGGCCTTCTTCAGGCCGCTGATGAACTGCGAATAGCTCGTGCCGTTCTGCTTAGCCGCGGCCGAGACGCGCACAATCCAGAGCGAACGGAATTGCCGCTTCTTCAGGCGGCGGCCGGTATACGCAAACTTCAGGCCGCGTTCCACGGCCTCCTGCGCTGCCTGGTACAGCTTCGATTTTGTAAGGAAGTAACCGCTCGCCCGATCGAGAATCTTCTTGCGGCGGTCGTTGCGTTTGGTACTGCGTTTGACTCGAGGCATGGTGTTTCTCCGTTTTGCGTTCGTCAGTTACGCGGCTGGAGGCAGGAGGCGCTAACCTTGCTGGCTGCGCTTGAACCTCTTCACTCGCTCTATCAAGCCTGTCTCGCTCGCCGGTCAGGACGCATTTCGTACCGGCGGGGGCCTTCTTCGGCCCGATTGCATTTGTGTCGCAACCCCCTAACCAAAAAGGCTGCTCCACGCAATGGTCAGGCGTAGGGAATCATGCGCGCGACCTTCTTGTAGTCGCCGTCCGAAACAAGCAGGATACGGCCCAGCTTGCGCTTCGTCTTCGGCTCCTTCGAAGTAAGGATGTGGCGCGTCTTCGTCTGGCCCCGCGTGATCTTCCCGGTGCCAGTCTTCTTGAAGCGCTTCTTCGCGCCCGAATGGGTCTTTAACTTGGGCATTTTCTTCTCGTTGAGGACAAATGAATGAAACGGCGCAGGGACTCCCCTTGCGCTAAATTGTCCTGAATCAGTATATCCCACCCCCGTCCCTTGCGCTACCACCCACCCGGATCGCCCACTCTTGGCTGGCACCCCTCTCTCGGTAGCTTTTAGCTTTTAGCTTTTAGCTGATCGCTGAGAGCTGATAACTGCCTTTCCGCAGCTCTTTTGCTCTTAGCTTTTCGCCTTTAGCTGATGGCTGACAGCTGAGAGCTGATAGCTGTCTTTCCGCAGCTCTTTTGCTTTTAGCTTTTCGCCTTTAGCTTTTAGCTGATGGCTGACAGCTGAGAGCTGATAGCTGTCTTTCCGCAGCTCTTTTGCTTTTCGCTTTTCGCCTTTAGCTTTTAGCTGATAGCTGACGGCTGAGAGCTGATAGCTGTTTTACTGTGCCCCACTATTGCCCGCCTCAGCCGTTGTGGTCCCAAGATTCTTATCCAGAAACTCCACGATCCTCTGCCGTGCGTCGAATCCGTGCCATGGCTCCGGCGACGGCCTGCCAAAAATACCCACAGCCAGCGGTCCGTGGTTTTCCCGCGGATACGTCACCATCTCCACCGGAACTCCCTCCTGCCGCAGGGCGCGATACATCTCCTCGCTTTGTCCCACCGGGTCCGTCGTGTCGCTTTCGCCCTGGATAAGCATGAACGGAGTTTTGGCCTTCGACGCACCGGCCAGAGGACTCTGCCTCCACGCATCCTCCAGCCGTTCCCACGGCTTGCCGAAGTACCAGCGGTCGTACCATGAACCGCCCTCCGTCCCATACTCGCTAAACTGGTCGATCACCGGCGCTTCGCTGATGATCGCTTTGAACCGGTCTGTCTTGCCTTCGACAAAGGCCGCCATCTCGCCGCCATAGCTGTATCCCATCAACGCCATGCGATTCGGATCCAGCGGATACTTCGCCAGCACTGCATCCACCCCCGCCATCACGTCCTGGTAATCCCCCCCACCCAGGTCATTTTTGTTGGCCGCGGCAAACTTCACTCCGTAGTTCGAAGAACCGCGCGGATTCGGCCGCAGCACCGCCCATCCATGTCCCACAAGAAACGCCGCAAATGGATCGTTGCGGTTCTCCCACGCGCCAAACGGCCCGCCATGCACATCCACAATCAGCGGAACCTTGGCTCCTCCAGCCGTCTCGGGCATGTAGAGCAACCCCTCCACCGTGAACGGCCCGCTCTTCCACGTCACAACCTGCGGGGCGACGTAACGCAACCCCGCCGGCGCCATCTCGGGCAGAGGCAGCGGGGCGCACGCGTCGCCGAGATGCGGCGCATAGCAAAGTTTCTCCAGCTCGCCGCCATTATCGGCCAGCCACAACCATCCGGTGCGATCGTGATTCGTGTTGAGCCCGGTGATGATCGGAACTCCCAGGTCAAGATCCTGCGGCTTCGCGTTTCCATCAAGACCAATCCGTACGAAACCAGTCCGCGTGCCGATTCCAGCCGCGGCGATCAAACTTCCGTCTTGTGTGAACTGCAGATCGAACGCCGCGATCTGGCCGGCAAATCCCGACGACAAGCTGCGCGGCTTTCCCGAGCCCGCTACCGGCATCGCAAAAAGCTCGTCGTATCCCGGCGGCGCATCTTCCGGGGTCTGCGCGCCGAAAACGATCTCGCTTGCATCCGGCGTCAGAACGCCGCCGCGAATCGTCGCCGGCACGGCCAGCTTCGTCGGCTTGTCAGGAGCAGCCGCATCCACCAGCCATGCCGTTCCCGCCGGCCCCAGGTCCGACACATCATTGGGCGGCTCGCCAAACACCAGCAGCGTATCAGCCGACCTGGCCCACACCGTTCCATGCACATCCGGAGGCACAGCCACCGGCTTCAAAGCACCATCGATCGACCCGTCCGTCTTCATTGCAGCCAGATACAAACGCGTCAAATGCGTCTCGTGATTCACCCACGAGGCGTCCGCCTTTGCATCCTTCGCTTTCTTCTCGCCGGGCGTCTGCGGATCGTGCGCCCAGATCGCCATCCACTTGCCGTCAGTTGAGATCGCATATCCAGCGACATCGATCGCAATCGGCTCGGGCTTCTTATCCTTTTCAGCGTCCGCATGCTTTTCCCCGGGCTTCTCTTCCGTTTTCTTTTCCGCAGACGCCGGCGGAATCGCATCCTTCTTCTTCGAGTCATCCACCGGGGCCATGATCTTCAGGTCGTAAGGCGACGCGTCCCCGCCGCGCATGTCGAGTCGAAACAGTTGCGTCTGCTCATCGCGCTTGGCAAGAAAGAAAACCGCAGATCCATCCGGCGCCCACGCGCTATTGCGCTCGCCGCGCTTATCCGAAGTCGGTGACACCGTAAGCTGCCGCGCCTTTTCCGCACCGGAAACCGGAACAATCCACAAGTGGCTCTTCGCGCCGTCTGCCGTTGAATCCGTCAGGGTAAAAAGTGCATACTTCCCGTCCGGCGACAGTTGTGGAGCGCCAAGCGACTTCAGGTGCCGAAGATCTTCAGTGGTTGGATAATGCAGCGCCGGAGTTGGCTGCGCCGAAACCGTCAGCAAACACGCGCTTGAGGCCAACGCGCAAACGGACAGACAGATAAGCCTGCGGGAAGGGGAAAAATGCATGACGAAAGCATACACGCCCCTATTCGGCGCGCAAGGCAGATGTCGGCTCTACGCCCATGGCGCGGCGCGCCGGAATCCAACACGCGCCGATCGCCACCGCAACGAGCAATCCTGACACCGCTACAAATGTTGCCGGATCCGCGGTTCCCACTCCGTAAAGCAGGTGCGAAAAGCTGGACACAAAGCGTGTAAGCGCGAGGGCCACCGCGATCCCGATGAAAAGTCCCAATGCCACCATACGCAGTCCCTGGCCGATGATCAGGCACAGGATTGCGCGTTTCTCCGCGCCTAGCGCCATGCGAATCCCGATCTCACGAACACGGCGCGCCACCGAGTAAGCAAGCACGCCATAGATTCCAACGCACGCCAGTGACAGGGCGAGCGCGGCAAACGCAGCCAGCAGCATCATCGGGAAGCGCCGCGCGCTCATCGATTGCGTCACCACCTCTTCCGCTGTCTGCACCTTGTAGACCGGCTGATCCGGCGAGAGACTGTCAATCGCCTGTTTTACCTGCGGCATCACCATGCCGGGCGGAATCGGTGTTCGGACGATAAGGATCATGTAGTCCGCCAAATTCGACAGGAGCACATTGTTCAATTGAAAGAGCGATATATAGATCTGGCTTGGGTTATAGGGTCTCGAATCATCGAGCCCATAATGCCGAACATGCCCAACCACTCCGATGACGCGGGCCGGTCCCCAGTGCGCCACAGTGATAGTGCGCCCGATTGGGCTCATCCCTGGGAAATATGCGCGCGCAAGCGCGCTGTCGATCACGATGACCGGCTCGGATTTCAACGTATCCGCCGCCGTGAAAAAGCGCCCCTGCAAGAGAGGAATCCCCATCGTCTTCAGATAGTCCGGCCCGGTCCAGAAATATAGCGCGTGCGGCGCATCCTGGGGCGAAGCCGGAGGTGTAGTCCCAAGCCAGAAAGGCCCCCCGTTGTCGTCTCCGTTCAGCGGAACGATGTTGGTAAAATCTGCGGCTTCAATTCCCGGCACCTGCCGAATGCGTTCTACTGCCTCCTCCAATGCCGCCGGTGCGCCATGGGACGCAATAAGCCTCGGAGCAATTCCCACTTTGAAAGCAATCACATGATGTGGATCGAATCCCGGATTGATGTTCCATAAGTTGCGAATCGTGCGTAGCAGCAAGCCCGAACCCGCCAGCAACACCAGCGTGAGTGCTACCTGAACCACGACCAGGACGCCCTGCGCACGAAAATCGGACCTCGTGGCGCCGCGCCGGCCGGCTCGCAGAGCATCCTGCGAATCCACCTTGGCTGCGCTCAACGCCGGGGCAAACCCAAACAGAATGCCTACCAGCAGCGAAGCCGCCAACACGAAGCCGAGAATCGGCAGATTGAGACCCGTCCCTTCAAAGGGAAGGCCTACCGGCAATTTGGCGACGATCGATGAATAACAAAGCCTCGCAATTCCCGTTCCCACGACGCCGCCTGCTAACGCCAGGACCGCACTCTCGGTCAGTAATTGCCGAATTAGTCGCGAGCGTTTTGCGCCCAGTGCAGAGCGTACGGCGAACTCCTGCGCGCGCGCCGCCGACCGCGCCAGCAACAGATTCGCCATGTTGGCGCACGCAATCAGCAGCACCACGCCGACCGCCCCAAACAACAACAGCAGCGTCGACTGCGCGTCGCCTACTAGTTGCTTCTTGAGCGGCTCGAGCCGGACGCCCAGGTTCCGATCCTGTGCGGCATAGAGCTGATCGAGATGATCCTGAATCACACCCAGTTCACTGCGCGCTTCCGGAACAGTCACGCCCGGATTCAGGCGCCCGATTCCGATGAATCCATGGATCGTTCGATCGCTGTAGGGACGAGGCGCCTCATGCGCAAGCGGCGTGTAGACATCGGCATCCGTGTAGAAGCGGAAGCCTGGCGGAAGAACGCCAACAACAGTGTAGGCCGTTCCATCGAGAAGCAATGCCTTGCCCGCAGTCTGAGAGCTCGCCGCGAAGCGGTCTCTCCACAGGCGATCGCTGATGATCACTGTTGGCGCGGCATGCTCCTGGTCATCCGCCGCCATAAAATCGCGTCCGACCACCATCCGGATGCCCAGCGTCTTGAAAAATCCCGACGTGACCTGCATACCGTCGACATGAGCGGCCGCACCCGGGCCGGTGAGGTCGTAACTCCGCCAATCCATCGCCGCCATGCCGGCAAACGACCGATTGGCGCTCTCCCAGTCAAGAAAATCAGGAATCGAAATATCGAGTTGAGGAGTGTGCGGACGGCTCTCCCAGAGCAGGACAAGACGATCAGGCTCGGGATAAGGCAATGGCTTCAGAACCACGCCATCCACCACGCTGAAGACAGCCGTGTTGGCGCCGATGCCAAGCGCGAGTGTCAGAATCGCGGTCGCGGTAAATCCCGGGCTGCGTGCCAGCGTACGCAAAGCGAATCGAAGGTCCTGAAGAAGCGTTTCCAAGGAACGCACCTCAACCCCTTAGACGAACTTTCCTCGCGATTCCGAACCGATTGGATTTGATTTATTGCATCGGCGCCGGCGGGCGCGATCCAGTCTGCTGCTGCGGTGGCGGCTTGGGCTTTCCATCTTTACGACCCGGAGCCAGGATCGCGTGCAGAATCGTGCCTTCCATCCTCGGCATAAACTCTACTGTTCCCGCGTCGCCAATATCCAGAATCAGGCGGTTGATGATGTTGTAGCCCAGGTCGCGGTGTGCCATCTGCCGGCCGCGGAATCGCAGGCTCGCTTTCACCTTGTCTCCGCTCTGCAGGAACTTGACCGCCTGGTTCTTTTTGGTCTGGTAGTCGTGCTCATCCACCGTGACCGAGAACTTGACTTCCTTGATGGTGATGACCTTCTGCTTCTTGCGGGCGGCGCGCTCGCTCTTTTCCTTCTCGTAGAGATAGCGGCCATAGTCCTGGATGCGGCAGACCGGAGGAACTGCAGTCGGCGAAACCTCTACCAGATCAAGCCCTCGCTCGCGGGCGATCCGCAGAGCTTCAAACGGCGCAAGGATCCCAAGTTGTTCACCGTTTTCGTCGATGACCCGAACTTCGCGGGCGCGAATACGGTCGTTGATGCGAATAAAGGACTTTGCCGAACGTTTGTCGAGTGCGATGATGCTCCTCCGAAAGTCGCCCGCTTCACCGCTCGCCGCAACGATTCATCGCAGCTCGCGGGCACGAACGCACCCTGAGTATAGCATTGGGCCGGATTGGGGAGAGGTTGTCGGCCCGCCGATCAGACCCCAACGCAGGCCGGTTTGGGCGAGTCGGCCGGTGCCTCTGCGCTGCCGGCAAGAACACCGGCGCCACTCAGACTCTTTACCCATACCCGCACAAGTTCGTTGGCCGGCAACTCTCCGTCGATCTCCACCGGCAAAAAGTTCTCCGTCAGCGCGGATGACCGCCCCAGACGTGCGATTTCTGTCGGCGTGTGCAACGTGATCGCGTCGAGCGCGCGGCCCACAAATCGCTCGCGGTGCGCTCTGCTCTTTTCAGCGGCCAGGGATCGCAGAACCGCCATCCGCTCCTCCACTACGTCGGAGGGAACCGGGTCTTCAGCGTGCAGTGCCCACCCCCGCGTGCCCGGCCGCGGCGAAAACGGAAACAGGTGTAGGTAACCGAACGGCATCGACCGAATGAACTCGACCGTCTCTACGAATTCGTGGTCCGTCTCACCCGGAAATCCCACCATCACGTCAGCACCGAGCGTCAATTCTTCGCCGACCGCTCCGATCAGCCCAGTCACCTTTTCCGCATAGTGCCACGGCCGGTAGCGGCGATGCATCCGCCGCAGCACCGCATCCGATCCCGACTGCAGCGGACAATGAGCGTGCCGCGCCAGCCGATTTCCACCAAACTCCGCCATCAGTGCGATCAATCGCCCATCCCAGTCCATCGGCTCAATCGAGCTCAACCGCACGCGCGGAAGTTCCGTCTCCTCCAGGATCGTGTGCACCAGCGCCGCGAGCGAAGTGGGCCCTCCCGAACTAGGCACCTTCACGTCGCGCCCCCATCGCCCCAGGTTGATGCCGGAAAGCACCAACTCCTTTCCGCCCGCGTCAATGAATCCGCGCACCTGGCTCAGCACCTTGTCGGCCAGCAGGCTGCGCGACGATCCCCTTGTCTGCGGAATCACGCAAAACGTGCATCGATTCCCACATCCTTCCTGGATCTTCAGATTCGGCCTCGTCTGCGATCCCGGCACGACCTGTGCTTCTTCAAGGAACGAATGGGCGAACCGGTCGTCAACGAGAATCAAGGGCGCGTGCGAAAGGATTCCGGCTCCAGTCTCAAGCGTACCCGCCTCAAAGTGAAGGGCGCGGGCTTCAGCTTGAAGGGCACGGTCTTCATCGGGAAGGGTTTGGGCTTCAGCGTGAAGGGAATCGGTTTCACCACGGCGTGCACGCGCGTCGGCGTGAAGGGTATCGGTTACAGCTTGAATGGTACGGGCTTCAGCTTGAATGGTACGGGCTTCAGCCCGTACATCCACAGCCTCATCATGAATGAGGGGCTTTAGCCCCTGAGGGCAATCTCCACCATCCGCGTGCCCTGCCAGCAACGCCGCGACCGGCACCAACGCGCTCTGACTTCGACAGTGATCGCCAAGTCCCAGCGCAATCTCCGGCGCGAATGCCTTATGGCTGTTGCCCACCACTGCTGCCACACCATCGAGCCCTGCAAGTTCCTTCGGAGCTCGCTGCGCATAGCACCCGGTGGCGACAATCCGCGCCGTTGGATTGAGCCGATGCGCGCGTCGAATGAAAGCGCGCGCTTCCCGATCAGCCTCGGCCGTCACGCTGCAGGTATTCACCACGACCACATCGGCTTCATCTGCCCGGCCTTCCCTCAACCCGCCTGCACGCAGGCGGTCCGCAATCGCCTCGCCGTCCGCCCGCGCTGCGCGGCAGCCAAAGTGTTCAATATGGAATGAGCCACCCACATTTCGAGTGTACCGGCCTGCTCGCTCAAAGTGGGACGTCCCGCAGCGCAGTGATCTTCCCGGTACTTTCGATTCTTCGCAAATGCACAGCGAAAACAGGCCAAAAACAGAGTCCGTTATACTGGAAGTAGATTCTTTTCCCGCAGGTTACCCCCGACCGCATGGAAACTCTGGCAGCACCTAAACTGCGCGCCGCAGATGCCTCTGCAGCCGGCGGCCGCTGGCAAGCGATCGCCGGATACGTCTATTTCTCTTTTGTCGTCTATTTCTCCATCGGTCTGCCGCTCGCCATTCTCCCGGCCTACGTCCATCTCCGCCTGGGATACAGCGCCGCGCTCGCCGGCTTCGTCATCAGCGTTCAATACATCGCCACCTTCCTCAGCCGGCCCTGGGCAGGACGCCTCTCTGACCATGCCGGCGCCAAAACTTCCGTTGTCTGGGGAATGGGAGCCTGCACGCTAAGCGGAGTCCTGCTCCTCGCCGCGGCAGAATTGCACCGTGCGCCGGTTTGGCTTAGCCTGACCACTCTCGTCGCAAGCCGCATGGTGCTGGGAGTCGGCGAAAGCCTCGGCTCCACCGGGGCGACTCTTTGGGGAATTACCGCCTCAGGACACGATCAGACCGCTCGCGTCATCTCCTTCAATGGCGTCGCCACCTACAGCGCGCTCGCCTTCGCCGCCCCGCTTGGCGTGGTCATGGAGCAGAGCTTCGGCCTCGCATCCCTCGGAATCGCCACAGTGGTCGTCTGTGGTGCGAGTGTCTTCATCGCCAGTGTCAAAAAGTCTGTGCCCGTAAGCCCCGGAGAGCATCTGCCCTTCCGCGATGTGCTCGGGCGCGTTACGCCTTATGGAATCGCTCTTGCCCTCGGTGGCGTTGGATACAGCGTGCTGGCCACCTTCGTCACCTTGTTCTATGCCAGTCGCCATTGGAACGGCGCGGCGCTCTGCCTCACCGCCTTCGGTGTCGCATTCATCACCGCGCGTCTTACGTTCATTCACGCCATCAGCCGTTTCGGCGGATTCCGCGTCGGCATCACCTGCCTCATCGTCGAATCCTTCGGCGTGTTGATCCTCTGGCTTTCCGCTTCCCCCTGGATGGCTTTCGCCGGGGCAGCGCTTTCCGGTTTCGGATTCTCTCTGGTCTTCCCGGCCCTCGGTGTCGAGGCGGTCAAGCGCGTGCCCGAACGCAGCCGTGGGACCGCTCTCAGTGTTTACACGGTCTTTGCCGATGTCTCCTTCTTCCTCGTCGGCCCCACTGCAGGCGCTGTCATCGGTGAATACGGCTATCCCAGCGCCTTCCTTTTCGCGCTCTTATGCGTGCTCACCGCGCTGGCTATAGCCCTCGTGCTGGCAAGACGAAGAGTAGAAAGCAAGACCACCTGGCCGTCGCAGGTCCAATCGCGCCGCTACTCATAACGCAGAGCGACCATCGGGTCGATCTTTGTCGCCCGCCGAGCGGGCAGCCAGCAGGCCACCAAAACCACCATCACCATGACGCAGGGCACGGCCAATAAAGTCACGGGATCGTTGTTGCTCAATCCGTAAAGCACGCTGGCCATAATTTTGCGCAACAGGAACGCGCCCGCCACGCCCGCGATCGATCCGCCAATGGAAAGCTTTGCGCCCTGCCGCAGAATCAGCCGCAGCACATCGCGAGCATCAGCTCCCAATGCGATCCGGATGCCAATCTCCCGCGTCCGCTGCGATACGGAATACGCCATTACCGCATACACACCAACTGCCGCCAGCGACAGCGCGAGGAGTGAAAACACTCCGAGCAGCGCCAGGTCGAAGTTCCGCAGCGAATCGATATCCGACACCATCGAATTCATCGTCTTTACGTCATAAATCGGCAGATCCTGGTGCACTCTCGCGACCGCCGCGCTGATCGAACGTTCCAGCTCCGTTTCCCCCAATGAAGACCGCACAGCAATCCCCATATTTACCTCGATCAGTGCCCGCATCGAGTCAGGCACCTGGGTGTAGGGATAATACGCGGTCGGCTCGATCACCACATCCGCGCCCCAATGCCGCACATCGGCGGCGACGCCGACCACGGTGCACCACGAACTCCCGGCAAAATTGGGCTTGATACGCTTCCCCACGGCGCTCTCACCCGGCCAATACTTCCGGGCCAGGCTTTCACTCACAATCGCAACGGCTGGCGCGCTCGCAGTGTCATGCTCGTCAAACGCGCGCCCCTGCACCAGCGGGATCTTGAGCGTGCTGAAGTAATCGTCACCCACCGCCCTGAACCGGGTCACAATTTCGCCCTGCGTCGGAGTTGGCGCCTTCCCTTCCGTCAGTATCGGCATCGATGGATCGGCCCCGCTCAGCGGCAGATTGCGAGCCACCGCTGCTGATTGCACTCCTGGCACGGCCCGCACGCGCTCCAAGACCTGCCGATAAAAATCGCTCATCTCCGGGCCAGTCAGTTGCGCCGGCGCCGCAATCCTGAACGTCAGCACATGTTCCGCCACAAAGCCGAGGTCCACGTTGCGCAATGACCACAAGCTCTTAAGAGCAAGTCCAGTACCGATCAGGAGCATGCACGCGAGAGCTGTTTCGCCCATCACCAGCGCCGAGCGATTACGCCCGAATCCGCGTGTCCCCGAACTCGCGCGCTCGCGCAACCCATCATTCACGTTGATGCGCGCAGCCTCAATCGCAGGCACAATGCCGAACAGGACTCCGACTGCGAGAGACACGAGCAGCGAATATCCCAACACCGTTGCATCGATCCCGGTCTGCTCAATGCGAGGCACCGCCGGCGGATGCAGTGCCAGCACGCCACGAAGCAGCACGACCGCCACGACAATCCCCGTAACGTCTCCAATCCCCGCAAGCACCAAGCTTTCTGTCAGCAGTTGTCGAACCACGCGCACCGGCGAAGCCCCCAGCGCCGTCCGTACGGCAATTTCAGTGGTCCGCGCCGCGCCGCGCGCGAGCAGCAGGTTCGCGACATTGGCGCACGCAATCAGCAGGACAAAACCCACACATCCCATCAGCATCAGCAGCGCCGGCCGCACGCCGCTCGTAAAAGCATCCTGAATGGTCTGGAGAAACACTCCAAAACCCGCATCGCTACTCGCATTTTCTTTGTGCAGCCGCGCCGCAATCGAGTCCAGTTCGCCGCGTGCCTGGATCAGGCTCACCCCATCCGGCAATCGGATATAGCCGGTGATCCAATGCACATTAGGAGAACCACCGATTCCCCCGGCTCGTTGCAGTTGCACTGGCGACCACAGCAGCTCCTTTCCATCAAAGCCGTTGAATCCTTCCGGCATCACTCCGATCACGGTGTACGGCGCTCCATCCAGTTGAATCGGCTTGCCGACAATCCCGCGATCGGCGTCGTAGCGTGTCTTCCAGATCGCCGCGCTCAACACAACAAAGTTACCCGCTCCTGGAAGATCCTCCTGCGCTGAAAAAACACGCCCAAGCAACGGCTGCACACCCAGCACCGGAAGAAAATCAGCTGAGATCTTCGCTCCCGCCACTCGCTCCGGCGGCGCGCCCGAGTTGCTCAGGTTGAATTGCCACGAAATCTGAGCGCCCATGTGCGAAAGCAATCCGCCCTGTTGCTTCCAATCAAGAAAATCCTGCGTCGAAAACAGATTGCCGTTCCCGTTTGCCTGCTTTTGCGTCACCAGGGCAAGGCGTTCTGGATCGGCGAACGGCCACGGCTTCAGAAGCACAGCCCGGCTCACACTGAACATCGCCGTATTCGCGCCGATCCCGAGCGCGAGCGTAAGCACTGCTGCCACCGTAAAGCGCCGCGACTTCACGAGCGATCTCGCACCATACCGCAGATCCTGGATCAGCTGTTCCATCGCTACACCTCGTTCCCAGTGAGACGTCCTGCCTGCATCATCGTTTCGGCGGCATGGGGCCAAAATTATGCGGCATCCGTTTTCATCCCAACTATCGCCGAGTATAGGCCGCCTGCATCCGATCAGGACCGGATGTGACGATCTGCGCTTTTCGACCGTCCAGTGACTGCGTCGCTCTCATAAACCCACCCGCGGCTTCGCCGAGTTACGACTTATATTTCGAACATAGTAACTGAGTAACTTGGCATAACTTTGCTCGAAAATTATTCCAATTCGGGTCGATTCACTCCGTGCTACACTCCACCATCCCCCGGGGAGAGAACCATGAAACTGACCATCGCCAATGTGACCACCCAAGTGGCGTCTGCCGATTTCGATGCTGCTGTCGCCGCCATCGGCAAGCAGGTCGCGCAGCATTTCGAACCAGAGTGGAGCATCAGCGCGACCCTGAAGCCTATCGCTCTTCCGCTCAATGGAAAAAAGGCGCCGGTCCAGAAGGACGCGGACGCGATCATCTATCTCGGTGATTCATCCGACGACCCCACCACCGGAGTATCCGGCGCCTATGGCTACCATTCCGCAAACAATGCAAAGATCCCTTATGGATTTGTCTATCTCGACATCTGCGAGAGATACAAGGAGGTGTGGACCTGCACGCTTTCGCACGAAGTCCTGGAATTGCTCGGTGACCCCGATGCCGCGATGACTGTGACAGGGCCCGCCCCCAAAGGTAAATCCGGAACCGTCTACTACGACCTCGAAGTCTGCGACCCCACGCAAGGCGATATATATTCCATCGATAACGTTGTCGTATCGAACTTTGTCGGCAAGAAGTACTTCGGCCTGTCCGGCGGAACTGGAAACACAAATTACCTGAACCTCAAGCTCGCCGCCTTCGGCGTGCGGCCCGGCGGCTACTTCCAGTACGAGCAGGGCGGCCGAGCTCATCAGATCTTCGGTAGCAAAGTGACGGAAGACCAGAAGAAAGCCAAGAAGAAGATGCAGAACATCCGTCGCAATGCGCGCCGCGTGGAGCGCATCTCCCGCGGAAAAAAGAGCAAAGCGGCATAAGCTGGGCCCAAACAGAACGGCCACCCTTTCAGGTGGCCGTTTCAAGTCCCTACAACGGATCACGGACAGCTCATTACTGCCCTCTTACCGCTCGTTCTTCCGCCAGTGAATCAAATCGCCAAGCGTCGTGGTCGAGCTGGAGACCGGCTGTTTGTGCGCGCCCTCCTTGTAGTGCTCCACCGTCGCGCGGCTGGCTTCGTGGCCAATCGAGCGCAGGCTGAGTCCTACCTTTTTCTCTTCCACGTTGATCTTGATGATCTTGAAGTCGTGCTCCATGCCCTGCTCGAGCTTCACCGGCACGCCATCGTCTCCCACTGCTTCGGAATTGTGGCAGAGGCCCTCGACGCCCTCCGCAATCTCGACGAAAGCGCCGAATTGCGCCGTCCGCAGAACCTTTCCGTGCACCACATCGCCCACGCGATGCGACGCAAAGAAGCTCTCCCAGACATCGGGCTGCAGCTGCTTGATGCCCAGCGAAAGACGCCGGTTTGCCGGCTCGATGCCAAGCACCACGGCCTTCACCTTCTCGCCCTTCTTCACCACTTCGGAGGGATGCTTCACGCGCTTGGTCCAGCTCAGGTTCGAGACATGTACCAGCCCGTCAATACCATCCTCGATTTCGATGAACGCGCCAAAATCGGTGAGATTCCTCACGCGGCCTTCGACGATCGTTCCCATCGGATAGCGCTCGGTCAGGTTCTCCCATGGGTTCTCCAGGAGCTGCTTCATGCCCAGGGAGATGCGGCGATCTGCCGGATTTACGCTCAGGACCACGGTATCCACCTCGTCGCCCGGCTTCACCAGCTTCGATGGGTGCTTCAGCCGTTTCGACCAGGTCATCTCCGACAGGTGAACCAGCCCCTCGATGCCCTGCTCCAGCTCGACAAACGCGCCGTAGTCGGTCACCGAAAGCACGCGGCCATGAACCCGCGCGCCCACCGGGTACCGCTCCGCGGCGTCCAGCCATGGGTCGGGAGTCAGCTGCTTGAATCCGAGTGAAACCCGCTGCTTCTCCTTGTCGAACTTCAGCACTTTCACCTGGATCTCATCGCCGACATTTACCAGGTCCCGCGGATGGGTCAGCCGGCCCCAGCTCATATCGGTGATATGCAGCAGACCGTCAATTCCGCCGAGATCGACGAACGCGCCGTAGTCGGTCAGGTTCTTCACCGTGCCGGTCAGCACCGCGCCTTCGCCCAGATGCTCGAGAGTCTGCGAGCGTTTCGCCGTCTGCTCTTCCTCGAGAATCTCTTTGCGGCTCACCACCACGTTGCCGCGCTTCTTGTTTAGCTTGATCACGCGGACTTCAATCTGCTGGCCGAGATAGCCATCCAGATTGCGCACCGGGCGAATCTCAAGCTGCGAGCCCGGTAAAAATGCCTTCATGCCAATGTCGACCGTGAGCCCGCCCTTTACGCGGCTTACCACCGTGCCAAGCACCGGCGTCTTGTCGTTCGCGGCCTTTTCAATGCTGTCCCACACACGCAGCCGCTGCGCCTTCTCGTAGCTGACCAGGTAGCCGCCCTCGGGCTCTTCGCGCTCGATGACGACGTCGATGGTCTCGCCGGGCTGGAACTTCGCGGCGCCGGTGTGATCCACCACCTGCTCCAGCGGCACCAGTCCTTCCGACTTCAGGCCCACATCGATGACCAGGTGTTTCTCCGTCTGCTTGATGACCGTACCGGTGACAACCTTGTCGCCGTAGGCCTCAACTGCGGCCGCCTCTGCGGCCTGCTCGCGCTCAAAGGCTTCCAGAGCTGCGGAAAAATCTTCAAGGGATTCGGGTGCGTGCTCGGCCTGTCTCTCAGGAGCCGCTTTCGCGGCAGGCGATTCGGCAGCCGGAACTGCAGCAGTCGTGCCTTCCGGGGTCTGCGCCACCGGTTCTGGCTGCTCTGCAGGTTGGTTTGTGACATCGGCGTCCATCGCGAAGGTTTCGTGTTTTTCAGAGATCTCGGGGTTGGACGTGGATTCGTGCAACGGCTGCTCAAGCTCCGTCGCAGGGTCAAGTGTTGGAGTTTCCAATTCGGTGTTCAGGGTTATGCTCTCGGGTTCGGGATTGAGGACGTTTGCCATCACTGCTGCTCCGGGATTCAGTCCCGCGCGACTAGCTGGGCGCTGTCGCGAGGGCGGCATCTTTTGCTATCCGCTGCAGCGGTCATTCAGCAAAATTTGCCTAGGCCTGCTTGGCCTGCCATCTACTTCGACTGGTTCTCGCAGGGACAGTCATCCCGGCCAGCAAGCTGGCGCAAAGAGCGACTCGTCTCCGTGGGAAACACCAGGCGCGCAACGGCTGGCGGGAGGGCGGCCGCAGCTCGCTGCTGGAATCCGCGCAGGGAGCTACGCTTTGAGTGTAGCAACGTCTTCTTTCCAGCGTCAATCCAATGGGTTGCCCGGCCGGAATCGTGATCGAAATCGCCACCAAAAATTCACGCGCGCACGGTTGACAATTCCCCCGGGATCCTCAGTTCCCCACCCGGGCGAGCCCCAAAGCCGGCTTTCGGTTCCTCCCCCTCGCTTCGGCCCCCGCGCACGCCACTATACTGGTTCCCAACGGCCTCCGTGCATGGATCTTCTCTGGACTCCCTGGCGATTCTCGTACATCACGACCGCAGACGGCGCTCCGCGCCCCGGCGTCCCTGCCACCCTCTCGGCCTGGAAGGGCGATACCGGATGCGTTTTCTGCAACCTGATCGCATCTGTCGACCACGCCATTGCGAACGGGATGAACCGCGACGAAGCCGAACTCGCCGGCGGACTGGTTCTACGCGGCAAGCAGTGCTTCGTCTGCCTCAATGCCTATCCCTACACCTCGGGCCACGTGATGGTGCTCCCTTTCGCGCACCTCGACCGCCTCGCCGCGCTACCCCTTGAAACCGCGCATGAACTCGTGGAACTGGCACAAAAGACCGAGCAGGCGCTGGAACGGCTCTACACGCCGCACGGCCTCAACTTCGGCATGAACCTGGGCCGCGCGGCCGGCGCCGGAGTCGCCGGACACCTGCACCTGCATGCCCTCCCCCGCTGGACCGGCGATACCAACTTCATGACCACAGTGGCCGAGACACGACTTCTGCCCGAAGAGTTACCCATCACCTGGAAGCGCATGCGCGACGCTTTCGCGGAGTTGGACAGGAAAAACGAAAAGCGGGTTTAGTCATTTCCCCCAATCCGTGGGACTAATCTGGAATCGGTCGCTGTGAGAACACAATGTTGAGCCAACTCAATGCCGCTCCTCGCCTTCCCGAGATCTGGCCTGCCCTGCCGCAGAGCGAGTGGAGCGACACCTGCGCCGCATTACAGCTCTGGATGCAGATCGTGGGCAAAGTGCGCCTCGCGCTGACTCCGCCAACCAATCATTGCTGGAATGTCACCCTCTATCCCACGGTTCGCGGGATCACCACTTCTCCCATGGCCTATGGAAACCTGATCGTGCAGATCGACTTCGATTTTCTCGATCACGCTCTCGTCATCGAGGCGGGAGCCGGCCGGCGCCGCCAGATTCCGCTCCGACCCATGGCAATCGCCACATTTTTTGATCGCCTGATGTCCGAGTTGGAGAACGTCGGTGCGCCCGTGCACATCTGGCCGATGCCGCAGGAACTATCCAGGCCGATTCGGTTTGATCTGGACAGGGCACAGCGGCCTTACAACGCGGAATATGCACAGCGCTTCTGGCGAATCCTGCTCCAGACGAACCGCGTCTTCAACGTCTTTCGCGCACGCTTCCGTGGAAAGGTCAGCCCGGTACACCTCTTCTGGGGCGCGATGGACCTCGCCTGCACGCGTTTTTCGGGCCGGACCGCGCCTGCACATCCCAGCATGCCCGGTTTGGCCGATCGCATTACCCGCGACGCATACTCCCACGAGGTCAGCAGCTGCGGTTTCTGGCCGGGTGCGCCCGGCGTTGAGCCGATGTTCTACAGCTATGCATACCCCGAGCCGACCAACTATGCCGAGTACCCCATCGAACCGGATTTCGCCGCATTTGACAAAAACTTGGGTGAGTTCGTGATGCCCTATGAGGCCATGCGTACGTCCCGTGACCCGGATGCGGCGCTCCTCTCATTTCTTCAGACCACCTACGAGGCCGCTGCCAACTGCGCGCACTGGGATCGTGTCGCGCTCGACGTCGTGTAGCGGGTCGACGCGCTGCCTCCCGGCTACTTGACCGATTCCGGCGCGCTCTCTTCCGCTTCCGCCGCCAGTGCCAGCTCTTCCTGGTCCACCGCAGCACTATCGAGAATCTTCTTCGGAATGGATTTATTGGTGCGAATGCCAAGGTCTTTTAGCTTTTGCACCTGGCCCACGAGATTGCCGGAACCCTCTACCAGCTTCCTCCATGCGCTCGCATAATTCTGATCGGCCCTGCGGATGGCATCGCCGATCATTTCCATGTCAGTAACGAAACCCACAAACTTCTCATAGAGCAGCGCGCCCCGATTCATCACATCCTTCACGTTGCGCGCTTGCCGCTCCTGCTGCCACAGCACATTCACGATGCGAATCACGTAGAGCAGCGTCGTCGGTCCCACCAGCAAAATGCCCTGGTGGTACGCATCTGCCCACAAATCTGCATCACTCTGAAGGGCCATCAGCAAAGCCGGCTCAACCGGAACGAACATCACCACGAAGTCCGGCGCCTCCACCTCCGGCAGCCGATGGTAGCCGGCTTTGGCCAAACTTGAGATGTGGCCTCGTACACTGCCGAGATGCTGTTTCAGTGCGCTCTTCCGCGCCTCGTCTGTTTCGGCGCTCGCCCACTCGGTATACGCGGTAAGAGAAACCTTGGAGTCGATGACCAGGTTGCGGCCGCCGGGCAGAAACACGATCACGTCGGTACGCACTGAGCGGCTGCGCTCGCCGTTCTCGCCCTCCATGCCCGTGAAAGACTGCTGGAAACTGTACTCCTCGCCTTCGCGCAGTCCCGCCTTATCCAGCAGATCGCGCAAAATGAATTCGCCCCAGTCGCCCTGTGTCTTTGCTGAGCCGCGCAATGCCGTCGTCAGGTTCCGCGCGTCCTCTGACAACTGCTGGTTCATCGTGTTCAAGTTCCCAACCAGCGCCTGCAATGTCGCGACACCCGTTTTCGAATCAATCTGCGCTTCTTCCACCTTTTTGCGGAAATCCTCGATCTGCGTTTTAAGAGGACTCAGCAGATTTCCGATCTCCACCTGGCTGCCTTCAGAGAATTTCTTCGACTTCTGATCGAGGATATCCGCAGCCAACGTCTGGAACTGGTCTGCAAGCGTCTTCTTCGCGCTCTCCAGCAGCTCGATCTTTTCCGACAGGTTCTTCCGCTCGTGAATGAGTTCCGCTTCGAGTTGGCTGATGCGCGCCGCCTGCCCCATCGAGAATTGGCCTGCGGCCTCGAGAACCGTCCGGGCCTGGTCTCGCTCTGCCGTCATCCGCTCGATCGCTCTCTCCCGCTCCACAGCCACCTGTTCCGACCCGGCCCGTGCGGCAGACTCCTCCTGGGCCTTCGCCAATTGTTTTTCCAGCGACGCCTTCTCCGATCGCGCCGCGCTCGACCGAATCCAGATTCCCAACAACAGACCCACAACCACGGCGACGACAGCAATCACAGCCTGCATCATGGCTCGATTTCCTCTTCGCCTAATGTACGCCTTCTTGTTGTGTAAAGACCGTCCGAAACTCCGCCATCACGCCGCTGCGTACACTCCATCACAACTGACCCGTATCTTCCGCAAGATGCGTGATTTGTTTTCCTCCGCGCTCGCTTTACACACCCCCACCTGCCCGGTAGACTTGGAATTTCGGGGCATGCGCATCCTGTGGGCGCGGCGAGTTGTTTCATGGCTGCGGGCCGGTATTGTAGGCTTACGGAGCACGCAGACTGGCCCCGAGTCGATCCGAAGTTCTGAAAAATGAGGAGAATCACGCATGGCTGTTGAAGAAAAAGTGAAGCAGATCATCGTCGAGCAGCTGCAGGTGGACGAGGCTGAGGTGACACCCGGCGCCAGCTTTCAGGAGGATTTGGGCGCGGATTCACTGGACGTGGTCGAGCTCGTGATGCAATTCGAGGAGGCATTCGATCTCGAGATTCCCGACGAAGACGCCGAGAAGATCAAGACCGTCAAGGATGCGATCGAGTACATCGAGAAGAACGAAAAGACCGCGAAAGGCAAGTAACTGGTGAATCGACGAGTCGTGATCACCGGCCTCGGGCTGGTGTGCGGTGTGGGCAACACCGCTCCGGAAGTATGGCGGCAGTTGCTCGCCGGGGCCAGCGGCATGGCCCCGATTCAGGGCTTCGACACCTCTGGATTTCCCGTCACCTTTGCAGCCGAGGTCAAAAACTTCGACCCTCTCAACTTTGTCGACAAAAAAGAAGCCCGCAAGATGGGGCGCTTCATTCACTTTGCCTTTGCCGCAACCCAGGAAGCAATTACCCAGGCAGGACTGAAAATCACAGACGACATCGCTGATCGCGTCGGTGTCTTCATCGGCTCCGGCATCGGCGGATTCGAGATCATCGAGCGCGAGCACGCCAACCTCATCCAGTCAGGCCCGCGCAAGATCTCGCCCTTCTTCATTCCCGCGGCCATCGTCAACATGGCAGCGGGCCAGCTCAGCATTCGCTACGGAGCGAAAGGGCCCATCTCGGCCACTGCGACCGCCTGCGCCACCTCCGCAAATTCCATTGGCGATTCAGTGCGCATGATCCTCCATGGCGACGCCGACGCGATGATCGCCGGCGGATCCGAAGCCGCTGTCACACCTCTCTCCGTCGGCGGTTTCGCTGCAATGCGCGCGCTCTCCACACGCAATGACGATCCCACCCGCGCCAGTCGCCCATTCGACAAGGATCGCGACGGCTTTGTCATCGGCGAAGGCGCTGGCATCGTCATCCTCGAAGAACTCGAGTTCGCAAAAAAGCGAGGAGCCAACATCCTCGCCGAAGTCATCGGCTATGGCATGAGCGCAGATGCGCACCACATGACCTCGCTCGCCCCCGAGGGTGCCGGAGCCCAGCGTAGTATGCGAGCCGCGCTGAAAGACGCGGGCATTAAGCCGGAAGAAGTAGGCTACGTGAATGCTCACGCTACCTCCACGCCCGCCGGAGACGGCAACGAGTCGCAGGCCATCGAGGCCGTCTTCGGTGAACACGCGCTCAGCCACACGCTCAAGGTCAGCGGAACAAAATCAATGACCGGGCACCTGCTGGGCGGCGCGGGCGGACTCGAAGCCGGCATTACGGTGCTCGCCCTTCAGCACCAGATCCTGCCGCCAACAACGAATCTCGACAGTCCCGATCCCGAGTGCCGTTTGGACTATGTCCCGAATAAGGCCGTCCCGCACAGCTTCGAGGTGGCACTGTCCAATTCCTTCGGCTTCGGAGGCATCAACGCCTCGCTGATCATGCGGCGCTGGAGCGAGTAGGCGCGACTCCGCTTTCGCAGCAAAACAAGAACGGCGCACATCCTTGGCGATGCGCGCCGTTTCGTTTTGCCTCCGTGCTCCGCTCTATCCCATCACGGCGTTCCAGACCACGCCGATGATCACAAAGATGGCCCACCACCCGAATACCGCGATGTAACCGGACGACCGCTTCACCCCGGCCACGATCGAAGTTCCAATCCCCGCCACTATCAGCGTCCAGATCGTGATCACGTCCAGCGATGTCGCCAGCGCATAAAGCGCCTTATTCGTGTCCATGGGATTCAGGAATGCCCCGACATTCGTCGGCGCATAGTTCTTGATATTGAATGATTCAGGTGCAGTGCCCGCAAAAATGACAATCGTCCCCAACAGCACTTTGACGATGCCCGGCAGGCTCGCGTACATCCACATGGAGAAGATGCCACCGTAAGTCGCTTTGCCCCCGAACACGAAATTGATCGTGCCCCACAAGCCGAGCGATCCGACAGCCACGATGATCAAAAGCACAAGCGGGTTCGCAATAAACACACCCTCTGTGATGTAAAGAGAAATCTTCGACGCCATCGCCCTCTGTTCAGGCGGCGCCTGGGCCAGTTTCTCTTCCTGCGCTGGATTCATGTGGATCTGGTTATCCACCACCTGCTGCATGCCAATCTTCGTTGTGACGGCCGCGAACAGAATGTATCCCACAACCGCCAGGATCAGAAACGGCATCCACCAGCTCTTGTTGCCGCGCTTGATGTCCTCGAACGTCTTCGACGGCGCGCTGAAGATACTCGTGACTCGCTGCATCTGGGTAAGCCCGGTCGAAGTTTCGGCCGATGCCTGAAGTTCAGGATTGCTCATGTGTCCCTCTCAAGAATGCCGTTTATGATCAATGGCCGCGCAGCCCCTTGAATCGGCAGCTTATTTCGCGATTGCGCGTCGGGAACAGTATTCCCCATCGAGCGCATCGGAACGACTTTTTCCGTTCGCACGCGATTGTACCCTGAGAGGCCGGGGGATGGGATCAATTTCAGGTTCCAGAACTCGGGCCAGAGCTTCAGAGGCCGCCTGAAGCCGGTTGCGAAGCGACAACCGGTTCCGCCGTTGGCCCTGCAGGCGCAACCACGCGGTGATGCGGCTTGTGTAGAGGCCCGGCGCCCACGTAGCTTTTATATACCGTGATGTGGAAGCAGCTCTGGTGGAACTCCTCCTCCACGTCGATCTTGCCCTGGTCCTGCAGCGCATTCAGCCTGTTTCGCATCCAGTAGAGCTCGCGGCGCGTCAGTCCCTGCTTGGCAATGTCAATGGTGGCGCCTGTCAGGTGCGGGCTGGCAATGTCCCCCTCGGCCTGCGCGGCGTTGCCGTTGATCTCCATCAACCGCTTCTGATACGCCACCGTCCTTACCGCGGAACTCACTTCCAGCGGGTGATGGAACATCGATTCATGCGCGCGCGCCAGGTCGGTCAAAAAAGTCGCGGTCCAGGGACGGCAATAACGCCGATTTTCGGGCAGGTCGGTGTTCACGTTCAGCGCCGCCGAAACCGGAACGGGCACCAGCATGCCGCGCTGAATGCGATCGTTCAGGTCGTTGTCATCGAGGATCCGCTCCAGTCCATCATCCTGCGTCTTCGCGTTCTGGCGCTCCAGCGACTCCAGCGATCCACGCAGCGGCGCCATGGGAACAATCCTGACCGAATGCAATGAGAGGGCTGAAGTCTCCGTCGCGATGGAGTGATCAACAGCCTTTACCGCGGGTGCAACCGCCGCCTCGGTCGGAGTTGACTGTTCGCCGGCATCACTTCCAGCGGGCTCGGCCGCCGACTTCAGTGAGTCTGCCGAATCAGCTGTGGCGCCAGGCTGGGTCAAGGTAGGCGGTGCCGTTCCCGACCGCGCAGCCGCAGTCTCGCTGTCTTCGGTAAACACGCTGGTTGCCGTCGCGGGCTCCTCGCGCGCTGCGATTTGGGCCCCCGGCCTTGCCACTGCCGACACAACTCGTGGCTCAGCCATGATCCGCGGGTGAATGCGGTGATACGCCACCGTCCTCCGCCCGTACGTTGAACGCCGGTTATGACTGGTCGTGTAGGTTCGCGGACGTCGCGCCGTGCTCCGCGCCGCAACGCTCCGCGATGCATGCGCCGTCTTGCGAGGCGATGCGTGATGAACCCCGGCACGCGCCGTGCGCCCCCTGAGCGAATGCTTATGAACAGTTGTGCGATGAGACACAGCTCTAGCGGGCACCCCAACGAGCGCGGTCAACAAGAGAACGAAAACTGCAATCCGCAACATAGGAAGCGCGCGGAAAACCGAGAGCATCACTAGTGTAAGACGCACAAACGATAATTTCGAGTGCCTGAAGGGGTTCAACTTTGTCTGATAACGCAAGTCTCGGGCGAACAAAGAGCAACAGTGACCACTGATCGCATGAATGTGAGGGATGTAGATTCGAGCGACGGACTTACCCGTCGCTCGTCCCTGACCCCAGCCCTCACTGCAGCAGCGTTCCCTGTTCCTCGTCCTTGCCGTTCAATTCCTCCGGCGGAATGATCACCGCTGCAGCCACCTTGTCGTCGGCTTCGAGATTCAGCAGGCGAACGCCTTGCGTATTGCGTCCGGCGGAACGAACCGTGTTGGTGTCGATGCGAATGATCTTGCCCCACTGGCTGATGACCACCAACTCTGAGGTCTCATTAACCAGCAGAATTGAAGCGGTCTTGCCGACTTTGGGGGTAGCCTTCAGATTGGTCACACCCTGTGCACCGCGCGCCGTCAGCCTGTACTCATCCACATCGGTGCGTTTGCCAAATCCGTTCTCAGTCACCGTAAGAATGCGGAATTGGGTGACGCAGAGTTTCTCGTCGAGATCCTTCAGCTCCGCCCAGGCATCGTCGACCGCCTTCTCAGCCTTCTTTTCCTTCGCCTTCAATTTCTCATCTTCCAGATCGCCGTTCCGCCGCTCCTCGCGCGCCTTCTGCAGAGCATCCTTCGCGCCCGTGTAAACCTTGCGCAGTGAATTGAGCTTGTCGGTAAGATTGCGGCCCTTGGCGCACGCATCCCGCTCCTTGTCGCGGGTTTCGTCCGAATCGGTGATTGCCGCACCGATTACGTAGTCACCCTTCTTTAGCGAAATCCCTTTGTTGCCGGCAGCGTTGCGGCCCATCGGGCGCAATCCAATCCCGTTGCGTTCAGGGTCGTATTCCTCCTGGAACCGGATGGCCATGCCTTCGCGCGTCGCGATAAAGATGGTCTGCTTGCCATTGGTCAGACCCGCAGTCACCAGGTCGTCGTCCGAATCCAGGTTGATGGCAATAATGCCGCGCGACATCACGTTCGAGAAGTCTTTGAGCGGTGTCTTCTTCACGGTACCGTTGCGCGTAGCGAAAAAGATGAACTTGCCTTCTTCCTCAAGATCGCGCACAGGCAGAATGGTCCGCACGTTCTCGCCCGACTGGAGGCTGAGCAAACTTTGGATGCTCTTGCCCTTTCCGGCAGCTCCCACATCAGGAATCTCGTAGACCTTCAGCCAGTACACGCGCCCGGTGTTGGTAAAGCACAGCAGGTAGGCGTGCGTCGAGTCGATGATCAGCTGCGAAACAAAATCCTCTTCGCGCGTCTTCATCCCCGTGCGCCCCGTTCCTCCGCGCCGTTGCTGGCGGTAGATCGAGATCGGCGTCCGTTTCAGGTATCCCTGGTGGCTCACCGTCACTGCCACCTGCTCGTCCGCAATCAGGTCCTCAAGCTGAATCTCGGCAGACTCATCAATGATCTGCGTGCGGCGTTCATCGCCGTAGCGGTCGCGAACCTCCTGCAACTCCTTCACGATCACCGCGCGCAGTTTCTTTTCGCTGGACAGGATCGATTCATACTCGGCGATCTCTTCGCGCTTCTGTTTCAACTCGTTCAGAATTTCATCCACCGAAAGCTGCGTCAGCCGGTAGAGCTGGAGTTCAAGAATGGCATCTACCTGCCTGAGTGTGAGTCCGCGCTCTTCGTGCGGCAGGCGTTCGCGGTCCAGACTGACCACGATCTCATTTCCCTTGCCCCAGGCATACAGGTTCTCGCGAGCCTCAACACGCGATCCCGACGCCCGAATGATGCGGATCACCGTGTCGAGATTGTCGAGCGCAATCTTGTAGCCTTCCAGAATGTGTTCGCGCTCGCGCGCCTTGCGCAGCAGGTAGACGGTGCGACGCTGCACCACATCGATGCGGTGATTGATGAAGCACTTGATCGCCTCATCGAGCCCCATCTCCTTCGGCTGGCCGTTCAGCACGGCCAGGAAGATCATCGAGAAGCTCTCCTGCATCTGCGTGTGCTTATACAGCTGGTTCAGAATGATCTCCGGCTGGGCGCCGCGCTTTAACTCGATCACGATACGCATGCCGTCGCGATCGCTCTCGTCACGCACATCGCCGATATCGTCAATCGTCTTCTCGTTCACCAGCTCGGCAATGCGTTCGATGAGCTTCGATTTGTTTACCTGGTAGGGGATCTCGGTGACGATGATCGCCTGTTTGTCTTTCGTCAGGTTCTCGTTGGCCACCTTCGCCCGCATCATGAAACGGCCGCGGCCCGTTTTGTAGGCCTGCACAATACCGCCCTTGCCGTAAAGATAGGCGCCCGTCGGAAAGTCCGGCCCATGCACGTGCTTCAGCACTTCCGCCAGGCCGGCGCTCGGGTTTTTTACCAGCTCGATCGTGGCATTCACGATCTCAGTCAGATTGTGCGGCGGAATATTCGTGGCCATTCCCACCGCAATGCCGCTCGACCCATTGATAATCAGATTTGGAATCCGCGTCGGCAACACAGATGGCTCTTGTGTGGACTCGTCATAATTCGGAACAAAGTCCACCGTCTCCATATCGATATCGGCCAGCAATTCACCCGCGATGCGTGCCATGCGGCATTCGGTGTAGCGCATCGCTGCCGGAGGATCGCCGTCGACCGACCCGAAGTTGCCCTGGCCATCCACCAACGGATATCGCAGGGAAAAAGGCTGCGCCATGCGAACCAGCGTGTCATAAATAGCCGAGTCGCCATGCGGATGGTAAACACCCATGGCCTGTCCCACCACCTTGGCGCACTTGGTGTACTTCTTGTTGTACTCGAGCCCCATCTCGCTCATGGCGTAGAGCACGCGCCGATGCACCGGCTTCAATCCATCGCGGGCATCCGGCAGCGCCCGCCCGATGATCACCGACATCGAGTAGTCGAGATAGGAGCGGCGCATCTCCTCCTCGATATTGATAGGAACGAGATTCGTGCCGCCGCGCGGCGGAGTGCCGCCATCAAGGGGAAGTTGGGGGTTCTGTTCGTCTGCCATATGGTCTTTGGGCTCGCTGGAAGGCAGCGGAAACGGTCCGATGGAAGCGGATCCGGACTTCGCGGGCTAACATCTTGATTTTACAGCGCGATACGGCCTTTAGGCAAGGCGCCGAGGACCTGGTAAGTTACATTCTTGCAAACAGTTAACAGTGGACCGGAACGCGATCCCACCCATCTCGTTTTTCACAGCAATCCCGGAAGGCTCAGCACGCAAAAAACAGCCTGCAAAACCACCAGCGCTCCGCCCGCAAACAGCGCCATTTTTTCCCGCGGGCTCTCGTAGGCGTCCGCGAAAACACCCCCAACCAGCGTCAGCAGGAACGGTACGCCCCACAGCCAAGGACTGCCCTGCGTTCCCGTTAAAACCAGAGGGCCCAGCAGCGCCACACACACCAGCGGTGCCGTATTGCCGAAATACCTCGAGCGCCGCAACCCGATGTACAGCAGACAGGCCGCGCCAGATGCAACCGTAATCCCTGCCTCGTTCAGCGTCGTAAAAAAGTGCTTCGCCGGTTCCAGCGAAAACCACAGGAATCCCGAGCCCGACCTGAACACATAACTGAATGCATCCGGCGAGAAACCGTAACAGGCAAACACCAGCAGCAGCGCTCCCCCCGCAGCCAACAGCATCACCGGCAAAACCTGCGCGCGTCGTCCTTCCGCCACCCACATCATGAACACCAGGCCCAGCACAGCCGCGATAGGTAGAGTGACGATATGAGCTGCGGCAGCCAGTCCCAGTGCCCCGGTCAGCAGCACAATGCGCGGCCGCCATTTGCGCCTCGGCCCTTGCATCGCATGAGCCACGCCGATGCAGGTGTAGACAGCGCCGTACACACCCAGCGCCGCCAGCACCTCTGGATTCGGCGACACGCACGCTTTCAGGATCGCCGGGCAGAAGCAGTAGAGCGATAACGCCGTGTATCCGCCCCAATTGCCATAGAGCCGCCTTGTCACCCACCACAATCCCGCTCCCAGCAAGCACCCGGCAAACAGGAAAGGCAAACGCATCAGCACCAGAACGTGTGTCATCTGGTGGCGCAGTTCCCACGAACTCACTTCGCCCGTCTCCTGCACCACCCGATCTTCTGGCTTGCGAAAGCGATCGAACCCGCGTTGTACCAGCAAATTCAAGGTAAGCGGCAAACCAGCCAGCCGATAGGCCATCACCCCGTCATGTATGTTTCCACAGGTGGTGTAGTAGCCGCTCAGCTGCGATGGCCGCTCCCACATCTCGCGTCCGCACCGCGCATATTGATAGTCGCGGTCTGAGAGGACCTGGTGCGCCGTCAGCCAGAAGCCTTGCGACAGGAATAGCACTAGCAATCCCGCGGCGATGCGTTGCGGCAAGTTGAAACGAAAGCGGCGAAGGCGGGCAAACCGGTGGGTCATCACGAGCGGAGTCGACCCTTCCAGTCTAAATCGCTGGATCAGGCAAAAAAGGGCCGCCCCCGCGAGGCCGGCCCTTCTGCATACAACTGAATCGAAACCTAATTCGAAGCAGGGGACCCGAATTCAATGGTCCCTGTTGCAATCGTGCCATCCTCAGCGGTGTAAGTGGCTTTCAGAGTCGCTGCCCCAACAGCTATGGCTCAAGCCGGACCGGGGCTTTCACGCCAGAAATCAAGGATTTGCACGGTTACTGCCCGTATAGTTAGGCCTGCAGTAACAAACCAATCCTACGTTGTTGCCTCTTGTGAGGTGGCGCAATCATACGACAGCTCAAACTGCCGAATCAATAACTTCCTTGGGTCGACTCAAACCCGAAGTCACCTTTAGGGAAGTCACCTTCAGGATGGAGAGGCCATGCAGAGGCTATAGCTCTGGTAGAGGGATGCCGCCGTCCGTTCGCCCGTCGGGAAAAAGCACCCACTTGGCTCACGCGCACCTTCCGCGCCGCCTCCTGCTTTGCCGAGGCCGCCGCCAGCCGCTACACTTTCCCCATCATGGCCATCGCGCGCGACAACTCACCGGAACGGCTCGTCAGCGCTTCGCGCGCCGAAGAAGAACAGAGCTTTGAGCTCAAACTACGCCCACGCTGGCTTCGCGAGTTCATTGGGCAGTCCAAGGCCAAGGAACAGCTGGCCATCGCCCTCGAAGCCGCCAAATCCCGCGGCGAGGCCCTCGATCACGTGCTGCTCTTCGGTCCGCCGGGCCTCGGCAAGACGACCCTCGCCACCATCATCGCCAACGAGCTCGACGTCGCCTTTCAACAAACGTCCGGCCCGGCGCTTCAGATCCAGGGTGACCTCACCGCCATCCTCACCAATCTCCGCGAGCGGCAGGTGCTCTTCCTCGACGAGATTCATCGCATGCAGCCAGTACTCGAAGAGAAGCTCTACACCGCTCTCGAGGACTACAAGCTCGACATCATCATCGGCCAGGGACCCGCGGCCCGCACCCACGTGATGGAGATCCGCCCCTTCACTTTCATCGGAGCCACCACCCGCCCCGGCCTTCTCAGCTCGCCCCTGCGCTCGCGGTTCGGCATTCTCCTCCGGCTCGAGTTCTACACCGAAGACGAACTGCGCGTCATCGTCGAGCGCTCCGCCGACGTCTTGCAGGTTCCCATCGATCGCGACGGAGCGGCCGAGATCGCGTTACGCTCCCGGGGCACCCCGCGCATCGCCAACCGCCTTCTGCGCCGCGTCCGCGACTATGCGCAGGTGCGCGGCTCCGGCGCCATCGACCGTGCCACCGCCAACGCCGCGCTCACCCTGCTCGAAGTCGACGCCCACGGTTTCGACGAAATCGACCGGCGTCTCATGCTCACCATCATCCAGAAGTACGACGGCGGCCCGGTAGGCCTCGGTACCCTGGCCGCTACTTTGGCCGAGGAAGAAGATGCGCTCGAAGAAGTCTACGAGCCTTTCCTCATCCAGATTGGGTTTCTCGATCGCACGCCCCGCGGCCGCGTAGCCACCCGCCTGGCCTACGAACACTTTGGCCTCAGCATGCCCGGCCGCCAGCCTGGTTTGTTTTAGCAGAGGAGCTCATCGCTGACTTGCTGACTCGCTGGCTGGCTCACCTGCAAGGAGAACTTCATGGCACTCACTGAATCCACCATGATCATGGGCCTCGGCACCGATGGCCCTGACTTTGCACTCCCCGACGTGGTCACCGGCAAAATCGTCCGTCGCGACGATTTCCACGGCCACAAGGCCCTCCTCGTGATGTTCATCTGTACCCATTGCCCTTACGTGAAACACGTCGAAAAGGGCCTCGCCGCACTCGGTAAGGACTACGAGGGCAAGCCCATCGGCATCGTGGCCATCAGCAGCAACGACGCCGAGAATTATCCCGATGACAACCCCGCCGGTCTCAAACGGCAGGCCCAGGCTCTCGACTTTCGTTTTCCCTACCTCTACGACGAGTCGCAATCCGTGGCGCATGCCTACAACGCGGCCTGCACACCCGATTTCTTCCTTTTTGATGATTCCTTGCACCTGGTCTATCGCGGCCAGTTCGACCGCAGTCGCCCCGGAAACGGCGTTAAGGTCACGGGCGAAGACCTGCGCGCCGCTATCGATGCCGTTCTCGCCGGCAAGCCGCCGCTGAAGGATCAGCGTCCCTCGATCGGCTGCAATATCAAGTGGAAGTGAGAGCAACGACCGGCTGGGTGCCCCAGGTCTCGATTCTGAGACCTGGGAACCTTGAGAGGATGGACAACTTCATTAATCCCCTTACAGGCTCAGCCCCTTCAGGTACTCGCGGAACCTCTCTCCAAACTCCGGCCGCTTCAGCGCGAACTCTACCGTCGCCTGCAGCATGCCGAACTTGTCGCCCGCGTCGAAGCGTTTTCCCTCGAACGTATACCCGAACACCTTCTCTTCTTTAAGCAGCGCCTTGATCCCATCCGTCAGCTGAATCTCACCACCTGCGCCGGGCTGCGTCTCTTCCAACAACGCGAAAACTCGCGGAGTAAGAACATACCTTCCAATAATCGCCTGCTTCGATGGCGCCTGGTCGAACTTCGGTTTCTCCACCATGCCGGTGCAGTTGTAAATACGCGGATTCTTCGGGTCAGGCGACCCGGCCAGCACTCCGTACGCGCTGATTGCCGGACCGTCGATCGTCATCGTAGCCAGCACCGATCCGCCGCGCTCATCGAACACATCGATCATCTGCTTCAGGCACGGCACCTCGGCATCGATCACATCATCCGGCAAGATCACCGCGAATGGCTCGTCGCCCACCAGTTCTTTCGCGCACAACACCGCGTGCCCCAGCCCCAACGGCTCCTTCTGCCGCACATAGCTGATACGTGCCAGCGTTGCTACGCTGCGCGACACGGCGAGCAACTCATTCTTACCCCGGCGTTCCAGCGTTGCATCCAGCTCGAAACTGTGGTCGAAATGGTCTTCCATCGCACCTTTGCCACGGCCCGTGACGATGATGATGTGCTCGATGCCCGACCCGATCGCCTCTTCTACGCCGTATTGGATAATCGGCTTATCGACCAGCGCCAGCATCTCCTTCGGAATCACTTTGGTTGCTGGCAAAAAGCGCGTGCCCAGTCCCCCGGCGGGAAAAACCGCTTTGCGTACACGATTGTTCATTCCATCTCCCGTTCTTCGCGCGAGACCGAACTGCTTCTTGCGGCCACGCATCTCGTCCGGATCACTGTTGCGGTTACAGCGTCGGTGAGTCGTCTCCGAGCAGCGCTTCACGCACGATCTTCACCGGCGGAAAACCCTGGCGGAGAAAATTGTTGTGGAATTCTTCCAGCGAAAAGGCTGCGCCCTGCTTCTTCTTCAGATCTTCACGCAGCTTCATGATTTCAAGCTTTCCCAGTGTGTAATACAAATAGGTGGGATCCGCAGTGCCGCGTCTCGCTTCGACCTCCGCAGACTCTTTCGATTGGTATCCCTCCTTCTGGAAGAATTCGACGGCTTGGTCATAACTCATCGTGCCGGTATGCATTTCGATGCCGACGATGAAGCGCGCGTTGCGCAGCAGCGCGTCCTGCAGTTGCCCCAGCCGCAGAAATCGCGATTCACGCTCATCCTTCGCACCCATTCCCGGCTGGCCGTAGCCCTCATCCAGCATCATCTGCTCGCAGTAGTGCGCCCATCCCTCCACGTTTGTGTTCGCGCCCAGCAGCTTCCGCACCCGGCTTGGCGCCTGCGGCACCCACAAAAACTGCACGTAGTGTCCCGGATACGCCTCGTGCACCGCGGTCGAAATGACCGTGCCCACGTTGAACGCATGCATGAAACCATCCACTTCGGCTGGACTCATCGACTTGTCCGGCAGCGTCACGTTGAAATATGCAGTCGTCGAATGCGTCTCATACGGACCCGGCGTATCCATTGACGCAAACGTCGTCGCCCTCATGAACGGCGGCGTCTCCTCCAGCGTAGGCCGAACATCCGAGGGAATCGTGACGATGTGATGCGATCGGATGAACGCGACCAACCCGTCAAAAGTCGATCGAAAGGTATTCAGCAGCTGGTCCGGCGCAGGATGATCCGCACCCAATTCCGCCAGCACTTCCCGCGGATCCTTGTTCGGTTCCAGCTCACCGGCAACTTTCTTGAACTGCGCCTGATTTTTCTTGAGGTCGGCCCAGCCAATCTCCAGCAGCCGCGGCAACGGGATATCAATCATCTCGTCGTACTTCAGCTTTTTCTGGAACGTTTCCGCACCAATGCGGAAATCCCCGTTCGAACGCGGCAGCAGGTCGGTTTCAAGCCACTTCTCGTATTCCTTCAGCGCCGCAATGACCGCCGCATTCGTCTGCGCAAACTCGGCTTTCAAAGCCGGATCGGTCGCCTCCTCGAACGCCTGCGGCAGATCCTGCTCAAAGAAGCTGATGTTCCCCGGCAACTGCTCGATTGCGGTCTCGGTGTAAACGCGCGGCGGGTTCTTCAGGTTCTCACGCGCTTGGGCAAGCAGTCCCGGCATCTTCTTTTCCCGGGCGATCAACGACCGCAGCCGCTCGTTCGCCGGAGCAAACTTGCGTTCCATCAGCGTGAACGCTCCGTTCGCGGCTGTGCTCGAATAGACATCGGGGTCCTTCTCCCAAAGCCGAATCGTCTCGAGTTCCAGCAGGCGCGACCGGATATCGTTCAGCACGATTTCACGGTCGGTCCGTGCCACAAAATCGGCCGAATCCTCGCCGGGACGAATCGCCTCGATCCGCTGCTCGAATCTCTTCAGCGCCGCAACCTCGGCGTTGATACTCTTGCGCGAGTAGTCCTCCAGCTGCGCATCGTACTGGTGGTATCCGGTCGACGTACCCGACGAAGGCTGATACGGAAAGTAAACCTGGTCGAAATAATCGTCCGAAGCTTTCTGGAATTGCGCATTCCAGTCCTGTTTCTCACCTTGCGCAAGCGTCGTCGACAGCATGAAGGCTCCAATCGAGATGGCCCCTACCAATCGCTTCAAGTTTCCTCTCATCCCCGGGGAAGTTTCTATGCGCTCACCGGCGCAGGCGCCAAATTGGCAAGCAGCTCACGGATCTCAAGCAGCGTCTCATCGGGCCGGGTGGCTGCCAACGGATATTTGAGCACACCCTGCGGCGTAAATTGTGCACCGCGTTTCGCATTCCGCGCCACAAGCCGCATCAGGTGCTGCGGATCGACCTGCGCATTCTCGGTAAATCGGATCTGCAGTTCGCCTCGCTTGCGATCGACCTGCGATACTCCCATGCGCTCGCATTCGATGCGCAGTGAGGCCGCTTCGAGCAGGTAAACCGTCGCGTCCGGCAGCGCGCCGTATCGGTCTTCCATCTCGGACCGCAGATCCGCCAGAGCCTTTTCATTGGCCGCGCCGGCAATCTTTTTGTAGAGCCGCAGCCGCTGGTTCTCCTCCAGCACATAGCTCTCGTCAATGCGCAGCGCAATGCCAAGGTTGAGTTGCGTCGCCGGACGCTCTTCTGCACCCTCGCCCTTTAGCTCCTTCACCGCCGCCTCCAGCATCGACGTGTACAGTTCAAACCCCACCGCCTCGATGTGGCCGCTCTGCTCCCCGCCCAGCATGTTGCCGGCTCCGCGCAGTTCCAGGTCGAGCGCCGCAATCTTGAATCCCGCGCCTAGGTCGCTGAACTCCTTCAGCGCCGCCAGCCGCCGCCGCGCAATCTCCGTCAATTCCTGCTCCGGCGGAATCAGCAGGTAGGCATACGCCCGGCGATTCGACCGGCCCACGCGACCACGCAATTGATACAACTCGCTCAACCCGTGCCGGTCGGCGCGATTGATCAGGATCGTATTGGCAAGCGGAATATCGAGCCCATTCTCGATGATTGTCGTGGCCACCAGCACATCGAATTCGTGCCGCATGAACGCCAGCATCACCTTTTCCAGCTCGTTCTCGCTCATCTGCCCGTGCCCGACTGCCACCCGCGCCGCCGGCACCAGCTCCTGGATTCTCGAGGCAATCTCGTAGATCGACTCGACCCGGTTATGCACAAAATAGACCTGCCCGCCTCGCTCCAACTCTACTTCCACCGCCGACCGCACGATCTTCTCGTCAAACTTGGCTACCACCGTCTGGATCGCCATCCGGTCCTTGGGAGGCGTCTCGATCACGCTCATGTCCCGCAAGCCCACCAGAGACATGTGCAGCGTCCGTGGAATCGGCGTGGCGCTCATGGCCAGCACATCGATCTCCTTGCGTAACTGCTTCAGCCGCTCCTTGTGGCGCACGCCGAAGCGCTGCTCCTCATCGACGATCAGCAACCCGAGATCCTGAAACTTGATGTCCTTCGACAGCAGACGGTGCGTCCCGATCAGGATGTCGACTTTGCCCACGGTCACCCGCTCCGCAATCTGCTTCTGCTCCTTTGCCGTGCGAAAGCGCGAAATCATCTCCACCGTGATGGGAAACTGGGAAAAACGCGCCTTGAATGTCTCAAAATGCTGGAAGCTCAGCACCGTGGTCGGTGTCAGCACCGCCACCTGCTTACCGTCCTGCACGGCCTTGAACGCTGCGCGCATCGCCACTTCGGTCTTTCCGTAGCCGACATCCCCGCACAACAACCGGTCCATGGGTGTCTGCGCTTCCATGTCCTGCTTGATTGCCTGGATCGCCGAAACCTGATCCTCCGTCTCGTTGTAATCAAACGAGTCTTCGAACTCCTTCTGGAATTCGCTGTCCGGCGTAAACGCGGTCCCCTTGGCCGTGTGCCGCTCCGCATAGAGCTTCAGCAGTTCGCCGGCCATGTCCTGCATCGCCTTGCGCACACGGGCCTTCGTCTTGGTCCACTGCTGCGACCCCAGCTTGTTCAATTGCGGCGCCGGGCCCGTATCCGTCGAGCGATACTTCTGGATCAGGTCGAGGCGCGTGAGCGGCACATACAGCCGCGCCTGTTCCGCAAATTCCAGGATCATGAACTCGATCGCCAGCCCGTCCTGCGTAATTTCCTTCAATCCCTGGTACTGCGCGATGCCGTGCTCCACGTGCACCACGTAATCGCCGATCGTCAGGTCCCGAAAATCCGAAACGAATGCTGCCGTCTTTGATTTCTTCGGCTCCGGCCGCGCCAGCACATCGGCCTCGTCCGACAGATCGTTCGCGCCAAACACGACCAGGTTCGAATCTGGAAAGCTGACCCCGGATGCAATCTGCGTGCGCACGATCACCGGCACGCGCAAATCGCCGGCCAGGTAACTGGCCTCGTCAAACATGGTGTCTGTGGTCGCGTTCGACGGCCTGCTGCCCAGCCGGTATGGGATCTGGTAGTCGCGCAGCACTGTGGCCATGCGCTCCACGTCGCCCTGCGTCGGGGCGGCCAGCACAATCCGCTGCTCGGCTGCGATCAGGTTCCGCAGCTGATCGGTCAGCGCCGGAATCGATCCATGAAACCGCAGCGTCGGCCTTGAATTGAACCCAATCTCGCCCAGCGTGTTGTCCTCGTCCAGCACATCCACCGCGCCCAATTGGTCGAGATCCAGTCCCGGGTGCGACGACAGCAGACCCTGCAACACCTCGGGCCGCAGATAGATGTCCTCGGGCCGGATCAGTGATCCGATCCCCGACCGATCATGCCGCTGCTCCACCTTGTTCCACCAGCGGTCGATCTGGTTGCGCACCATGGCCGGCTCATCGACAAACAGCACCGCTCTCGGCAATAGCTTCAATAGATGACTCTCTGCGCCCGCCACGCACGCAAAGAACTCCCACCCCGGGAACACGCTCACACCGCCCGCTGCCGCGGCCTCGGCAGCCAGTTCCTCGTCCTCGCCTTCCACCCGCTGACGGCTCAACCGCGCATGCACCGCGGCCAGCAGATGCTCCGTCACCGGAGTCTCCGTCAGCGGCGACAACTCCGTCTCATCCAGGCCCGATTGCGAGCGCTGCGTTTCTGGATCGAATTTGCGAATCGTATCGATCTCGTCGCCAAAGAACTCAATGCGCACCGGCCGGTCCGCATCAGGCGAATACACGTCGAGGATCCCGCCGCGCCGCGTGAACTGGCCCGGCATCTCCACTAGGTCCATGCGGGTGTAGCCCACACTGGCCAGGTGTCCCGTCAGCACCTCGACATCGATCTCATCGCCCCGCCGCAGCGTAACCGCCAGGCTGGCGTAGTAGTCGCGATCGAACAGCTTCAGCGCCCCAGCCTCGGCCGGCGCAATCAGGATCGAGACCGCGCCAGTCGACAGCTTCCACAATGCCGCGGCCCGTTGCTCCTGCACGTCAGGGTGGGGCGAAAGATTTTCAAACGGAAGAACATCGTGCGCGGGCAGCCGCACCACGCGGGATGGATCGACGGCCCCGGTCAGCTCGCACCCGGCCCGCAGCGTGCGCTCCAGCGCCTCGGCCGCCTTGTTGTCGGCCACCACTACGATCACAGGTTGCTTGGCAGCCCGCGCCAGCAGCGGGAGGTACAGCGAACGCGCCGTCGAGGTCAGCCCCGACACACGCCGACGCCCCGTCCCAAGGCTGAGGTGCCTCTGTACGCGCTCAAATGCCGGGGTATGCTCCAGTTCCGCAAAAATCTCGCGGACGAACGGGAGGATCATGCCTCTCCAAGTTTATCAGCGCGATGCCGGCTGAGTGGCGCGCTCGCAGAACAGGTTCGATCCGGCAGCCAACCAGCTTCAGCGCTTCCTCAGCCTCACCGATTCCCAGCTCCCGTCGCTCGCCCAGCCGCCATCGACCGACAGGCAATGACCATTCACGAAACCACTTTCATCAGCATCGGCGAGGAATGCGATCGCGTGTGCCACATCATCCGGCGAAGCGAATCTTCCCATCGGCACGCGGCCCTGAATATCCGCATCCGTGTAGCCCCCGCCTTTCTGGTCAGCGACGTCCATCTCAGTTTTCACCCAGCCCGGGCACACCGCATTCACGCGCACGCCGCGCCCGCCCCACTCCGCCGCCAATGTACGGGTAAGCCCGATCAGCCCATGCTTCGATGCGTTGTAAGCCGCGCGATCTGCCACGCCCAGCAATCCCGCCACCGAGGCGACGTTGATGATCGAGCCGCTCCGGGCCTCCAGCATCATTTTTCCGAAAATCCGCGCCAGGATGAATGGCGCTACCAGGTTCACATCGATCACCCGGCGGTAGTCCGTCACCGACGTCTCCTCGGCCGCTGCGATATGGCTGATGCCCGCATTATTTACCAGCACATCCACGGTCCCGAAGCGCCCGATCGCAGCCTCCGCAAACGCACTCACCGTCGCTTCATTCGTAATGTCTCCCGCGAATCCAAATGCCTCGCCTCCGGCCGCCGCGATCGCACGCACGGTCTCGACCGGCTCGCGCAGATCGATGATCGCGATCTGGTAACCGCGTTCGGCCAGCAGCTCAGAAGTCCGCCGGCCGATGCCCTGCGCGCCTCCGGTCACCACCGCCGCAGGTGCTTCATTCATCGCCCATCGCCTTCGCGAACGCGTAGAAAAAGTCCAGCGATTTCCAGTACGAATCCTCCGGCAGGCGTTCGTCTTGCCCATGCGCCCGGTCGTCATCGCGCTCCAGCGCAATCGCCGAGTAGCCGTAGCAGGGAATCCCCGCCCAGGCAAAGTAGATCGAATCGCTCGCCCCGTTCTCCATCACCGGCGTCACCGGCGTGCCCGGCCAGATCTCCTGCGTGATGCGGGTTAGCGGATCGAACACCGCCTTGATCGGCGGTGGCGGCACGATCGGCTTTCGCTCCGGAGCCGTATCGGCCACGACGCCCGCATCCGACACGTACTTCACGCTGAGCTTCGGATCGGCAAACAACGCCACCAGCTGTTGCCGGATCTCCTCCGGTGAATGCCCCGGAAAGATCCGGCAATTCACGTTGGCTTCCGCCCTCTGCGGCAACGCATTGTTGGCATGCCCTGCCTCGAGCCGTGTTGCCACGCACGTCGTCCTGAAATTCGAATTAAAGCTGGGCTCGGCGCTCAGCCGCGCAGCCGCTGCCAGATCCGGGGGCTCAGCCAGGATTGCCCGCATGTCCGCCGCGGTCTGCCCCGTCTCGCGCTCTGCCAAATTCTTGAAGTACGTGCGCGTAATGGCATTCATCTCGAACGGAAACGAGTAGCCGGCAAGTTTGTTCATCGCCGCCGTCAGTTCGTAGATCGCGTTGTCGGGCCGCGGCAATGAACTATGTCCACCGCGATCGAGTGCCATCACCTGGTAATCGGCATACACCTTCTCCGTCGCTTCCACATCCGCCACCATGGGGTGCCCGTGATCCAGTTCCACGCCGCCCGAGTCGGGATTGATGACAAAAGCCGCGTCCACCAGGTCGCGATGATTCTGTACCAGCCAGGAGGCACCATTCGATTTCCCACCTTCCTCGTCAGCCGTTAACGCGAGGATCAAATCCCGGCGCGGTTTGTAGCCCTCCCGATGAAGGCGCAGAAACGTCGCCACCAGCGCCGCGTCGGAATCCTTCATGTCCTGCGTGCCGCGGCCGTAGAAATACCCATCTTTCTCCACAAACTCAAATGGATCGGTATGCCAGTCCGAGCGCAGCGCCTGCACCACGTCCACATGGCACAAAAACAGCACCGGCTTTTCCGTCGGCGTGCCCCCCGCGCGGTAGCGGACCACCAGGTTCATCTTGCGATCGTTCGGCCCGAGAAGACGCACGTCCTCCGCTGCAAATCCGGCCTCCAGAAACCGCTTCTGCATGGCTGCGCTCGCCGTCGTGACGTTTCCCTGCGGCGTATCCGTCGTATTGATCTCGATCAGCTGCTTGAAAATCGCGCGCGCCTCGTCGCGATCGGCTTGTGAGGTACTGGGCAGGTGCGACTGAGCGAGCGTGGCCAGGCAAAACGAGAGCCCCAGTGCGCTTGTACAGAGAAGCAGGTGTTTGTTGCGCATGGAGGCATTGTACGGCGCGGCGCTCGCCCTTGATCCGAACACTTCCGGTTTACACTCCATGCCAAATCGATTTATGGTTGTCCCGCCGCAGTTTTCGAGAGGTGCCTCATGCACTACCGGATTCCCGCGATTCTTTTCATCGCAGTGATCGCTAATGCTGCCTTTGCCCAATCCGCTCCTGAGCGACCCAGAATCATCGGAATCTCGCATCTCGCCGTCTACACTTCGAACCCCTCCGCAACCGAGCACTATTACAGCGACATCCTTGGTGCCGCGAAAGAACCCGACCCCGAAAACGCGCACGGCGTCCGCTACATCTTCAGCGCCGATCAGTTCATCGAGGTCCTGCCCCTGCCTTCCGGCGCCGGCGTCAACCGCATGGACCACGCCGCCTTCAACACGACCAATGCCGAAGGCATGCGTAAATACCTCGAAGCGAAGGGATGGAGCGTGCCTCCCAAAGTGACCTGCGCGTCCTACGGCCATTGCTGGTTCGAGGTGCGTGACCCTGAAGATAACAGGATCCAATTCGTTGAGTCGCAGACTTTCAACGGCCAAAAAACACTGCTGCCTCCCAAGAACGCCATCGGCCATCACATCATCCACATCGGCTTCCTTGTCCATGACCGAGCCAAGGAAGACACCTTCTACCGCGCCCTCCTCGGCTTCCGCCCCTACTGGTATGGCGGCATGCAGGACGACAAGATCGATTGGGTCAGCCAACAGGTCCCCGACGGCCACGACTGGCTCGAGTACATGGTCACGAGCGGCCCCTCCGGCTCCGGCATTCCCGCGAATATCTCGCAGCAGCAACTCGGCGTGCTCGACCACTTCTCTCTCGGCGAAGTCTCGGTTCCCGACGCCTACAAGATGCTCGCCTCCGCAAACCGCCTCGATTGCAAGCACGATCAGGGTCCCAAGATCGGCAAAGATGGCAAATACCAGTTCAATATGTACGACCCTGATGGGATCCGCGCCGAACTGATGAATTTCCACGCGACCGAAAAGCCATGCTGCTCTCCTTTCACCGCAGACGATCCGGCAGAGTAACTCGTCTGGCGACAAGAAACAGCACAATTCGCGCAGAAACACCTGCCGGCGCTGTCCTCCCGCGCTAAGATCACGCTCTTTCCTTGCCTTAAAATCGTAGGTACCATGTCCGCTGCTGCCGCCGTGTCACCCGACATCATGGCCAAATACGAGCCCGTGATCGGACTTGAAGTCCATGTGCAGCTTCTCACCGCCACCAAGGCTTTCTGCGGCTGCGCCAACCGGTTCGGCTCCGATCCTAATACCAACATCTGCCCGGTTTGCCTCGGCCTGCCCGGCGCGCTGCCGGTGCTCAACGAAAAGGCCGTCGAGTTCGCCACGCTGGCGGCGCTGGCCCTCAACTGCACCGTGAACGAGCGTTCCATCTTCGCACGAAAGAATTATTTTTATCCCGACCTTCCTAAGGGCTACCAGATATCGCAATACGATAAGCCGCTCGCCGAGCATGGCTGGATCGAAGTTCCGACTGCAGAAGGGAACACAAAGAAGATCGGCATTACCCGCGTTCACATGGAAGAAGACGCCGGCAAGAGCCTCCACGAAGGCTTTCCTGACTCCGCCACCCGTACCTACCTCGACCTCAACCGCTGCGGCACGCCGCTCATCGAGATCGTCAGCGAGCCCGACATCCGGACCCCCGACGAGGCCTTCGAATACCTCACCCGGCTCAAGGAGATCCTCCTCTACACGCGCGTCTCCGACTGCAACATGGAAGAAGGCTCCCTGCGCTGCGATGCCAATGTCAGTGTCCGTCTCAAGGGCGCAGAGCGCTTCGGCACCAAGGCAGAAGTAAAAAACGTCAACAGCTTCCGCTTCATTCGCGCCGCGCTCCAGTATGAAATCGAGCGCCAGGTCGAGGTCATCGAATCCGGCAGCCGTGTCATCCAGGAAACCCGCTTGTGGAACGCGAATGAGGGTCGCACCTACTCCATGCGCTCCAAGGAGCAGGCGCACGACTACCGCTACTTCCCCGAGCCCGACTTGCCGCCCCTCGTTCTCACCTCGCAATTCATCGCACAAAGAACCACGGAACTCCCTGAGCTTCCTGAAGCCCGCCGGGCGCGCATGATCGCTGAATACGACTTGAGCCTTCGCGATGCGCACACGCTCACCGCATCGCGCGAATTCGCCGACCAGTTTGAATCCGCTGCCAGGGCTGCGAAGAATCCGCGCCGCGTCGCCAACCTTCTATTGAGCGAACTTGGCGGCCGCCTCAAGGCTCTCGGCCTCGAACTCGATCAATCACCCGTCTCGATGACCGGTATCGTGCTCGCTGCCGACCTGCTTGAGGACGGAAAGATTAGCTCCAAACAGCTCAAGCAGCTCCTCGATATCTGTTTTGAGAAAGGGGAGGATTTCTCCCCGGTGTACGAGCGTGAAAAGCCCCAGCAGATCACCGATACATCCGCCATCGAATCTCTCATCGACGAGGTGATCGCCGCCAATCCAAAGCAGTTGGAGCAGTATCGCGCCGGCAAGAAAACCATCGCGGGGTTCTTTGTCGGTCAGGTCATGCGTGCATCAAAGGGCCAGGCAAACCCCGCCCTCCTCAACGAGCTGGTCACAAAGAAGCTGGAGGGATAACCGGCCGGCCCCACCGCAAACAAGGCCTGCGGTGCAGTCATTTCATCTTGAGTTCAGTTTCGAATTCTTTACGGGAGTCCCACGAACTGACCGGCTTGGTCGCGGTTTTCTTACCGTCCTTCTCCGCCCAAAGATCGTAGTCCTCGGCCATGTTCACCTGGGCAAAGTAGAATCGCCCGTTCTTGGCCGTCGTATAGCTGCGAATCGCCTTCGTCTTTTCGTTCTTCAGGAACACCGTGGCCCCTGTCACAGGATCCGAATTCGCGTCCACTACCGCTCCGGAAACGTTGCGCTGCCCGAGGTTTTGGGCCTGAGCCATCGGAGCGCCCAGCATACTTCTGTGCGATTCCCCGGGAAAACCGATGAGCGCGAACGCCAGGAATATTGTGGCCATCCATTGTGCTCGGTTTGGCCTCACTCTTCCTCCTCTTCTTCCTCGCCGAACTCGTCGTCATCTTCCTCGTAGTCATCATCCATGCGCGAAAGCTCCAGCGGCTCGACGCCGACCACCTCGTACTCCGTGCCGCACTCCTCGCAAACGATCACGTCACCTTCTTCCACTTCATCCACTTCGATATCGAGTTCGTTCTCGCATTCAGCACAGTTGGGCATGCTGCCTCCTCTCCCAAGGCAATGAGTGTTATAGGATGACGGTACCTCGCGGTACGACTCCGCTAGTTTTAGTGAGGACCCGGCCTGAGGTCAAGAGGTGCGAACCTCTCCCCACGGCCCGTTCCGCCCAAATTGGAAACCATACGATGAAAATAACGCAAATTCTGCGGATCCATTTCCTCTTGCTCTCGATTCCCTGCTTCGCACAGCCTGACTATCTTTACCACGCCAAGCCTCTTCGCGCCGCACCTGTAGACCCTGCGATCGCGCGCGCCATCCGCACCATTCAGCCCACTCAAATACAACAGACGATCAAAACGCTGGTTGGTTTCGGCACCCGAAGCACTCTCTCGAGCATGGCCACGGACCTGCCGCCCGGTCGCGGAATCAACGCCGCCGCAGCCTGGATCGAAACGCAATTCAAACTGATTTCACAGCAATGCGGCGGTTGCCTCGAAGTCAAACGCGATGAGTTCATTGCCGATCCTTCCGCAAGCGGCGCGCAATGGGGCAACCGAATTCCCAGGCCCACCAGGCTAGCCAACATCTACGCCATTCTCCGCGGAACCGACCCCGATCAGGCGGATCGCATGCTGCTCGTCACCGGCCACTATGATTCGCGTAACACCAATGTTCTCGACGATCATGGCGACGCGCCAGGCGCGAACGACGATGCGTCGGGTGTCGCCGTTTCACTTGAGTGCGCCCGCGCTCTCAGCAAGCTTAAATTTCCCGCAACCATCGTCTTTGTCGCCGTCGCCGGCGAAGAGCAGGGTCTGGTCGGCTCCGCGCATCTCGCCAAGCTCGCTCACGATCAGAACTGGCATCTCGAAGCTGTCCTCAACAACGACATTGTTGGTGGCAACACCACCCCCGGCGACAGCCTGCAACTCAAAGACCGCGTCCGCGTTTTTTCCGAAGGCGTTCCCGCGGACGCCACCCCGCAAGAGGAACGGCGCACACGCGCCCTCGGCAAAGAAAACGACTCGCCCAGCCGCGAACTGGCCCGGGCCATTGCCGAAATTGCCCGCACCTACTTTCCTTCCGTCGGCGCCGGTTCCTTTTCCGCGTTTCTTGTCGACCGCCCCGACCGCTACGGCCGAGGCGGCGATCACAGTTCCTTCAACCAGCAAGGCTTTGCCGCTGTCCGCTTCACCGAGTGGCGCGAGGACTACAACCACCAGCATCAGAACGTGGTCATTCCTCCTGCCGGCAGCAGCCAGCCCGTCCTTGGCGACCTGCCCCGCTTCGTTGACTACAACTATGTGGCCAGTGTCGCCCGTCTTAACGCCGCAACGCTCGCTACGCTGGCCTCCGCACCCGGCGAGCCTGCAAGGCTTGCCTTCGGCGAACCCACTACACCCAGCGTCAATGCGAGGCTGCCCGGCAACGACTCAACCCTCAGCTGGGAGCCGCCCGCAGGCGCTCCCGACAATATCCGTTTTGAGGTTGTCTGGCGTCTCACCACCGCCTCCGAATGGCAATACACCCTGCCCCCCGTTGTGCCGGCAGGAGCGGCTGGTTCTCCCGTCATCCTCACCTTGCCAATCTCAAAGGACAACGTGATCTTCGGCGTGCGCTCGATCGACAACGCCGGCCATCGCAGCTTGGCAGTCGTGCCCTGACGCCACCCGGCTCCGCACAATCCGCCCGTTTTCCGCGCGCCATGACACTCCCCCGCGAAACACGTTAACCTGTGGAAGACGATGCGTAGGCTTGGCTCCACTCCGTTTTCATTTCCCGAGTTTCGGGGTGCGACCCGCCGCCTCGTCCTCGTCAATCTCGTCGCCTACTTCGTGTTGGCGCTGGCCGGCCTTCTCTCCCGCGATTCGCAGACCTTCGTGCTCTTGCATCTCGGGTTTATCCCGAGTGTCTTTTTGCATGGCTGGATCTGGACGCCCTTCACCTACAGCTTCATCCACCAGGGCATCCTTTCGACGCTCTTTGAACTCCTCTCCCTCTGGTTCCTTGCCGGCTTCCTCGAAAACTTCCATAGCGATGCCTGGGTCACCGGTCTCTATGCCATTTCTGTGATTGGAACTGCCCTCGCCGCCGTCCTGCTCTTTCTCGCCGGAGTACTCATCGGCGCTGATCAGGCCGCGGGTTTGCTCATCGGCTGCTTTGGTGGAATCTTCGGCATGCTCGTCGCCATCGGCGTTCTCTACGGCGACATGGAATTCATGATGTTTCCATTGCCGATCGGCATCAAGGCACGCTACCTGGCCATCATCTACGGCCTCATCGCCATCGCCATGCTCTTCGGCCAGCAGCGCATGTACGCCTTCGCCCAATTGGGCGGCGCACTGGCCGGTTGGCTCTATATTCGAGTTGCCCCGCGCCGTGGTTATTCCTTCGCGTTCAGCGAACAGTGGTACGGCATGCGCAATCGCTACTACCGCTGGAAACGCCGCCGCGCCGCCCGCAAATTTGAGGTCTACATGCGATCCCAGGGACGCACCGTCAAGTTCGACAACCAGGGCCGCCCGATCCATGACGATCCCGAGGACAAAACCCGCTGGAACTAGCTTCTTCTTCCCACGATTAGATCCATTTAACTCAAGCCGATTCAGCGAGGATCAATCCGCCTGAACCAGCCCCCGAGTGCCCATATTGGGCCACCCGTTACCCCAAAAGCAGCATTGAGAGTGGATACGATTCCACTCACACTGAATGCGTAGCTCGACGTGCGTACGATCACGGTTTCCTTGGGCTTCATTTCATGCTGAATTCCGCAAGATGGTTGGTCGGTCGGTAGTTGCATCGCCATCGGCAGGAATAACGAGGCGGTTGTGAAGGCGATCATCAGAACTCTCGCTGCTCTCTTAACGCTACTGATCATTCTGGTCGGGCTCAGCATAGCCTGTTCGTGGAGACTGCAGCAGGACACTAAGTTACAAGCGAAAGCAAGCCCCGCCGCTCTGGTCCAGCTGCACAATCGCGATCAGAATCTGCGGCTCGCGTCCAACGTCGCCCAGGAAATCGCCCTCCTGCTCACCATCGGCATCTGTGCTTTCGGCGTCTTCCTGCGGCGGATCACGATCCGCGAATCCGAGTGGAAACAGGGCCTCGAAAAAGCGCTGGAAACCGAGCGCTCCGCCGCCGAGCGCCGCATTGAAGAACGCACTCACGAACTGCGCCAGGAAATTGAGGAGCGTCGCCGCGCCGAAGAGTTAAACCGCGGCCAGAAGCAGGTTCTTGAGATGCTCGCTACACCCGGCGAACTCAAAACCGAAGAGATCCTTCAACATCTCGCGGACACAGTGGCTGGCCAGAGCGAGGGATGGCTATGCGCCGTGCACCTTGCCGAACGGGGCGGCCGGACCCTTCGCCTCGCGGCTCATTCCTACGTTAACGACAGCGTCAAGAGCTACCTCGAATCGGTCGGCAATGATTTTCAGGATGCACCTGAACTCCAGGCATGTTTGAGCGGCCAGCCACGCGTCGTCGCACAACTGGCAGACGTGCGTCGCGCCTGGAGCGAGCTGCTCGCAACCAACGGGATCTTTTCTGCGTGCTCCATTCCGTTTCTCGTAAATCAGTCGAGCAAAGTGGCCGGCACGCTCACCGTATATTCCAATCTCCCTGACAAGCTCACCGCGCGCGAGCAGGAACTCGTCGAAACCGCGGCGCGCCTGGCTGCTATGGTCATCGAGCATCGCCGCATTCATACGGAACTCGTGCGCAACGCCTATCAGGATGCACTGACTGGATTGCCGAACCGGCGTGCCGGTGAATTGGCCATCGAAGAAGCAATCCGTAACGCGAGCAACACGAATCACTCCGTCGCCGTGATATGGGTCGACATCAACCGCTTCAAGCGCATCAACGACCAATACGGCCACAACGCCGGTGATGTCATCCTGCGCGCCGTCTCCGAACGGCTTCGCCGTTTCCCAACCGGCAACGGCAGCGTGGCGCGGATGGGCGAAGACGAGTTCCTTGTGCTCGTCCCGGGGCCGGCCGATGCCCTCGATCCCATCGAGATTTCCCGCAAGCTCGGCGCACTCATTGCCAAGCCGGTTCACGCCGGCTCATCGCTCATCTCGGTTTCCGCCAGCATCGGCATGTGCATGTATCCGCAGGACGGTGAAACCGCCGAAGCGCTTGAGCGCAATGCCGATTTCGCCATGTACCGCGCCAAAGCTACCGGCGCCGGCTTCTGCGCCTTCTCCCTCGCCATGAGCGAAGAAGCAAACGAAGCGCTCGAAATCGAAGAAGCACTCGCCTGCGCGATCGAGGAAAATTACCTTCGCCTCGTGTATCAGCCGCTCTACTCGCAAGGAGGCGAGCTCACCGGGTTCGAAGCTCTCCTTCGCTTCCATCACCCCCGGCTTGGAAACATCTCGCCCGGACGATTCATCCCTATCGCCGAGGAAACGCGCCTCATCGTTCCCATCGGCAACTGGGTTCTGCGCGAAGCCTGCCGCCAATTGCAGGCCTGGCACAACGCTGGACATCGTCGCGTGCACATGGCCGTAAACATTTCCGCCCTCCAGTTTGCCCGCGATGACTTTGCCGACACGGTCGCGAACATCTTCTCCGAATGCAACCTGGCTCCCGAGCACCTGGTCCTCGAACTCACCGAGTCGGTTGTCATGGAAGACTACGATTCGGTCGTCCGCCAGATGACGCTCCTGAAGCAGTGCGGCGTCCGCATCGCCATGGACGACTTCGGCACTGGCTATTCATCACTGAGTTATATTCACCGGATTCCTATCGACGTGCTCAAGATCGATCGTTCCTTCATCGAGCGCCTTGCTGATCCGGAAGGCACTCGCCCCATCGTTGAAGCGGTCATCGCCATGGCGCGCCACCTCGGCTTGCAGGTCGTCGCCGAAGGCGTTGAAACCACCGAACAACAGAAAATCCTGCAGCAGGCTGGATGCCACTCCTTCCAGGGATACCTGTTTGCGAAACCCCTCTCTCCCGAAGATGCAGAAAACTGCCTCTCGGCAAGTCGCAACACCCCGTTTGCCAATCCGCAAAAGACGGCGGCAAACAATCTCGCCGTCGCATAGCTTCGGCCGTTCCCCCTGAATTTCACTCCGCGCGAGTCGGAATCCCCAGTCCTCTCGCGTGCCGCCACAACGAGACCATTCAAAAGAAAAATGACGCACGACCGCGTTTCTGCCATCCGCCACGACTATGATCGGGTCGCTAGCGAGTATGCTCGCCGCCTGTTCAACGAGCTCGATCGCAAACCACTGGATTGCCAGCTCCTCCATCGATTCGCCAACGATGTTCGCACTCGCGGTGAAGTGTGCGACCTCGGTTGCGGTCCCGGCCATGTGGCTCGTCGCCTGCATGACGATGGTGTCCGTGTCTTCGGCCTCGATCTCTCACCGCAGATGATCGCGCACGCTCAGCGACTCAGCCCCGACATCCCCTTTCGAGAAGGCAACATGTTCCACCTCGACATTCCCGATGGTTCTCTCGCCGGCATCACGGCTTTTTATGCCATCGTCAATATTCCCGTCGCATTGCTGCCCGGCGCCTTTGCCGAAATCTCCCGCGTGCTCGTTCCCGGCGGTCTGCTCTTGATCGCATTTCACATTGGCGGCGAAGTCCTCCGTCCCCAGGAGATGTGGGGACAATCGATCAACATGGAATTCTTCCAATTCGACCCGAACGAGATTGTGCGGCTGCTCGAGCAAGCTGGACTCGTGCTCGGAGAAAAAATAGAACGCGGGCCGCACGCACCCGACGTGGAATACCAGACCCGCCGCGCCTTCATCTTCGCGCGAAAACCCCACGCTGCGGCCTCCTGAAGCCCGCATCGTGCGCAGCACACCCTGGCCATCCACTACAATCCTCTTTGGCATGAACAAGAAGATTGCATTCCTCCTCCCGGGTCAGGGCTCGCAGACAGTCGGCATGGGCCGCGAGTTGGCAGAACGTTTTCCCGTCGCGGCCGACACCTTCGCCGAGGCCGACCAAGCCTCCGGATTTGCGCTCTCGCGCCTTTGCTTTGAAGGCCCCGAAGATCAGCTCAAGCTCACCGAAAACACGCAACCCGCCATTCTCACCGTGAGTGTCGCCGCTGCCCGGGTGCTCGCCGCACACTCCGTCACCCCCGCCCTTGCCGCCGGCCACTCACTCGGCGAATGGTCCGCGCACGTGCTCGCAGGTACCCTTTCCTTTCCCGACGCAGTTCGTTCCGTGAAAGCGCGCGGCCGCGCGATGCAGCTTGCCGTTCCACCCGGACAGGGCGCCATGGCCGCCGTGCTCTCACTCAACGCGGATCAGGTTGCTGAAGCCTGCAACCAGGCCGCCGCCGAAACCGGACAAGTCGTCGCCGCCGCAAATCTCAACTCGCCCGGTCAAACTGTGATCTCCGGCGCTGCCGCGGCGGTCGAAAAAGCCATCGCCATTGCCAAAGCCAAAGGTGCACGCCGTGCCGTCCTGCTACCCGTCAGCGCGCCATTCCACTGCGCTCTCATGAGGCCGGCGCAGGACGAAGTCGCGCGCGTTCTCAGCGGTCTCACGCTCCACGACCCGCAGATTCCGGTCGCTGCAAATGTAACCGGCAATCTCGTTTCCACCGCCGATGCAACACGGGACGCGCTCACACGTCAGGTAACGGGCGCAGTTCGCTGGGTCGCTTGTATGCAGGCGCTCATTGCGGCGGGAGCCAATACATTCATCGAAGTCGGGCCCGGCAAAGTCCTGTGCGGCCTCCTTCGCCAAATCGATCCCGCACAGAAGTGCTTCAATGTTGAGGATGCCGCCAGTCTCGAAAAAACCATCACAGATCTGAGCAGCAGCCCAGCCGCCTAGCCGGAGCCTTCACTCTGTTTTCTGTTTTCTGTTTTCTGTCTTCTGTTTTCTGTTTTCTGTCTTCTGTCTTCTGTCTTCTGATCCCTGCCCCCTGCTCTCACGGCCCCAAATACAACTGCACCGGCGAGAACCCCAGCGAGTGATCCTTTGGGTCGTAATTCAGGAAGAGCGCGTTGGTCTTCAGTCCGTTGATCAGGATACCCATCAGCAACACGTTGCCCGACATGCGCGCCGCCACAATCTTGTGCGTGCGGATCACGCCATATTCGTTTTGCGAACTTTTCGGGCTCCAGTCCTCTTCAAAGCGCTGGAAAGTGTAGCTCTTCAGCTCCTCGCTGTGCCGCTTCCAATTCGGATCGTTCACCTGCGCCGCATAAGCTTTATCCAGCGCCTTCGGATCCATGCTGCCGCCCTTATCCTTCTGGAAGCGATCGAAAGGATACGCATTGAACGCCGCCTGGTGCTGCTGCCAGTTTGGATCGTGCATCCAGATCGCGTACGCCTTCTGCAGGTCATCGTGCTCGACAGTGTCGAGGAACCGGCTCACCGTGACCCGCCCCATGAAATGCGTCCACCAGTTCCAGGGCCAGTCCACTGGCCGCCCGGAGATAAACCAGCTCGCGATGAACGCCGCCACCAAAAACCCCACTAGGCTGTAAAGTATGGTCCGGTTGCGCCGGTAGCGCGCTTCGTTGAAGGTGGGTGCATCCATCAGGGTCATCGATTTCGTTCCTCGAGTTCAAGAATACGGCACCAGCAGGCACAGTACCTTGCGAACAGCCCACGACACGCCGCGGCCATCCGGATCAATCCCCTTCTTCCCTTTTGTCTTAGACACCGTCCGGTGCCGATCTGTTCCCTCGCCGTCGTCCTGGGCTCCCCAATTCCCAGTCCCTACGTCCTACGCCCCAATCCCTACGCCCCAGTCCCTACGTCCTACGCCCCAATCCCTACGCCCCAATCCCTACGTCCCTGGTCCCTTCTCCCTTGTTCCCTGTTCCCTCGGTCCCTGGTCCCTCAATCTATTCCCGGCTGTACTTCGTCCTCATCCTGTCCGCATAACGCTCCAACCCAAGCTCGATCAGCTTCGTAATCAGATCGCGATACGATATGCCCGTCGCCTCCCATAACTTCGGGTACATGCTGATCTGCGTGAATCCCGGCAGCGTATTTACTTCGTTCAGAAAAATGCGCCGCTTCCCGCTAGGCTCCATCAGAAAATCCACCCGCGCCAGACCCGACAAATCGCATGCCCGGAACGCCGCCACCGCCATTTCGCGAATTCTCTTCGTCTCGTCTCGCGTCAGCTTCGCCGGAATCACCGGCACCGATCCCTCCGATAAATACTTCGCCTCGTAGTCATAGAACTCCTTGCCCGGAATGATTTCGCCTACCAAGCTGGCCTTGGGATCATCATTCCCGAGCACGCCCACTTCGAGCTCACGCGCCTTGGCCTTCGCGCCGCCCACGCCCTCTTCCACGATCAGCTTGCGATCGAACCGCGCCGCCTCATCGAGCGCCGGCCCCAGTTCCTTCCTGTCGTGCGCCTTGCTGATTCCCACCGACGACCCCAGGTTCGCCGGCTTCACAAACACGGGATACTTCAGCGCCTTCTCCACCCGCGCGATCGCCTTGCGTGGCTGCTTCTCCCACTCTGCGCGCAGCAGCGTCACGTGCTTCACAATGGGCAAGCCTGCCTGGGCAAACAGGCGCTTCATCGCGTCCTTGTCCATACCCGCCGACGAGCCCAGCACGCCCGATCCCACGTAGGCGATCCCGGCCAGCTCAAACAGACCCTGAATCGTTCCATCCTCGCCAAACGTGCCATGCAGCACCGGAAACACCACGTCGATCGCTTGTCCTGACGGGCCTTGCGCCCCCGGCTCCGGAGCCAGCAGCGTCGGCATCCCCTCGTGCAGCAGCTTCGCTCCCGGCGTCACCTCGGGATCCCCCGCCCGCAATCGCCGCGCGACCGCACTATTGCCGCCCCCCTCCAGCAGCCCATGCGCATCGGCCGCCGCCAGCCAGCGGCCTTCCTTGGTGATGCCGATCGGCACCACGTCAAACTTGTCACGATCGATCGCCTTCAGAATCGAAGCGGCCGACAGCAGCGACACCTCATGCTCGCCGCTCCTCCCGCCAAACAAAACACCCACGCGCAGTTTCTTTGCCATCACTCTTCATTGTCGCTCACGTCGCAACGGAAACAGGTGCCGCGTAAGATGCCTGTCCCTCGGACGATAGTGAAAGGCATCACTTTCAGACAACCATCAGAACTGCCCGTGTAAGACATAATTAAACCGTGAAGTCTACCGCTCGGTTATATGTCCTGCTCGCCCGAGAAGCATCTCAAGCGGTTGTGTTCCGCCGCGGTCCCTCGAAACAAGTGCTGCTCATCAGGTGGAATCTTGATAACGACACCTTCGAAACCGGGCAATGGCTCAAAGGCAGGATTTACGAGCGGCGTTGCGACCTCTCGCCCGACGGAGAACTGCTGGTCTATTTCGCAGCTGACTTTCGCAGGTCAATCGGTTCGTGGACGGCAGTAAGCCGCCCTCCGTTCTTCACCGCCCTTGCCCTGTGGCCGAAGGGAAACTGTTGGGGCGGGGGTGGGAAATTCGCTTCGGATACCCGGCTCCTGCTCAACCACTACAACCACGAGATGACACGCGCAAAGGACTTTTCAATTCCCGCTTGGTTGTCCGTCGGTCAATGTGGAAACTGGTCGGGTGGTGGTGAAGACGATCCGCTGTGGCCAAGTCGCCTCATGCGAGATGGGTGGAAGCTGACTCGGAGCCCCGAGAAAACAAAGGACGATTATGGCGCAAAGGTCTGGATTGAGTACGATCCTCCGATTACCTGGGAGAAAGCGCACCCGATATGGCCCAACAAATACACCCTGCGAATGTCCATCTGGGGACTCAAAGAGCGGGACGGCCCTTGGTACTTGATCGATCACTCAGTTTTGGGAACCGGGGGTTACACGGGCGCGATCGGCAGAAGCGAGTGGGCCGATTGGTCCCGAAATGGTGATCTGCTTTTTGCTCAGTCCGGCTGTTTGTATCGACTGCAGCCTTCAAGAAGCAAATTCGGTCCGATTGAAGAGAGCAAGCAGCTAGCTGACTTCAATACCCTCACATTTCAGAATGTCCAACCGCCAGAGAATGCAAAAACTTGGCCTGAGCGTCGAGCAAAACTGCGAAGAAAGAAAGCGCGACAGTGACTCTACGATGCACGTGCGTCCAGAATCCTGCGGTAAAGGCGCGCCGCTCCAGCCGAATGCTATCTATCGCCCCGTCATCGCCTCCAGATGCTCCGGATAGCGATTCCCCTCCGCCGTGATCCTCGCCGAAGACTCGCTCATTTCCCGCACTTCGTCGGCCGTGAGTTCAAGCGAGATTGCCCCGAGGTTCTCTTCCAGTCGGTGAATCTTCGTCGTACCCGGAATCGGCACCATCCACGGCTTCTGAGCCAGTATCCACGCCAGCGCCACCTGTGCCGGCGTCGCATTCTTCTCCCGGGCGATGCCCTCCAGCAGTTTCACAAACGCCAGGTTCGCTTCCATCGCCTTCGGCTGGAAGCGCGGCAGTTGCTTCCGGAAATCGTTATTGGCCAGCTCGGTGCTCTGATCCATCTTGCCCGTCAGGAACCCCTTCCCAAGCGGGCTGTACGGCACCATCCCGATGCCCAGTTCCTCCAGCAGCGGAATAATCTCCTGTTCCGGCTTGCGCCACCAGAGTGAATACTCGTTCTGCAGCGCAGCCACCGGTTGCACCGCGTGCGCACGCCGGATCGATTGCGCTCCGGCTTCGGAAAGTCCAAAGTGTTTCACCTTGCCGGCCGCGATCAGGTCCTTCACCGCACCTGCTACCTCTTCCATCGGCACATCAGGATCTACCCGGTGCTGATAAAAAAGATCGATCGTATCGATCCTCAGGCGCTTCAACGAAGCGTCAGCCACCTGCTTGATCCGCTCAGGCCGGCTGTTCAGTCCCTGCCATCCGGGGCTGCCATCCGGGTTCAGATTGAACCCGAACTTCGTGGCAATCACCACCTTGTCGCGCACCGGCGACAGTGCCTTGCCGACCAGCGTCTCGTTGGTAAACGGTCCGTACACTTCCGCCGTGTCAAAGAACGTCACGCCCATGTCCACGGCCTTGTGCATGAGCTTGATCATCTCGGCTTCATCGTGAGGAGGCCCGTACGAGAAGCTCATTCCCATGCAGCCAAGTCCCAAAGCCGACACTTCCAGCCCGCTCTTTCCCAAGATTCGCTTTTGCATCATTGTTTTCCCTTCCGTAAAAGACTCGTGCGCGCCTGACCCCGCGCAAATCTGAAAATCCGCAACTCCCGCCGAACAAGAAGGGCGGCTCGATCTTCAGTTTACGACCCAATGACTCATGAGACTAGCTGGCTTGCGTAGATCCTGGTTATGAGTAAAATTCATGAATGATGAACCGTGACCTCGATGACCTCGCGGCATTCGCCAAAGTGGCCGAAGAACATAGCTTCACGCGGGCCTCCGCCCAGCTCGGCGTGTCTCAATCCGCTCTGAGCCATTCCATGCGCTCGCTCGAGAAACGTCTCGGCATCCAGTTGCTCGCCCGTACCACCCGCAGCGTATCGCCCACAGCCGCCGGACGCGCGCTCCTCGACGACCTTGCGCCTGCGCTGGACCGAATTCGTCGATCCTTGGCTGAAGCACAAAGGCTGCGCGAAAGGCCGAGTGGACGCATCCGCCTGGTCATCTCCGGCTCAGCCGCGCGCCTCATTCTTCTACCCAAGCTCGCGCACTTTGCTCGCGCCTATCCAGATATCGTCCTCGAGGTCACATCCTCGAACGATCCCGTCGATCTGGTCGCCGGTCAATTTGACGCCGGCGTGCAGATTGGCGAATTCATCCAGCGCGACATGGTCGCTGTCCGCGTCAGCAACGATTTGCGTCTTGCCGTCGTTGGTTCGCCTCAATACTTCCGCTCGCATAGCATTCCCCGAACGCCGCGAGACCTGAAAGACCACTCCTGCATCGCATTTCGCTTCTCCAGCGGCGTCTACCGCTGGGAATTTGAGAAAGGAAAGAGAGCCATCACCGTAGCGCCGCAGGGACCGGCAAGCTTCGATGATCCTGAACTCGTGATTCACGCAGTCCTGAGCGGAATTGGCTTGGGAACAGCCATCGAAGAAACTATCCTGCCCATGATTCACGATAAACGTCTGGTCCATGTCCTTCGCGACTGGTGTCCCGTCTTCCCAGGTTATTTTCTGTACTATCCGAGCCGCCGCAACCAGACCGCGGCTCTCGCGGCGCTGATCGATACTCTCCGCCTGTCAAAATGACGCGGCGAAGCGCACACGCGATCCCGTCACAGGATCTTCTTCCCGAACGCCGAACACGCCAGCTGCACTGCCAGGTCCGCAGTTCGGTTATGCTCGTCGATCACCGGGTTCACCTCGACCATCTCGAAGCTCACCATCCGGCCGTGATCGGCAATGATTTCCATCGCTAGGTGCGCCTCGCGATACGTCGCTCCACCGCGCACCGGCGTGCCCACTCCCGGAGCGTCCTCGGGGTCGATCCAGTCCATGTCCAGCGAGACATGGTAGCCGGCCGTTCCCCTGCCGGCAGCGCGCAGCGCCTCTTCCATCACGGCCCGCATCCCGCGCTCGTCGATATCGCGCATCGTGTAGACCTCGGTCAACCCTGCCCGCTTGATATTCTCCCGTTCCGCCGCATCGATGTCCCGCACACCCACCAGCACCGTGTTTTCCGGTGCGATCTTCGGCGCGTAACCGAAAAGCTTCGTCAACGCATCGGGTCCCAACCCCAGCAGCGATGCCAGCGGCATGCCGTGGACGTTGCCCGACGGCGATGTATCGGGCGTGTTGATATCCGAGTGCGCGTCGATCCACAGCACGCCGATCTTCTGCCGTTGACGGCGGTAGTACTCTGCCACTCCCGAAATGGAGCCCACTGCCAGGGAGTGATCCCCGCCCAGCACCAGGGGCGTGAGCCCTTCCTCGAGCGCTTTCAGCACGGCTTCCCCGGTCCGCGTGCAAGTCTCTGCAATTTGTTTCAGATAGCGCGCATTAGGACTTCCGAAGGCCTGGGTTTCCGCGATTTCCACAAGAATGTTCCCGCCGTCGTTCACCTGGTGCCCGAGCGCCTCCAGGCGCGCCTCAAGACCAGCCACACGCATGGCCGAGGGCCCCATATCCACCCCGCGCCGGCTGGCGCCCATGTCGAGCGGGACACCCAAAACGCGGATCCGCCGCGTGGGCAGCGCCTGCGTGCCGCTGGGCACGAACGTCGCCGCGGGCGACAGAACTTCAGGGTTCGTCATGCATTCACCTTTCGTATGCGATCGCTGCCTTCACTCCGGGTGCGCCGCTGATCCAGAATACGCGCCGCTCCGGCACTTTTGAGACATGACCCTCGTTAGCCCATTGCCCCAAAAGAGCTATTAAAACAAAAAGAGTTAAGCGTAAGATTAAGCCAGAAGCGCTGTGCTTGGATTTGCCTGTATGTGGTTGATGGACACTGCCTTGCGTGCTCCGGCAATGGCAGACATGGAAGGAAAATGAAATGGGGTACGCTGGGGGAACCGGCCCGCGCGCGATGGCCGCAATTGGAACCCTCGTGATGCGAAAATCGGTGGTTGCGGCAGCGATCTTCTTGGCTGCCTTCCTTGCCGCAGCGGCTCAATCAGGGCCGCTGGCATCCGTACACGCCATCGCATCCCTCGGCAATGCAGAAGCCGCCCGGGGGCTCCATGTCGAATTTCAGGCAACCGTCACCTATTTCCGCAGTTACGAAAAGACCTTGTACGTCCAGGACGGCAATTCCGCCATCTTCGTGCAGGCGCCCCCTGACCAGCTTCTGCTTCCCGGTGACCGCGTCCTCATCAAAGGCTCCACGAAGGAAGGCTTCCGGCCGACGGTAGTCGCCGACAGCATTCTGGTGCTTCATCACGGCGTCCTGCCGCCCCCTGCCGTTGCCTCGTTCGATCAGCTGATTCATGGGGATCTCGACGCGCGCTATGTCAGCGTTCTTGCGACCGTTCGCAACGCCGACTCCGTCGTGAGCTCCGACGTGCGCAGCACTTTCCTCCAGTTGCATACCGACGGCGGCGAAATCGACGCCGAAATCGACGTCGACAATCCAAGCCTCCTGAACGCGCTCCTCGACGCTCAGGTCCTTCTCACCGGCGCGGCTTCGATCCGCTATGAAGGCAAGATGCAGCAGACGCGCATCCTGCTTCACGTCACTTCGTATGACAGCATCAAGGTCATCAAACGCGCAGCTACCGATCCATGGGCATTGCCCATCACGCCGATGGATCAGGTTCTCGCCGGTTATCACGTCAGCAATCTGAGCCGCCGCATCCGCGTCCATGGGACCGTCACGTACTACCAGCCCGGCTCTGCCGCAGTCTTGCAGGATGGCTCGCGAAGTCTCTGGGTGATGACTTCATCCGCTGCCCCGCTCCAAATCGGTGACATCGCCGACGCCACCGGCTTCCCGGATGTCCATGACGGATTCCTCGCGCTGACCGGTGCCGAAATCGCGGATCGCGGCCAGCAGGCGCCCATCGACCCGTTGCTGAAAACCTGGGAGCAGCTCTCCACAAGCGCGTATCTCTTCGACCTTGTCTCGATCGATGGCCAGATCGTTGCCGAAGTTCGCGGAATCGAGGAAGACGAATACGAGTTGAAGGCCGGCGGTAATCTCTTTTCCGCGGTCTACAAACATCCGGCAAAAAACCCGGGTGGCGATCCCGGACCATCCTTGAAGCATGTGGATGTCGGAACCAACGTGCGCGTCACCGGCATTTGCTTCACAAACTCTTCGAACCCCTTCGATACCCGCGTACCCTTCAACATCCTGCTGCGCTCCTCTGACGATATTGCCGTCACCGCGGCTCCGCCGCTTCTCACCGTCGGCAACCTGATCCGCTTGGTCGGATTCCTCCTCTTCGTCCTCGTCAGCTTCAGCGTTTGGAACTGGGCCCTGCGTAGACGCGTCCACAAGCAGACGGTTGCCATCACCGCGCAGGGCGAAGCGGACGCCGCGCAGGAGCGGCGCATTACCCAGCTTGAGCAGCGCCGCAGCCGAATCCTTGAAGATATCAACGGCTCGGAACCCCTGGGCGACGTCGTCGAGCACATCACCGAGATGGTTTCCTACAGCCTCGATGGCGCACCCTGCTGGTGCGATGTCAACGACGGACCTCGCCTCGGCCAGCCACCGGCCAACAAGGACGGATCGCGCATCCTCAGCCGCGAAATCCTTTCCCGCTCCGGCCTCGTCCTGGGAACGCTCTTTGTCGCCCTCTCGAAATCGGCCGGAAAAGACAACGATAAAGACGCTACAGAAGCGCTCACTGCCGGTATCCGCCTCGCTACCCTCGCCATTGAGACGCGAAAGCTTTACAGCGACCTGCTGCATCGGTCCGAGTTTGACCTGCTCACCGACATGTACAACCGCTTCTCGCTCGACAAGCACCTCGAGGAGCAGATCGAGAAGGCAAAGAAGAATTCGGCTTCCTTTGGCCTCATCTACGTCGATCTCGACGACTTCAAGCTGGTCAACGACCTCTACGGCCACCACGTCGGCGATCTTTATCTTCAGGAAGTTTCGCTGCGCATGAAGCGCCAGCTGCGCACAGGCGATATCCTGGGCCGGCTCGGCGGCGACGAGTTCGCGTCCATTGTTTCGGTCATGCGCGGCCGGTCCGATGTCGAAGAGATTGCGCAGCGCCTCGAGCGATGCTTCGACGCCCCCTTCGGCCTCGAGGGCTATGTCCTGCGCGGCTCCGCCAGCGTGGGAATCGCCATGTATCCGAATGACGGCACGACGTCCGACAGCCTGCTCCGCGCTGCAGACGCCGCCATGTACACCGCCAAGCACAGCCGCCGCATGCACGGTAAAGTTCTCGCCCGCCGCGAATTCTAGCCGGAGCGTGGATCCGCAGGCGCTCTCTTCCATCTCCATCTTCGCAATCCCAATCGCCCCGTCCCCACCCCTTGAGCCTGATTTCTGGCGCAATAAAAAGGCCCGGCATCACGCCGGGCCTTCCCATCACTGACAACTGACCACTGATAACTGTCCTTACTCTGCGGCCATCTCCTCGGCTTCGCCTTCCTGGCGCATCATCTCCAGTTCGCGCTCTGCCGCCTCGATCTCCGCATGCACTTCCTGCTGCACGCGAGCCGCCGCTTCCTCCAACTCCGGCGAGAGCTGGACGTTGCGGTAGTACTCCAGGCCCGTACCCGCCGGGATCAACCGTCCGACGATCACGTTCTCTTTCAGTCCACGCAAGTTGTCCACCGCGCCGTTGATGCTGGCTTCGGTCAGTACGCGCGTGGTCTCCTGGAAGCTGGCCGCTGAGATGAAGCTATCCGTCGAGAGCGAAGCCTTCGTGATACCCAGCAGCAGCGGGCGTCCCAGTGCCGGCCTGCCGCCTTCCTTCACAATGCGCTCGTTCTCTTCGCGGAAGCGGAAACGATCCACCTGCTGCTCGAGCAGGAAGTTCGTGTCGCCCACTTCATCGATCCGCACCCAGCGCAGCATCTGCCGCACAATCACCTCGATGTGCTTGTCGCTGATCGCCACGCCCTGCAGCCGGTAGACTTCCTGGATTTCGTTCACCAGGTACGCCTGCAGTTCCTTCTCGCCCAGCACGCTCAAAATATCGTGCGGGTTCAAAGGACCGTCCATCAGAGGGTCGCCGGCGCGCAGCCGCTCGCCTTCCTGCACGTTCACGTGAATGCCGCGCGGCACCGAATATTCCTTCTCGTCGCCGTTGTCGGCCGTCACGTAAATCTTGCGCTGGCCCTTGGTAATTTCGCCGAACCGCACCACGCCATCGATCTCGCTGATGATCGCCGTCTCACGCGGCTTGCGCGCTTCGAACAGCTCTACCACGCGCGGCAGACCGCCCGTGATGTCCTTGGTGCGCGTGCTTTCCTTCGGAATCTTGGCCAGCACGTCGCCGGGACCTACCTCGTCGCCGTCCTGCACCATCAGGTGAGCGCCGCGCGGCAGCAGATACCGCTTGCTCGCCTTCGAGCCCTTCACCACGAATGTCGGCTGGCGCTTCTCATCGGGAGCATCCGCCACCACCCAGCGCGAGAGGCCGGTTACTTCGTCCACCTCTTCGTTCAGCGTGATGCCTTCCTGCAGGTCCTTGAACTGCACCGTGCCGCCGATTTCCGTCAGGATCGAATACGTATACGGATCCCACTCGGCCAGCAACTGGCCCAGCTTCACCGGCTCGCCATCCTTCACCTTCAGGCGCGCACCGTAAACCACTTGGTAGCGCTCCTTTTCACGGCTGCGCTCATCCACGACCGCCACGGAACCGGAACGATTCATGGCCACCAGCGTGCCGTCCTTGCTCTCCACAAAGTTCAGGTTGATGAAGCGCACGAAGCCGTTGTTCTTGGCGTCGAGGCGCGACTTGTCAGCCACGCGGCTTGCCGTTCCGCCCACGTGGAACGTACGCATCGTGAGCTGCGTGCCCGGTTCGCCGATTGACTGTGCGGCAATCACGCCGCAGGTCTCGCCAAGTTCCACCATCCGGCCCGAACCGAGGTTGCGGCCGTAGCACAGCGCGCACACGCCGCGGCGCGACTCGCAGGTCAGCACGGAGCGAATCTTCACCTTCTCCACGCCGGCCCCCTGAATTGCCGAGGCAATGTCTTCGTCGATCGGCTGGTTCACCTCGACCACCACGTTGCCGTCGTAGTCCTTGATGCGCTCCAGCGACACGCGCCCGATAATGCGGTCGCGCATAGGCTCGATGATTTCGCCCGACTCCACGATCGATCCAACGTAGATGCCCTCGCTCGTCCCGCAGTCGTACTCCGTCACGATCACGTCCTGCGCAACATCCACCAGGCGCCTCGTCAGATAGCCCGAATCGGCCGTCTTCAAAGCCGTGTCGGCCAGGCCCTTGCGTGCGCCATGCGTCGAGATGAAGTATTCGAGCACCGTCAGGCCTTCGCGGAAGTTGGCCGTGATCGGCGTCTCGATCACTTCGCCCGATGGCTTCGCCATCAATCCGCGCATGCCGCTCAGCTGGCGAATCTGCTGCTTCGAACCGCGGGCGCCCGAGTCGGCCATGATGTAGATCGGGTTCATCGCGCCTTCGTCGTCCGCCTTCTTCATGTTCGAGAACATCTCGTCGGCCACTTGGTCAGTCACGGCAGACCACATCTGGATGACCTTGTTCTGCCGCTCGCCATTCGTGATCGCGCCATCCATGTACTGCTTCTGGACTTCAATCACCTTCTTGTCGGCTTCTTCCACCACACCGTACTTGGTGGCGGGAATAACCATGTCGTCCAACCCGACAGACAATCCGGAGCGCGTCGCGTAATGGAAGCCCAGCGACTTGATGCGGTCCAGCATCCCCACCGTCACTTCGAGGCCGAGATTCTGGTTGCAATAGTTGACGAGCTGCCCGATGCCCTTCTTCTTCAGCAGCCCGTTGATGTACGGCATGCCCGCCGGAAGCGCGTCGTTCAGGATCACGCGGCCAACCGTAGTCGAGATGTACTCCTTGTTGAAGTCCACCGGCTCGGTGTGCGTCAGATCCTGGTCGTCGTACGCCGTCGTCATGTCGAGCACCTTGCCCGTGTAGCGCAGGCGAATCGGTGTCAGCGTCTCCACTTCCCTCGCTTCGAGGGCCATCAGGATCTCTTCGGTGTTCGAGAACACGCGTCCCTCACCGATCCCACCCTTCTTGGCCTTCGTCAGGTAATAAAGCCCCAGCACCATGTCCTGCGTCGGCACGGTGATCGGCTGGCCCGACGCCGGCGAAAGTATGTTGTGCGAGGCCAGCATCAGCACGCTGGCTTCAATCTGCGCCTCGGGCGACAGCGGAATGTGCACGGCCATCTGGTCGCCATCGAAGTCGGCGTTGAACGCAGTGCAGACCAGTGGATGAATCTTGATCGCCTTGCCTTCCACCAGCACCGGCTCAAATGCCTGGATGCCCAGCCTGTGCAGCGTTGGCGCGCGGTTCAGCAGCACCGGATGATCCTTGATGACTTCCTCAAGAATGTCCCACACCACCGGTTCCTGCATCTCCACCATCTCCTTGGCTTGCTTAATGGTGGTGCAGTGTCCCGTCTGTTCCAGCCGGTGATAGATGAACGGCTTGAACAATTCCAGCGCCATCTTCTTCGGCAGACCGCACTGGTGCAGCTTCAGCTCCGGGCCTACCACGATCACTGAACGGCCCGAGTAGTCGACGCGCTTGCCCAGCAGGTTCTGGCGGAAGCGGCCCTGCTTGCCCTTCAACGTGTCGCTCAACGACTTCAGCGGGCGGTTGTTCGCTCCGCGCAGCACGCGTCCCCGGCGGCCGTTGTCAAACAGAGCGTCCACCGCTTCCTGAAGCATGCGCTTTTCGTTGCGCACGATCACTTCCGGCGCGTGCAGGTCCATCAGCTTCTTCAACCGGTTGTTGCGGTTGATCACGCGGCGATAAAGATCGTTCAGATCCGACGTGGCAAACCGTCCGCCGTCCAGCGGCACCAGCGGGCGCAGCTCCGGTGGGATCACCGGCAGAACGTCGAGAATCATCCACTGCGGCTTGTTGCTCGACTTGCGGAACGCCTCGACGACCTTCAACCGCTTGGCATACTTGATCTTCTTCTGCGCCGAGGTCTCAGTCTTCATCCTCTCGCGCAGCTCCATCGCCAGCTCGTCCACGCTCACGCGCTTCAGCAGTTCCTTGATCGCTTCCGCGCCCATCATGGCCTTGAAGCCCGACGGGCGGTACTGCTGGTCCAGCTCGCGGAACTTGTTTTCGTCCTTGATGATCTCGCGTTCCTTCACCGGCGCATCGCCGGGATCGACCACGACATAGGACTCGAAGTAGAGAATGCTCTCCAGGTCGCGCAGCGAGATATCCAGCAGGTGCCCGATCCTCGACGGCAACCCTTTGAAGAACCACACGTGCGAGCACGGCGAAGCCAGCTCGATGTGACCCATGCGTTCGCGGCGCACCTTGCTCACTGTCACTTCCACGCCGCACTTGTCGCAGATCACGCCGCGGTGCTTCATGCGCTTGTATTTGCCGCACAAGCACTCCCAGTCCGTCACCGGGCCGAAAATGCGGGCGCAGAACAGTCCATCGCGCTCTGGTTTGAACGTACGATAGTTGATGGTTTCCGGCTTGGTGACCTCACCATGCGACCAGCTCCGGATCTTCTCCGGAGAAGCCAGCATGATGCGGATAGCGTCAAAGTCAGTAATCGGGCTGGTAAGTTCAAATGGATTTGAACGGAACAAGGCGACCCTCCTTGGCGGGCCTTGCGGCACTCGCCGCGGTATCCCCGGGATTCTTCTTCGGGTTCTTCCTTCCCGGGAAGCGGTGGTTACCGCCTTCAAGAAGAACCCTGAAACAACCAGCGATCAGCCCTTAGCAGCTCTCAGCTTTCCTCGCCGAAAGCACAACCCTGGACCAATCAAAGCTTCACTCCGCTCCGGCTGCCGGCTTCAACCTCGATTGAGCTGAAGGCTGAGAGCTGACAGCTGAGCGCTCGTTTCTCAATCCGCCACTGCTGCCACTTCCTGCACCGGCGCCTTCTTCACCAGATCGGCGCGCTTGATCAGTTCCACGTCGAGGCACAGCGACTGCAATTCGCGAATCAGCACGTTGAACGACTCCGGCACACCCGGCTCGATCGCCGCCTCACCCTTGACGATGGCCTCGTAGATCTTCGTGCGGCCATACACGTCGTCAGACTTCGCGGTGAGCAGTTCCTGCAGAATGTACGCGGCGCCGTAGGCTTCGAGAGCCCACACTTCCATTTCGCCGAAGCGCTGCCCGCCGAATTGAGCCTTGCCGCCCAGCGGCTGCTGCGTAATCAGCGAGTACGGTCCAATCGAACGCGCGTGGATCTTGTCGTCCACCAGGTGCGACAGCTTGAGCATGTAGATATAGCCCACCGTCACCGGCTGCTCGAACTGTTCGCCAGTCATGCCGTCGTACAGCAGCGTCTTGCCCGAGGATGGCAGGCCTGCCGCGGCCAGCAGCGCCTTGATCTCTTCTTCCTTGGCACCGTCGAATACCGCCGTCCCAAACCAGATACCGCGCTCCATGCCTGCTGTGACGCGCAGCAGCGTCTCGTCGTCCAACTCTTCCAACTGCCGCAGAGTTGCAGTGCCCGCGAATTCCTTGCGCAACATTTCGCGGGTGGCCTGCACATCATTGTTCGCTCGAAGCAGGGCGGCTACCTTCTTGCCCAGCCCGTACGCGGCCCAACCGAGGTGCGTCTCCAGGATCTGGCCCACATTCATACGCGAAGGTACGCCAAGCGGGTTCAGCACGATCTCCACCGGCGTTCCATCGGGCAGATAAGGCATGTCTTCATCGGGAAGAATGCGCGCAATCACGCCCTTGTTGCCATGCCGGCCAGCCATCTTGTCGCCCACCGACAGCTTGCGCTTCATGGCGACGTACACCTTCACCAGCTTGATCACGCCCGGCGGCAGCTCATCACCCTTCTGCAGCTTGCCGATTTTCTCGTTGGTGATCTTGCGCAGCACATCGATCTGACGCGAGGTCATTTCCTCGATCTCGTCGATCTGCTCGTTCACGCGCGGATCCTTGTCGTTATAGCGGATGCGCTTGAGGTTCTTGGTCGAGATGCGCTCGATGGCATCGCGGTCGAGAACCGAATCCTTAACGAGGAGGCGCTTGTTGGAGCGCTCGTCGTGGAGGTCGGCCAGAACCGTCTTGCCGCCGAGG
>DATGFX010000044.1:0-119282 GCA_035308825.1 Occallatibacter sp. | reverse complement strand
AGGGTGAATGTGCCGACCCTGCCGGGATCCAGCGCAGCAGCCAGGTGGTCAGCAGCGACATCGCGGCCATTGCGAGCGGAAATCCCGCATGGATGAAGGCGGACCAGAGCCCCCGTTTCTCTTTCGGCGCGTATTCCATTGCCATTGGGTTGGCGCCGACATATTCGCCGCCGAGAAATACGCCGTCGATGAATCGAAGCAATGTGAGTGCGGCGATGCTGGCGAATCCCCAAGTCTCGTAGCCCGGCAACAAGGCAATGAGCAAAGTAACGAGCGCGAAGCCGCCCATTGAGACCAGCGTGACTCTGCGACGTCCCATCTTGTCGCTGTAATGCCCGAAGAGCGCCGCGCCGACGGGGCGCCCAACCAGGGAAAGCGCGAAGACCGTGTAGAAGAGCGTCGATTGCAATGACGGGCTCAACGCGGCCGGCTGGAAGTAGGCCATTGCCGGCCCGAGCGCGACGACCGGCAGATACGAGTCAAACATGTCGACGAAGAACCCGATGAAGGCCGCTCGAAGAGCCCGGTTACCCGCTAACCGGAAGGCACGCGCGCGCTGCTCCGATTCCGGAATTTCATTCAGGCGGAATGCCGATTCGGCCAAGAAACCTCCAGCCTCTTTTGGGGAGGCGGATGTGCGAAGCATATCTCGTTTTGGCGACACTGCAAATCGAGCCGGTCTTGTGGATCGGCGATGCCGAAATTGACAGTGCCTATACGCGTCCTGTATCCATTGGCTCGTTTCGAGGGTTTTGCCTTGAGCAACTTCCAGAAGGTCAATTTGAAAAATCATTCGCTACAGCTGTTCCAGACCAGATCGAAGCCAATTCGAGCAACATGTCTTCCTGGTACGCCGCAGCCTAGACAGGCGCGCATTGCGACGCTGATTGCGGCATTTGTGCTGGTCGCGACGCAATCCATAGGGCAATCCGCACTCCAAAACCCAGCGCCGCGGCCATGGGGCCAGAATCCAAACGGCATGCACATTTACATCTGGGCCGGGCTGAAATCGCATTTCGCCGGGCAGCACGATTACCCGCAGTTCCTCGCAGACTGGAGCAAGATTCTCACCGAACATGGGGCGGTCGTTGATGGCGCGCTGCATGCGCCTTCCGCGGCGGATCTCGAGCACACCGATGTCGTCGTCATTTATAAGGGCGACGCTGCCTACCTCGGTGATTTGGAGAAATCGGCACTCGAATCGTATGTGAGACGCGGCGGCGGGATTGTGAGCCTGCACGACTCATTATGCGGGCCGGATCCAGCCTATTTCGCGATGCTGGTGGGCGGCGCCAAGAAGCATGGCGAAGTGAACTACACGCTGGGGGCGCCGATCGCGTATAACGTGGTCGATTCTGCTGATCCCATCATGAAGGGCATGTCGAACTTCACAATTTTCGATGAAGCTTTCTACAGCATGACCTGGGCTCACGGCCCCGGGATCCACGTTCTCGCGACGGCGGTGATACCGGGCACTCCCAGCGCCGGCACGCACAAGGGCGAAGTGGTTCCGCAGATCTGGACGTATGAGCACACGGTGGCGGGCGGACAGCCTGCGCGCGCCTTTGTTTGGATGCAGGGCCACGAGTACGCCAATTTCAGCAATTATCAGATCGAGCAGATGCTGCTGCGAGGCATTGCCTGGGCCGCGCACAGGCCAGTCGATACGCTCGTTGACTATGTGCCGCCTCCGCCGACGCATCCGCAGCCGGCTGTGTCGCCGCAGTAGATTCGGGTCGGCGCGTTGATGATTCGGCGGCGCAGGAGTGCCGTCGCTTGCTATCTTGCCGTCCATCCACCATCGATCAGGATGTCGGTTCCGGTAATGAATCCGGCTGCGTCGGAACAGAGATAGCAGGCGAGAGCGCCGATCTCCTCGACCTTGCCCCACCGGCCTACGGGAATATTGGCGATGAACTGAGCATTGACCTCGGGATTATTCATGAGAGCGAGATTCATGTCCGTTCCAATCGGGCCCGGGCTGATCGCGTTCACCGTAATTCCGTCGGGCGCCAGCTCCAGCGCCAGGGCTTTTGTGAACCCGAGCAGCCCGGCTTTCGCCGAGCTGTAGGGCGTGCGGCCGGCCAGCGAAACATGGCCCATAGTTGAACTCATGTTCAGAATCCGGCCGTAGCCGGTTCCCTTGATCCCGGGCACAAATGCACGGCACATCAGGAACGTGGAGATCAGGCTCGTATCGAGCACGCTGCGGAATTCTTCCAACGTAAAGTCGACCAGGCTCTTCCGGATATTGATTCCCGCGTTGTTGATTAGGATTTGCGGGCCGCCGAAACGGGCCTGGACTGCATCGGCGAGCTTAGCCACTTCATTCTCCTGGGTCACGTCGGCGACAAAAATCTCTGCGGTTCCATGTTGAGAGGCAATCTGGTCCCGCACCTGCTCCAAACGCGCCCGATCGCGTGCTATGAGAGCAATTTGGGCACCGGCTCCCGCCAATGATTTTGCCATTGCCTCGCCTAGACCACGGCTGCCGCCAGTGATTACGGCGGTTCGGCCCTTTAGATCAATCTGCATTGCGCTTGTCTCCGTTCCGTTTGGAAGTTCCCATTGATGTCACGGCACAATCGGATTCGAGCCAATTGCCGAATGAGCATTCAATCTTCGCTCACGCTCCCGCCGCGCCGACTCCGGGTCGAGATATAACCAGCATGCCGCAGAGACGGCCGCCGCGCCCGCCATCGTGTCGATCAGCAAATTCCATCCGGCGGTTCCGGTGCCAAGATGTTGCAGAATAATTCCGCCGACCACCGGCGCGCAGAACCCTCCCAGGTTGCCGAGCATATTCATCGCGGCGCCCACTGTCGCGGTATACGCCCCGCCGATTTCGACGCACGCATCCCATGAGACGGGCATGCTCAGATCACTCGAGAAGCTCGCCAGCCCCATCACCAGCATGGCGGGCACGACGGCACGGATCTGCATGAACAAAAGCAGCAGCACCGCAGTCGCCGCGAAGCCACCGCATGCGATCGCACGCCCCGGTAATCGCCTGGATGCGATGCCTGCTGCCAGCGATCCAAAGCCGCCGAAGAGCAATGGCAAAACCGAGAGCGCAGCCGCGCGTTCCGGCGATTGGCCGCGCCCTTCGCGCAAGTACGTCGGCAACCAGGTGATGTAGAAGTACCAGACATATGAAAAGAAGAAGTATTGCAGTTCCAGGGCGACGACCTGTTTGGTCAGCAGCAGCGAGAGCCAGTGCCGGCCTGGATCATGCGTCATAAGAACGCGCGATGCCTCGAGCATCTCGCGTTCCGCGGCATTCACCGATCGATGCTCTGCAGGATTGTTGCGAAACCATACGAGGAACACAACGCACCAGACCACTCCGAGCGCCGCAAAGCTCACAAACGCCCATCGCCAGCCGAACCAGTTGATGCAGAAGAGCGTCAGCGGCGGTGTGATGGCGCCGCCCCATCGGGTGCACGCCCACATAAGAGCCTGTGCTGTGACCCGTTCGCGCGCGGGAAGCCAAGCACTCAGCATGCGCGTCAGATTTGGAAAGCATCCAGCTTCGCCGGCTCCGAAGAGGAAGCGGATCACCACCAGCGAGGTCGCATCCCATGCCGCGCCGGTGAGTGCCGTGAACGCCGACCAGGCCAGCACTACCTGGGTCAGAACGCGCCGCACTCCAAGCCGGTCGCCGAGCAGCCCCATCGGAACCTCGAATAGCGCATACGCCAATCCGAAGGCTCCGAAGACGAATCCCATCTGCTGCTTCGAAAGATGAAGATCGTGGGAAATGGGCGCGGCTGCTCCCGAGATCGCAACGCGCTGCACGTAGGAGAGCACGGCCAAGCCGGTCGCCAGCACGACGACGCCGTAACGAGTGCGGCTCGGCTTCATTCGCGAAGGCTCCACGCATACAGGCTGTCGCCCGCCCCAAACACAATGTACTGTTTGCCGTCGAGCAGATACGTAATGATGCCGCCCGATTCGTTGGCAGTCAGCTCGTGATGCCACAGGATCTGGCCCTTGTCGGCGCTGAAGATGATCAGGTTCTTCTGGTCATCGCCCGAGATGAGCAGATTGCCCGCTGTCGTGAGGATGCTCGGGCCAACTGTAGTAGGCGCATTGTTGAGGTTCGGATAGGCGTGTTTCCAAGCTGCGTTGCCGGTGAGCGGATCGATTGCCTGAAGCACTCTGACGGCGCGCCCGATGCCAACCCCGGTGCCTCCATAGCCGGAAGGCTTATCGCTGTCGTCGGTGAGGTAGTAGATCGCTTTGCCCTCCACCGAATTCACATACGCGAAGCCGGTCTTGGGGCTGTACGCCGGCGCAGGCCAGTTAGACGCATTCACAATGTTGATCGAGCCACCTACCGATGGATCCTTGTCGGGAATCGGGATTGGCTCGCCTTGGGGCGAGAGTCCCGACGAATAATCGAGGGGTACGTACGGCTTGACCACGACATACTTGCCGGTCACGCGATCCAGCGTGACAAAGAACCCGTTGCGCGCGGCTTGCGCGAGCAGTTTCTCTGGCTTGCCGTCTACGGTGCGATCAAAGAGAATCGGCGCTGTCGTGTTGTCGAAGTCGTGCGTGTCGTGCGGCGAGACCTGGAAGTACCACTTCAGCTTTCCGGTATCCGCATCGAGCGCGACGATCGATTCGGTCCATAGATTCGCCCCTGGCCTTCCCTGCCCTGCGAAAACGGGATTCGTGTTGCCGGTTGGCCAGTAAAGCAGGTTCAACCCCGGATCGTAGGTGCCGGGCATCCACGTCATCCCGCCGCCGTGATCCGATGCTCTTTCATTCGGCCAAGTCTTCAGCGCCGGATCGCCCCTGCGCGGGGTAGACCACCACGTCCACTGAAGATCCCCGGTCACAGGATCGAAGGAGTCGAGGAAGCCGGGCATGTCCATCGCATCACCGCCAACTCCGACGATGACGTGACTTTTCACGATCAACGGCGCGGAGGTGGAGAAGTACTGCTTGCGCGCGTCGGCATAATTTTTTTTCCAGAGCTCCTTGCCAGTATTTGCATCGAGGGCGATCAGCCAGTTGTCCGGGGTGAGAAAGAACAGGGTGGTCTTCCAGATGCCCACGCCGCGCTGGCCGACCAGGTGGCCACCATGGTCGACCCAGTCGTAGTGCCATAGTTCTTTGCCGGTGCGCGCATCGAGAGCCCAGAGATGATCGGGGATGGTCATGTACAAAACGCCGTTCACCAGCAGCGGGGTGCACTTGATGATGGGAACAGGCGCGCCTCGCTGCGCGCCGACCTCGGCGATGCGGTATACCCAATTCGCGTCGAGGTGATTCACGTTTTCGGGGGTGATCTGCGTGATCGTGCTGTAACGCTCGCCGCTATAGTCACCATTGAACGTGGGCCAGCTGGTAACTGGAGCTTGTCCAATCGTGTTCGGATCGACCGAAACCACGGGCGCATTCAACGGCCCTGAAAGCAGGGCTGCCGCCGTTATCGCCAGAAGGAATCCCAGTTTCATTTCAAGGTCTCGAGATAAGCTGTCACGTTGTGCATGTCCTCGTTGGTCAGCGTCATCACGATTTGCTGGTGCGCAGCGAGCGGATCGTGGATTTGGATTTCGGCGCCAAAGTTGCGATCGATCGTGTGCGCCTCGCCGGCAGTGTCCACCAGCGAAACGCTAAAGTCGCTCAGTTCGATAACTCGTCCTGAGATCGTTCCGGCTGATGTTTTCACCTCGGCAATGAGATGGACGTCGCGGGAGGGCCAGATCCAGCCGCGCTGCAGTTGCTCGGGTGAGCGGAACTTGCTCGCGATGTGAAGGAGCGCATCCGGCTTGTGACAGGACATGCAATGGCTGTCTACGTACTTCTTACCCCTGACTGCATCGCCGACTACGATGTTCAATACGTGGTAAGCGCCGCGATTCGCCACATCCTCCACCTGGAGATGCAGGAACTCGGCAATATCGGTCAATTGCCGATCAGACATCCTGGCAAACGCCGGCATGCCTTTTCCCGGAATGCCTTTCTTGAGGAAAGGCGCCAAGTGTTCTCCGTGGTCGTCGCCGAGGACCAGGTCCGACGTAATCAGGCTCGGAGCTATGGCCCCGCGAGCCGTTTTGCCGTGGCAATCAGCACACTTGCTCGCAAACAGCGGCGCGCCGCGAGCCGCCGCGGCTTTGTCAGGCACGGCTCCCAGTCCCAGGAATGTCCGGGTCGCTTCCGCCCGCTGGGCCGGCGTCATTTTCTGATAGTTCTGCTCTTGCGTCCCCTCCTGGCCGCCGGTTTGAGCCTCCTGGCTGACCGCAACAAGGGCCGCGCAGGCTGCGCTTCCGGCTAGCGCCAGAAGGCACTTCAAAATGCGCACGATCCCGCCTTCCTCCAGATTCCTGACGTCCGAGCCCCAGAAGCAGCCCCTCTCCGCAACGGACTTTCCGCCTGACGAGAAGTAGATTGTGCGTTACCGGGGTCTGAATGCGGCTGCTCGGTCGATTGCAGCGCAGACCGCAGTATACAAATCCGCCGCGTGCAGAGCGACCTGCTGGATCAGAATCGAATGGGACGCATTTTCAGGCCACCGCATTCCACGGGTGCAGAATTGAAGAGGACCGGAAAAGGCAGACTGAAGCGTTCGTAGCGGATTGAACTGAATTCCGACCATGCTTCCTGCTCGTGATCCGGCCCTCTGCGATGGGGTGAGACATGTACGAAACAATCGACTGGCCGAAACGCGGCAATCCACGCCGCGCCAATCGCGGCCTGCTCATTTTGATCCTGGTCCTTGCGTTTGTCTTTTTGAGCAGCAGGACCGCGATCTCCTGCTGGGTTAACCTGCTTTGGTTCCGCTCTCTCGGCTATGGCGATGTGTTTCTGCGCACCCTGAGCCTCGAATGGGGCGTGTTTGCGATTTTTGCGCTCGCAACCTTCTTGATTCTCTACTTCGCCTTTACGCTGCTGAAGAGCGCTCACCATAATGATCTTCCCAGCGACCATACCGTTTACTTTGCGGGGCGGCAGGTCAATCTATCCATCAAGCCGGTCCTGCGCATCGTGGCTCTGCTCGGCTCGATCCTGATCGCGGTGATTTCCGGTGCGGCCATGGCAGCCCAATGGCCCACACTTGCCCTCTTCCGGTTTGCCCAGACTGGCGGTGCGGTCGATCCGATCTTTGGCAAGCCACTCACGTTTTTTCTATTCACCTTGCCGGCGTGGGACCTGATTTCCGGCTGGCTCCTTGCCCTGGCCGTGATCATCGCACTCATCGCCCTTGTCTTCTTCCTCGTCAGCGGCGGGTCGCGCGCCCTCGCGGAGCGCCGGATGACCTACCTGGAATTGCCATGGCGCGGTCTCTCCCTTGCTGCCGCACTTCTGCTCGTTATCATCGCGTGGCGCGAGTACATCGCCCGCTTCGAGCTGATCTTCGAGCACCACACCATTTTCGATGGCGTTAACTACACCGATGCTCACGTGCAACTCGGCGGCATGATGGCGATCTGCGTCGCCCTCGTTTTGGGAGCCCTCATTGCAGGCATCACCGCGTTTGTGTCGCCGCGCGGCCGCTGGCTGATTGCCTCGATTGCGCCCGCAGCCGTTTGTTACTTCGTTGTCGGCATCGTGAGCTGGTACGTCAGCAACTTCATCGTCAAGCCGAATCAGCTCGTTCGCGAACGGCCTTATATCGCCGATAACATCCAGATGACAAGGCAGGCTTTCGGGCTCGATCGCTTCGTGCAGCGCGAGTTCCCCGCGGAAACCACGCTTGAGGCAGCCGATCCCGCGAATAACCAGGCGACGCTGCAAAACATCCGCCTGTGGGATTGGCGAGCACTCCAGGACACGCTGCGACAAATTCAGGAAATTCGTACTTACTACGACTTCCCTGACATCGATATCGACCGCTACACGATCAACGGCGCGCCGCGCCAGGTGATGCTGGCCACGCGTGAGCTGAATCTGGACAAGCTACCTGAGAGCAGCCGCAACTGGATCAACGACAAACTCATCTACACCCACGGCTACGGCATCACCATGAACCCCGTGAACGGGTTCACGCCCGAGGGCCTGCCGACCCTGATGCTCAGCAATATGCCGGTGCAGAGCACCGTAGCGGGACTCAATGTCACACAGCCCGAGATCTATTTTGGCGAGATGACCACGGGCGATGTCTATGTGAAGACGCACCAGCAGGAGTTCAACTATCCGCAGGGGCAAACGAACAACCTGACGTCGTACCAGGGCACCGGAGGCATCGTGCTCGGCGGCTTCCTGCGGCGCGTGTTCATCGCGTTCGACCGCGGCGACGTGACCAAACTGCCCTTCAGCGACGACGTAACACCTGAGAGCCGTCTGCTGATGCGCCGTGAGATCCGCGCGCGCGTGCAGGCCCTGGCGCCCTTTCTCACCTTCGAACATGACCCGTACATCGTGCTGGGCGATGACGGCCATCTTTCCTGGATCATCGACGCTTTCACGTCTTCAGACAACTATCCGTACGCGAGTCACTACGGCCTCGGCAACAGTTCGGTCAACTACATGCGCAACAGTGTCAAGGCCGTCATTGATGCATACAACGGGACGGTCACGTTTTACGTATTCGATTCCGAGGATCCGATTCTGGCGACATACCGGCGCATCTTCCCCAGCCTGTTCAAGGATGCCTCGACGATGCCGTCTGATCTGCGCAGACATGTGCGGTATCCGGAGTCTTTGTTCACCTTGCAAGCCGATGTATACGGGCTTTACCACATGACCGATCCCGAGGTGTTCTATAACCGCGAGGACCTGTGGACGGTAGCCAGCGAAGTCGGAATGGCCGACAGCGGCGAGCAGGCCACGCTCGCCATGCTGCCCAACTTCGTGCTGATGCGGCTGCCGGGCGAGACGAGCGAGGAATTCGTCGAAATCCTGCCGTTTACGCCTGCGAACCGCAACAACCTCATCGGCTGGATTGCCGGCCGGAGCGACGGAGCGCACTATGGCACGTCCGTCGTGTATGACTTTCCCAAGACCCGGCTGGTCGACGGCCCCCTGCAGATCGAGGCGCGAATCGATCAAAACGCACAGATTTCAGGACAGCTGACACTGTGGAACCAACAGGGATCGCACGTTCGACGTGGCACCCTGCTTGTGATTCCCACGGGACGCGCCCTGCTGTATGCGGAGCCGATTTACCTGCAGGCGGAACGTAGCCCCATGCCCGAGCTGAGGCTGGTCGTTCTCGCGCTCCAGGACAAGCTCGCATACGGACCGACGTACGAGGCGGCTTTGAATTCCCTGTTCGGCGGAGCCGCTTCATCGCTAACATCCACCGAAGGTCCACCGGCTGCGGCAGGAAGTGCTCAAACAACTCAGGCCGCAAGCGATCTGCACAGCCTGATCAACCAGGCGGCGAAGAACCTCGAGGATTATCAACGGCTTACTTCGGAGGGCAAACTGGGCCAGGCTGGCCAAAAGCTGGAGGACCTGAAGAGCGTGATCGGACAGTTGAATGCGCTCCCGAAGAAATAGCACCCTGACGAAGTGATTTAAATCACTTGCAAACGGGGTCTGAAGATCGATTCTGACGAGGAGAAGGGCGAGACCGCAGGCTTTTGAGGGAAGATCTGGCGTGGCGGGGGGTTCGCAATCCAGGTTATTTTGGCGGCGGAGGATTGAGGTCATCCATGCGAGTAGCGATCGTTGGCGGAGGCATTGCGGGACTGGCGGCCGCCTATGAGCTCGAAAAGGCACGGGCCACTGGCTCGCAGGTGGAGTCCGTGCTGTTCGAATCGCGCAATCAGCTCGGCGGATCGATTCGGTCGGAAACCGTGAACGGGGCGGTGCTGGAGCAAGGCCCTGACTCGTTCATCACCGAGAAGCCCGCCGCGGCGGAGCTTGCTCGCGAGCTTGGACTTGGCGATCAGCTCCTTCCGTCGAATGATGCAGATCGCAAGACCTACATTGTCGTGAAGAACCGGCTGGTGGCATTGCCCGATGGGTTGATGTTCCTGGTGCCCACCAAGCTGGTGCCCACGGCGCTCACGCCGCTTTTCAGCCCCATGACCAAGATTCGGATGGCGCTTGAACTGCTGCACCCTCCGCGGCCGAGCGGGCATGATGAATCGGTCGCGACTCTGGTGGAGCGGCATTTTGGCACCGAAGCTGTCGACCGGCTGGCCGATCCTCTTCTCTCCGGCATCTACGGCGGTGACGCGGCGCAACTCAGCGCCCGTACCGTGCTGCCGCGGCTCGTCGAGATGGAGGCCAAATACGGTTCGCTGACGCGAGGCATGCTGGCCGCGCACCAGCAGATGCGGGCAAAAATGAACGGCCCAAACACTTCGCGGAACGCGGGCACTGCGGGAGGCCCGGCACAGCGGCCGCGCGGAATCTTCACCACACTACGCGGCGGGCTGCAGCAATTAGTGGACGCGTTAGAGTTGCGGCTGCAACCGAACTCGGTTCGCCGGGAGACGCCTGTCGAACGAATTGAACGCACTGCACGCGGATGGCGACTGACATCGGCCGGCGTTCCAACCGAATTCGACGCAGTGATCATGGCCTCGCCCGCGTGGGCGGTTGGCGCGCTCATGAGCCCGGTTGATCCGGTGCTGGGTGAGGAACTGCAAGGTATTCCGTACTCGTCGTCGATCACGCTGAACCTGATGTACGACGAATCGCAACTGGGACGGCTGCCTGATGGATTCGGGTTCCTGGTCCCTGTGAGCGAAGGCCGCGCCATGCTGGCCTGTACCTTCGCACACCGCAAGTTTCTCGGGCGCACGCCTCCAGGAAAGGTCGTACTGCGCGCGTTCCTGGGCGGCATGAAAAACGAGGCGCTGATGAACGCAAGCGATGCCGAACTCATCGCCATTGTCCGTCGCGAGCTGAGCGAGATTCTCGGACCGAAGGTGATCCCACTGCGCGCAGACCCCGAAATAGCACAGGTTTCGCGCTGGCGTCGCGCCATGGCTCAGTATGCTGTCGGGCACCAGGAACGAATGGTTCGCATTCGCGAGCACGTGGCTGCACTGCCCGGCCTGCGGCTCGCCGGAAATGCGTACGATGGCATCGGCATCCCGGATTGCATCCGGCTGGGGCGCGAGGCCGCGAGAGAACTTGCGGGCGTCGAAACGCCGGCAGTCAGCGCAAGGCCCTAATCCGAAGATCGCGAAATCACGTGCAGGATCAGCGCCGACGGATGCTCGGCATCGTGGAGTATCGTTTGCGTCGCTTTCACGATATCCGAGCTATCGGCCGCGCTTTTGCCCGTGTTCAGATTCCGATCAAAACGCGGGAAGTTGCTGCTGGAGACCTCGAGCCGGATCCGGTGTCCCTTGAGAAACACGTTGCTCGTGGACCAGAGATCGATCTTGTACTCGTAGACCTGCCCCGGCGTGATCGGCTTGGGCTCGCCCAAGGTCGAGTCGCGAAAGCTGGCGCGCAGAATTCCCTCAGTCAGGTTCTCCGCAAAACCGTCGGGACCCACATCCACCAGCTTGGCGGTAAAGTCGGTATCGACTGCCGAGGATTTGGCGAACAGGTCGAGCGTGACGGGACCGGTGACCTCGAGATCCTGATCGAGCGGCGCCGTTGAATAAACGAGCACGTCCGGACGCAATTCAACGTCCTTCTGGTCGCGCGGGCCTGCCGGAAGATGTTCAGGATCGCAGCAGAGCGGCCCCCCAACCGTGGGAACGGGGTTGGCCGGATCGTAGGTGAAAGTGTCAGGCTTCCCTAGAGCGATTCTCGTCGCTTGCGTAAAGAGCGAGCCGTCACCCGCTGCGGTGTTTGCCTTGCCGGATGAATGCAGATAGTACTTCGTCTCCTTCGCGCGAGCTGGCGGCCATGTATCTTCATCGCGCCATTTGTTCTCGCCCATCACGAAGAGGCGCACCGGGTGTGCTGCGTCGGCGAACCGGTTCTGTTTATCCTGCAACAGGTATTCGTACCACTCCAGCGTGATGGCGTTCTCATCGTACTCAGCCGCCGCGGGACCGTAATCAACTGCACCGATCTTGCGGCCACCACCGGCATGACCGCCGATCGTGACCAGGAGGCGTTGGCCGGCACGCGCGGTCTCGTTGCCCGCGTGGTCGCGCAGACCGACGTAGTTGCGCAACGAGCCGCCCTGAAAAATGTCGTACCAGGCGGCGATCGTAAGCGCGGGAACCTGGATCTTGTCGTAGTTCTCCGCGATCGACCACTGTTTCCAATAGGCGTCGTAGGTGGGATGCGCAAGCCAGTCGAGAAAATACGGCGCCAGCTTGCGGGTGAGTTCCGAGCCGCCCGCGACGGGCCCCATGTTGAACACGGGATACTGGGTCAAGGGCAAAACCGAATCGCTAACCAGCGCGTTGGTGTCGTCGCGGATGAGGCGGTTGGCCGTATCCTGGGCCAGGCCTGAAGTCCATGACTCGTCGAACCACTGCTCGAATGCACCACCCTGGTACGTCCAGTTCTCGTGGTAGTTGCTCGCGGTGACTACCGGGCAAATACCGGCGAGATGCGGCGGGTGTCCAATCGCCGCGAGCATCTGTGTAGCGCCTACGTACGATCCGCCGAACATGCCGACTTTGCCGTTGGAATGCGGCAGCCCAGCTGCCCATTCCACCGTGTCGTAGCCATCCTCGATCTCGTGCTTGAAGGGATACCACTCGCCCTTCGACGTGTAGCGGCCACGCACGTCCTGAACGACGACCATGAATCCATCGGCAGCCGCATTGCGCGCAAACTCGGCAGCGTTGTCCTTGTTGTAAGGCGTGCGCTGCAGCAGGACCGGAAAGTTGCCGTCGCCAGCCGGGCGGTAGATGTCGGCATAGAGAGTGACGCCATCGCGCGTCGTCATCCCCACTCTGTGCTCGACAGTGATGCTCTGAGCGATTGAGGCGCAGGTAGACAGGAAGACAACGGCGAAGCCGAGCAGACGGGCAGTGCTTACAGGCACGGATTCCTCCGGGGCAGAAGGCCGAACGCCATTCTAATAGCCGGGCGCGCGAAAGTAGCCAATGCGGCGCTGGTCGACAAACAAGCGGGCGGTAATGACCCCGAACAGGAAGCCACCGATATGGGCGAGGTACGCGACTCCGCCGGTTTTCACGTGCGCGACAACGCCGAAATCGAGCACCTGCATAAGGAACCAGAAGCCAATGATGAGCGCCGCGGGGATGAAGGCGATGCGAACGAAAATAAAGAAAAATAGGATGGTGCGAATGCGATCCCGCGGGAAGGTGATGATGAATGCGCCCATCACCGCGGCAATCGCTCCGCTCGCGCCGAGAGAAGGCACGTTGGAGAACGGATCGCCGAGAATCTGGGCGAGCATGGCGACGACACCCCCGACAAGATAGAAGAACAGGAATTTGACTGAGCCCATCGCGTCCTCGATTTCGCGGCCGAACGCCCAGAGATAGATCATGTTGCCGATGATGTGCATCCAGCTGGCGTGCATGAACATCGAGGTCAGGATCGTGATCCACGCGCGGCCGTGGACGATGCGGATGGGAACGGTCGACCACATATAGACGAAGCGGTCCCCGTGTGACAGCTCCTGAAAGAACACGAAAACGTTGAGCAGGATGATGATCAGCGTGATCACCGCAAAGCGCCGCGGCCGGCGCGAGGCGTCACCGAGTGGAATGAATCCGCCCACTACATGCCGCCCTTGCCGAGCAGGATCCCGATGCCGTAGGTGACGGCGCCCTCGACGGCGCCGACCACGGTCATCTCGAGCCCCGAGGCCCACCAGGAACGAACGGTAATGAGGCTCTTGGCAGCGCCCACGGCGAAGTGGGCAGCCAGTGAAACGATGGCCGCCGCAACAACGGCCGGAACGCCGTGCAGAAAGAAGAACGGGATGATTGGAATGGTGGCTCCAACGGCGGTGGACAGCGCGCCGGAACTGGCGGAGACCATGGGATTGGCAAGAGCCTCCTCCGATGTACCGAGGCGCTCGGATGCGAGCGCGCGAAGCAGCTGTTCCGGATCGCTCGCGATGTGATTCACCATGTGGTCCGCGTCGGCCTCGGGCAGACCTTTGACCTGGTAATAGAGCGAAAGCAGCTCGCGGGCCTCGGGCGCGTTCAGTTCGATGGCCTCGCGTTCGCGGGCAATTTCGGCGTGATAAATTTCACGCTCGCTCTTGGCTGCGAGATAGGCGCCGGATCCCATCGAAAGCGCGCTGGCGATCATCCCGGAAAGGCCGGCGAGCAGGACGTATTTGCTATCGCCTGCGGTGGCGCCCGAGACACCGGAGACGATGCCGAAAATGGCGCCCAGGCCGTCGTTCACGCCGTATATCGCATCGCCGATCCATGACCCAGCCTGTTTGCGCCCCTGGTTGCGCTTCGAGAGCAATTCTTCCAGGACGGCTTTGGGGTCGACCTTCGGCGCGCCGGCCGGAGCCATGTAGTGGCCCCGCAAAAGCGATCCGAGCTCGCGATGGTGCTCCTTCTCGTCTTCAATGACGTGCTCGAGGATGGCGAGAGAGCCCTCGTCGCCCAGTTCCTTCAATTGCATCCCGTAGCGGGCGATGTCACGGCTTTCTTCGATCTCGAGACGGCGGAGGGCCATCTTCGGGCCGCCGGCGCGGTTTGCCAGGGAATCTGCCTCACCGCTCGGACTGCCCTTGTACTCCGGCTTGGGTCCGCCCAGTTCCTGGATGCGCCCTTCCCAGAGAGCCGCATGCTCGAACTCGGCGGCGGCGAGATGGCGCAGGACCTGCGCGCGCACGGGATCGGTGTCGCGATTTGCCAGGGCAGTGTACGTGTGATAGCCCTGAATCTCGGCCTGCCAGTTGCCTTCGAGGGCGGCTAAGACCTTTTTGACTTTCGCGGTGCTCAGCGCTGCAATCGCCACAATCGACTCCTCGCGTTTCCTCTGAGGATAGCTGAAAATAATGCCACATCGGTAGGCGCTGCCGTCCAGGTTCGCATCACTTCCCATCCGTGCGGTTTCCCGTATAGTGTTGTGTGCAGCAAACAGGGCCGCAGGCAGGCCCAGGCAAAACACCCGGAGAACGACAACTGCGCGCTGGCTCGATCGACTGCTAAGAGGAAGCGCGAGTTTGGGTCAACCGGGCTGAACGTCCATATCGAGGAAGCGAGAACCTTTAATGTCCACGCGATCCACGTCGACTGCGGTCGAAAGCGCGCCGAGCTACCTGGGACCGTTTATTGCGGTCGCCGCCTTGTATTTCATCTTCGGCTTCGTCACCAACCTCAACATGGGCCTCGTGCCCTACTTGAAGCAGATCTTCCAGATTCATAATTTCCAGAACTGGCAGGCGATGATGGCGAATGGCGCGTTCTTCACGGCCTACTTCGTGTGTTCGACGCCGAGTTCGAAGCTGATCGAGGCCATCGGCTACAAGCGGACGATGGTCGTTTCGCTCTTCATCCAGGTCATCGGCGCGTTGATCTTCTTGCCGGCCGCGCAACAGGTTTCCTTCCCCTTGTTTCTGACCGCCATTTTTGTGGTAGGCGCCGGCGTAACGGCGCTTCAAACAGCTGCGAATCCTTACATTGCCATTCTTGGACCCGAGCACAGCGCCCCGTTCCGGCTCACGCTCGCGCAGGCGCTGAACTCGGCCGGCGGCACGATCGCCCCATGGATCGCCAGCGCATTCATCCTCACTTCGTCGGTACTCGACCCCAAACAGGTGGCGATGGAGTCGCCGGAAGCGCAGCATGCCTACCAGGTTTCGATTGCGCACACAGTGCGGATGCCCTACATCGTCATCGCATTCGGCCTTGTCGTGATGGGCATCGCAATCGCGCTCACCCACCTGCCGCATCTCACGGCAACGCAGGAGTTCCGCCCCGGCAAGGAAGGCGATGCGGTTCTCACACGCAGCATCTGGAAGTATCGGCACACGGTTCTCGCGGCGATCGGGATTTTCCTTTACGTCGGCGTCGAGGTCGGTCTCGCCACGGTGATGGTTCTTTACTTCAGCGATTCGCAGCATGGCGGCCTGAATGCGCTCACCACCGCCGAAGCGCAAAAACTGGTCCTGTACTACTGGCTCGGCGCGCTCATCGGACGCCTGCTCGGATCGTGGATGCTTACCAGAGTCAAAGCAGGTCTGCTGCTCGGCATCTTTGGAGTGATCGCGGCAGCGCTGGTTGCGGTTGCGGCAGTGACCACCGGCACCACGGCGATTGGAGCCTTGATCCTGGCCGGCTTCTTCAACTCAATCATGTTCCCCAACATTTTTGCGCTGGGCATCGCCGGACTTGGACCCGTGACGAGCAAAGGATCGGGCTTGATCATGACGGCGGTCTGGGGCGGCGCGCTCATTCCGGTGCTCATCGGCTGGATCTCGGATCGCTCGAGCTATGAGGTCGCATTGCTGGTTCCGGTGCTGTGCTACCTCTACATCGCGTTCTACGGTTTCGTCTTTCATAAGCCGAAACGCAGCGCCACGGCGTAGGCAGGATCAGCAATCGAGGGCTCCCGGGCCGTGGCCTGGGAGCCTTTTTTTGAGGCGCGTGCGCACCCCCTCCCCCCGGGCCTGCGGGTTAAATTACCTGGAATCAGGACTTAACGGATGACGTCCGAGCTAAATTCCTGCAAACAGTGAACTTGCAAGGCAAATTCCTCTAATTAATGGAGTTAACCTGGACGTGGGCCAGCCCGCTTCGCGTACACGATCGAAGTCGTTGGCGGCGCATCGGCTGAAGCCGTACCGGACACACCAAATCAAAAGCCTGGAAACGGAGGGACGGCACGCTTCCTTCCCGGCTCCTTATATCCAGCGTACCCGCTTCGGCGAATTAAAAAGCAAGCGCTCGAGACAAGACCCTTGCGATAAGGGACGAGACTCTCGCCGCACGCGGGCAACCCTGAAGTTCTTTAAAATGAGAAGACACTTGGCATACACCCGCAGGCAGCGCTCGTTTCTCTGCATCTGCGAAGGCCACGGCTCGTCTAATAGATTGCAATTCATTCCCATCATTGGGAGCGGGCAAAGTTCATCAGTCGATCGTCTCGCTCGCCGATCATTTTCATCTGGAGGTCATGTTTGCGTTTTCTTGCAGTACTTGTATTTGTAATAGGACTTGGCACGGTCGCGGCTCAGGAGCCTGCTTCGCAGAACAGCCAGCCGCAAGGACAGAAATCGCCCAGCGATCCCAAAAAGCAACAACCTGCGCAGCAGATGCCCAACGCTCCGGAGCCAAAGCAGGCGCCAGCCACACCCGTTTTGAAGCAGCAGCCAAAACGAATTCTGGGATTGATGCCGAACTATCGGGCCGTGAGCGCTGGTTCGATTCCGCCACCGCCGACCCCGAAGAAGGCATTCGAAATCGCGACGAAGAATAGCTTTGACTACTCCTCATTCGTGTTCGTTGGAATTACGTCGTTGATGGCCGAGGGATCGAACGCGCATAAACAATTGGGCAAGGGAGTGGGAGGCTATTGGGGCTACTACTGGCGGGGCTACCTGGACAAAACGGACGGGAATTACCTGGTGATTTTTGCACTGCCGACGGTATTGCACGAGGATGAGCGCTATTTCGCGTTGGGAGAGGGCGGCATCTTTCATCGCGGAATCTACGCGGCTTCGCGGGTGCTGATTACGCCGAATTATCAGGGACACAATACCTTTAACGCATCGGAGGTCTTCGGCCGCGGCATCTCGCAGGCGATATCAGTGACGTATTACCCGAGCCAGGACCGGACCTTCGGGGATATCGCAGAGAAGTACGGGTACGCGATCGGACGCGACGCGTTGACCAATACCTTTCGCGAGTTCTGGCCCGACATCGCGGCTCACTTACATCACCATCATCATTCGCAACAATGACTAGACACGCTCTCAAAAGTGGTGGCATGCGAACCAGCTCCGCGCCCAACCGCACGATTTTGATCGGGTGTATTTCCGTCACCGCGCTATTCGCGTTGAGCATTGCCAGGGCTCAAAATGCGGGTTCGTCTACACCCGCGGTCATGACCGGCGCGGAACTTCCCGACGCGCCTGCGCCTCGAGTTGAAAGGTCGCAGGCCGATTCAGGCAGCCAGCAGCCGTCGCCCGCAACGCAGACGCAATCCACTGAAGGCAGTGCGAACTCGCGAAACCCAGCGAATCAGACGGGCGCCGCGCAGAGCCAGCACGACAAGGCTGAAGAGCAGCTCAAACAGCAGGAAAAGCAGCGCGTGATGGGGGTAATGGCGACCTTCAACACCACGACAAATAAAGATGCGGCGCCACTCTCGTCCGGGCAGAAATTCAAGCTCTTCTTCAAAAGCGCCTCCGATCCGTGGCCTTTCCTTCTGACAGCCGTGGTCGCTGGGATCGGTCAGGCTGAGAACAGCAATCCTTCGTGGGGACAGGGCATGCAGGGTTATGGCAAGCGTTACGGCGCGGGATACGGCGACTACTTCATCGGAAATCTATTCGGAAACGCCATCCTGACCTCGCTGCTGCACGAAGACCCGCGCTATTTTCAAAAAGGCACTGGCACCCCGATCAAGCGCTTCTTGTGGGCCGCCGGCAGCACAGTCTGGTGCAAGCGCGACAAGGGCACCTGGGGGCCGAACTATGCCAATGTCGGCGGCAACATGATTGGCGCGGCGATTGGCCGATTCTATTACCCAGCTTCAGGCCGGACGGTTGGCGACACGATTAGCGACGGCTTAACGGTCTCCGCGGAAGGGATCGTGGGAGCAGAAGTGATTGAATTCTGGCCTGACATGGTACGAGCGCATCGCCGCAAGCAGGCCGAAAAACAGGCGCGCGTCCAGGCCGCTGCAGAAAACAAGGCCGGCAAAGAAAACGCCGAAGACAAGCAGCCATAGAGCGGTCCCGCCCGAATTCTTCGACCGTCATGCCAGCATCGGTCGGCGCAGACAAAAAAGAGAGAGATGTTGCATCGGACCCGCCAAAGGCGCGATACTCGGGGCGCGTTGGACCTCCCTTGATAAATCGCTTTTGCTCAAGGAGGCGGATCGAGTGACCGGACTCTTGAAATACCTGTTGCTGGCCGGAATCGCCGCTGGCTGCATGGCCGGCCCCGTCGTGTCGCAGGCACAGGATGACGGCTCCGGCGCCTACGTCACAAGAAAATATCCCAATCTGTTTGCCGAGGATGGACACTCGAAGCGCAGCATCCAGGCCAAGATCGATGCGGCGTACCGACAGCTCTTCCATGGCGATCCGAAGACCGAGGCGATTGCGTTTGCGGCAGGCGAAAACGCGAACGGGCCGCTGTCGTACGTGACCGACTGGGCCAACCACGACGTGCGCACCGAGGGCATGTCGTACGGAATGATGATCACGGTCGAGCTGAACAAGAAGAGCGAGTTCGACGCGATATGGAATTGGGCGAAGACGTACATGTACATCTCCGACCCGAAGGCGCCGAGCTACGAATACTTCGCGTGGTCGTGCAAGACCGATGGAACGCATAATTCGGAAGGCGCCGCTCCGGACGGTGAATCCTACTTCGCGATGGCGCTGCTGTTTGCTTCGAACCGCTGGGGCGATGGCAAAGGAATCTATGACTACCATGCCGAAGCAAACAAGCTGCTGTCGGCGATGGTGCATCGAGAGGTGATTTCCGCGCCGGCACAAAACGGCTCGCACAATATGAACGGGCAGCACACCGTTGGGCCCATGATGAATGCCGATCCGCCAATGATCCTGTTCGTGCCCGAGATCATGCCAAAGGCGTTCACCGATCCCTCCTATCATCTGCCCGCGTTTTACGAGCTATGGGCGCGATGGGGACCGAAGGAAGATCGCGACTTCTGGATGAGGGCCGCGGAGACGAGCCGTGCGTTCTTTGTGAAAACCACCAACCCGCAGACCGGCCTCGCGCCGAGTTACGCAGACTTCGACGGGGCGCCACATCTGAGCCGCTTCCTACAGTCGAGCGAGTTCGGCTACGATTCATGGCGCGTGGCGAGTAACTGGGCCGTCGATTGGTCGTGGTGGCACAAGGCTCCCGCCGAGCAAGAGCTAAGCGACCGAATCCAGAAATTCTTTGCATCACGAGGAATCGACAGCTATGGGCCCGTGTATACGCTGGATGGGAAAAACCTGGGAGCTACTCCGGGACTGACGCACGAAGATCACCCCGCGGGATTGGCCGGAACAAACGCAGTCGCCGGGCTCGCGGCAAAGGATCGCGCACTGGCCAGGCAGTTCACTGAGGCTCTTTGGAATACGCCGATCCCCTCGGGCCAGAACCGCTACTACGACGGCATGCTCTACATGATGAGCCTGATGCACCTGAGCGGTGAGTTCCGCATCTGGGGACCGAAATAGGTTCCGATGTCTCAGGGCCCGGAACCCTCGTTCAGGCCAGGCTATGGGGGCGCTCAAGTCTGAGAAGGCTGGCTCACGGGCTCCAGGTGCGCAGTGAAGTGCCGCAGGAACGGGGCCTCGTAGGTGAGGCGCATACCGCGAATCGTCTGGCGGTTCTTCCAGACCTCGAGAATGACTTCGACCAGATAGTCGATGTGACTCTGGGTGTATACACGCCGCGGAATGGCGAGCCGCACAAGGTCCATTTGCGCGGCGCCGGCAAACATCAGGGTTCCAATTTCGACGGAGCGCACGCCGCCCTCGAGATAGAGCTCGGCAGCCAGGGCCACGCCGGGAAACTGGCCGGCCGGAATATCCGGCAGAAACGCGCGCGCGTCGAGATAGATGGCGTGGCCACCGGGCGGCTGCACGATGGGGACACCCGCCTCAGCAATGTGGTTGCCGAGGTAAGCGGTGGAAGCGATGCGGTAGCGCAGGTAGTCCTCTTCGAGCGCTTCCTGGATGCCAACAGCGATGGCTTCGAGATCGCGGCCGGCGAGGCCTCCGTATGTCGGATAGCCTTCAGTGAGGATGAGCAGGTCTTTTTCCTGCTGCGCCAGCAGATCGTCGTTGGTGCAGAGGAATCCACCAATGTTGGCCATGCCGTCTTTTTTGGCCGACATGGTACACCCGTCCCCATAGCCGAACATTTCCTGCGCGATTTGTTTTGGCGTCTTGTCCTCGTACCCCTTTTCACGCAGCTTGATGAACCATGAGTTTTCGGCGAAGCGGCACGCATCAAAATAGAGCGGGATGCGGTGGCGCCTGCAGACCTCGCTGACTGCGCGCACATTTTCCATCGAAACGGGCTGGCCGCCGCCGGAGTTGTTGGTTACGGTGAGCATCACCAGTGGAACGCGCTCGCGCCCGACACGCTGGATGAGGTCTTCGAGGGCGGCGACATCCATGTTGCCCTTGAACGGATGCTGGAGAGCGGGCTCGCGCCCCTCGGGAATGACGAGATCCACGGCCTCGGCGCCCACAAATTCGACATTCGCGCGGGTGGTGTCGAAATGGGTGTTATTGGGGACGACATCGCCCCTTTTGCATGCGACCCCAAAAAGAATGCGCTCTGCGGCGCGGCCCTGGTGCGTGGGAATCACATTCTTGTAGCCGCAGATATCGTGCACGGATTTGCGAAAGCGCTCGAAGCTTCGACTGCCGGCATAGCTTTCATCGCCCTCCATCACAGCAGCCCATTGATGGGTGGACATCGCGCCTGTGCCCGAATCCGTGAGCAGATCGATCAGCACATCGTCGGCGTCGAGTAGAAAAAGGTTGTAGTGGGCTGCTTTGAGCAGTTTTTCGCGCTGCGAGCGCGTAGTCCAGCGAATGGGCTCGACGCTCTTGATGCGAAACGGCTCGATGATGGTCTTAACGGGCATGGAGGACTCCCCAGCTGGTCGGCGCTGCTGCGAATCTCAAGTTTAATGCGCGGAATCAGGTGGCTGCCGGGTCCGTTGACGGTTCTCGATACGGACCGGATATAAAGGTAGGGACGCACTGAGCCGCCAAGGAGCAGCCGATGCCCATCGCAGTCAACACGCCTACCACCGAACAAAGAGAAGACACTCCCCTGTTTCCAAGTGAAGGTGCATTTGCCTTCGCGCTGGTGACAGGGCTGTTTTTTCTGTGGGGTGTGGCCAACAACCTGAATGACGTGCTGATCCGGCAATTCATGAAGTCGTTCGAGATTACACGACTCGAAGCGGGGTTGGTCCAGTTCGCGTTTTATATCGGCTACTTCGTTTTTTCGATTCCGGCAGCCATCGTCATGCGTCGGCGCGGCTACAAGTTCGGGCTCGTGACAGGACTGGTTCTTTACGGTGTCGGCACATTCCTGTTTTTGCCGGCTGCCGCGGCCGGCAGCTATCTGCTGTTTCTTTTCGCGCTGTTTGTGATTGCGAGCGGGCTCGGATTCTTGGAGACAGGCGCGAATCCGCTGATCACCCAGCTTGGAGATCCGGGAAGCGCGGTGCGTCGGCTCAACTTCTCGCAGGCATTCAACCCGATCGGATCGATGATGGGTGTATTGATCGGGACTGTATTCATCTTTTCGGGAATCGAACTGAAGCCGGCGCAGGTTGAGCAACTGAAACAGGCTGGCACGTACGCCGATTATCTGCATCGCGAGACGATGCGCGTAGTGCCTCCCTACCTGGTGATTGGCGCGGTGGTTCTGCTGTGGGCGCTGCTGATCTGGCGAACGCGCTTCCCGGCCGTCGCCGAAGCGCCTCCAGCCGACCACGAGGAACCGCAGGGCAGCTATCGCGCGCTGTTCCACTATCCGCATTTTCTTCTCGCTGTGTTTGCGCAGTTCTGCTATGTGGGCGCGCAGGTGGGCACGTGGAGCTACTTCATCCAATATGTGCAGGACTACACCCACCTCCCCGAAAAAGCCGCAGGCTATTTTCTCACCGGCACGCTGGCGGGATTCGGCGTGGGACGCTTCGCATCGAGCCACTGGATGAGGAAGGTGCGGCCCAGCATGCTGATGGGAATCTTCGCCGTCGCGAACGTGGCACTGGTAACGCTCGGCATTGCGATGCCGGGATGGATCGGCGTTTGGGCGATTTTTTTGACAAGCTTCTTCATGTCGCTGATGTTCCCCACGATTTTTGCACTGGGCATCAAGGGCCTGGGACCGAACACGAAGCAGGCCGCCTCGCTGCTGGTGATGTCGATCATCGGAGGAGCGGCAATCACGCTGCTCGTCGGGCTGGCGTACCAGGAAACGAAAAGCATGGCACTCGCCATGCTGGTGCCGCTCGCGTGCTACCTGTGCGTAGGCTGCTACGCTTTCTGGGGATCGCGGATTCCGCCGCGTATCGGAGCAACAGAACCCGGCGCATAGACTTCATGAGTCAAACAAGGCCGGCTGCGGCGATAGCGCCGCCGGATCGTGGAAGTTACTCAGACCCACCCCGACAAGCCGGAATCGCTGCTGCGAGTCGAGGTTCACTTTTTCGCGCAGTGCGAGTGCGATCGCGGTCAGTTCATCGCAGCTGGCCGGCGGCTCAAGTGGCGTGTGGCTCCGCGTAAGGATCCGAAACTCGGCGGTCTTCAGTTTCAGCACAACCGTGCGCGGGATGCGCGTTTCCTTGCGCGATGCATTCCAGGTCTTTTCGGCGAGGCGCCGGATCATCGGCTCGGTCTCCGCGAGCAGAACATCGCGCTCGAAGGTGTCTTCGGCGGAAACGGACTGCGTGGGTCGATTCGAAACGACAGGATTTTCGTCGATGCCCCGCGCAAGTTCGTAGAGACGCAGGCCGTGGCGTCCGAATTGCGATTCGAGATCAGACTCTGCGAATCTCCGCAGCGTGCCCACCGTCGAGATTCCGAGTTTCGCGAGGCGCAGCTCCGTGACCTTGCCGACTCCCGGCAGTCGGCCGACCGGCAACGGCGCGAGAAATGCTTCAACCGTGCCGGGGCGAATGACGAACAGGCCATCTGGCTTCTTCCAGTCGGAAGCAATCTTGGCCAGAAACTTGTTGGGCGCGACGCCGGCCGATGCGGTCAAGTGCAGCTCATCGCGAATCCGCTCCCGGATGGCGCGGGCCACTTCGGTCGCGCTCGCCAATCCCGATTTGTTTTCGGTGACGTCAAGATAGGCTTCGTCGAGCGATAGGGGCTCGACGAGATCGGTGTGGCTTCGAAAGATTTCGCGCGTAGCGGACGAGACGGCGCGGTAGCGGGTGAAATCAGGCGGGATGAAGATGGCATGCGGACAGAGGCGCTCGGCGCGCACCGCGGGCATCGCCGAACGCACGCCGAACGCGCGAGCCTCGTAGGAGGCAGCACAAACGACGGACCGGGTGCCGCGCCACGCGACGACCACCGGCTTGCCGCGCAGGCTGGGGTCATCGCGCTGCTCGACCGACGCATAGAAAGCATCCATGTCGATATGCACGATCTTCCGGCTAGCCATCTCGAACACATAGTAATCGGACCGGGCTTGCCGGTCCTACTCGTTGAGCCGAGGATCACAAAGCGCTAGGGATGGGGTTGCCGGCAGGGAGGAACCTCGGTCGGAACAGTCCAGATTTCAGATCGCCCGAAGAGCGGGATGCCGACGTAGCCGCGCAGTTCCAGCTTCGAATTCACCACGCTCATCTCTCCCCTGTAAGTCTTGCCGGATTTCGGATCGTAGAGCGTTCCCCCCGATGCGTGGTTGGGGTCGCTCATCTTGAATCCGATGCCGATCTTTAGCCCGCAGAGGGCCCGGCTCCGCAACGCGGGATCAGGATTATGAATGTCTCTTTCCGTGGGCGCGCTTTTGCTGATCGCGATGAGCCACAAGCAGAGCTCGTTGGCGCAAGTCCCGATGCGGATGACGGAACCGCTGGGCTCCTGCCACACACCGACGAGTGGAGCCGATTGGCTGAGCGCCGCGATGGGACACCAGAAAATCAGCAATGAAAGGAAAATGGCGAGTCTCAGTCTCATCGCGCCCGTCACTTCACCCGTGAAACGCACAGCCGTCCCGGCCACACCTTGAAGATGTGGACGCCACCGGCTTCGAGTCCCGCCTCGGAGATGTACCGGCTCCAGTCTGCGGGCGTGAAGCTGCGGCGGATTGAGACGGGGCCGTCGTGCCGCACGAAGGGGTGCCAGCGCATTGCTGAAGCCAGCAGCTTGAACCCGTAATAAGAGCCGCGGCCGCGATTCAAGTCGTTGATGAACCAACCGAGTCTCGCATTCCGCTCCATCCACTCCAGGAAATTCACGATCTCGGCGTCGGAGAGATGATGGGTGACAAGCGAGCTGATGACGAGATCGATGGGCTCGGTCGGGCAATAATCGGCCGCTTGGCAAGCGATCCATTCAATGCACGATTCGCCCGCAGTCCAATCGCGCGCAGTTTGCACCGCCATTGGATTTGCATCAATGCCGGTGAGGCTTACGGCGATTCCCTTCTCGCGTGACCATGAGTCAATGCGGCGCAGCATGTCGCCCGCGCCGCAGCCGACGTCAACGATGTGCAGCGGCCCATCATGGGTCCGGGCAACCTGCTCGAGCCATCGCAACGTCGGCCAATAGGCGCGCAGCAGGCGGTTGACCTTGACCAGGTCGCGCAGGCAGGCGGAGAGCTCGGAATAGCTGCGTGTTTCGTCCATCCACTCTGAGAGGACGGCGCGTCGCGAAAATTCGAGCGTCTCAGGAGGCATGGAAGCGCATGGTCTCCGCGGTCATTCCGGGACCAAACGAAATGGCGCAACCGCTCTGCCCTCGCTCCGGGGTTTTCATCAGCTCTTCGAGAACGAACATGATCGACGCTGACGACATATTGCCATAGTCCGCAAGCACTCCGCGCGATGCCCACAGCGCGTCTGGAGCGAGTTCGAGGCCTTCTTCAACGGCGTCGAGAATGGACCGCCCCCCGGGATGAATCGCCCAAAGGTCGACCGGCTGGCCACCGACAACGGAGCATTTGCTTTCGCGCATCGCCCTGGCAATCTCCTTTGGCACCTGGCCGGAGAGGAACATGTCAAAGCCAAGGTCGCCGACGCGCCAGGTAATCAAATCTCTGGTATTCGCGATGCGGTGGGCATGGAACGTATCGAGCGCGAACCCCATGGGATCGCCGCCAACCAGGGCCGCCGTACAGCCATCGGCGAACACAAGGAACGGAATGACCTCGGCCAGATCCTGGGTTTCATGGAAATGCAGTGAGCAGAGCTCGAGGCTCACGATAAGGACGTTCGCCCCCGGCTCCGATCGGACGATGTGACGGGCCAATTTGAGTGCATTGATCGCCGCATAACATCCCATAAACCCGACCAGAGTCCGCTCGGTGGATTGTGGCAATCCAAGGTGATCGATGATCTCGAAGTCGAGTCCTGGCGCGTAGAATCCCGTACAGCACGTCACAAGCACGTGTCGAATCCGGCGGCGCTCTTCGGCGCTCAGGGCCAGCCGGTCAAGGGCTTTGCGGGCCAGGATCGGTGCGCAAAGCTCGAAAAGCTGCATCCTTTTCGCAGTCGAAGGAAAGCTGCCGCCGCAATAGAACGAGAATGCATTGGTAGCCGACCCGTTCAGCGGATCGTTGACCTGGAGGCACGAATAGCGATGATGAATGTCGCTCTTGGTCGCAAGGCGCTCGAAGATCTTGCGTTTGCGCGGATCGGCTAGCATTTCGGCGGCGAACCGCACGAACGGCTCATGAATATCGTGTTCGGGAACGGCAATGGCTATCCGCTGCAGATAGGCGCGCATCAGAATCTTCCTCTTCAGGGCTGAACTAACCCTTGGTTCAAAAGCCGGTCACGGGCGGGACGGCCGGCGGATTGATGGCCCGAAACGACTCTCCGATTCGATGCGGCAATCTCCATCTTCGTTCGACGAAATAGAAATACCCAGCGCATGTGCTTGGACGTCTGCGGAGGCCTTCTGAAAGCAGAGTGAGCGCCTTCGCTGAACCCAATGCAAGGCTAGCAAGATGACCGGGCACACGTGTCACAGCTTTGTCCGAGCGTGTGTCATCGCTTTGTCATGGTCGGTCCGAAAATCATTCGGCAAGCGTTGATTGGCGAGTTCAGATTCTTGTTGACAATGCATACTCTATAAAATAGAGTACTCCTCACTGCTGGAACTGAGGGCTCTTGAAGCCCGATCCCGCGGAATTTACGAGGATTCGCATGAGTACAGCTGTGTCTGTCGGTGCAGGGGCGACGCTTTCACCTCCACTTTCCATTGATTCTCTGGTGAAACGCTTCGCGCAGGTGACGGCGCTCGACGGCGTATCGCTGGAGGTCCGCAGCGGAGAATGTCTTGGGCTGCTCGGGCCCAATGGGGCAGGCAAGAGCACGCTGATCCGGAGCATTGTAGGACGCGTGGTGCCCGACTCGGGGCGGGTGGCGGTGTTCGGATTCCCGTCCGATTCGGCGAAGGCGCGCATGGCCCTGGGCTGGGTGCCACAGGAGCTCGCAGTCTATCCGCGGCTGAGCTGCCGGGAAAACCTTGTCGCGTTTGGCCGCTACCACGGGCTGCGCGGACCGGAATTGAAAAAGGCTGTTGACTGGTGCCTGGCGTGGTCGGCCTTGAAGGATCGCGCAGGGGAGCTGGCAAAGAATCTCTCGGGCGGCATGAAGCGGCGGCTCAACATGGCGGCGGGGATCCTGCACAGGCCGAAGCTTGTGCTGATGGACGAGCCGACCGTGGGCGTCGATCCGCAATCCCGCAACCGGATTTTCGAGATGATCGAGGCACTCAAAGCGGAGGGCACGGCGATTATTTACACCACTCACTACATGGAAGAGGCGGAGCGGCTATGCGATCGCATCGCGATTATCGACCACGGTCACATCATTGCGGCAGGATCCGGCGACGAGCTGGTGCGGAGCGCTTTTGCATCGCGCAGCCAGGTGGTTGCGCGATTTGATGGCGAGCCAGAGCGCATCGCGCAGTGGGTTGAGACGCACCACGGCCGGCTTGTCGACTCGACTGCTCAATTCACGATTCAGCGCTCCACCGAAATTGCGAGCCTGCTCGATGATGCGGCGAAAGCGGGGCTGGAGCTGGTCGATGTTTCGATGCGGCGTCCGAATCTGGAATCGGTCTTTCTGCACCTGACCGGAAGGGAGCTACGCGAATGATTTGGAATATTGCACGAACCGCATTAACAGCGTTGCGGCGTGACCGGGCCGCTCTGGCTCTCAGTTTTGTTTTGCCGGTGGTGTTTTTCAGCATTTTCGCTGCGGTCTTTGGAGGGCAGCGCGATACGACACCCAAGGTGAAACTCATCGTCGTCGATGAAGACCAGAGCCACGCATCGCAGCAACTGGTGCGGGCTCTCGAGCGCGAAAGCTCTCTCGTAGTCAGTACGCGGCCTGATTCGAAGAAGAGCCAGCCGCTGCCCGAATACAGCGCCGCGACCGCGGAGGCCGCGGTTAAAGCGGGTGATGTGCCGGTGGCGCTCATTGTTCCGAAAGGATTCGGACAGAACCCGATCGGCTTTGGGTCGGACAACGGCGCCACATCGCTCGAACTGCTTAACGATAAGAGCGACACGATTGCGCCCCAGATCGTGGTCGGGCTGTTGCAGAAGGCGGCGATGACCTCGATGCCGTTGGAGATGGCGGAACAAGGCATGAAGTATACCGACCGCTATATCGGAGGGCTTACGCCCGATCAGCGCAAAACGATGGAGGACAACCTCGACAACCTTCGCAAGACGGAAAGCGACCGAACCTCGAACGGAAGCGGCAATAGCGATTCGAATGGCGCCGGCATCATCGCCATAAAGACACGAGCCGTGGTGGGGCAGGACAAGCGGAACCCTACGCTCTCGTTTGAAGCGGCGGCCATCGGCGTGATGTTTCTGCTGTTCACGGCAAGCGGCTCGGCAGGCGCGCTCCTGGACGAGGCCGAGAGCGGCACGCTGGATCGTGTGCTGAGCTCCCGCGTGACAATGACCAGCCTGCTGGCCGGCAAACTCACGTTCAATACACTTCTGGCGTTTGTCCAACTCGTCGTGATGTTTCTATGGGCCTGGGCAGTTTTCAAAGTGGACCTGTTCGGCCATATCCCGGGCTTCATCGTCATGGGGTTATGCACGGCGTTCGCCGTCGCGGCGTTTGGAATGCTGCTCGCAAGCACCTGCCACACGCGGGCACAATTGGGCGCAGTTTCGACGCTGCTGATCCTGGTGATGTCGGCCGTTGGCGGAAGCATGTTTCCACGTTTCCTGATGCCCGAGGCGATGCAGAAGGCGGGCCTGTTCACGATCAATGCATGGGCCATCGATGGATTCACCAAGGTCTTCTGGCGCGATCTGCCGATCAGTCAACTGTGGCAACAGATCAGCGTGTTGCTTGCGATTGGAATAGGCCTTTTCCTGATCGCGCGCCGCATCGCGCGCCGCTGGGAAAGCGCCTGAGGCAAGGAGGAACAGAATGAAGAGCAGCGCCGAAGAGCAGGAACTCAAAGAGCGGCTCCAACTGATCGAGCAGATGATTGCCGAGGGCCGCAGGACGACCGAGAGCTGGGGCTGGCTCTTTGTGTTCTGGGGTGTCGCCTACTACGTCGCGATCGCCTGGTCCACGTGGGGACATAGCGCGCTTGCCTGGCCGATCACAATGATCGTAGCGTCTGTTCTCTGTTCGGTACTGGCGATGCGCATCATGAGCCGGCGACCTGAAACCACGATGGGGCGCGCCATCGCTGCGGTTTGGATCGGCATGGGCATCTCGATCTTCCTGCTGCTGATGTCGCTGGCCACAACCGGCCGATACGAGTCACACACGTTTCTCGCGATTATTGGAGCAATGCTCGGCGCATCCAACGCGACCTCGAGCATCATACTCAAGTGGAAAATGCAGTTCGGCTGCGCCATCGTGTGGTGGGCCGCCGCGGTGATGGGAGCCTTCGGTTCTGAAACCGTAGGATCGATCGCATTTCTCGCAGCGATTTTCATTTGTCAGATTCTTTTCGGGTTTTACGGCATGGTCTGCGAGCGCCGCGAACACACACGGAGCGGAGCGCATGCCTGATCTGCCCGAGCTGAATCCCGTCATTCACGGGAAGCTGCGGCTGGCCTTGCTCTCGCTGCTCTCAGGGGTGGAGGAGGCGGAGTTCACGTGGCTCCGCGCCAAGACCGGCTCGACCGACGGCAACCTGGGCGCGCAACTAATGAAACTGGAGGACGCGGGCTACGTCGCGGTCGAGAAGAAATTCGTGATGCGCAAGCCGCAGACCCTCTATCGCATGACCGAAGCCGGCCGACAGGCCCTCACCGACTATGTGAAGGCGCTCAAGCAGCTGCTCGGAGCGGCGATCGAAGCGTAGTTTCTTTCTGGCTGGACAGGAACATCGATCACATTTTCGATTCCAGGCTCTCGCGCACGCGCTGCATGATACCGAAATAAAAAGCGAGGTTGTGAATCGAGTTGAGTGTTCCTGCGAGAGGCTCCCCGCACTGCATGAGATGCCGCAGATAAGCGCGGCTGTACCGCCGGCATACCATGCAATCGCACGCCGGATCCGGCGCATTTTGATCCTCAGCATGCTTTTTATTCTTGATGTTCACTCGGCCTTCGCTCGTGAAGAGCAGCCCATGGCGCGCCGCCCGCGTGGGCAGCACGCAATCCATCATGTCGACGCCGAGGCGGGCGTACTGCTCGATCTCGTCGGGATAACCCACGCCCATCACGTAACGCGGCTTGCCGGCCGGGAGCAGCGGCAGCACCTCGGCGATCACTTCGAGCGTCAGATTGCGTGGCTCGCCGACGCTGAGTCCGCCAATTGCGTACCCGTCGAAATCCATGTCGACGAGACGCTGGGCGGATTCGCGGCGAAGATCGCTGTAGACCCCGCCCTGCACGATCCCGAAGAGAGACTGTTGGCGTCCCGCAAACTCGCCGGCCCAGGGAACCTCGTCCTGGTGCCCGCGGAAGTGATCGAGCGAGCGGCGCGCCCAAGCCATCGTGAGACGCAGGCTTTCTCGGGCGCGATCGCGATCCGCGGGATACTCCGTGCACTCATCGAAGGCCATGCAGATATCGGCGCCGAGCGCGATCTGCACATCCATCGAATGTTCTGGAGTGAAGGAGTGCAGGCTCCCGTCAAGGTGCGACCGAAACGTGACACCTTCATCGCTGACTTTGCGCAGTTGCGTAAGGCTGTAAACCTGGAAACCGCCGGAATCGGTGAGCATCGCCCGCGGCCAGCTGATGAAGCGATGCAAACCTCCGAGGCGTCGAATCGCCGCGTGTCCGGGCCGCAGATAAAGGTGATAGGTGTTGCCGAGAATGATTTCCGCGCCGAGCGACTCAAGAATGTCCTGCGGAACCGTTTTGACGGATCCCGCCGTGCCGACCGGCATGAATACGGGCGTTTCGACAGCCCGATGGGACAGGTCAAGACGTCCGCGCCGCCCTCCGGCAGCGGTTTCGCGGATCAGGGAAAATGGAACGCTCACTCGATGATTCTATCGAGGGCGTCAGGGAGTCCGCATCGAACTCCCTGCCTGGTCATCGTTCATCCGTTGTGTTTGGCGCGGAAGATGCGGCGCGAGGCCATGTTCTGCCGGTGCCGGAGGACGCGGCGATCGCGCATCGTGAGCCGGCCATTGTTGCGGGCGCGCATCACGCGTGCCTGGCGATGGATGCTGCGCTGCTGGCGTTCTAGACGGAATGTCTGGCGGCCATTCAGCCGGCCAGTACGCACACCATTGGCGATGCGTCGCTGCTGGTTGAATTCGCGCTGGTGGATGGTTTGCTTCTGTGCCGCCGGCGCGGGGCCCTGGGCAAAGGTGATGGCGGGCGCTACGGTAAGGGCCGCCACAAGGACATATTTCATGAGTCTCATGGTTTTTCTCCTTCTGTGACGGTGGCGGCTTAGTTCAGCTTCCTGCCACTCACATCCGGAGAAACACGAGGTGCGGAGAAGAGTTGTCAACCAAAGGATGTAGATGGGAGTCGAAGGAATTTGCAAACTGAAGGCCTTATCGCCCACGCTCGCCCAGCTGGACCAGGAACCCTGCGCGCGCGACGCGCGGCTGAGCCAGCGTCGTTGTCGGCGTTTTGCCCACTTCGATATCGCGATCGAAAAGATTTTCGCCGGCAGCAAAGAGTTGCAGGCGCTTCCCAATGTCGTGGGAGGCGTAAGCGTCGAGGCGGAAGAAGCTGTGCAGCAGGTAGGTGTTGGCGTCATCGTCGTACTGCCTGCCGCTCATGCGGCCTTGCAAGCTCAATGTGCCGATGCGGGGACGGAAGGCGCGCAGATTCAGGGCGGCGAGATTGCGCGCAACCTCGGGAATCCAGTTGCCGAGATCCTGGGTGCCCCGTGTAACGGTGGCGTGCGCGAACTGATAGCCGCCGTCGATCGCCAGCCAGCGCCGCGGCGCGAGTTCGAAATCAAGTGCGACGCCGCGGCTCTCGATCTGGCCGAGGTTTTCGCGCTTGAGCAGAATCGGCGAGGAGGTGGGATTGAGGGTGAAGGCGGTGATGGGCCGATTAACCTGGGTGAGAAAATAACTGGAACGAATGGTTCCCCAGCGCCACTCGCTCGCCAGGCCCGTTTCCCACCCGGTGGCGCGCTCACTTAGCAGACTGAAATTCGGCAGGGTAAGCATGTTACCGACTTGCGTGGTGCGATAGAGCTCATTGGGCGAGGGTGCCCGGAACGCGCGAAACGCGGAGGCCGAGACTGCCCAGTGCGTGCGGAACGTGCGCGAGATGCCCATGCGCGGATCGAAGACCTGCTGGCTGAAAGGCGTGGGCTGCGTGGCCGAAAGAACCCACGTGGTTCCGTTCCACTGCAACTGGCTGTTGTCGCCATTGCGAAACCAGTCAACGCGGGCTGAGGCGGTTGCGGTCCAATGATTGTGCAGCCACATGCCTTCCCCATAGAGGCCGGTATCGCGCTGGTTATCGCGCAGAAGAGTGAGCGCGGCAGTTGAGCCAAAAGTCTGTTCATGGTCCCATACGCGGAGATCGTGGGTGTCGACGCCGGCGACAAACAGCAGGCTCGGGCCGAGTGGCTGGCTCCAATGAGCGAGCGCGCCGAGCTCATTTTCAGGCGTGAGAGAAAAGCGGGTCGGCGATTCGCCGCAGCGATATGAGCACCCGGGATTGGCGGCCGTGGGCGTGTTACTGATACTGGAGAAGACCTGGCGGAAATGCTCGGTGGATCCGTACACACGGGCGGCGAGTGCGCCGCTGCGCGGACCCTGCCAGTCCGCTCCGGTGGCATAGCGCCAGATACGGCTACCGTTGACCTGGTCGGGTGTGCCGTTGCTGCGAGCGTCGTTGAACCCGCTGAGGCGAGCGAGCAGGCGCAGCGATGCCCGATCGTGCTCGGCGAGGATGAGGCCGTTCTGGCTGTGCACATTGCTCGCGATGTCGACAGGGCCGCGCTGCCAGGGCGCTTCCTGGATGTACCCGTCGGTTCCGATTGCACCGCCCGCAGCGAGCGCGCCCCACGGACCGCGCTTTGCCTGAAGTCGCAGACTGTCGTCGTAGGTGCCTTCGAAACCGTAGCTGCTTTTGAACTCGGCAAAGTCGGAGGTGGGCCGGGCGGGAATGATATTGACGACCCCGCCGATGGCGCTTGATCCGTAGAGATCGCTGGCGCCGCCGCGCACCAGTTCAATGCTCTTGATGGAGAGTTCAGGCTGTTCCTGCCAGCGAATCCATCCGGCAAAGGGGTCGTTCATGGGCACGTCATCTTCTGTGACCAGGGTGCGGCTGGCGGCCGTGGAACCGAGCCCGCGCAGGCTGAGTCCCTGCGAGGAGGGATTCGCGGCAAGCGAAGTAGAACGGCGGAAGAGCTGCACTCCGGGCAGCTGTCGCACCTTTTCATCGAGAGTGATAGCTGCGGTGGTGGTGAGTGCTGTTTCAGAGAGAAGTCGAGTGGTAACGGGGCTTTCCAGACTGCCGAGCGGTGTGCGATAGGCCGTGACCGTCACCTGCTCGCTGCCCGCCTCGGGATCGAGCTGGACAGATGTGTCGCTGCCGGCAAGCAGAGTTTTTTCGCCAAAGCCAGCCGCGGAGACCCGCAATTTGCAAGGGACGGCGCAGGAAATCGAAGCGGTTCCCACGTCACTTGTTCGGCCCAGGATCCGGCCCGCGGGATCGCGAATCTCGACTCCGGGCAGGGCTGCCGCCTGGCTGTCTCTCACCGTAATGACGATTGGGGTGCCCTGCGATTCAAGCCGCACCGGGGCCGCGATGCCTGCTAACAGGGCCGGCACCGCCATCATCGGCTTGAATCGGAACCACGGCATGCGACTGTCTTTCACTTTCAAGCAAATTGCGAAGCAACTCAGCCACGGTCTTGTCGTGGCGGGGAACGAGGGCCTGCGGAGCGATCTCATTGAGCGGGACGAGAACAAATGCCCGTTCGGCAAGACGCGGATGGGGGATCTCGAGTCCGGGCTCGCTGATTTTGAGGTCGTCCATCAACAGGATATCCAAATCGAGCGTGCGCGGACCGTTTTGGATGCCGGAGGAGCGGTCGCGGCCAAACAGGCGTTCAATCGCAAGTAGACGATCGAGGAGTTCCCGGGGCTGAAGGCAGGTTTCGAGGGCAATCACCGCATTGATGAATTGGGGCTGATCGGCGTAACCGACGGGATCGGTGGTATAGAGAGACGACCGCATCACGATATGGCCGAGAGACGCAAGTTCGTCCACCGCGGCAGCAAGAGTAGCCGGCGGCGGACCAGCGGCACTGGGAACATTTGCGCCCATTCCGATGTAGACCGTGTGCATCGGTCTTCAGGGTAACGCGCTCGGGGGATGGGGGGCGTGGAGTCAGCAGTTGGCCTCGATACGCGAGCGCTTTCACTCAGTCATTCCACCCACAAAGTCAGCGTGCGCGCTCGGGAGGAACCGCGCGGTCCGAGCCGTTACCATTTTCCGATGACGATGGAATTCTTGGCTCCGGCACACCTGAGGCCAAGCGTAAAATCTTCGATGTCTTCCTTCGACATACGAAGCGTAGTTCTTGGAGTTGTTCAGTGGCAATTCCCGTCGCCTTGATCGAGCGTGTTGCATCATGAGCGGCCTGGCTGGGGCTCCTGTCGAGAGCACTGACATCGATCTGCGTTTTCCCTGGACGATCCATCTCGAATTCGCGATCGTGAGCCTTGGCCTCTTTGCATTTGATCTGGTTGGATGCCGGGTCATGGGGGTTAAGACCCCTGCCCTTTTTCCAATCCTCGGAACCTACCTGGTCCTTGCCGCCGGTTTGCAGGCCCTGCCTGTGTATTGGCATTCGAAAGGAAAAGCCAAGCTCCGGGATTCTTCCTCGATGATCATTTGGTTTGGGCTGTTTGTCATTCTGTTGCCCTACGTTCAGGACGTTGCCGGAAGGCTTGATGTGAGCCGCGGCCTCCAGGATGAGACCTTCACACATATCGATCGAATGCTTGGGATAAATGTTCCGCGCATGATGACATGGGCATCATCAACATGGCTCGGGCATCTCGTCAATGCGAGTTACCCCTTGCTGATTCCCTATGCGTACGTGGCCTTCCTCGTACCCGCGCTGGGCGGCAAGGTCAAGCGCGCTCAGCAATTTGTGATGGCGAATTTCCTCGCCCTGTTCATGTCCGTACCCATCTTCGTGCTCTGGCCCGCGGTGGGGCCATGGGTCGGATATCATTTTGCTCCGGATCCGTCGCAGGCCCAATGTCAAGCGGACCTGCTTCATATACGCGCTCTCGGACTGTACTTGCATCATCCAGCGGGCATCGTCTGCTTGCCGTCTGGCCATACAATGGAATCGATCTTCGCTTGCGTTGTGACTTGGAATTACCGGTGGCTGCGTATTCCATCGGTTGCGCTGAGTCTTTCAATTATTCTCTCGACGATGACGACCGGATGGCACTACTTCATTGATGTGCTGGGCGGAGCGGTGGTCGCGTTTGCGTCGCTTGCACTCGCAGGACGGCTCGTAAATCATCACCTCGATACAAGCACCCGAATTGCAGAGCAATGATTCCATTCGATGGGCGATGACGCGAGTTACCGACTTGAGTCATCGCCGTTCGATGCAGGTCTGCTGCAACACGCGCAGTCGCCGGCGCAAGGTCGAGAAAACTCAATCTTCGCGCAGCGCTTGCATGGGCTCGATCGAGGCTGCTCGAGTCGCGGGCAATACAGAAGCAACCAGACCAACCATGAGAAGCGCCAAGGCAACGGTGCCGTAGGTCCACGTTTCAAAGGGTTGCACTTCGTAAAGAAAGCTCTTCAGCAACCGCCCGGTCGCGAAGGCTCCCAACAGGCCCACGGCAAGCCCGGCTCCGATGAGCAATGTGCCGCGTTGCAGAACCAGTTTTGCTACGCTTCGGCGCGTCGCGCCTAAGGCCAGCGAACTCCAATCTCGCGGCGGCGGTAGCTGACAAGTTGCGAAAGCACGCCGTAGAGTCCGGCAAAGACCATGACGCGCAGGCCTCGCGGCATTTATACCGTCAATCAGAAGCCGCTGGCAATGGGGCGCGAAAGGTCGCGTCTACTCGATCAAACAGACAACGACCGGCCCAAGTCTTCGCCGTTTGCTGTGAGGGGCGAAATGGCGAATCGCGCGGCGGGAGTTGGCGGGCAAGATGAGAGCAGGTTCTGTTAGCATCCTCTTCGGAGAACTTTTCGACAATGGACGCCCTGAACAGTGCGGGACTCGGAGTCCGCCGCAACGAAGACATCGCGCTCGATCTGCTGAAATTCGTCGCCGGAACGACCGGCGTGGGAAGGCCTGCGGCCGGTTCAACCGGCTTCAGCGGCGCCGCGGGAGGCAAGCCCGAGGAGCACGTAACAGAGCTATTGGCGCTTTACGGCCGCTGCCTCAAGGCTGTGGAAGGCAAAGAGGCGTAGCGATCAAGGACGAACGAATGGTCCATGTCGCCGTTGCCGGGGCCGGCGCTTTCGGCCGCAATCACCTCCGTGTATACCGCGAGCTCGAAGCGGCGGGAGCCGACGTCAAGCTGGTTGCTGCGATTGAGCCGGACGAGACGCGCGCTGCTGCGATCGCCGCGCAATATGGCATTCAGGTTTTTTCGACGGCATCCGAATTGCTGGGCGCGAACGTGCGGGTGGATGCGGCGAGTGTTGCGGTTCCGACGGTCCGGCATCATGAAGTCGCGTCGGCGCTGCTCGATGCAGAGATCGATGTGCTCGTGGAAAAGCCCCTGGCTTCCACGCTGGCAGAAGCAGATGAACTGATCGAGTTGGCCGAGCGGCACAACCGCATCCTGCAGCCCGGACATCTCGAACGCTTCAATCCCGCGGTACTGGCCGTGCATTCGCAGCTACGCAGGCCGATGTTTTTTGAGGCACACAGGCTGTCGTTATTCACGCCACGCGCGCTGGATGTAGACGTGGTGCTCGACCTGATGATCCATGACCTCGATATTGTGCTCACCTTCGCCAATTCGCCGGTGCGCGAGGTGCGGGCCGTGGGATTGCCGATCCTGTCGCCGCGGGTGGACATCGCCAACGTGCGCGTCGAATTTGAATCAGGCTGCGTGGCCAACTTTACGGCTTCGCGCGTCTCGACGGAAAAAGTGCGCAAGCTAAGGTTCTTTCAGCCGCGGCAGTATGTGTCGATCGACTACGCGCGGCGCGACCTGCTGGTCATTAAGCTGGACAGCGCTGTTCCCGCTGAGATTGCAGCGGCAATTTCGGAGGGGCGCATCGATGCGGCAACGTTGGCGCAGTTCGCGTCGGCATCTGCCGCCGGACCTGCGCCGGGGTTGAATTTCGTCAAGCCGGAAGTCAAGCCGGGCGAACCATTAAGGCTCGAGATTGAATCATTTCTTGAATCGGTGCGCACGCGCCGTGAACTTCGCGTGACCGGCAAGCAGGGCCGTGATGCGCTGGCATTGGCGCTGGAGATTCAAGCGTCGATGGAGACGCATGCAGCGAGGGCCGGCTTGCAGGACTTTTTCAATCCGAGCACTTAGCGAGCGGCGTGCAAGTGCGGGATCCAGCGGCGGACCTTCACGCAGTAGGCGGCGTAATCAGGTCCAAAACTACGCGTGAGTACCGGCTCCTCATAGAACACCACGACGCAATGGGCTGCGGCAAGAAAGATCGCACCATAGGCCAGAAGCCCGAGAGATCCATAGAAGAGCGCTGCGCCCGCAAGGACGAGCCCGGCGCCCATGTACATCGGATTTCGAACAAAACGATAGGGTCCTCGTATGACGAGGCGCCGCGGAGGATCGAAGGGCGCAGCGTGCCTTTTCCGATGGTCACGAACGCGGCGATGCAAGCGACCGCGGTGAGCGCGCCAAGACTGCCGATCGCAAACCCCGCAATCTGGTTCCAGCCCGACGCGCCGTTCGGCGCGATGCCCGGTGACGCGAGAATGCGAAAGGGGAAATAGATAAACAACAATCCGATGAAGAGTGAAGCATAGGTTAGCGTTCGGAAGAAAATGAACATTTGCGGCCTCCCTTTGAATTGAGGTTAGAATCACCTTGCGTCATCACCGATCGCGCGATCAGGCGATGCCCAGCACGCGATTCACAAAGCCCACGATGTACTTCCAGACCAGGTAGTAGCCCGCCAGCGCGCATGCGAAAGCGGGCGCGATGAGCGCATAAGAGACGTGGAATGCCTGGAACCAGGTGACTCCTGTCGCGTTCAGGACGAGAATGCCGAGACAACTGGCGAGCAGGGCGCCAGCGGGCATGAGAAGTAGCGGCAGGATGGCGCCATGCAGCCCGATGGGCAAGTGCGTGCGCATGTGCGAAGCCAGCCAAAGCATGTTCCAGAGACCGAACAGCGAAGGCACCAGGGCCATCGGGAAGATCATGCCGCGCTCGATGGGAACTTGAATCTGAAGCACAAGCCGGATCACGACAAATCCGGTAAGAAGGATCGGCAGGATGAGGGTGGGAACAAAAACTCCTGCCAGGAATGCACGCAAGTAGGGATGGGTGTTCACAAGAACCTCGCTTTCTTGGGATCGAAGCCCGCGGCTCACAAGTAATAAAGAAGGATCGGAATCGATGCCGGCGCGAATGCCAGAAAACCCAGGATGCCGCCGGCTAGCGCCCAGTCAAACCATGGCGGCGGTTCAGGCTTTGCATCCAGATGGCGCAACACTTCGGGCCACAGATCGCGTGACGGTTCTGAACCGGTCACCGCCGGGACGGCGTCCCTGATCCATTTCTTCATCCGCTCTTCGTCCTGTGCGTTCATGGTTTGATTCCCTGCCTTTCCAAGTCTTTTCGAAGTCGCTTGAGTGCGCGAAACACTCTGACCTTCACGGCCGCCACCGAAATGCCGACCGCCGATGCGATCTCTTTATGCGGCTGCTCCTCGACCACGGCCAGGATCGCGACGATCCGCAGCTTGGGTGGCAAACGGCTGAAGGCAAGGGCGACTTTGTTCCTGATCTCCGCGGCAACTCCCGGATCGGTCGACAGCGGCGCAGGCAAATCGACCGGCAATTCAACCATCGTGCGCCGATTGCGCATCCAGTCGAGCGCGGCGTGTGTGGCGATGGCGCGCGCCCATCCTTCAAATCCGCGAGCCGGATCGAATCGGGCGCGAGCGCGATAGATCCGCCAGAAAGTCTCGACGGTCAATTCCTCGGCTACCGAAGGATTGCGCACAATGCGCAGCAGCCAGCCGTACACATCCCCCTGATATCGCCGAAAAAGAGCTTCGAAGGCCGCTTCAGAGGACTCCGCGTGGTCTCGCCGGAAGTCTTCAAGGACGCAACTCGCAACGTCCGGCATCGGCTCTTCTCCTTCTGCTTGCTCTTACTCACCCGATGGCAGAAAGGTTACACGCAGATTCGGAGGACAGATTCCGGTCAAGCGGCAAGCATGTGATGAAGACAGCTACCTGGTGGCCGGATCTTCAGACTAAACCGATTTTCTCTTGAGAAATCGTAACCCCTGTCGGCTTGACAGGACTTCGGCCAGCCCGTTAGGTTGGCTGCCGGAAGATGATGCGCACTGATCCCGATCTGAACCTAAGGTTCGAGACGTGCCGGCGGGAGATGAAATGAAGAGCTTTGGATTACGGGTTGCGGCGGCTGCGTTTGTCTGCTTCGGATTGGCGTGTGCGTGGGGTCAGGAGAAACCAGCCTATCTCGACACGTCGCTTTCACCCGAACAGCGCGCGGCCGACCTGGTCCATCGGATGACGCTGGAAGAAAAAGCGACGCAGCTCGTCAACCAGGCGCGCGCGATTCCGCGGCTCAACGTACCGGCCTACGACTGGTGGAGCGAATCGCTGCATGGCGTTGCGGTGAATGGAACGACGGAGTTTCCTGAGCCGATCGGGCTGGGCGCGACATTCGATCCGGGAGCAATTCACCAGATGGCCATCGACATCAGCGTTGAAGCACGCATCAAGCACGTGCAAGCCGTGAAAGAGAATGGCGGATATAGCCGCATCTTTCAAGGGCTCGATTTCTGGGCGCCAAACATCAACATCTTCCGCGATCCGCGTTGGGGACGCGGCCAGGAGACGTATGGCGAGGATCCGTACCTGACGGGGCGGATGGCGGTGGCCTTCGTCACCGGGATGCAGGGCACCGATCCGCACTACTATCGCGTGATTTCGACGCCCAAGCACTATGCCGTGCACAGCGGACCCGAGCCCACGCGCCACAAAGCCGATGTCACCGTGAGCAAGCATGACGAATTGGATACGTATCTGCCTGCGTTTCGCGCCGCGGTGACCGAGGGCAAGGCCGATTCGGTGATGTGCGCCTATAACTCGATCAACGGCCAGCCTGCATGCGCAAACCAGTTCCTGCTGGAGGACCAGCTGCGCGGCAAGTGGGGATTTGACGGCTACGTGGTTTCAGACTGCGGAGCGGTTCGCGACATCTATGAGGGCCATCATTTTGAACCATCGCAGGCCCAAGCCTCGGCTGTCAGTCTCGAGCGCGGCATGGACAACGAGTGCATCGACTTTATAGCGAAGGTGAACGACGATCATGATTACAAGCCGTATCTAGATGCCGTGAAAGAGGGATCGCTGAAGGAGAGCGACATCGACAAGGCGCTCGTCCGGCTGTTTACGGCGCGCATGAAACTGGGAATGTTCGATCCGCCGGATATGGTTCCGTACACGAAGATCAACGAAGACGAGCTGAACAGCCAGGCACATCAGGAGCTGGCGCTGAAGCTGGCAAACGAATCGATGGTCCTGCTGAAAAACGATGGTACGCTTCCGCTGAAGACGTCGGGGATCAAGATCGCGCTGATCGGGCCGCTGGCGAGCCAGACGCGATTCCTGCTGGGCAATTACAACGGCATTCCGCTGCACACGATTTCGATTCTTGATGGCATGAAGAAGGAGTTTGCCGGCGACACAATTGATTACGTTGAGGGAACGCAATTCCTCAGCAACCAGGCCTCGCCGGTGCCGGATGCCCTGCTCAGCACAGACGGCAAGCCGGGCGTGAAGGCGAGTTACGCCGAGATGCGGGGGATGATGATGAATCCCGCCGCAAAGCCCACGGTGCTTGCAACTCGGACCGAGACGGGCATCCACACATCCACCGAGGCATTGCCGAGCGAAGTCACAGGCAAGAGTGTGGGGATTCACTGGGAGGCCGCGCTGACCGCTTCCGACACCGGCGACTATGACCTTGGGCTGAAAGCCAACGGATTTTTCCGCATCACGCTGGACGGTAAGGAAGTGACGACGGGCTTCGAGCCGGGCGGCGAAGTGAACACCAAGCTCGGGCGGGTCCAACTCGAGAAGGGAAAAGCATACAAGCTGGTTGTCGATTACAGTCCGGGCGTGAACCAGCAACCCAATGCCGAGCTAGTTTGGAACAAAGTGGATTTGACGCCGCAGCCTGACGCCGTGGAAGCAGCGAAGAAAGCCGACGTGGTGGTCGCGGTGCTTGGCATCACGAGCGCGCTTGAGGGCGAGGAGATGCACGTCAACGTGCCCGGATTCCAGGGTGGCGACCGCACATCGATTGCTCTGCCTGAGCCGGAAGAAGCTCTGCTGAAAGCCGTGGCCGCAACCGGCAAGCCCGTGGTCCTGGTATTGACGAATGGCAGCGCGCTTGGCGTGAACTGGGCCAGCGAGCACGTCAACGCGATCCTGGATTCGTGGTACGCGGGTGAAAAAGGCGGAGAGGCAGTCGCACAGTCACTCTCAGGCCAGAACGATCCGGGCGGTAAGCTGCCGGTGACGTTTTACAAGGACGTGAACCAGCTCCCTCCATTTGACGATTACGCGATGAAAGGACGCACGTACCGCTATTTCGACGGGACGCCGCTGTATCGCTTTGGCTATGGGCTCAGCTACACGAGATTTTCGTTTGCCGACCTCGCGGTGCCATCAGAGGCTGTGAATGCGGGCGATCCGGCGCACGTGGAGGTCACTGTGACGAACACGGGCAAGACGGCCGGCGATGAAGTGGCAGAGCTCTATCTGAATTTCCCGCGTGTGGCAGGCGCGCCGTTGCGCGCACTGCGTGCATTTCAGCGGGTGCATCTCGATCCGGGAGCTTCGCAGCGAGTGAAGTTCGATCTCAAGCCGCGCGATCTGAGCATGGTGACCGATGCGGGCGAGATCGTGATTCCCGAAGGCGACTTCACAGTCTCGGTGGGCGGAGGGCAGCCGGGGACGCGCGCGGAGGTCGTGAGCAAGAAGTTCCACATGGATGGAACCAAGACTCTGCCGGAATAAGCGGCACGCTATGGCGTGGACGGGGGCGTCGTTTCGGCAATGATCTGGCGCATCTTGAGGTAGACGCCGTTGGTCCAGCCGAAGCCGACCTCGTTGCCGGTGTAGCCAGCACTCACGTGGACATTGGCGTTTCCTTCAACCACGTTGTACTTTTCGCGAATCGTGCCGTCGTGCGCGAAGCCGTTGTCGACCGTGTCGTCCCACTTGCGCGCGAGTCGCTGGGCATCGGCGCGAAAGCCGCTTTCGTCGAGTCCCTCGACGGCGATCCAGTTGGTCGGGGCCCATCCGAAGGGCTCGTCCCATTGCATGCCGCTGTTGAAGTTGCTCATTGAGAGGCCACCAGGGCGTTCGAAGAGGTTCAGCTTGCTTTCGATTTGCGCTGCCTGCGCGCGCGTCGCTACACCCGCCCATAGCGGATAGAGCGAAGAGATGTAGGCGTAGGTCGAAGGCTGATGGCGGATGAAATCGTAGTCGCCGAAGACACCGTTCTTAGGCTGCCACAGGTAGCGCTGGACGGCGGCGCTGCGAGCTTGCGCGCGGCGGCCCCATCGCTGAGCTTCGCCGGGTTTGCCAAGCAGCAGAGCGAAATGCTCGAGATCGCGTTCGTAGCGATAGAGCAGGCTGTTGAGGCAGACGGGCGCGTAATGATGCGTTTCACCATCGAAGGGTTTCCAGCGAAAGCTAGGATCAAAGCCGGACTCACGCATGGCGCGGTCGCCAAGATAAAAATCGGCGGAAAGCCGGTAGCCTCCGAACCACGCATGCATGCAGACGACGCCGATGTTCACATCGCAGCTGGTCTGCTTCAGGCGAGCGTCTTCGGCGCTGGTGGGTTGCTCGGGACCCTTGACCAGGAATCCGTCGGCGCCCTGATGCGGGTGCGAAACGATCCAGCGGATGACATCGCTGTAGTAGGTGTCGCTGTCCGCCATTTCGGGAACGGGGCCGCGGCCGTAATCGAAGTAGCGCGCGAGACCGGTTGCTCCAGCACGGTGTTCGGGCCGAGTCCAGGTGGAGTAATCCTTTTGCGCGAGAGCGTAAGCGTGTGCAAGCCATTCGCGTGCCGCAGCACGGCCGGCGGGCGTGGCCGGAAAGCTGGCGGGATTCTCATAGACCGCGCGAATCATCGAGGTGAGGAATGGGGGCTGCGAGCGCGTCAGGTAGTAGGTGCGGTTCGCGTTGAGCACTCCGCCGTAATGCTCGATCTCGTAGAAAAAGTTCTCGACCATGCCTTTGGCGAGAGCTTCGCGATGATCGGCTTCAAGTCCGAGGATGATGAAGTAGCTGTCCCACCCATACATCTCGTTGAAGCGGCCGCCCGGCACGATATATGGATTCGGCAGGTAGAGCAATCCCTGCGTCGGCAACTCGGATGGGTTCATTGCGCCGATTCGGTCGATACGGCGCGGCAGCGACTTGATCTTTACGTGGCATTTCTCCTCCAGAGCCTGCACGTCTGGCGGCGCCGCTTCTTCCGCCGGCATGTAGAGAACGGGATCCTCGCTCACCTTGATATCGACCAGGGAATGGCAGTCGATCATGGAGCGCGTCAGAGTGCCCCACGTGCCGTGAATGTAGTTAAGGGTTGCGTTGCTGTCAGGCTGGGCCGGAGCCGAAGTGGCCGGCTGAGTCTGCGCGCTCGCGATCTTGATTGCGGCAACGACAAGGAACAGCAAACGAAGCAGCTTCATTTTGAACTCCCGCTTCAGCGGATTGCTCTGGAGTGTATCGCAACGATCACGGCTCATGAAGAAATCCGCACAGAGCGGGAACACTTTCGTTCGACGCGGTGTCTACACAAGCACAGTGGTTCCGGTTGGGATGAATCGAGGTCCGTGATCCGCCCGGCGCGCCGAGGTGCGCGATGAGCGGTGCCCTCTTTGTGTGCCTCCCGGTCGGCGCGACTGCATTCCGATTCCCGGAGGCACGCCATGTTTGAAGACTCGACGTTTGAATCCACCGGCAGAATCCGCACACGCAGCCGCAACTGGATGATCGTGGCATTTGCGTGCAATGGCTCGATTCTTGTTGCGCTGATTCTCTTCCCTCTGATTCACCCCGAAGCGCTATCGCGGCAGAACCTGACGTATTTGATCGAGGCTCCCGATCTGACGACGCATGAGCCGCCGCCGAGGCAGGCACCTACCCATGCGTTTCATGGAACGCCGCAGATCCAGGATGGCCGCATCTTCGCACCACCGCAAATTCCGGATCGCATTGTCCAATTCGACTCGCAAGAAGCGCCGTCTGGTCCTGTCGCGATGGACCAGGGACCAGGATTGCCGAATGGAGCAGACGATGTGTTTCGCGGCAACAGGGCGACAACCGTGGTACGCGCAGCGCCAAAGGGGCCAGTGCGCGTTTCGTCGGTCCTCGTGGAGGGGCTGCTGGTTCGCAAGGTCGTGCCGACGTATCCTCCAATCGCAAGGGCTACGCGAACTCAGGGCAAGGTCATTCTGCAGGCAACGATTTCCAAGCAAGGGACGATTGAGAACCTGCGCGTAATAAGCGGTGCACCGATGCTGCAGCAAGCTGCCATCGATGCCGTGAAGCAGTGGCAATACAAGCCCTACCTACTCAACGGCGAGCCGGTGGAGGTGGAAACTACCGTGAACGTGGTGTTCACGATGCAGTAGTGGCAAAGATCCGGTCGAGGCTAGGCGCTCTGCAGCTTTTCGCGCGTCAGCTCGTTCCATGTGGAGATCGTATCGGGCATGGGCGGGCTGGCGATGCCGGGCGCGACGCGGGCGATAACGTAGTTTGGGTCCACGGCGCCGCTCGCATCGCGCAGTGCGCCTTTCACCCAGCCAATCGCGGCGAGCCCCTCCAGGCTTGTGAACGTCTGCTCGATGTAAAACCACCGTACGTCCCAGCAGACAAGCCTTGAAGTGATGGTGAAAGACGCGAACAACGGCAACGATCGGCGATACGTCATCCAGACTGCTCCCACCAGCGCCTGCCATCGCGAACGGAGGATGTGATCGAGCAGGCCCGCACGGGCGAGCAGATGGGTCCGGGCGTAATCCATCACACTGAGGTAGCGCGCGTTGTTCATATGGAAGTTCAGGTCAATGTCATTGGGCCAGACGCGCATGCGAACCCGATCTTCTTCGAGAACCCCGAGCGGCGGGAGCGGCCGCATGCGCTGCCGGATGGCAAGAGCGGGGATCCGATAGAAATTGATGAGCTGAGACACCGCGCCTCTCCGCATCCAAGTGTAGTGGAGCGGAACTGGCGCTGCTTGCGCTTCATCGGCGACAATTCCCTCTGTCATGAAGAAATTGACACGCCGGGAATTCCTGATGAACACGTCTGCCACTGTCCTTGCCGCCGCTTCCACCGCACATTCCGCAACCACCAAACGACCGCGCGTGCTCATTGCGTCGGGCACGCAGACCGGAATTCTCGCCTATGACTGGGATTCCGCAACGGGCGAGTTGAACTCCGCCGGTCTTGCGGCGAATATCTCGACCGTCGACTGGATCACGTTTTCGCCGGGGAAGGAATTCCTGTATGCGGCGTGTGAACTCGACAGCTTCAACGGCAAGCCGACCGGCGAAGTAGCGAGTTTCCGACACGTGGGCGGCCAGTTGGAGCCGCTGTCGGCGCAGAACTCCGCGGCCAAAGGCACCTGCCATATTGGTCTCGACCACACCGGGCGCGTCCTGCTCTCAGCCGATTACGGCGGAGGAAGCGCGGCGAGCTTTCTGATTACGAACGGGAAGCTGAGCCCGGCCGTATGGACCGAGCATTACACCGTGCATGGACCCAATCCGGATCGGCAGGAGGCTGCGCACGCGCATTTCTGCTCCTTCTCGCCCGACAACCGGTTTGCTTACATCAACGACCTTGGCGGCGACATGATTCATATCTATGGACTCGATACGCAGACCGCCAGGCTGACGGGCGCGGGAACCTACAATGGCGCGCCCGGCTCCGGCCCGCGCACGCTGCACTTTCATCCCAACGAACACACCGCATACTGCATGAACGAACTGGCCTCGACGGTCGACGTGCTCGAGTGGCACAAGGCCGATGGAAGCCTGGCGCTGGTCTCACGGGTGAACCTGCTGCCCCAGGATTATCACGGTCCGACCCGCGGATGCGACACGGTGATCACGCGGGATGGAAGGTTCGTTTACTTCGCCAACCGGGACAACAATTTTCTCTACAGTTTCAAAGCCGATCCAAAAACCGGAGCCCTCGCGCCCATGGTCCGCTCCAACTGCGGCGGGAAAACGCCGCGCAATTTCACGCTCGATCCGACAGAGCGCTGGATGCTGGTGGCAAACCAGGATTCCAATGTCATCAGCGTGTTTGCGCGCCATGCCGAGACGGGCAAACTGGCCGACAATGGCAAGAACTTCTCCGCTCCCGCCCCGATGTGCATCTTGTTTGTGTAGGGAATATTCGAAAGAAGTTGTGTAGTACTTAAGCGCCCATCAGCGCGGGACGACCGAGCCCGGAGGCGACTTCAGCAGGTTCTTCGGAGCCCATGCGCGGCACGCGAGCCAGTTCCCAAGCGGAACGGTCTTTCAAGAGGCGCGATACCAGCGCGGTATGCATGGCGTGACCTGCGCGCTCCGCGACGACGTGCCCCTCGATGCGGCGGCCGGCCAGCGCCAGATCGCCAATCAGATCCAGGATTTTGTGCCGTACAAATTCGTCGTCGAAGCGCAACGAACCGTTCTCCGGTCCTCTCGGTCCGAGCACGATTGCGTTCTCAGTGCTCGCGCCGCGAATGAGGCCCATGTTGCGCAAGCGACCTTCATCTGCCTTATAGCCAAAAGTGCGTGCCGCAGCTATCGCGGTTCCATAGGTATCGGCAGCCAAATCGACGCTGGTGTGCTGCCGTCCAATGGGGGCGGGAAAGTCGATCGTGTAGTCGATGCGATATCCGCGGCCTGGATAAACACCGATGAACTTGTCTCCCTCACGCACTTCGACCGGCTGCAGGACGCGGATCGATTCGCGATGGCGGCGTTGGGTGCGAATGCCGACGCGGAGAAATGCCTCGACGTAGGGTAATGCGCTGCCGTCGAGAATGGGGAGTTCGAGATTGTCGAGTTCGACGATGACATTGTCGACGCCCATGCCAATGAGTGCCGAGAGAAGGTGCTCCGTGGTTGAGATCAGGACGCCCTGGCGCATCAGGCTGGTCGCGTAGCTGACCTTGGCCACGTTGCGGCCGATGGCAGCAATTTCAAAATCATCGAGATCAGTGCGGCGAAAAACGATGCCGGACCCGGCCGGAGCGTGGAGCAGCCGCATGGTGACCGGCGCGCCCGAGTGCAGCCCGATTCCCGTAAATTCCAGGGGTGCGGCAATCGTCTGCTCAAGGTGCGCGGAAGGTGACAATCAGGGCTCCTGCTGTGGAGATTTATGCAATCGCTAGATTAGACGGGAAATCGGGGAAGAGACTGTGGCATTTTTGCCACACTAAGGTCTCACGAGAGGCTTCCGGAGCGAAACCACTTCCAAACCAGGCTTTTACATCCTCGGTTACTTCCGTGGGTCAGCCGCGGAGCTGAGAAGATTCTTGCTTGCGAGGCGTTGGGGGAAAGCCCAACTCATTAGAATCGTGAGGTCTGCACTGAACAACGATGATGCGATCTTTTTTTTACTCCGATTCCGCGATTTCCATGCGTGCGCTGCTGGCCGGAGCGCGGCGCAAGCAAGCGGCTCTTGTGAATCTGACCAGGCGGCTGGTGATGGCCGAGTCGCCGTCCGATGACAAGCGCGCTGTCGATGCATGCTCGACTCTGGCAGCGGCGCACATCCGCAAACTTGGCGGCCGAGTAAAGATGCACCCCCAACGGACCTATGGGAATGTGCTGGAGGCGCGATTCGGACCGAAGGCGAAATCAGGAAGGCTCTTGCTCCTCGGGCATCTCGACACAGTGTGGCCAATCGGAACCCTGAAGTCGATGCCTTGGCGCATTTCCAAAAGCCGGCTGTGGGGACCGGGCACGCTCGACATGAAAGCCGGCGTGGCAATGGCGCTGACCGCAATCGAAATGCTGGTCGAAACATCGGCGCTCGAGCGTGAAATCATCCTGCTGCTGAACAGCGACGAGGAAATCGGAAGCCCGGTATCACGCGCGATCACGGAACGGGCCGCCCGAGAATCTGAAGCAGTGTTTGTGCTGGAACCGGCGCAGGGGCTTGCTTACAAAACTGCGCGCAAAGGAACGGGAAACTGGCGCATCGATGTAAAGGGAGTCGCGGCACACGCCGGCGTGGACTTCGAGAAGGGCGCCAGTGCAATTCTGGAGCTGGCGCGTGCGGTGCAAACCGTGAGCGGCTGGAGCGATCTGAAACGCGGGCTCACGGTGAGTGTGGGCCTCGCCGGCGGCGGCACAAAGACGAATGTGATTCCCGCAGAAGCATGGGCCGAGGTGGATGTCCGCATTGCGAAGAAGGGTGACGGGCCGCGAATGGAACAGAAATTCGCCAGGCTCAAAGCCGCGGACCATCGATGCGAACTCAGGATTACAGGAGGGATCAATCGTCCTCCGATGGAGCGCACGCGCGGCACGGCCAAGCTCTATCAGAAAGCCCGCACATTGGCCTCGGAATTGGGATTCGAGCTGGAGGAAGCGGCGACCGGGGGCGCCTCGGACGGGAATTTCACCTCGGCGCTCGGGATTCCCACCCTGGACGGGATGGGGGCAGTGGGCGAGGGAGCGCATGCAAGGCATGAATCGATCGAGATCCAGCACCTGGCCACGCGCACCGCGCTCCTGGCGGGGATGCTCGCGTCGTGATTAGAGGCGCTGCGCGTAATTCTGGACAAAGAAGTAAGCTGCCGTGATGAAGCCGATGACAGTGACGATCCAGCGCATCCTGCGCTGATTGATCCTGCGGCTGTAACGGGCGCCGAGGTAGCCGCCGATGGCGGCGAGAAAAGCCATTTCGAGACAGAAGCCCCACGCCACCCGCCGGGCGATGATGAAGGTGAGGGCCGGGATTCCGATGGAGACGACGGCGGTGACCACTTTGAGCGCATTGATCTCATGAATGTCGTGAATGCCGCAGAAACCGAACAACGCCATGACAAGGTATCCGCCCCCCGCGCCAAAATAACCGACATAGATGCTGACGGCTATCATGCCGATAAGAAGCCATGTGTTGTAGCGACGGCCTCCGGACAAAGTTTGCAGCCAGCGACCCAACGGAAAGCTGAGCGCGAACATGACAGCGGCGAACAACAGGAGCCACGGCAACAATTCGCGGAAGCGGCGGTTGCCGGTATGAAGCAATAACCAGCCGCCGATTTCGCCTCCGATCCCTGCGGCGACTGCGATGGGAAGGAGTTTCCATCCATATTCCTTGAGCAGTTGGCGAAAGGCGACGAGGGACGTGATTTGTCCGGGCCAAAGCGCAACGGTGTTGGTGGCCTGCGCAGTTACGGCGCCGACTCCCGCGGCGGTGGCACTCGAGATCAATGGCGGCAATGACAGGAACGATCCGCCCCCGGCGATGGCATTCAAAACTCCTGCAAAATACGAAGCTGTGGGAAGCCATAAACGATGCAGGACGAGGAAGACCAGGGCCATGCCTCACTCTACTGGCCAATGCCACAAAAAAATATAAGAAAATTGCAGGTTTGCCGGGCGTGATGCGGAGCTCGATTCAACGCCACGCATCGATGGCACATGGAAGGCGCGAACGGCCGGTGATCTGAGGTTCATCGGGCGCGGCTATAATCCAAGCTTCCGGCTGAGAGAATGAGAACCAACGCCGGGTTCGCCAAATCGCAATTCACATCTCATCGCGAGGACTTCCCCATGCCCAGCCAAGGCTTTGCATTCGCCAATCCCACGTACACGGCAGACAACTTTTTCAGTTACAGCGCCGGTGACATTGAAGCTGATGCAAAGCTCAAGGAACTTCAGGCATCCGAGGCAATCCCGCCTCCGCGGGTGCAGCCGCCAGTGATGGATTTGAGCGCCGTTTTGCCGGCCTCTGCACTGAGCGAGATTGCGGCTGCCGGCAAGCTGGTGTTTCACGCGGTGGGTGATACGGGAGGCGTGGTGAAAGCCGAGCCGCAGCTCGCTGTGGCCGATGCGATGGCTGCCGACCTAGCGAATAAGACATACGCGACCGGATTGCCGGCGTTTTTCCTGCATCTGGGCGACGTGGTCTATTACTTCGGCCAGCAGCAGTACTATCCCGAGCAGTTCTACGATCCCTACCGCAATTACGATGCGCCCATCTTCGCAATCCCCGGCAACCATGACGGAGTGATGTACAAGAACGAGCCGGTCAATTATTCGCTCGAAGCGTTCATTGACAATTTTTGCGCAGCCACGCCGGCGATTGCTGTTTCTGGTTTTTCGCGCACGACGATGGTGCAGCCTGCAGCCTACTTCGTCATGACGGCGCCATTTGTCCGGTTCATCGGGCTTTACTCGAATACGGGTGAGAGCGTCGGCGTGCTGGGTGACAACGCGACCATCGGCATGAACCAGGTGACTTTTCTTCAGCAACAGCTCGCGGCTGCGCTGGCGGCCCGAAACGCCGCGCCAAAGAATCGGCCTGGAGCGCTGATTCTTGCCGTGCATCATCCGCCATTTACCGGGGCAAGCGACCACTTTCCGAGCGCGTCGATGCTGCAGCAGATCGATTCCTGCTGCCAGCAGGCAGGCATCTGGCCCGATCTCGTGCTCTCGGGGCATGCGCATCTTTTCGAGCGTTATACGAGAACGATGAAAGCGGACGGACGGCAGATTCCCTACATCGTGGCGGGCAACGGCGGCTATTACAACCTGTCGCAGCTCAAGACGGATTCCGCAGGCAACAAGCCTACGCCGGGAACGCAAAGCGAGCCGGATGGCCAGGGAAACACGATCACCCTGGAGCAATTCAACGATTCGAATTTCGGATTCCTGAGGATTACGGTGGGGGCTTCCAGCATCGAGGTGGAAGCTCTTGCGGTCGGAAGCGCGGCAACAACGACTTCAACGACCGCACCGATCCCTTCGCCTTCCGTGATCGACAGCTGCACGCTGAACCTGGCAAACCACACCGTCGTGACAAACAGTCCGTCCAACGCGACGGGGCACACGGGCAAAAAGCATCCGGCCACGCCAGCCAAGCACTCAGGAACAAAGAAGCGGCCGTAGCTGGCGCTCAATCAAGCTTGGGATGCAGCTTGTGGAAGCCGGTCGCCTGCTGATAGGCGCTGCCGAACGCTGCGAGGTCCGCGTCGCGATAGTGACCGGCGAGAAAGGTCAATGAAACAGGCGTGCCGGGTCCTTCGATGTTGTCGCTATCGCCGTCATCGACTTTGGGTGGCCTCGGAGCATCATCGTCGCGTAGCCCGTTGGGAACGATCAGGGCAGGATGGCCGGTGAGGTTGGTTGCAACGAGCTGAGTTCCTGAAGTGGGAGTCACGATGATGTCGACCTCGTTGAAGAGCGCAGAAACCTGCTCGACGGCCAGTGAACGCGCGCGGTTCGCCTGGATATAGTCGACCGCGGGATAGAAGCGCGAGACACGAAACGCATTGGGCCAGTCTTCCGGCCCCTGCGCGGTAAGCAACTTGTCCCGTCCAGACAAGGTCAACTCGTCAAATGCCGCCGCGGCTTCGGCGCCGAGAAGCGGCGTCATCGCTCCGTAAGGAAGTTTCGGCAACTCCACGGGAATCAGACTCACGCCCATCGCGCGCAGCTTGTCGAGAGCGGCGAGATCGTAGCGCTGATCGTACGCGCGGCGAATATGACCCGCCTCGCGACCAGCATTCTCCTTTTCTCGTTCTTTCTTCTTCTCGGCAGTCTCACCGGAAGCAGCCTCGCGCGGCTTGAAGGGCTTCAGGGGTTCAAACTCACTTTTCAGATAGCCGATGCGCAGCGAGCGCCAGTCACCCGCGCGGCTGAGATCAATCTCCGCAGGCCAAACCGATGTGTCTTTCCCATCCGGCCCGGCGATCGCCTGCAACACGAGCGCACAATCCTCCGCAGAACGCGCAATCGGGCCGAGCTTGTCCATCGTCCAGCTCAGGGCCATCGCGCCCGTGCGCGGCACAAATCCGAAGGTAGGGCGCAGTCCTGTGACTCCGCAGCGCGTCGATGGCGAAGAGATGGAGCCGAGCGTCTCCGATCCGATGGCAAAACCGACGCATCCAGCAGCCACTGCGCTGGCGGGGCCGGCCGACGAACCGCTCGATCCCTGTTTCGTATTCCAGGGATTGCGCGTGCGGCCTCCAAACCAGACATCCCCCATCGCCAGCGCGCCCAGTGTGAGCTTCGCGACAAGGATGGCGCCGGCCGCATCCAGACGTTGCACCACGGTCGCGTCCTTATCGATGACCTGGTGCTCGAATCCACCCGCACCCCAGGTGGTGGGATAGCCTTTCACAGCCAGCAGGTCCTTCGCGCCCCAGGGAATCCCATGGAGCGGGCCGCGATGCTTCCCTGCCGCCATCTCCGCATCAGCGGTCTTCGCCTGCGCCAGCGCGCGCTCTTCCGTGAGATTGATGACGAAGTGCAGACGCGCATCGTAGCGCTTGAGCCGATCGAGGTACATCTGCGTGAGGGCCAGCGAGGTGATCTTGCGCGACTGCAGCAGGCCGGCCAGCTCGCCGATCGAAGCGAAAGCAAGATCTTCGATCTTCGCTGGCGCAACAATGCTTGGGTCGGGCTTCCATTCGTGCTTGAGTTCCTGCACGAGTTGCTTAGGAGCGCCGGATGGCGGCAGTGGATGAAACACAAACGCAGGTGCAACAGAGTTGGCCAGACCCAGTTTGCGAATCGCCTTGCAGGATCCGTTCTGATCGAGAAGGCCGTCGATCATCACCTTCTTCTGCTCGGTGGTGAAAGGCCCCACCCCCGCGAGCACTGCCGCCTGATCGATCATCTCCGGAGTGATCGTTGGCGGTTTCGACTGATCCGTGCCGGAGGCTTCCTGTGCCTGCATGGCGAGTGTGTAGAGAACGCCCGGCATCAGCGGCGAAACGATGCCCACGCCGGTGCACACAACAAGAAATCGTCGACGATCGAATGTCATCCTGTTGCCCTTTTGTTACTGGGATTGCCTACCCGCACACTATAACGGAGAGCCTCGAACTGGTTGCATAAATGCCGTGAGTCCGTCGCAAAACATCCGGGCTAAAGCCCATTGTTTAAGCGGCCCAGGCTAGGTCGTAAGGCGATCCGGTGAAATGGATTCGAGCGGCCAGAGAGACACTTCGGCGCTCTTCGACCCGGTCGTGATCTCAATCTCGGTTGCACTCGGAACGACGGAGTAGACCCGGCTGGTGATCGCTTCCCTCCCGCCGATGAAGCACTCGAGCACCGATCCGTCGAGAAACATGTGCAAAGCCGGCCTCGGCCATGGCAGTCCGGGCAGCGGAAAACTGATTTCGCCGCAGCGAACCGTATTGCCGGAGCCGTCCAGAGTGATTTCCCAGAGTGCCGAATCACCATGAAGGAGCCGAACGGTTGTCGCGCCATGGAAGAGCATAACGGGCACGACGATCTCATAGCGGAGCGAGCTGAGGCGCTTACGATTCGGAGTTCCTACTTTTGCTGTCATGACCTCGCGCGTGCCGCGCAGTCTCTCGACTTCGCGCGCCGGATGCATTTCAAGTTGGCCCTGCGGTCCGATGTTGAGCACGCGGGGCAGCGACATCACGCCGGCCCACCCAGCCGCGGCGAACTCGGCCTGCGATCGAGTTTCCTGGATCCAGCCCCAGAGGATACGACGGCCGTCCGGGGCAAGAAAACTTTTCGGTGCATAGTACGCGCCATGGTCGAGCACACCCTCGCGTTTCGAAGTGAATCGATGGGCCTGCATGTCATATGAGCCGGTCGCCCAGATCACTTTGCCTTCGGTCGAGTAGAAAAGGCAGTGCTGCTTGTCCACTTCAAAAAAATCAGGGCACTCCCACATCTCGCCGCTGTCGCAAGGATTCGCCGCCTGTTTTCCGTTTGGCTTGCCCTCGGCCAGCTTGTGCAGATACTCCCAGTGACGAAGGTCCTGCGAGCGGTAGAGAAGAACGCAACCGCCTTTGCCGCGCTCGCCGGAACCAACGCCGAGGTACCATCCGTCGGGCTCGTGCCAGGGACACGGATCGCGAAATCCCGTGACCTCGATGCCTGGAGGCGGCGAAGGAACAATCGGCTCATTGGCCTTCTTCCAATGCAGCAGGTCGTCGTCCTCGGCAATCGCGAGCAACAGTGTCTCGCGCAACTTGTCGTTGCCATCATGCAGCGTGACCAGGTTGGGTGGAGCGTTCTGGACGCCGGTGTAGATGACGGCCGGCACTCCGTTGAACACCACGGCCGACCCGCTGAAGCAGCCCTCGCTATCGGGGCCGCCTGGCGTGGGCGCGAGCGCGATGGGCTGATGATGCCAGTGCACCATGTCGGTGCTGACCGCGTGTCCCCAGTGCATGTCGCCCCATACGGCCGCATGAGGATTGAGCTGGTAAAAGAGGTGGTACTTCCCTTTCCACCAGATCGGCCCATTGGGGTCGTTCATCCAGTTGTGAGGAGGAAGCAGGTGGTACGCGGGCCGGAGCCGATCGTGGGCAACGCGGTCAAACGGATCTTGCGCCATGGCGGCAAGACCATTTGCTTTCAATTGATCGGATAAAAGCTGACCAGCGGTTGCCGTGCCTAACGTCTGCAAAAAAACTCGACGGTCGAGCGCCATGCGAAGAGTTCCTCACCCCACGCAACTATATCGCGCCGACCGTCTGACTTATTAGAACCGGATGACCGGACCAGTTGAAATGCGGCCGTTCGAGTTCAGGATTTCCCGCACATTATTATTAGTCGCACTGTAATGAGTATTGAAATAATCGCCTGTAATCCGCCATGCGAAGTGGGGCGTAATGCCGGCATCAAGGCCAGCTCCCACCGCAACAGCCAGCACGTTATCGGTTTTTAGATTCGGAAGAGCACCATCGCTTACGCGCGAACTGCCCACCAGGCCATGGACAAAGAGCTTCGATTTGCCAAGCGGGATAGAAACCTCCGGACCCAGCAAAAAGGTGTAGGACTTCGGGTTGAAGTTGGGTTCGTTCTCATTGTTATATCGTCCCGAGACATCGCCTTTGACTCCGAGCCATGAAGCCAATAGGGGCACCTTAAGCGATGCATCCCAACCGTTCATGCCGTAGGTTCCCACGTTGCTGAGTGAGCCGCCGTACTGCGTGAACACGTAAGAGAAACCGCCGTACAGGTCGAAGGGCGGCACATATTGCGGTTGGGGAGACGCAACTTGTGCCCGCAGACCGGCTGGCAACACCAGCGCAGACACGAGCACGACGATGAGGGGAAACTTCCGTTGCATGCAATCACCTCCGTGATCTGGAAGGGCAACGGCGCGGGCAGCCATTGCGCTTCGAACAATCGCGCTCCCGGCAAGAACCAGGAACGAGCGATCAGATTGGATGCGGAGTGATTGCGGGGTGTTTACTTGGCGGCGCGCGTCAGTTTCAGCACATAGGAATATTGGCACGCGGCAGAATTCGGCAGCATGACATCAAGCGCGTTTGCGCCCTGCGTCCAGGTCAGCTTGCCGGTCGATCCAAGCAACTCGATGTTCGCGATCGGCATCGCCCGACCTTCGTGGGCCCAGCCCAGCGAGTTGATGGTCGCCTTGCCGTCCTTCGGGCAGGCCATGCCGATGGCATAGACCACATCGCCCTTGGCCGTGAAACGAAAATCCTCGGTGGTGTATGGCTTCGTGTCCTCATCGTGAAAAGCACCGCCTGCGACCTTGGTTGGACCCTCGCCGAATGTCGTCCAAGGAGTCGTATCGTAAATGGCTTCGCCGTTCACCTTGAGCCACGCGCCCATGGCGAGCAATCGCGTGCGCACTTCGTCCGGAATCGTACCGTCGGAGCGGGGGCCGAAGTTCAGCAGCAGATTGCCGTTCTTGCTCACAATGTCGATCAGTTCGTGAACCAGGAAGTCGGGCGACTTGAATGTGTCGTGTTCGATGTAGCCCCAGCTCTCATTGCTGACCGAGGTATCGGTTTGCCAGTGATCGGCCAGGATGTGGTCGGCTTGGCCGCGCTCAAAGTCGCGCACCCCGGCTTTCCAGTTCAACGCGTAGTCCTTGAAGTTGATGACGCCGGTGTATCCGTGAGCCGCCGCAAAGTTATAGTAGAAGGCCGCAAATTCGGCCACAGCGTGGCGGAAGTTCGGGTGCCCCATCCACCAGTCGAAGTAAACGATCTCGGGCTTGTACTTTTCAACCAGCTCTGTGTCGCGCGCGAGCCAGTCGCGCGTCCAGGCGTCGCTCACGTAGGTCCAATCGTTCTCCATGTCGTGGTTGTCATCGGTAGGAGAAAACCATTGATGCGCTGGACCGTAGAGCGAGGCGTATTTTGGATCGTTGACATCGGAGCGGATGGCACGTCCGCCATCGTAAAAGAAATCGTGCTCGGCGCGATGCGAACTCAGCCCGAAGTGAAGACCTTCGGCACGGACCGCCTTGGACAGTTCGCCCAGGGTATCGCGCTTGGGGCCCATCTTGACCACCGTCCAGTCAGAAACACCCGAGTCGTACATGGAAAAACCGTCGTGGTGCTCGGCAACGGGAACCACGTAGCGCGCGCCCGCATCTTTGAACAGCTTTGCCCACTCGGCCGCATCGAAGTGCTCGGCGTGAAACAGCGGAATCAGGTCCTTGTATCCTTTGGCATCTTTTTCCGCCGGATCACTCGAGGCGTAGTGTTCATGGAAGTTTTTGTAGGCCACCGTGCCGGGGTAGTACATCTGGCGCGGATACCACTCGCTCTCTGCCGCGGGCACCGAGTAGACACCCCAATGGATGAAGATGCCGAATTTCGCGTCCTTGTACCACTGCGGCTGCTGGTACTTCATCAGCGATGCCCAATCGGCGCGATACGGCCCATCGTTTTCCTGCGTCTGCTCTTCGGCCAGGAGACGATTGCGCTCGGTGTCGTACTTACTCACCGATTGCTGCCATTCGCGATCGATCTCCGCGGCTGATTTCACGCCCAGCGTCGGGGCCAGCGGATCGGACGGCGCGGTTTGAGCCAAGGCGATGGGCACAGCCAGAAGCAACATAAGGAGCCAACGAGCAGAATTTTGCATAGGGCCGCATCGTAAACGATGCAAGTCCATGGCGCAAACGACGCCGACGGCGCTGACAAAGAAAAGCCGCCGCGCAGAGCGAACGCGGCGGCGGCATCCTTGCGATTGAGGGTTCTCACTTGCCCGTGTCGCCAATCAGCCTTTGGGCTCGGGTCATCGCGTCGATGCGTTTTTGTTTTTCAGCCTGCAGCTCCTCTTCGCGCCAGTTTTCATGGCTCATGCTCATGGCCATCTCGTCGATGCGCGCCTGAAAGCCATTGGTCATCTGGATCACGGTTGCTTGGGCTTTGGGCAACTCGTCGTGGAAATGTGCCAGCTCTTGTTGTGCGCGCTCGGGGTGATAGCCGAGGCGATCGCCGGTTTGCATCACATCGATTAGATCATCGGGCGGCACATCAACCGGCAGCGTCTGGTTGATCGCGTCGTAGGCGGCCCGCAGGCGCGTCATGGCGCCGGCAAATCCATCGAGTTCGCCCCGCTTCTCCACCAATCCTGCCGCGCGGCGAACCTCGATCGTGACCCGGGTTGCAACGCTCCTGCTCGAGACAGGAATCACCGTGGTCAGAGTGTTGCCTTCGAAACTCCAGCCTCCCTTGCCGAGCGGACCAGCCTGCCGGATCGCCTCCCCGTTCACCGTGACCGATGCTGGCGGCCAGTCATCGGGAAGGCGCAATTCGTAGCTGCGCGTTCTGAGCATGCCGGGAAAGCTGCCTTCGACCGGCCCGATCTCGACTCGCAGCGTGTCTCCGCTTTGCGTTGCCTTGATGGGTGTTCGCGCAAAGACGCCATGCTGATATTCGACCGCAACCCCGGAGTCCTCATAGACCGAGTAGCTCGAAGATTTGCCCGGTTGGAGCGGCCAGATGTTCACAATCAAAGGATCGACCGGTTTCTCCGAGGTGTGGAGCATGGGCGGCTCCATGGGCACGATGGCGCCGCCTTTCACATACACCGGTATCTGGTCGATTGAGAAGTTGCGCGAGGTTGTGGTGGGGCCGGTAAAGTGTTTGCCGGTGGGCCACTCAATCCACTCGCCCTTGGGAAGCCAGACCTGCTCGGCCGCGAGGCTCGACTCCTTATCGACCGGAGAAACGACGGGCGCAACGATCATCTGATCGCCAAACAGGTATTCGTCTCTCGTGTTGTAGGCGGCACTTTCTTCGGGCCAGTCGTAATAGAGAGGACGGAAGAAGGCTACGCCCGTGTCGTAAGTGCGGCGCGCCTCAGTGTAGAGATACGGCACCATCGCGTAGCGGCGCTGAAATGCCGTTCGCAGGATATTGGAGTACGGTTCGGGATAGGCCCAGATGCGGCGTTCCGCAGCGGGGTTCTTCGTGGTGTGGGTGCGAAGGATGGGGCTGAAGGCGCCAAACTGCACCCAGCGCGTGAACAACTCCGGATCGACGGCGCCCGGCATGTGGCCGCCGATATCGTGGCTCCAATAAGCATAGCCGACGTTCGCTGCGGTCGCGGTAAACCACGGCTGAAAGGCGAGCGATGGCCATTGCGAGATGGTGTCGCCCGAAAAGCCGATCTGGTAGCGATGATTTCCAAGTCCGCCCCAGCGATGAAACAGGAGCGGGCGCTTGCCCTCGCGTTGCTGATCGGTGAAGTGGATGTAGTTGAGCCACCACGTGGGGTTCACGCCCGGGAGCTTCGTATTCGGCTCCTGCTGCCAGTCGAGCCACCAGAAATCAATGCCCTGCTTTTCGAGCGGATGAAGGATGTACTTGAAGTAGTTCTCAACCCATTGCTTGCTCGTCGGATCGAATGGAACATATTTCTTTGTGGCCGGATCGATGCCCATGGCACGGGCCATCTCGGGGTAATGTTCTTCCCACGGCTGAATGCCTGAAGCAGGGTGGAGATTGAGCGTCGTCTTCAGCCCGTCGGCATGCAGCTTGGCGAGAAACTGTGTGGGATCGGGAAAGAGGAACTTGTTCCAGGTGTAACCGCTCCAGCCGAGCGACTCGCCCGATTGGTCCTTTTCTCCGCGCGCTTCGAGTTGCTCCCTGTTGATATGCCAGTCCATGTCAATGACGAATACGTCCAGCGGCGTGTCGTTCTCGTGGAAGCCGCGCACGATGTCTTGAATCTCCTGGTCGCTGTAGGCCCAGTAGCGCGACCACCACGAGCCAAAGGCGAAGCGGGGCGGCAGCGGGATGCGGCCGGCAACGCGCACATAATCGCCCAGCGCCTTCTTGTAGTCATGTCCATAACCGAAGAAGTAGAGGTCCTGCCTCGGCCCGGCGGGCCGCTCGATCACCCATGGCCAGGGGCTCTTCTCGCCTTGTCTGAAGCTGAAGTCGGCAGAGTCGAACAGAGGCCTGCCTGTGTCCTCTTCGACAGCCCAGCCCGAACGCGAGATGAAGCCGTTTCCGATCGGTTCTTTTGTTTTGTCGCCGAGCGCACCGTCGAGCGTCCGCGTTGTTCCCTTCAGGTTCTGCAAGTCGATCGCGCCGGGTTTCCAGGTCGTCAGCTTGCCATCGACGGTGAGAGAGACGGTGAGGTTATTGGATGTGAACTGGCCGCCGCCGGAATCGGTGTAATTCAGCGTGAGAGCGCTGGTTTTGATGGTCAGCTTCGTCCCATTGTCGGTGACTGTTTTTGTGTAGGGTGGCACCGGCAGGCGGCGATTGATAAAGACGAAGGAAGCATGATCTTCAAATTGTCCGTCGGCGTCCCACTCCATGCGGATCAGTTGCGGGGTCAGCACCGTGAATCGAGCCTTGTCAAGTATGACAATGGCCTTCGGATCGGCCACGGGATTGGTCGCGTCTTCATCCCCTGTAGCCCGCGCAGCCGGAGCAGCGTGAGCTGCAGAGGGAGCTTGTGCGACGGCCTGAAATGACGCCAAAAAGGCAATTCCCGTCGCAGAACCCAAAACAGTAGCAATTGCGGCAAAGTGTTTCAAAAAATTCAGCATGGATTCCTCCGCACTGACTACAAACGGAAGGCTACCACCAAGCGGCGGGTCGGCGCAGTCACAGAGGAAAGAGGCTTAAGGACTCCGAAAGGAAAATCCGCATTAAGCCCGTTCTTGTGTTCAGACGACTTGAACACGGCCGGACTGTGTCCCAATGCCCATGCCGAATACCCGATATATCCTGGCGGTAATGGATTCCGATGGCTTCAAGACAGGCGCCGTCGCTTCCCCAAGCGATTCGCGGATTCCGCTGCTGGAGCGCCAGCAGGTTCCCACTGAAATCGCGGCTATTTATGACAAGCTGCTGGAAGACCGCGGCGTGGTTCCCAACATGTTCAAGGCCCTTGCGCATGTGCCGGACCTGGCCATGGGCATCACCGCATTTTTGAAGCCGCTGATGGCCGAAGGCGCGCTCCCAGGATGGTACAAGGAATTGATCGCTACGCGCGTCGCATCGCTCAATCGCTGCGAATACTGCGTGAGCGCGCACCGATTGCTCGCCGAGAAACGAGGCGCGACCTTCGGTCAGGTTGCGAGCTACGACAACTTTGAGAATGGCCCTTTCACCGAAAAGGAGAAGGTCGGTTTTCGGTTCGCGACGCTACTCCACGCCTCGGGCCACGCCGTGAACGAAGCCGCATTCGAAGCGGTGAGAGAGTATTTCACCGTGCCGGAAATCATGGAGCTCACGGCCGTAGCCGCAGCATTTGAAATGTTCTCGCGCATTAATTCTTCCCTGCGCATTCCGGTGACGCAGATACCGCGGGAAGATGCCTGATCCGTTCGCACGAAGGAGCATCTCGGGCACGTTTTCTCGGCAGGATGCCATCACTCGGCCGCGCGAAGCTCTTCCCGACCGGGCGAATCTCAATTCCGGCCTGCTAGAATCTCCCCCGAAATAGCCGTCCACTGTTGTGGGACCTTGGTTCCTTGGAGATTTCATGAAAAGCCCTCGCTTTGCGATCTTCGCAGCCTGCCTTCTTGCTACAATCCCCGTCCTGCGGGCCCAAACCGGCCAGGACTCGAACACGCCGCCGGAGCGTCTGCCCGGCCTCGACCTGACATCCGTCGATAAGTCGGCCGATCCCTGCGTGGACTTCTATCAGTATGCGTGCGGTAAATTCGATGAACACCACCCAATTCCTGCTGACCACTCTTCCTACGCGACCTTCAACATTCTTATGGATTGGAACGAAAGCATTCTGCGGGGCATGCTGGAGAAGACGTCTGCCGGCGGTTCAAACCGGACCCCAAATGAGCAGAAAATCGGCGACTACTATGCCTCCTGCATGGATACGGCTGCGATTGAAAGGGAGGGACTGAAGCCTCTCCAGCTGGATCTCGATCGCATCGCAGCTCTCAAGAGCAAGGAAGAACTCGTCTCGCTTCTCGCCTATTTTCAGCTCACAAACGTGAATGCCTTCCTGGCCATAGGCGAAATGCAGGACTTCAAAGACGCCACCAGGCAGATTGCGGTCATCGACCAGTCCGGGCTCGGACTTCCGGAGCGCGACTACTATCTCCGGACAGGTCCCGAAGACGAAAAGATTCGCAAACAATACGTGCAGCACGTCACGAATATATTCAAGCTGCTCGGCGAGCCCGAGGCGAAGGCTGCCGGAGACGCGCAAAAAGTGATGGACCTGGAAACCGAATTGGCGAAAGCTTCACTCGACGTTACATCGCGCCGCGATCCGGCGGCAATTTATCACATGCTCTCGCTCGATGACCTTCAGAAGCGCTCACCCGCGATCGACTGGAAACAGCTCATGAATGAAGTAGGTGCTCCGCCTGTTGCGGAGCTGAACGTAACCTATCCTCCATTTTTTGAGAAGCTCAATACCCTTTTGCAGTCCACAGATCTCGAGACCATCAAGACCTACCTGCGCTGGCAGCTTATCAACGCAATGCCCGGGACCGCGTTGCCGGAAGCACTCGACCAGGAGCAATTCAACTTCTTTGGCACGACGCTGCGTGGACAACCAAAACAGGAACCACGGTGGAAGCGCTGCGCCAGAGCCACCGATGGCGCGCTCGGAGAGGCTCTCGGCCAGGTTTATGTGGAGCAGGAATTCCCCCCGTCGAGCAAGGCCGCGACACTCGCTATGGTGCATGAAATCGAAGCGGCCATGGATGCCGATCTCGACACGCTCGACTGGATGAGCCCGGAGACCAAGGCAAAAGCGAAGCAGAAGCTGCAGGCCTTGGCGAATAAAATCGGTTATCCCGACAAGTGGCGCGACTATTCGAAGCTCCAAGTCGCGCGCGGGGACGCGCTTGGTAATGCGCTGCGGGCGGTCGAATTCGAGAATCACCGTCAGTTGGACAAGATTGGCCAACCTGTCGATCGCGGCGAGTTCTTCATGAGCCCTCCCACGGTGAACGCCTATTACGACCCCAGCATGAACGACATCAATTTTCCCGCCGGCATTCTTCAGCCGCCCTTTTACGACACTTCGGCGCCCGACGCAGTCAACTATGGACACATTGGCGCGGTTGTCGGCCATGAATTGACCCACGGGTTCGATGACCAGGGCCGGAAGTTCGACAGCAACGGCAATCTGACCGATTGGTGGACCGCAACCGACGCACAGAAATTCGACGAAAAGGCTGACTGCGAGGTCAAGGAATACAGCTCCTTCTCGGTTCCGGGCGACGTGAAAGTGAACGGAAAGCTTACACTCGGGGAAAACACCGCCGACAACGGTGGCCTTCGACTGGCTTACATTGCATTTCTGGCTGATGCAAACAACAAAAAGATCGACTTGAACAAAACAACAGACGGTTACACAGCACTGCAGCAGTTTTTCCTCGGATTTGCGCAGAACTGGTGCGGGAATGTCCGGCCGGAGACGGAGCGAATGCAGGTTCAAACCAATGAGCACTCGCCGATTCACTTCCGGGTGACCGGCGTCGTGCAAAACATGCCGGAGTTCGGAAAGGCATTTGGCTGCAAGACCGGGCAGCCGATGATGCCCGCAAACGCCTGCAGGGTCTGGTAGCGGATTCTCGGCGGCAGGACCCGGTTGCGCCTGCCGACGGACACAGACCGGGTGCCTTTTATTTTGCCAGTTCCTTCACGAAGAAATCCGCCATCATGTGATTCGCTTCGATGGCTTCGGGCAGGCGCGGGTCATACCAGAACGCATGCGGCAACGCATCGAAGACGACCAAACGAGCATCCACGCCCGCATGCAGGAACGCGCGATGGAGGTTCACTGTTCCGCTCAACAGCAGATCGCGTCCACTGGTGACAAAAAGCGTCGGCGGCAGCCCATGCAGATCGGCATAGATGGGTGAGAGCACCGGATCCTTCGGATCGGTCTTCGCAACGTAGAACGGATCGTGCGCTCCCGGATCGGGCGGCTCGAGATGGCCGGAAAGTCCGCGCAGCGCGTATATGGCGATCGAGTCGCCGGGCCGGTCGAAATCGCCCATGCCGCTGAAAACACCGAGCGCGGCGGGCATCGGAAGACCTACCTGCTTCAGTCTCACGGCTACTTCTCCGGTGAGGATAGCGCCGGCCGAGGTTCCATAGATCACGATGTGGTCGGGCTTGTAGGTTTTGAGCAATTCCTTGTAGACCGCGACCGAGTCGTCGACCGCGGCAGGAAACGGGAATTCGGGCGCCAGCCGGTACAGCACGGCCACCACCTTGATTCCGGCATAGCTGGCAATGGGAATCGATTCGGTGTAGGAGCCGGAATCGGAGTTGAATCCCCCGCCGTGCAGGTCCAGCAGGACCTTGTCGCGATTGGCTTCAGGCATGCCTTGCGGCGTGATAATGCGTACCGGAACGCCTGCCATCTTGTCTTCGACCAGAGTGTTCGGGCAGAGCCGGGTCCAGGCAACGCGGGCGCGCGCCGTGTATTCATCGGTCATCTTGCGGCGCTGCTCGAGAGGCTCCGGCGGTCCCTGGTCGGGTTCGGGCCGCCCCAGCATCAATTGCGCCTGCGGGCTCAAGTCCTTTGGTACCGGGACCACGCGCGTGACGTGCGCGGTGCCCTGCTCGTCGATGAAGCTCGTGTCATGGTTGGGCGCTTCGGCCGCAGTGGTCGGTTGCGGATTTTGAGCCGCCGGGGATGTCGCCTGCTGCGCAAAAAGAGAGGCGGACAATGCAAAAAGAAGAATGAGGATGCGGGAGATGTGCGGCACGAGAGCGGTTTCCTCCGGGAAAAGGTTTGAATGCAAATTGCCTGACGCATGCGAGACGCGTCCACGATAGCAGACACGGCGCCCCGGTACGGTTAAGATGAAGGCGCCTACCGGCTGGAGGAGTGCGATGATCGCAAGAATCTGGCATGGATACACGACACCTGCAAATGCCGATGCCTACGAGGCCACGCTGAAGCCCGAATTGCTCCCCGGAATCAACAAAGTGCCGGGATATCGAGGCAGCTTTGTGCTGCGCCGTGTGGTTGACGGTGAAGTAGAGTTCCTTACCGTCATGGTCTGGGACTCGATCGACGCGATTCGCGCGGTAGCCGGACCGCACTACGAAGCGGCGATCATCCCGGAAAACCGGCTCCAATTCCTGTCTCATTACGACACCGTCTCTTCTCATTACGAAATCGCTTCCATCGCGGGATTGGCGGGAGTCGCAAGCTGATTATCTGCGCATTTTCCTGGTGCGGGCAGTTCGTCGGTTGCGCTACATTGGGATTCCTATGACGACTCTGACTCCACGCCTTGACGCGCTTCAGGAAGTTCGCAACTTCGTAAACGGCCAATGGACGACGCCTGACAGCGAACCGGGACTGGAACTCCGGAATCCCGCGACGGGCGAGGCGCTCGGTCAGTCTCCCGCTGGATCGGCCGCAGAGGTTGAAGCCGCAGTGCAGGCTGCACACGCCGCCTTTCCCGGTTGGCGTGCAACACCAGCCGGCGATCGCATCCAACACCTGTTCAAGCTGAAGGCCCTCCTCGAACAGAACTTTGACGACCTGGCGGCATTGATCACAACCGAGAATGGAAAGACCCTCGGCGAGTCGAAAGGCGAATTGCGCCGCGGCATCGAGAACGTCGAAGTCGCGTGCGGCATTCCCGTGCTCATGCAGGGCTACTCGCTCGAAGACATCGCCCCCGGCATCGACGAGATCATGGTGCGCCAGCCGCTCGGAGTCTGCGGAGTCATCACGCCATTCAATTTTCCGCTGATGATTCCTCTGTGGTTCCTGCCCTACGCCATTGCGACCGGAAACACCGTGGTACTGAAGCCCAGCGACCGCGTACCGTTCTCTGCGGCGCGGCTCGTGGAGTTGCTGCATGAAGCCGGTCTTCCGGCGGGCGTGGTCAATCTGGTGAATGGCGGCAAGTCTGCAGTCGATGCGATTCTCGATCATCCACTGATCCGCGCCATCAGCTTTGTCGGGTCGACGCCGGTTGCTCAATACGTGTATGCGCGAGGGTCGGCGAGCGGCAAGCGCGTGCAGTGCCAGGGCGGGGCAAAAAACCATGTGGTCGTACTGCCGGACGCCGATCAGGAGACCACGACGAAGATCATCGCCGACTCGGCCTTTGGCTGCGCAGGGCAGCGGTGCCTCGCCGTCAGCGTGACGGTCGCCGTCGGAAAAGCAAAGGACTGGTTCCGCGAATCCATTACGGCGGCTGCGTCCTCTCTTCATGTCGGCAACGGGCTTGAGCCGGCCACGCAGATGGGACCCGTCATCACGGCGGCAAGCCGTGACCGCATTGTTTCTCTCATCGGACAAGGTGCGCAGGATGGCGCGCAGGCGGTGGTCGATGGCCGCGGCTTCGCCGATGGAAAACGTGGCACGTTCGTGGGACCGACGGTGCTCGATGGCCTGCCTGCGGGAAGCAAGCTGATGCAGACGGAAATCTTTGGGCCCGTGCTCTCCGTCGTTCATGCCGGCGACATCGACGAGGCTGTGCAGATGATTGAGAACTCCGCCTACGGAAATGCCAGCTCGATCTTCACGTCTTCGGGCTCGTCGGCGCGCAAGTTCCGCAACGCGGTGTCAACGGGCAACGTTGGCGTGAATATCGGCGTGCCCGCGCCGATGGCGTACTTCCCATTCTCGGGCTGGAAGGGCAGCTTCTTCGGCGTGATGCATGCGCAAGGCCGCGACGCGATCGAGTTCTATACCGACAAAAAGGTGATCGTCGAACGCTGGCCGAAGGAGTGGTCGCGCAAGTTCTAATTGCCCCATCCCTGTTGTCTGCTCGTTTCGTCTACCGGCTTGCGTGCAGTTGCGGTGCGCTCGAAGAGTGTTCGCGACGGCGCAGATAGCGCAAGAGGAAATACTCATTGATGGGGCGATCGTCTTGCATGGCCGGGGTCGTAGGCGAGCGGTCGATGAGCTGATCGGGAGTGGTTCGGCCGGTGAGCACAAGCTCGAATTGCTGTTGCGGTGTGCTGGCGGGCCCCCATTCCATCATGTCGGAGACAGCTTTTGGCGGCATGCGTGCGACGAGTTCCTGCGCGCTACGTTCCGAGATCGGGCTCGAACTCGCCAGGAAATGCCAGCCCCATCCTTCCAACGAACGATAGACACGCACGTAGGCAAACGATTGCTTCAGCGCGTCGGCCACAGACGATTGGACGGCCCGGTCGCCTTCGGGCAGCCACTGTTGCAAGATGCCTCCGGGCGCCAGCCGGTCCCTGGCCACTGCGTAGAATTCCTTCGAATAGAGAAGGCTCGACGCCGCAGCCTGGATCGGCGGCGGCGGATCGATGATGATGGCGTCAAACTGTTTCCGCGAGCGCTCCATGTAGCGGCGTCCGTCGTCGATGACAACGTGCGACATCGGGGAATTCAGAAGCTCCGCGCCATCGTCGTGGTAGTAAGAGAATAACTTCGGCACGCTGGGGATGAGTTCTACCGCGGTGGTTGGAATGCCCCACGACATGACCGACCTGTACGTAGTTCCCATGCCAAAGCAGATCACCAGCGCATTCCGCGGAGCCTCTGGAAGCGAAGCAAGAGTCAGATGCGCCATCATCTTGGTGATCGGCGTGAGCGACGTAATGCCGACTCCATTGGTAATCAGGCGCTTCCTCATTCCGGAACCCGTGGCGATGACGGTTGCCGTGCTGTCGCGCAGCACTTCGCGCTGTGCAAATTCCGTTGCGAAATCCCGCGTAAGGAAAAAGACCGCCAGCGCTGCGAAGACAAAGCTGTAGGCCCAAACTCTCCGCTGCGTCTGAGTATTTGAACGCGGCCAGAAGAAAGCCACGCCCATCCACGGGATGACATAAACCAGCATCGAAATGTGTTCGCCCGCGAGTGGCAGCAGGACGAACCCTGAAAGCAGCGGTCCCACGATACATCCGACGACGTTCACGGCATAAGCACGGCCGGCTCGATCCGGATCTCCGCCGGACCATTCATCCACCAGCATTGGCGTCAGGAATCCCATGATCCCGGCAAATGGCATCACGCCAAGCAGGACGCGAAGCACCGCGAACATTTCAATCCGCGGATCGGAGGTGACGAGCGGAAGCAATCCGAAGAATGCAAGCGAGACCCAGGCCAGCCTGCTGTCAGGCCGGTGATCCCTGCTCATGCGCCGATACGCGGTTGAGCCGATGAACGTGGCGATTAGATACGCAACGAGGATGGCGGCGAACGCATAGACCATCGGGCCCAGGTAAGGAGTGAACAGCCGGATCCAAACCACTTCCATGCCCATGGTGGCGAGCCCGGTAAGAAAAAGAAGGACGAGCGGCAACTTCGATGTTTCGAAGCGAATCGGCGGTTGTGCCGTCTCCAAGTCCGCTGTCTGCCCAGAGGGTGATTGAACGGGTCGCCGCAACGACTTTGCGATGGCCAGGGCAGCGATCAGCACATTGAGGACCGCTCCCACACGCAATGTGCCGTGAAACCCATAAAGTTCCACCAGGATCAGGGGAGCGCTCGCACCGGCGACGGCGCCAATCACGTTGGCGAGGTAGAGGTAGCTGAACGAGCGCGATGCCTGATCGTGCTGGTCGCGTTCGATCGCGGCCATCGCGACCGGATAGGTGGCGCCCATGAACGCGCACCACGGCAGCAGGATCAACGCAGTCATCAGGCCCGAGGCGAGATAGTAGGTCCCGGAAGTGAGACCGCCTTGGCCGCCCATCGACTCGATAATGCGCCCGCCCCAGACTAGTTCGACGGGGACAGCAAGCGCGGAACATCCTATGAGAAACTCCGTAACAGCATAGAGCCGCACGGGGTGAAGGCGAAGATGCTGACCGTAACGGCGCATCAATACGCCGCCAGCCCATGAGCCGATGCCCATTCCGGCCATGAACATTGACAGGACGATCGACACCTGTCCCGTGGTCACGCCGAACTCGGCCATCGACAGGCGCAGCCAGACCAGTTCGTACAGGATGCTGCAGAGTCCTGACAGAAAGAAAAAGATGAAATACCAGCTCATGGAATCAAGCCGCGCCATTGTGGATTAGGAGAATGGTGTTGGCGAAGCTTCCCGCTCGGCGCTTTCAAGCGAGAGCCCCGACAGGTTTTGCGCCCTTCGAAGTCAAGGCAGCGACAATTGCCCGCGACATGGGAATGGTTTGCATCCGAGCCGAACAGAGAAACGTCTCTGATAGAAGATTCGCAGCGTCAACAAACGGTTGTCTTGCATTCGGCCAAAGCGGCAAAAAACGAGGAGATACCGAATAATGCCTGCCCCGATTCCCGACCTCAGTCGGTGCGCAATGCTCAGCATGGACCTGCAAACTTCGATCGTCGATATCTACGCGAAGAACCAGCCCGATTTGTTGCCGCGCGCTGCAGAGATTCTGGAGCGGGCGCGGGAGGCAGGTTTGACGGTGATTCATGTGCAGGTGGGTTTTCGCCCTGGACTTCCCGAGGTGAGCGCCCGTAACCCTCTCTTTGGCGCCATTCGCAATTCAGTTCAGTGGCAGCAGATGTTCCAAGGGCCAGGCGGCGCCATTCATCCGAGCGTAGCCCCGCAGAGCAACGACATCGTGGTCACCAAGCACCGCGTCAGCGCATTTGCAGGATCGGATCTAGCCATGATTCTGCGATCCCGTGAAATCGAGACCCTGGTTCTGTTCGGAATTGCAACCAGCGGGGTTGTGCTTTCCACCGCCCTCGAAGCCAGCGACGCCGACTACCGTCTCCTTGTCGTGCGCGACTGCTGCATGGACCAGGATGAAGACGTACATGCCTGCGTGCTCGACAAGATCTTTGCTCAGCGAGCGACCGTGCTCACGGCGGACGAGTTACTCGGTGCGATTGGCGCCCGGGAATCCTCAAATCCGGCTTAGTGACAAAAGGGTTCGAGTCCTCGAATGTCGCGCGGAATTAGAAAATGACCTCTGCTATCATGAGCCTCGACCCTCATGGCAAACGACCTCCCCAACGCATCCCGGTCGGGATATATTCCGACGCTGGATGGCTGGCGGGCGATCGCGGTACTTGGCGTCGTCGCCTTTCATGCTCCACTCCTGCGCATCGGGATCTTCTCTGACGCGTGGCTGCACGATTACGGCTTTCTCGGAGTTGATCTTTTTTTTGCCATCAGCGGGCTGCTCATCTGCTCACGCCTGCTCGACGAAGAAAACATCCATCAGAACATCTCCCTGAAGGCGTTTTACATCCGCCGATTCTGCCGCATCCTGCCGCCCGCCTTCCTTTACTTGGCGGCTCTTGGAATTCTCGGACTCGCCCACATCGTTCGCGTCGATCTCGCCTCATGGCTTTGTTCCATTCTGTTCGTGAATAACTATCGCTTCGCTCACCTGCATACCATCTACTATTTCGGCCATCTGCAGGATCCAGAGTTGGGCCTCTATACGAACCACTTCTGGTCGCTCGCCGTGGAAGAGCATTTTTACCTGCTTCTGCCCGGAATTCTTTATTTCTTTCCCAAGCGCCGTGTGCGCATCCTCAGCATCCTGATTCTTTTCTTTCTGGCGTTATCGATCGTGGTGCGCGCCCATCCGTCCTGGATGATCGCGCTCGGTGGAAACGCGGCCTATGCCAGGACCGAACTTCGTATCAACGCCCTGTTGTTTCCTGCGTTGTTGGCGATTCTGCTTCGCAGAGAACCGGTTCGCGCTTTCTGCACGAAATGGGCCACGCCGCTTTTCATCCTCTTGGTCTTTGGATTTGCCCTCATCGCCGCTCTGCGGTTGGGAATTGTGCCGGCAGACTGGCTTGTGCTGCCTTTCGCGCTGCCCTTTCTGGTCGCGGGCACGGCGTTGCGGCCTGCGAGCCATGTCTCGCGACTGCTTGAGCTCGCGCCCCTTCGATGGATGGGCCGCATCTCCTACAGCGTTTATCTGTGGCAACAACTCTTCTTTATTGGGTCGAACGTGCCCTACCGCGCAGCAAGACCTCTCGGCTTCCTTCAGGTAGCCCCTTGGAACCTCTTGGCGCTTGTGCTGGTGGCCTCTGCGAGCTATTTCCTGATCGAGAAGCCATTCATCCGGCTTGGCCATCGCCTGGCGCCCCCCGCAACTCCGGGGCATCGTGATCTCGACGCGGGAAAGAGGCCGAATATGGTCGCGGATCAAGTCTAGAGGTGCTGCAAAATCGAAAGCGCCAGAAACCTTGCGGCCTCTGGCGCTTTCCGGGTGCCCTTGCAGTTCATCGAATCATCGTCGTACCGTCCGCCTGCCGAGGCAGATACCGAGTTGCCCCGGTCTCTGCATCTTCCGTCTGGGCCAATCCTGCGCGTTCGGGTTGCCCCGTCTTCGCACTCTTGAGCCGCGCCGGCGACGAAGGTCCAGGTTGCCCCTTCCCTTCAGTCCTTCGGCTGTGCCGGCCACTGGATCGTCAGGTCGCCCCGTCGCTCCCGTGATTTCCACGCTGCCGGTTTGAGTGATTCGGCGAGTCGCCCCGCTTCCTCACGCCTCCTGCTGCGCTTCTGATGCAGCCCTCGGGTCGCCCCTTGTTCTGCATCTCCGGCTTTGCCGGCGATCGAGTTTCGAGTCGCCTCGAATCTCGCATCCTTCGGCGGTGCCGACTGACCGATACCCGGGTCGCCCCAAATCTCGGTCCTTCGGTATCGCCGACGATCCGTTCCTCAGGTCACCCCGATTCCCGAATCCTCCGGCTCCGGCTGATGGTCGCCCGAGTTGCCCCGGGTATCGCACCATCCGGTCTGCCAGTGGCTTCGTCTCCGGGTCTCCCCGAATCTTCCACCTCCGGCTTCACCAGCGATCTGAACTTCCGGGTTGCCCCGGCTCTTCTCTCTCTGGTGGCGCTGACTTGTTAATCTCCAAGTCGCCTCGAACACCAATTCCGTCAGCGCTGCCGACCAGCCGATTCGCGAGTTTCCCCGCTCACCGCGCCTTTCGGCCTGCCGTCTGTGCTTCCGCGAGTTTCCCCGTTTCTGCACTTACGGCTGGTTCGATGATGAATCCCTGCCTGTCCTCGAACTTTGCATCCTCGACTTGCGTCGCGGATGAATCTTCGCGTCCAATCAGGTCCAACAGCTTTCGCCTGACTCTCCACGCTCTCTCAATCCTCTCCGCCTCTTTCACCTCCGGTTGCCCGGCGATGACTGACTGCAAGCGACCGATCCTGCGCTTCCTTCCAGGTTGGAGCCGCTGTCCGACTAGCCACAGGGTCACCAACTGAGAAGAGACATTAGGACGCCTCGATCTGTGGAAGCAAGTGCAAATCTTAGAAAGTTCTGTGGATATCACCATTCATGGTGCATTCACATCGAGTTCTTTCCGGTGCGTCCTTTTTTGCACCGTGATCACACCAAATCCCCCTGCAATTAGAAGTCAAATCGAGCCTGAAGAGTCATGATCCGCCCGCTGAGCGCCGATTGCGCCTGCCCAAAGTTCGGGGCGCTGACAACATCAGCGATTCCTCCTCCTGTCTCGCTCGAGGCTCCTCCGGGTCTGAAGTTGAGATTGTTGAAAACATTGAATACGTCCGCCCGGATTTGCAATCCAGCTCCCTCGTGCAGTTTTGGCACGCCAAAAGTCTTGCTGAGCGTGGCGTCCAAAGACCGGTAGCCGGGGCCCGTAAATGAATTCCGGTCGATACCGGGCCGTTGCGGGGCTGCTGCTCCGGTTGCCGGAAACGCAGGAGCAACCGTGTAAGTGGGTGCGGTGAAGTATGCGGAGCCGCCATTGGGGAAGTTCGCGTTGGTGTTATTACCGACGCCGGGTCCCGATTTATAGGCGTCGTTACTCGTATCATGTCCAGCCCCGCCAAGGTAGGCGGATGGCAATAAGGTGCTGTACCCGCATGCGTTGCAGTAGAGGTTTCCCGCAACCGGGAACACTGGCGCCCACGGGAATCCAGTGTGGATGTTGAAGATGCCGCTCAAATTCCAGCCGCCGGCGATTTTCTCTGCCCACGTGTGATTGCCGTGGAAGAAAACCGGCTGCCACATTCCATACAGTTTCAGCAGTTTACCGACGTCATAGTCGGAGCGGCCGTACGACAGGCTGGGATCGTACGGGTAGTACTGCTTCTCATACGGCCCGGACGATGTATCCATGCTCCTTGCCCAGTTGAAATCTGCAGTCGCAGTGAACCCATGAGACATCTGGTGCTTCAGAGACACCAACATCGAGTTGTAACTCGAATGTCCGCCATTGCTGAAATAGGTGGCGCTGTTGACCTGCGGATTCAGCGGCAATCCGTCCACCGCCGCCACCGCGTTTAGATCGTAGTTGAAAATTGTGTGCCGTCCCACGCTGCCCGAATAACCGACTGTCAGCACGCTCCGAAGACCCAGGTCGTAGTCCGTCTCGAGCGAGTAGTGCTGTACGTACGTTGTCGGAAACTTCGCCGGGAATACCGTCACGGATGTCGCACCTGTCGTGGGCAATCCGTTCGCGCCGAAGGCATTGGTGGACGAACTGACGACGGCAGGATTGGCTGGATAGCCGAACAGCGAATGAATGTTCGACGCGGTGGAGTACAGGATGCCTGGATTCGGCGAGGACGGGGTGCCAAGGACGAAATTGGGCGACACCGTCACACCCGGGTTGTTGAACACGTTGGCCGTGAGAGCGATCTCCTCCTGGTTGAAATTGAGCCCGTATCCTCCACGAACCACCAGCTTGCTTTTCCACTGCGCGGGGCTGAAGGCGAACCCAAATTCGGGACCGAAGTTCCCTTTTTCCGGAGCCCACAGATTTCCGAGCCGTTGCACGGTAAGGCCTGACATCAGTGACTGCCCCGCCCCAAGGCGGACGCCATACATGTCGCCCTGTTTGGCGTAGAGCGAGCCGAAATAGTCATAACGCAGGCCCATGTTCAACGTGAGCGATGGCGTGACTTTGAAATCGTCCTGTACGAAAAAACCCCACAGGTTCTCGCGATCATCCTGCCGTGCTGCGCTCGGCATGCCGGTGGTGGGATCGAAGGTGCCCGATTCGGCCTGCGGAGCGTCATTGAGAAAGTCCCAGATGTTGAAGAAGGTGAATGTCGGCCGCGCCGCATAGAGAACCTGGTTCAGGTAATAAAGACGTGTGAGTTCTCCACCGAACTTCACGTCGTGCTTTCCGTGAGACCAAGTCGCGATGTCGCGATAGGTGTAGGTCCACTGATCAAGCTGGCTCGGACCCGGTGAGCCGAAGTACTGGAATTGAGAGGAAGGTATGCTCCCGATTTGTTGGATATTGTCTTGAGGCAATCCAAAAGGGGCCTGGGGATTGGTTGCCACTTCGTTAAAGCGCCAACCTGCGGCGTTGGCGCGAGCTTCGTTAAGGAAGTTCGACGTGAACACGTGATTCCAAATTGCGGCGACGGCGTTGGTCGCAACGTCATGATGCCAGAAGTTCATCGGCCGTACCGGGCCGTTATAGTCGGTCGTGTTCGACAAAACCCAGTAGATAGTGCCCGTCAGCCGATCATTGGGGGTCAGTTGAGCATCCACTCGCCCGTTGTATTGGTCATCGGAGATTTGGGTTGGGTTGAGGGTGGTGTATTCCGCAATATCGGCCACATTGCTCAAACCTCCGCCCACTCCTGGCGAGGACGCACCGCTCCAGGTCGGATCTTGCGTCCCCGGCGGAGTCGTCAACGGCGAACCGATATTCAGTCCCTGGCCGGGAATCGTATTGCAGTTCACTCCCTCAGTCAGGCCTGCATCAGCGCAGGACACGGGAACAAGAGTCCCGCTCACGCCGGCGCCAGGGAAACTCAGATACTGCGAAGCAATTGAGCCTGACGGCGCCAGCATGTCGAATGCAGGCGTATCGTACCAAGCGGTCGACGTCACCTGATTCACGCCGCTGCGTTCGGCTTCGTACGCAAAAAAGGCGAATAAATGATCGCGCCAAAGAGGGCCGCCGAGACTCGCGCCATACTGGTTGAATTGTTGCGTATCCTTGGTAAGCCCGCGCTGCGAAGGCGTACAAGAGGTGTTTGGCCCACCGCAGTTCGTGCTGTAGAAAGAGGGACCGTTATATCGCTGATATGCATTCATTCCAGGGCTCCAACGCTGGAAGAATGCGCTCCCGTGCGCGCTGTTCGTTCCTTCCTTTGATGTGACTTCCACCTGCGCGCCGGCGAACCGGCCATACTCCGCATCGTAGGCGTTCGTCACCACGTGAACGTTGTCGACCGATTCTTCCGTCGGCGTCACAATCGACGTGCCGCCCCACACCGCGCTCACCGTGCTGATTCCATCGATGGAGATGCTGTTGTTTTCGTATTGATTGCCATTCGCCAGTGTTTGCGGTCCATTCTCTGTTGCGAAGATCCCAGTGTTCGAACTCGGGCCTCCGGGTCCCTGCGTTCCCGGCAAGCTGTACGAACCGCCGCCGGCCGATTGCGAGCGGTCGCCGATGGTCCCGGGCGCGAGTTGCATCAATTGAAAGGCATCGCGTCCAAACGATGGCATGTGCTCGACTTCGTTTGAGCTGATCGTCGTGGCGATGGTTCCATTCGCCGTATCAATAAGTGGTATCGTCCCCGCATTGACGGTGACCGTCTGCGGCGCCGCCGAACTGACCGTCAATTGCACGTTGAATGAGTTCGCTTGCTCGGGGATGATCCGGACATTGTCGTAAGTCTTGGTGTCGAACCCGCTGTGCTCTACCGTCAGGATGAAGGTTCCGGGCGGCAATCCATTGAATGCGTAAACACCTTCTCCATTGCTGGTCACGCTGTGGGTGTCGTTCGTCGCCGGATTCTTTAAGGTCAGGTTGGCATCGGGCACCACCGCACCGCTCGGATCGGTCACGGTGCCTTGAATGGATCCCCGAAACTGGGCATGAAGGTCGGGCGCACTCATCGCGAGCGCAACGAGGAAGGCGCAGATATGGATCGTGATCAACTTGAAGCGTGGAATGGCGTCAAAGGTCCTGAGGAATGCGGGGGCGGTCATCTCCTGAATCTCCTTTTAAAGGCGTGCAGGTGCAGACTTCTGTTTGAGAACTTTCTTGGATGCTTGGCTTGCTCGCGTGCTTGGCCCACGTGCATGAGGGAGCGTTCACGTAGCGTGACTGAACCGGAGAAGTCCCATCACCGCTTGCTCGCCGCAACCCATTCAAACCACTTGCCAGGAGATTGCAGAATCTTGAGATCTGGCTCTTACGACGCGTTGAGGGAGAGACGCACAGACACCGGTTCAGCCGCTTAGATGCACCATTCTCGAAGCGAGTTGAACCGGCTAGGTCCATCCCAGCGAAACTTGTGACGGAATCGATGGTTTTGTCAGCCTTTTGAGAAGCTGAGCAGACTCTGCCAATCTGCAAACTCGCGAGTTAGCGAGTTAAGTCATCTTTTGATGAACAAGCCAGAGCTCGCTCGCCAACAGGCCTGCCGAGACGCCTACAAACGCCCCGGCGATGACATCGCTGACAAAATGCCAGTCACCTGCGATCAGCAGCACTGCCGCAGTGAGAAGCAGTATGGAAAAGGGCAAAAAACTGGTCCGATAGAGTCGCATGAACACGCCGCCAAACGCCCCTGCGAGAACCATATGGCCCGACGGAAAACTGCTGCTGGACGTGCCCCTTAGGAAATGGACGGCATGCTGCGCACCGTGCAGCACGGCCGCAGTATTCGGTACACCAAAAAAGAGCTTCAGGATGCTGTCATTGATTGCATACGCACAGATGGAGGTCAGACACGCCAGCACTGTCGCCTCGCGCAAAGCTGATAGATGCCCACGCCGGATTCGAATGATCACCAGCACGAGTGCAACAGATGCTTCGATAGTGAGAAGAACGGCACTCGCAAATCCCTTTTCCAGGCTGTCAGCCGACCCCAGGATCCCATGGACTCGGCGTGCTATCGGTACATCAAAGTACACAAACGACACCGCCATGGCCAGCGTGCAAATCACGAGAGAAAGCAGCCAGGTTCGGTAAGAAAAGCGCAAAGTATTCCCTTCCACCAAGCTCCGGTTCAATCCAGCAATCCGCAAGCAGAAGTGTGGTGCCTTATTCCACCCGGTTCGGGTGCCGAATCGAGCACTGCACTCCGTGTTCTTCCATCTCAGATGTCAATGGACAGGGTCCAAATGGCCAAGATGATAGCTGATGCCGGTATTCCAGTTCATCTCGTCGAGGCCCGGGTTGCCGGGGTTCACGAAGCCATTGGATTGGTGGAAGAAGCCAAAAGCACCACGGAAGTCGATCCGATCGCTAAGGCGAAATTGGATGCCGGCGTTCTGATCCAGCGCAAAGTCCTCGTACGAAGCGTACTGGGAAAAAGCCTTCTGTGTGTAGCCCGTCATGCCTGCCTTGATCGCATAGTAGGGCTTGACATGGGCGTGGTCGAACCACATCAGACGAACGCCGATCGGCAGGATTCCGATCCCGCCCACAGTTTCTCGCGTATGCGATAGCCGGTCCCCATACAGATCGGTCTTGCTGGGCTGGCGCAGGATGATCACTGGCAGAAACTCTGCGGAATAATCCACCTGAGCGCCGATGACCCTGCCCCACGAATGCCGGTCGTACTCGATCGCCGCCAGGTTGAGGTAGCTAAACCAGTCGTCCGCGAAAAGGTGAATGTGGCCGACGGAGTTCAGGCTTTCGAAGACAATCTCGCTTTCCACTGGACGCACCTGTTTGGGCTGGGATGCTGACACGATCTCCGATCCAAGTCGCGGAATCCAGACCACGCCGGCGGAGATGCGTCCGAAGTAATCGGGTATGCCGGCGAGATGATAGGCGGCGGCGTGCTCGCTGAGCGGAGTGATGGGATCGAAGTTGCTGTGTTGCATGCCGCCCTCGATGCGGAACGCGGCGCGAGGGCCGATGGGCGTGTCAACGGCTCCGCCAAGGAACTCGGCAAAAGAAGCAATCGTACCCGTATTGCCGTTCTTGAAGCCGGTGGTGGCGGTGCTGAACCAGGTTCCGTTCACGCTGCCTTCACCCGCCAGGGCCTCCACATAGAACCGCTCGCGGTGAAAGGTCCCCCCGTACTGCCCGCCGCTCATGATGAAGAAGGCGTGCTGCGGATCGCCGAGATTGTTCCCCCGGTACATGGAGTAGTCAAGCTTGATGCGCAGGTGACGCCATTCTGGAAAGGCAATGCCGGCATTCATACCGTTCAGCGGCTGGTGGAAACCTGGAACTCCGTTGAAAGAGTTGGAAAGCCAGGAGTATCCGGCGTAAATCTGAAATGGGGGAGGCTGCCGCGCCGGCTCTGCCGCATGGATGGAATAGCAGGTGAACGCAAGAAGCAGTAGATAGTATTTCCGCATAGTGGCGCGGGACTCCGTGGGGGATTTCCCGCTGCCAGTCAACGTCGTCTGACCTGCGGTTGGGTTGATGATATATCGCCGCATCGTGGCCGACGATCGTAGACAAGCCCGGCAATCTTCTGTCTCATGTTCGATTCGACGCTCGCTTCTCCGCATTCCCCGAGCGAAATTCATCGGCGGCGCCTTGGTGCCCTCCATCGAATGGATGCCGCCGGGACATCAGCAAGATGGTTCCCGCCGGTGGTTGGAGCTTCCATCACGGTGGAGAAGAGTTGATGGGAGAGGAGCAATCGTGACGAAGATGCATTGCTCCATGCGCTAAAACACCGTTACGTTGTAGGTTTTTGAGGTTGGTGTTCCCCCGATGATGGCGCAGATTTCGACGGTCGCTGTGGTTCCGCTTACTGTGACCTGTGGAGTCGTATAAACGCCGTTGCCGCTGCTTTGGACGTTGGAACCATCACTCGGTGCGGCAATCCCGGTGTGTCCAGTCGCAGGCGTACTCAAAATCGCAGTCCCGCGAGCACACTGCCCCGCAGCCAGCGGCGAGCCGCCGATAGCGCCGGTCATTGCCTCTTGATTGGTCGAGTTCCAGGCTCCCGTCGGATCGCAATACTGCTTCGCTCTTCCGCCCCCACCGCAAAGCAGCGCACCGCCATGGGGGTCACCCCGATACGAGTCTGCGCTCGCGGGCAAAAGCGTGTGGCCGTTGCCGCTTTTGTAGCCGTCGAACGTCACGAAATCAAACGCGCTCCAGGCGCTGTGAGTCGGTGCATTCCTGAGGTTCCATCCACCCAGTAACGCGCCGTTGTAGTACCAGCCGAGCTGATCGTTCCCCCGGTCGGATGTGAGACGAGTTCCAAAAACATTTGTCCCATCGGTGTAATTCGGCCCCGCGCCGTCCAGGTACTGGGTGTTGTGCCCGTCGCTGATATCGTTGCTGCTGCCACAGGTCTGGCAAGCCGAGGGATACCAGGTCATCGACCCGGTTGGACCGCCAAAGGTCGCTCGCGAAATGATGTCTCCGTTGCCCCCTTTCACGCCTGCATTCGAGACCGTGACATTCCCGAACCGAACCATGTCCAGGATCATCGTCCCGTAGTGCCCGAAGCCGCGCGTGCCGAGTGGGGCGAAATCGAGATGAGCACCTGAAAAACTTGGCGCAAATCCCGAGTCCTCGATAAGCAGATTCCCGTTCGCGGTGAAGCTTCCTATCGAAATCCCCGCGGTTGAACTTTGCGAGTTGAAGCCGGAGTGAAGAATGGTCAGGTTGGGGCCGTTCGTGTTATGTGTGCCCACGACATTGAAGATGTTGGTGAACTCTTCGCCATAGGACTTGTCCACGATAAGGAAGTAAGAACCCGCGTCCAACTGAAAGAGCGTGATGGGGCCGCCCCCGAACGACGAATAAGTGACCCCTTGCGAGGTCAGGCTCGAGTACTGCCCGACATGGATGCCATATTGCGTCGGAGCGCAGACATTCGAGCCATCGATTCGCCCATCCGCAGTGCCGTTCCCGAACACATACCAGCAGGTGCCCGCGCCTTGGATGTTCATGTCGCTCCAGTGCGTCTCGCCAGGCACAATTCCAGAGGAAACGCCCATCTGCTCCGCGATGCCGTCCTTGGCAAGGTGGAAGATCGAGACATTGTGAATCAACGTCTGACTGGAAGCGGTGTCAATCCACTCCGCCACACCTGCCAGCTTGCCGCCATCGAGCACAAAGTCGGACGTTTCGCACTGGGTGCAGTTGGGGATATCCAGCATCGTGCCGCCGCTCCCGCCGCCCCACGTGAGATACGTGGCGCTTGCACTGGCAGCATCTCCCGAACCATGACCGAGCAGCCTGCAACCTTTACGCCCGTTGATGTGACTTCCGCCGATGGTGTCCGTGATCGTGAAATTGCCTTTCGGCGCGTACACGGTGCCGCACGCCGAAGATGCCCCAAACGAATCGAACGCCTCGTTGATTCCAGCCGTGGTGGTCCCGGTTGTTCTCGGATTTGCATAGACAACTCCGCTCGCGCTGGCCAGCGGACGATTGCCCATGGCATCCACGCGATTTTGAGCAGTGTTTCCCTTTGCGTCTTGCAGACTTGACGCGGTCACCTGCGCATCGACGGCAGGGACACAAGCAACTTCCAGAATCCCCAGGATCATCGCCAGAACATGGATGGTGATGAGCTTCTTCATGTGTGCTCCCATGGCAGGACGCCGCTTCGTTGGTCCAACGTGCTCAAAATCCGCCGAAGACTCGCGGCCCATATTACTAAAGTTTGGGTTGCCCCTTGCCGGGATTCGATCACCCAGGCGACCGAATCTGGATGGAAAGCTCAGACTTGGTGGGCCGTCTCGAGTTGAGCTTGCACAGCGCGTCGTCGAATCGTTAAGAAATTCGTCTGGTAGAACGAGTGTACGGTGACGTCAAAGAGGTGACGTTCCTGAGAACCACTCGCCCCATCGGCCAGGCTATTTGGCTCATATCATTGAAAATTCTGGTAGCATTTTGGTTGAAGGCGGAAGAGAACGATCTGACTGCTTCAATCTGCTTCCCTTAAACACTGTCATTTCTAGTTGCCTGAACTGCGCAAGAGACCGCCCGCTTTTTCCATCCGCTCTTGAGTTCGACCTGCAGAGCGATTTGACACAAGAAGCAACCTCCACGTCTTGGCCTGGTACTGAAGTCGCCCTGAGAGCCTGTCCGATCCGGCTGCGCTCTCTCATGAACCCTGGCCATCGTGGTTTGATTCCTTGTTTCGCGTGGGCCGTTTGCAGAAGCGCATCGCAACATCGATTTGATCGGGAGGCTGCTGTTGAGTCTGCATTATTCCTTCACTCCAATCGCCAACGTCCCTCTCACGCATCGGAACGACGCCTGTCTTGCCGCCGACCGCAAGTGGTACGCGGTTTTTACGCTGCCCCAAAACGAAAAATCCACCGTGCGACATCTCGCCATGCGGGATGTCGAATCGTTCCTGCCGACGTACGAAACGGTTCGAACCTGGAAGAATCGCCAGCGAGTCAAAATGGCTCTTCCCTTGTTTCCCAGTTATCTTTTCGTGCACATCAGCGCGGGCGAGAGGGTCAAAGTTCTGCAGACGCCAGGCGTCTTGTACATCGTTGGCGGCGGACGAACCCTGATTCCCCTTGAAGATCGCGAAGTGGAATTCCTTCGCTCCTCCACTGAAACCAGGAGTGTCGAGCCATACAAAGAGCTTGTGGTGGGAGAAAGAGTCCGGATCAAGTCCGGCGTGATGCAGGGACTCGCAGGCACCCTTGTGCGGAAAAACAGTTCCCTGCGCTTCGTGCTCACCCTCAATCTGATCAATCAGCACGCGGCCATTCAAGTGGACGCCGATGCCCTGGAGTGCCTGCCCGATTGATGCGGCAAAAAGATAGAGCAGCCAGCAAATGAGCGGCCTAACCGGCATCTGGAATTTTGACGGCAGTCCACCGGACGCCGCGATGTTGCGTAACTTGAACGAGGCGATCTCGCACAGGGGTCCCGATGATGCCGGTCTGTGGATCAATGGAACGATCGGCATGGGGTACCGCGCTCTGTGGACAACCCCACTGGCGCCACAAGAAAAGCAGCCACTTGAGAATGAAAGCCGATCCCTTTGTCTCACCCTGGATGGTCGCGTTGATAACGGCGAAGAGCTAAAGTCCGCTCTGCAATCCCGCGGTCTCCATCTGCGCACTGACTCCGACGCTGAACTCTTCTTGAAGGCGTATGAGTGCTGGGGCGAAGAGTGCGCTGAAAAGATCCTGGGGGATTTCGCCGTCGTGATATGGGATCAGCGTAAAAGGCAGCTCGTGTGTATGAGGGATGCCGTCGGTATCAAGCCTTTCTATTACTATGCCGACCAACACAAATTTCTATGGGCCTCGGAGCTCAATCCGCTGTTGTCGGTGGCAGGCGTTCCTGTTCGACCGAACGAAGCAATGATCGGCGAGTATCTTGCGGTGGGAATCACGAGCAGAGAGGAAACGCTCTTCCAGGGAATTCAGCGACTTCCGCCCGCACACATTCTTACGGTCCGCGACGGCGCGGTTGTAAAACGACGGTACTGGGACATCGATCTCTCAAAGGAGATCCGTTACGGCTCCGATTCGGATTATGTGGAGCATTTCCGGGAAATCCTCGTGGAGGCAGTTCGCTGTCGCTTGCGTGCGAACGGGCCGGTCGGATTCGAACTCAGCGGCGGCCTGGACTCATCTTCAGTCCTGGCCATTGCGCAATCGCTCACGGCCAACGCGCGAGGCGGCGCAGAAGGCCATGAGAATTTCTCCGTCGCTTTTCCGGGCCGAGTTTTTGATGAGAGCAGCTACGTGAACGAGGTTCTCCGCTTCTGCGATTTAGACACCAACATGCTTGTTTGGAAAGGCGACAGCGATCCTCTCGAGGAAGAATCACGGTGCTTCCGCTTCGAATTCCCGAGCTATCCCAATCAGTGGTACTACCTCGCGCTCTACCGCCTCGCGCGCAGCAAGGGCGTTCGCGTTCTGCTCAATGGCTATGGCGGTGACGAATGGCTGTGGGGCAGTCCCTGGCACTGTGCGGATCTGCTGCGGAGATTGAAGATCATCGAGTGCCTGAGGGAATTGAAGTACCGCTCAGAAAACAACTTTGGCTGGTCCGCATTTCTCAATTTTGCTGTAAAGCCGCTTTTTCCAGCACCGCTGAAGTCCCGGCTCGCGACGATTCAAAGGCATTTGCGCCGGCAGTCGGCCCCGCCATGGATTTCGCCGCACTTTGCGGATAAGATCGGGCTGTTTGAGCGCATTAGAGCGAGAAGCGCTGTCCCTCATGAGTTTCGTACGCATGCACAGAGGGACTTGTATTCGTGGCTGCACGGTGGATGGATTGCCCACGTGCTCGAGACGTCCGGAAACTACGCGGCGCGCTTCTCGCTTGAGTATCGCTCGCCGCTCCACGATCGGCGGATCATCGAGTTTGCACTGGCCCTGCCTGAGAACCAGAGATGGCGAGGCGAGAAGACCAAGTTCATCCTTCGTGAAACCATGGCGAATCGGCTTCCGGAACTGGTCCGAAGCCGCACTCAAAAGGAGGCATACGACCAGGTATTCGCAGAGGCGATCGCGGCGCGAGGAGGAGAGAACCTTTTTCGTTCGTTGAGGATCTCCTCACTGGGATGGGTCTGCGAGAACGAGCTCATGAGGATGTGCCGCTCGCTGTTGGACGGGTACAAGCGGGATCAGGAATGGCTCCCTTACTGTTGGCCGCTCTGGACAGCATTTGCCATCGACCGTTGGCATAAGAGCGTGTTAACGTAAACCGGTGAGACAGTCTGCTATGCTGTGGACTGGCTGGTGCGGCAATAACCTAATCGGAGGTGCGAATTGGCGGATTCATTTGGTTCTTCAGGAAATCGGGTATCGGTAACTTTGGAAGAATCACGTCGACTCGATGGCAATCTTAAAAGGCCCTATTGCTCGCCAACCTTGTCGGATTTCGGCTCGGTTGCGAAACTGGCACAAAACGGCAACGGGTCTGGAACAGATGGCGGGTCCACAGGAATGACCATGACCTGCCTGTAAATTCAGACTTGTCGTTCTGTCCTGACCAAGCGGGAAACCCAGATTTTCGAGGAAGAAACAGTGTCTCTCGTCGTTGACGAGCACCGGCAGTATCTTGTCGACCAAATTCGATTAAACGCGTTCGAAAAAGCCATTGCAGCGACTGTCCGGCCGGGGCACGTCGTTCTCGATCTCGCTTCAGGAACGGGAATCATGGGCCTGCTGGCCTGCCGGGCCGGCGCCAGGCGCGTATATTCCATTGAAATGGGCGGCATGATCTCGGTGGCGCGAGAGGTCGCGCAAGCCAATGGCTATGGAGACCGCGTGGTCTTCATCAAGGGCTACTCCCTGCACGTCAATCTGCCTGAGAAGGTCGATGTGGTGGTCGCCGACCAGATCGGCAATTTCGGCTTCAACGCGGGCGTGATCGACTATTTTGCGGATGCCCGGCTGCGCTTCTTGAAACCCGAAGGTGTAACGCTCCCTCGGCGGATGAGCCTGATGCTGGCGCCCGTCGAAGCGACCGACCTCTTCGGCCAGGTGGAATTCTGGAACAGCTCGCCCGCCGGATTCGATTTCCGTCCCACCCGTGCGCTTGCTGCCAATACCGGCTACCAGGTGAACCTCTCTCCTGAGAGTGTTTGCGGCGATGCGGTGGCGATCGCAAAGATCGATCTGGATCACGCCGATGCCGGGGTGCTCCACGGCGAAGCGGCCTCGATGATCAACCGGCCCTGCACGCTCCATGGTCTGGGTGGCTGGTTCGACGCCGAGCTTGCAGCGGGTATCTCGATGACCAACTCGCCGCTATCGCCGGAGAGAATTCAGAGGCGGCAGGTTTTCTTCCCCATCGATCGCGCACTCGAGGTGGTCAAAGGCGACCTGGTCAAGATCGGAATGATGATCCGACCCCTGGACTCGATTGTGAATTGGAATGTGGAAGTAGTCGATGGCAATTCTGGCGCGAGAAAAGGCTCATTCCGGCACTCAACCTTTAAGGGCATGCTGATTGCCTCCGAGGATTTCCGATCGACCCAACCTGGGTTCAAGCCCAAACTCATCCCGCGGGGAGAAGGCCGGAGAACGGTCTGCAACCTTTGTGATGGAACCCGGACGCTCACGGAAGTTGAGGATGAGGTTTTCCGGCTGCATCCGGATCTGTTTAAGACCCGTGAAGAGGCAGCCTTGTTTGTGGCGGAGGTCGTGACAAGATACGCCTCGTGAGCTCGATGCACACCTATTGCATTTGTGGTTTGACCATCGCAAGCAATATTCCTCTTCCTGAGCTTGGCCCGACCACCAACTTCGACGCGGAATGCAGATTCTGGTTGAATCCTCCGGCATACCCGTCGGAGCGCGATATCGACTGGTTTCACGAATGGCAAATTGAGCGCACCGACGAAGAGGACAGCGGGGAGCCCTGGGCGCGTTTCGCTCGTCGTGAGGACGGCTACCTTGTTCGCTTCCCATCCTGCGCAGATTTCTCGGTTTCTCTGGATGTATCGGAGGTGCGGTGCGTTCCTCTGCCCGATGTTCCGGAAGTGACGGTTCGGCATTTGCTTCTCGACCAGGTGCTTCCGCTCATATTGAGCCGGCGCGAGCGGATCGTCTTGCATGCCAGTGCCGTATCGACAAAGTCCGGGGTGATCGCCTTTGCCGGAAGGAGCGGCCGCGGGAAGTCGACGCTGGCCATGGCCTTCGCGCAACAGGAGTGCGCGTTAGTCTCTGACGATTGCCTGGTGTTGCGGCGTGGAGAGAGAAACTGGACTGCCTTGCCCAGTTATCCGGGCGTGCGGGTCTGGCAGTCGACGGCCGATGAATTGGCGCACGATGACGCAAATACAGCCGACGTGGCGCACTACACCGACAAACGCCGTATTGCTGACCTGCAGGGGCTGCCTTTTGCGGCTGGTCCCGAGCCGTTGTTGGCTTTATTCGTCCTCGCAGACGAGCAGCCAACGATTTCAGTCCAGCGGCTGACGGCTGCGAAGGCTTTAATGGCCTGGGCGGAGTTTGCCTACAACCTTGACATAACGGATGCCGCTTTTCTTCGAGCTCACTTTGAATCGGTTGGGCAGCTGGCCGCTGAGGTTCCCGCTCATGCTCTATACTATCCGCGTGAATTCAGCTCGCTGGAAGCAGTGAGAGTGGCAATACGGAATTGTCTTGAGGAAATGAATACGAATGACCCTGAATGACAGCCTCCGTATTCCCGACAGCGTAGCGACCCGCACGATGGGAAGCGAGACAGTGCTTCTCAACCTTGAAACCGGGACCTACTTCGGCCTCGATACGGTGGGGTCACGTTTCATTGAGCTGCTTGAAAGCAACGATAAGCTGAGTGTCGTGTATAGCCGCATGCTCGAGGAGTACGACGTCGAACCCGATACGCTGAAGGCCGATTTGCTTCGGCTTTCACAGGAAATGTGCTCGCGGGGTTTGCTGGAACCGGCAGGCTAGCCGCTTCCCATCGAGCGCGGCCGAAGGTCCATCATCTCGTACTGCAAGGGCGATTGCTCTCCCCCCAACAGGATCGAGCCCCGCCACTCCAGCCATGCATGCGCAATAAACCTCTTTGCCGCGTCTTTAGAGACCCCTATTCGCAAATCGGTCGCGTAGCCGCACCGGGCGAGCATCGACCGCGCCGCCAGGGCTTTCACAAGGCATGTCGCTCCTGGCATCCGGCGTCCAACCGCTTCAATCGCCCACACCACGCGTTTTGCCGCGGCCTCTCCACTCTGCGCGTTCGAGCAGATGGGGTTCTCCTCCAATCTGCCCCTCAGTACCCGGTAAGGCAGAAAATGAACGACGATCGTTGCTTCGACCAAGCGGCCAAAAGCGCGCACAAGCAAAAGACGGTCCTGCGATGTGAGCGAGAAAAACTTATGGAGCGCTCGCATCCGACACCTCAATCAGCTTGGCTTTCAGCATCTCTAAAAGAAGCCGGTCAACATCAAGTTCAAGCTTCTCTCGGTTCACGGCAAATTCGTCGGTAAGCCTCGACACGATCCCGTCAAAAGTACAGGGCGTCTGCACAATCTCCCACACGCGCGACCCGACCTCATTCAACCCGAAGTATTTGCCCGTGCTCTGCAGCAGGATCACGGTTTCCCCGTCCAGTACACAGGAGACCTGATCCTTGCTGGCTCGAATTGTGCCGCTTTTCACCTGAATATCCTATCAGCATGCCTACCCGGTCCATGCCGCGGCCACAAACAGGGCATGCTCTCTATCCGGATTGGCCTCCGGCTCGCGCCGCTTACCGCGTCCCGCGAAACGGATACGCCAGGATCTGGCCCAGGTATCGAGCGCAAAGTCGCAGCGGTCGGAATGCGTAATAGACAAAAAACAGCGCGGGCGGCAGCCGCACAACGCGAAACTCCGCTTCCGTCGGCTCGAATAGAACCTCGAACACCCTTTGTACGCGTTGATGCGTGCGATCGCACATCCGCACGTCCGAGAGCGCCTGCTCCAATGGGCCCGGCACGATCGATGTGGCGTCCGTGGATCTCGCCTCGATGCTCGCTGCCCGTTTCTGCGATGCAATATCCGATTCGACTCGCTCCATGGCCATCGGTGGGGCCCCTTCGCCGAGCAAATTCACGGCGAGTGCAAGTCCGACCGTGAGCGCCCGCGACATCTCGGTGCGATCGGCCAGCGCAAACACCGTTGCCCAATCCATCGCCTCCTCGAGCTGGATCAAGCGGGCCACATCGCATATCCAGCCGAGTCTTGCCCACAAGTGTCGCGCCCCATGCGCGCACTGAAAAAGCAGCATGGGCTCCCGCGGAAGGGTCCACACCGGCAAGCCCGAGACCGAAGCTTCCACTCGTCTTGGCCAGACTTCCTCAGTTTCGAAGTTCTCTTCCCACACATGAGGAAGAAGACGCCAGTGAACATCCAGCGATACGCCCAGCGAATTCTCAAACGTGACCTGGCATCCGGGAGCCCGGAAAATTGCCGAATCCGAGTTCCAGTGCGGCGTCGAGACGAGCGAGTATCCGATATCCTCGAGCACCGTCTTTGCCCGCAGGAAATCCTGCCGATGAATGAGCAGATCCAGGTCTGAAAAGGATCGCATTGCGATGCTGCCGTAGAGCGCTTCGGCAAGCACCGGGCCCTTGAAAACGCGCACGTCGATCCCCGCATTTTCCAGCACCCGCAAAACATTCGCCAATTCCGCTCTGAACAAAAGGTTGAAACGTGCTGTCTCGCGAACATTCTGTTGGAGCCGTTGGCGCATCGCCAGCGGAACCGCCTCGCCTCCGAGCCGCTGAACACTTGCATAGATCAGCGGTTCGACTGAGTGCTCATCCGCCAACGAGAAAAGCTCCTCGATGTCCACGTCGCTCGGCACGGAAAACTTCCTGGACTGGAGAAAACTGCGAACACACTCCAGCAGCGCACGAAACGCGGCCGATCTGGGATTCGTGGATTCAGCTGTTCGCGCAGGCAAGAGAGCGGTCAACCCCTTGTAGCACCCCGAACCGGTCGAGCCGAAAGGGCGCCGAGTACTCGTTCATCAATGCCGGAAAGGCAGGCGATTCCCCCCACAACCCGCGCTCGCAAACATTCCAGGCTGCCCTTGCAGCCTCTTCTCCCGACCATGGGTCTCGAGAATCGGAACCGACCACTGCTTACAGTAAACTGTCCGCGTGACAGAGACGTTGAAGTATGCTCGGACCCGGCTGCGACGGCTGGGGCAGGAACTAAGATTCCTTCCGCGAACGCTGCGGATTGTCCGGGAAGCATCCGGAAATCGCACCCTCGGTTTATGGGTATTCTTGCTGATCGTCCAGGGTTTGTTGCCACTCGCTATTGTTTATCTCACGCGGACAATCGTCAATCTTCTTGTCATTGCGGTGCACTCGGGCGGCCAGTGGAACGTCATTCGTCCCGTCATCGTTGCCGGATGCTGGTTTGCAGCGGTCCTGCTGATCTCGCAGCTCCTGCGGGGTCTGACTGCCTGGGCGAGAATGGCCCTGTCCGAAGTGGTTCGAGACCATCTCGCCCGCCTCATCCAGATGAAGTCGCTTGAGGTTGATCTTGCCTTCTACGACTCATCGGATTTCTATGACCACCTGCACCGCGCGCGTATGGAAGCGCCACATCGGCCCGTTGAACTTCTTGAGGGCCTGGGATCCTTGTTCCAGGGAGCCATCACCTTTGTTTCAATTTTGGCGGTCCTCGTTCCCTTTGGGGCACTGCCCGTGTCCTCTTTGATCCTCAGTACGGTACCGGTCCTCTACGTGGTGGTGCGCACGGCGCAGAGGCGTCATCAATGGAACGAGGCTTCGACCATTGATACTCGGCGCACTTGGTACTTCGACACGGTCATGACCGATGGACAATCCGCCGCTGAGATGCGCCTCCTGAATTTGGGCGGTCATTTCCTCGAATCCTTCCAGACGATTCGATATCGGTTGCGCCAGGGCCGGCTCCAACTCGCCAAGGACGAGAACGTATCAGAGTTGTGGGCTGCGGCACTGGCCATGCTCATCCTCGGCGGTGCAACGGTCTGGATGGTGCGCCGTGCTATTTATGGCATGGTCTCGTTAGGCGACCTTGCCATGTTCTTCCAGGCGTTCAACCAGGGGTTTGGCCTTTCGCGGACCATCCTGGACAACCTCGGCAAACTCTACGAGAACTGCCTGTTCATCGGAAATCTTTTTGAGTTCTTCGATCTCAGGCCACAGATCATTTCGCCTCCGAACCCGCGGCCGATGCCCCCTTCGCTTGCCGGCGCCATTCGATTTTGTGGGGTGACCTTCCGGTATCCGGGCACAAGCCGACAGATTCTCTCCAACTTGAGCCTCGAAATCCAACCCGGCCAGATGGTCGCATTGGTCGGCGAAAATGGAACTGGAAAGAGCACATTCATCAAGCTGCTTTGCCGCTTTTATGATCCCGACAGCGGCTCCATTCAGATCGACGGGATTCCGCTCAAGGAAATCTCGATTGCCGGCCTGCGGCGCTCGATCTCCGTATTCTTTCAGCAGCCCATGCACTTCAACGATACCGTTGCCGCAAATGTCAGGTTCGGCGATCTCGGCATCGCGGATTCAGAATTCCCGGGTGCATTGGAAAGGTGCGCGGAGATGTCGGGACTCGCTGAGATCGTCGCGCGGTTGCCAGGTTCTTATGACACCTTGCTGGGGCGCGATTTCTTCGATGGCGCCGAGCTGAGTGTCGGGGAGTGGCATCGCGTTGCTCTCGTCCGCGCGAGCATTCGTAAGGCACGGATCTTGATCCTCGACGAACCGACAAGCGCCATGGATCCATGGGCAGAACTCAACTGGGCCACCCGCCTCCGCGAACTGGCCGAGGGTCGAACAGTCATCCTCAACACGCACCGCTTCACTACCGCCATGTTTGCTGATGTGATCCACGTGATATCGGACGGTCGAGTCGTGGAGTCGGGAAACCACGCCGCGCTCCTCGCAAAGGGTGGAATCTACGCCCGTGGATGGTCGTCACAGGCCGTCCCCTAGCCGTTCAGGCGCTCTCAAAATGGAGACCGAAGTGCCTGGACAAGTACGCCAAAGCAGCGGGTCTCTATTTTTCCTTGTTGCCAAAAATGGGGGTGTGTGCTTACTCTTCTTGTATTGAGGCTCTCTCAATTGCTCGTTCGAGTATGGGCTCGTGCTGTTCCCCCGTTCGTTACGCAGCTGAGTTCGACCCCGGCCACCTGCACAGGAAGACGGTAGGTATCCCTTAGAAAACACGAACTGACTGCGGGAGGATTACTCTTGCTAAGTCAGGATGGCGAAGCCCTGCGCACTTTTGCCTCCCCAATGAAGTTGACTTGGCAGCCATTACTTCACCGGTCCACCTAGACGTCCCCAACTCCAGAACCCCTCGTATATTCCTTCGGATATTTCTTCGAACGCGATTTCAATACCGCGAGGAAACGGCCCATGTCTCTAAGAAACTCCGTGCGAACTGAAAAGATCGTCGAAGCAGCCGCAAAACTGTTCGCGCAGCAGGGGTACCATGGCACCAGCACGCGCGAAATTGCTCGCCTGGCAGAAGTGAGCGAAAACACCGTCTTTCGCCATTTTGACCACAAGGAGGACATCTTCTGGTCCGCTCTTCGCTCCACTGTAACGGCGATTAGACCGCGATGGGAGCTGTTCCGGGAAATCAAGTCGGGAGAGGCGCCAGGAGTCGTTCTGCCCAAGATCCTTGAGCTGCTTGCTGAAACGATAAGCTACAAACCGGATGTGATCCGCCTCATTGCGGTGGCATTCGTGGAACTTCACGGACAGGCGGAGGTTCTTTGTCGCGACCTGATCCCGCTTTTCTCCGAGATTAGCCAATACCTGGCCATGAGCGTTGAGAAGGGGGAAGTGAAGGAAGTAGACCCGACCATCCTTGCATCGTCACTCATGGCGATGGTGTTAATTCATCCGCAGCTCGCAAGAATGGTGGATATCAGCAAGGCAGGCGGCTTGAGCAATCGGGATACGATCAACGCCTACAGTAAATTCTGGCTCGACGTGCTCACCCCAAAGCTGTCAGTCTCTTCTGCCCAGGCTGTAAGCGGGATTGGCGAGGCGGCTGGTTGAGTGCGGGAAGATAAACGCGCCGATTCTCCAGCCAGTACACGAGTCAGCAACGAAATGCCATTCGCGAAGGGCAACCAGAAACGATGGATCTCACATCCAATTCAGGTCTTATTATCCCCGATCTCCACATTGTCATGCCAAGCGCCCGGTGAGTGCTTGACCCCGAATCAAGCACCTGATTTTCCGATGGGCTGAACCAAAGCGATCTACGTGTATCGAGCGCAGTCTGTGCGGCGGAACCCAGAACAAAATCATATCCAGGAGCTGATATGTCCCCCAAATCATTGTCTGGAAGTCCAAGCATGATCAGAAGATTGTGGCGCCTGGTGCCCGGGTATTCCCGGGACTTGGCCGCGTTCGCTCTTTCTTCCATTCTTGCTTTTGAGTTGCGGTTTGACGGTGCCCTTCCAGCAGCCTACCGGCACGGGTTTTGGATCGCGCTGGGCATCTGGCCGTCAGTAAAAATCTTGGCGTTTGCGCTGGGAGGCGTCAACCGGGGTCAGTGGAGATACACATCGATTTACGAAGCGCAGCGGATTGCGTTGCTCAATTCCGCGGGATCGGTCCTGGGGGCATTCGCCCTGGTCCTGCTCCTCGGACCATGGGGAATTCCCCGTTCGATTTACATTCTTGAATGGATCATTTCCTGCTTTCTGATTCTGGGCAGCAGACTGATCATTCGCGCTGCAGTCATCGCCAGGAGCACCCGTTGGGCGCAAGGCGAGGGCACCAGAACCCTTATCTACGGAGCGGGAAGTGCGGGGCTGCAGCTGCTTTGGGAGCTCCGGCAAAATCGCGCCTTGTCGTGCGATGTGATCGGTCTTCTCGATGACAATCCCACAAAGGTCGGTTTGATTCTCGATGGAAAACGAGTGCTCGGAACGGGCGACTCGCTGAACTCGATAGCCAGAAAATATGCCATCAAGCGAGTACTGATTGCGATCCCTTCCGCGACTGGACCGCAGATGGTTCGGATTCTAAAGCTGGCTTCCGATGCAGGCGTCGAATATAAGATGGTGCCGAGTCTGGGAGATCTGATTCAGGACAAAAGACTCGGTATACAAATCCGGAATATTGCGGTCGAAGATCTTTTGGGTCGGCAGTCCGTACAGTTGGATCTCGCAAATATCCGGGGACGCATCCAGGGAAAGGTTGTGATGGTGACGGGCGCTGCCGGCTCCATCGGATCGGAACTCTGCCGGCAGATCGCGCGTTTCGACCCGGCCGCCCTGATCGGTTTTGATCAGGCAGAGACGCCTCTCTTTCAAATCGACCGAGAGATGCGTCACCACTTTCCCGGAACGACGTTTCACCCTGAGATTGGAAATGTTACCGAGCCTGAACACCTCAATCGAGTGATGAAACGGTATGGGCCTTCCATTGTCTATCACGCCGCAGCGTACAAGCACGTTCCTCTCATGGAGAGGCACGTATTCGCTGTCGTGCAAAACAACGTCTTTGGAACTTGGGAAACCGCGCTCGCTGCGATCCGGCATGGGGTTGACGATTTTGTCTTGATCTCAACCGATAAGGCGGTGCGACCCTCGAGCGTGATGGGCGCTACCAAACGCATCTCCGAGCTCGTGATGCGTGCGCTACAAACCAAGAGTGACACAAGATTTGTTACGGTACGGTTCGGGAACGTGCTGGGGAGCAATGGAAGCGTCGTCCCCATTTTCAAGGAGCAGATTGCGAATGGCGGCCCGGTTACGGTCACCCATCCGGAGATGCGCCGCTACTTCATGACGATTCCGGAGGCAGCCCAGCTCGTCTTGCAGGCATTCTCGTTCGGCAAAGGTGGAGACGTCTTCCTCCTCGACATGGGCGAGCCTGTAAAGATCGTCGACTTGGCGACGAATCTCATCCTGCTGTCCGGACTCAAGCCGGAAAAGGACATCAGGATACGATTTACCGGCCTCCGTCCTGGCGAAAAGCTGTTCGAAGAATTGAACCTGCACAACGAGTCTTTGCTTCCGACTCTCCACACCAAGATTAGAAGATATGCCAGCCCGTCAAGCATGGACAGCGATCAAATCATGACTCATATGGAGGAATTGGAGCAGATTGTCGAACGAAGGGATCAGGCGCGGTTGGTCAAAGTGCTCCGGAATATGATCCCGGACTACACTCCCAGTGCACAACTCTGCGAAGCGGCATTACCCGTCGAAACCATTGGGACAGGGATTTTGGTCCACGGAGTCCGCGACAAGGTGATCGCTGAACATGCTTCCGTCGGTCCCGTAGATCAAGACGTACGAGCAGGAGCGATTTACCCCAACTTGGCTTGACGAACACGCGTTCCAGCCTGCGGAAAGCCCGCTGTTCGTTCCTTCTCGAATCGCGACAACATAACCGGAATCCAAAGCGAACGGCGAAAGCCTGCTCGTTCAAATGCTGCGCGCCGAACTTTTCCAGACAGTTCGCCTGCAGTACTTCTAAGGACACATTGTGAGCAATCTCGAATCCTCCAGGGCAACAAACGAAAGGCTGATCGATCTGGCGCTGCCGCACGACCCACAGCGGTTTACGCAGCTCCATGGTCTTCAAGGTTTATTGCGCGTGGTCACCAGGCGGTGGAAATGGATCGTCGCCGCTGTCGTCGTCTGTGAGTTGCTGGCGATCTTCGTTACCATGAGGACGATCCCCGTCTACGAAGCCACAGCAACGATTGAGCTGAACAAAAGTGGCGAGAACTCATTGGGACTCGGCAACATGCTCTCCGGGCAGTTAGGCGATGACGAGGATTCCCTTCAAATCGATCAGCAAACCGAGACCGCAATTCTTCAGGGTGACTCGCTGGCCCTCGCGGTAATTCAGCGCCTTGGACTCGCTTCACAGCCACCATTCGCCCGCAAAGGCGGCTCTGAACAAGATCAGTCGCTCGAATCGGCGGCCACTCGGACCCGGTTGCTTGGCACTTTCAAATCCGGTTTGAAGGTGAGGCCGGTCCGCGGGACGCGACTCATTCAGGTCGTCTATCGAAGTCACGTTCCTGAACAGGCGGCAACCATCGCGAATGCGGTGATCGACAGCTACAAGAATCAGTACCTGCAGTCTCACTACAATGCGACGAGCGAGGCGTCGGACTGGCTAACGAAGCAACTGTCGGAGCTCAAGACGAACGTTGAAGATTCTGAGAAGAAACTCACCGACTTTGAAAAAGAGAGCGGGATCATTAATCTCATGCCCGGCGGGGGTGGAGGTGGAAACGACTCCGGTGGCGAAGGGCAGATTCACAGCGTGGTCATCGAGAAGCTCGATCAATTGAATTCCGATCTGACGGCGGCGGAAACCAATCGTATCGAGAAAGAGGCGATTTATCACCTCGTGCAGACCAGCAATGATGATGTGGTTCTTGGACTCGGCAAGGATCCGTTGGCCATCCAGAGCAACTCCATGGTGCTGACACAGGGTGGAGGGCTCTCCGGCCTTCAACAGCTTGAGGAGCGCCAGAATGCACTGAAACTGAGCCTTGCGGATGCACAAACCACATACGGGCCAAACAACCGACATCTGAAGGAGATGCAAACCGAGCTCAATACAGTGAATCAGCAGATCCAGCAAGAGCTGAAGGAAATTGTCAAGCGCGCGCAGGCCGATTTCCAGCTGGCGCAACAAACTGAAGACGAGATCCGCCGGAGATTCAATGATCAGCAAGCGGCGGCAAGCAAACTGAACGAGAAGACGGTGCAATTTGCGGTACTCAGTCAGGAAGCATACTCGCGCAAAAAGCTTTATGAAGATCTCTATACCAAGTTGCAGGAGGCAAATGTTTCCGCGGGGCTCAAGGCCACCAATATCACGGTCGTCGATCCTGCGCGCGCGCAATCCTCGCCCGTGCTCCCGCAAACCAGATCCAACCTCGCTTTCGGAATCCTGTTTGGGATCTTCATCGGGTTTTCCTCTGCCTTCGCCATAGACGGTTTGGACCGAACCGTCACCGACCCGTTGGAGGTCGAAGAGATTACTGGCAAGCCCGTGATTGCAGTGATCCCGATATTCGGGGAAAAGGGGCGCTCCTACCGCTCAAGGCTAGCTAAAGGGGCGCAACGGCTGAAAGGAAACCTCGGCTTGACTGCAAATGAAAACTCTACGTCGACGGTGTGGATGCTACAACGCCCCGATTCTGTCCCTGCGGAAGCCTTTCGCGTATTGCGAACGTCGATCATGCTCTCACGCGCCGGCGGCGGACTGAAAACTCTCCTCATCACAGGCTGCGCGCCGGGTGAGGGCAAAACCACGATCACGACCAATCTTGCCATTGCCTTTGCACAGCACAACATGCGGGTGCTCATCATCGAGGCCGATATGCGGCGGCCAAAATTGAGGGGCAAGATGGACTTCCCGGGAAAGACAGGTCTGAGCAACGTGCTCTCCGGCACATCCTCCTGCGAAGATGCCATTCTGCAGGGCCTGTATGTGCCCTCACTGGACGTGCTGCCCGCTGGGCCCCGTCCTCCCATGCCCTCCGAAATCCTGGGTTCCGCAGCGTTCGGTGATCTTCTCGAGAAGCTTCGTGCCCGTTACGAGATCATCCTGATCGATAGCCCGCCGGCTCTCGTCGTCACCGATGCCGTCACGATGTCGCCCAGGACGGACGCCGTTCTTTGGGTGTCCCAGGCGGGTGTGATCACGCGGCCCCAACTGGGCCGGGCAACGCACCTGATCGAACGCAACAGGATTCCGGTGATCGGATTTGTGATGAACCAGATGAGCAAAACCGATATCGGATACAGCTATGGATATGAATATGAGATTTACGGTTCTCGATACGGGGAGGAGAATCTGCATGATGCATAAGTTGTTCCATGCAACTCTCGTCGCCGCGGCTTTTCAGATCGTCTTGCAGTATCAGGCCGTCGCGCAAATCAACGTGCAACAAGTGTCCAACTTGCCGTCTCAAGGTTCTCATGGCGAAGGCCAAGCGGGGATTGCCTCAGGATCTCACGCTACTGGATTGGGACTCGTGCCGGAAGACTTCTCGAAGTTGAGGCTCGCGCCGGGTTTCCTGGTGGAGTTGAAAGTACTCGATGACACGGATTTTGATGGAAACTTCCGAATTGATGAGGACGGTTACATCAGCGTGCCAATCTTGGGGACGGTTCACGTTGCGGGTGAAACTGCCTCGGAAGCTCAGGACCAGATCAAGCAAGTGCTGCGGAAGGAACAGATCCTCAACGATCCGCAGGTCGCTTTGAACGTGCTCGAATACACAGCTCCACAGGTCACGATCGTGGGTGAGGTTGGATCTCCTGGAAAATATCCCCTGCTGGTTCCGCGCAAGCTCGTAGACGTTCTCGCCATGGCGGGTGGACCGAATGCGCTGGCCGGCAACGAAGTCTCGATCGTGCGTGGTAGCGGAGGCTCCAAGCCCGTATTGGTTCATTACTCAAAATCGACCGATCCGGGTTCAGTGGCGGATGTGATGGTCTATCCGGGCGACACGGTGCAGGTAAAGCGGGCAGGGATCGTCTACGTGCTGGGAGCCGTCAATCGGCCGGGCGGGTATGTCATGCAGGAAGACGGCACCCTGAATCTTTTGCAGGCTATCTCGCTTGCCAATGGCACGTCAGCCATCGCTAAGACGAGCACCATTTACCTGCTGCGCCGCGATGCCGATGGGACCGAAGTGGACATTTCATTGCCTTACAAGAAAATCAGCCACGGAAAACTCGCCAACTTTGAGCTCCACGCTACCGACATCGTCTTCGTACCGACCAGTGGCGTGAAATCCGCCCTCACCAACAGCCAGATGGTTCTGACCTCGGCGGCGTCGGCCGCCATTTACAAGTACTGACCCTGATTTCGAGCGGCCTTGCTGAGTGGTCGAATCTCCCTTCCCATGGTGTCGGTTTGCGGAAACCAAGATGAACTTGAACTCGTTTTATCCTCCTTATGCCATCCATCGGGTGCGCCAGATGCGTTTCGCAAGAGCGAACCCGTGGGCCCCGTGGCTGACAGCCTCCGCCATCACCGCCATCCAGGGCCTGTTAAAGCCGAGTGACATCGGATTTGAATTTGGTTCCGGCAGATCCACCATCTGGCTTGGTGGAAGGGTACGTCTTCTCTATAGTGTTGAGCACGCGCCCAGTTGGTACGCACGCGTTCGCGATGAGCTCGAGCGCGTCAACCTTTCCCACAAAGTGAAGTACCACCTTGCTGCCGACTCAGGCCAGATTGGAAATGATTTCGTTGCGCCTGACAACCATCCCTACCTGAAAACCCTGGCGGAAATGCCGGATGACCACTTCGACTTTGTTCTCGTGGATGGAATGATGCGGCTGTGCGCTCTGCGGCTTGCGGTCAGGAAAGTGAAGCCCGGCGGCATTCTGATTCTCGACAATGCGGACCGCTATTTACCCAACCTCTACCAGGAAGGGTACACAACCGTCGTGCAGCAGAGGGATCGCCCCAAAGATGACCAATGGACCAGCACTTGGGCTGAGTTATCGCGCTGGAGAGGTTTCAGCACCACAGACCGCATCAATGAAACGCGCTTCATGATCAAACCGGAGAGCGTAAGTCTCTGCTCAGAGGCGAAGTCGAGAACACATGAGCATACCTAGACAGATACGAGCACACTACGACCGATGGATTGGATTGGTAGACGTGTCGGAGGAGCCATTTAAGACTCATGTTCCAGTGCTTATTCAGCTTGCACAATCGCTGAAGCCGCGTCGGGTGGCCGAGTTTGGCATGGGGTACTTCAGCACCAGCGTATTCCTGGATCGAACCCTGTTCCCTTCCCTCGAGCACCTCACGAGCTTTGAAGACGATCCTGAATGGTTTTCAGTAGTCACGCAAAAACATGCGCAGGATCCAAGATTCGAAGCCAACCTGGTGTCAACTCCGATGTGGAAGATATCGATAAAGCTCCGCGCGTCCGACTACGATCTTGTTTTCATCGACGACTCGAAACAGTCCCGGGATCGCCTGAAGACCATACTCGCTCTCAGACTGGCGCGGGGAATAACAAAAGGGCCTGTGGTCGTTGTGCATGATGTGGAGCAGCCGCGCTACAGAATCGCGACCATGCTCTTTCCAAATCGCAAGTATTTTCACGAATTGTGTCCCCAGACAGGAGTTCTTTGCAGGAAGCTGGGGTTGTGATCCAGCGAGGCTGCGAAGAAACCTTCCGCGACGAATAGAAATTAGAACTCGATCAGAGCGATCTTTGAATGAGTGACATGGAGCATGAGCAGCTTGGTTCAATTCCAGGCCTGGCGGTTGTTGATGATCCCGAAACGCGCCCCGGCATTTTCGATCATCGGCATCATCGCCAGAAGCGCATCAAGCTGGCGTGGGGTACCTCGCTTGTCTCGAAGGTAGCCACCATTGCGGTTCAGCTATTAGCTGTGCCGCTGGTCTATCGTGCCCTTGGGCAAGGCGGTTATGCGGCATACGCGGCAGTTACGGCCTCCGCGGGCCTGATAGGGGTCTTGAATCTAGGCATCGGCGGCTCGCTGGTGACGCCAATCGCAGAGGCTGCTGCCCGACGGGATGAGCACCGGCAGACTGTCTTGGTTCAGGCAGGACTGGTTCCCTTGTTTCTGCTTTGCGCCCTGGGTTCGATCGCGGTAATCCCAATCGTGGCATTTGTGCCGCTGAGCACATTGTTTGGGAAGGTTGCAGCCGCTGCCTCGCCGGACCTTCGGGTTGCCGCGCTGATCGCTGTCTCAGCCACTCTCGCCGCTATCCCACTCGCTTCTGTCAGCTTCCTTCGGCAGGCGTACCAAGAGCTGCACGTCAGCAATCTGATCTCAGCGGGGGCTAATCTTTTCCTTCTTGCTGCTCTGTTGGTCGCTGCAAGGCGATCGACTGCAGTCGCAGTGTTCGTTGCGGTCTTTGTTTTGATTCCGCTCAGTGCTAACGCAATTAATTTTGGCTTGTTGTTCGGACAACGCCCCTTCCTGCTACGGCTGGAACGAAAGACCGTATGGGAACATAGTCGCCACTTGCTCGCCGACGGAATTCGTTATGTCAGCGCGTCATTCTCAAATGTCTTGGTCTACCAGTGGCCGGTGTATTGGATCGTCAAAAATCTGCCTGCCTCAACCAGTTCCACCTTTGCAATCTGCGTGCAAGCAATTGTCCTTCCCATTGGCTTCGTCCTCGGGTTTTTCCAGCCGCTATGGTCATCGACTGCGGACGCCATGGCCAGGGCAGACCATGATTGGGTTAGTCGTCAAATGCGACGAGGACGCGCGGTGACCATGGCCTTTGGCGGCTGCGCTTTCCTCACCATGCTCGTGTTCGGCGAGCGCCTGCTGCATCTCTGGCTCCGAAAACCCATCGTGCTCGATTGGGCTGTCCGCGGAATGATGGGGTTCTATATCGCACTCGCGGTCTGGGAAAGTTTTCACTTCATCACGGCTCTGGGAATGGGACGGTTGCGTGAAGCAACCATGGCTGTGTTTCAGCGCGCGATTGGCTTTGCGGTCGCTGTCCCCGTTTTAACCATGATTGGCGGAGTCAGGGCGCTCTGGTTGGGATTGTGCTGTTCCATCTTGTTCTGGACGGCATGGCGGCTGCCGAAACTGTTGCACGCGTAGCTCGCCGCGAAGAGTCCATGATGAACCTTCCAAAGCTGTTGCTCCTGGTGAATGGTCCCGCATCCGAGTCTGGTATTGGAGGCATCTTTCTTAACGATCTCTGTAGTTTCTATCCAAGCCAAAAGCTGTGCCGCTTTTCTACTACGCTAAAAAAGACACCAGGGCCCAAGGCTCATTTATGGGACGGGCGTCCCGTTCAATACTTTCCGGTTACTGTCTCTACACTGCCCATTCTCTCATCGATTACGGACAGAATCTTTCAACGTACCGAGGAAGCACAGTTAATCGCCGAGGCCGTTCGGTTCGGAAGAAATAACTCTGTTGAAGCAGTGTGGGGCGTGCTGAATAGCAGCTACATGGTCAGAATTGCCCTTGCTGTTGCAAATGCTCTCAACGTGCCCTTATACACGACGGTATGGGACCCTCCGGACTCATTTCGCATCAATATGCACTTGAGCCGCCGGCGTTACGACGACATTCACGGGATTTTCCAGCAGACTCTCCGGAAGAGTACTTCAGTCAGCGTAATTGGTGAATCCATGGCTAAACAGTATGCGCAGGAACTCGGCGTTTGCGCAACGCCGATTGCTCACGGCTATCCGACCGCTGCGTATCTTCCAGGCAAAACGCCATTCGCGGATGGAAAAGTGAAAATTGGTTTTGCCGGAAGCCTCTATGCGAAACAGGAGTGGCGCGCTCTTATCCGAGCCCTGGAGTTTGCAAAGCTCAGCATCGCCGGCCGTCCCGTCGAACTTCATTTCATCGGTCGCTGCCCTTTCAGAGGGGCTCCCATGCCGGATTATGTAATCAAGCATGGTGTGCTGAGCCCGGATGAAACCCTGAACCGCCTGCGTGGCGTTGACATTGGATATCTGCCCTACTGGTTTAACAGGCGCCATGAAAACATCGCCAGGCTCGCCTTTCCAAGCAAGTCTGCCGTGTATCTCGCTGCCGGATGCCGAATCTTCTACCACGGGCCGCAATACGGGTCGCCAACCGCATTCTTGAGTAAGTACCAGGTTGGCGCAGCCTGTCACACACTCGACCTGCCGGGAATTGTTGAAACACTGGAACTCCTCGCTCAGGACGCGAAGGGATCTTCGCATTACTCCGATGAGCGCGCGCGCGCATGCAAAGAGATGATAAGCCGTGAGGCAATGATTGAGCATTTTGCCACTTTTCTTCGCTGCAGCGTCAGCGACTTGAACATCAACTGAGCATTTCCCACCGATCTGATTCCAAGAACTTCAGTGACCGTTGACCATATGAATCATGAGAAAATGCGCGTTCGCGTGTGCCAATTAGGAGCGCGGCTGCATTATGGTGCGGCGAGGTCGCTTGAGCGCAAGTCTGCGCTTGAAATGCTGATTACCGACATTTGCGCGGCAAAGGGTTGGCCGAGTCTCCTTCGCTTTGTTCCTCCTTCTCTGCGTCCGGCCTCCCTGAAGAGGCTGCTCGGCCGGGTCCCCGCAGAGATTCCTCACAAGCGAATAGCCATGTATCCGCGATTGGGCGTGGAGTATCAACAGCTTTTGTCTAGGTGCAATGACAGAGGTGAACGCCTTCGCGTGTCTCTTCGAGTCGGAAAACGGTTTGGCGATCTGGTCATAAGACAAGGTTTCGGCAACGCAACTCACGCATACGTTTTCTCCGGCGCCGGTCTCGAGATCATTCAGGCTGCCAAGTCGCGCGGCTTGCAGACTGTGGTGGAACTTCCCGCTGCTCCCTGTGAAATTGAACAGAACATCATGGACCAGGAATTTTCGAACTATGGAGACTGGGAGACAAATGCGAATTGCGACGAAGTATTGAAGGAATTCGCCGCTTTGCAGAGAATCGAATGGGCGACTGCGGACCGGATCGTTGTGCCCTCGCAGTTTGTGGCCAGGGGCCTGGAGACGCTTGGCGTCCCGCCCGATCGCTTCGTGATCGTGCCTTATGGCATCGGCGGAACATTGAAGCAGACTGTGCGCAACGAGCGCACGGGGCCACTCAGAGTGTTGACGGTCGCCGGTGTAAAGCTGCAGAAAGGACCTCAATACATACTCCAGGCAGCAAAACTCTTGCGTAGCGGGTTTGAATTCAGGCTTGTGGGCAGTTCAGCCTTGTCGTCATCCGCAGAGAAGCAGCTTCGCGAGAATGTTGATCTGGTGGGGATTGTTCCGCGCACCGAGGTCAGGGCGCATTTCGAGTGGGCGGATGTCTTCCTCTTTCCATCGATCTGTGACGGGTTTGGAGTTGTGCTGCTTGAGGCGCTGGCCGCGGGTCTGCCGATCATTACGACACCCAATACCGGGGTTGCCATTCGAGATGGAATAGAAGGGTTTGTTGTTCCGATACGCGACGGTAGTGCCATTGCGGACCGGCTTGACCGGCTTGCATCTGATCCTTCATTGCTGAAGCAGATGTCACAACATGCAATGGAGAGGGCCAAAGACTTTACTCTCGATGCATACAGCGATCGCCTCTATGATGCATTAACCGGCGAACCGACAGAATCGGAAAAGGACAATGCCGCTCTTTCGTTCAAGTGCTAGGGGACAAGCGGAATCGCAAGTGTTGCGTCCAAATCGAGGCTATGACCAATCTAATCCAATCAGAACCTCACTGGGTTGTGGCACATTGCGGCGCGCGGGACGGATATGAGTTACCAATCGCTTTTCATGAGGTTGGTCAACTTTATAGATTCGTCACCGACTGGTATAGCCCAATGGACTCTTCTATCCTGGGTTCCGTCCTAAGACACTCGCCACGACGCATTCGATCAACCTTGACGCAAAGGTATCGCACCGAACTTCCGTCGACTTGCGTTAAGGATGTCAAATTCAAGGGAGCGCTGAACAGAATTCTACGTTCGGATAAGCGAGAGCTCGAGTTAGATCAGCATGTGGGAGAGTATGCGGGGCGCCTCGCCGCTGAAAGCGAATCGTCTTTGTTGATCACCAGCTACAACGGCTGGGCGGCGATTCCTCAACTCAAGGGCAATACAACAACTGTACTGTTCCAGATACACCCGCATCCTTGGTTCCTGCGGGAGCTCTATCGGACCAACGCATTGGAAGAGGGCGATGCAGATCCCTTTCTCTCTGAAAGTGAGATGAAAGCTCCAGAGGATCTTTTAAGACGCTGGGGCCGGGAATCATTCGATGCGGATCTCGTAGTAGTGACCTCCAGCTTCACCCGGAAGTCCCTCTTGCACGTGGGTGTGAATCCAGAGAAGATCCACATCGTCCCATACGGGGTCGACTCTTCCGTGTTTAAGAATGACGGAACCGCGCCGACTGGAAAGCCAAGAATTCTTTTTATTGGCCAACCCACTGCTCGTAAGGGGTTCACAAAACTCCTCGAGGTATGGGAGAGATTGGGCAGCCACGAGGGAGAACTCCACATCGCTTCTGGATCGATGGCTCACAAGCGCGAGGTGGGCGGCGGACCTTTATTCTGGTATGGACGACTTACATTGACAGAGTTGGTTGCGTTGATCAATCGCTCTGACCTTCTGGTGCTTCCTTCCATCGCGGAGGGCTTCGGCCTGGTGCTGCTCGAAGCGCTTGCTTGCGGAACCCCAATCCTGTGCAGCGATGCCACCGCTGGCCCCGATCTCCTGCGGGGGTGGAACGATCAATTCTTGTTCACGGCTGGAGATTGGGAGGGTTTGGCTTCGCGGCTCGATTATTGGCTCAGTCATGTCGACCTCTTGAGGGGATTGAGAGGGGCAGCACGAAACTTAGCCGAAGCAATGACGTGGCGCAGATTTCGTAGTGACCTCAGGGCGGCATGTAATGCAGTGGTCGGCTCGGAGCAACGTGTCAGGGCAACGGCATTGACCATGTGATCTTACAAGCGTGAACAGTTCAAGAGCACATTGAACAGCAGCATGAGGTCCGATCAGTTTTCAAAGGGTTGAGAATGAACCTTGGAATGGCGTTAACGCTCGATGCTTTATTTGTTATTTCATCCGCCTGGTGTCTCTGGCTGGTGTCTGAGCGAAGCATATTCAATCCCAGTTTCTGGTGGCTTGCAATGCACGCCTACACTGTGACTTTTCGACTGGTCACGTTGAATCTTGGAGTTGAATCGCTTCCGCTACTCGGAATACGATCCGACACTGAACTGGTCAATGCAGCCATTGCCTCCGATATCAGCCTCATCGGAGTGATGGCCGCAACCCTTCTTGTGGCTCATCAGGCACAACGGAACCAGCAACTTCATCGAGAGACGGGGGGTAATTCGACTCCGCTGGACCCATTCCTTGGACAGATCATCTCTGTTCTCTGCCTTGTGATTGGAACTTACGCGCTTCTCAAATTTGGCTACGTCTCTACAGCGCTAAAAGCGAGAGGACAGGACATCTCAGCCATCGACATCGGGCGCCTTGAAGAATCTGCTTATCCGATTGTGATTGCCGGGTTTGCCATGCAAGGCGCCATCCTTCAGCTCGCATTGCGAGGTTTTAACTTTTGGCGGACGGCCCTGTTTGCTGCGCTGTTGACACTGAGCTCAATCAATCTTGAGAGATCGGCTTTTGTGCTAGGCCTCCTCCTGGCATTTCTGGTGTATCAAACCTGGCGCAACCAGAATAATATCCCTCCGAAGGCAGTTCCGGTCTTGATTGCTCTCGCATTGGTGTGGTTCGTCTTCAAACCCGTTGCAAATGCAATTCGATCGGGGAGCAGCATAAGTGAGGCAATTGCGAGCGGGAATGACTACTTTCATGATTCCCTTAGAACCCAATCCCTCGGAGACCTGGAGTTCTTCGATATGCAGGCCAGCTACATGGCTGCTTCCGACGAAGCGGGTAAGCGTTTCTATGGAGCGACCCTTCTTCCGCTCCTGTATATTCCAATTCCGCGCTTCACTTGGCCCGATAAGCCCCGTATGAACGACTGGGAACTCGAATTGTCGAGTTCCCAGCGGCCATTTTATTATGGCGCGGTTCCAACATTCTCTGGCGAGTCGTATGTAAATTTCGGGTGGTTTGGATGTGCCGTCCTTCCGTTTCTTTATATCTTTCTGATGCAGGCGGGCTACGACCGGGTCCGGGCTCACTCAACCATCTCGTCAGGTCGCTTTTTGTACTTGGTATTCCTGGTATCCATGATCCAGGTTTACAGGGACGGTCTTGAATCAATCTTTACCTATCCCTTCATAACTTACCTGCCATTAACAGTGGCGGCTCTCATCAGCATGGGGTTGAGCAACAGCATCGTGCAGCGGGGCGAGACGCTGCGGCAGGCCGCGATGCATCCCGCAAGAACGAGGCCTATCTGATCATGCGCTTGGTCGTCCTTCACAACCACCCCATCCACTACAAGCATCTTCTCTTTACTGCCATGGCGCAATTGGGAGCGGAGGTTGATGTCCTTTTCGCTGCGCGATCCAGCAACCAGCGCACCGCGGCAATGCATCAAGTCGGTAGCGCCTATCGCTCCCATTTCCTCTCGGAAGGAAGCATTGAATCGTTGCCGCAATTCTCCACTGCTTTGCGAGCCGTGGAGGTCGCTTCACAATGTCTCCCGGATGCCGTCATTATCAGCGGCTACAACTACCTGCCCACCTGGTCGATGCTGGCGTGGGCCAAGATCATAGGCAAACCGGTAGCATTGTGGTTTGAGTCGAATGCCTTTGATCGTCCCCATTACCCGGTGAAGGAATTCTTAAAACGGATATTCCTGTATGGATGCGATGTTGGCCACGTATATGGGACCTCGAACCGGCAGTACCTGGAAGAACTCGGAATGAAGTCGTATGAGATCGTCGAAAAGAGAGCCACGGTAGATTGGGAGCTCTTTTCCAAGAGAAGAGCGGTCTTCCATTCGGACTTTCGCCGATTCATTTATGTAGGCCGGTTTTCTCCAGAGAAAAATCTGACTCGTCTCATGGAAGCGTTCCAGATCGTTCAAAGCAAGACCAGGATCAGGGCGGAGCTTCTGTTGGTCGGGTACGGACCGGACGAGTCAATGTTAAGGCAAAGGACGCGCGACTTGGGATTGAGCGAATCGGTCGTATTCGGTGGGGCCAAAACACAGGAAGAGGTATGTATGACGCTTGCCGAATGTGACTGCCTTGTCCTGCCGAGCCTTTCTGAGCCATGGGGACTTGTAGCGAACGAAGCCCTTTGTGTCGGCATGCCCGTGATTTTGTCAGATCGATGCGGATGTGCGATTGACCTTGCGCGAGATGGAATAGGGTGGATCGTTGGCGCAGAGGACACAAACGCGTTTGCCGAATCGATGCTTAAGGTTTGCAACCTATCCATCGAAGAACTGCGAACGATGGGCCGGAATGCCGTGAGCATTGCCGAGGAATACTCTCCTCAACAATGCGCCGCGAGGATCATGGCAAGTCTCGAAGACTTGGTCGCAAAGCGGCAAACCTCAAAGCCGCTACTCAGAGACGATTTCCGATGAGGATGCCGGACTACGGATCGCTTCTTGGAAAAAGAGCAGCGGTCGCGCCGATTGGCCCGCGAAGAAGACTGAGAGCGCATTGCTCAATAGCCGCGCTGTGCGGCTGGAACCGGGAGATCCAGAAAACAGGGATGGTGATGATTGATGTCTGATCAGGCTGGAACCGGCGCAGCGGCGCTCGATGGGGTCACCGTACTTCAAATGGTTTCGTCCTTCGGTCGGAGCTCTTTTGGGGCAGGCTACGGTATATCAAACTTGTCTGCCGCCCTGTGGCGAGCCGGGGTAAATGTCTTTTTGGTCTCGGTGGATGAGGAGAAAGATGCGTATGCGGCCTGTGAGGAAGCAGGGTTCCCTCGCGACAGGCTAATCAGGGCATCCTTAATCATTCATCCGCGCTTCCGTTTCTCGCCATTTCTGCTTAGTCGGCTGTTGAAAGTCACTCATGAACAAAAGGTAATTCTCCATTCGCATGGGATGTGGACATATATGTCGTATCTGGCGGGAAAGCTCAGGCGCCGATTGCAATGTCCACAGGTCTTCATGCCGCACGGAGAGCTGGAGCCCTATGCGCTCGGGGTGTCACATAGGAAGAAAGCTATCGCCTCGATGCTATTCGCGCGTCGAAACCTCCAGGAAGTTAGCTGCGTGTGTGCATTGAGTGAACAGGAACAGACTTCTATACGGGAGTTTGGCTATGCCGGCCGAGTGGCAGTGCTCCCTTACGGAATGAATCCAGCGTCGCCTTGCACTGAGACAGAAGTCTCAGCTTTTCGCGCAAAACACGAAGTTGCACCGGGCTCTCGAGTGATGCTCTTTCTCTCTCGGATTGCACCCAAAAAGAACCTGCCGATGCTGTTAAGGGCTTTCGCGGCCGTCGTAAAATCCACACCAGAATGGAAATTGCTGATTGCGGGCGGTGATGAGAAGGGTCATCTCCATGAGGTTCGGCGGCTCATCGAAGATTTGAAACTCGACGATTCGGTAAAGCTCATAGGGCCAGTGTATGGCCACGATAAGGCATGTGCGCTCACCTCTGCATCGCTGTTTGTGCTTCCATCCCACAGCGAAGGGCTACCCATTGCCGTCTTGGAGGCAATGGAATATGCCAAACCTGTACTGATCACCGACGGATGGACATTACCGGTCAAGACCAGTGCCAGATATGGTTGGAAAGTGCATGTCGACCTGGAATCAATCGAGGCGGCCTTGCGCGAGGCAATGGCTACATCAGAGGTTACGCTGAACGAAATGGGACAGGCAGCCAGATCGATTGTCCGCGAACATTTCGCCTGGGACTCGGTTGCCAAACAAGCATGTTCTCTTTATGCGTCGCTTCTCGATGACAGCGGCAAAGATTCCGATCGTCACCTTCACGGAGAAGCTTTTCAATGAACGATTCTCGCCGCTATATGCCGAGGCACGCTGATGGAACGATTCGAAGCAGAGCCAATCAGTTGTTCAACCGACTCACTTACGACCTCTGGAGACGCGAACTCAAGCATTTCAGCAGAACTCAAAACGACTCACGGCTTCGAATTGTTGACATCGGATGTGGTCCTGGCTTCCTTCTTCAATGTTGCGAAACTTGGGGGGTCGACGCGGATCTCATCGGCGTCGATCAAAGCGAGGCTCTGCTGTCAGTCGCAAAATCCCGCTGCAAGCGGATGACCGCTCTTAAAGGCGACGTTTCTTCAATTCCGCTGCAGGACGGATCGGTGGACGTTGCTTTTGCGCTCCACGTCGTGGAGCATTTGAACGAACCGGAGGTGTTTTTTCGGGAGGCGCACCGAATCCTGAGGCCACAAGGCCTCCTGGTGATTGCCACGCCAAATAGCGAGGGACTCGGCGCCAAAGTGATGGGAAAGCGTTGGAATGGATACAGCGATCCAACCCATGTTTCCCTGCACGGACCTTCCTTTTGGAGCGATCTGGTTGGAAAATCCGGTTTTCGCGTTACGCGGCACGGAACAACAGGCCTGTCCGGCATTCCTCCTCTAAACAAAATGCCGTTTGGACTTATACATTGGATTCCGAGCTTCTTTTGCGGACACTTTCCTTGGAGATTGGGTGAGGCGTACATCTGTGCCGCGGTTCGAATCTAGTCGAAGCCGACCGGAGCATTACTAGTGAGAGGCACGAGTCATGAATTTTCCCCGTTCCCAAAAAGCTGAGAGATCCGCGGCTGTCATCTCCTTGTACTTCTCGCCGGCGCATGCTTCGCACCTGTTTGCCTATGGGAAGCTGCTGCGCGCCTTTGGATTTGAAGTGAGTTTTGTGTTGGATAAGAAGTATTTCTCCTTCTCGGCTTTCTCTTCAGTAGGAGTGGAAATTGATGCCGCACACTATTTCTCAGGCGGCCATCCGCGTTTCGCGATTGCAATCATCTGCAATTCGGCGATAACAAATCCGAAAATTCTTGATCTGCTGCGCGCAAACCATACGAAGGTCTTCTATGTATTCCACGAACCAGAGCCATTGTGGAGTCCGAGCCTGATAAACACCGAAGGCTGGGTAAAAACCATAAAATTCATCCTCTCGACCATATTCTCAATCAAGACTCTACGTCGTTCATCAGGTGTTATTGTGTGTTCTTCATACGCACTCTCCCTGTACGAACGTCACTATCGAAGATATAACAGCAATGTTTGCGACGTGCCGCTCCTTTTCGATGATGAGACCGGCGAAAATCGAATCAGGCAGATACGAGACCAAAAGCGGAGCTTTGGATTTATCGGGACCGCTTGCCGAGCGCACAGCTTCGACGAGTTCGTAGCATTCGCAAAATATGCAATCAGGAAAGGAAGTTCCATACCGTTCAAGATCGCAACGGCGGTCGATTTGGCGCCTATATTGGCCTCTGACCGGGAACTCGCGCGCCTCGCTGAGGACGCGCGAATTGAAATACATCATGGCAGGAAGCTCTCCAACGAGGAGATTAACGATCATTATCTAAGCTCCTTTGGCGTTTGGAATATCTACCGCCGCTCCACTCAAAGCGGAGTTCTGCCTCGAGCGTTCATGGCCGGTACCCCCGTTTTAGCGACCAGAGTCGGCAGCTTCGATCAGTTCGTGCGCGAAGGCGTAACGGGGGAATTCGTGGGGTCCAGCATGGATTCAGAAGCAATACTGGATGCCGTTGAGAAATTGCGAAGCAAGTCGCCAGAATACGTGGACGGGTGTAGGAAAGCGTTTCGAGAAACCTTTTATTACATGGCGCAGGCGACTAGGCTTGGCGAGTTTATTCAAGTATCTCTTTGTGACGAACCAGCAGGTAGATTGAGCAGTATCTCTTCGTGAGCCTTCTCACGTCGGATCGCCGCACATCCGCTGTCAGCATCTTGGTTCCAATTCCTATGCTGTAACCGCGAAGGAGGGTTTTATGTTCGACGGACGCACCCTATTGATTACAGGTGGTACGGGCACGTTTGGCAATGCCGTTGTCGAGATGGCAGCTCAGACAGGATTCCGCGAAATTCGCATCTTTAGCCGAGATGAGAAGAAGCAGGATGACATGCGGGGGCGCTTGAAGAACGCTGCCGTAAAGTTCTTTCTTGGTGATGTCCGCAACTACGATAGCGTACTGCAGGCAATGCATGGAGTGGACATGGTGTTTCACGCGGCGGCGCTGAAACAGGTTCCGTCATGTGAGTTCTTCCCCATTGAAGCGTTGCAGACAAACACATTGGGCGCCGAAAACGTGATGAAAGCCGCGCTCGCTTGTTCCGTCAGCAAGGTAATTGTCTTAAGCACGGATAAGGCTGTGTACCCGGTGAACGCAATGGGAATGTCGAAAGCATTGATGGAGAAGTGCATGGTTGCTAAAGCACGCATGCATGGGGAAACCTCCACAATCTTCTGCGGAACACGATATGGGAATGTCATGGCTTCCCGCGGATCAGTCATTCCCTTGCTTCTGAGCCAGATTCAGGCCGGCAAGCCGCTCACTTTAACTGATCCGAAGATGACGCGCTTTATGATGACCATCGAGGGAGCGGTCGACCTTGTCCTATACGCCTTCTCCGAAGGAAAGCCGGGCGACATTTTCGTGCAAAAGGCTCCCGCCGCGACCATCGGGACGCTTGCAACTGCGCTCCTCAGGCTGTTGAATGCTGACAATCCCATCCAGATCATCGGAACGAGACACGGAGAAAAGCTATTTGAGACGCTGCTTAACCGCGAAGAGATGGCGCAGGCAGAGGACCTCGGCGCGTACTATCGCGTTCCAGCCGATATCCGCGACTTGAACTACTCAAAATTCTTCAGTACGGGAGAAACGGCCGTTTCGGCGGCGGCGGATTACAATTCTCACAACACTGAGCAACTTGACGTGCCCGCAATGATGAATCTCCTGCTGCAACTGCCATGCGTCCAGGATGCCATGAACGGAAAACTGGTGTACGCATGACCAGAATTCTCATTACAGGGGGACGCGGATTTTTGGGTCGTAACCTCGCTGCCCATCTTGAACAACGCCATGACTGTGAAGTTGAGATCGTCGGTCGCGAGAATATCGCTCAGGCATTGCCTGCTGCAACTCGCTCCGATGTCATCTTCCATCTGGCGGGCGTAAATCGCCCCCAAAATGCGGAAGAGTTTGAATCAGGCAACGTCAGTCTAACGCGCGAGCTTTGTGAACTTCTGTTGCAAGCAGGTAGATCGCCACGAATTATCTTCAGCTCGTCCATCCAGGCTTCTCTTGCCAATCCATATGGAGAGAGTAAGGCGCAAGCAGAAGCAGTGCTGCGTCAATACGCTGCTGCCTCAGGGGCCGCGGTTCGAATCTACAGATTGGGTAACATTTTCGGTAAATGGTGTCGCCCACACTATAATTCCGTCACTGCGACATTTTGCTATAACATCGCTCACGATTTGCCAATTCAGGTCAATGATCCCGCACGCCAGCTCGAGCTCAGCTACGTGGATGATGTCGTGAAAGCGTTCACCCTGGAAATTGAGCAAACCGGCGACTCGAATTCACCGTTGCGTAGCATTCCCACTTACAGAATCCAACTGGGAGACCTCGCGGGACGCATTCAAGCGTTTCATGACATGCGGACTACGCTTGCTCTGCCGGATTTTGCAGATTCCTTCAACCGAGCGCTCTATGCTACCTATTTGTCTCACGTTCCCGACGATTGCCGATTGAATCAGCTCGCGATTCGCGCGGATAGCCGCGGTAGCCTGGCTGAATTCCTTAAACAGCCGCATCTGGGACAGGTTTTTGTTTCGCGAACCAATCCCGGGATAACCCGAGGAAACCACTATCATCACACAAAGACCGAAAAGTTTTTTGTAGTTCAAGGAACTGGACTCATTCGCATGCGTGGAGTCTCCGATCGCGAGATTGCGGAATATCTTGTCAGCGGGCACGAGTACAAGGTGATCGATATCCCCCCTGGGTTTACGCATTCGATTACAAACGTAGGACCGGATGAGATGGTAACGTTGTTCTGGTCGAGTGAAGTTTTCGATCCGGATCATCCGGATACATATTTTCTGCCCGTTGACGTTCAGACTGAGGCAAGGGAAGTGACAGCGGAGAAAGCATGAAAGTCGCTACGATCGTGGGTACTCGGCCGGAAATTATCCGCCTATCCCGGGTCATTGCAGCCTTGGATCGTTATACTCAGCATTGCCTGGTTCATACCGGGCAAAACTATGCCTATGAACTGAACCAGGTCTTCTTTGAGGATCTGGAAATGCGTCCGCCTGATCACTTCCTCAGCGCGGCTGGTGCCACTCCCGCTGAAACAATCGCAATGGTGATCTCGAAATCGAGTGATGTCCTTGCAAAGGAACGGCCTGACGCCGTACTGATTCTGGGCGACACCAACAGTTGCCTCGCGGCGATAGCAGCGAAAAGACTGCGAATTCCTGTTTTTCATATGGAGGCCGGAAATCGCTGCTTTGACGAGCGCGTCCCCGAAGAAATCAATCGAAGGATTGTCGACCACATCAGCGACATCAATCTGCCATATAGCAGTATTTCTCGAGAGTATCTCCTGCGCGAAGGTATCGCGCCGGATCGGATTATCAAGACAGGTAGTCCGATGTATGAAGTCCTTTCTTACTATCGAGACAAGATCGACCGCTCCGACATCCTCAATCGGCTTGGGCTCGAAAAGAATGAATTCTTCATCGCAAGTTCACATCGAGAAGAAAACATCGATTCCGCTGAGAACTTTCAGAAGCTGGTGCAGGTTCTCGAGACGATCGCCTCGACGTACCGTCTGCCGGTTGTCCTGTCTGTGCACCCGCGCACTCAAAAGAGACTGGATGCAGAAGGTATCACATTTTCCGGGAGCGTCCGCCCGGTCAAGGCAATGCGGTTCTCTGAATACGTACACCTCATGATGAATGCCCGGGCCACACTTTCCGACAGCGGCACCATTACGGAAGAGGCTTCGATCCTCAACTTCCGCGCTTTGAATATCCGGGAGGCGCACGAGAGACCCGAGGGAATGGAAGAGGGAGCCGTCATGATGACCGGCCTCGATCCGAAGCGAGTTGTAGAGGCGCTGCGGATTCTCGACTCGCAAGCCACCGGATCCAACCGCACCGTTCGCATCGTGCCTGATTATGCTGCTCCGAATGTGTCGGAAAAGGTCGCTCGCATTGTCATGAGCTATGTCGATTATGTGAGACGTGTCGTGTGGAGAGAGTACGCGTCAGGGTAATACAGACTTTCATCTTTCTGAGCTACAGCATCCCTTCCAGACCTCCCTATTCCGGCATCATCGGTTCTCAGTGAAATCAGATTCCCATGGCAACGTGAGTTCCCTGCCAAAACGTCTCGACAAGAGGCGCGTTTGGGTAGTTTCCGAGCTCTATTATCCTGAATTAACATCAACCGGTTATTTTCTAACTGGCCTTGCAGAGGGACTTGCCGAGACTTATGACGTCGCTGTTCTCTGTGGGCAGCCAAGCTATTGGTCCCGCGGGGTGCGTGCCCCGGGCCGTGAAATAAGGAACGGGGTCGCCATTCATCGTTGCCCCGCATCCACGCTGGACAAGAATCGAGCCGCGTTCAAGATCATCAATCTCATTACGATTAGTCTCTCAACGTTTTACTGGGCGCTTGTTGAGTTTCGCCGCGGCGATATCGTCGTCATGGTCACGAACCCGCCCCTGCTTCCCTATCTCGTGTCCATCGCGATCCGTCTCAAGGGTGCAAGATCCATTCTTTTGGTACATGACGTCTACCCTGAGATATTGGTGCGATTGGGCATGTTGAAACCGAGGTCGATCTTCTTCCGCGCACTCGACCGAGTCAGCCGCTGGCTATACCACAGCACTGATCGCGTTGTTGTGATTGGCAGAGATATGCAGAGGCTGATCGCGCAAAAGATGCCGAGCAGGAACTCCAGCGTCTCTGTCGCGCCAAATTGGGCGAATACAGACGATATCTCGCCCACATCGAGATCTGAGAACTCTTTGCTTGCGTCCCTTGGCCTGACAGACCGTTTCGTGGTGCAGATTTGGGGAAATATCGGACGCCCTCATTGCGTCGAAGATTTGATCGCGGCAGCTGACATCCTGAAGCACGATCCGCAAATCCATTTCCTCGTCATCGGGTGGGGAACAAGGAAGAGTTGGGTCGTAGCAGAGAAGGACGCGCGCAAACTCGATAACATCACGATTATCGATCCTCTACCTCGCGGAGAGACGTGCAAAGTACAAAATGCGTGCGATGTCGTGCTAAATACACTGTCTTCTGGAATGAGTGGAATCTCTGTTCCGAGCCGGACCTACAATGCTCTCGCAGCTGGCAAACCTTTGGTCGTTGTCTGCGATGAAGATTCTGAGATCGCGATCGTTGTAAAGGAGGAAAACATTGGCTGGGTTATCCCCCCTGGGCATCCGGACCAGCTTGCCTCTGCCTTGCGCGAGGCGCATGGCGATCGAGAGTTACTGCGAAGAATGGGAGAGCGGGCGCGTCAGGCAGTCGAGAACAAGTACACAAGAAACCACATTCTCGAATCCTACAAGATACTGATCGAGGGCCTGCGTTCTTCATCATGAGAGATTCGCGCGAGTTACTGATCACAGGTGCTTCGGGCTTTATTGGCTCAGCCCTGGTTTCGCTTGCACTGACGTCGGGCTGGCAAGTGCGCACTCTTTGCCGAAGACGGCAGGCTTATGAGGAGAACATTCAGCAATTCGTGGGTGACATTTGCGATGTCTCTTTGGCGCAGAGGGCTTGCGCCGGCGCGGCGGCGGTCGTACATGCGGCGGGGTTGGCGCACGTCTTCGGTGCACGCGCGAAAGATGTGGAACAATTCGAAATGATCAATGGCGCGGGCACTGCCAATGTGGCAAAGGCAGCCAGAGAGAACAACGTCTCACATCTCGTCCTTCTCAGTTCTGTGTCGGTCTACGGTAACGGCAATGGATCGGTTCGTGACGAAACGAGAGAGTGTAGCCCTGAGACCCCATATGCTGTCAGCAAACGACAAGCTGAAGTCAGTGCGATCAATCTTTTTCCTTCCGATTACGGCGCTTTGACAATCCTTCGTCTTGCTACGGTGTATGGCGAGGGCGACCGGGGTAACGTATCTAAGTTGATTCGCGCGATCGAACAAGAGCGGTTTTTCTGGGCCGGGGCCGGACAGAATAAAAAGAGCCTCATTTACAAGAGAGATGCGGCTCGAGCCTGCCTGCTCCCATTGGATATCCCCGCTCGCGGCGTGCAAATCTTCAACGTCTCTCCTGGACCAGCGAGCATGCGAGAGATTGTAACCGCGATTTGCCAAGCCCTTGACTGTCCCGTCCCCCGTCGAAAACTACCCTTAGCGCTGGTCAAATCCGTTGCCGGTCTTTCCCGTTTAGTTATGGATCCTTGGAAATTGGGCGAAAAGATTGAGAAGTTTGTTCACGAAGATGTCTTCGACGGAACAACATTTGAAAGAGAGTTCAGCTTTTCTCCTTCCATATCTCTTGCTGAAGGCATGCAACGAGAAGTCGCCGCTCTCCAGCCGAAAAGGCGGCCTGGACTGCCCCTCAGTTCTCAAAGCGATGAGCGCCGCTCTCTTCTTTGACAAAGTCTCGGAGCGATTCAGTGACCTGGTATAAGAGGACTCTCGACATCGCATTGTCTTCTCTGCTCATTTTGTTGCTGGCTCCGCTGTACCTCATCGTCGCCTTAGCCATTAAGGCGACTTCGAAAGGGCCTGTCCTCTACTGGTCGAGCCGCGTGGGAAAAGAAAACAAACTATTTCTCATGCCAAAGTTCCGCAGTATGCGGACTGACACGCCACAGGTCGCTACTCATTTGCTCTCCGACGCATCAACTCATTTGACACCAATCGGTAGCTTCCTCCGGCGATCGAGTCTCGATGAATTGCCTCAACTCTACAGCATTTTCCGTGGCGAGTTGAGCTTTGTGGGACCGCGTCCCGCTCTGTTCAATCAGGATGACCTGGTCGCCCTGCGCACCGAGCGCGGCATCCATCAACTCGTTCCAGGATTAACCGGCTGGGCTCAAGTCAACGGACGTGATGACCTTCCGATCCCAACCAAGGTTGAATTCGATTATGAGTATCTGGTTCGACGGTCGTTCGGGTTCGACCTCCGTATCCTCGGCCTCACCGCGATCAAAATCGCTCGAAGCGAAGGCATCAAGCACTGAAAGCAAGAGTCCTGCAACTGACTTTGACGTGCCGGGTAGCTCAACCACTCGCCGCTCTGCATTTCTGCCGTAGACCAGTCTCAATAACGCATCTTGGCAAGCGCGTACTTAGTGTTGTCGTAAAACACTCCGATCGTGAAGCCGTGCGGATTGAGCGTGTGATAGCCAAAAAAGTCGGGCCAGAACTGATACTCATAATTGCCCCGGATCCAGAGCCTCTGGTAGGCCCTCACTTCTATACCGCCAGCCGGCGCATAGAATATCCTCGAATCTTTCCGATAGTATGGCAGGACACTCTCAAAATCCACGTTGCCGATACCGGTCAGGAACTTCACATACGGATGGAAAACTGGATCGTAGCGCCAGGCGTAGTTGAGCCCACCCGCGAAGGTGTACTGGCGAAGCGTCGGATCGTTTCCAGTGCGGTTGAAGCCCAAGTCCCGCGCTTCGGCCTCAATTTGAAAGCCGCTCCAGGAAGGCGGCAATCTCGGGATGTCATAGTCGATCCAAACTGCCGGGCCGCCTAAGCGATTACCGTCGGTGTGAGTCCGCGCCGGAGTACCTCCGTGCCAATCGCTTCCATAATTCGAATAACCGACTCCCAGCCTGATGGGAAGACCGAATTCCTGGGCTTCGGGAACGACCTGGGAAAACAGGGGAATCGCCGCGCTCAACAAAAGCGAAGCAAATAGCACCCTAAAACATCTCTGATACATTGCCGAATCTCCTTTTCTGCCGGATTCCGAATCGACTCCAGGGCTCGACGGCCCCTGGAAACACGAATTGCAAATCGGCGGAACCCGCGCGATGCTGTTTGGGGTCGTCCGCTCGTCCGGTGCGAGCCCTTCGGTGGATCGACCTCTGCCCTTAAAATCCGCAAATCTTCCTCGGCCAATATCGAAACCAGGATGCACAGAAAACATTATCAGAGCGGCAATATCGGAGAGAACCATTTGGGCACATGTGGCAATGTATTGGATGATCCAACCCGCAAAGGGTGATCGCGAACCACCCCAAAAGCAGGATCGGTGCGCCAGGGAAAGCGGTCGATCGTTCCGCGTTCTGAGCGTATCACCGCCCATGGGGCAATGGCCACAAATCGAACCTGATCGGGGGCAGTGACCTTTGGAGTGTTCAACCATCCGATCTTCGTTTCCCGCAAGCCAGGGATAAGTATACTTTCATCAAAGCGCTGCTTGGGTGGCTTCCCTTGCTCAAGTCCGAAAGGACACTTGCCCAAAGAGCGAAGTCCAGTTGCTGTGCGGCTCAAAACGTGCCCATCGTGACACGGACAATCAGTGTACGGTAAACGGGAATCAGTCGCGACCTGGACCTTGGATTGATCGCGCCGTTGGAACCCGCGAACTCAGTGGAGGACTGTCAATGAGCCTGAAAATACTTCTTGCAGCTCTCGTTGTGATTGCAGCCATTCCGGCGTACCCGCAGGTTGCGCCGGAAGCCTCAGCGAATGGTTTGCCGCTCACCGTGGGAGTGGGTTTCTCGAACTACAACTCCGACTGGACTGGTTATTTGAGGGGACCCATGTTTTGGGCAGATTGGAGCCTCTATCAGGTGCACGGGCTAGGCATTGAGGCAGAGGGCCGAGACCTCAATTACGGACGGAACGGAGGAGTCCCGAATCTGCGGATCGACGAGGCTGGTGGCGGCCCCATCTACACCTTCCGGCCCTTGTTCCGTGGATTCGTCTGGCCTTACGGGAAGTATCTGGCGCAATTTGGCAGCATTGACTTCACCATCCCGAATGTCCCAAATTATCACCACGACACGCGCGTTGTGCAGACTCTCGGCGGCGGCGCGACCGTACGCGCCACCCAAAGCATCTTGATCCGGGCAGACTACGAATATCAGTTCTGGCCAGACCTTGGCCATGGTGGATACCTCAATCCGCGCGGCCTCACCGTCGGCGTGGCCTACAACTTCAGAAGGCACTTCGATCGTTGATAACAATGTAAGATCGCAAGGAGCTTCGACGCCGCAGTCGCAGTTCGACCGGCTTGCGGCGAGCATCCTCGAATGGGTCGGCCGTATCGGAACATTGGCTGCAAAGCAAAAAAGCACCGATTGCGTTTCGCCGCGGCCACCCAGCAGATCATTCTTGGGGTAGTTGGTCCGCAACGTTGGATCGGCGATGATGGCGCTACTGCGTGAGCGTCTCGATAACCCGATCCTGATCGGATTCCGTTAGCCCCACAGAACAAGGCAAGCTCAAGGCCTGCCGGGCCAGGCTCTCGGCAACTGGCAGGTCCACTGCATACATCGAGGCATAAGCAGGCGATTTATGGATTGGCTGCCACAGCGGACGGCTCTGAATCTTCTTCGAGTTTAGCTTCCGCAAGAGATGCCTGGAATCCATGCCGAACTCGTGCTCGTCGATCAGCACGGTATACATCCAAAAGGTGCTCTGCGCCCACGGAGCCGCTCTCATCGGCACGATGCCACGAACATCCTTCAATCTCTCCTCATACCGTGCAGCAATTCTCCGTTTGATTGCCACATACGCATCCAGCTGTTCCATCTGCGCGCAACCCACAGCAGCTAGCAGATTGGTCAGGCGATAGTTGTAACCGATCGCCCCATGGATGTACTCGATCGGGTCGTCCTTGGCCTGGGTCGTCAAATATTTCGCTTTTCGCGCCAGCTCTTCGTCGTCGGTCACGATCATCCCACCCCCGCCTGTGGTGAGGATCTTGTTCCCGTTGAAACTAAAGCAGGACATCTCTCCAAAGCTGCCTATACTCCGCCCTTTATACGTGGCGCCCAGCCCCTCCGTGGCATCTTCAATCACCTTCAAACCAAATTTCCTCGCAACCTCAAGAATCGGATCGAGGTCAACGGGATGACCGAGCACATGCACGGGAATGATGGCGGAGACCCGGCGCCCCGTTCGCCTGTTATAGAGTTCTCCATCTTTGCTTTGGCAATCTCGTTCCAGGAATTCCAGCACACCTGAAGGATCCATTTGCCAATAATCAGGTTCAGCATCGATAAAAACCGGCCACGCCCCCACATATCGAATCGTGTTGACAGGCGCAATAAAGGTCAGGGTGGAGACAAGCACCTCATCATCCGGGCGCACACCAGCTACCAGCAGGGCCACATGCAGCGCCGAAGTGCCGTTCACGGTGGCCACGGCGAATGCGGAACCAACCTGCGTGGCCATCATCTGCTCAAACCGCTCTACATAGGATCCGACGGAAGATACCCACCCTGAATCAAGGCAGTCCTTAACATAGCGCCACTCATTCCCGCGGATTTCCGGCACGATCAGGGGGATCATGCCCTCCACAGGCGCGCCGGCAGCGTATTTCTCGGTCAATGACAACGGGGCCTTCTGTTCCGACATATCGCAATTGTAATGCTTCCCTCTTTCCCGCCCGGGCTCAGCTGTCGCCCCCCCAGCCCGCGGTTCTCGAGCGCGGGATGGCGCGGGGTGACGCGGTCTCGGCCAAGAAGCTACTCTAGAGTTCTGTATGGCAAGTGGTCCAACGGCACTCGAAGAGCTGAACGCGCTCATCATTGGTTGCACGCGTTGCCCGAGGTTGCGGGCCCACTGCGAGGAGATCGCTCGCGTCCGTCGCCGTGCCTA
>DATGFX010000043.1:0-165158 GCA_035308825.1 Occallatibacter sp. | reverse complement strand
GACGGGCATCGACGGCACCACGGCCAAGATCGAGAACCTGCGCCAGGCGCAGCGCTATCTGCCCGACCACATCCAGCAGGCCATCGAGGACTTCAAGGGCTCGAGCTGGATCGGACAGATCCTGGGCGCCGACGTGCAGGGCCGCTACGTGGATCTGAAGCAGGCCGCTGCCGACCGCTCGCCGCGCGAACTGGGAACCTTCGTGAAGCCCTCCGAGGTGCAGTACCACCACGAGGTCTACAACCAGTCGCTCTGGAACCTGTTCTAGCGCAGCGATTGCGGCGGCACGGGAAAACTTGAGGCGCAGTCAGCTTTGACTGCGCCGTTTTATGCTCTCTTGCCAGACACAATCCTTATATATTGGGCAGTGACATTCTTTCCGCCCGGCAGAACCGGATCGCCGCACCGGTCTGGTCAATTCATCTTCAGGGGAGCACTAACAACGGGGGCGCCGAACACGGCTATGAAATATGCGGGATTGCTGGTCATGCCGACGGGATTCATCCTGTGTGTTGCCGCGATCCTGCTCTTTCCGCCCTCCACGCCACGGACGCTCTTCATCCTGAGCGGATTGGCGGTTGAATGTCTGGGCTTCGCGGTCGCCATTCGAGGCCACATGCGCTCCAGCAGGGGAACGCGCTCGTGAGCCCCTCCGCGGTACCACCGCTTTCATCCTCTGCTTATATGCTGGCGCTTGCGCTTCTCATGCTTGCGCCGCTGGCCCTGGCTGGCGTCGCTCTGATGAATACAGGCCTCGGACGCTCTCGTTCGGCTGCGCAGTCCCTCCTGGGAAGCCTCGCAGTGGTCTCCGTCGCAGTCATCGCGTTCGCCATCGTCGGCTCTGGATTCGCGAGTGGATCCTCAAGTCATGCCTTCCAGTTCGATGGAAAACTCTGGAATTGGCTCGGAAATGGCCCCTTCCTTCTCGCGGGTCTGGCGCAGGCCTCTCCCCACGAACAGCTCGCGATCCTTTTTGAGTTTTTGTCCGTCTCGATGGCCGTCCTGATTGCCTGGGGATCAGGCGCAGACCGATTCAGGCTCGCGGGAGGCATCGCATCCGCCGCGGTTCTTGCCCTCATCATTTTTCCCGCCGCCGCGCACTGGGTTTGGGGTGGTGGCTGGTTGGCGCAACTGGGAATCAATTTTTCCCTCGGCGCAGGCTTCGCAGACGCAGGTGGCGCGAGCGCCTCTCACTCGCTGGGCGGTCTTTCCGCCCTCGTTGTGGTTTGGCTTTCCGGTCCTCGCAAGGCGAAATTCCCCAAAGAAGAAGTCTCTACCGCAATGCCGGGACACTCCGCCGTCTTCGTTCTCTTTGGCTGCTTCCTCGCACTGGTTGGATGGCTCGCCTGGAATACAACCGGTGCATTGCTGTGGATTGGCGCGGCCCCGTCCGTCATTCCGGTTGTCGCCGTCAATACGCTGCTCTCGGCCGCTGCAGGACTTGCAGGAACGTTCTTTGTAACTCGAATCCGCTTTGGCAAACCAGACGCCAGTTTGTGCGCCAACGGCTGGCTAGCCGGCCTGGTCACATCCTCAGCATGCGCGGGCGTCGCCAATCCCATTGAGTCGCTGGCGGCGGGACTCGTCGCCGGCATTTTCACCCCGCTGCTGGTCGAAGTGCTCGAGCTCGCGCTTTCCATCGATGATCCATCCGGCGCGATCACAGTCCATGGCGCAGCGGGGCTCTGGGGACTCTTTGCCGCCGGCATCTTCGCCTCAGAATCGGGCCAGGTGCTGGCTCAGCTGATCGGCATCGCCGCCCTCCTGGGTCTCTTCCTGCCGGTCACCTATCTATTGCTGTCGCTCCTCAATCGAGTGGTTCCCTTCCGCGCAGATGCGGACGGCGAGCGCCTTGGCATGGACCTCCACGAACTGGGCGGCGGCGCATATCCCGAATTCGTGATTCATCGCGACGATCCCTACCGATGACATTCACTTCTTGGCGACCAGCACCATCAGGATGAAGATCACAAGCGGAATGGTCGCAAGCGCAACGTAGAGCAGCAACTCACGCTTCACTCTTTTTCGGCCCCCGCGAGCTGCTGACCCAGTCACACGCTCTTCGATTCCGACCTGTTCCTGGTGCTCGAGATCCCACGCCATTTCGCTCGCGGTCGCATAACGGTGGCGAGGCTCTCGCTCCAGCGCTCGAAAAACAATCTCCTGCAGTTCGGGCGAGATCTCCGGGTTCAGGTCCCTCGGAGCGGGAGCATCGTGCAGCAGCCTCTCGTTCATCGATGCCAGAGGACTCGGTCCGGTAAATGGCACCTGTCCGGTGAGCATTTCGTAGAGCATGATTCCCGTCGCGTAGATGTCGCTGCGCTGATCGCCACGTTGCCCTTTCACCTGTTCCGGCGCGATGTAGTCGGCAGTCCCCAGCGTTGCCGACAAATTCACGAATGTCAGCCGCCGCGCATCCTCTTTCATGGCGATCCCGAAGTCGATGAGCTTGATTTGATCATCGGCGTCGACCATGATGTTCTCCGGCTTCAAGTCGCGGTGCACCACTCCATGCTTGTGCATTGTGTCGAGCGCGTCGCAGATTCGCAATGTAATGGCAACCGATCGCTCGACCGGCAGCTTCCCTTCCTCATTCAAAATCGCGCGGAGAAGCCGCCCGTCCACCCACTGAAGCACCATGTAGACCCGGCTGCGTTCCTCACCATCGAAGGTCTTCACAATTCCGGGATGATCGAAGAGCTGCCCGATTTCCTCTTCGCGCTTGAAACGCTCGACGAGCACTGTGTCCGCCTGCATCTCCGGGAGGGGAACCTTCAACGCCACGGCACGCTCCGATCGGGTGTCCGTGGCTTTGTAGAGCTCCGACATGCCTCCACGCGCAACAACTGCTTCGATCCGGTAGTGATCGAGCATCTGTCCCGGGGTAAGGATCGAGGTCGCTATGTCGCGGGTCACTTCCCAGATTCTTTCATGACAGAACGTAAAAGAAGCGTCAAGAACAGCAAAAGAGTCTGTATGTCGCGGGCCCCTAGGCCTCGCGATCTCTCAAAATCCGATCAGCGGTGGAGCATCAGAATTGCGCGAGCGTCGCACCGGATGAATCCATCACCCGGGACGATCCCGTCCAGCGTGCTCGCAGTCACAGACCTGTGTTCCCATCGGCCATCACGCTACTGCCGTGGCCGCAATGAGGAACGCGGCCGCCCGGAGCGCAACATGGAATATCTGAATCGCAACCGCCTCGAAGAGCTGTCGCAGGAAGCCTTCCAAAACCAGCTGCCGTATCCGTGGGTCAACATCGCGGAGCCTCTTACGCCGGAAGGCTACGAGCGGCTTCGCGCCAGCCTGCCGCCCGTGGATGGCTTCGATCGACAAGTAGGCATCAAGCGCTCTTATGGCCAGGCTCCGCACGACCGCTTTCTGCTGCATTACCATCCCGAACTCGATATTGCTGAACCCTGGAAGGAGTTCATCGCCGAGTTGAAGGGGCCCGTCTATCAATCGTTCCTTCGCCGCATGCTCGGGCCACACACATTCATTCCCACGTTTGAGTGGTACTACGCGTGGGAAGGCTGCGCGGTGTCGCCGCATTGCGACGCGGCGCGTAAGCTCGCGACGCACATCTTCTACTTCAATACCGGAGACGACTGGGATGCGGCCTGGGGCGGCCAGATCCTGATTCTCGACAGCGAACGCAAATTCCCGACGCATTCCGGCCCAAGCTTCGACCAGCTGAAAACAGCGGCCTCGATCGAGCCGCGCGGCAACGGCAGCCTGCTCTTTCAGCGCACCCCGCATTCGTGGCACGGAGTTCGACCGCTGCGCTGCCCGCCGGGCAAGTTACGCCGCCTCTTCCTGATTACCGTAAACGTGCCGAACTTCCAGGTGTGGTGGCGGCGCGTGCGCGGCAAGGATCCCGACGGCTTCCGCATCCAGGCAGCCTAGCTTCTGTCTGTTCGCGGCGTTGCTGCCTTATTGCGGTGGGCTGCTTGAATTCGCGGTCGATGCCGCGTCTGCATGAATGTCGGTGACGTGCACGCTGGCCTGCGTTTCCGGGACGGACCCATCGTTCACCTGGACCTGAGTGGGCAGCGCTATCACCAGGATGCGTTGCACCACGTTGCCGCGTGCCGGCACCATCACCTGCTGCGTCACCTGGGTCTTCGCGGTTCGCACGGTGATAGGAACTTCTGCCGCCGCATACCCCGCGTTCGCCACGTTGACCGCAACAAGATACGTTCCACCCTTAGCCGCGTTGGGAAAGACGCTCGTGATGCTCAGGTCCGGCAGTCCCTTATCGGCATTCACCCAATCGGCAAAGAACCAGGAAAGATCGCGCTGCACGCCGGCCTGCCGCAGCAGATCGGCAAGCGCATTGCCGGCCGGGCTCTTCGCGGACTCCGGTTGAATCGGTGTCGCAGAGTAGAGCTGTTTCAATGCGGTTCGCAGTACATCGTCACCGGCAAGCTCGCGCAGCATCCACAGCACGTAGGCCGCCTTCGTTCGGTAGTACACCGGCGAAATCGCCCGCGCCAAAGGCTCGCCTGCGCTCTCTCCTGGACTCGATGGCTCAGCCAATGCGAGCGCCGCGCGATTCGCCTCAAGCAAATCAAGAGCCCGCTCGCGCCCCTGGTATTTTTCCACCCATAGCGACTCGAGAAACGCAGCAACGCCTTCGCTCAGCCATGCCGGCGGCGGCTCAGATTCACGCTGTGTGTATGTGTGGGTCAACGCGTGCACCATGGCATTCTCGAGCCCGTTTTCATCGACCGCGTGCAGGCTCACCGCAAGCAGGTTGCCCGTCTCGAACGGCGCATCCTTCGGATCGGGCAAATCGATCAGCATGAGTTGCGAGTGCACATTCGAGCCAAGCCAGTTCTGAATGAACGGAGCCACCGCGGATGCGGCGTCGTTCCACGCAAGCACATCGGCCTGATCCTCAGGGAGTGCCCACGCACTGAGATGCTGGCCTGAATTCTGTTTGCGATCCGCAACGAAGATACTCGGCGCCTCGAAGCCCAGCGTCTGATTCTCGACACCGGCCGTCGCCGTACCCGCTACATCCTGATCGAGCCCGCCGGAATCGTGCACGCTGAGCACCGCTTGATGCCCGTTGATCGCGGCCACCGTCGGCGGCTGCCCGTGCGGATACTCGACCGTGAGGTGCAAGGTAAAGTGCGTCCCGGTCATTTGCAGTTTCTGCCGTCCGATTTCATCGAAGAGGCGCGCGCCGTCTCCCAGGATTTCTGGCACGCTCGACACCGGATACCACACCACGTTGCCAAATCCGCGCAGCCCCGTAAACGGAACCGATATTTCATCCCAGTCTGAATGAACCGCTAGATCTTCCGGCGTTCCAATGGCGAGCAACCGCTGTGCCGCGGAAACAATCTCTCCGGAATAAGCCGCATCAAGATTCACCGTCGCGCCAGGCGCGAGCGGCTCCCCCAGCGGCACGGCTGCTTCGTGCAGCCGCCCGGTGTGGTCGGCGTCCGAATTCAAGGTCGCAACCGTAAACGACACGCTCTTCCCGGTCACGCGAATCTGCTCCCAGTTGAGCGACGATGAGACCTGCAGCGGAACATGCGTCAAAGGAACCTTGCCGCTGTTGCGCACCGTCACGAGGGAGCGAACCGCAATCTGGTGCGATGCCGTATTGAGGCGCACATCCAGATCCAGTGCGGTGATCGTCGCGGCACGCCGCGCATCGTCGTCGACCACGGGCTCTTTCGCCATCTCGATCTTCGGCGCGTTTGCCGCGGGACCAACCTGCGTTGTCACGTTTCCGTTGGCGTCCGTGGATCGCGAGAAAATAACCTTCCCGCTCGAGACAGGCTCCTGCGTTTGCACTTCCGAAGGCGTGGAAGGTGCCGTTTGTGCCCAGCAGGAACTAATCAGCACGCTGGCGATCATGCTCGCCGCTCTGCGGGCAAGAGAAAACTTCATGAACCGAGGCCTCTCTGTTTCTTTGGTTTGGACGCGGCGACCGCATCGGGGCGAGCCGTGACGACGGCACCCGTTCCGCGCCTCGCCTGGCGTCGCTGCCGGAACGCTTCGTAGAGCACGACGGCTCCTGCCGCGGAAACGTTCAGCGAACTCACGCCGCCCGCCATGGGAATCCGCAACAGGTGATCGCAGGTGCGGCGCACCAGATCGTGCAGCCCTGCGCCTTCGCGTCCCAGCACCAGAACGCAGTTGCCGGTCAGGTCGAACTGGTCGTAGTCCGTCTCGCCGCGCTCCTCGAGCCCAATCACCCAGAGGTTCTGGCGCTTCAGTTCTTCAAGCGAACGGACCAGGTTCACCACCCGCGCAATGCGTAGATGCTCGGCCGCTCCCGCGCTTGCTTTCACCGCGGCAGGGCTCAGCGGAGCCGATCGCCGTTCCGTCAGCACGATCCCATCCACCCCGGCCCCATCGGCCACCCGCAGCAAGGCGCCCAGATTCTGCGGATCCTCGATTCCATCGAGCGCGAGAATCAGCCTGGCAGCGCCGTCGTGCCCTGCCGCAGGTTCAAATAAATCCTCCAGGGCCAGGAATTCCTGTGGTCTCACCAGCGCGACAATTCCCTGGTGCGCCGTCGTGCCCGCCACGTGCGTCAGTTGCTCGCGCGCTTCAGATCGCACCCGAACCCCGGCTTCTCGGCACTCCGACACCAACCGCGAGAGGCGGTCGTCCTGCCGCTCGCGTGCCACCAGGACATGATCAAAGCGGCGGCGGCCGGCCTTGAGAGCCTCCTCAACCGGGTGGAGGCCGTAGAGAACATCCATAAAGGATAGTTTAGAGTGTCGATGACATCGGTGGAGCACGCACCCCCTCCATCGACACACCAGACCCACCCGATGAAGAACACGCTCAAGTCCTTTCGCGCCGTGCTGGAATCGACCGGCACCAACCTGCATTGGGTCATCGCGCGAATCCCATTGGACCTCAAAAAAGCCTGGCCCGGCTGGCGCAACCGTCGCGTCTCCGGTGAGATCAACGGATTCGCATTCCGCACCACGCTCTTTCCCGGCCCGAAAGGCTCCGGTCTGACGCTCCTGGTCAACAAGCGCATGCAGGCCGGCGCCAAAGCCCGGCCCGGCGATACGGTCCGCATTCAGCTCGAGCCCGACCTGGAAAAGCGAAGCTTCACCCAACCGCCCGAACTGCTCCGGCACTGAACCGTGATCGCAGCCTCCGCCGCTGGTTCGAGCGGCTGAGCCCGTCGCAGCGAAAGGGCATTGGCCAGCTCGTCGATCAGGCCAAATCCAGCGTCACCAGACAGATACGCGCCAAAAAAAATGGCCGAAAGCCTGATGCTCGCCATGGATGGCGAAACCGAAACGCCTCCCATTTTGCGGGCCGCCTTTGCCCGCCAGCCCCTGGCCCAGGCAGGATGGAACGCAATGACGCCCATCCAGCGCCGCAATCACCTGTTCGGCATCTTCTTCCAGCAGACCGTACAAGGCCGCGAGCGCCGAGCCGCTGGAGCCGTCGAGGAATGCCTGCGGGTGGCCAGGCGAAAATGCGGTGAATGACCCGCCCCCGCGTTCCCGTCAAAAACAGCGTCTTCCCTTGCAAAAGCGATTTTGACGCGGCCGGCTAGCCGATTTTGTCGTCTAATTGAATACGATGACCACTGTTGGTGGAGTTCGCGCGCTCTTTGGCCCCGGTTCTGTCAGCCACGCCGACGAACTGGTGCGGCAGGAAAATCTGCTGATCGCCGAAGGCTTGAAGCGCAATGAAGCTGGGCTTCTCAACGATCTGATCCTTCGTTATCAACACCGCCTGCTGCGCTATCTGCTCTATCTGACAGCGAACCGGGAAATGGCAGAAGATCTATTCCAGGAAGTTTGGATGCGCGTGCTGACCCGCGGCGCGCAGTTCAATGGCAAAGCTCGCTTCGAAACCTGGCTCTTCACCATCGCCCGCAACCTCATGATCGACCAGCGCCGCAAGCGCACCATGACGAGCCTCGACGAGTTGTTTGAGGCCGGCTCGGAAGATGATCGGCCAATGAGCTTCGAGATCGCCGACGGGCAGCCCACGCCCTTCGACCGCAGCGTCAACGTCGAAGACCGTGAGCACATTTCCGCAGCCCTTCTCCAGCTGGACACGCTCTATCGCGAAGTGCTGGTGCTCCGCTTCCACGAAGAAATGTCGCTCGAAGAGATCGCCAAGGTCACGCGCGCCCCGCTCTCCACCGTGAAATCGAGACTCTACAGGGGACTGGCAGCCATCAAGCCGATGCTCGAGCATGCCTACACCCGCCGCCAGGAGGCGGTGTGAAAACACCTTGGCCGGCGCCTGGCCCGGCAACTGACCCATCCACGAATCCTGACCCGAACCTGGTCGAAGCTCTGGCAGGCCGCCAGGCCGCCAGAGATTCCGCGGTAGCAAACAAGACGCGCCGCGTGGTCATGGCATCGTTAGGTGTAATCGCCGAACAGAAGGCAGGCCGCCGTCGCACCGGGGCCGTGGCTGTTGCCGCTGCGTTGGTCGTGGTGCTGCTCCTTGGCCCGCTCCTTTGGTGGGCCGGCGAAACCCTGATTGAAGATGAGCGCTTGACTGGACTTAGCGGGCAACTGAGCGTCCTCATCTTCCTGTTCTGCGCGGCCATCCTGGGCTCGGCCGTCCTCGCCGGCTGGCTTCGGCGCCGTTCGTAATCCCCACAAACAGCACAAAGGTAAGAGGCAATTCAGCGAAGCAACTTCTGAAATCGCTGGACCGTCCACTGATTAGAGCGTTAAGTTAAGCTGAAGCACTTCAAAAGAACAGTTGGGGCCTGAATTGCCATGCGCGATCCACAATCGATAACCGTGAATGAAGACGCGCGCCTGATCCCCGTGTGGTCCATCGTCACCGCCATTTTGGCGTTCCTGACGGTCGAATACTATTTCTGGCTGATCCTGCCGAAACAGCAGCACCACATTCCCCCCATCGGCTTCCGCATCTACTTCGATCTCTCGTGGGGCCTTCTCGCAGCTCTCTACTTCCTCATGGTCGGCTATGTCAGCAAGGATGCTCCGCGGCGCGCCATGAGCGTGCGCTTCTGGATGCTGATCTGCTTTGTCATGCCGGCAGGCATCGGCGCTGTGCTCTATTTCCTCCTGCGCCAGCCTGAAGTTTCGCGCTGCCCCGCCTGCGGAACGCATGTGCAAAGCGATTTCCACTTCTGCCCGCAATGCAACTACCAGCTCACAGCGAGCTGCGGCAATTGCTATCGAACCGTGCGCGTGGCCGATCAGTACTGCACCCGTTGTGGTCATGAACTGGCCCACGACCACATGCCTTCGCGCCTCCACGTCATGGGCGAGTAGACCTGCTTTTCCGGTTTGCCGTCCATCGCAGATCGATGGGCGGCCTTCTCATTTCAGTCCGCCAGAATGGTCGTTGAAAGCGCCGCAATTGACCCCGCCTGACCGCCTCCCTACAATCAAGGTTTCGACCGGATGAGCCTCAACGCAATCATTGTCGACGATGAAAAACTGGCTCGTGACGAGCTCAAGTACCTGCTCGAGCAGGCTGGCGATGTCGAAGTCCTCGCGCAGGGCAGCAACGGTATTGAAGCTGTGAACCTGATCGAGGAACACCACCCCGACGTAGTCTTTCTCGATGTGCAGATGCCCGGACTCGACGGCTTTGCAGTCATTCAAAAACTCGTCGACCGCCATCGCGCCCATCCCGGCAAAGAGCCGGAAACCCTGCCTCAATTCGTCTTTGCCACCGCCTACGATCAGTACGCCGTCCGCGCCTTCGACGTGAATGCCGTCGACTACCTGCTCAAACCCTTTGACCGCACCCGAGTGGAACAGGCGCTGGAGCGTGTCCGCGGGCGCATGACCGGCAGCGCAACTTCGCCTGGCGCATTGCCCGAGTCGCAAATCGATGCCTTGATCCGGCTCTTGAATCATCCGCAGGCCGCGGGCCGCGCAGCGCAACCGGCGCGCGTGATCGTGCAGGCGCAAAGCAGGTTGCTGCTGGTCGATCAGGCCGAGATCTGCTTCGCCGCAATCGACGAAGGCGTCATTCGCGTGGTCACACAAAACTTCGAAGGCCAGTCGAAGTGCCGGACCCTCGAAGAGCTGCTCGAACTGCTCGACCCGGCGATTTTCTGGCGCGCGCATCGCGGCTTTGTGGTCAACATCAACCACATTCGCGAAGTCGTGCCCTGGTTCAAGTCGAGCTACCAGCTGCGCATGAACGACAAGAATCAGACCGAGATCCCGGTGAGCCGCGCCCAAACCAAGCGCCTGCGAGAGCTCTTCAACCTGTAGCTTCCGCAGATCCCTTCAGCCGCGCAACTGCGCCGCCTCGAAGTGCGACCCGATGAAGCCGCGCCGCTAGATGCGCGCCTGGGACAGCGCATGCCAGCAGAGTTGCACGCCCATCCCAAAGAGCCAGAGCGACAAGGCAAGCCGCATGGCACGCGCAGGAATGCGCGGTGCAAGCCCGGTCCCGACCAGCGCTCCCAGCACGCCGCCGATAATCAGGTTCGTCAGCAAAACCGGATTGACGCCGCCCTGGCTCAGATGCATTCCTCCGCCGATCAGCGACAGGCACAGCCCGAACGACAGATCCGTTCCGACGATGCGCGGCACGTCGAGCGCCGTCAGCCCCAGCAGCGCCAGCGTCCCCAAGGCGCCGGCCCCCGAAGACGAGAAACCCACCTCAGCGCCGACGGGAAACATCGATGCTGCAAGCAGCCATGGATGGTCTGCCGCATTGCGCCGAGCCGATGCCGGGCGGAAATGCCGATAGATGTGCCACGCCGACGACACCGCGATCATGGCCCCAAGCGCAAGGTAAAGCCACAGCGTCTGCCCCTGAATGCGCACCAGTTTCTCGAAAAAGATGGCGCCGAGAACCACCCCCGGCACGCCCGCCAGCAGCATGATTCCCAGCGTGCGCCACACCACCTGCCGCCGCCAGATCTGCACCGGAACCACGACCAGCTTCACCGCGGCGGAATAAACCAGTGCGGTGCCGACCGCCTCGGGAACCGGAACGTGCAGGAACAGGATCAGCAATGGCGCTGTCACTGTGCCCGCGCCGACGCCGGTCATCGCGATCAAAGCGGCAATCAGGAATCCGAGAATCAGTTCCACTGCACTCTCCTGCTACGAAGCCTGGATATGAATGCCGCACTCGAGCTTTTGCCCCGACCAGCGGCCGGAGCGAGGATCGTTGGGATCGAAAGGCAGGCTGGTACACGGAGCGCACCCGATGCTGGTGTAGCCCTTGTCATAGAGCGGCAACAACGGAATGTCATGCGCCTGCGCGTACTGCCACACGTCGCGCGTGGTCCACTCGGCCAGTGGGCTGACCTTGGCAAGCACGTGACCCGATGGCAGCGTGAACGATTCCTCTGCCTGCAAATTCGCCCGCGATTTCGATTGCTGGCGACGCAGGCCTGTGACCCACGTGTCGTAAGCAGCAAGCGAGCGAAACAGCGGCTCAACCTTGCGCAGGCCGCAACAGCGGTCGGGCGCGGTCTGATACAGAATGCCGAACTCCGACTCCTGTTGCTCCACCGTGCGGTCGGGAAGCACATTGATAAGATTCAGATTCCATTCCGCCGCAATGCGATCGCGATAGACTAGCGTCTCAGGAAAATGATAGCCGGTCTCGAGAAAAAGCACCGGAATCGCCGGCCGGAGCGCGCGCACCAGGTGCAGCACAACCACGTCCTCAGCCTGAAAGCTGCTGGTCACGCACGGATTCTGCGCCGCGCCAAGCCGGTTGCGCAGCAGATCCGATGCAGTCAGAGCGAGTTCTTCAAATGCCGAGGCCGTAGTCATTGTCTTCTCCTGTTTGAACCGATCCGAGCCGCTCGATCTCGCTGAGAATCGCATCGGGATCTTCCGCATCGATTGCGGTTGGCTTTGCGCCGATGGTGTCGGCACGGGCGAACGAGATCGGACCCGGAACCTCGGACTCAACCAGCACCAGCGCGCCGAGCCGCGCGAACGAAAGCAGCTGCGGCGAAACCGCTACGCGCGTGCGCAGCACAACCGCACCGGCTTCCAGCAGCGACCGCTCCAGTTGGGCTGCGAGCTCCGCGCGATTGCCGACCGCGAGCAGTCCCGCCGTCGCATGGCTCTTCACCATCGACTCGGCAAAGCTCCGAATCATGCCCGCGCCCGCCGTCGCGTTATCGGTCGGATCAATGAGGATGAAGCTGCCGGTGATGCGATTCTCGCGATAGAGATCGGCAAGCAGTGGGCGGCTCGTCTCCACCACGATCTCCCCGATATCGTTCAAGCCGAGTTCGCCGGCCGGCCGCGCCGCGAGCTGCTCAACATCGGTGCGCGAACGGATCTCGGCAACGCGCGCGCGCACCGTCTGGCTCGTATGTTTCAGCAGATACGAGCCGCCTGCGCGCAACGGCTTGGTCTGCATCCACACCACCGTGGCCGAGAACTGCGCTGCCTTCCTTGCAGGCGCGTCGATCACCGAAATCAAGTCGCCGCGGCTCAAGTCGACTTCGTCTTCCAGAGTGAGCACCACCGATTGCGGCGCATGAGCTTCATCCAGCTCGCCATCCCACGTCGTAATGGAGCGCACGCGCGTCTCGATGCCCGACGGCAGCGCGATGATTCGATCTCCAGGGCGCACGGATCCAGCCGCAATCTGGCCCGCAAAGCCGCGGAAATCCTGGTGAGGACGCAGCACTCGCTGCACCGGAAAACGAAGCCCGACTTGCGATCGCTCAGCCGCCAGCGGCAACGATTCGAGCAATTCAAGCAGGCTCGATCCGCGATACCATTCCATGCGCCCGCTGCGATGCACCACGTTGTCGCCTTCAAGCGCGCTCACGGGAACCGGGATGATCTGCGGAATCTCGAGCTGCCGGGCGAGTGCTTCCAGATCGGCCCGATGCCGCTCAAAGACCTGCTCTGAAAAATCGACCAGGTCCATCTTGTTCACCGCGGCAATCACGATGGGAATGCCGAGCAGCGCATTGATGCAGGCGTGGCGGCGCGTCTGGTCAAGAATGCCCTTGCGCGCATCCACCAGGATGATCGCAGCATCGGCCGTCGACGCACCGGTCGCCATGTTGCGCGTGTACTGCTCATGCCCCGGCGTATCGGCAATGATGAACTTGCGCTTCGAGGTGGAGAAGTAGCGATAGGCAACATCGATCGTGATGCCCTGTTCGCGCTCGGCGCGCAGGCCGTCAGTCAGTTGCGCAAAATCAATCGCCGCATTGTGCGTGACCGACCGGATGTGATCGTCATAGACATTATGCGAGTCATAGAGCAGGCGGCCGATCAACGTGGACTTGCCATCATCCACGCTGCCTGCCGTGCTGAAGCGCAGCAGGTCCTTGGCGCGGTCGGCATCGAGATACGCATCGATTTGCCCCGCAAAATCGCTGTCCGGCGTTTGGGTGAATGCCGTGATCACGTCTTCAACTGCGGCCATCAGAAGTAGCCCTCGCGCTTCTTAATCTCCATGGAACCGTCCTGGTCGTGATCGATGATGCGGTTGGCGCGTTCCGAGTTCCGCACAGCCATCAGTTCCGCGATAATCTTCGGCACCGTGTCCGCATCGGAGCGGATCGCGCCCGTGCAGGGGCTGCATCCCAGCGAGCGCAAACGGCACTTCACCCACTGCTCTTCGCCGGGCAGGCCCTTCACGAACGGCTGTTCAACCGGAATCAGCGAGTCGCCGCGCACCAGCATGCGGCGTTCCTTGGCGAGATAGAGCGGCACAATAGGAATCTGCTCGAGATGGATGTAATGCCAGATGTCGAGCTCGGTCCAGTTCGAAAGCGGAAACACGCGAATGCTTTCGTTGGGACCGACGCGGCCGTTGAAGATGTTCCACAACTCGGGCCGTTGATTCTTCGGATCCCACTGCCCCGCGCTGTCGCGGAAGGAATAGATGCGCTCCTTGGCGCGCGATTTTTCTTCATCTCGCCGCGCCCCGCCAAAGGCCGCGTCAAAGCCGTGCGTGCGCAATCCATCCAGTAGCGCCTGCGTCTTCAGCAAACCGCAGCAGCGCTGCGTGCCCAGGCGAATTGGGTTGGCGCCATCGGCCAGTGCCTGCTCGTTGCGCCACACGATGAGCTTGAGTCCGAGTTCCGCCGTGTAGCGGTCCCGGAATTCGAGCATCTCGCGAAATTTGTATCCCGTGTCGACGTGCAGCAGCGGAAATGGAATTGGAGCCGGATAGAACGCCTTCTGCGCCAGCCGCAGCATCACCGACGAATCCTTGCCGATCGAATAGAGCATCACCGGCTTCTGGAACTCCGATGCCACCTCGCGAATGATGTGGATGCTTTCCGCTTCGAGCAGCTGGATATGGTTCAGCCGCTGCCGCGAAATGGCCTGCGGGTCGGCCACCGCGGGCACCGGTGGAGCGAAGGCAGTTGCGCTCGCGGCAGAATGAATGAGGCCTTCAGTTGCGATTACGCTCAAGAGGATCTCCGGTTGTGCTTTTGATCAGAAAATAGAAAACCCGCGTCAGCAGAAGATCTGCAGCGCGGGCCTAGGGGAACTGATTCCGATTCTTAAGGCTGGATCACCCCATAGTCCGGCGCAGTACGCAACAACATGCGCAACAAGCGGCCGGCATGGAGCAGAAACTCATCCTCAATTAATATATCGGTGCTTCGATCCGAGGTCAAACCCGGGGGCTGGCTCAAACCTGCTTGTCTGCGCCCGCCGCCAGGTCAAAGTCCTTTGTTGTCAGCCCGCCGGCATCGTGGGTTACCAGGGCGAGGCGGACGCGGTTATACCGGATATCGATGTCAGGATGGTGGCCCGCCTGCTCCGCCAGTTCGCCCACCTTGTTCACGAAGGCGAGCGACCCGCGAAAGTCCTTGAAACTGAAGGTGCGGACCAGTTCGCCGGACTCAACCTTCCAGTCCGGCACCGATTTCAAATGCGTTGCAATCTGCTGTTCGGAGAGTGGGAACATTGTTTCTCCTTGAACCTGATAGCTGAAAGCTGATAGCTGTTTCACGCCTTTCCAATCACCCTGGCCAGTGTCTCGCCGATCTCGGCCGGCGATACCACAACATGAATGCCCGCCGCCGTCATGGCTTTCATCTTGTCCTTTGCTGTGCCCTGCCCGCCGCTGATGATGGCGCCGGCGTGGCCCATGCGGCGACCCGGGGGCGCGGTCTGCCCAGCGATGAATCCCACCACCGGCTTCCTCACGTTCTGCTTCACGAAGTCGGCCGCGGCCTCTTCTGCCGATCCGCCGATCTCGCCAATCATGATGATGGCTTCTGTCTCAGGATCATCGTTGAGCAGACGTAGCGCATCGATGTGCGTGGTGCCGATGATCGGGTCTCCGCCGATCCCAATTGCCGTCGACTGGCCGATGTCCCGTTGCGTCAGCTGATGCACGGCTTCATAGGTCAGCGTGCCAGAGCGCGACACGATCCCGACCGAGCCTTCCTTGTGAATGCGGCCGGGCATGATGCCGATCTTCGCCTTGCCGGGCGAGATCACGCCGGGGCAGTTCGGCCCGATAAGCCGCGACTTCGATGTTCTGATCTTGGCCCATACCTTCACCATGTCGAGCGTCGGAATGCCCTCGGTGATGCACACGATCAGCGGAATCCCCGCGTCCTCGGCCTCGAGAATGGCATCGGCGGCAAACGGTGGCGGAACGAAAATCATCGTCGCGTTGGCGCCCGTCTTGGCTACGGCATCGGCCACGGTATTGAATACAGGCCAGCCCTCGTGTGTGGTGCCGCCCTTGCCCGGCGTGACTCCGCCCACCACGTTCGTTCCGTACTCGGCGCATCCCTTCGCGTGAAAGGTTCCTTCCTTGCCCGTAATGCCCTGCACGATGAGCCGTGTGTTGTTGTCAACAAGTACCGCCATGCAATGATCTCCTGGCTGCCAGCTTTGAGCTGTCAGTCATCATCTTTCAGCTCCGGTCCGAGTTTGTGGATAAACGAAGTCAGCATTTTTGAGACTTCCTCGCTGAGATCTGCGGCTTCGTCAATATCTGCTTTGTTTCCCATCTGCAGCCTGTGAGCTACTACGAGCTGCGTCTTCACTTCGAAGATTGAACCCAGCGCAATGCCAAGGAACTGGCGGAACTCGCCTTGATTTAACCTGCCGCGTCCTTCGGCAATATTGCTAGCCACAGATACTGCCGCCCTGCGCAGCTGAGAAACAAGCCCGTAAAGTTCATCTTTGGGAAAGCCTCGTGTCAATTTGTAAATACATACCGTCAGTTCAATTGCCTTCTGCCATACTGCGAGTTCCTGAACATCCTGTGGCATGCGATGTTCCTTTCACAACCACCACCGCGAAGCTGATGGCTGAGAGCTGAAAGCTAGCTCTTAGCTGCCTTTACCACCATCTCCGCCGCCTCCTTCATCGTGGCTCCCACCTGGAAGTTCAGGCCCGACTCCTTCAAAATCTTCCTGCCCTCTTCAACGTTCGTCCCCTCCAACCGCAGCACGATCGGCACCTTCACGTTCAGGTTCTTGGCCGCGGCCACCACGCCGGTCGCCAGCCGGTCCACGCGCAGGATGCCCCCGAAAATATTGATGAAAATCGCCTTCACATTCGCGTCAGAAAGCAGAATCTCAAAGGCGTGCTCGATCTGTTCCTGCGTCGCGCCGCCGCCCACGTCAAGAAAGTTTGCCGGCGAGCCGCCTGCATACTGAATGATGTCCATTGTGGCCATCGCGAGGCCTGCGCCGTTCACCATGCACGCAATCGAGCCATCGAGCTTGATGTAGTTCAGCGCGTACTTGCTCGCTTCTACTTCCAGCGGATCTTCCTCGGCCACGTCGCGCAGCGCCTTGATCTCGGGATGACGGAACAACGCGTTGTCATCGAAGTTGATCTTGGCGTCGAGGGCGTAGAGCTTGTCGTCCTTCGTCGTGATGAAAGGATTGATTTCGACCAGCGACGCATCGGTCTCGATGAACGCCTTGTAGAGACTCTGAAACAATCCAACCGCCTGGTTGATCTGCGTGGGTTTGAGTCCCAGCGCGAACGCCAACTTGCGCGCCTGCCACGCCCCAAATCCAACCGCGGGATCGACGGTCTCCTTGAAGATGGCCTCGGGCGTCTTCGCGGCAACTTCTTCAATCTCCATGCCGCCGGCCTGCGAAGCCATGAAGACCAGCTTGCCCGTCGCGCGATCGAGCACGATGCCGAGGTAGAGCTCGCGATCGATCGCCGCGGTCTCCTCGACCAGCAATCTTTGCACCTTCTGTCCCTGCGGACCGGTCTGGTGCGTCACCAGTTGCATCCCCAGGATGTTCTTCACATGTATTTCGGCGTCTTCGCGCGTCTTCGCCACCTTCACGCCGCCGCCCTTGCCGCGTCCGCCCGCGTGAATCTGCGCCTTGACCACCACGCCGCTCGCGCCTTCGGCAAACAATTTCCGCGCCACGGCCGCCGCTTCTTCGGGCGTGTTCGCCACTTCTCCCTTGGGAACGGGCACGCCATATTTCGCCAGGATTTCTTTCGCCTGATACTCGTGAATCTTCATTGGTGAGGGACCGCCATGTCCGCTGGGGTTGGAGTCAATAAGGTCTGAGCGCGACCGGTTCAGCGGCAAGAAAAATACTATCTTGCGCCACGAAGGCCGGGCAAACCATGCTCGTGTTCTTGGTGCTTTGATCCAGCGCCTCCGCCGCGCAGGTACCATATGGAGAGATATGTCGGGAGTGAAAGACCATCTGAAGCTGCTTGCCGAGGACGGCGCAGCGCTCACGCGCGAGCAGGCATCCGCGGTCCTCGAAGAAATTCTCGCGGGCCAGGTGCCTGAAGTGGAGACAGCGGCGCTGCTGGCGGTGATGGCAACGCGCGGTGAGCAGGCGCCGGAGCTGGCCGGCTTTGTAGATGTCATGCGCCGGCAGTCGGTGCCGATTCCTTTCACTGACGAAGAGCGCGCGCAGCTGGTCGATTGCGTCGGCACCGGAGGCGGCGGTCCCCTCACCTTCAACATCTCTTCGGGTGCGGCACTCGTTGCCGCAGCGGCCGGAGCGAAAGTCGCCAAGCACGGCAATCGTGCCGTCACCTCGCGCTGCGGAGCGGCCGACGTACTCGAGTCCCTTCACGTTCCCATCGATCTCCCACCTGAATTGGCCGTCGAGTGCCTGCGCGAAACAGGATTCGTGTTTCTCTTTGCGCCTCGCTATCACCCGGCCATGCGCGCTCTCGGGCCCTTGCGCCGCGCTCTGGGATTCCGCACCATCTTTAACCTGTGCGGACCGCTGACCAACCCGGCCCATGCGCGCATCCAGGTGATCGGCGTGCTCGCTCCCAGCCGCGTTCTCCTCGTGGGCCGGACCCTCGTTGCACTCGGAGCCAAACGCGCATTCGTCGTGCACGGCAGCGACGGCATCGACGAGCTGACCACGACCGGCGAGTCTGTCGTCGCCCGGGTCGAAGAAAACGAGCCAGGCCGCGAACCCACCCTCAAGGCGGCGCGCATTACGCCTGAAATGGCCGGCCTGGGACGCACCACGCTCGATCAGTTCACCGGCGGCGACATCGAAACCAATTCGTCGCTGCTCTACGACATCCTGACCGGAACCGCAGGCGCACGCCGCGACATTGTTCTGCTGAATGCGGCCGCGACCCTGGTGGCAGCCGGAGTGGCAAATGACCTGAAAGAAGGCGTAGCCCTTGGCGCAGAGGCCATCGACTCAGGCGAGGCTGCTGCGACGCTGGCCAAGCTGCGCAGGTTCGGCGAAAAGCATGCAAGCAAGTAGCCCACGCGCGTTCTCATTTCGACGGGACGCGCCCGGCATCCTGAACGTCGCGCGCTTGCGTTGCGTCCGAAGATTACGAGGGACAACTGAATGACATCGGCAAAACTGATCGCGCTTTCTGCTGTGCTTTCCGCTGCGCTGGCCGCCGCTGCGCTGGCCGCCGCCGCGCAACAGCCGGGCCAACCGGACTGGAAGATCGACACTGCCAACCGAACCCTGGCCGTCTCCGCAACCGAAACAGTCAACGCCGACGCCGATGTTGCGATTCTACACATCGGATTTGAAACCTCCCCGGCCGACGCGAAAACTGCCTACGCCCTGGGTGCGCACACATCGAATGCAATCGTCGCCGCCGTCAAGCAGGCGGGAGTCGCGGAAAGCGATATTCATAGCGAATCGCAATACCTCGAGCCCGACACAACTCCCAAATCGCATAAGTTCAAACTCGCGCAGCAGTGGACCGTCAAGACCACACCGGCGCGGGCAGCCGAGATTCTCGACGATGCCATCACCGCTGGCGCAAACTCGAGCGGCGAAATCGAATGGACATTCAAAGACGAGCATGCACTCGAAGAACAGGCGCTCGACAAGGCCGCCGCTCGGGCGCGCGAAAATGCGGCAGTGCTGGCTAAAGGAATGGAAGTGCGTCTCGGCTCTCTGCTCTACGTAAGCAACCAGCTCGCAACCCCGGTTTTCCCCCGGCCCATGATGCGTTCCTTCGCCATGGCAGCAGGCAATGCGGAAGCGCCTCCACCCCTGGCGATCGAACCCCACAAAGTCAGCCGCGAGGCCACTGTCTACGCTGTCTTTGCCATTGAGTAGAACTCAGCCCAGCATCCGCACCGTCAGAGGATCAGGCTCGCCTCCGAAATATTTTTCCAGCGCGGCATTGAAGACCTTCTCATCCCCGGCTGCGCACGCGAACAGCGTCATGCTCGAGCGGAACTTCATGTCGTCGGGCCAGCCGAGAATGTCGCGAATGCTCCGGCCCTCCACGCGGTTAACCAGCTCAGTGCACTCCACCAGCCGCGGGCCCAACAGTGGATGACGCGCATAAGCAACCGCCTCATTGAGCGAGCCGATCCCGTAATACTCCGACTGCGGGCTGTGGCCCAGCCCCTTCATCTGCGGAAAGATGAACCAGATCCAGTGGCTGCGTTTGCGGCCCGCCCGAAGCTCCGCCAGAACCTGCTCGTATTCGACGTTCTGCGCCTCGACAAAACGCTGCAGGTGAAAAGGATCAGCCAATGCCGCTCTCCTCAGGCACATTCAATGCTAGAAAAGCCGCGATCGGCCAGCCACGCTGCGCGACAAAATCCAACTCCCCAGTGACATGGCCAGCGCAAGGGCCGCCCAGCCCGCATCGTGCACCAGCGAGGACGAGACGGTAGGCAAGTGAACCTGGACTGCCTGCACATTCCCCATCTGCCCCCACTCTGTGCGGACAAGCTCGAACCCGGCGTAGCCCATCGCGGCAGCAGCCAGCACCATGCCCGGCAAAGCGCGCTTCCACGGAAACGGGATGGGAGCCGGAGTGGCGGCTTCGTCGCAAATCTTCTGCAAAACCGCCGCGGCAAATCCCGACGAGGGAACCATCTCGTCTTCTGTGGCCAGGATTTCATCCAGTTTGTCGCGCTTCATCTCAGGCCTCCCTTTCCGTCCATTCCATCGCCGCATGCTGATCCGCAAGATGCGGGAAACGCCTTCGCAGCAGTTCTCTTGCCCGCGCCAGTCGCGCTTTCAACGTTCCCTCAGGCAAGGACATGGTTCGCGCCGCGGCAGCCACATCCATTTCATGAAAGTAAAACAGAATCACCGGCTCGCGATAGCGCGGCGGCAGCGCCAGCACCGCGCGCCGCACGGCATCCTTGCGCGCCCGCTCTTCGAGTGCATTCGGCTGCTCAGCCGGGCGGGACGGCTCCGCAATCTCCTCCATCGGAACCAGCACCGTCGGAAACTTCTTCAACTCAGAGCGGAACGCATTGGCAGCCAGCGCAAAAAGCCACGTGGAGAAACTCGACTCGCCGCGCCACTTCGGCAGCCCCCGCCACGCGCGCACAAAAGCTTCCTGCGCCAACTCCTCAGCCCTCCTGCGATCGCGGCAGTAGCGCCAGGCCATATTCACCAGCGGTCCCTGCCATCGCTGCACAATCTGCTCAAACGCGGACAGATCGCCGGCGAGCACGCGCCTTACGGCCGCAAGATCCTGATCGGCGCCGTTTTGCGTCGCGCTCGTAGCGGGTATGGTCACGCGGCTCTCCGTGCAGTGGGACCTGGATCCTTCCGGACCGGTTGCATTTTATTCGCCAGCCCCGCATATTCCAATGCCGGCCCCGGGGCTGCATTGATTCCCGGTCTTCGATACCATAAAAAGACCATGTCCTTTCCGATCAAAATCTGTGCCGTTTGCGGCGAGGAGTTCGAATTGAAACCGGGCAAGCCGGGGTTTGCCAACCGCTGCCCATCGTGCAGCGAGCCGGAGGAATCCGACAGCGCGCAGCAATCAGACCTCGAGAGCAAAAACCCCGAATTGAATGCAGTCCGGCGGCGCGCCATGCGCGATCTGCTCTATCGCAAAGAGAGCTGAGCCTGCGCCTGAAGCGGCCGCCTGCAACTGAATTCATTCGCCGGCATTGCAGCCCGGACAGGCCCTGTACGATCATGCCGCCATGGACGGCCCTGTTCCCCTGCCCACCCTCCTGTCCCAGGTCCTCGTCGCCTACACCATCGAATTTGACAACGAGGCAGAACATCGCCTGCCGCATCGCACCACGGATCATGGCTCCACGGCCGGCATGCTGCCCGCTCCGTGGCTGGTCTCGATGGCGATGTGGTGGAACTGCATGCGCCACGTGAACGGGAAAGGCATCACTGTGGGCGAACTCGAACGCCGCGCGCGGACCCACACCAACCTCGATGGCATGCGCCGATGGGGCTATGTTTCGATCGACACGGCCCCGCAGGGCAGCAAGGCGACCCGTCCAAACTGGGTTTTGCGAGCTAAGCCCGGCGGACGCATGGCGCGCGATATCTGGCAGCCCCTTTTCGGCGTCATCGACAAACGCTGGCAAAAGCGGTTCGGCGCGGAAGTGATGGACCGGCTCCGCGAATCCTTGCTCTCGATCGATGCGCATCTCGATCCTGCCCTGCCCGATTGCATGCCCATACTTGGCTACGGCTTGTTCAGCACGCCCCGCGTGCCGAAAAAATCGAGATCGCAGCCCGCGGTCGATCCTGGGGCGCGCGATCAAGGCCTTCCAGCGCTGCTCGCGCGCGTGCTGCTGGCCTTTGCCATCGAATTCGAGACCCATTCAAAGGTGTCGCTGGCGATATGCGCCAACGTGATCCGAGTCCTCGACGAAAACGGCGTGCGACTGCGCGATCTCCCGGTTCTCGCCGGAGTCTCAAAGCCGGCTGTCAGCATGGCCATGGGCATCCTGCGCAAATTCCGGCTCGTCGAAATCGTAGCCGACCCCTCAGGTGGCAAATGGAAGGTCATCCGTCTCACATCGATGGGCCTCCAGGTTCGAACGCACTACGATCAATCTCTCGCTGCTGTCGAAGCGCGCTGGAGCGAACGATACGGATTGCACACGATTCGGCGGCTGCGTGAGTCTTTGGAGGAACTAGTCGGCGACGGCTCACCTCGCGGGTCTGCGTTATTCGAGGGCCTGGAGTCGCATCCCGATTGCTGGCGCGCCGCCGTTCGCAAACCGGCCACCCTGCCGCACTTTCCCATGGTCCTGCACCGCGGAGGTTATCCCGACGGCGCCTGACAACCTTCGCTCTGGAGACGTTGCACAACAAAATGCAACCGGCTTTCGCGGTTCCCTGTCCTACCGATTGCCAACGGGAAAAACCCGGCATTCAGGAGGACGATATGGCTGGTGGTCTTTGGTTGTTTCTTTCCGTCAGCGCGGTCGCGCTATTCGGCGTCTTCATTCCGGTCGTGCTTTACATCGAAAGCCGGCGCAAAGAGCGCGAAGCATTCTACAAGTCAGAAACCTTCCGCCGTGTTGCCGAAGCTTCGGGCGAGGGAGCCAAGGTCGCTCTCGACCTTTTGCGCGAAGATGACCGGTTGAGCAGACGTCGCCGCATCGAGGGAATGAAAATCGGCGGCATCATCAATATCGGAGTAGGCATCGGTCTGAGCGCGTTCCTCTGGTCCATGGGCGGCAAGGACACCCCGTACGTCATCGGACTGATTCCCGGACTCATCGGCGTCGGCTTGCTGGCGTATGTTTACCTACTCGCTTCGCCCATCGAGACCCGCTCGAATCATTAGAGCTGCCACGCGCATCTCAAACGAAGGCATTCAGCCAGACAGGAGATGTGCGTGACCAACCGCAAGCGCCAGCCCTCGCTTTTCATTCCGCATGGCGGGGGCCCGTGCTTCTTCATGGACTGGACCTGGGGACCGGCCGACACATGGCAACCAACCCAGCGTTTTCTCGAACACCTCGCGTCCACGCTCCCCGAGCCCCCCAAAGCCCTCCTTGTTGTCAGCGGGCATTGGGAGGAGCCGGCCCTCACAGCATCGGCAGCCGCAGAGCCTCGGCTCATCTTTGACTATTCCGGGTTCCCTGAGCATACTTACCGGCTCACGTGGCCCGCTTCCGGCAACCCGCAACTCGCCGAACGAGTAGCTGGCATTCTCCAAACCGCCAAGCTTCCGACCGGCATCAGTTCCACTCGCGGATTCGATCACGGAGTATTCGTGCCCCTGAAGGTGGCATTTCCCCACGCCCAAATTCCAGTCGTCACGCTGTCCCTGGCCTCTTCCCTCGACCCGGCTCTGCACATCACCGCCGGACGCGCGCTCGCCCCGCTCAGGGACGAAGGTGTCCTCATCATCGGCAGCGGAATGAGCTTCCATAACCTGCGCGCCTATCTGCGGCCTGAAACAAGAGAGCGCGCCCGGGCATTCGATCAGTGGCTGACCGAATCCGTCGAATTGCCCTCAGGCGAACGCGTATCGAGGCTGACCAACTGGCGTCAGGCGCCTTTCGCCGTGTTCGCTCATCCGCGCGAAGAACACCTCGTTCCCTTGTTCGTGGCTGCCGGTGCCGGCGGCGATTCCGCGGCACAGCGCATTTTCACAGACGAGCCGATGGGCGCGGCCATCAGTGCATATCGGTTCGACTGAGCCCCGGCCATTGCGGTTCACCGAGCCGATCCTCACTCCATCTACCAGGGCTTTTTGCCAAAGCGCAGCCCGCTATCGAGCAAAACCGCGGTGCAGCCGAACAGCATGCACAGATCCGTTCGCGCCTCATGTAAAAAGCTGAACAGGCCGTACCGGCTCATATGCGGCGCCGAAAACCGTCCTACCGAGTGTCCCAGCAGAATCGGCAGCTTCGTCGTGAACAGCGCCACGGCAATCACGCACAACAACAGCAGAGCGGCATCGCCGGCATAGAACCCGAGAATCATCGCCCCGCCGGCCACAAGCTCCACCACCCCGACCAGCGGTGCAAGCACCTGCGGATACGGAATCCCGATGTGCGCAAACCGGCCTACCCCCAATTCTCCGGGCTGCATGAACTTGAGAATCCCCTCGGTGAGAAACACCACTCCCACGATCACGCGAATCAGAATCATGGGAAGTCTTTTACGCACGCTCGCCCTCCACGCTCAATTCCGGCAGAGTTCTGCTTCAATCGGGCCAGTCAACTTTGCTGGCTCGGTGCGCGGCGCATGCCTGCTCACGACCGTTCCGCCGCGGCTCACCAGAAACTTGGTGAAGTTCCACTTGATGCGCTCGGTCCCCAGGATGCCGCGCCTGGCCTGCTTGAGAAAACGATACAGCGGATGCGTATTCGGCCCGTTCACATCGATCTTGGCGAACATCGGGAACCTCACCCCATAGTTTCTCTCGCAAAATGAGCCGATCTCCTCCGCCGTGCCCGGTTCCTGCGCGCCAAACTGATTGCAGGGAAACCCCAGCACCGTCAGCCCCAGTTCCTTGTAGGTTCCATACAGGCCTTCCAGTCCCTCGTATTGCGGAGTGAAGCCGCACTTGCTGGCTGTGTTCACGATCAGCAGCACGCGCCCCTTGAATTCCGAAAGACTCACTTCGCGTCCGTCGAGCAGCGGAGCGGAGAAAGAGTAGACGCTCCCGGCATTCATTTTCGCCAAAACCTCACGCCATGAGGATGTCATGTCGCGGCGTTGCGCGTCTAAAGGGATGCGATTCGTGCACTCGTGGAACGCGTCGGGCCAGTCAGCCCATTTCCGTCCGTTAGACTGGGATGAGGCCCATCCATGAGAGTCTTTGCCGCAAGCGGCAGGTCTGTCACCCCCGGGCACGAATGCCGTAGTGCGCAGCGAAAAATGAAGCGAAGAACCAGCTTCTGAGCGTAGTGGATGTATTGGATGATGCAGCAGTTCGGAGTGCCTTTGCAGCTCGTTTTCTTGGTGGCTCCGGCAACGGGTCCGCTCTCGCTGGAATGATAAAATCAACCTTTCCGCCAGGCGGTTACCAGATTTTCGCATTGAGGGTGTGCAAATTCTTCTCGTGAAGCCTAACCAAGGACCTTATTTGTGCTCGCCGCAGGGTTTCAGCCCGGTGAAGATCCAGCACACTTCGATAGTTCAGGTACCGGCCCGTCTGGCGCGCTTGTGTGTTTTCCTGCTTCTTGCCATCTCCGCCATTTCCTCCCTGGCGCAGACTCCCCAGACCATCGTGTCGATCCGCGTGATCGGAAACCGGCGCATTCCCAAAGAAACCATCCAGGCAAGGATGTTTACCCATGTCGGCGATAACTACGATCCGGTTTCCATCGAGCGCGATTTCAACTCCCTCTGGAACACAGATTACTTCGAAGACATCCGCATCGAGCGCGAAGACACCCAAAAAGGAATCATCCTGAACGTCTTCGTACGCGAGAAGCCCACCATCCGCGAGATCAACTACAAGGGCAACAACTCCATCAGCAATTCCGATATCCTCGACCGATTCAAGAAGGAGAAGGTCGGGCTTTCAGTCGAGGGCCAGTTCGATGCCACCCACATCAAGCGCGCCGAGACCGTCATCAAGGAGATGCTGGCCGAGCATGGCCACCAGTTCGCCACCGTCAAGGAAGACGTCAAGACCATTCCTCCGGCATACGTCCAGGTCAACTTCATCATCAAGGAAGGCCCGACGGTCAAGGTCGGCAACATCCGGTTCACCGGCAACCAGCACCTGAGCGGCCTCTACCTGCGCCGCTCCATGAAGAACCTGAAGCCGATCGGCATCCCCTATACGCTGATTTTCGAGAACCTCTTCGCCCGTACCTTCGACTCGTCGAAACTCGAAGAAGACAGCGAACGCGTGCGCCAGGCATATCGCGACAAGGGCTATGCCAACGCGGCCGTCGAAGAACCGCAGACTCATATCCGCGATCAGGGCGGCCTCAACTGGTTCACCTTCCGGCCGAACAAAGGCAAGCGGATTGACATCCTCATGCCCATTGAAGAAGGCGGACGCTACCGCCTCGGCACCATCACCTTCACGGGCAACACCGAAGGTCGCAACCTGAAGGCTCTGCGCGCGACGTTCCCGCTAAAAGACGGCGACTGGTTCAGCGCGACCATGGTCCAGAAAGGCCTCGACAACCTGAAGAAGGCCTATGGTGCAAACGGATACATCAACTTCGGTGCGGTTCCCAAGATCACCTACGACGATCAGAAAAAAACCGTTTCCCTCGATGTGGACGTCGACGAAGGCAAGCAGTTCTACGTTTCGCGCATCGAGTTCACGGGCAACACGGTCACCCGCGACCGCGTGATCCGCCGTGAACTGCTGCTCCAGGAAGGCCAGGTCTACAACTCGCAGCTTTGGGAGTACAGCCTGCTGCGCCTGAACCAGCTGGAGTACTTCAACCCGCTGCGAGTGGACCAGGACTCCGAGGCACATCAGAATGCCGAGGCCGGTACCGTCGACCTCCTGTTGAAGGTGCAGGAAAAGGGTAAGAATTCGATTGGCCTGAACGGCGGCGTCAGCGGCCTCTCAGGAGCGTTTCTCGGTCTCAACTACCAGACGAACAACTTCCTCGGACTCGGTGAAACGCTGAGTCTGCAAGCCAACCTCGGCAACGTCAGCCGCCAGTTCCTCTTTGGATTCACCGAACCTTACGTGCGCAACCGGCCCATCAACGTTGGCTTCCAGATTTTTAACCAGAAGCAGGATTTCAACGCGGCCAAGAACTACCAGGCCACCACCGGACAATCGGTCAATCTGAGTTCCGCACAGCAGTCGCTGACGCAGAACTACAATCAGGCGTCCACGGGCTTCAATTTCTCCGTGAGCTATCCCCTGAAAAAGCACGCCTTCCAGCGCGTCGGCTTCACCTACTCCCTCAGCCGCTCAAACATCTCCGCATTCAGCGCGGCATCGCAAACCTTTTTCCAGACCATTGCGTTTCGCTCCGGGATTCAGGGTTCGAACCCGCTCGCCGGCATCGTCGACAGCGCCGCATCGTTTAGCTATATCTACAACACCGTCAACAATCCGCTGCGCGCGCGCACCGGCAAGGAATATACCGCGGTCTTCCAGATCGCCGGTTTGTACGGCAACCTGCGCTACTTCTCCCCGCTGGTGGCCTACAAAAGCTACCGGCCAATGCACTTCCTGACCCCCAATGCCAACGGACGCAATGTGCTTGCGATGCGCGTCCAGCTCGGTTATGTCCAGGGCTTCGGCGGCGCTGTGGCCCCGCCGCAGAACCGCTTCTACTCCGGCGGCGAAAACGAACTTCGAGGATTCGATGTCCGCGGCGCGACCCCATATGGCTACGTTCCTACCCGGACGACCGTTCAGCTCACGAACCCCGACGGCACCTGCGTCCCGCGCGATCCTACAAACCCCCAGCTCGGCCAATGCATCCAGATACCGATCCCCGTTTATGGAATCGCTTCCATTGGCGGCGACAGCCAGTTGACCGCCAACCTCGAATACCGCATTCCCATCGCCGGGCCCGTCACCTTCTCGTTCTTCGATGACTTCGGAATCGACTCGGCCGTCAATCGCGGACAGTTGAAGCAGAGCCCCGAAGGCTTTGCCACGCTGCTGGCTCCGCTTTACGGCTGCCCGGTTTACAACAACGGCGCATGCCAGGGCGGCATCCCAGGGTCCCAGGTCGGTTTCCAAAAGGATATACACCCCATCTCGGGTACCAACTTTGTGCCCCGCATGTCGTTGGGTGCCGAATTGGGCGTCATCATGCCTGTGGTCCAAGCCCCGTTCCGGCTCTATTTCGCCTATAACCCCCTTCGCCTTTATGAGCGTCCGTACTGCAACGACGTCAAGCTCGGGGCAAAAGTGCAAAGTTGCTCGGCGGAGCTCATTACCCGCGACATGTTCCCGCCGGGTGGTGCGGGCGACTATACCTATGGAGAGGCCATCCAGGCCTACGGAGCTCAAAACCTGTTCCGCGAGCCTCGCAAAACGTTCCGCCTCACTGTTTCCACCACGTTCTAGAATCGGTAAGAGCGGCGTCATGCGTGTGACATTGAAGATGAAGAAGGAGTAGTTGGATCCATGAAGCAACCAGTTGCATACATTGCGGCACTGTTCTGTTCATTTGCCATTGGCGCGGCTGCGCAAGGCGATACGTCCTCGGCGCCTGCGACAGCGCCTGCCGGCCCGTCCAAAATCGCGGTCATCGAGTTCCAGAGCGCCGTAACGGCAACCAACGAATTCCAGCGCGACTTCGCTGATCTGCAGAAAAAGTACGACCCGAAGCGCCAGCAGCTCAAAACGCTGAACGACCAGGTCGAATCGCTCAAGAAGCAGCTCCAGGATCAGTCTTCCACGCTGAGCGAGGCAGATCGCCAGAGCCGCGCCCGGGTCATCGACGAAAAGACGAAAGAGCTTCAGCGCGACGCCGAGGACGATCAGAACGATTTCAACCAGGACATGCGCGATACCTTCAACAAGGTCGCCCAGAAGGTCGGCCAGGTCCTCATCTCCTATTCCAAAGAGCACGGCTACACCGTGGTACTCGATGCCACGCAGGCGCAGGATCAGTCCCCCATGGTTCTCTACGCAACAGACGCCACCAACATTTCCAAGGCGATCGTGGATGCCTACAACGTCAAATCAGGCGTTCCGGCCCCGGCACCCGGCAGTCCCCGGCCGACTGTTCCTGCAGCCAAACCAGGCGCTACCGCTCCCAGAACAGCACCCGCTGCGCCGGCCCCTCACTAGGGCCGGTGAGTTTGACGCTTGTTCGCCCCAATCCTATAATTCGACTAGGTTCCTGCTGATGTCTCCATCCGCGTCTTTTACGTCCCCTGCTCAAGCCTGAGCAGAGTTCCCCAAGGTAAAGACCCGCGAGGTAGTCAGGAGGCACAGGTTTGTTTGCGCATGGTCGCGAACAACCTTCTGGGAACACCCAAGGAGTTTCGCAACACATGAACCGCTCGCTTGCAATCGCAGCAGTCCTCGCGTCGGGCATGGGCCTGACCTCCATCGCACAAGTCCCTGCCGCACCCAGCTCAGCCGCAGGAGCGGTGCCCACGACCACGCCTTCCGGCCCCGCCAAAGTCGCCGTCATCGCCTTCCAGGTCGCCGTGGCGCAAACCAATGAAGGCCAGCGCAGCTTTGCCGACCTGCAAAAAAAGTACGAACCGAAGCGTGCGCAGCTCAAGGCTCTCAGCGACGAGATCGATAGCCTGACCAAGCAGTTGCAAACCCAGGGCTCGACCCTCAGCGAAACGGAACGCGCCACCCGCAGCAAAAGCATCGACGACAAGAAGAAGCAACTCCAGCGGGATGCCGAAGATGCCCAGAACGACATGCAGCAAGAAATGCAGGAGCTCTACGGCTCGCTCGCGCAGAAGGTCTTCGACGTGCTCAGCGACTACGTGAAGCAGCACGGGTACACGCTCGTGCTCGACGTTTCGCAGCAGCAGACCCCGGTGCTCTACTTCCAGGATTCCACGAATATCACTAAGCCCATCGTCGACGCCTACAACGTCAAGTCGGGCGTTCCGGCTCCCCCGGCCCCGCAGCCGTCGGCGCCGGAGCCGGCTCCCAAGGCGCCCGGAACCCGCTAATCAGTCCCCGTAGAGGGCCCCGCCCAAGCAGGGGCCCTCACGATCGCAATCCGTCGCAATCGTGATGCCAAAACGGCGGATCCCTATCCACCGGATCACACCCTTTTTCCGCCGACCGATCTGTGGAAAAAACTGTGGATTTTTCCCGCAGATTCCCATAAAGAAATGGCAGATTTCCCCTTGCCAATTTGCTTCCCCTTCTGTTAAACGGCACAAGTCCTTATTTTTGTTGGACAAGCGGCGGGGTTTTTCGGGGATCCGGGACGAACCTTGAGCAGTCTCGAAAATCGCCGCAAATCAGGACTTTCCACAGTTCGCTGTGAACGTTTTGTGACTCGCGGGTGCGCCAAATCACCGAAAATCGCCGGATTTGCCTATTTCTGCTGGTCCTCGCCCACCCGCAAAACTGCCAGAAACGCCTCCTGCGGAATGTCCACCTTGCCGATCCGCTTCATGCGCTTTTTGCCTTCCTTTTGCTTTTCCAGCAGCTTCCGTTTCCGGGTAATGTCGCCGCCATAGCACTTAGCCAGTACGTTCTTTCTGAGGGCGCTGACGGTCTCGCGCGCCACGACCTTTGATCCGATCGCGGCCTGGATCGCCACCTCAAACTGCTGCCGAGGAATCAGCTCCCGCATCTTCGAAACCAGCGCCTTGCCGCGTTCGTAGGCATGATCTCTGTGCACGATGATGGAGAGCGCATCCACCGGCTCGCCTGAAACCAGGATGTCCATCTTCACCATCGGCGATTCCCACTCCCCCGCAAGCTGGTAGTCCAGCGACGCATAACCCCGCGAGATGGACTTCAGCCGGTCGTAGAAATCGAGCACGATCTCATTCAGCGGCAGTTCGTACGTCAGCATCACCCGCGTCGGCGTCACGTATTCGAAATTGACCTGCTTGCCGCGCTTCTCTTCCACCAGCTTGAAAATGCCGCCGACATATTCCTCATTGGTCAGGATCTTCGCCGTGATCACCGGCTCGCGAATGCTTTCGATATTGGTTGGCTCGGGCCAGCGCGAAGGATTGTCCACCTCCAACACGCTGCCGTCCGTGAGCGTGATGTGATAACGCACGCCCGGCGCGGTCGTAATCAGGTCCAGCTCGTATTCGCGTTCCAGCCGCTCCTGGATGATCTCCATGTGCAGCAGGCCGAGAAATCCGCAGCGAAATCCAAACCCCAGCGCGACCGAACTTTCCGGCTCGAAGAAGAACGACGAATCGTTGAGACGCAGTTTTTCGAGCGCATCGCGCAGCAGCGTGTGCTCGTGCGAATCGACCGTGTAGAGTCCCGAGAACACCATCGGTTTGATGTCTTCAAACCCCGCCAGCTGCGCCGGAGCCGGCCGGGCATCGTCCGTCACCGTGTCGCCGATGCGCGTGTCGCCGACATTCTTGATCGTCGCCGCGAAGAAACCAACTTCGCCGGCCGAAAGCTCGCTGATCTCCACCGGCTTCGGCATCAGCACACCCATCGAGTCGATATCGAATGCCTTGCCATTCGACATCAGTCGGATGCGCTGCCCTTTGCGCATAGTTCCCTGCATCACCCGCACCAGCACGATCACCCCGCGATACGCATCGAACCACGAATCGAAAACCAGCGCCTGCAGCGGCGCATCGGGATCGCCTTTCGGGGCCGGCAATCGCTGCACGATCGCTTCCAGTACTTCCGGAACCCCCTGACCGGTTTTCGCGCTTACCGGAATGGCGTCGGTGGCGTCCAACCCCACAGCTTGCTCAATCGCCTCCTGTGTCCGCGTAATATCGGCGGAAGGAAGGTCAATTTTGTTGATCACAGGAATGATTTCGAGGCCGTGGTTGATGGCAAGGTAGGCGTTGGCCAGAGTCTGTGCCTCCACGCCCTGGCTTGCGTCCACCACCAGCAGCGCCCCTTCGCAAGAGGCCAGAGAGCGCGAAACTTCATAACTGAAGTCCACATGCCCCGGAGTGTCGATCAGGTTTAACTGGTAGGTGTTGCCGTCGTGAGCTTTGTACATCATGCGCACAGCATGCGCCTTGATGGTGATGCCGCGCTCGCGTTCGAGGTCCATCGCATCAAGAATCTGCGCCTGCATTTCGCGCTCCGCCACCGCGCCGGTCAGTTCCAGCAGGCGGTCGCTCAGCGTCGACTTGCCGTGGTCGATGTGGGCAATGATGGCGAAGTTGCGAAGGAAGTGAGCGTCCATGAGAGGTAAGAAAGAAGGGCCAGATGCGAGATTCGGCCGCGTTCGCTGCGGCGAACCTCCATCGCATAGCTTATCATCGGCTAAGGGTCCCGTTTCGAGTCTCAATGGCACGCAGTCGACGGCGGCTTTGCTTTTGATTTGTGCACATGAGTAGATTTCAGTTCGGTTGCGTTGGTGGCGCCGCCCTGGCCCTTCTGCTGGCAGGTTGCACTCCCACGCAGCACGTCGCCGCAACGCAGAATTCCCAGCCGCAGGCCACTGCACCTCCCGTTACCGCGGCCCCTGCCTCGGCATCCCCACCACCGCAATCCGCCATACAAGAACAGCAGCGAGTCCAGAACCTCATCGAGCAGGTTGAAAAGGCCTACGCCGCCGGAAACGACGACTACCGCAAGGGCAACCTCGGCGAAGCCAAGACCGAATTCGATCACGCCATCGATCTCATGCTCACCAGTGGCATTGACATTAAGGGCAATCAGCAGTTGCAGGATGAATTCGATCGCGTCGTCGACCAGGTGAACTCGCTTGAGATGGAAGCCCTCAAGCAGGGCAATGGATTCGTTCCGAAGGAAGAGCCTGCACCCGCCGACGTTGCCAACGACGTGACATTCGCCGTCGATCCCAACCTCGTCGCCAAGGCCCGCACCGAGTTGGCCACCACCAAGTCCGATCTGCCGCTGGTGATGAATGACTACGTCTACGCGTTCATCAACTTCTTCGCCAACACCCAGAAAGGCCACAACACCCTTTTGCACTCCTTCGAGCGCTCAGGCCGCTACCGCACCATGATTCAACGCGTGATGGCCGAAGAAGGTGTCCCCCAGGACCTGATCTACCTCGCCGTCGCCGAGTCTGGATTTCAGCCCCGCGCCATCAATCCTCGCTCCCGCGCGGGCGGCATGTGGCAGTTCATGCCCTACGGCAACTACGGACTCACCCGCAACGGGTTCATGGATGAGCGATTCGATCCGGAAAAATCGACCCGCGCCTACGCCCGGTACATGAAGTATCTCTACGACCAGCTCGGCGACTGGTACCTGGCCATGGCAGCCTACGACTGGGGCGCAGGCAATGTGCAGCGCGCCGTCGAGAAGACCGGCTATGCCGATTTTTGGGAACTCTACAGGCGGCATAACCTGCCTGCTGAAACCCAGAATTACGTCCCCGAAATCCTCGCCGCCATCATCATCGCCAACCACCCCAAGCAGTATGGCTTCGACGAAATCACACTCGACCCTCCCGTGATCACCGACAGCGTCACCATCAACTACTCCATCGACCTGCGACTGGTCTCGGACCTCGTGAATGCGCCGATCGACGAGATCGAGGCCCTGAACCCAAGCCTCCTGCGCATGACCACCCCGCCCGATTCGTCCTACGATCTCCACCTCCCCGCCGGCACGGCCGCGCTATTTGAGCAGCGCGTAGCCGGGATCCCCGAAACCAAGCGCGACGCCTGGCGCTATCACGTCCTCACCCCCGACGACACCATGGCCTCCATCGCCCGCACCTATCACGTCTCGGCTTCCGAGCTCGCTGCAGCCAACCAGATGGGCGAAGACGACAGCCTGAGCGGGGTTGAGGCATTAGTCGTCCCCGTGGCTCCTGTTGCCGCGCCCATGAGGGCGATGCTCTACACAGCCCACCGCGGCGACACCTTGGTGTCCATCGCCGACCGGTTCGGCGTATCGCTCACTCAGTTGCGGCGCTGGAATCACCTCACCGGGGTCCGGGTGCCCGCGGGACGCCGTCTGCGCGTAGCCGAGCCGGCCGTTGTCACCCGCACCCGCTCCAGCCATCACCGCGCCGCCGCCACCGAAGCCATGGGCGACCCACCTGCCTCCAGAACAAAAACAGGGTCGCCGGCCTCCCGGCACGCCTCGTCCGCGAAGACCACGGGGCACACGAGTTCATCCGGCAAAAAAAAGTCAGCCTCGCGTGGACATCCTGCGCATCGCAGCATCGCACACAAGGGAAATTAGCGCGGGCAGGCAAGAAGGCTTGCTTTTATTCGCAATTCGCGCAGCCTCTTGCTACAATGTCTGCGCGCGGAACTGTACTCCGCGACATGACATGATCTGAGATGAGCAGCGGCGAGCCGCTGGAGGCAATGGGATGGAAGATGTGATCAGAATGTACGCAATGAGTGACGGCAATCCCGATGCGGAACCTGCAGAGTCGAGCTCCGACCTTGAAAACGATTTGGAAGAGGATGACATCGAAACCGCCGATGTGCTCACCTCTTCGGACGACGATGAGGGCGTCGAAGAAGTAATCGCGATCGTTGCGGAGTCGATGCCCACGCCCGCAAAGAAAGCTGCTCCCAAGCCTCCGGCAAAGAAAGCTGCCGTCAAAGCTCCGGCCAAAAAGCCCGCTGCGAAAAAGGTTGCGGCCAAAAAGGTCGCCAAGAAATCCGCCGCAAAGAAAAAGAGCCGTGGCGCCAAGGGCGGAAAGGCCGCAGCCAAGAGATCTGCAGCCAAGCGCGCCACCAAAACCACTAAACGAGGTAAGAAGTTGGCCGTTAAGAAATCAGCAAAGAAGGCGGTCGCCAAGAAAAAGGCTCCCGCAAAGAAGGCAGCGAAAAAGAAGGCTGCAAAGAAGGCAACCAAGAAGACCGCCAAGAAGAAGTAATCCACAGCCATCATCAAAGGCAAGCAAAAAGGCCCGGCATCGTGCCGGGCTTTTTTGCGTCCGAACTACTTCTTCAATTGCGCAATCGCCTCCAAAACCTCTTCCGAGTGATGCTGCGGATCGACTTTCGTCCAGACCTTCACGATCTTGCCCTCAGGATTGATCAGGAAGGTGTTCCGGTTGGCAATGGTCATTGCCCCGAAGTGCCCCAGAGAGCCGTATTCGTCCACAACTTTGTGATCGGGATCCGCCAGCAGGTGGAACGTCAGCCCATCCTTAGTGCAGAACTGCTTGTGGCTATCCACGGTGTCTACGCTCACCCCAAGAATGACTGCGTGATCCGCCTCAAACTTCCCCAGGTCGCGCTGAAAATTGTGAGCCTCAATCGTGCATCCCGGCGTCATGTCCTTGGGATAGAAGTAGAGCACGACCCATTTGCCGTGGTACGAGTCGAGCGAGATCTGCTCTCCGGTCTGCGATGGCAGGGTGAACGTGGGCGCGGACTGCCCTACGGACGGCATCGTTTCGTTGTCGGCATGAACGGTAAGGATCCCAACCGCGAGCACCAGGGCCGCGGCAAAAACGAAAGCGACTGCTTTTCTCATGAGGACCTCCGGTTGAATGATCAGGGAAAGGGCGAAAACAACGCGCAATTAGTATCCTCGCGGGACCGCCACAATGGCAATCCCCGCGCCGGCAGCTCTCTTCAAAAGCGCCTCGCGGTCGAAGAGCAATGTCCGCTCGGCCTCCACCGAGAGGCAGGTCGCGCCGGCTCGCATCATTACCTCCACCGTGCGAACACCAATTACCGGTACGTCGAATCGCATATCCTGGTTCGGCTTGGCCACCTTGACCACCGTCAGCCGCCGTGCCAGCGTGGAGGCTTCCTCGTTGAGTGATTGCATCAGCCTTCCGGCGCGCTCGATCGTCGCATCGGTCCCTTCCATGGCCTCAACCGCCACGCAGGCCTGCGCCGCCACCACCACGGTCTGCCCGATATCGAACCCCGCCAGCGCCCGCGCCACGCCCATCCCGTATTCGACGTTCTTCCGCTCCTCTTCATCCGGCGCGCGCCCGCCCGGAACATCGCGCGTCAGCTCGCCCTCTTTGGCCAACAGCGGTTCCAGAAACGCCGTCGAGCTGATCAACTCGATCCCCTCATCGGCCAGCACCTTCGCAACGGCGCCGAGCAGCATATCCGTATTCCGGGTGCGCAGGTTCAGGAGCAGCTTCGCGAGGCGCCAGTCCGGCCGGATGCTCGAGAAGATCTGCTTGTGCTTCACCTGGCCGGCCATCACCGCCGTCGTGACGCCCTCTTTGTGGAACACCTCGATCAGCTTCGAGAGCTCGCCCAGCGAGAGCCAGTGCACGCTGATATGCTCGTCCGCCGCAGCGCGATGATTGATTTCCGGCTCGGTCTCTTCGCGGATCGCGGCCACCGTCACCGCAAATCCCTTCGCCCGCGCCGCATCCAGCAGCAGAAACGGGAACCGCCCATTGCCCGCAATCAGACCAAGTTTCATGGGTTACTTAATCACGCCTCGCTGGCTCCGTTCGATAAACCCCGCCACGATGGCCGCATCCGGCCCTTCGAGCTGCCGGATCTTTTCAGCCGCCTGTGACGTGTTCAGCTTCGACGAAAGCAACAGGCGAAATGCCTTCTGCAGGGTAAGCAGCCGCTCCGGCGAAAATCCGCGCCGCGTAAGGCCAATCTTGTTGATCCCGAATGCCTTGTTTTCGCGCCTGGACGAGGTGAGCGAATACGGCAGCACATCCTGGGTCACGATCGTCCCGCCTCCGATGAAAGCGTACTGGCCCACAACGCAGTGCTGGTGAACCGGGCAAAACGCGCCCACGCTGGCGTAGTCCTCGATCACCACATGACCGGCCAGCGTAGCGCAGTTCGCCAGGATGCAGTGGCTGCCAACCTGGCTGTCGTGCCCAATATGCACATAGGCCATCAGCAAATTGTTCGAGCCAATGCGCGTCAGACCACCGCCGCCCGATGTGCCGCGGCTGATCGTCACGCATTCGCGAATGGTGTTGTCGTCGCCAATCTCGGTCCGGGTTGGCTCGCCCTTGTATTTCAGATCCTGCGGCGCCATGCCGACCGCAGAGAACGGATAGAACGTGTTGCGGGCGCCCACCTGCGTTTGCCCTTCCAGCACCACGTGTGAGATCAAATTGCAGTCTTCGCCCAGCACTACTTCCGGCCCGATCGTGGAAAACGGCCCCACAGTACACGAAGCGGGCACCATCGCGCCCTTGGCGATAACCGCACTCGGATGGATGCTCACTCGGCCGCCACCGGGGCAGGATCCGTGTCTTGCTCCGAAGCTCCCGATCCAGGTTCGTCGCCGTGGGCGCGGCGCTCGCGTGCCCGTGTCACGACCTGGCAGGTCAGGGTCGCCTCGCACGAGAGCTTTCCATCCACCAATGCCCTGCCTTGGATCCTTCCAGCGCGAGACCGGAACGACAGCACTTCCACTTCGATCCGCAGTTGATCCCCCGGCGTGACCGGGCGGCGAAACTTGGCCCGCTCGATTCCCGTAAACACGACGAGCTTCTCGTGGCGATCGGGCAGCTCGTGCATCATGATGATGCCCCCAGCCTGGGCCATCGCCTCCACAACCAGCACCCCTGGCATGATCGGGTAGCCCGGAAAATGTCCCTGGAAAAATGGCTCGTTGATGGTCACATTTTTGATCGCTACCAGGCGCTGCTTCGGCTCAAACTCGACGATCCGGTCGATCAGCAAAAACGGGTAGCGGTGCGGAAGAAAGTCCAGGATCTCCTGGATGTCGAACGTCATTCTCTGGCTCCGGAAGGCATGCGGCCGTGCTGTTTCTCGTTCGTCAGCGATTATATCGGAGCCCATTCGCCACTCCGGGTCGCACCAGCAACCGCGAAAATCTGCCACCAGCCCCAGTCGCAGACCCCGTAACTTGCAGTCCGTTACTTGTCCTCCACCCTCCAATCGCCAAAAACTTCCTGCGAGTTTCTCTCCATCAGCTCTCCCCGTCGGCCATGGACGAAATTAGAAAGCCGAGCCACCAGGCCGCAGCTGCAAGAGGGTAAAGCAGGTGAAGAGACTCCTGAAGACAGGCTGCATCTCGATGCAAACCAATCATTCCCAAGGGCCAGAAAATTCACCAAAAGAGTATCTCGTCTCCATTGTCTCTTCGCTTTCATCTACCACAGACTCTCGGAAATCGATACACACCAACGCGGTTTTGGCATCGAGGAGGCCAAAGAATATGCGCAGGATCCTATCCGTCGCTCTACTGATGATGGTGCCACTGCTCGCCCAGGCTGCAAGTGTCGCGCCAGTGGTCAATAACGGAACCATCAACTACTCCACCAGGCAGCTCACACTCACAGGCTCGGGCTTCCAGCCCGCGAAAGCCGCCCCCACGCTGCTCTTCAACGGCGCAGCTCTCGCCGTTAGCTCATTCAGCAACACCCAGATCGTCGCCACGTTGCCCTCCAGCACTGCTCCCGGCACCTTCAGTCTCACCGTTACCAACAGTTCCGGAAACAGCACCGTCTTCGATATGAGCTACGGCGCTACAGGACCGCAAGGTCCCGCCGGGCCAGCCGGACCAACCGGCCCCACTGGACCGGCAGGCGCGAACGGGCCGCAGGGCCCGCGCGGTTTGACCGGCGCACCCGGAGCACCGGGACCTGCCGGCGCGAACGGCATCGGGTTCAGCTTCTTAAATGCCTATGACGCGTATGCCACCTACGCCGCAAATAGCGTCGTCACCTATAACGGATCGTCCTACATCGCAATCGTTCCCAACGGGCCAGATCCCAACGGTCCCACGCCGGACCAGAATCCCAGCTGGAGCATGATGGCGGCCGGGGGCGCTGTCGGCGCAACGGGACCTCAGGGGACGCAAGGCCCTCCCGGACCGGAAGGCATGCCAGGCCCGATGGGCAACCCCGGCCCAGCCGGACCGACCGGCACGACAGGACCGCAGGGACCGACAGGCGGGGTGAAATCATTCGCGGGAACGGTCGGAGGACCGAACGTCACAATTTCAACTTCTAACTACGCGACGATTCTTTCGATCACTCTCCCCAATGCTGGGACATACGTCCTTGGAGGACAGCAGGCCATCGTGAACGAAGACACAGCCAACGGCGCGTATATCTTCTGCGACGTCAAGGACAGTTCAGGCTTTATTGGGGGACTACCAATTAGTTGGTCAAGCCTGGCCGCGTCGGAGACGAGGACAATCCCGATCAACGGATACTACGTGGCGTCATCAGCGTCGACGCAGCTGATCTTCCAATGCATTTCAGAGGGACCATCGCAAACCTTGTATTCTGCGGGGTCAGGCACGTTCACCGCAATCCAGGTTCAGTAATTGCGCAGAAAATGGGCGGCTCACCCGCGCTGGATAAGCCGCCCATCCCTTCTTAGCAAATCACCTCAGTGCTTGATCCGCTTCGCAGCCGCATCCACATTCCAGAAATCGGGCGAAAGCTGCCGGTTGTACTCTACGTGATCCACGTAGTACTGCCGCGTCGTTTCATCGTTCTTCAACCGCGTGATGCTGAAGGCCGTCGGGAATCCATCGATCGTGTGGTAGTCGTCGTATTCCTCCACGTCGGTGTTCTTGTCGTGGTACTCCGGGTCGCGCCACTCGAAGCTCCGCTCCAGCGGCAGGTGGGTCTGCGTGTCCATCAGGATCGTGATGGCTTCATTCTGAGGCGAGATCAACGTGACCTGCTCGCCCAATTTCCGCTCGACCATATGCTGGCCCTCGTAGATCAAAATCGTCTTGGGATCCTTGAGCCACACCTTCACCGCGGTTTCAATCGAGTGATCGCGCCGCCGCAGAAAATCGTCCAGCAGGTCCTTCTGCATCGCCTTCTTGCCCCGGTAGGTCACTTCCCACCCTTCGCGACCCACATAAAACTCCACCACGTCGCGATGCTTTGTCACTTCCACGCGGTCGCGATCGGGCCACGCGTGATAGTCCCAGATCTCCGTCGTCCCCAAATCCGGTTGCCCATGGAAAAAGGCCGCCACATGTTCCTGGCGCACTTCGTTCTTCATGTCGAGCCACGCCTGCCCGCCCAGCGCCTGGACCATCGCGTTGAGCGCCGTACGGGCCCTTTCCGCGTTTTGCGCCTCGGCAGCATCATTTACCGCCTGCGCAAGCCCTGCGCGCGGCGCCGCCAACATCCCCAGCGCCAGCAAAAACGCCCAACCTTTCCGCATTCCTGCGCTCCTCTTCCAAATCATCGCGGCTGGCGCCGCTTCTTTCTTTGACGCTTTCCGCACGGCAACAGAGCAGCTGGATTTTCAACCCACCAGCACTGCTCCGCCATTCACGTTCAGTACCTCGCCGCTGATAAACCCCGCCATGGGCGTGCAAAGGAACAGCACCGGGCCGGCAATCTCGCGCGCCGTGGCCACCCTGCCCACCGGAATCCCTGCCTCAATCTTCGGACCCATCTCCGGATCGTCCAGCGTCGAAGCCGACATCTCCGTTGCCACCCAGCCTGGCGCAACACAGTTCACCCGAATGCCCCTCGGCGCCAGCTCGCTCGAAAGGCTCTTCGTAAGACTGATCAGCGCGCCCTTGGTCACGGCATAGTCCGCATGGTTGGCTTCACCGCGCTGGCCCGCCGTCGAGCTGATCAGCACGATATGCCCGGTCGCGTCATCGGCCGCCGTGCACCGGTTCTGCAACTCCATCTGCGTCACCGCGGCCTGCACCAGCCCGAACACCGAATCCAGGTTCACGTTCATCGTCCGGCGCCATTGCTTTTCGGTCATCAGCTCGATCGGCGTATCCTCCGCCGGCCAGATGCCATGATTCACCACCAGGATGTCGAGCCGCCCGAATGCCTCCACCGCCTCAGCCACCAGCGCCCTGCCCTCGGCGGGCGAGCTCAATTCCTGTTCGACAGCCAGGCACCGCTCCGCTCCGCCGCACAAGGTCATCAATGCATGCGCCTGATCCTGCGCCTGGCGGTAGCTGAACACCACCCGCGCACCAGCCTCAGCGAACACCCGCACCGTCTCTGCGCCAATTCCCCTCGATCCCCCGGTGATCAGCGCAACCCGGCCCTCCAGCGACAAACAAACCCCACTCATAGGCCCACCCTAAATGCGCCGGCAAGAAGATGTCGAGCGAGCTGGCCGCTCGCCTGCGGCTCGATTCGGATTTCAGCGTTCGATGGATAACAGCCCGCGATCCACCAGCACCGGAGGCCGCCGCCAGTGCGTCGCCTGCTCGAACGCGTACGCCCATCCCAGCAGATCGCCATCGTGCCAGCGCTTCGCCGAGATTTCCAGCCCGAATGGCAGCCCGCTTGAATAAAATCCCGCCGGCACCACCACGGCGGGCACGCCGATCATGTTGACCCAGCTCGTGTCACTGTGCGGACCGCTGCTGATCTGCCCATCCTGCGGCATGGTTTCATCCACCGGCGGCATCTGGATCGCGGGATACACATACCCATCCAGGTGTAACCGGTCCAGTGTCTCGTCGTACATCTCCAGTGCCCTCTTGCGCGGCTCGAGCACCTCCCTTTCACCCTCCGGACTGTTCTCGAACCGCACCTGCGCTACCTTCGGCCGCGGATCGCGCGGGTCGGTGTTCCCGCCGATAATCACCGACGGCAGCGGCGAACCCACAGCCTTTTCGTACTCCTCGGTCGAGTGGTACTGCGCCGGCCCAAAGTCGCGGAGAAAGTTCTCTGTTCCCTCGCGGAGAAATGGCTCCGTGAAGACGCGCGACACCGTTTCGGCAAAGCTTTCCGGCAGGATGGAATCGTCAAATACCACGGTCGCTCCGGCAGCCCGCAGCGCATCCACAGCCTTCATGAATGCCGCCCGTGTTTCCGGCCGCAACGCCAGGCGCGCTTCTTTTCGTGCCGCCGCCGCTTCCTCCGCCGTCGCCTCCGCGGGAATTCCCTGGAACGGAATGCCCGCGCCCTCGAGAATGCACGCCGGAACTCCGAATCGCTTGCCCTTCAGCGCATCCTTCTTCAGATACTGCGTGTAGGGCCCCGGCTGCGCCTTTCCCGACGCACCTGCCGTCGCTCCATCCATTGGGTCCTCGCCGGCCATCACCGTCAGCGCAATCGCCGCGTCGGTCACCGTCCGCGCGATCGGTCCCGTGTTGTCGAGCTGCCAGTCGAGCGGCGCAATGCCCGCAATGCTCACCAGCCCCCGGGTCGGGAACACGCCCACCACCGCGCTCGTCGCCGCCGGCATCCGGATCGAGTTGCCGGTATCGGTGCCGTTGCCCAGCATGGCCATGTTCGCGGTCACTGCCGTCACCGTTCCGCCCGAAGACCCCCCAGGACTGAAGCGCACATCATAGGCATTTCCCGTCCGTCCATACGCGCTGCTGCGATTCGTGTCGCTCGCCGCAAAATCGGGCATGTTCGTCTTCGCCAGGATCACCGCGCCCGCACCGCGCAGCTTCGCCACGATCGTCGCGTCGCGCGGAGCAATCAGCTCATGGCCAGGCAGCGTATAGCCCTTCCATCCATCGCTCGTCACCAGGCCCTTCACGTTTGTGTTTTCCTTGATCACGATGGGCACGCCCCACAACGGCCCACGCTTCAACTCTTCTCCGCCCGATCCCGCCTGCGCATCCTCGCGCGCGGCTTGCTCCAGCGCGCCCTTCGCATCCAGGTTCTCGATGGCCCCGTAGATCCCGTTGTAGCGGCGCACGCGCCCGATGTACCACTCGACCACCTGCGTCACCGTGTACTTGTGCTCGCGATAAAGCTGCTGGAGTTGCGGAATCGTAACCTCCATCAGGTCGCGATCCATTGCAGATCGTTGCGGAGTCGGCGTTTCAGCCGTCTGCGCGGGCGAGAGTGCTGCTGCGAACGGGATAAGCAGCGCGATCACGCGCAAGTGCATGGGGGCAATGCCTCCTCAGCCTTTTTGGCCTCGGAGGAAACATAGCAGACGCGAGCCCTCAGGCCGAGCAACGCACAGATTCAAATCAACAGAATGAAAGATGCGATCCTCACAAGCGCAGAAGGCGAAGCTCTCTGACGGCGCTCGCGGCCGCTCAAATCGCCCGCAGCATTCGCGCCGGCAGAAAGATGATGGCGCTCACCAGCTCCAGCACACCGCCCACGGCGATCCCCACCAGCCGGAATGGAAGCAGCAGCAGCCACACGATCGGATAGGCTACCAGCGCAAGCAATGCAAGCGGCCAGCACAAAATCAGCAAGATGCAGAAGAGCAGGAATTTCGCCATAATTTCAACGCCTCATCGCGCCGGGGAGTTTACCCCTCGATGAATCATACGTGTTCCGCCGGCGACTGGTTCCCCAGCCCGCGCCGCGCCCTGTCGCGTTTGTTTCACTTACTTGCGCTTCTTCTTCGCCCGTTCGCGCAGCGTCTTCTTCCGCTCCCGGATCAGCTTTGTGCGTTCCTTCTCCGGCATCGCCATGATGGTTCGAGTCCGTTTCGGCAACCGCTCCAACATCAATGCATGCGCCCTCCGCAGTTCCTCCTCATACTCGCGCGGTCGCAGCACATCCCACCGATCAATCGTCACCCAGCCCGCCCGCGCCAGGTACGGCGAGCCGGAGATGCCTTCTCGCTCCACCAGTTCGTGGAACCTCTCCTTTCCGCAGTGGAACCACAGCACTCCCGTGCCCGATCCATCAAGATCGGTCATCGCGAACATCTTGCCGCCGATATCGCGATCGCCGGCCCAGTAGACGAGATGATGCCCCCAGTTCACCGTCTCGGCCACGTGCGGCAGGGCCATGCAGATCTCCCGAATGCGTTCGTTATCCATGGCAGCCAGTGTAAGCCGGAGCGTTCGGTTGCGAAATCCCAAACGCTGCAGCCCATCCGCCTACTGGACCGACGCGTGAGAACCCGGGCTTCAGTCAATGCCCGATGAATTCCTTCAGTGAAGGGTACGGGCTCAGCAGTGAAGGGTACGGGTTCAGCCTGAAGGGTAGAGGCTTCAGCCAACTCCCGATGATTACTTGGTGAAGGGTACGGGCTCAGCATGAAGGGTACGGGTTCAGCCTGAAGGGTAGGGGCTTCAGCCAACTCCCGATGATTACTTGGTGAAGGGTACGGGCTTTAGCCCGTACATCCAACCCCAAGAGAACCCAGGGGCTTTAGCCCCTGAGGGATGATCCTTCCCTGAAGCCCCAATCAGAACTGCCCCTCGAATGCACGGAATCGCCGCTCCAGCTCCCACTGCGCCGCCGCCTTCTGGCTTCCCTCGAGAGAGCTCTTGCACGCCGCCGAGGGATGCTCGGAGCCAAGCGCCTGTCCCCGGCACGCCGTCACCGTCGCCGTGAAAACATCCGGCTCCGCCCACAGGCTCGACCCGGGCAGAAAGTCATGCTCCATGCCTGTCCGCGCCAACTGCTTCAGCTCGCCGTAGCTGAGGTGATAATCGAGCGCCGCGCGCACATATTCATTGGTGATATCGATCCGGCTCACTCCCTCATCGTCCGTCGACAGCGCCACCGGCACATGCGCCGCGCGGTACAGCGGAAACGGATGCATGTCGCCCTTGATCCCGAGAATCCCTTCATTCGAGCTCAGGTTGATCTCCACCATCACATGCTTCGCGGCCATCTCTTTCAGCAGCTGCTGCGCGCGGTCCTCGTACATCACGTCCACGCCATGCCCGATGCGTTCCGCGTGTCCCAGCTCAACCGCCTGCCGGATATGGAATCGCAGGCCCTCCGGCGGCACCATGCCAAACGCCAGCTCGCCCGCATGCAGCGTGATATGCACCTTGGGATAGACCGAGTGCAGATACTCCACCATCTTCATTTGCAGCGTGTAATCCCTCATCGACACGAATCCATCCTCTGGCATGACAAAATTGATGCCCACCCACGTGTCATCATGAGCATCCATCGCGGCCTGCACCGTTTCGAATCCCAACAGGGTTTGCGCAAACACCTGCCCGGGAGCAAAGCCGCGCAGAACCTGGTAGATGTAGCGCACTTCGACCTGGCAAGCCGGCGTGGCCTGCGGCGTTCCGCAGTGCTCGATCTCGCGGCGTGATTGTTCAGCAGAGCGCGCCTCCTCGCGATCGTCCCTCACCTCATCGCGCAATCCTGCCGCAAGCAGCGTCTCGCGATACTTTGCAAAATCCATGTCGAGCGCGTTCTGTTGGGCAAGTGCCGCGGCATGCCCGAAGGGCGGCGTCTGCATCAGTTCGAGATACTGCTGGTTTTGCGCGGCCGTGCGGCTCGCCACTTCGTCCACCCATTCGCCGACATGCTTCTTGCTGATTCCGCCGAATCGGCCGAACGTGGCGAAGAACTGGTCATGCCCGCTGAAACCCGGCGTAGGGAAATAGCTGCGCATCGAAAACGAATCGACGAGCCGGTCATACAAATCCTGTTGCTCAGGCGTGAGAATTCCATTCAGGTCCTTGGCCGGCACCAGCGGCGCGTCACACGGCGGCTTCGCAAAGCTCAAAGCCTTGGGATCAACGCAGAGACCATCCTCGGCCGCATCTTTTATAAACGTCTCTGCGTACACCTCGCCGCTCAGGTGCACGTGCAAATCCGCGCCCTTGGGAAACTGGTCTAGAAAAGCGCGCAGCGTCAGCGGACCGCCTTTCACTGCTGTCTCATATGCACTTACAGCGCGCGCATCGGTGTTGACTTGTCCATTCGCCGCCATCACCAGTGCGCACACCGCAACGCTGCCAAAGCATCTCCAGAGCATCTTCATAAGTGCTTCCCATACTAGAGCAAGGTGCCCCGGCGGCCTGTGCAATCGCCGCACCATTTTCCAAATGGCATGTAAGAAAGTTCGCGCAGCCGCGACTACCTTAGCGAGAAGGAGAAAATCCAAACCGGATGACGGCCCAGGACGACTTATACAACCAGGCAATGCTGGAGTTTGCCCCTTCACTCGAGCGGCTGGCACGAGCCTACGAGGTAAATGCTGAAGATCGCAAGGACCTGGTTCAGGAGATTCATATTGCCGTATGGCGCAGTTTTCAACTCTTCGACGCGCGCTGCTCGATGAGGACATGGGTGTATCGCGTCGCGCACAACGTTGCCGTCTCGCGCGTGATGCGCAAGCGGCGATTCCTTTCCGGTCTCGTAACCCTGAGGATTTGGATACCCTTCCTCATCCCGCGGCGGAGTCTTCCGCGGATCAGCAACCCACGCTCGATCGCATCTGGAAACTGATTCAGCAGCTCAAGCCGCTCGACCGCCAGGTCATCATCTCCTATCTCGAAGACATGGACGCAGCTTCCATCGCGGAAATTACAGGCCTGTCGCCTCAGAATGTGGCGACGCGCATTCACAGGATCAAGAACCTTCTCGCGAAGCAATATCAGAAAGGAATTGCAAGATGACCGGCCCCAATCAAGCCAATGGCGAAAACGACCCCCAAAAGCTCTGGCAAAACCAACCGCGCGAGGAAACAACATTGACGTTGAAATTGATCCGGCAAAGAGCGCAAGAACTGCATACCCGGACCCGCCGGGAACTGCTCAGCAATCTCGCAATGATTCCGGTTGTCGCAGCAGGCGCATGGCTCGGATTCATCGAGACGCATGATTCGGGATTCCGGTCCGTTCTTGTTGCCGCGCTCGTATGGGCCGTCGCGGGGCAGTATCTCGTTCATCGCGGCATGGGTTCTGCCACAGCGCCGGAGCGCTCAGCGCTCATGACCGGGTTGGATTTTTATCGCAGAGAGATCACCCGCAGGCGCAACTTGCTTGCACGATTCCTGCAATGGACTGTCGGACCGATCATTCTGTGCATCGGCACGTTGATCCTGTTGTTCTCGGGGATGGCTCGTGCTGTGGGCAAGCCGGGCGCAGTGCTCCCGTTTACCACACTGGGTGTCATTTGGTTTGTATTGGTGTTGGTCCTCAGGTCGCGCCACCAGAGAGAGCTCAAGGCGGAGCTTGACCTGCTCAACCAGATGGAGAGCGCGGGCAAGAGAACTGCAGGCTGAAACCGGGTGACCTGAACGTGCCCGGCCACCAATACTCCGGCCCAACCTCGCTCGCATGCACCGCCGGGTCACGCGTTTGGCCGGTGAACGTTGGAGTTGGTATACTGGCTTGGTTGTTGCAACGCACTGTCTGCGGAACAATCCTCTCCGGCGTCCGCCGGAATCCGCGTCTGCCGCGCCGGACAACGAAAGTCTTCACTGAGGCCAGGTAGCTCAGTGGTAGAGCGCGGCCCTGAAAAGGCCGGCGTCGGCGGTTCAATCCCGTCCCTGGCCACCATCTAATTTCTTTCTCCCACCCACGCCGCGCTCCGGTTTTTGCGCGCAGCGCAGTGACAGGTTCGCGGCCCTGCAAGGCTGGCGGCGGCGGTTCAATCCCGTCCCTGGCCACCACTCCAATGCTGTGCTTGACTCCTGACTCGCTCGCGGGTTTGCGCGCAGCGCAGTGAGCAGGTTCGCGGCCCTCTGCAAGGCCGGCGTCGGCGGTTCAATCCCGTCCCTGGCCACCATCCCAGCTCTCTTTTCTAGCAGCTCCCGCTCGGCCGCAGCGGACTTCCAGCCTCCTGTACCGGCATTGCCTGCATAGTTGGCAGTTGCGGCGGGACAAAGCCGACCAGATTGGCGGCGCATTCCGTCAGCACACTCGACGCGGCCGTCGCAATGGGCGGCAGATTCGGCACCGACGTGTCCACGTGACTGAAGTTGAAGGCCGTCGTCATGTCTCCGACCGTCGCGCGGCGCCATGCGGAAAGATTCGGAACCTCGGCGCCAAAGCGCGTCTCGAGAAATTTCAAAACCGATGTGTGATCGAACAGATCCGACGCCACGTATCCTCCGCGGCTGAAGGGCGACACGATCAGCATGGGAACTCGGAAGCCCAACCCTATCGGCCCCGCAATCGCCGGAGAACCCTCGACCGTTGGGTCCGGCACGGGAGAAGCTGTGAGATATTCACCGGCGGTGCCCGCCGGCGCGGTAACGGGCGGGACGTGATCGAAGAATCCGCCGTTCTCATCATAGGTGACAAACAGTACCGTTTTGGCCCATGCCACAGGATTCGCCGTCAGTGCCCCCACAATCGCCGACAGAGTTGCCTCGCCCAGCAAAGACGGAGAGGGCGGATGATCCGAATCGACAACCGAAGGAATGATCCATGAGACCTGCGGCAGGTTCCCGGCTATTGCGTCTGTCACAAAATCGGTGGGAAACTGCGGCCCGAATGCACTCTGATAAAGCTGGCTCGATGGATCCTGAAAATTCTTGAAGTAGGGAAGGACATTGTCACTGTACACGCCGCTCAGAATGTTCTGATCGGGCGCGTTGTACACCTTCCACGAGATTCCGCGGCTCTGCAACTGCTCCGGCATGGTGGTATAGGTAAGCTTCCCGATGATCGATGCCCGCGTGGAAACCAGCGTCTGAATGATGGGTCCGCCATTCTGTCCATCGGGATCGATCGAGGCGGCCATCGTGTAGAGCCGGTTTGGATCCGTCGGCCCGATCACCGAACAGCAATAGTTGTCGCACAGCGTAAAGGCATCCGCCAATCCGTAGTAGTAGGGCAGGTCGCCGCGGTTGTAGTAGCCCATGCTCAGCACCGCATCATTTGCGTTGATGCCGAGACGCGACGTCACAAAGCCATCCATCGCGCCGTTGTCCCAGCTCTGGTGTTGCGGAACCCAGTCGTGGGTGATGTCGTGCGTGCATGCTGAGTTGGTCGATGTTGTGTCGAGATGAAACGGCAACAGCACGCCGGCGGGCGCGCTGCTTGTATTGGGCGGATACGGCTGCTGGAAAGCAGCGCTCTGGTCCGCGAATCCCCGCACCCCTTTGTAGCTGCCGAAATAATGATCGAACGAGCGGTTCTCCTGGATCAAAATCACGACATGCTCGATATCCGTGATCTTCGCGCACGCGCTCGAGCCCGTTCCGCCAGAAACACCCTTGCTTCCCCCTCCACCGCATCCCGGGACAATCGATCCAATCATCCCGGCGGCACTGGTTGCAACTCCTGCCTTGAGCAATTCCCGACGTGAAATCCGCTTGACCGCCATCGCAGAGCCCGCACCCTCCTTCACTTGGATGCTCATTTGGCTTCAGGATGGCTATCTCGGGATTCGCGCGGCCGGTTCGTAGCGCGCTCAGGTATCGAGCCGGGGAAAACGGGGCTTTTCAGGAGACGATCGCCGGCAGAAAAACCTCGAACGTCGTTCCGCTCCTGCCCCTGCGCGCCGACGATCGAAAGCGAATCGTTCCCTCGTGGCGCGCGATGAGCGACTTCGACACCCAAAGCCCGAGTCCGGACCCGCGCAACTCCTTGGTCGTGAAAAACGGATCGAAGATGCTGCCTTCAATCTCCGCGGGTATGCCGCTTCCACGATCGTGAATCGTGACACGGCTCCCGCGCCTTCCGCCCCGCACCACCGAACTGACTCGCACAGTCACTTCCGACCCCGGCGGTGAAGCTTCCGCGGCATTCCGCACTAAATTGCTGAAAACCTGCATGAGCTGACCCGGGAATCCGTAGATCTTTTCGGCCCTTCGTTTTTGCAGCAGCAGGCGGACGCGATGTGTGCTCGCCGTCCGCTCCATCAAGCCAATCACATCGGCCATCAGCTCATTCAAATCGATCTCCACCGGCTCGTGCGTGTCGCGATGGAACGAGAGCGCCTGCCGGGTGATGTGGGCGATGCGCTCCAATTCCTTCGCCGCGCTGTCGAGCATACCCCTCGCGTAATCGAAAGACTCCGACATGCGCGCAAGGTAGATGAGATTGGTCAGCGCTTCCAGCGGGTTATTGATCTCGTGCGCGATGGCATTGGCCAGCTTGCCGGTCGCAGCCAGTTTCTCAGCCGTCCGCAGCGCATATTCGGCCAGCTTGCGGTCCGTGGTATCGGTCAGGATCAGCACCTTCTCCCCGCTCGCGCTCCTCCCATTCACCCGGCTTACAGAAATCTGAACGGATCTCTTGCCGAAGCTGAAATCGCCGCTGAACTGCCTGCCGTTCTGGTGAAGCGGTTCGCTGGTCCCAATCAGTCGTTCCAGCAGCTGCTTCGCATTTTCGCCCGAATCGAGATGCGCGCCGCCTCCGCACATTTCGCGGAACGCGTTGTTCCATCGCGCCACGCTTCCATCCTCGGCAACCAGCGCAACGCCTTCTGACAGCGAATCAAACGCCGTCTGCCACTGTTCCGATGATTTGCGCGAGCTCACCTCCGCCGTTCGCAGTCGCAGCAGTGCCCGCACGGTGGCAATCAGCACCATGCGATCTATCGGATGTGTGATGTATGCATCGGCGCCGGCTTCCAGCGCCCGCACTCTGTCGTCATTGGAGACAAAGGAGGCAGATACCTGCAGCACCATGATCGACGCCGTGACCAGGTCGGACTTCAACTTGCGGCAAACTTCATAGCCCGAGACGTCCGGTAGTCGCACATCCAGGATCACCAGGTCTGGCAGCGTCTGCGCGAGTTCCAGAGCATCCGATCCCCGGCCGGCCTGAAGACAGCTGTATCCTTCGCCCTCCAGCGTTCGGCACAGCACGTACCGGTTCTGTTCCCGGTCATCGACAATCAGGATGCGTCCTGGCAGTGTTTCAGGCATTACGCTCCGGGCCCGCGGTCTCGGGCGACAACCCGACTGATCTGGCCCAATCCATAAAAGGTTGCGCGGACAGTCGTGAAGTAACCTCACCTTTCCTGATCACGCGCGCGTTCAGCGCATCGAGCTCCATGCGCTCAGATTCCGAAAGCTCCTTGGATGTGTAGATTAGGATCGGTAGCCCTTCGGTTGCCCGGTGCGCCCGCAACTGGCGCAGAACCTCGAATCCGCTCATGTCGGGCATTAGTAAATCCAGGATGATCGCGTCCGGCACTTCCTCGCGAATGAAGGCAAATGCCTCCTTTCCTGACGAGGCTTCGCAAATATCCAACCAGGATTGATCCAGCAGGTCGCGCAGAATATATCGTGCGATTTCGTTGTCATCCACGATCAGCAGGCGCCGGGTCCCCGTTTGCGCGGTCCGTCGGCGAAGCTCTTCCAGGAGTTTTTCCTTGTCAATCGGCTTCACCAGAAATTCGTCGGCGCCGTTCTCGCGCGCGGCATTCGACTCATCACTCGCGCTCGTCGCAATGCAAGGGACCGCCGGCCAGCGTTCGCGCACGCGGGCCAGGAAGTTCCAACACAGATCGTCGTCCAGATATACGTCTGCCACGACTGCCGCGGGGGTATGCCGCGCTATCCACACCTCGGCTTGCGCAATACTAGCCGCCAGGATCGCCTGGAACTCGGTGTTGCGCAGGTACGACTCGAACAGACGCGCCGTCTCGAGGTTGTCCTCCAGTATCAACACAGGCGCGCGGTGAAACTCCGGCGCTGGAGGCATTTCGTCGCCCTCCGGCTGCATCAATTCCCCGACGTAGATGGCAGGGATCCGCACGAAGAACGTCGAGCCTCTACCGACTTCGCTCTCCAGCGAAATGGTCCCACCGAGCAGCTTGGCCAGGTTCCGGCATAGCGGCAATCCAAGTCCCGTGCCGCGATATCGCTCCTGCAGCGGATTCTCCAACTGGCTGAATTCCCTGAAAATCGTTTCCTGGTGTTCGACGGGAATGCCAATGCCGGTATCTGCCACCCGGAACTCCACTTCGCTGGTCTCAAGCATCGTTGCCGACACATGGACCGTTCCTTCAGGCGTGAATTTGATTGCGTTCGAAATCAGATTCCTCAGAATCTGCGAGACCTTGCCTTCGTCCGTCCGCAGCGGCCGCAGACCGGCCGACTCTTCGAAAATCAAATTCACCGAGGTGTTGTCCGCCAGTAACGGCTTCAGCATGCCTTTCAATGCGCTGAAAAGCTCATGCACCTCAAATCGCTTCGGCCGCATGCGAACCTTGCCCGCCTCCACCTTGGCCAGGTCGAGCAGGTCATTCACCATCTCCTGCAGATCGCGCGCAGACGTCTCGATATACCGCACTTGCTTCATCTGCTCCGCCGTCAGATCACCGTCAATCTGGTCCATCAGCATTCGCGAAAGCGAAATGATCGAGTTAAGCGGCGTCCTGAACTCGTGCGACACATTCGACAGGAACTTCGTCTTCAGTTCCGACGCGCGACGCAGATAATCCGCCCGCTCATCCAGCTCCGCGTAAAGCGCGACGACCCCGCGGTTGGTGTCTTCCAACTCGCGGTTGAGCAGTTCCAGTTCTTCCTGCCGCGCGCGCAAGTCCTGCAGCGTCTTCAGCAGCTCCTGGTTCTGCTGCTCCACTTCTTCGAACGGGCTCTTCGGCGCCCTCGCCTGCAGCCTTCGCTTCAGGTCTCCCGCTGACCGATTCGTCCACGTGCTGCGAAATGACGGCAGGTGCTTCGACATCCGAACAATCGTTCCGTCTCGCGACGTATCGATCTCGAATCCGTCCATCAGCCGCTTCGTTCCAATAATGCCCATCCCCATCCCGGTTTGCGACCGGTATCGCCCTCCCAGAATCTCGTCGAGATTCGGAATGCCCGCACCCGTGTCGGCCACCTCCACTTCAAGGCTCTGTTGCGGCTCCAGAATCAGCGAAAACGTAACCTTGCCGTTATGGGCATAGCGGAAAGCGTTGCGCGCCATCTCCGAAGTCGCCGTCGCCAGCCGGATCTGGTCCTGGTTGTCGAGCCCCAGTTCCGCACCCACTTCCCGCGCGCGCTGCCTCGCCTGAACCACGTCCCGTTCAGACTGCAGCGAAAGCTGGAGGATTGGCACCGGCATATCAGGCTGCCTTGAAAACCATCACGCTGGCATCGTCTCGATGCCTGCGAAAATCACGAATCAACGTTCCACAAATAAGGGCGGGATGGCGGGAAAGAAGTCCGGAGTAAGAGGTCAGATCCCACCTCGTCTGCAATCCATCGGAATGCATCACGAAAACAGAATCCGGCGCCCACTCCAGGCTAAACTCCTGGATGCGGTGGACCGTCATGCCCAGCGTGCCGTTGTGCGACACCAGGCTGCGCGAAGCGCCTCCGCTCACCATCGACGCCGAGATGTTCCCGACCCCGGCATAGGTCAACTTCCGCGACGGCGGACGAATCTCGACCACCGCCGCTACCGCGCCGCGCGTCTTCTTCAGCGCGTCGTGCAGGTAGCCCAGGATCTCCGCCGGATTCAACGATAGGTGCTTCTGGAACGTCGCAATCGCTTCCTGGGCTGCCTCGGCAGCCGGAAGTCCGTGCCCCAGCCCATCCGTCAAAAGCGCTACCGTACGCTCCGGCGTCTGATCGCAGTACCAGCCATCGCCGCAAACCCGCTCTCCCGGATAGGGAAGAGCCACGGCGGCCGCCTGCGGATTCGTGACCTGAGTCGCGCTTCCCACCTCGAGCAAAACAATCGTTCCACCGCGCCCTGTGAAGACCTCGAACCGGCTCGCCATCCGCTTCATCGCTCCAAGCCCCGTGCCCATCGTTCCGCCAGTCGAGTAACCATCGCTCATCGCCTGCGACAGGTTTTCGATCCCCGAACCTTTATCGAGAGCAAGAATCTGCGCAAGCGGCCCGACGCGGTTCTGCACCCCCGCCACGATCACCTGCCCGCCCCCGCCATGGTTCAGCACATTGCGCGAAACCTCGGTCGCGAGGATCGCAAGCTCACCTGCCCGAGTTTCGCTGAGTCCGAGCTTCGCCGCGGCCGTTGCCGCAGACCGCCGTGCCTCGCCCACCGAACTGGCATCCGTAATGGCGACGATTTCTGTGAAAGCTACTTCCATCGGACCGCGGTGACCCTGGTTCCCTTCCCTACTTGCGATTCGATGCTGAATTCGTTCACGAGACGCTTGCTTCCGCCAAGCCCCAGCCCCATGCCTGACCCCGTTGTGAAACCATCCTTGAGCGCCTGTTCAATGTCGGCAATCCCCGGTCCGTGATCCTCGAAAATCATCCGCAGGCCCGCCCGGGAGCCGTTCGCGAGCGTCTCCACCGTCATCGATCCGCCTTTCCCATGATCCAGCGCATTGCGGGCCAACTCGCTCGCGGCGGTCACTAGTTTTGTCTGATCGACAAGGCTGAACTGAAGTTCCACCGCCAATTGCCTGACCTTCTGCCGGGCGAGAACCACGTCGGTCGAGCTTTGAAGAGGAAGAACCTCACGCCTCAGAGCGTTCATTCTCTGTACCCGTTGCCACGGCTCCATACAGCAGTTCCATCCCCGCTTCGACACTCAGCGCCGTTCTCACGCCGGGCAAAGACATCCCCAGCTCCACGAGGGTGATCGCCACGGCCGGCTGCATCCCCACAACCACCGTCTCAGCGCCCAGCACCCGTGACATCGCCGCGATATTCGCCAGCATGCGCCCGATAAAGGAATCGACGATCTCCAGCGACGAAATATCGATCAGCACCCCGGTCGATCCCCAGTCCGAGATCCGCTCGGTGACATCGTCCTGCAACTGAAGAGCCAGCTTGTCGTGCATGTCCACCTGGATCGTGATCAGCAGCAGAGATCCCATCCGCAGAACAGGAATCCGTTCCATCAGTCCTCCCGCTTGCCGAACAATCCGCTCAGCGGACTCGCTGCACTGGCGGCCGTCTTCACCACGGTACGCCCGCTGCGTTGCAACGCCAGCGCAAACGCATCGGCCAGCTTCGCCTTGGTCACTACGTCCTCAAGATTGATGCCCAGGTGGACGATCGTCTGCGCAATCTGCGGGCGCACGCCGCTGATAATGCACTCGGCGCCCATCAAACGCGCCGCGGTGATGGTCTTCAACAGGTGCTGCGCCACCAGCGTATCCACGGTCGGCACGCCGGTGATGTCGATAATCGCGAACTTCGAATTGGTCGCGACGACCGTCTGCAGCAGGCTCTCCATCACCACCTGCGTGCGCGCACTATCGAGCGTTCCGATGATCGGCAGAGCGAGAATCCCGTCCCACAGCTTCACCACCGGCGTCGACAGCTCCATCAGTTCTTGCTGCTGGCGCAGGATCAGCTCTTCGCGCGCGGTAAGGAAGGCCTCGGTCGTGACCAAGGCCAGCCGATCCAGCAGTTCGGTCGCCGACCAGATCGTTTCGAAAAGCTCGTCCTGGTTCTTGGCCATCTTCTCGCGAATCAAGACGAAAAGCGGCCGTTTGAGCGACAGGACAAACGCGGCAACATCCGTAGACGAGAATCCCTGACGCGCCCGCGATGCCGAAATCGAGCTCAGAAGATCCCGGGCGGCGTTCCAGCCGGGCCCTGCCAGATTTCCCGGGCCGCTCGTCCTTACCCCTTCCGCCAAGGCCCGAAGGATCGATGCGCACTGCTCATCCAGCTCCGACTTGCTGATCAAATCGGCTCGCTCGACCGCACCGGACATGGTGCGAATCCACTCCAAGCGAAGCTTGTCTTCATTCTGAGAAATAATCTCAGCCAGATCGTTCATTGCACTCTCCCGGAAACTGCCCGATGAAGGCCCTGGATCAAATTGGAGGAATGACTCACGCGACGGTGGGGGGACGTCGCCGGTTAGGGTAACCCTTACAATGTTTGTCGATGAATAACGAGCAGGGGTTGCATCAGTTCACAGGCTGAAGGATGCTTTCCAGGGCCTTGTGCAACACCTCGTCCCCTTCCCACTTCCCGACGAACTGCTTGATTTTGAACAAATCGCACATTTTTTTCTGCTCGTCGCCCATAACCGACCACACGATGACCGGTATGGAGCGCAACTTCGGCGTACTGTGCCAGTAGCGAAGCAGCTCGAACCCGCTTTCATACCCGAAATCCAGGTCCAGGACGATGCCGGCCGGCAACTCTCTCTCGTCATCAAGCCGGCCCTCGAGGTACACGCGCGCCGCTTCAGGCGTGGTCTTGCCTTCAACTTCTGAAAAACCCACCACCAGCGCCGCATCCGCAGCACGCTTCAAATCTTTCGGTTCATTTTCGACGACAAGCAGTCGACTCTTCATTGAGACCTCACCGTTTCCAGGGAATTGAAGGTTTGGCCAGACAACGAACCGTTCAGTCATGACCTGGGCAACCCGGCGAATCCTCAATAGACTAAACAGGGTAGTGCGATTTGTCATCAGGGGAATTGTCCCGGTGAAATCGCATTTTGAGACACGCGCCTGGACCGAAAAGGGGGGTGCGCCTCCACCCCAACTCGCAGCCGCCTGATCCTTCAGCGCTGAGACGCTAACTGCTTTCCGGTCAGCTGTCGAAAAATCTCCACCTCCCGTTCCCTGTAAGGCGTGCCATCGGGATGAAAGATGTCGTGAAACCAGACCGTCGGCTGCATCAATACATAGGGCCGCTGCCAGGAATCCCACGGCAGATAGGTCTGGCTCTTCCCCGCCACCAGCCCCCAGTTAATCGCCCCGACATGGTACTGGTGCGCCAGCGGCAGAATCGTATCGAACGTGCTTCCCGCGCCTCGCGCCATGTACTCCGTACAGAGGATGGGCCGGTGAAACTGCTGCAGTTCCTTGATTCGCTGCTCGAACTCTTCCGGCCAACCGTAATTGTGAAAAGTAATGATGTCCGACTGCTCGATCTGGATGCGGGCCACCGGCGACATCGCCTCCAGCGAACCCCAGTCGCCGTCAAAAACGCCGCTCGTCAGTGGCTGCGTCGGCTGCACGCTCCGCGCCCATGTATAGACCTGCGGCAAAAGGTTCCGCACCAGTTCCACCTTGTTCCTCGGGTCCCCTTTCCGGTACGACTCCTCGTTGGCATTGTCAGGCTCGTTCCAAACGTCCCAAGCCAGGATCCGGGGATCGTGCGCAAACGTCCCCACAACCCCCTTCACATACCGCTCCATGCGCGGATACTGCGTCGGATCGGACAGAATCTCGGCGCCCGGCGCTTCCACCCACCCCGAGTTGTGCACGCCCGGAATCGGCGGGTGCTGCGGCCCCAGCTTGGGATGAGGATCCCAGCACGAATCGAACAGCACAAAAACCGGCCGGATATGATGCTTCGCCGCAATGGATAGAAATTCATCGATGCGGTGATCGAACCCCTTCGGATCCTGCTCCCACACCAAATTGTGCAGAAACACCCGCATCGTGTTCATGCCGATGCCCTCGGCCCAGCCCAGTTCGCGGTCGATGGTTGTCGGGTCGAAAGTCTCCGCCTGCCACATCTCCAACTCGTTGATCGCGTCGGAGGGCAGAAAGTTTGCGCCCACCAGCCACGGTTGCTGCGCGTACCATGCGTTTGCTTGCTGCTCGGTCCACCGTCCCTGCTGCGCGTAGACCGCACGCAGAAACGCAAAGACCGCAATACACAGCACAATTGCCCTGAGACGCCGGCACTCCCTCAAGGAGAATCGCGACTTCTTCATCACTGGTTTCCTCATCGTCGCACCACGGTTCTAGCTGCCAGGCCGATTCTGCCGACGGCTCACGCCATCATCGATCGGTTGGTTTCTCTTCCGCTTCGCTCTTGCCCGCGCGCGTCGGCTGGTTCTCTTTCTTCACCGCCTGCAGTCGCTTCACCATCTCGTTGCTCTTCTCTTTTTGCCCGAGTTGTGCGTAGGCCCGTGCCAGCAGGAAATACGCTTCCTCCGATCGCGGATTGGCCTCGATCGCAGTGTTCAAATGATCCACGGCGTCGGCGGGATGATGTCCTTCCAGCAGGATTCTCCCCATCTCGCACTGCGCCGGCGCGTAGCGGTTGTCCGCCGCTAGCGCTTGTGCAAGCGCCTGCCGCTCTCCCGTTTCGTCCTGCTTCGCCCGCAGCACCAGCGCAAGCTGAAAATACGTTCGCGGCTGATCGGGCGCCAACTCAATTGCTTTCCGATACTCCGACACCGCACCGTCGGCATCGTTCAACTTCGCCAGCACATTGCCGAGCAGATAGTGCGCCTGGTACATCTTCGGATCCAGCGAAATGGCCTTTTGCAAGTCAGCTTGCGCAGCCTTGAAGCCCGACCCATCAAACTCGCTCTCCGCAATCGTCACCAGAAACTCTGGCGAGCCCCCATATTGCCCCCGCTCCCTCCCCAGCAGCCGATTCACATCCGGGTAGCGCCCCTCAAGCTGCAGCGTGTTCGCCAGCAGCAACAGTGTCGCAGCCGATGGATACTGCTTCCACGCCGCCTCGGCCACGGATTGCGCTGAAGCAAGTCGATTTCCGGCCAGGTACACGACCGCCGCCATCCGCATCTCCTGCTCCGGCGTCTGAGCCGTCACGTGAAAACGTGCAAGCGCGCTGACCGCCTTCTCCACTTGCTTCTGATTCAGGTATTCACGCGCCAGCGACGCCGCGATGCTGTCGTTCGTGGGCCACGCCGCATGAGCCCGCTGCAGCGCGGCAATGGCCTCGGGCAAATCCCCTTGTCCCTCGAGCGCCGCCGCAAACAAAAGGCTCACTCTCGGATCGCAGTCCTCGTGCGCAATCGGTTGCAGTTCCGCGGCAGCTTGCTGAAAGCGCGAACCGTCCATCAGCGAGCTGGCATTGCCAAGTGCGGCATCCAGATCGCCTCGAGATGGACAGCGTTTCTTCGAATCGGGTGCTTGCCCGCCGCTCGTCCCCACTGCCGCCCTCGCACAGGGGCTGCCAGCCAGGCAGCCCAAGGCAAGGGCGGCGATGAGAGCGAGTTGGCTCGTCGACCGCACCCGCGGGTTCATGCTCCCATTAGAAATCCAACCGCAGGCTGAGCTGGATCTCCCGCGCCGGATAAGCAGCCGAAACATCGCCAAAACCAGGATCGAGATCGTACGTGTCGATCGACTGGAAGTTGACGCGGTTGAATGCGTTGAAGAAATCACCGCGGAAGGTCAGGTTCGCCAGGTCGCCAAATTTCCACGACTTGTATCCGGAAAGATCGTAGTCCTGGTAACCCGGGTTCTGCACGTTGTGCGTTCCGGAATCCCCCTGCACGCCCACCGCACTGATGTTCATTACATTCTGCGTGTTGATGAAGGGTCCGAGCCTCCCATGCCGTCCCAACCCTCCATGCAACGAGTGGTCGTTGAGCGGACCGGTCAAATTCGGCAATCCGCCATCGAAGAAGCCGATGTTCTGCTGGCTTCCCAACGTCGTCCATGGACCGGTGCGCAGCGTCGCGATACCCGCAATCCTCCACCCTCCAACAAACGCGTCTGCCAGGGCTCCCTTGTTCATGTACGCCTTACCGCGCCCGAAGGGAAGCTCATAGATCCCGTTCGCCGTGAAAATGTGATTGATGTCCTCGGTGCAGTGGCCGTAATCAAGATGCATGTCCACGTGCCATGCGAACTCATCCTGATACGGTGTCCCCAGGCACTTCGACCACGTGTAGTTCACCGTCGCGGAAAAGCCCGCGCTGAACCGCTTTTCAGCGCGCGCAATCAGCGCGTCATAGTTCGAAGTACCCGTTAATTGATTCTCCTGGACGCCGCTGTAACACCCCACAGGATGCGAAGGAGTTCCGCATGTGTCATATAGCTGCGGCAATCCGCTCGTATCGAGTGGATCAATTTCATTTCGCTCTTCATAGTGGCGTTCTGAGGTTCCAACGTAAGCAGCCTCGAAAAGCCAATCGTGGACGGTGTGATCAATTGTCAGGTTCCACTCGTATGCATAGGGGGTCGGAGCATTCGGCTGGATGAAGGAAACCGTCGGTCCACCGCCCGTGAAGTTTCCGTTCGTCATCGCCGGCTGGAACATTCCCGGTAAGCCTTGGGTCCCATCCAGATTAAAGGCCAACGGCGATCCCACCGCGGGATTGTTGAAGCTGTCGACTTCGTAGAGCTGCGTGGTATCCACTTCCACTTCGTACTGGTTGATGTTCGCTTGCAGGTAGTACATCCCGAACCCGCCCTTGATATCCGTGTTGCTCCTCACGGCCGGAACCCAGTTGAAACCGAAGCGCGGAGCGAAATTCGTGTACTTCGTCTTCACCATGTTCCTGCCCAACCCCAGAACTTTGGTATCCGGATAGGTAAGGTCCTGCCCCGTAGCCACATCGAAGCTGCCCACCCGGTTGTGCGCCTCGATGGGCTGCGAACGGTGATCGTAGCGCAGGCCGTAATTGAACGTCAGCTTATGATTCAGCTTGAAATTGTCCTGCACGTAATACGCCTGGTACCACATGTGAAGGTTCATCGTGGGGTCGCCCAGTGCCGTGCGCGTCGTGTTCGGAACACCCATCAGCAGGTCGGCCACGGGATCGCCGCTATATACGCCGTTGAAGCCGATCGAGGTCGCCGACCAGTCCTCATACAAATACATCGGCTCATAACGAATATCCACGCCTCCGGTCAGCTGATGCCGTCCCTTCTGGAGCATCAATGACTCGGTCCACATGTTCAGGCCTTCCCGCACCAGGTCGGTGGCATTCGTCGATCCCGGATTCCCGTATCCCGATACCCCGATCTGCGGCGGACCATCCGACCCCGGCTGATCGTCTTCATTCGCCAGGCCCAGCGGATTGGCGAGCGCCGAATTGTATCCGTCGCCGCGCTGCAAGCCCACCGCTGTATGGCTCCAGCCATAGCGCACGTTGTTCACCATGCTCGGAGAAAATATGTGCGTCCATCCCAGGGCCAGGTTCTTCGGGGCCGAGGGATAGATCTGCTCGTTGTACGTCGTCATCCCCGGCGTGGTCACCGTCTGGTTGTTCTCGGTGTACCGGACAAACGTCGTGTCCTTGTGCGAGATGGTGTAATCGAACCGGCCGCTGTACTGATCCCAGTTGTTCACCGTAGACGCAACATTGAAATAGTTGGCCGTCCCGTTGTTGAACGAGCCGTTGGGCGTCGGGTAAAGCGACAGGATCTTCTGCCCGATCGCACTCATCAGCGACGGCGGCACCTGATTGCCCTGCAATGGCGCGTAGCCGGTCGGGCTCGATGCATCCAGCTGGTAAGGGTTGTAGAGCTGGAACGGATCCGAGCTGAAATTGCCCGCAATCTGGTTCGCAGTCGGCACCAGGTTGTACAGGTCGTTCGGTTGAATCTGCCGAAAACCCTCGTAGTTCCCGAAGAAGAACATCTTGTTCTTCTTGATCGGGCCGCCCACGCTCACGCCAAACTGGTTCTGGTGAAAAGCCGGCGGCGCTCCAATGTCAAAGTAGTTGCGGGCATCCAGGTCGTTGTTGCGCACGAATTCATAGGCCGTTCCATGAAGTCGGTTGCTGCCTGATTTCGTCACGACATTCACGAATGCCCCGCCCACGCCGTACTGTGCGGGCGCCGTCGTGTTCATCACCACAAACTCCTGGATCATGTCCGGATCAGGAAGCAGTCCCGCCGCTCCGTACCAGGCGTTTCGCGTTTCGATTCCGTCATACAAATAGCTGTTATCGTCCTCTTTCAGCCCGCTCACATCAACCGCAACAGTGCCCGCCGCGCTCCACGAGGATGCAGGCGAAGAAATGCCTGAGACTTGCGCAACCGGCACCACGCCGGCGGAGAGCTGCGCAAGTTGCAGATAGTCGCGGCCATTCAATGGCATGTCGTTGATCTGCCGGCTCTCGATAAGCTGCTGATCGTGAGACGACTCCGTGTCAAGCAGCAGCGCGCCCGCGCTCACTGATACCGTCTGTGAAGCCGCCCCAACGGCCAACGCGATGTTCTGCTGAAAGATCTGCCCCACGACCAGGCTGAAAGATTGAACGTGCTGCGGTTCAAATGCACTCTTCGTCACCTCCATCGTGTAATTGCCCGGAGGAAGATTGGTGACGTGGTACGCGCCCAGATTGTCGGTCACTGCGCGATACACCACATTGGTTGCGGAATTCGTTACCGTCACATTGGCGCCAATCACGATGGCGCCCGAACTATCCGTCACTGTGCCGGTCACCTGGCTCGATGTAACCTGCGCGCGGCTCACAACTGCACTTGCAAAGACGAAGGCGAGCGCGATAAGCATTGCAACCACGCTCACGCGGCTTCCCATCGAAGCTAGTCCCGGCTTCGGCTGCCAGATTCGCTGCTTCATCAGACCTCCTTGAAAAAGCAACTTCCTTTTTTGTTAGTGATTAGGGATGAACTGTCTCATTGTGTGTAAACATTTACATGGCCTGTTAATAGGGGTTTCCAGGGGTCTTACAGTCGAGAATCGTAGGCGTGCGCGATGGCGATAGGCAATGGGCCGAGGGAACCAATTTGAGTTAGGTCAAAGTACCTATAGCCGCGCAATCCGCGGATGCGCGATAGTCCCTCTGTTGCTTTCCAGCGGGATGCTGCATCGAAAAGAAGAGTTGCATCTTCGCAGGCGACCGGGCCTCTTCTCGACCGCATTCCATTCTCATCCGTCAAACAAAGATCAGCCTGCGCACTCGCTCGAATTGCAATGCGCATGACGCAAGTCAACTCAAACGGAGCTTGAATCGTGCATCTCCCGCGTGCGACTCCATTACGGCTCATCGCAGTTGGAGCGCTGCTTGCCGCCGCCCTGTTTTCTGTCTGGCTTTGGCTGCATTGGCGCCGCACCGAGCGCATCGTTCCCGCGCAGAGCTTTGTATTGCAACCCGCATACATGAACCAGTGGTCCCGCTTCGGAGGCAGTTGGGAAATCGCCGGCGGCGCCGTGAAATCCGATTCGTATGAACGCGGAGCCAAGCTGCTCGCCGGCTCAAAATACTGGAGCAACTACACCGTCAACTCCGATATCTGGTTCGACGGCCCCGCAGCCGACATGGGCCTGGTCATCCGCACCAACGACGAATCAGAAGGAGTCGACTCCTACAACGGATACTTCGTCGGTCTGCGCAGCCTCGATGGAACCCTGGTCCTCGGCCGCGCAAACTACTCATGGCTCGAAGTGCCTCCCGTCATCATGCCCGGAGGAATACGCCCGTCCACCTGGTATCACCTGCGCGTCACCGCATTCGGATGCAATCTCGGTGCTTCCGTCACAAATCTGGCCACGCACCAATCCGCTTCAATCGCATTCAGCGAACACTTCTGTGTCCAGAGCGGGCGTTTTGGGTTACGCACGTTGAATGCCCACGCAAAGTGGAGCAACATCAGCGTGCAGCCCGCCAGCTGGGCCGATTATCGCGACATCGCACAACATGTCGCTTACGTCGAACATCCGGTCATCGTGAACGGCCCGCCATGGTGGACGCCATGGCACGTCAGCATGCTTTTCGCTGCCGTGCTCACCTTCGCCCTCCTCGCGCAGCTCTTCTATTTCCGCTTTCGCAGTTGGAAAACCAACACCATCAGCCGCGAACGCGAACGGCTGGCTCACGAGATTCACGACACCATGGCCCAGGGGTTCGCCGGCATTGGCTACCAGATTCAGGGCATTCGCACCAGCATCGTTCGCTCCGAGTCTCTCGATGCGCGCAGCGTTGCGGATCAGTTGAATGTCGCCTACCAACTCGTCCGCAGCTGTCATGAAGAGGCCAGCCGGACCATAGCGCTACTCGGCCAGTCTTCACCGTCGACCCAGAACAACCTCCTCGGAGCGCTTTCAGAAACCGCACGGAAAGCCGCGCGCAATCAGGTCAAAACGATTGCCGAGCTCCGCGGCGATCCCATCCCTCTGAACCTGCGCCTCGCCGACGCCCTGCTGCACATCGGCCGCGAAGCCATTGCCAACGCCTTGAGCCACGGCGATCCCACCGTGCTCAAGATCAGGCTCAGCTTCAAGGACGGTTCCGTTGAGCTGGCCATCGAAGACAACGGACGTGGATTCGAAAACACATTCGAAAAGGAAGGATTCGGCATTCTCGGCATGCAGAAGCGCGCCCGCGGCATCGGCGCCTCGCTGCATATCGCAAGCGTTCCCGGAGAAGGAACGCAGGTCCGAATCAGCGCCAACCTGCAAGACTTGCGCCTGCGCAACCGGATCGCTTTCGCGCTGAAACAAAGGTGGCGCAGCGTCTCCGCGGCCTCCGGTCAGATCCGATCCGCACCCGTCACAACCAAATTTGGAGAGCAGCATTCTCTTGAATAAATCTGCACGCAGATATTCCGGCGCTCTGTTGAACTCGAATCAACCGCGGGCATACGTAACTCACATGGTGGATCCGGCAAAAGCGATCAAGGTGCTGATCATCGACGACCACCCTGTAGTCCGGCTCGGGCTGCGAACCATGCTCGAAAGTGAGCTCCACATTTCGGTGACAGGCACCGCGGGCTCCGCCAAAGAAGGCATCGAGCAGGTGCAGAAAGAAAGGCCCGACGTCGTGCTGATGGATCTCCGTATGCCCGAGATGGAAGGCGTGGATGCAATCGCGGAATTGCGTCGCCTTGACGAGGACATCCGAGTCCTCGTCCTCACGAATTACGAGGAAGACGAATACATCTTCCGCGCCATCCAGGCAGGCGCCATCGGCTACCTGCTTAAAAACACGCCGCAGGAAGAAATCATTCGCGCCGTCGAGATGGTCAACGCCAACCAGCGCTGCGTCTCGCCCGACATCGCACGGCGTCTCTCAGAAACCATCGCCCGCGAAGAACTGACCCACCGCGAACTCGAGGTCCTCAGGCTCGTGGCCGACGGTCTCACCAACAAGGAAATCGCTGAGCGCCTCTTCATCAGCGCCAAGACTGCACGCAACCATGTTGCCAGCTGCCTGCTCAAGCTCGGCGCCGACGACCGCACAGAGGCAGTTACAACCGCCGTCCGCCGCGGACTTATACGCCTCTCCGAGTAGACCTTTCCAGCCCTAGCGCAGAGTTACTCCATCGACCGTCGAAGCCTTTCCGCCATCCAGCCCTAACCTGCTGACATGAACACGGTTACTTACGACTCCATAGTTGTAGCTAACCCTCCTCTCCAACAAGTGAATCGGAGTTAGAATGATTACAACAAGCACCGATAAACGATTCGGCAGTTGAACCTTGGATTGGAGCATTGCGTTCGTTCGCATCGGTTCAGGCGCAGGTGTCCGAATCTCACCATGACCGCAACGAAAGACAGGCCGCAACCTCGTTCGATGCAACGACCTTCTTTGCGCCTGATTCTGCTCATCACAATGTGCCATTGCCAACTGGTGAGTGCGACCCCGCCTCCTCTCACCTCCCTTGGCGCTATCCATTCGCTGACTGATAACGAAGCCCGAAGTGGCCGCCCCGTATTGTTCGAGGCGACTGTCGCCTACTACGACAACTTTGGAGGCACAGACCTGTTTGTCCAGGATGGCAATCTCGCCATCTACGTTTTCACCAGGCCCGGCGCGGGATTCGTCCCCGGCGACCGCGTCCTCGTCAAAGGAAAGACAAGCTTCGATTATCGCGCCGACATCCTCAGCGAGCAGGTGAAGTTGCTCCACCACGGCGTCCCGCCCAACCCGGTTCCAGCCGGCTTTCCTCAGCTCATCCGCGGAGATCTTGATTGCTTGCGCGTTACTGTCCGGGCGCGCGTCCAAAGCGCCGACCTTCTTACCGCGCAAGGTGAACCGAGCGTCTACCTGAGCTTGCAAATGGATGGCGGATCCATCGACGCGATGGTCGTCGGCCAGGATCGGTCCATGCTGAAGCAACTGCTCGATTCTCAGGTCGAAGTAACCGGCGTGGTCGCCGCCAAGCTCGACAGCAAGCAGCAACTGACGGGAATCGTGATCGAGGCCTCGGGGATCTCCGACGTGAAGATTCTCGCCCCCGGCCGCATCGATCCCTTTTCGCTTCCCATCACGTCGATGAGCAATATCCTCGATGGCTACGATGTGACAGACCACTCCCAGAGAGTCAGAACGCGAGGAACGGCCACCTACTACCAACCTGGCGCGGCCCTTGTCTTGCAGAATGGACCTCAAAGCGTCTGGGTCAACACCCAATATGAAGGACCGCTGCAAGTCGGGCATGTCGTCGATGCATCGGGCTTCCCCGACGTCCGCAACGGATACGCGATACTGACCCGCGGCGAAATCCACGACACATCGGCTCAGGCGCGCGTCGTTCCCGTTCCAGCCGGTTGGGCTGACCTGGCCGCCGGCAAATACGCCTTCGACCTCGTCTCAACCGAAGGCGCCGTGCTCGCCACGGTTCGCGGCGCTGTCCAGGACGAATATGTCCTCGATTCGAATGGCCACCTGTTCTCCGCCATCTTCCGCCATCCCGAAAGGAAAGCTGGTTCGCTCCCGCCCATGAAGCCGGCTCCCATCGGCTCTCGCATTCGCGTCACCGGCATCTGCACGCTTCAATTTGGATCCGATCCCCTCGGCGCGCCCGTCGCCTTCGAAATCCTGTTTCGTTCGTATGATGACATCTCCGTAGTCGCAGGGCCGCCGCTCCTCGGCACCCGCAATCTCGTTGCTTTCCTTGCGATCCTTGCTCTTCTCTTGATCGTCGTCTTTTTCCGCGACCTCTCCCGCGAGCGCCGTGTCCGAGCCAAAACCTCTGAAATGGCCTACATCGAAAGCCGCCGAAGCCGCATTCTCGAAGACATCAACGGCACCCGGCCTCTGGCGGAGATCCTCGAGCAGATCACTGAACTCGTTTCATTCAAGCTCCGCGGCGCTCCGTGCTGGTGCCAGATCGCGGATGGCGCCCAGCTGGGCAATCGTCCCCACAGTGTCCCTTCTTTCCGCATCACGATGCAGGAGATCAAAGGCCACACCGGACCCTCTCTCGGCACGCTCTATGCCGCGTTTCACCCACTCGCCAGGCGTGAGCCGGTCGAATCGGAGACGCTCTCCAGTGCGGCCGCGCTCGCCCGCCTCGCCATCGAAACCCGGCGCGTCTATTCCGATCTCCGCCATCGCTCCGAGTTCGACCTCCTCACCGACGTGCACAATCGCTTCTCTCTCGAAAGTCTGATTGACCGTGAGATCGACCAGGCGAGACAGAACGCCGGCATCTTCGGACTGATTTACATCGACCTCAACGATTTCAAGCAGATCAACGACGTCTATGGCCACCACGTGGGAGACCTCTACCTGCAAACAGCGACCAGCCGCATGAAACGCGAGCTTCGCGCCGGCGATCTCCTGGCTCGCCTCGGCGGTGATGAATTCGCCGTGCTCCTTCCCAAGGTCCGAAACCGCGCAGACGTCCAGGAAATCGCCAATCGTCTGCAACACGGCTTCGACGCGCCCTTCTCCCTGGGCGAATGCAACCTTTCCGGCTCAGCAAGCCTGGGCATCGCCCTCTTCCCCGAAGATGCCGACTCAAAAGAGGGTCTCTTCAAGGCCGCCGACTCCGCGATGTACGCCATGAAGCAGGCGCGGCGCAAGACCATCCTGCCCTCAGCGGAGATAGCGAAGCCAGGCGCCACCGCGCGCGATCTGGTGTAAGCACCCCTACGGACGAACCCAGATCCGGTACCGGTACGTCACCACGCGCTCCTCGCCCGGCTTCATCGTCAGTTCCCAGCTCAGCCTCGATCTGGGATTGTCGCTCTCCACTCCCTCGCCAAGCTGAACCGCCTGCCCCTGGTCCGACTGCGTTTCCACCTTGCCGCGCAATGTCTTTCCGATCGACAACCGAATCTCCTTGCTCTTGTAGTTCTTCACCTTCAGCCTGCCCTCGACCGTGACCAGGTCGTAGTTGTAGTTCGGCCGGTGCGCAACGTTCTGCTGCCTCGCCACCTCGCGCTCTTCGTGACTCGCTCGAATATCTGTGGCAACCGTGATCTTCAGATTTGACGACGCGCCCTTCGGCGTATACGTCAATGTGTCCTGCGAAACCGGCTTGTCGCCCGAAATCACCAGCGCCGGCGCGCTGGTCCACGGAAACTTCGTCGAGTTCTTCAGCCGGATCGCGTGCCATACGCTGTCCACGCGGGTGCCATCCTGCACATTCTGGTTCGCAGCCATCACGTTGCCGAATCCATCCACGCGCGGCTGGTCCTCAACCTCCCAGCTGTAGAGATGTTCGTAAGCCACATTCCCCGAAAAAACGTTGTAGGTGGCGCGCTCTCCTTTTGCGAGCGTGACGTTCGACCGGCTATACAGGAAAAGATCTTCTTCCGGCGCGCTCGACAATTCATCCACCGTGCTCGTCAGCGCAATGTTCGCCTGGTTCTGGTCGAACGCAATCGCCTGGCTTTGAAGCGCATTGCTCATGGCCCCGAAAGATTTCTTCCGATCCTCATCGCGTTCAGTGTCCTTCATAAAATCCATCAACGATTGCTGCAGGCTCATCGGCGAGAGCGTATCGGCGTACGCAAAGTTCGGAACGCCGACCACAAAAAACAATTCGGCATTCTGCATGTCCTCCGCGTCATTGGTCACCACTGCCTGCATCGTGATTTGAGCATTGGTGTCGTCGGTCAGCGAGATCAGATACGACGGCGTCCACCCGAAACCATGCTCGAGATAGCCCATGGTCAGCTTTTCATTCGCTGAGCCTCCCTTCACCTTCACGCGCAGGGCCTGGCTCGGCCGCTCAATGTTTTCCTGCAACACGGCGTCGTCTGGCAGGCTTGCCATCGAAATGCCGCCCAGCGGAAACGCCAGCAGCCTCTTGTCGACTCGAAGCAGAAGGTAGTCTTCCCGTGGCCGATAGTTCTGCTGTTCACCCGCCGGGTTCACCACCTGGGCCGGGCCCGTCTCCGCCCCCTTTAGTCCCACCACTTCCCCTGTGTATTCCTTCATCTGGTACGTCACCGTCACGGTCTTCCCGGCATTGGCCTGCAGGATCTCTCCAATCGACCGGATCGGCTGCTCGCCCGCGACGTTATAGCGGTACGCAACCACTTCGTCGATTCTTGCGTCCTGCGTGCCCGGCGACAGCCACAGCGTCCCCAGTGTTGCATTCGGAATCGGCGCGATCCGGCCCGTCCCAGTCGAAAGCGGAATCTCGCCCTGCCGCACCACGAACGCCAGGCCGTTCTTGAAGGCCGCCACCGCCACCGTCTTCGGCAGCGGACTCGGAGCATCCGCCGTCTCCGCGGCAAACGGAGCGACCGCGGGCATCGCAAGAAGGCACGCACACCGCATCATCCCTGGACCAAAACGCATGGCTCTCCCTCCACGGGTCTTCCGACCAGTCACTGCTGCACACGAACCCGCAACGCTTCGATACTCGAACGCGCCACCCTGCGTTTCTTGCATGCATTATGTTCGGGAATGCAAGCCGAAGAAGGGCCGCGGCGTTCAGCCCAACGCCATCGTCATCAAGGTCTACAATTCTCTTGTCTTTCTGTACTGAACTTTGCGCTGTCTCTTCCACCGGAGCCACCCAATTGCCTTTATCCGAACGAAATGCTTCGATTCCTTCCGTTGCCGCATCGACTTTCCTCATCGTCATTTTCGGCCTCACAATCTCCCCGCACGCCTCCGGCCAGTCAGGCGATCCTGCCTCCCTGGTGAATCCAATCATCGGAACAGCCAATGGCGGCAATGATTACCCCGGCGCCGTGCTGCCCTTTGGCATGCTCGCCTGGAGCCCCGAAGAGCCGCGCAACAAGCCGCGCCAGCAAGTCCAGGGAGTTCCTGGTTCCATGAAGGATGACCGCGCCCGTCCTGCCGCACCCGGCGGCTACGAGTACACCGCCACCACCATCCGCGGCTTTTCGCTCACTCATTTGATGGGCACAGGATGCGCGGGCGCGAGCGGCGACATCCCCTTCATGCCCTACATCGGCGCCGTGCAAAGTTCTCCGTCTGACGACGCAAGCAACAGCATCTACACCAGCCAGTTTTCTCACGCGGATGAAAATGCCGCTGCCGGCTACTACCGCGTCAAGCTCGCCAACGGCGTCACCGTCGAACTCACTGCAACTCCGCGCACCGGCTCCGGCCGCTTCACCTATCCAACAGGCCAGCCCGCGGTGATGCTGATCCGCGCCTCCGACTCCGAAACCGGCAGCACCGCCTCAACCTTGAAAATCGACTCCGCCGCCCGCACTGTTTCCGGATCCGTCACCAGCGGAAACTTCTGCGGCTATCTCGGCACCGCCGACCGGCGCAGCTACTACACCCTCTACTTCGTTGCGCACTTCGATCAGCCGTTCACCGCAACCGGAACATGGCAGGACTCCTCTGTCCACCCCGACACAACCGAATCCAGTGGTGGAACCGGCTACGGCGCCCGCGGCTTTCCGCCTCCCGGCAAAGGTTCGGGCGGCTGGGTCGCATTCGACACCGCCAGGTCCTCCGTCGTGAACGTCCGTGTTGGCATCTCCTACGTCAGCCGGCAGAACGCCGAAGCCAACCTACGCGCCGAGAATCCCAACGGCACAAGCTTCGATTCGCTGCGCGAGCGCGCCCATGCAGCCTGGAACGAAGCGCTCGACCGCATTCACATCACCGGTGGAACCGCTGATCAGCGCACCGTTTTCTACACCGCGCTCTACCACACCCTGCTCGGCGAAAACCTCGCAAGCGATGTCGATGGCCGCTATCTCGGCATGGACCAGAAGGTTCACACCGTCGCCTCTCCGCAGAAAGCGCAGTACGGTACGTTTTCCGGCTGGGACGTGTATCGGTCGCAGGTGCAGCTTGTCGCGCTGCTCATGCCCGGAGTGGCGGGCGACATCGCCCAGTCCCTGCTGAATCAGGCCGATCAGAATGGCGGCGAATGGGATCGCTGGACACACAACGCCGGCATCACCCACGTCATGAACGGCGATCCTGCTGCGCCTGCCATCGCTGGAATTCTGGCCTTCGGCGCAGATCACTTCGATGTGAAGTCGGCCTATCATTCGCTGCTCACAGCGGCCACCGTGCCCACGCAGCATGACTTGAGCAACGAAGGCTGTCCGGTGGAATGCGTCGGCGAGCGGCCCTCGCTCGATCAATGGCTGAAGCTTCACTACATCCCCACCGACGGTGATGCGTGGGGGCCCGCCGCCGACACGCTCGAAGACGCGACCGCGGACTTTGCCATCTCCGAACTCGCTCGCCGCACCGGCGACACATCCAACGCCGCGCTTTTCCTCGAACGAGCGCAGTACTGGAAAAACATCTTCAACCCGAACGCAACCAGCGACGGCGGCTACATCCAGAATCGCAAGGCCGACGGCTCGTGGCCAAAATTTGATCCCGCTTCCGATGATGGCTTCGTCGAAGGCAGTGCGGCGCAATACCTCTGGATGGTCCCGTTCAACGAACGCGGCCTCTTCGATCTGCTCGGCGGCAACGAGAAGACCAATGCCCGCCTCGATGCCTTCTTTCACAAACCCGATGGCTCGTGGGCCGTCACCGAATCCGGCGACCTCCATGCCGAACTCAATAACGAGCCCTCCATCGAAACTCCCTGGCTTTACGATTTCTCCGGTCAGCCATGGAAGACCCAGGAGACCGTCCGCCGCGTTTTGAACACCATCTGGACCAACACGCCCAACGGCATGCCGGGCAACGACGACCTCGGCGAAATGTCGTCCTGGTTCGTGTGGTCCGCGATGGGTCTCTATCCTGAAATCCCGGGCCGCGCCGAGCTCGTCCTCGGCAGCCCGCTCTTTCCTGAGATCCGCATCCACCGTGCATCGGGCGACATCGTCATCCGCAGCCAGGGCGCTCAAACCGATGCACCCTATGTGCACGCTCTCAAGGTTGACGGCAAACCCACATCGAAAACATGGCTGCCGGAATCATTCGTCACCCGCGCGGGCTCGCTCGATTTCGTACTGTCCTCCACGCCCGACAAGCAGTGGGGCGACGGCGACGGCGATGCACCGCCTTCCTTCGCACCCCGGCATCAACGATAGGCCGCAAAGTTTGCTTACGCGCACGCCGCGTCGCCCGCACCATGGCCAGCCATCGTGTGGGCCTGCGGAAGCACTTTCGCAACCCGCCGCCCTGACCTGTAACTGCGAAAGAATTCCGCACGCCGGGCCTTGGTCGCATCATCGGAATACACCCGTCTCATCAAATCCCTCAAACCCGCCTCAAGTTCTCCGACGCTCATTCTGGCTGGCTGAAAATTCACATCGAAAAGCGTGCACAGCTCCCACGCTTCGTCGCGCAAGATGCGCCCCTCCCGCTTCAGGCGCGCATACAGCGGTGTTCCCGGGAACGCCGTCTGCACCGTGATCTGCACGTCATACAACCCGCTCTGCTGCACGAATTCCCAGATCGACTCGAACGACTCCGTGCCCGTTCCGTCAAGCCCAAGAATCAGGCACCCGTTCACGCGAATGCCGCGCTCCTGGATCCTGCGAATCGATTCAAGATAGCTATTCACCTTCTTGGCCTTCCAGTTGCTTCGCTGCTCGATGCCGTCAACCGCGGCGAATGTCGTGCTCTCGAGACCGATCAGGATCTCGGCACAGCCCGCATCGCGCAGCATAGCGAGAAGTTCCTCATCATCAGCCACCGAAAGATCCGTCTCGGTGAACCATCGCACGTTCTCCCGCGCCAGGGCGCGCAAAAGCTCTTTCGAGTGGGTCTTGTTCACGAAGGTGTTGTCATCCGCAAACTCAATGAACGGCCGCTTCCAGAGAGATTTGATTCTCTGCACTTCAGCCATCACGCGCTCGACGGGCTTCACCTTGTAGGTGGGAGAAATGCGAATCGAAGCCGCGCAGAATTCGCACCGGAACGGGCAGCCTCGTTGCGTCTGTACAGTGAGACGGTTGTATCTCTCCATGTCGAGAAGATCGAACCGCGGCATCGGCGAATGAGCCAGGTTGAAAATCTGGCCTCGTGCGTCGTAGACCTTCTTGAGTCCCTTCGATCGCAGATCATCGATCACCGCGGGCCAGACCGGCTCGCCTTCCCCGATCACCACGGCGTCTGCATGGCGCCGCGCTTCATCCGGCAGCGCGCTGACGTGCAGGCCGCCCAGAATCACCTTGGTGCCCAGTGCGCGATACCGGTCCGCAAGCTCGTAGGCATCGCGAATCTGCGCCGAGAAACTTGAAATCGCCACTGCGTCGAACTCCTGCGGCACGCCCTCCACCGCGGCAAGATCCGGCACTTCGAGATACTCTATCTCCACATCATTCGGAGTCAGCCCCGCAAGCGTAAGCAAACCCAGGCTGGGAAGAGACGCAATCACCTGGCTCCGCTCCACAAATCCTGGCAGCGTAAGCCCAAGCGCGAGGAGTTCCGGGTTGCGAACGCGAACTCCGCTCATGGCAATCAGACCAAGTTTCATCGGTGCCAACCTCCAATCAGAATCGACACAATGCCTGTCGTGATCGCGAAAACGGGAACAGGGAACAAATGCCGGAATGACTTGCGCCATGCCGAAAGAAAGCAGCAAACCGGCATCGCGGCCGCGCCGATCACCAGCGCCCACGAAGCCGTCGCGAGCCACGCACCCGGCAACGCGAGCTGCCCGGCTGTCGCCGCGAACATCAGGTTCAGAAATCCAAGTCCGAAGAAAGAGATGTGGCCCAGCCGTGTCAGCCGACGCCGGTACGATGCATATCCTCCCATCCAGTCTTCGCGATGAAAGAACACGCCCACCACGGCGCCGGACACGACGCCGCCCAGCATGCCAAGCCAACCTGCCAGAAGATTCAGTGCTGCCATCGCACACCCCTCCTGGCGCCGGCAAAACCGCGACGCACATCGATCGCCGTCGCCGCAGCATTCCGCTCGCGAGACTTCGTTAAAGGTTTGGGTTGCACTTCAATCGCAGCCGAATCGACCGATGGATGAATCGGAACCTGTCCGCACAGCGCCGTCCCATACGCTTCAAAAGCCGCCAGCAGCGCGGAACAAAATGCATCGAGGTTCGTCCAGCCCGATCGAGATCGTCCGCCCAAGTGGACATCTGTGAATCGCGCCATCGAATTCAACCTCCAGGGGGAAGGAAGAATGAGGCGAGCATAGCCAAACAAAAACCCGCGGAGCGGACGCTCCATACACTTTCGCGAGTGTCACAAAAAATCGGATTTAGACAAAACGCCCCAGTTCTTCCCGGGCGGCGTCGGCGAGCAGCGGAAACACAAAGATACGAGGACCTTGCGGAAGTTTGCCGGTTTCAGCCGTGCGCGCATCGCAGATGATCGCGCCAGTCTGATCGAGCCCCCGTACCCACCGTGGCCGGGTCGCGTTGCGGATCACCAGCATATCCGGCTCAACACCGGCAGCAACCAGCATCGTGCGCGCAATCTCCAGGAAGTCAGGCCATTGCGAAACGATGCCGATCAGCTGGTTCTTCAGTTTCGGCAGCCACGGGTCAAGCCATGCATTCGCAGACCGGATCTGAAGAGTGATCAGTTCGACGCCGGCAGGCAGAATCGCGCGCACTGCGTTCGCCTTGCTCGGACGGCACAGCGGAATCGCGGCCAGCAGCGTCTCAGGCCGCGCGCACTCCTCGAGCGAAACGCCGCAGACTGGCAGCCTGCTGAGCTGGTGGATCTCGGTCAGCAGGATTTCACGAACTCCCGGCTCCGGGTCGATCAGCAGAAAATGATCGGGTGGCGGCGAAGCGAGCCACTGCGCAACGCGATGACGCACCGCCGCTGACGGCAGATTCAGTTCGCGGACCGCGCGAAAAAACGCCGCGATGTGCTGATCAAGAATCTGTTCGGGCGTCCGGGGAGGCGCGGCATGGTTCTTCACATAGACACCGCTGCCATGCCGGTACTCTGTCCAGCCATCCCGCTCGAGCTGCCGATAGCCGGCGCTGATCGTGTTGGGGTGAATGCTGAAGCGCCGCGCAAGCTCGCGCGTGCTCGGCAGCCGGTCGCCCGGGCGCAGATCGCCGCTCAACACAGCAAGCACAACTTGCGTGACCAGCTGCCGATAGATGGGCACCTCGCTGGCCGGGGAAAACCAGAGTCGCACCGGAAACCTCGCATCATTCTTGCATCCCTCTCGCAAGCCCGCAAAACGTCATGCCTCACGCGAATCTTGAAAGACTGCAAAGCGATTCTGGTTCCGTCCTCATTGCGTCACGCTCAGGGTGAGGTTCTGCGTTGTGCTGTAGGCAGTCGACTTGGCAGTCACGGTCACCATAGCGTTGCCGATCGTGGTTCCTGAATTCCCTGATCCCGTACCCTTTCCGCCGCCACCGCCGCCTCCACCTCCACAAGCCGCGGTCCCCATCTCGAATAGCACCAGCAGCAGAATCACCGCCATCCACGCCGCCTTACGACGTCGCGGAACCAGCCAGAACGCCAGCAACATCGCTGCCAGCACCGGAACTCGGTGCCGCGCAATCGACTTGGCCATGCGTGCGTTCGAACTGGCTGCGGTTGTTGAGATCGCCAGGCTCAACGTCTGCGAACTCGTTCCCACCGCGATCGACGATGGAGTGAACGTGCATGAGCTCTCCGCCGGCAGCCCGCTGCAGCTCAGCGCCACCGACAAAGTTGTCGGAAATCCCGTAGCCGCGGCAAAATTCAGGCTGTAGTTAGCGGTCGCTCCCTGCGCCACACTCACCGAGGTTGTGGACGCAGACAGCGTGAAGGGCGCTTCCCCGGTTCCGGTGATCGCGAGTGTTTGCGGCGATCCGCTTGCGCTGTCCGCGACACTCAGCGTCCCGCTTCGGCTGCCCGTTGCACCCGGCGTGAAAACCACCGAAATCGTGCAGTTGGCGCCCGCCGCAAGCGACGACCCGCACGTTGACGTCTGAGAGAAATCCGAGCTGTTCGATCCCGTAATCGAGATCGTGATACCCGTGAGCGACGCAGTTCCCGTGTCTTTCAGGGTCACGGTTTGCGCGCTGCTCGCCTGCCCGTCAGGCTGGCTCGCAAAAGTAAGCGACGCGCTCGAAAACGAAACGGCAGGCGCGATTCCCGTCCCCGTCAGGGCAACGGTTTGCGGTGATCCCGATGCATTGTCCGCTACGCTGAGCGTGGCCGTTCGCGTTCCTACCCCACCCGGCTTGAACACAACTGAAATCGTGCAGCTGCTGCCCGCCGTCAGAGACGAACCGCAATTGGAGGTCTGTGAAAAGTCGCCGCTGTTCGCTCCGGTAATCGACAGCGCAATCGAAGACAGCGAACTGCTTCCGCTGTTCTTCAAATTCACGGTCTGCGCCGAACTCGATGTGCCCTGCAGTTGGTTGCCGAACGTGACCGTCGGCGCTGAGAACGTCACCGCCGGCGCTACGCCCGATCCGGTCAGCGAAATCGAAATATTCCCCTGCCCGCTCATCACCGTCAGCGTGCCGTTTGCGAGCCCCGTCGCGGTCGGCGCAAACGTCACAGACACCGTGCACGTCGCTCCGCTCGCCACGCTCGATCCGCAGGTGTTCGTTTCCGCGTACCCGGCTGAAGCGGAAATGCTCGTAATCGAGACGGCCGAAATCAGGTTGTTGTTTAACGTCAAGGTCTGCGCCGAACTCGTCGTATTCACATTCTGATTGCCGAAACTCAGCAGATTCGTCGACGCCACAAATCCGTTCAGCGGCAACGTCAGATCCCAGGCGCCGCGTCCATGCGTGATCACCCTTAGAAGGCGCGTTGCGGGAACAACCTGGATGTCCTGCACCACCACATTCGGCAGGTTCGATCCCAGAACTTCCCAGTTGGTCCCGCCGTTCGATGTCACGTACACACCCGTATCGGTAGCCAGGTAAATGGTGTTGAGCAAAGACGGGTCGATCGCAACGCTGTCCGCTGGCGTATCAGGCAGATTCCCCGAAAGGTTGGACCACGTTGTCCCCCCATCCGTCGAATGATAGAGATGTCCCGAACCGAATCCCCCTACCACCACATAAACGTCCTGCGCGCTATCCGGCGCAACCACGATCTTCGATATGCCGCGGTTCGGCAGGCCCGTCAATTTCGCCCAGGTAGCGCTCGCCCCCGCCAGCGCGTTTTGCGTAACCGAAACCGTTCCGTCACCCGCGCCGGCATACACTACGTTGGGATTGCTGGGTGCCACGGCGATCGTGTTGAGCGTTGCATTGCCCCCAGTCAGATCGCCCGAAATCGCCGTCCACAGCACCCCCCGATTCAGCGACTGGTACACCCGGTAGGTCCCGGTATAAACATTGGTCACGTTGCTGGGATCGGTCGCGATCGGTGCAACCCAGGCAGTGCGGTCGCTGGTGTTGATCCCCGACTGCGCCGAAACCCAGCCATACGGATAGGGCTGCCCCAGCGGCGCGCCTGCTGTGGCGCTCGACATCCAGCTCGACAACGGACTTCCCTGGCAATGCGCATAGGCATAACCGCCGTCTGCATCCAGCACCACCGGGCCGCCGTCGCCGCAAACATTGCCTCCGCCCGAATAACTCCACGTCTGCCCGGCCGTGCCGATCTGCGTTCCATGGTCCTGCGTTCCGGCAATCGTCCCCGTCGGAGATGCGCTGGTAATTCCAAAGCCGGGATAAAACGTCATCGAGCCGATGCCGTTATTGAGTGACGTGAACGTCGGGTTGGTCGTCGCCGGGCTCGTCGTCACGAACAGGCCGCCGTCATCCATCAGGTACATCTTCGTGCCGTCGGGCGAGAACACCGCGTTATGCTGATCCGCCCAAAGCAGCGCCGCGTACGACTCCGTGCTCCTCGTCCACGTCACGCCGCCGTCAAGCGATTGGAAAAGGTTCACGCCGCCCGTGTAGAGGATGTTGGGCGAGCCCGGCACGCTCACAATCCAATCCCTGTACCAGTCGATTCCGTCTCCCGGGGCAGTCAATGCGGTCCAGGTGTTCCCCCCATCCGAGCTTTTGTAGGGCGTTCCCGACCCAGCCGTCGACGGCGCTAATCCCGCCAGCAGATTTCCCGACGAATCGATGCTCAGCGCTGTTCGGTACACCTGGCTTCCTGCTGGAAGTGGATTGGTCGTTCCACCGGTCAGTCCCGTCCATGTCACGCCACCATCCGTTGACTTGTAGACCGGTGCCGGCGAATTTCCATAAACAATCGAGGTGAAATATCCGTTCAACCCGGCATATGCAGTGTTGGCGTTCGAGGGATCGAAAATAATCGCGGAGATGTAGCCGCCCATCTCGTTCTTCCACGTCGTGCCGCCGTCCGTTGACCTGAAAATGCCTCCTTCGGTTGCCGCCAGCAGCACGGAACTGTTTCCCGGCTGGATCGCAATCTGCGCAAATTGGGGCGCGTCAGGACCGCCATTCGTAAATGGGGTCGAAATCAGCGTCCAGGTGTTGCCTCCGTCGGTTGACTTCAGCAATCCCTGGCCGTAGTAGGAATCGAGGCTGTAATCCGCTTCGCCAGTGCCCGCGTAAATTGTGTTCGGATTGTTCGGATCGATGGTCAGCGCCCCAATCGCGAGTGACGCCTGTGTGTCCGTCAGCGGCTTCCATGTCGTGCCGCCATCCGTTGTGCCCCATATGCCTCCAGCCGCCGTTCCCAGATACATGACCAGCGGGTTGGTCGGGTTGATGGCCAGCGACGTAGCGCGCCCCGAATACAGCGTCTGACCGGTCCCTCCTGAGATCGATGACGGCCCGTCGAAATTCCACGTGAGTGTCGTGTAAGCATCCTCCGGCCTTGGCCGCAGTGCGCTTGCCGGGCGCGCCAGCAGGGAATGCTGTGTCGATTGCTTCAGCGCGAGGTGCTGCCGTAGAGCAGCTGTGCGAGCACCGGCCGGTATATGAGCGAAGGGATAGGCGCGCAGGTGAACAAACCACTCGTTTCTCTTGTGCGCAAAATCTAGATCGTCCTCGCCCTCCTCGGCCTCGGTGGGAGCGGCCTGGCTCGCGTCCGCATCGCTCTTGGGCTTCTGTTCGGGAAACGTTGTCTTCGCGCCCTGCTGGCTCAGCAACCCGGTTGAATGAACTCCCAAAAACAGAGCTGCGATCAGCAGCGGAACGCACGCCCGCTTCCCCATGTCCGTTTTCCCCCAAAACGGAGAGCTCCCCGGCCCACCCGTTTTTGCCGATACCCCCATTCCCTTCAGCGGGCACAGCCCCGCTCGCGTCTCGGCAGACATCGGCATTCGCACAAACTGAACGCAGGGAATCGAACTCGGTTCGGTGCAAGGATATTCCCGTTTTCTCATCGGAATTGTCAACGGGAAAATCGGCAGGAAGTCACTGCATCGGTTCGGCTGAGAAACCTGTTTATTAGATGTGCAATTGACTCTCTCCGCTGCCCGCGCCAGGCTCCTCACACCCCCGTCGTTTCCCGTATACTCACTCCCGCAAAGAAGCTGCAAAATGGAAGTTGGACGGCCGCGCGGAAAATGGCCGATGCTCGCTTCCGTTCCTCACGAGGTCATTCGATTTGAAGAGTGTTTCTGCTCTCATCGCTCTCTGGCTCGCAGCAGCCCCAGCCTTCGCTCAAACCACCGGCGGCGCTCTGCGCGGCGTTGTCGACGATCCCAGCGGAGCGCGCATCGCATCCGCCCGCGTCGAAGCACGCTTAGCTGCTTCTTCACAAATTCGCACCGTCTTCACCGACGCCACCGGCAACTTCCGCCTCGATGGCCTCGCGCCCGGGTCCTATCGCCTCATCGTCTCCGCAAACAGCTTCGACCAGGCAACCGCCGATGTGGTGATTCAGGGCGGCGTCATCCGTGACGTCGCGGTAACGCTCAAGCCCCGCCGCGTCGCTCAGAGCGTGGCCGTACAGGCGCTGGCCTCGTCAATCGCGGCCCAACCCATCGACCTCGCCAGCCAGGTCCATCAGGCCATCATCACCAGCCAGGATCTCGATCAGCTCCCGCTCCCGGCACGCAGTTTCGCCAACATCGCCTATCTCGCGCCCGGTACCGAACCCGTGGAGCCCTCCGATCCCACCAAGGCGCGCATCACGGCCGTCTCTACCGGAGGCAGCTCCGGCCTCAATAACGAACTCTCCGTCGACGGCGCCGACAACTCCGACGACTACATCGGAGGTTTCCTCCAGAACTTCTCGCCCGACTCCATCCGCGAATTCTCGGTTCGCACCTCGCAGCAAGATGCCGACACCGGCGGAACAACTGCCGCCTCCGTCGCCCTCACCACCAAAAGCGGAACCAATGACTGGCACGGCGGCCTCGCCTTCTATGAGCGCGCCGCAGATCTCAATGCCCGCTTCCCCGTCGAGAACCCGGCTCCAAACCCCAAGCAGCCCTTTCAACGCCAGAACTATGTCGCCACCCTTGGCGGTCCCATTCTGCCCGGAAAATTGTGGTTCTTCACCGCGTTCGAAGGCGTGCATGAAGACGCAAGCATCGCATACAGTCCCGCCAGCCTTGCGCAATTCAATGCTCTCGCCGCATTGGCCGCTGACGGCCTCATCCCCGGCGTCTCCTCGATCTCCGTCCCCAACAATGTCTCCATCCCCTTCCGTGACTTCTTCGGCTCCGAACGCCTCGATTGGAATCAATCGGAAACGTCGCAATGGTATCTGCGCGCTTCCGTCGACAGCTACACAACACGCAACGATCTCGTGCAGCAGGCCACCTTACCCTCCACCGGATTGCTGACCCACAACAACTACTTCAGCTTCGTCATCGCCAACCAGCACTCGTTCCGCCCAACCCTCCTCAGCTCCGCTCTCTTCAACGCCAGCGGCTTGCATCTCACCCAGGCTCGCAATTCGAATCTGGGATTCGCGCTTGCCTTCCCGTTTAGTTCCACCTCGCTCACCGTGTCGGGATTTGAAACCTTCGGCGACAATCAGTTCGCCACGCCCATCACCTTCTTCCCATCAGAGCGAAATCAACAGAAATACCAGTTCCGCTACGACCTCGGCGCTGAGCAAGCTCGCCATGCGCTGAAATTCGGCGTGAATCTGATCCACGAACCGGTGCTCGGCGGAGCCTTTCCCGGAACCACCGAAACCCTCTATCAGTTCCCTCAGAATCCCGTTGACTACTTAACAAATACGGCGCAGTTCACTGCGAACATGAACGCGGGCGCGTCCTCGTCCAATCTCGGAGGAGGATTTCAGCAGAACATCCAGCGTCTCAGTTTTTATGCGCAGGATTCCTGGCGGGCTCGTTCCAATCTCACTCTGAACTACGGCCTTCGCTACTCCACAACCTATGGCCTCTTCAATTCTTCCGCGCGAACCCAGCTCGCAAATCCCGGGCTCGTCACCCTCGCCGCGCTCGCCATCCCGCTCGTTCCCCAGGCTCCGCACGACGACCGCAAGCAGTTCGCGCCTCGACTCGGCTTTGCCTGGTCGCCCCAACGCAACGGAAGCACCGTCGTTCGCGGTGGAGCTGGCCTCTACTTCAACGACCTCGCACAGAATGGCTGGGTCGCGGCATTCCAGGCGGTCAACACTGCTCCCGGACCGTGCGTCGACCCGATTGCCAATCCCGCCGGGCCGGAAAATGCCGGCTGCATCCCCGGCTCAGCCAATGGCGGCACGGCCAGCTTGATCGATTCAAACTACAAAACGCCCTACGCGATTCACCTTTCTGCGGGCGCGCAACACGCCTTCAGCGCAGAGTGGTCGCTCAGCGCGGACTTCATTCACGAACAGGGCAATCACGGTTACCGCGCTTACAGCTATACCGGCGGCGTCAATCTGTTCTCGCCGCAGCTCGCTCTCACTGAGCCCGCACAGGCCGCCTTCGTTCCCGACGTGAATGTCTTCCACTCCGACAATCGCTCCAGCTATAACGGCCTTCTCATTCACCTCAAGGGCAACGTCAGCAAGCGCCTGCGCCTGGTTGCGAACTACACGCTCTCCAAGGCGCAGACATGGGGCTGCGTCCTCGGCGAGCTCTTCGACTACGTAAACGGCGTCTGCAATCCTCTCGATCCCTTCGCACCCGGCGATTACGGTCCCTCCGGAGAGGACGTCCGCCATCGCGCCGTTCTCGCAGGCATGTGGCGAGCACCCGCTGGCGTCGAGATCAGCGGCCTTTCACAAGCCGAATCCGCCCGCCCCTTTACCATCACCACCGCCGACAACAGCGGTCGCATCGCCGTCAACGGAATTCCTACCTCGCTCGACCAGTTCCGCGGAACTCCCTACTTGCAAACCGACCTCCGCGTCAGCCGTCCCATTCACCTCGGCGAAAAATGGTCCGTCATGCCATTCGCTGAATTCTTCAACCTGTTCAATCGCAACAATCCCGGCGCAAATTTTGTCACCAACGTCGCCGCCTTGCCGGTTCCTGCGGACCAGGCCGCATCCGGCAACATAACCAGCGTCTGCCAGAACTCCGGCTGCTCTTCGACGTCTCCCATTACCAGCCTGAATCAGTTGCGCGTTCCGGGAGGCGCGCTCGGCGATTTCTTCGGACCCGGCACCACCGTCGGCATCCCCTTCGCGGCGCAGCTTGGAGTGCGCGCAAGCTTCTGAAAAAAACTGCGCCCTCCAATGCTCATTCCCTGAATCTTCGTACGATTCAATACACAATTGGCCGAATGGCGCAGAACGCTGGAAAAGGCGGAATGACTCCCGAGTAAGTATCGAGCGGGCTCTCTTTTCTGCAGATATCTGGAAACAGGTACTCGAAAATGGCGAAATAGTAACTTGATAACCAAAGAATTGAATTGTTTAGCCGCGCTTTCGTTGTACAGTCTAGCAATGGCTTCCCCCCTGAAACCATCCCCGGCAAGGTTCGGGATTGGCTTTTACCGTGTTTGCGTCGCGCTCTGGCTCTTCGTGGTGATCTGCATCACCGCGCGTCCCGCGTACGCCTACGTCGATCCGGGTTCTGGCCTGTTCCTGCTGCAGGTCGTGGGTTCCACCCTGGTTGGGATCCCGTTCCTGATTCGGAGACGAATCCGTCAGGTTTTTGAGCGATTCGGAAGAAATCGCAAGATTGCGTCTGACACCAATGCTCCACGCTGAGTCGTCCGCGCCCCCAAGAGAACAAACATTTCGCGATCCGCAAGGCAGGCTTTTCATTGAAGGCGACCGCGTCCTGCGCGAGATCTACCCCGCACACGCCGATGAAGTTCTCGCCTGGATCAAGTCGCCGCTCGCGCAGCGCTGGATGGAACAACGCCGCCTCGTAACCACAGAAATTCGCGAATCTGCTCCGGATCAAGGCGCGCTGCTCGAACACGAAAAAGTCTTTTTCCCCTCGTTCCCCTGGGAATGGACGCCCGGGCAATGGAAAAGAGCCGCATCGCTTACCCTCGACCTCTGCGAAGAATCCCTCGAGAGCGGGTTCATTCTGAAAGACGCTACCCCTCTTAATATCCTGTTCTCCGGGCCCGACCCCGTCTTTGTTGACGTCCTTTCCTTCGAAAAGCGCGAGCCCACGAATCCCATCTGGATCGCCTATGCGCAGTTCGTCCGCATGTTCCTCCTGCCTTTGGCAGCGCATGTCCGGCTCGGTTGGCCTCTCGCCACCATCATGCACCGCCGTGATGGATTCGAACCCGCGGACCTGGCCCATTCGCTGACCTTCTTCGAGCGCTGGACCAGTCCCTGCCGCTCCCTTGTCACCTTGCCATTGATGTTTGAGAAGCGCGCCACGCAGCGCAACATGCATCCGGGAACACACCAGTCCAGAACTGCGCCCGACATCGCTGCACTCACTCTGCGCCACACGCTCCGCAAGACACGCAAGGCCCTCGATCGGCTCGTTCCGCCAGAGCGTGCATCGCGCTGGAGCCGATACACCGAAACCGCTACCCACTATCACGACAAGGATCAAGCCACCAAACAGGCCTTCGTTCGCCGTGTCCTGTGCAGCACCCGCCCGGCACACGTCCTCGACGTGGGCGCCAATACCGGCGTATATTCGCGCATCGCCGCGGAATGCGGAGCAGAGGTCGTCGCATGGGACACCGACCTGCGCGCAACCGACCTCAACTGGCAAGCCGCGCAGCGCGAACGCCTTCCCATCCTTCCCTTGATTGCCGACTTTGCCCGGCCTACGCCCGCCGTCGGCTGGCGAAACAGCGAATATGCCGGCCTGCTCACCCGCGCTGCTGACCGGTTCGACTGCGTCCTGATGATGGGCTTACTTCATCACCTGCTCGTCACCGAGCAGATCCCGCTCGAAAGCATCATCGACCAACTTGCCGCGATCTCCACTCGCTGGGCAGTGCTGGAATGGATTCCCCGGGATGATGTCCAGTTTTTGGCGCTTTCTCGCGGCCGCGAAGAACTGTATACAAAATTAGACGAGAGTTATTTCTTCCACATTCTTTCTCGGAACTTCGTCATCCGGGCCCGCGAGATATTGCAAAATAGAAGAATCCTCCTCCATGCGGAGAAGCTTGCATGAAAGTACGTTGGGCACTGGAATCGACCGGCCTATCGCTCCTCGTGCTGCTGCCCTTCTTCGATCAGTTGCTCTTTCCCAGCAGTACGATACTTCTCCACGAGCGCCTGCAATTAACCAACCCGCTCAGCGGTGTGCTCATCGATCTGCTGGTGTTCACCATCCTGGGTGTCTGCATCCTCTTCTTCCTCTCCCATCGCGACGCCTTCATCCGCCAACTCGCCGAAGGCTGCCTCGCGGGATTCGCAATCTGGGCGTTCGCCTTCTGTATTCTCTCCATCCTCATCTCCCTTCCCGCAAAATCAAAGTCAGGCTTGGAAGTCTCCGGCCCTGCGCCCTTCTTCCTATATTGGCAGTCTGTCATTTCGCGGCTCAGCATCTCCTTCCCCATGGTGTTTACCGCATTGGCCGTGATCCTGCCCCGGGCCACGCATGCCCTCGCGCGGGTCCTGCGCCACGGATTGGCGGCATTTGCATTCTGCGCGGTCTGGATCGTGCCTGAGCTCCTCTATCTCACCTTCGGCCTCCACCAGGTTCATTCCTTCGACCACTCCGCCTCCCTCCCAAAAACCGACCCTCATCCCCGCATTGTCTGGGTGCTGTTCGACGAACTCTCCTACGACCTGGCCTTCGAGCATCCGCCTCCGGGCCAACAATTCCCCCACTTCCAGGCTCTGCGCGCCCAAAGCGTTTCCTTCGCCAACGTCCAGCCACTCAGTTTTAAAACTGAACAGATCGTTCCTTCGCTGCTCGCCGGACGCGAAATGGAGGAAATTCGCGGCAAGGCAAATGGCAGCATGATCTATTTCGACCAGACCCAGCACCGCTGGCTTCCCTATGACCCCGCCGCTACCCTCTTCGGATCGGCATTCAATGCCGGATGGAATCCCGGCATCGTGGGCTGGTTCAACGCCTATTGCCGCATCTTTGTCAATCAACTCACGGCCTGCACTTGGCGTCCCGGAATTCAGGAGCAGATTCCCCTTGACCGCATCGGCGCATCAAGACATCTGTCCGTCATCGCGAATTCCATCGTGGTGCCCCGCTATCTCTTCGACCTGTTCTTTTGGCATCTCCAGAATGGCGGAACCACGCTTCTCGATCAGAACATCGCCGACTATCGCGACCTGACGACGCGGTCGCAGCACTTCCTCAATAACGACCGCATTCACTTCCTCTTTCTCCACCTGAACGTGCCCCATCCCCCGGGAATCTACAACCGCAACCGGCACCAGCTCTGCACGTGCGGCAACTATCTCGACAACCTGACCCTCGCCGACGATACCCTCGGCCAGCTGCTCGACGAGATCAATCGCTCGCCCCAGAAAGATCGAACCACCATCATCCTCTCGTCCGACCACTCCTGGCGCGTTCCCCTTTGGAACCGCACGGAATTCTGGACACCCGAAGAAACTCAGGTCTCCGCGGGACACTTCGACGAGCGCCCAGTCTTCATGGTCCACTTTCCCGGCCAGACCACCGGAATGAACGTGACGCAGCCGATGCCCGAACTCGCTGAACACGATCTGATCGCTTCCATGCTCGAGAGCAAAGTCAATTCCCCCGACACTCTGAACGCCGCCTTGCAAAAGGACACCGCCGCCCACTGACCGCTTCCGCCGGTTCAGATTGCAGGCTGTCGATGCGATCCGCTCCTGAATTCTGCTACCGCTGCCGGTCGTGATCCCAGCTGATGCTATCCACAAAATCGCTCAGCAGGTCTTCCATCTTCTGCTGGTCGGCTTCCGAATCGCGCTTCCATCCACGCTCCCGCATATCAATTTCCAGCGTCAGCAGCACCATTTCGTGATCGGAATATTGACCCGTCGTCCCGTTGGCCATGAAGGCGTACAGGATGTGCAGCATGCCGGCGTCCTCATACGACCGTGCAACCGCCGGCTTGACGTCTTCGCCGTCGCCTTCCACGCGCTGGCACTTGCCGCCCTCCGGCAGATTCGAGCAGATCTTTCCAAACCACCCCTCGGGGTTGCCGGCAACCTCGTTCGTAATCGCAACACCCACGGCGCGCAGCTCCCGGCCCGCGTTGTAATTCGTGACGATCGTCTCCCTGCCGTGAAACCCGCCGTCGCCCGACGTATACGCCGGATCCTCGTCGACCTTGATCGACTCATCGTTGCCGCCCTTGCCGCAGTTCAACAGCTGCACCGAAAAGTCCGCCACGTGATAGTTGAACGGAGTACACGACTGCGCGCCCGCTCCAACCGGCAACATCAGCGCCGCCAACCACCATCCAGATCGCATCATCCAACCAAAACCGATTTGCACCCTATTAGTCTCTCAAAGAATCCACCAGCCCTCCACGGCTGCCTGATCACCGACGCCGCGATCAGCGTTTTCAGCCTGCGCGCTCCTGTCGTGGATCCTCCTCCGCGCTCGGCGCATCGACTACTCCAGCCCCGTCGCCTCCACGCCAGACTGACCCCCAACCGCTGCTTTCTGCTTCTCCGTTTCTCTGCTTCTCTGCCTTCTGTCTCTCTGCTTCTCTGCCTTCTGACCACTGTTCCCTGTCCCCAACTCATTGCCACCCTCACCGTTGGGGGTGTAGCTTGGCAGATGACTCTTCCAATTAGGTTTTCCTTGTCTTACTTTCTCCAACCGCTCTTCTTGGGAAATCAGAAATGTGTCTGCCTGCCAGGAATCTCCTCCTCCCGCGCCGAATCGCGCGAGTGCTTTCCAAGTCCGTCCTGCTCCTTGCTGGTTGTCTGGTCACGATTGCCCTCCAGGGATGCGGAGGCTCGCAGTCCAGTACTCCACCGGCAAGCATCTCAGTCAGCCCCAGGCGGACCGGAATCGCAACCAATCAGGCGGCGGCGCTTACGGCGACCGCGAGCGATGGCAGCAGCGTCAACTGGGCCGCTTCGGGCTCAGGCTGCAATGGAACCGCGTGCGGCACATTCTCATCCGCGACTTCGGCCAGCGGATCCCCGGTCACCTACACTGCTCCAGCAACGGCAGGCGTTTACACCATCAGCGCCACCAGTGCGAAGAACTCCGCGGTAACTTCGTCCGTGACCATTGGCGTCACCGATCTCTCGGGCGTCGTCACCTACCACAACAATGTCTCGCGCAACGGCGTGAACTCGCAGGAGTATGCCCTGACGCCTTCCAACGTCACCTCCCAGTCGTTCGGAATGCTCTTCAACTGCCAGGTGGACGGCGCAATCTACACTCAGCCCCTCTGGATGCCGAATCTCGCCATCGCCGGCCGGCCACACAATGTTGTGTTCGTGGCCACCCAGCATGACAGCTTGTACGCATTCGACGCCGACACGAGCCCCTGCACCACCCTCTGGCACGTCAATCTCATCGATGCGGTGCATGGCGGAACGGCGGGCGAAACATCGGTTCCGAACATGCTGGTTGGGGTGGGATTCGGGGACATCCAGCCCGAGATTGGAGTCACAGGCACCCCTGTCATCGATCCGGCCGCGTCAGTGCTCTACCTGGTTTCCAAATCTGTCGATGCAACACAGACCGTCTTCTACCAGAGGCTCCACAAGATTGACTTGCTCAGCGGGAACGAAAAGCTCGCTTCCGGTCCGGTGGCCATCTCTGGAACCTATCCGGAACTCGCCCCGATCGCCACATTCTCTCCGCAACAGGAGAATCAGAGAGCCGGGCTGGCATTGGTGAATGGAGTCGTCTACGTCGCATGGGCGTCCCATGAGGATGCAAACCCCTGGTATGGGTGGATCATGGGATTCGACGCATCCACGCTGAACCACCTCTACACCTTCAACTCAGCCCCCAACACCGGCCAAGCCGGAATCTGGATGGGTGGCGGCGCGCCTGCAGCTGACAGCGCAGGCAACCTCTATGTCATCACAGGAAACGGCGCTTTCGACGTCACCAACTCCACCGCTCCAAACAACGACTATGGAGACTCGTTTTTGCAGCTTTCGGCCAGCCTGGCCGTCATGCAATACTTCACGCCGGCTAACCAGTCCACCGACAACCTCGATGACATCGACTTTGGCTCAGGAGGATCCTCGGTGATTGTCGACCTCCCGTCGAACGGCGGCCTGCCGAACCGGTTGGTTGTGGGTGGCGGAAAAGACGGCGCCCTGTGCTTGCTCAATCGAGATGCAATGGGCGGCTACACTGCCACCAATAGCGGCGCGGTCCAGCTGCTCAACTTCGGCAACGGCATCTTTGGAACACCGGCTTATTGGAACTCATCGTTCTATCTGGCCGGCAGCTCCGGCGCGCTGCAGCAGTACACGCTGAACGCAGCCACCTACCAGATAAATCCTTCGCCGGTTTCGACCTCGGCCACAATGTACGGCTCCCACGGCGCCACCCCTTCGGTTTCCGCCAGGCCCGACAACTCCAACGGCATCGTATGGGCTCTTGATAGCACCCTCTACTGCACCAAACAGTCGCCGGGTTGCGGCCCCACCGTGCTGCATGCCTACGACGCGAGCAACCTTGGCACGGAGTTATGGAATTCCGGGAACACCGCTGGCCTCGCAGTCAAGTTCACCGTTCCTACCATTGCGAACGGCAAAGTCTACGTCGGAACGCGCGGAAACGATAACCAGCAACCCGGCAACACCCCCACGATACCGGGTGAGCTGGAGGTCTACGGTCTGCTGCCAAATTGACCCTGGCCCTGCGCACTGCAGCCCACTGCCGTCTGTTTCTCTGTCTCTCTGTCTCTCTGTTTCTCTGTTTTCTCTGTTTTCTCTGTTTTCTCTGTCTCTCTGTTTCTCTGTTTCTCTGTTTCTCTGTTTCTCTGTCTCTCTGTTTCTCTGTCTTCTCTGTCTCTCTGTCTCTCTGATCTCGCCAACGCTATACTCATCCGCATGCGCTCACTCGGCGGTTGCCTCACGGGCTGCTTCATCAAGCTGCTCTTCGGAGCGGCGCTGATTACGGCTGGCGTATGGGCCCTGATGGTGCTGATGAATCCGTGGGCGCTCCACATCGGAGGCCGCTCCACCCCGCTCCTCTACTGGCACGGCACCGGCACCGTCGTCGCAAAAAACGGCAAGACCTATCCGCTCTACGTCTCATTCTGGCCAGGCCGGCCGGGACGCCATAATGGCGGCCGCCGCGAGGGCAAGGGCTGGAGCGCAGACCTGACCGGCCAGGGTTGGCTCTGCGTCGCTCCCGGCAATCCCGAGCGCATGAACCTTACCGGCACCATGTACGGCGGCTACACCACCGACGCGAACAGCCTCCTCGACTTCCGCCTGCTCGAGTGGAGAAAGCCCTTCTCAATCAATTACCAGCATCGCGGCTTCTTCGACATCGCCGGCACTTGGCACGGACAGGATCTGGTCATGGACCGCCCCAACGAACAGGGCATCCCGTTCCAGTCCGGCATCCTCATCGATCGCGCCACCGTCACGCTCCACTCGGCCTCCTACGACGAATTCCAGTCCGCCTGCCGGGTGCCCCATCCATGACGCCGTTGTTGCGTCATGGGTGGGAACCGGTCCCTCATCCTTGGTCCCTGATCCCTGCTTCTCTGTTTCTCTGTTTCCTGTCTTTATAATGGTCTTCGCATGAAACGCCTCCTCTCCGCCTTCGCCCTTTGCGCCGTCCTCGTGCCCTGCGCTCTCGCGCAAGCCCCGACGTCCAAGCCTCATCCCAAGACTGCGGCTTCCCGGCCCTCGACCGCGCCGCACGCATCCCTGCTCAATCCCGCCTCGCTCACGGCCAAGGCTCCGGCGGAGTTCAAGGTTAGCTTCACTACAACCGCCGGCAACTTCCTCGTCGATGTGCATCGCGACTGGGCGCCCCTCGGCGCGGACCGTTTCTACAACCTGGTTCGCCACGGATTCTTCACCAACGCCAGCTTCTTCCGGGTCGTTCCCAGCTTCGTGGTCCAGTTCGGGCTCAACGCCGACCCCGCCATCAACAAGGCATGGGACCACGCCACCATCCAGGACGATCCGGTCAAACAGAGCAATACCCGCGGACGCCTGGTATTTGCCACCGCCGGCCCCAATACGCGCACCACGCAGCTGTTCATCAACTTCGGAGATAATGCCCGCCTCGATGGCATGGGCTTCGCGCCTTTCGGAGAAGTCATCGAAGGCATAGACGTGGTAGACAAGATCAATCCGCAATACGGCGAGCAGCCGCAGCAGGATCTCATCACCTCGCAGGGCGACGCCTACATTGCAAAGAATTTTCCGAACATCACCAGGATCAGGCTCGCCCGCGTGCTCCCGACCACACCCGCACACCCAGCCGCCGCCACCGCCGCCCACAAACCCGCCTCGCATTAGAAAGGGTTGCAACCGGTTTTGAAAGGGCACGACTTTAGTCGTGCCGCAAAGTAGCGCAAATAGTGGGGCTTTAGCCCCTGAGGGATGTTTTGCGATATTTTTTTGCCCCAGCGTCTCTTGGCGGAAAAGCAGCGCGGGAATCTGCGGTCGTTGTTGTCCTCAGTGCATTTCAGCACCGAAACCAATGCGGCCGCCGCTTAGCCCTTGGTGAGGTAGTTGTGAATCTCGATAAACGTGACCTTGGGCGGCTGGGTCACGCCCGCCTGTGCGGCGAGTGGTCCAATCTTCTCTTTTGCAAACTTTTCAAACTGCTCCCGGCTCTCCCACACATCAACGACCCGGATACCGGAATCGGTTTTGGTGACCCAATGAAAGAGCCCGCCAGGTGCACCGGGGCCTCCAGGATGAAACCCCATCTTTTGGATTACCTGGTCGTATTGCGCAAGGGTAGTTCCGGCAAAATCCTGCTGCACGCCAATTGGCATCTTCAGACCTCCTTCGCGGACTGATCCAATCAAACTACACCACCGCCACCTGAACCGGAAACGAATCCCAAATCTATCCTGCCCTCCGCCGAAGAAGGCCGGTTAGGACGACGCGATCAGCGCATCCTTCCCCACTGCCGCCTTCCCCAGCATCGCTTTCATCCCACGCAGCGCCTGCCTTGTCCGTTCCTCGTTCTCGATCAGCGAGAAGCGCACATGACCGTCGCCGTAATCGCCAAAGCCGATGCCCGGGCTCACCGCCACCTTCGCCTCGGTCAGCAGCAACTTCGAGAACTCCAGCGACCCGAGTCCGCGATACTGCTCCGGGATCTGCGCCCACACAAACATCGTTGCCTTGGGCTTCGTCACCGGCCAGCCCAGTTTGTTCAGCCCTTCCACCAGCACATCGCGCCGCCGCCGGTAGTTCTCGCAGATCTCGCGCACGCACTCCTGCGGCCCTTCGAGCGCCAGAATGCCCGCCACCTGGATCGGCGTGAACGTCCCGTAATCGAAGTAGCTTTTCAGCTTCGCCAGCGCGTTCACCAGCACCGGGTTCCCCACCATGAAGCCGATGCGCCATCCCGGCATGTTGTAGCTCTTCGACAACGTGAAGAACTCGACCGCGACATCCTTCGCGCCCGGCACCTCGAGCACGCTCGGCGGCTTGTAGCCGTCAAACGCGATATCCGCATACGCCAGGTCGTGGATGAGATGAAAGCTGTGCTCACGCGCCAGCGCCACCAGCCTCGCCAGAAAGGGCAGATCGACACACTGCGTCGTCGGGTTCGATGGAAAATTGACAATCAGCGCCTTGGGCCGCGGCGTCATCCGCGGAATCAGGTCCTCGAGCTGCCGCAGAAACTGCTCCGTATCGTGAATGGGCACGCTGACCACGTGCGCGCCGGCAATCACCGGGCCGTAAATATGGATCGGGTAACTCGGGTTCGGCACCAGCACCGTGTCGCGCGAGTCAAGAATCGCCAGGCACAGGTGCGCGATCCCTTCCTTCGAGCCGATGGTCGCGATCGCCTCGGTGTTCGGATCGAGGTCCACGTTGTAGCGCGTCTTGTACCAGTTGCAGATGGCCTTGCGCAGCCGCGGCAGCCCCCGCGAGACCGAGTAACGGTGCGTCGCCGGCTTCTGCGCCGCCTCAATCATCTTCTCGACGATATGCTTCGGCGTGGCTCCATCGGGATTGCCCATTCCGAAGTCGATGATGTCTTCTCCGCGGCGTCGCGCCGAGACCTTCATCTCCCCGGTAATGTTGAACACGTAGGGCGGCAGGCGCTGAATACGGCTGAACTCTTCCATGATTGTCTCCAGAATACAGGGATCAGTAATCGGTGATCAGCGGCCAGTCGGCAAAAGTACTCAGTCGGTACCAGCCGCAAACATGGCTCGTGGATGGCACGGATCGCGGCCAACTGATGACTGACAACTGGCAACTGGTTTTCAGGGATGAGGTAAGGCGGGAGTCTAGGCGGCCGCAGCCGCAGCGCGAGCCGCAAAGACGAAGGAGGCGGCGATCACGGTAGCGCGGTGCATAACGCGATTATAGCCGAGGGACCTCAGGACCAGGAACGCAGAGAGTGCCGGCATTGCGCTGCTGCCCTATCACCCGTATTCGACTCGCAACGGATCGGTGACCACTGTTTTTCTTGTTCTGCGTCTCTGTTTCTCTGCTTCTCTGCGTCTCTGTTTCTCTGCTTCTCTGCTTCTCTGTTTCTCTGTCTTTCTGTTTCTCTGTCTTTCTGTTTCTCTGCCCTTCTGTCACCGCGAAGCATGCGCAGCATCGGAGTGTATCGGAGGAAAAAGCAGATCGAGCAGCGTCAAGATCTTTAATGCGCCGCCGTAGACGCCAAACACGAGGAACAGCACTGCGATGAAGCTGCCAAGCTCACTGACGTTCCCCAGGCCGCCCGTCAGAGTATAGAGCCCGGTAAAGAGCAGGACGAAGAAAGCAAGGCCGTAGAGGATCTCTTCGAGAAGAAGCGGTCGCCGCCGGGAATCCCCGGCAGGTTGGCCGAGGCGCATCATGCCCACGAGTATAACGCGAATCTCGCCGCTGCAATCACTGTTCCCTGCGCGCCCAGTCCCCGCGTCTTCCAGTCCCTCGGTCCCTCATTCCCTGACTCACCGCTCGAAAGCTGACGGCTGAGAGCTGAAGGCTAAGAGCTGATGTCCAGCACCACCCTGAATCTTGCTTTCCCGCTCATCATCCGCGCGTAGGCTTCCTCCGCCTTCTCCAGCGGATACACCTCGCTCATCGGCTTCACGCCGGTCAGCGCGCTGAAGTTCAGCGTGTCTTCCGAATCCATGCCGGTCCCCGAAGGCCATCCGGCCACCGTGCGCCTCCCCAGCAGCATGGGAAACGGATTGACGACAACCGGGCCGTCCGGCGCGCCGACCAGGATGAATTTGCCCCCGGGGGCGAGACCGTCGATCACCCATTCCAATGCTTTTGCGCTGGTGATCGTCGACAAAATGATCTGCGCGCCGCCCATCTTCTGCAGCTCTTTGGCCGGATCCTGCGACGTGGTGTCGATATAAATGTGGGCGCCGAGCTGCTTTGCAAGCGGAGCCTTGTCCTGGCCGCGGGCAACGGCAACAGTGCGGTATCCGGCCTTGGCGGCGTATTGGATGGCAAGGTGACCGAGTCCACCAATGCCTAGGATCGCCACCGTATCGCCGGTCCGTGCGCCAGAGTTGCGCAGCGCGTTGAACGTCGTGATGCCAGCGCAAAGCAGCGGCGCCGCATCTGTGTCATTCAGCCCTTCAGGGATGAGCGCGATGGCATTCGCCGGGGCAATTACGTAATCGGCATAGCCGCCGTCGTAGCTGATGCCGCTGATGGGCTGGTTCTCGCACAAGATGAAATCTCCCCGCCGGCATGGCGTGCAGTAGTTGCAATGGCCGCCGTGCCACCCCAGCCCGACGCGTTGGCCGACTTTAAATATCGGCACATCGGGGCCGACCGCATCGAGCACCCCCGCGACCTCGTGACCGGGTGCGCGCGGGAATTCGAGGCCCGGCCACATGCCCTCCTTGGTTAGCGAGTCGGAGTGGCAAACCCCGCATGTATGCACGCGGATCCGCACCTGCCCGGGTCCAGGATCGGGAAACTGCTTCTGAACCAGTTCGAACTTCGCCCCACCCGACGGCACCTGCATCACACGACCTGAAACGGAAGACATAGCTTGGTTTTCTCCTCCGCGTTAGAGCAGATCGCGACTGTGGAAGTTGCAGAAGAACGATGAATCTTCGCTGAGTGCCGCCCGCGAACAGTTTTTCCTCTCTTCGTCTTGACACAAGATTATTTTAGATATATCTTAAGATATATCTTGGATAGATCGGAGAAAATCGAATGTGTGGACACTTTAGAGAAATGCACTGCGAGCGGGGACAAGGCGAAGAACGCCATCGCCACGGCCGCGGCTGGTGGGATGACCGGCGGGAACGCTGGGAAGCCTTTGCCGGCGGAGGACGCGAACGCTTCTTTGACAACGGACACTTGCGCCTGGTGATCCTGCAGTTCATCGCAGACAAGCCGAGTTATGGCTACGAAATTATCAAGGCGATCGAGGAAAAGTTTTCGGGCGGCTACGCGCCGAGCCCCGGCGTGGTGTACCCGACGCTGACTCTTCTCGAAGAAGAAGGACTGGCGACGGTTGCCTCAACCGAGGGCAGCAAAAAGCTCTATGCCGCAACAGAAGCGGGCAAGGCGGTTTTGAAGACAAACCAACCGATCCTGAAAGCAATCTTCGGGCGCATGCAGGAGGCCGGAAAGATGTTCGGGCGTGGCCGGTCACCGCAAATCATGCGCGCGATGATGAATTTGAAAATCGCGCTGAAGATGCGCGCAGAACGCGGAAGCATGAGCGCTGAACAAATCAGCAAAATTGCCGAAGCCATTGACGCGGCGGCCAGGACGATCGATGAAGCGTGAGCTGATGCTGCCGGCGGAGATGGGGCCATCAGGTGGCCCGTCGTCCCAAAACGCTCCGCCTGATTCCGAGCACCGTCGCCTGCAGAACCTGGTAGGCGAACTGCTGCAAGCGAATCAGGAGCTGCGCTTCAAGATGGAGCACTTGCAGAAACAGGCAGAAACGGCAGAGCGAGGGCTCAAAAACGCCTGCGCCACTGCCGCACTGCTCCTGCCCTGAGTGCGCGGACTCTATACTGAAGACGGCATGAGCACGTTTCTTCCTGTAGATGAGCAACTTGATTTGCTTCAAAAAGGTGCGGCCGAAATCATTCGCGTTTCAGACCTCCGCGAACGACTCGAAGACAGCCGTAAAACCGGCCGCCCGCTGCGGATCAAAGCCGGTTTCGACCCTACCGCCCCCGATCTGCACCTCGGCCACACCGTCCTGATGCGCAAACTGCGCCATTTTCAGCAGCTCGGGCATACCGTCATCTTCCTGGTCGGCGACTTCACCTCGCTCATCGGCGATCCCACCGGCCGCAACGTTACGCGCAAGCCGCTCACCAGAGAGCAGATTGATAAGAACGCCGAAACCTACAAGGAGCAGGTGTTCCGCATCCTCGACGAAAAAACCACCGAGGTGCGCTACAACAGCGAGTGGCTCGGTAAGCTCGACTATGAAAACACCATTCGCCTCACCTCGCACTTCACCGTGAGCCAGATGCTTGAGCGCGACGAGTTTCATACGCGCTTCCAGGCCGAGCAGCCCATCAGCCTGCACGAAATGCTCTACCCGGTCATGCAGGGTTACGACTCGGTAGCCCTCGAGTGCGACGTGGAGCTTGGCGGAACCGATCAACGCTTCAATCTCGGGTGTGGCCGCGAGTTGCAGCGCAGCTACGGACAGAAGCCGCAGATCATCCTGATGACGCCGATCCTCGAAGGTCTCGACGGCGTACAGAAGATGAGCAAGTCCCTCAATAATGCAATCGGCATCAACGAGCCGCCGCAGGAAATGTACGGCAAGCTCATGTCGATCTCAGACGAGCTCATGTGGAAGTACTGGGTGCTGCTCACTGACTTGAAGCAATCGGAGATCGACGCACTGCGGGCCGACGTCGCCGCGGGTCGCGAGCACCCCATGGACATAAAGAAGCGCCTGGCGCGCACCATAACGTCCGGCTTTCACGGCGAAACAGCCGCGCAGCACGCCGACGAAAACTGGGCGCGCATGTTCCAGCAGAAGGGCGAAAGCGAAGACCTCGACGAGTCCCACATCGCCTATGACGATGTGGCGGGACCTGGTGACGGCTTGCCCGTCCGCCTGCCCAAACTGCTCGTTGCCCTTGGCCTCGCGGCCAGCGGCGCCGAAGCCAATCGCAAGATCGCCGAGAAAGCCGTCAAGCTCGATGGCGAAACCGCCACCAGCACCGTCATTTCCATCCCTGAACTGCCCGCCCGGATCGTCATTCGCCTCGGTAAACGGGCCAAAGCGGCGATCATTGGGTAAGTTGAGCCGTCCCCGGTAAGTTTGGCATATACAAAATTGCCAAATGGCCTATAATGATCTCTTAGAGGGGCACGAATGACGATTGCTGCCGTTGCCGAAATTTTGGGTGGGGAAAAGATCCTGGGCCGAGCCATCACGCGCTCGTCTGACCTGGCGCAGTTGGTTCGCGAAGGCATTCCTGCCGCGGCGTTGCGGGCACTGGTCGAGAGGACAGGCCTGCGACAGGCCGACGTGTCATCGCGCTTCGGAATTCCCCAGCGCACCCTGAGCCGCCGTCTGGCCCAGCACTCCCGCCTCACGGCAGCCGAGTCGGACCGCGCCGTTCGTCTCGCCCGCGTCTACGCCATGGCCTCCGAAACGCTTGGCGACGGCACCAAGGCCTCGGAATGGCTGAAGACACCCAATCGCGCGCTCGATGGCGAGCGTCCACTCGATCTGCTCGACACCGATCCCGGAGTTCGCGAAGTGGAAGAAATTCTGGGTCGCGTCGCCTACGGTGTCTATAGCTAGATGCGTATCTGGCGCATCACCAAGACGCGCTATGCTGCGGAAGCCTTCTCCGGCACCGGCGCGCGTCGCTACGGTGGCCGATGGAACTCGCCCGGCGTCCCCATGGTCTACGCGTCTTCATCTTTGGCCCTGGCAGCCATTGAGCTCTTTGTTCACATCGAGCCGAATCTGCAGCCGGATGATCTTGTGGCGACCGCTGCCACGCTTCCCCAGGGAGAGCCCGCGCAGCGGATCGAATCGAGTGAATTGCCGCCCGAATGGTGGAACAGCGACTTTGCTCCTCTCCGCGCCATCGGCGATGCATGGATCCGCGAAAAGAGCTCATTTGCCATCGAAGTTCCATCGGCGGCCCTTCGCGAGGAATGGAATGTGCTGGTCAATCCCGCGCATCCGCGCGCAGCGGAGATTCGCATCGAGGAGCCGAAGCCGTTTCACTTCGACGCGCGCATGTTCCGGCGCTGACGGCCTCTCAGTTCACGCCTGGAAATCAAGCTCCACGGGATCGATCAGCGGCCGCAGCCATTTGAGCAGCGCCTGGTGCATGGGGTGCGTGGTGTATGCATCGGCCGCCGCTTTATCGGTAAACGTCATGAGGCCGCAGTAGGTGTAGCCTTGGCCGTGCGGCGAGACGTTGGGGCCGACGTGCACATCAAGCAGCCCGACGACGTGGCCGCGGAACGCAAGAATGTCTCGCTGGGCACGCGCCTTGTCGGCATCCGTGGCATCGGGCTTCCAGCGAAATCCGAAAATGTGAATGAACATGGCTCCTCCGAAGCTGTAAACAGTGATCCGCTATCAGCGATCAGTTGATCTCGTCATCGCGCCCAGTGCAAACGCCCGCCCTGACTCAAGCAGCTTTGCCACCGCCTCCTTCGACGTGGACTCGGTGTAGATCCGCAGCAACGGCTCGGTACCGCTGGCCCGAAACAGGATCCACGTTTCGGCAGCATTCGGCTTCTGCTTTGCCTCTGGATTATTGAGGAAGAACTTCACTCCGTCGAGCGTCTCCTGCCGCAAAACCGGCATGCCCGCGATGGCTGGATCACCCGCCTGCAGTGCGCGCGCCCGCGCAATCGCCGCATTCTTCATCTCGTCGGGAATGTGCAGATCGATGCGCCCATACTGATGCTCTCCATACTCGGCCTGCAGATCGGCGACCAGCTGGCCCAGCGTCTTGCCCTCCTCGGCCATTACGTTAGCGAGCAACAGCGCGTTCAGCAGCCCGTCGCGCTCCGGCAAATGCCGCTGGAATCCGATGCCACCCGACTCCTCGCCGCCCATCACGATCTCGCGCTCCAGCATGTAGTCGCAGACAAACTTGAAGCCGATGCCGTGCTCGATCAGCTCGCGCCCGTGCTTGGCGGCAATACGATCGAGCATCTTGGTGGTGTTAAACGCGCGCGTCACGGCTCCCGGCCAGCCCTTGCGGCGAAGCACCCAGCTCAGCAGCACCGAAAAAATCTTGTGCGGATCGACGAAGTTTCCATGCTCGTCGGTGGCGCCGATGCGGTCGGCATCGCCATCCGTGCACAGTCCCGCATCGCACTTGTGCGCGACCGTCGCTTCGCCCAGCGCGCGAATGTGCGGCTCGATCGGCTCCGGGTTGATCCCGGGAAACAGCGGATCGACGTTGCCGCGGATCTGCACGTGCCCAACGCCCAGTTTTTCGAAGATCTCGGAAAGAATCGTGCGCCCCGCGCCGTACATCGAGTCGATGCAGAACTTCATTTTGGAGCGGCCGATCAGGTCGAGATCAGCGAAGCTCTCGATCGCCTTGAGGTACGAAGGCAGAAAATCCACCTCGACAATCGGTGCAGGTCGTGCTGCGCGCGGAACCGCCTCGCCAAGATGCGATTCAATCTCGGCGATGATCGAGGGCTTGCCCGACCCGCCGTACCACGCCTTGTATTTCACGCCATTCCACTGCGCCGGATTGTGCGACGACGTGATCATGATGCCGCCGGCCGCTCCGCGCTCGCGCACCCCATAGCTCAGCGCCGGGGTCGGCGTGATGTCGTTGGCAAGCTGCACCGGGATACCAGTGGCGACGGCAACTTCGGCGCATGCCCGCGCAAATGCCTTCGACCCAAAGCGCGTGTCATAGCCGATACAAATCCCTTTCGCCGGGTCTTCCTTTGCGTGGATGTAGGCAGCAATCGCTTCGGCGGCTGTGCGCACATTGGCGAAGGTAAACTCGTCGGCGATGACGCCGCGCCAGCCGTCCGTTCCAAACTTGATTTGCGGGTGAGACATGCGTGCTCTGCGACTCCCGTGAATAGATAAGCATAAACAACCGCCCCATCCTCACCGCGGGCAGCGTTCTACAATGGGTGACCAACGGAAGATAAGATGCAGAAACCCCGCACCCTCCCTCTGATTCCGTGTTTCGGAGCACTCCTCATTTTGGGAGCGCATGCGCAATCCACAAACCCTGCTTCCAAAGCACCGGATCCCATGCGGCCCATCAGCGGGAGCTTCATGGGACTCGCCCAGATGGACAGCTTGAGTCCGGACGATTCTTCCACCCTCTGGTATCACGAAAACACGATGTTCATTCGCAACAATGAACTTATCTACCACCTTGATCCGGTTACGATTCGAAATGGCGTGAAGAGCTACTCCGCCTCCGATGGCGGTTTCATGACTTACAGGGGACGAATCTTCACCTGGCGAGATGGAACCTACATTGCGTTGCGCTTGATTGACAGCGACTTCATCCCATTTCCTGCAACTCCGCAGTGCGAACCCTATAGCAGGATCATCGTCTTCCCAATCAAAATCGCCAATGGAACGCTCATCTTGACCGGCGTCCAGTACAAGCCCACGACTCTTTCAAAAGAAAAAGAACAGATGTGGGCGAAGGCTCTTGCCGATCACTCGGTTGAATACACCGGGAAAGAACGCTACAAACCGGACTCCAACGCTGCGCCGTGCATCGTGCCTTTCGAACTCGAGCATCGCTAGATCAGTTCGCTTCGCCCCGTCAGGCTCAGCTCCTTCACAATCTTGCCCACATCCTGCGAGTGGTCGCGATGCGCGATGAGCAGGGCGTCCTCGGTATCGACAATGACCAGGTTCTCGACGCCCACCAGAGCCACGAACTTCTTCGGGCTGTAGATGTAGTTATTTCCGGCTTCGATGGTCAGGTGGCCCTGCGTTTCCGCCACGTTGCCTTCTCCGTCTCCGCGCAGGCGCGATTCCACCTGGTACTCGTAAAGCGAGGCCCATGAGCCGAGATCGTTCCAGCTGAATTCAGCCGGGACGCAATAAAGGTGGCTCGACCGCTCGCCTTTGGCAGACCGAGGTTCCAGCACTGCATAATCCACCGAGATGTTTTCGCACTTGGGATAAAGCGACTGAAACTCCTCCTCGAACTGAGCAGTCCCGTAGCACGATGCGATCTTCTCGAGCAGGGGCGCCGTTTCCGGCAGATGCTCGCGCACCGCATTGGCCAGGGTTCGAGCCGACCAAAGAAACATGCCCGAATTCCAGAAGTAGTTCCCCGCTCCCACGAATTCCTCCGCGCGCATCTGGTTCGGCTTTTCCGTGAAGCGGCGGACGTGCAAGGCGGTCTCGTCCTTGGTATAGTCACTGGTCTCGATGTAGCCGTAGCCGGTTTCCGCCCGCGTCGGCTCAATGCCCATCACCACGATGTTTTCACCCGCTGCCGCGAGGTGGATGGCCTTGTCCAGTGCTTTCAGAAAACGCGGCTCATCCGCAATCACGTGGTCCGATGGGAATACACCCAGGACCGCATCCGGGTTCTGCCGCTCGATAAGAAACGCGGCCAACCCGCAGGCAGGGGCGGTATTGCGGGAGACCGGCTCTTGCACGATCTGCGCCGCGGGCACACCGACCAGCTGGTCGGCGATCTCCTGTGCCAGGTACTGGTTGGTGATCACCCAGGTCTTCTCGGCCCGGACAAGGGGCTTAAGCCGCTCTACGGTCTGCTGGATCATGGAGCGCTCGCCATCGAGAGCCAGCACCTGCTTCGCGTGGGCGCGGCGGGAGCGCGGCCAGAAGCGGGTGCCGCTGCCGCCGGCAAGGATCACGGGTCGAAAATCGATCGGGCTCGGCATGGAAAACACATCCTACTCGACTCAAGGCTGGTTTGCACAGCCCCGGACGGACAATCGATGCTGCTATAGTGACGGGAATCACGAAAGCTGTGGCCCCTAACCCTTGGGCACACTTCCCCGGAAGAATCTGAAGATGCTGATCAAGCGAGCCTAGCCAGGAACTCCCCCATGCGCCGGGTCCCCTCGTCAATGTTCTGTTTCGTCACCGGGTACGAGAGGCGAATGTGTTCGCCTGTTCCGAAGGCTTCGCCTGGTACGGTCACTACATGAGCTTCGTGCAGCAGGCGCGTGGCAAGGTCGGTTGCGCTGCGTATGCCGCCCTTGCCGAGGAACGCGGAAATGTTCGGATAAACGTAGAACGCCCCTTCCGGTTTCGTACAGGTAACGCCTGGGATTTCAGCCAGCTTGGCAAGCATATGGTCGCGAAGATCGATGAATTCGGCACGGAACTGTGCCACGCAATCCTGCGGTCCTGCCAGCGCCGCCATGGCGGCTTTCTGGACGATGCTGGTGGCATTCGAAGTCGACTGCGATTGCAGCTTACTGAGGTTGGCGACAACCGGCTTCGACGCGAGGGCATATCCGGCGCGCCAGCCGGTCATCGAGTAAGTCTTCGACAGCGAACCGAGGATCACCATGTGATCCTTGGCCCAGGTAAAACTACCCCCTGAAACCGGCTTGCTGGCGTAGTTCAGGTAGACATAGCACTCGTCGAGCAGCAGAAAGATGCCGCGGTCGTGGGCGAGATGCACAATGCGCTCAAGGTCCTCGGCCGAGACCACCGAGCCTGCCGGATTCGATGGCGAATTGAGAATGATTGCCTTGGTGCGCGGAGTGATGGCCGCCTCGATGGCGTCCGCCGTAATTCTGAAGTTCTCGGCCTCGCTGGTTTCAAGAAAAACCACCTTGCCGCCGGCGTATTGGATGATGTCTTTGAAACTAACCCAGTACGGAACGGGCAGGATGACTTCGTCACCGTGATCCACCAGGATCTGGATGGTATTGAAGAGCGCGAGCTTGCCGCCGCTCGTGAAGATGGCTTCATCGATCGCGTAGTCTGACCCGAAATCGCACGCGTGACGCTCGATGATCGCCTTACGCAGGTCCGGAATGCCCGGAACCACTGTGTACCGCGTGAAATTGGCCTCGATGGCGGCGATAGCCGCGTCCTTGATATGGCGCGGAGTGGCAAAATGAGGCTCTCCTGCGCCAAAATCAACCAGGTTTGCTCCCTGGGCCCGCAGTTTGGCAGCTTCCGCGGCAACGGCCATGGTGGCAGAAACTTCGATTCGTCCAATGCGATTGGCAAAGACTTGCGAGGGAGCAGCGACGGTCATAATGCTTCTATCTTTACAGATTTTCCGATTCGGGGAAACCCACGCCATGTGCGAAACCCGTACGCAGCCATCATCGGCCGGCAAGAATGGCTCTCCCAAGCACCATCGTTGGGGGAAACCACTTCGTTCCCTGAAGTGCGATAACCCTCACCCCAACGTACCTGCTTCGACTCCTTTTTCATTTCGCAGTCGTCAGCACCCGTGCTTTGCTGAAGGTGCAACCATGATCGACCCCGGACAATCTGGCCGTTTCAACGAGTCCCTCGCTCCTCCGGCTCCCTTCCGTCAGAGCGAGCCCGGTGTCCTCAAGATCACGCGCGGCGGAGGGGCGATCGCCATCTTCGGCATGCCGTTCCTTCTTGCCGGAGCATTCATGTTGCTCACGGCAGCCGCCATCCTGCCCCTCCGAACGGGATCGGGCGGCGCGCCGGCCCCCATTCTGATCCCCATGGGGTTTGTCTTCCTGGCCGTTGGCGGAATCATGGTCTTCGGACGCCAGGTTCTGATCCTGGACCTCCACAGAAGGTCGATCATCCGCCAACTCCGGCTGCTGATTCCGCTGCGCACTGACGAGCGGCCGCTCAGTGATTTCAATGCAGTGGTCACCTCGCATAATCCGGGCGACTCCGAGGCTCCCGAGACATATCCCGTCATGCTGCGCGCATCGGTTGGAAAAGATGTCACGATCACCAAGCCGTTGCTGTTCGGCGAGTCGCAACGGATCGCGCAGCATTTGGCTCGCACCTTGCCCTTGCCGATGGTGGACTCCACGACGGACCGCGAGCTGCGGGTCGATCCCGAGGATGTGGGTAAATCTTTGCAGGAGCGCACCGACCCCCGCGTGGCGTCGGAGCCGCAGCCCCGCCCGGTCCAAATGTCTTCCCAGATTGAGGAGAATGCCAGCGAAACGAAGATCGTGATACCTGCCGGCGCGCCCAGACCCATGATGTACATTCGCATGCTGCTTCCAATTGCCGTCTGTCTGATTGCCACGCTCTGCGCCATTCCAGTGCTGGCAAAATCCGCGAACCCATCCACACTCCTCCTCATTTTCCTTGTGCTGTTCGGCCTGCCAACGGTCTGGGCCAGCATCTACTTCGCGAGGCTCGGCCAGCGTAAAAACACCACGGTCACAATCTCGCGCTCGCGCATCGTCATCGCGCGCTCCCAGGGCCGAATGATGCAGACCACGGACTTGCCCGCAAGCGATGTCCTGGACGTGGACTACAGCACAATCGAGAATGCAGTCGCGTCGGCGCGTTCAGCCTATCCCGCGGGTATACACCCTTCTGAAAGTGATCGGGTCATGGCGACGGTCAGAAAGCTCGTGCCGAATCCCGGCATCATCATCAAATCGCGCAATGGTCTGATCACGGTCGGAGAAGGTCTGTCTTCAGATGAATTGAAGTACCTGACCTGGGTTCTGCGCAAAGCGCTCCTGTCTTCTCGCGCGTTGGCAGATTAAGTCGGGAGATCAACTCTCATCTTCGAGAGTGGTCGCCGACCCGCCACTGATGCGCCCGCGGAGGCGTTTGAGCACATTGGCCGGCACCAGGCCTGTCACGTCGCCACCGAAACTGAAGACCTCTTTCAGCATCCGCGAACTGATGAAGGAGTAGCGCCCTGCCGGCTGCAGAAAAACCGTCTCCACTTCGGGTGCAAGTCGCCGGTTCATCAGCGCCATCTGGAATTCGTGCTCGTAGTCGGAGATGGCGCGGATACCGCGCAGCACCGCCGTTGCCCCCAGTCGGCGCGCAAACTCCACCATGAGCCCATCGAAAGTATCCACCGAGACGTTCCCGATCTCGCTGGTCGACTCGCGGAGCATCTCCACGCGCTCTTCCACCGTGAACAGCGGATTCTTGACCGGGTTGATGAGGATGCCGACCGTGAGGTGCTCGAACAACTGCGACCCGCGCTGAATCAGGTCAATATGGCCGTTCGTAGGAGGGTCAAATGTGCCGGGATAGAGTGCTCGTACGCTCATGGTTGCGGCTTAACAGCGATTCTACGGCATGGAATTGGCTGCTCGTCTCGCGTCGAAATCCTGAGACGGGGGAACTTGAAAGCAACTGCCGTCAGGAAACTGTTCTCATTTGCTGAGCACAGCCTCTTCACTGTCCTGGTGGGCGGCGCGGGAGGAGAGGTAGAGCGAAAGAACGGTGATATCGTCGGTCTGCCCGAAACGCCTCGCAGTCTGGGCGATGTAACGAGCCGGCTCGTTGCTCACCTGCTGCGTGCGCTCAAACCCAAACAGTTCGCCGTCGGGGCTCGTGGCTTCAACCACGCCGTCGGACAAGAAGACCAACCGATCGCCCCGCTTGAGGTGGAATGTGACCTGCTCGTAATGGTTGTCAGCAATCACGCCGAGCGGCAGGCTCGGAGGCAGACCCAGTTCCCGGCCGTCGCGGTACGGGCTCAAATGGCCGGCATTGGCAATCTGCAGGGTGCCATCCGGATGCATGCGCGCACAAAGACACGTGGCAAAGCAAGGCGCCGAATCCAGTCCCGGCAACGCTCCCGGAGTGGAAACAGCGCCAAGCAGCACATGATTCAAATGGTCGAGCACGGTCGCCGGATCGTGCGAGATCTCGTTGCGCAGCGCGCCCACGAGCGTACTCGAGCTCATCGCCGCCTGCAGGCCCTTGCCGCTCACATCGCCCACCACGATCAAGAGAGAGTCGTCTTTGAGCGGCAAAACCTGGAAGAAGTCCCCGCCCACTCCGTGCACCGGCAGATATGCGCTCTCCAGCATGAAGTTTTTGTTCGACGGAAGCTGGGTTGGAATCAGCAATGCCTGCACGCTGCGCGCCGCCGAAATCTCCGCGTTGGCGCGCTGCTCATCCTGGCTCACGCGAATGAATCGATACAGAATCACCGCGATCAGGCTGCTGAGAAAAATGGCGTCGGTGATGTTCCCGACGGTGTATGCGATCGGTCCGATATGGAATAGCGGCGAAGCGTACTGCTCGCCGATCCAGTGCCGCCCTGCCGCAAAGCCAAGAACCGAATTGATCCAATCGGCCGAAGCGGCAAGAAAAAACGGGGCCAGCATAACCCCGGCGTCGCCCCTTCCCTTTCGCCACGCTTGAAACAGCAGCACCGTGACCACGGCGCTGAAAGTCAGCTCGGCGCAGGCCGAGATGACCTGATTCAGCAGTTCCGCCGGCACGAACTGGAAAAATGGAACCAGCAGCGCCGCGATCTCCAGTCCGCGCACCGTACGGCGCGCAGAACTGCCGGTGAACCGGAAGACAAACTCGATCGTGACTGCCATGAAAATGTAGCCAACAAAAGGGCTGGCAATGCGATACGCCGACAGCGTCAGAAGGGACAGTCCAAAAAACGCGTTCAGCAACCTCCCGGCAGTGGCGGTGACCGACAGAATCGCAAGCCACAGGTATTCAGAGTGGTGGCGCTGCGAAAGATAGAGTGCCGCCCCCAGCAGGGCCACCCCCAGAAACAGAAAAGCGAGCACAATCGGCGCAATGGCGTTCTGATCCCATTGGCGGCCTTCGGCAAGATCGAGTCGGTCGCTGATTTCAGGTTGCGTGCCGAGTTTCACCGCGGTGAGCAGCCCGCGGCTGACCGTGACTCCGGGACCGGCCCATGTGCGAATCGCGATAACCCTTGCGCCGGTTGCATCAGGAGCCGAAAGCTGCACCGCAAACGGCTGAGATCGAAACATTCGGGGCGGGTCGGTCATCCCCTTCGTTCGGCCCGATTCCACCCCGTTCACATACGCTGAAAGCTGCCCCACCGAGTCGCCGAAAAACAGCAGTTCCAGCTGTGTCCCGGATGAACCGCCCAACGCGGCAATCTGATCGGGCGGCAAACGAAGGCGATACCACCCGTAGCCGGTATAAGGCTCGATGCCCTGGTAATCAAGCCGGTCTGAAAGCGTAACCGATAGCCATTTCGAATCGTCAAGGCCGGGATCTGCCCATCGCGGATCGTCCCCGGTCTGGAACTTCCAGGGACCATCGAGGCTGATGACGCCCCGGATCTGGGCCGGACTTTGTGCAGATGTCGTCTGAAGCGGGGCGGAACCGGACTGAGCCGGCCCGCTCTGGGCGAGCGCAGACTCCAGCAACGCACAGAAGAGGGCGAAAGAGCCGAGGATCAACCGCAGATGGACCCTGTGCGTTTGCCTGACAATCTTCATTGCCGTCTCAGTGTAGAGCAGGATTGGGAAGCCTGTGGACGCCCAGAACCTGAAGTCGCAATTCCGAGTTCCCCCGACCATAGGAACATGGAGTCGTATACGCGGAGAGCCCTCGCGTAGTTCTAGCCGCGGCGCACGCGGACTGCTTCCTTGGCCTCCGCCGGGCCCGCCACCGGAACTTCAGGCACTTCGGCCTTGGCATGCACGCCGATGTTCAGCTTCTTCCGGACCTCTCCATCGAGCTTCGTGAAGATGTCCTTGTTTTCCTTGAGGAAAGCGCGCGTGTTCTCCCGGCCCTGGCCGATGCGCTCGCCGCCATAGCTGTACCAGGCGCCGGACTTCTCCACAATGTTGTGGGCCACGGCCAAATCGAGCACGTCGCCCTCCCGGCTGATCCCCTCGCCATAGAGAATGTCGAACTCGGCCTCCCGGAACGGCGCAGCCACCTTGTTCTTCACGATCTTGACCTTCGTCCGGTTGCCCGTAACCGCATCGCCTTCCTTGATGGCCGCAATGCGGCGAATGTCCACGCGCACCGAGGAATAGAACTTGAGCGCCCGGCCGCCGGTGGTGGTTTCGGGATTGCCGAACATGACGCCGATCTTCTCGCGGATCTGGTTGATGAAGATCAACGCGGTGCGAGATTTGGAAACCGTGCCGGTAAGCTTGCGCAGTGCCTGCGACATCAGCCTGGCCTGCAGGCCGACGTGCGAGTCGCCCATCTCGCCGTCCAGTTCGGCCTTGGGGACGAGCGCGGCGACCGAGTCCACCACGAGCACGTCGATGGCTCCAGAGCGAACCAGGGCCTCGGTAATTTCGAGGGCCTGTTCGCCGCTGTCGGGTTGCGAAACGAGCAGGTTGTCCACATCCACACCAAGCTTTTTGGCATAGCCGGGATCGAGCGCGTGCTCGGCATCGACAAAGGCGGCCAGCCCCCCGAGTCTCTGCGCTTCCGCAATGATCTGAAGGGTGATGGTAGTCTTGCCCGAGGATTCAGGGCCGAACACCTCGGTCACGCGGCCGCGGGGAATGCCGCCCACTCCGAGCGCCGCATCGAAACTGATGGACCCAGTCGAAATCACGGAAATGGGCAGCAGCGCCTCTCTCGATCCGAGGCGGATAATGGACCCTTTCCCGAACTGCTTTTCGATCTGGCTGAGAGCTAATTCAACGGCTTTTGCGCGTTCATCAACGACGGCCATGGCGGATGACTCCCAAAGAAAATTGCTCGCCAGGCGCGGACCTTGAAGGAAGAAAAACACGCGGCGGCTACCAGTGATTTCGATCGGATTGTAGCAGGATGAGACACTAGGAAAACAGGAAAAAAGCGAAGAAAAAGAGAAATTATCCTACAAGCGTATCCGGCATCACAATCTCCTCACTCAGGCTAAGTTCAACTCGGCGCCGGAAGACGCTGGCTCATGCCGCGAAATGAGGTCTGCAGCAAAGCCCATCCGCCTCTATGCCGTGTAAGCGCCGATGCGCGTTTCGCGGCTGGTGAGCGCGTCGCAGGAGCGATCGAGTCCTTCGTACTCCGCATCGTGGTCACGCCGGAAAGCGCGAAAGGCATCCTCGTCCGTCCACCGATCAATCGTGAGATATTTCCCCCGTATGTGCGTATCACGGAGGAGCTCGGTCCCGCGATATGCCGGCGACGAGCCAAAGAGCTGAGCCCACGATCCTTCGGGGCCATAGGCCGCCTCAAACGCCGTGATTTTCTCCTCGGCGACTTCGAACTGCCACACCACAAAGAACATGCATCCCTCGGGGCTTCTTCCTTCATCCTAGCCTACGATCCCTTCGCGCTACACTGCCGACATGCCAGGCTCGAACATCGACGATCTCTTCGCTCAAGCATTGCAAGGGGGCTACGACAGCGATGAAGGCTGGCAGGCGGTCAGCACTCTGCAGGGCATCGGCACTCGTGAGATCTTCGAGAAAGCTGCCGGGTTCTGCGACTCCAATGAGCCGCTGAAGAGGGCTCGGGGAGCCGCCATCCTCGGTCAGCTCGGCAAGACTTCTCAAAATCCGGTTCCGCTCTTCTCCAACGAGTCATTCAAGGTGCTCACCGGCATGCTTGAATCCGAAACGAATCCCATCCCACTGAGCGCTGTGATCGCCGCCCTCGGTCATCTCGGAAACGCATCAACCATTCCGATGATTCTTCCCTTCAGTTATCATCCCGATCCGGACGTGAGGCTTGATCTTGCCTTCGCTCTGGGTTGCTTCGCAAACGATAAGCGAACCGTGACGACGCTCCTCAAGCTCATGACTGACCAGGATAGCGATGTTCGAGACTGGTCAACCTTCGGCCTCGGAGTTCTCGGCGATTTCGATTCCCGCGACATTCGTGACGCCCTGTTTCGGAACCTGAAAGATTCAGATGAAGACGTGCGCGAGGAGGCCATGGTCGGCCTCGCCAAAAGAAAAGACCTCCGATCCTTACCCGAGGTAATGAATGCGCTGCAAAGTGAAAACCTCTCCCCGCGGGCGATCGATGCAGCCAACCTCCTTCTCGAACGAGACACAGATCGTTGCGAAAAACCATCCGCTTGCCTCGAAGAACTGCGCGGGCGCTTTCGCGAGAAAGCTGAATAGCCGCAGACAACCGCCCGCGGTACTCCTTGCCTTCCTAGCCGCCACAACCGCAGCTCCTCGACATCACCTCGGCAAAATGCATGGCATGTGTGTGACCGAGTTGGCTGATCTGCTCCCGGCAACTGAAGCCGTCAGCCACGACAATGGTCATGGGCCCAGCCGCTTCCACAGCCGGCAACAGCCCATCATTCGCGATAGCCTTTGACACCTCGAATTTGCCCGCCTCGAAGCCAAAGGGACCTGCCATGCCGCAACAGCCCGCCTGGATCGGTTCAACCGTCGCACCCGCCCGGCGCAGAATTGCGATCTCGCTTCCTGGTCCGCCAAACACCGCCTTGTGGTGGCAGTGCCCGTGGATCAGAATTTGCGCGCCCTCGAGACTCCCCGAGCCGAAGTCCGGCGCGTTGGCCTCGAGCCAATCGGCAAGCAGCCAAACCTGCTGGCCCAAAAGCGCCGCTCTCTTCTCCGTTGGAAAAAATTCGCGCAGCTCATCCTTGAAGACGCTGGCGCAACTTGGCTCAAGAAAAATGAAGGGCAGACCGGCATCGATCTGCGGTCCCATGCGTCCGAGAATCGTAGCGAGATACGAACGGGCGGCATCGAGAAAACCGAAATCGTACAGAGGCCGGCCGCAGCAGATGTGGCCCGCTGGTACCTCTACCGCAAAACCGGCTCGGGCAAGAACGGTTTCGGCGGCAACCAGTGTATCGGGGTGGTAGTAGTTATTCCACGTGTCAGGCCACAGCAACACCCGCGGTAAATCCGGCCCCGCTTCCTGCATCGAGCGACCGCGCGATTTCCGGTATGAAGCTGCGGCAAGCTTCGGCAATTGGCGTCCAGGCGCCACACCGGCAATGCGCTTCGCCAGCGGACTCGTCATCCGTCCGGTAAGGATCGCGTTGGTCAACGACGGCGCCATCGCGCCCCAACGCGCCAGTTTGTCGGCAAAGCCAAAGATGTAGTGCTGCAGCGGGTGCACCCGCCCCTTGTAGTGCTGGCAAAGAAACTCGGCTTTATACGCAGCCATGTCCACCTGGACCGGGCATTCAGTCTTGCAGGCCTTGCAACTCAGGCAGAGATCGAGCGCCTCATGAACGGCCTCGCTCCGGAAGCCCTCGTTGCGGAGCGATCCGGCGAGCATCTCCCAAAGCAAACGCGCCCGGCCTCGAGTCGAGTGTTGTTCTTCGCCTGTGGCTCGGTAGCTCGGGCACATCACGCCGCCCACTGTCTTCCGGCAGGCGCCCACGCCCACACAGCGCTCGGTTGCCCGCTCCATCGATCCGTGATCCGCCGTAAACGCGAAGCGGCTTTCGAACCGAAGCGGCCCGATGCCATCAGACAAGCCGTGGCGAAGATTCTCGATCGGATCGTAAACCCTGACCGCATCGATCAATTTGCCGGGATTCATGCGGTTATCGGGATCCCAAAGCGCCTTGAATTCGCGAAACGCCTGCATCAGTTCGGGCCCGAACATCTTGGGCAGCAGCGAAGCGCGCGCCTGGCCATCGCCATGCTCGCCCGAAAGTGAGCCGCCAAACTCCAGCACAATATCAGTCGCGCGATCGAGGAACGCGCGAAAATCGCGCAAGCCTTTTTCCGAGCGGAAATCAAAATTGATCCGCATGTGCACGCAGCCCTGCCCGTAGTGGCCATAGAACGGGCTGGTATAACCGTATTCCGCCATCAATTTCGTAATGCTGCGAAGGTAATTGCCGAGTTCCGCAGGCGGCACGGCAGCGTCTTCCCATCCCTCCCAGCGTTCGGGTTCGCCGGGTACGAAGACAACCGCGCCCAGCGCAGATTCGCGCACATACCAGACACTCGCCGCTTCGGCCGGCGTGCAGATATGAACGTGGGGCGGATGAGTCCATGATTGTGAAACGCTGGCAATCTCCTGCGCTTTCGCATGGGCCTCTTCGGCAGTCCACGCCCCCATCTCAACCAGTAGAAATCCGATGCCCGGCGGAAGCTGGTCAAGTTCCTTCAATGCGAGCCCCTTGCGCCGCATGAACTGCACCAGCATGTGATCGAAACCTTCAAGGCCTATCGGCTTGTACTCAAGAACCCGCGGCACCGCATCGGCCGCGACGAACGGGTCATCGAAGCCAAGAACCGTGAGCACACGGAACGGCGGGCTGGCCGTCAGATTCAGAGTTGCAGAAAGGACCGTGGCACACGTGCCTTCCGAGCCCACCAGCGCGCGCGCAACGTGAAAGCCGTTCTCGGGCAGCAATTCGTCAAGGTTGTATCCGGAAACTCGCCGGGGAATGCGTGGAAACTTAACGCGAACCAAATCCGCATAGCGATCGCGAATTCGCGCGAGACCGGCATAAATCTCTCCAACGCGCCCGCCGCTTTGGATGAGGCTTTTCAGTTGTTCGGCATTCGTCCGCCCCACCGTCATGCGCGTGCCGTCATAGAGCACAATATCGAGCGATTCGACGTTCTCGGCGACCTTCCCGCCGAGAAGTCCGTGCACGCCGCAGCTGTTGTTTCCGATCATGCCGCCGAGAGTGCACCGGGAGTGCGTGGCTGGATCGGGCGCATAAGTCAGGTGATGTTTCTCGGCGGCATCGCGCAGGCGATCGAGAACGATCCCGGGCTGTACAACAGCCAACTTCGCATCTGGAGTGATCGAATCGAGCCGGTTCATGTAGCGCGAAAAATCGAGCACCACGGCGACGTTGGCGCACTGCCCTGCGAGGCTGGTTCCCCCACCCCGTGCCAGAACTGCGGCGCCCACGGCACGACACGCTGCGAACGCCGCTTCCACATCCGCCGCATCGCGTGGATATACAACTCCGATGGGAAGCTGCCTGTAATTCGAGGCGTCAGCCGCATACATGGCGCGCGAGCCAAGGTCAAAGAGCACATCGCCCCGCACAGTCTGCTTCAGGCGCGATTCAAGTTCATGATGAGCCGCGAAGCGCTCATGCTCGAGCGGGCTGAATTGCTGAAGGATCGGAAAGTGCGAATTGCTCACGGGGGAATGGTAGCGCGTTCAGGCGCCAGGAACCCGGCGCGATTCTCGCACTTGGCGTTGTTGGACTTTTTTCTCCGGCGTCAGTGCCCCTGAATCTCGAAATGAGCAGAGTTCGCGCTATTCAGGTAGTACACGTACGGGTCACCGCGATGTCCGTTGCAGCGCGCGTGAAGTTCCAGCCCAAGACGGCTCGGCGTGATCGAGACTTCGTTACTCCGCATCATCGTGGGAACGTTGGCATCTCGCTTCTCAATCAGCCCCAGCTCTGCAAGGCGATCAAGATCGCGATCCATTTGCGCTTCACGTGAGCCGGTGGTCGCCACCATCTCTTCGATATTGATCACCAGGGGTTTCGCGGAGAACACGCCCGACTCCGATTTGACCTTTGTTGCCCTGGTGCAAACGACCGTCAGGATGCGCGCCTGAAAAGTCATCATCTGGCCAAACAGGTCGACATACTTCCGATTCGAGGAGTCCTGCCCATGTACCGAACACCCAGTCGCGAGCAAGCCACCCCAGCAGTGCTGTAGCCATAGTTCGTCGGTGGACGAACCAACTTCAAGAATGTTGATGACCGACTGAGGATCGGCAACCATCGTCGGAGCGTCGGGGTCGGGCAGCAGCAGGCTCTCTGCCCAGAGCGCGATCTCCAGCGCATTCGCGACTTTGTGGCTGCTCAAACGTCCCTGGATGAGTTCTCCAAGCTCCTCTGACGAACGCGGGCAAACGCGCTGCAGGAACTCCACCGCGCCGTGCATCCTCACGAAACTCTGCAGATCCTCGGGATTCAGCTGAGACACCAGGCTCTCAAAGAGGCTCTCCCAGCGACGAGAGTGCTTGTCCTTTGGAATCAGGAAGGCCAGGCCGACTCCGTCGTCCGCCCGGCGCGCAACCCGCGCCTGCATCGTGATGCGGCGTTCAGGATCCCTTTCCAGTGGGCCTTCTCGTTGCATCGTCACCGACAGAATCGTTCCCGGATGCAGGGACTCGTCGGTAACCAGATAAGCGCCGCTCGTGCTGATGTCCTTGACAGGATCCTTTCTGAGGCTTGAGCCGGTCCATCGGTAAGCAACAAAATCGGGCACCGCATGGCGCTCGGCCCTGCTTGGTGCAAGGAATTTCTCAAGCCAAGTCTTACTGCCGCTGCCCATGCCAGCTCCATTTCACGGTGAATTGACTAGGAGTGCTCGATTCGATTCAGTTTACCGATGATCAGAGGGAACCGAAAGAGATTCCATGGCGAGGGGTATGACGAAAATCACTGGTCCTCCATGGGATCGAGACGTTCAAATCAGCGGGATTGTGATCTAATTGGTTCCTTCTGCGCGCTGCTTCGAGTCTCCTATTGGAACAGAGGATTCAGCGGGACGGCCATTCTTCTACGACAACCCCGAGATCGTTAAGCTGCTGAATTGCCGTTTCCACGTTACGGCGAATCTTCGCACGGTCCTTGGGGTCGGACTCGGGAGCTTCTGCCACCGCGATGACGCGGCCATATTGCCAGGCGCCCGAGGGCAGCGCCACGATGGCGGTCACCAGATCGGAAGGCCTCAACTGCACTTCCTGTCTCCGTGCGGCGGCGGGACGAAGCATGGTTCCTTCCCCAACTGCGCTGGGGTTGGCGTCGGCCATCGTAACGCGAAGGTCAAGACGATCGGCCTCCACTGACAGGAATGGATTGGCCCACGCGCCCGGTTCGCGCACATCGACGTAAAGACTCTTGGTGGGAAGAGGAATACGGGCAAGTTGGGCACGCTGCTGGTCGCGAAGGGTCGCTGCTGCCTGCGCTTTTTGCTCGGCGGCGGCAGCGCGCTGCGCAACCCCCGCAACTTCCTGTTCCTCTTTATGACATGCGGCGAGGGCCACAAGCAAAAGCAGGGCCATCGCCGCGCATCCCTTGGTGCGCACTGCTGGAATCACGCTTCAAGAATACCAGCAGGCCGGATCGCATTGCATCTATTGCCCTTTCCAGACAGGCGCCCGCTTGGCGAGGAATGCCTCGGTGCCTTTGGCCTTGTCAGAGGTCGAGCAGAGCTGGCCGAATCGAGTGGCTTCGCGCTTCAATCCTTCATCGAGCGCCAGACCCAACCCTTCATCGACCGCCCGCAGCGTCTCGGTAATGGCCAATGGCGCATTCGCCGCAATCTCCCGCGCCAACGATTCCGCGCGCTCCACCAACTGCGCCGCCGGAACGACCTCGTCCACAAGACCGATCCGAAGCGCTTCCTGGGCGTCAATGATCGAGCCTGTCAGCAGCAGTTTGAGGGCAGCGCCGCGACCTACAAGACGCGGCAGCCGTTGCGAACCCCCGTATCCCGCCATAATCCCGAGCTTTACTTCCGGCTGCCCGAGACGTGCATCATCCGCTGCGATCCGCAACGTACACGACATCGCCAGTTCGCAGCCGCCTCCGAGGGCAAATCCCTGGATGCACGCGATCACCGGCTTGCCCAATTGTTCGATCGCGCGAAAAATGCCTTGCCCACGCAAGGCAAATCTTTGGGCTTCCTCGGCGGTGAGCGAGGCCAACTCGCGGATGTCAGCACCGGCGGCAAACGCCCGGCCACCAGCGCCAGTCAGAAGGATCACACGCGTCTTCGAATCGGCGCCAAGCTCGTTAAATGCCGTTCCCAGTTCCGAGAGGGTCTCGCCATTCAACGCATTGCGAACCTCGGGCCGATTCAGCGTCACCACGGCCAGCGGGGATCGTTTCTCGATCAGAATGTTCTTGAAATCCATGCCAAGGAAGCCTAGCAGACCCGGCAGAATGAGCGGTGGTCGGGAAAAACAGATAAACCGGGACCAAAAGAATCGGGTGGCCACGTGGGGCCACCCGGAATCGCAAGCCAGAAATGTACAGGCCAATCAGGAGACATAGACAGAGTAGCCGTGAGCCGCCCCTGCGTCTTGGGCCATTCGAGGGAGGTCCGCCTCAACCGATTGATGGATGCAGGTTTGTGGGACTTACCCGAGGCTGGGTCAATGAACGCTGTGCATTTCCGAGCGGCTCCTATTACCTTTGAATCAAGCCACCTGCAGGAATCCGGCCGGTGAGGAGCTTTTCGCAAGCTTGGCCTCCGCTTGTTCCATTCCGATTGCGCCAGTGCGGCGCTCGTCCCTTTACCGCCTTCGGCTTTACCCGATCTGGCTCTGTCTTTCCGCCATGATCGCTGGTGGATCCAGTTCGATCCTGGCTCTGGAGCCAACCACGCCTTTAGCGATTTATGGGCGTCAATCCTGGGTCATGGAAAATGGGCTGCCGCAAAACACGGTTCACGCTGTGGTTCAAACACAGGATGGGTTCCTCTGGCTCGCGACGGAGGCAGGCCTGGTGCGTTTTGATGGCTTCAATTTTGCCGTGTTCGATCGAAATTCCACACCGGCCTTGCCCAGCGCAGATATTCGATGTCTTCTCGCCGCTGCTGACGGCTCGCTCTGGGTCGGTACAGCCGACGGATTGGCGCGATGGCGCAATGGTGAAGTTGCAAACTTCACCACCGCGGACGGCCTGCCCGCGAACGGCATCAAGTCCATCGTCCAGGACGCTTCGGGGATGATCTGGACACTGACAGACCTCGGTCTGGCTGGCATGCACGGCGATCGTTTCGTGCAGAATGCTGACCGGCTACCCGGCGGCGACGTCACCGCACTGATCGCAAGCAGTGGCAAGGCCTGGGTCTCCACCGCACAAGGTCTGTTTTCCCGCACAAACGGCCATTGGATTGCCTCGGAATCGTTCCTCAGTCGCGTCGAGTCGATCCAGGAAATGCCCGGCGGCAATATCGCCCTTGCGAATTCGAGCGAGCTTGTCGTTCTACACGGAAATCGTTTGGTGCAGCGATACACAGTCGGGCACGACATCCGAGGCAGCCGCATCCAGGCATTGCTTGCCGATCGCGAAGGCAGCCTCTGGCTCGCTACCAACGACGGCCTTGCGCGCCTCGAGAACGGCAAATGGCAATTTCTGCCCGTCACTGACCCGTTGTCAGGATCCTCGGTCCTATCGCTGCTGGAAGACCGGGAAGGAAATCTCTGGGCCGGCACAGAGAGCAGCGGCCTTCACATCCTGCGTGACATGCGATTCGTCTACATCGACGCGCGAAACGGCATTTCATCTGACAAGACAACAACGGTTGTCGAGGACCAAACAGGATCGCTATGGGTCGGCACTAACGGCGCGGGCGTCAACGTGCTGGCGCAGAATGCAGGAGACCTGCGCACCACCAAAACGTATACGGTTCGCAACGGGCTCCTCAGCGACGTGATTCTCGCACTCGGCGCGGCTCCCAACGGAGATATGTGGGTGGGCACGCCGGACGGGCTCAATCTGATCCGTCGCGGCCAGGTGCAATCCTTTACCTCAGCTGATGGCCTGCCCGACGACTTCGTGCGCTCGCTGCTGGTCGATGGAGACGGCTCTCTGTGGATCAGCACCCGCCGCGGCTTGACCCATTGGATCGACGCGCCCGGCGGCAGGCGCATGGAAACCTTCACCCATGCCAGCGGCCTGGGCAGCGATCTGGTGGGCGCCATGGCCCGCGACTCGCATGGAAAATTGTGGGTGGCCACGCTGGCAGGACTTTCGCGACTCGATGGCCAAAAATTTACGAACTACACAACCGCCAACGGCCTCTCGAGCAACATCGTAACCGCATTGCTGCCGCGTATGGGCAATCTGCTGATCGGTACGCAGGACCATGGATGGAATCAGTGGGATGGCACAAAGTTCTCCAGGCCTGCGGATGCTCCGCTCAATATAACCAGCATCCACGCGATTCTCGACGACTCGGGCGATCATCTCTGGTTCGCAACGGACAACGGCATCGCGCGATGCGACTGCACCATGACGGCCGACTGCAGGAACTGGATCGAGTTCGGTCCTGCTGACGGCCTGCGCAGCCGCGAGACGGCCACCAACAGCCATCCTTCTGCGTGGCGCTCGCACGATGGGCGCCTGTGGTTCGCCACGCCGAAAGGCGTTGCCGAGGTCGACCCATCGCATTTCCCCATCAATTCCGTTTCCCCTCCGGTCGCCCTGGAGCGCTTCGCGGTGGATGACGTGAATCAGGTGCTGCAGGCGCACGATTCCAATCTCAATATTGCCGCAGGCCATGTCCACTTCGAGTTTGACTACGCGGGTCTAAGCTTCACGGCGCCGCAGAAAGTCCGCTATCGCTACTTCCTCGAAGGATTCGATCACCATTGGACCGAAGCCGGCACGCGACGCACCGCCTATTACACCAACATTCCTCCAGGGCATTACACCTTTCACGTGCAGGCAGCCAACAACGACGGATTGTGGAACACGCAGGGAACGGAGCTTCAGTTTGATTTACGCCCGCACTTCTACCAGACCCTCTGGTTCGACATCCTGCTGACGGCTTTCGTGGCGTGCCTGATCATCGTTTTCCTGCGGCAGCGGCTCGTCCACGCGGAGCGGGAATTCGGCGCAGTGCTCGCGGAACGCACCCGCATTGCGCGCGAAATTCACGACACCCTGGCCCAGGGATATGTCGGCATTTCCGTTCAGTTGGAAGTGCTGGCCGAACTGCTCCGCAACAACAAGGTGGCTGCCGCACAGCAGCAACTCGATCGCACCCGCGGCCACGTCCGCGAGGGACTCGCCGACGCGCGCCAATCCATCTGGGCGCTGCGCTCGCAGGATTCTGAAGAAAAAACCATGCCCGTCAAGCTGCAGCGCATCACCGAGAACGCCGGCGGGCACGGCCTCGAGGCAACCTTCGCTGCGCACGGGGCTTACCGGCCGCTGCCGCCCGGCACCGAACGCGAATTCCTGCGCGTGGCACAGGAAGCAATCCATAATGTGAAGAAGCACGCCGAAGCGAAACACTTGTTCGTCCAGTTGGATTATGCGCAGAGCGAAATCGCGCTGGAGATCAGGGACGATGGAAAGGGATTTTCCGCCGACCAGATGCAGAACGGCGCGACCGGTCATTATGGAATCACAGGCATGCGCGAGCGGGCCACGGCAATCGGCGGCGTTCTTGAGGTAACGGCTGCGCAAGGGACAGGTACAACCGTGAGATTGCGCGCACCGGCGCCGAAAGAAGCAAAGGAGTGAACTTGGAACAGGAATCGATTCGCGTCCTTGTGGTCGAAGACCACCATGTCGTCCGGCAGGGCCTGGTCGCGTTGCTCAACGTGGTGGATGGAATCGAAGTCGTAGGCGAAGCGGGCGACGGAGTCGAAGCCATTACCCAATATCGGAAGCACCAGCCCGACGTCACGCTGATCGACCTCAGGCTGCCGCGTATGGGTGGTGTCGACGTCATTCAACGCGTGCGCATGGAATCACCCACCGCCCGGTTCATCGTGCTCACCACGTACGACGGCGATGAGGATATTTACCGCGCGCTGCAAGCCGGAGCGCGCGCCTATCTGCTGAAGGGCATGACCACCGACGAGTTGATTGCGACAATCCACGCTGTTCACGCCGGCAAATCACATATACCTCCCGCGATTGCGCAACGGCTCGCGGAACGCGTGGGAACCGAAGAACTCACGCCGCGGGAATCGGACGTGCTGGAGCAGATTGTGCACGGCAAGAGCAACAAGGAAATCGCGGCCGAGCTGGACATTTCAGAAGCTACCGTCAAGACCCACATCAACAGCCTGCTCGGCAAACTCGGCGTTACCGATCGCACCCAAGCCGCAACGGCAGCCATTCAGCGCGGAATCGTCCCGCTTGAAAGCCTGAGGAAACCAAAATCATGAAGAAGGTGTTTTTTGTCGCAATTTTGTTGGCTCTGGTAAATCCATGGACGGCAAAGGCAGCAAGGCCAACATGGCGGCAGGCTACGGACGCCGAACTCGCTTCGATCCTGCCGGCACGCGCCCCGGTGATCAAAGAGCACATTGAAACCGAGATGCGGACAGCGAGCGGCATCGTCAACAGCCATGGCCGCTTTATCGCGGGTGTAGTGCTCATTACGGCCGGCTACTCCGCCGATGGGAAGTACTCGCACTACCTCGTGGTGCAGGCCCCGATTCGTATCGGCGGCATCGCGCTGGCGCCCGGCAATTATGTCTTCGGATGGGTGCGTGACGGCGATGCGCTCAAGGTCCACTTCAATACGGCTGCCACTGGCGACCTGGTCGGCAACACGGACGCGCACATGATACCCGGCCGCACCCGCGTCGAAAGCCTCCGCATCTGGCCTCCGGGCGACAAGGCGCTTATCCAGATCGGGCGCTTCGGCATTCCGTACGAACTCGGTAAGGAATAGCATCCCGGGTGCTGCCCGCGACGTGAGGACTTGAAACTCAACGCGTCAGCTCCCGGCTACGTCGAGGCCGGCGTCGCGGCGGATTTCCAGTTGATGACGTGATACACCGCGGGTGTTGATCCCGCGTTCCGGATTCCGTGCAGCCGGTTCGAAGCATTGAAAATCACCGAACCCGGACCAACGCGCTTCCACGCTCCATTCGACAGAGCCTCTACCGTTCCCTGCTGAATAATCAACATCTCCTCGTTGGGATGGCGATGAGGTGGATGCGGCGACCGCCCGGGATCGAGCGTTGTGACGTGCAGTTCCAGATTTTCCAGAGTCGCTGTCGGCTCCGAGAAAAAAGAGCGCACCGAGCCGTAGCTGGTGGCCTTCTCCGGAATCGAGTTCCAGTCGAATACGGTCGAGCCCATGATCGTCTTCTGATCCGCCCTGGCGAATGCGCCTGCCGTCGCAAAAACCGCCGGCAATGCGACAAAGAGTTCTCTGCGTGAAATCATCCGATGCCTCGCGAGGCGCCAACCGACACGCGCCGTGTTTCCTTATAGCGGAAGAGAGATAGATAGGCAAACGCTGCGGCCCGATGGGAGCGCCTGAAGCGAAGGCCCGCGCGATGCGGGCCTCTCGCTCGTGGTTGGGGAGGGAGCTTTATTTCTTCGCGGTCAGAATCGGCTTTTGTCCACCCGCTGACTGCGGATTCACCTGCGCATTCAGGAAATCGCTGAGGTCATCGACGTCCTGCTGTGTGCCGGCCATCGGCGGCATGAATTTGCGGTAGGGCGAATCACCCTTGTACTCATGCAGCATCCCGATGAAATTCCGGATGTTGGTGCGGTCGCGGCCTTCGAGCAACTGGCGCAGCGGCCGATAGCCATCCAGGGTGTGGCAAGACCCGCATTCGCCGCGAAAGATCGCTTCGCCTCTCGAATAAGCGGAATCGGATCCGTTCCACACCCAGTTCGAACGAGCGAGGTAGCCTTCCGCATTGATGCGGCTCACATACGGAACCCGCGTGCCGTTCGAGAACATCCAGCGGCCGATGACGTACGGCTTGCGCAGCATCTCGCGGCTGTATTCGCCGGATCCGGTAGCCATCAGCGCCAAGAGCAACACTGCCATCGCATGCGACAGATTGAAGTCGACCGGGTTCCGATAGGCAAGATAATAGGCCACGCCCACGATCGTCGCCGACGTGATGATGATGATTAGCGCAATGCGCGTGACCGTCGAAAAGGTCCCCGAGTTGATCGTGTCGATGCCGAGCGTCAGCAGCGCACGCTGCGAAGCCGGAACCATGGAGAGATACCAGGCCAGCAAAAATGGCATGGCGACAAAAGACGGCAGCAGCCACTTTACGCTCCACTTCACCATGCTCGTCTTGAGTGCCGGCTGCTTGTGGCCGTCAATGCGGCTCGAGGTAATGAGCGCCCACACCCCCGCCAGTGAAGTGCATACGCCGGCCCGCATCAGCAGGCTGGGCCAGTACGTCGGATTGAAGAATGCGTTCCAGAACTTGCTGGCCTCCTGCCCCGTCCCCGCAATCGCGAGCCAGGTATCGCCCGGCGTCAGCATGAAGGCGAGAATTCCATTGATGATAATCAGCGTGGCCGCCGAGGCGCCGGCGTAGACCCATCCCACGGTCAGATGGAGCTTCTCATCAATGCGGTTCCACGTGTAGTAGTAGACCGCGATGGTCGTCAGTTCAACCAGGAAGAAGACCCACTCCATCGCCCATCCAAAAACAAAATTGTGGATCAGCGTGCTGGTGGCTTCCGGATTCGTCAGCCCGATCGCAAACCAGATCCCGACGCCGCTCACCGTTCCAAACACGGCTGTCAGAATGAGGAAGAACTTGGAATGGCTCGCCAGTTGGTTCAGCCAACCGGCGCGCAGTTCCGGATCCGCAATGCGCATCGCCTTTCGCTCGGCCATTGGCAGGTACAGCCCGCCGCCGACCGCAAACTGCGAGATCATCACATGGAAGATAGCGATGATGCCGATCACCCAGCCCGAACCAAGATGCGGAATGTACCAGAAGGGATAATTCATTTTTCAGCTCCTGGCCTTCAGCCTTCAGCATCAGCTTTTCGTATTCTGACCACGCCCTTCGTTGAGAAGAGGGGCAGCTGAAAGCCGATAGCTGACGGCTGAAAGCCGTTCTTACCTCACCGTCCAATACCCAATCGCAGTCGTGGCCAGCAGCGCAAGCACCGCGAGCAGACCAAAATAATGTGCGGCACGGCCGCGGCGTCCCGTTTCTTTCCGCGTGTCATAAAACGGAATCAAAACCCACAGCACGATGCCCAGCGTGAAAATCAGCAATCCAGCGATCTCGCCGGCTTCGCCCGGAAGCCAGTTTCCGAGCAGCTTCAGCATTTCGAATGGGCTCATGAAGTACCACTCGGGATGTATACCTGCCGGAGCGGGCACGAGCGAATCGGCCTGCCTGCCCAGGCTCCATGGAAACACCGACGCAAGCAGCGCCAGAACATTCAGCGACACAAGCCACATCGCGAGGTCTTTACGCAGAAAGGCCGGGAAGAAGGGCATCGTCTTTCGCTCGGCCGTCGCCTTCGCCTCTTCGCACGGCGGCAGTGCATTTCCGTGGCGCTGCACGAGCCAGAGGTGAAATCCCAGCAAAGGAATGAACACCGCGGGCAGCACCACCACGTGCAACGCGAAGAAGCGCTGCACCGTGAACTCGTTCACCTCAAGGCCGCCGCGCAGCATGTTGCTGATGGCTGGCCCGATCCACGGAATGGCTGTCGGGATTTGTAAACCCACCTTCGTTGCGAAGTAGCTGAGTTCGTCCATCGGCAACAGGTATCCTGAAAACCCGAACACCGATGCCAGGCCCAAAAGCACCATCCCGCTCAGCCAGCCGAACTCCCGCGGCCTGCGATAAGCCTTCATGAAGTAGACCGAGAACATGTGTACGAGGATGGCGAAGATCATCAGGTTGGCCGACCATGAATGCGCCGACCGGATCAGCCAGCCGAAGTGCATCACAAACGTGATCTGGCGAACCGATTCGTAGGCCTCGGCCCCTGGGCGGTAGTACACCAGCAAAAGCACGCCGGTGAAGCACTGGACAATGAACAGGAATAACGAAATTCCGCCCCAGTAGTACCAGAACGACTGCGAATGGACGGGCACCGTCTTGTGCCTCGCAAAAGCAACAAGCTCCGAGATGCCCAGCCGTTCATCCACCCAGTCATACAGCGATGCAGTTTTTGATGTCATGCCGTTCGTCCTTTGTCTATGCGCGCGAGATGTCGACGCCGGTTGCGTTCACGGCGACCTTGTAAAGCTTGAGTGGCTTCGGCGGAGGTCCGCTGACATTCGCGCCGGTATACGCGTTGTAGACGCCGCCATGACAGCCGCAATGAATGCGGTCGGCCTGCGGCTCATACTGCACCGTGCATCCCAGATGCGTACAGACTGCCGTCATGGCGATCCAGCGGCCGTCTTCGTGGTGGATCAGCATCGCCGGGCGCGTACCGAACTTGAACATCAACACCGCGCCGGCCGGTAGCTTCTGCGCGTCCTTGAGCGTCACTTCTGTCACCGCGGTTTCGCTCATCGCCATTTCGGTGGGCGACGCTAAATACCGATAGATCGGATATGCGAGCGCAGCCGTGTAGGCCAGGCCGGCTGCCCCGGCCGCGATCAAAAACGCCCTGCGCGTCGAGGGCTCGCCGTTCTCTGCGGTTTCTTTCACAAGATGCGGTGTTTCCAGTGCATGGCTCATAGGAATCTCCTGCCGCTAGACGGCGCTCTCCATCGTTTTTTGCGCACGCGCCACAACCGACGCGAGCCAACCAATCACGCCCAGGCCTCCGACAAACAACACGAGAAACAGCGCGACCACCGACCAGTTGGTGACCACGGTGCGATTCCACACATCGAAGCCCTTGGTCAACAGCGTCACGTCGCGCACTGCGTCCCGGTAGACAGTGAAGGTCAGTTCCACCACAACGGCAAGCAATGCGACGCTCCAGCTGATCCAACTGGCGCAGGCTCTTGCAAAGCCGGCAAACGCCGCCAGCAACACCCCGATCCCGACCACGGCCAGCCAGCCGTACCCGGCAAATGCGGCGAAGTGGTAAAGAGGATGCGTCGCCAGCCCCGCTCGGACGGCCTCCGGTTGCACTCCCCATGCCCAGAGCCCCGCAAACAGGTAGACCACGCCAAAGACCCCGGCAACCTTTCCGCCCATCCGAGCCATGAACCGCTTCTCTTCGGTGGTGAAAGTGGAGCGGCCCGCCAGGTACACCATCCAGAGTCCCCCGATGAACATCCCCCCGGCCAGCATCAGCAGCCAGCGCGGCGTGAGTGTCGGATCGCCCGTAGGAAGAAAAGCCCCGGCAGCGGACGCCGAATACATATCCCGCCACACTTCAGGTCGCAGCATCAGAGTCATGTTGGTCGAAAGCAGCCTTGCAATCGAGCCCGCAAGCAGCCACGCGGCCATCCCCACCCACCACGCTGATTTCCCTGCTTCAAGCCGTGCCGAAAACTGGTAAAGCAACCAGTACGTCAGCATCAGGATCCCGACAATCGAAATCCAGTAAACCCCGATGAGTACGCTGCTCGTGTAAAGCGCTCTCCCATACAGCACCTGCGCAAACAGCAACGGCGGCACGGCAAGGTTGATCACGTAGGTCATGACCACAGTCAGCCGGCGTGCCATGGCGCGTGCCGCTACCCGCGATGGCGCCGAGCGCGGAAACAGGCTCAGCAGAACCGCGAGCAGCAAACCACCTAACAACATCTCGACAGCCACGAAATGCAGCGCCAGCGTCACGATGTGCAGCAACTTGAACAGCCATATCGGGGCCGGCAGAGGAATCGGATCTACAGCAGGAAAGGGATGCATGATCGCCGCAAGCTTCCTTTCAATCGACAGGACACACAGGAGCACCAGCCGAGGCATCCCCACGCACCCGCAACTCACCGAAGCGGCAGCCTGGACTCGCAAATCGGACCAGTTATCTCCAATTCACCGAACACCAACAGAGTTAATCGATGCCCTCGCGCAGGGTCTGTGACCGTGAACACATTCGACCGTGACGCGTTCGGCTAGTCTGCCTTTGCACACGCCTGCTCACAGGCTCTTCGGCTCGACCGAGAAATCTCATGAGAAATTGCAACTCCTCGATGCAACTGACCCGCGCCGCCGACTATGGCATCCGTGTCATGATTCAACTGGCGAAATTGCCGGATCACGACCGGGCTCTCCTTCCCGATCTGGCCGGAGCCACAGAAACACCGGAGAGCTTCCTGTCGAAGGTTCTACAGTCGCTTGCTCGCGCACAGTTGATCAGCTCGCGCAGAGGCAAGTCCGGCGGATTCTCCATCTCTCCGCGTGGGCGCGTCGCTTCCATGTGCGATGTCATCGAGGCTGTGGACGGACCCATTTTCCTGAATGTCTGCCTCATCTCAGGAAAGAGTTGCGCCCGGAAGGAATCCTGTCCCGCACATCCCGTCTGGCGGCGGGCTCAGGAAGCCATGCTGGAGATCCTGCGAACCACCTTCATTGCCGACTTGGCTCGGCAACCGGAAGCGATCGACGCTACACCGGCAGCTCTGGTCATGATGACCGGAGCCTAAATCGGCTGCCCAGACCTTGATCGACGCAGTTCGCGCATCCAATGGAGAAGTGAGGTTCCGATGCGTGTCTCCAAGTTGCTGATTCCGTTCCTCGCCACGGTTGGAGTCTTGAGTGCCGGCTGCCACAAGAACGCCGTGGATCCCGGAGCGTTCAAGACGGCGCTGAACCGCTACTACGCCGGAAAACAGGACTGCGTATGGCCCGATCCCGTCAAGTTTCCCGCCCAGGCCGACACGTCGAACGACGAACAGACAAAAGGGTTTGATGCCCTCACCGATGCGGGAATGCTGACGCGCAAAACCGCCGAGAAGAGCAGGTTCCTCATCGGATCGAAACAGGTCAATGACTACGATCTTTCCCAGCAGGGCCGCTCGACGTGGGTAGCGAACGAAACACAGCCCGGCTATGGCAATTTTTGCTTCGGCTCGTTCACTGTGAGTTCCGTGGACAACTATGCCCCGGCAAATTCTGACGCCGAGCAATATAGCGTGACGTATCACTACGGGCTCTCCGGAATCCCGGGATGGGCCAACTCCGTCGAAATGAAGACGGCATTCCCCAAGATCGCCACCGACAGCAGCGGCCAGCACATGGCGACCGCCCAGCTAACCAAAGGCGAGAACGGCTGGGTGGTGCAGAACGTGCAGCCGGCCGCGCCAGGCACATAGCGGGGTCTCATAACGGTCCAGACACCCGCGCGTCCATCTTTCGGAGGAGACCGGCGTCCAACCTCGCCCCGTATACTGCAGCCATGTTCCAGGTGTGGCGTACGGCCAGTTTTTGGGCGCTGATGGCGTGTCTTCCCGCATCGATCCTCGCGCAAAACCATCCTTCTCAGAACCTGCCCCCCGCCAAGGGCGCGCATGCAACCACCGCGTCAGAGTCGCCGCACCCCGTCCAGCTTGATGCGCAGCATCGGCCCATCACGGCCGGCGGATTTGTGAAATCCGGGCCGGTGGTCTTCGAGGACGACTCGGAGAAAGCAGGATTGACGCAATGGACCCACAAGATGGGAACGCCTTCCAAGAAATACATCGTCGAGACGAAAGGATCTGGCATCGGGCTCCTCGACTATGACAACGACGGCTGGCTCGATATTTATGTCGTGAATGGATCGACCTTCGAAGCGCTTGACGGCAAGGAGACTCCCCTGCACGCTGCCCTGTTTCACAACAACCACGACGGAACATTCACTGACGTTGCCACAAAAGCTGGAGTCACCAACGACCGCTGGGGCACCGGAGTCGCAATCGCCGATTACGACAACGATGGCTGGCCCGACATCTTCGTTTCCAACGTCGGAAAGAACCGCCTCTACCACAACAACCACGATGGGACGTTCACCGATGTGGCCGGGAAGGCAGGGGTCGAGCTCGGCAACTGGTCAAGCGGTGCCACTTGGGGCGACTACGACGGCGACGGCCGCCTCGACCTCTTCGTGGCGGGTTACATCCATTGGGACTGGAACAACCTGCCGGCCAGCGAACAAAACGGGACCGTCAACGCGTATTGCACGTTTCGCGGCGAGCCGGTTGCTTGCGGACCGCGCGGCCTGAAGGGCGAACCCGATCATCTGTTTCACAACAACGGCGACGGAACCTTTACCGACGTGAGCGAAAAGGCTGGAGTGGCCGATAAACGCGGTTATTATGGCCTCGGCGCCGTATTTGTGGACATCAATAACGACGGCAAGCCTGATCTGCTGGTGGGCGACGACTCCACGCCCAACTATCTCTACATCAACAAAGGCGATGGAACCTTCGAAGACGACAGTTATGCTTCAGGCTTCGCGGTAAATGGAGCCGGACAGGAAACTGCCTCGATGGGCATTGCCGTGGGCGACTACCAGAACACCGGCATGCTCGACATCTTCGACACCACCTTCTCTGACAACTACAAGCCCCTGTATCACAACGAAGGCGACGCCAACATGACCGACGTCAGCTACGACATGGGGCTCGGCGATATCACGGTTCCTTTCCTCAGCTGGGGCGATGCCTTTCTCGACTACGACAACGACGGCTGGAAAGACCTGCTCATGGCTGACGGGCACGTCTATCCCGAAGCCGATAAGTACGCGTGGGGCACGAGCTGGAAAGAACGTCCCATGCTCTTCCACAACCTTGGCGGCAAAAAGTTTGATCCCGTTCCGCCGGTGGAGGGTACCGGCCTGGCCGATGTGATTGCCGGCCGCGGCATGGCCGTCGGCGACCTCTTCAACGATGGCAAGCTCGATGCGGTCATCAACGTGATGGACGGCCACCCGGTGCTGCTGCGCAACGTGAACCCCGATCACAATCACTGGCTTGAACTGAAGCTGGTCGGAGGCCCCAAAAGCCCGCGTGATGCCGTCGGTGCGACCGTCTATCTGTCTGCAAACGGCATGAAGCAGCGCGAGGACGTCATCAGTGGCGGCAGCTATCTTTCATCAAACGACCAGAGACCGCACTTCGGGCTCGGCCAGGCCACAAGCGTGGACGATGTCGAAGTCCATTGGCCCAGCGGCAAACTCGAGCACTTCACGGTGCCAGGCATCGACCGGATCGTCACCATTACGGAAGGAAGCGGGAAGTAGCGGCGCTCAGAAGACAAGCCGCCCGGCTAACTCCAGGCTTCTTGGGCCGGCACCCTCGGCCGTTTGCAGCGCCGTAATGGACCCGAATCCGCTCGAGTCCACCTGCATGTTCGGCGGCTCGTAGTTGCGGTGATTGAAGACATTCGCCGCTTCCACGCTGAATTGAAACTTCGTCTGCTCGCGAAGGGTCACGCCCTTCATCAGCGACAACGAAAAGTTGGCTGTGCCCGGCCCGACCACTCCTCCAACCGGCGCGTTGCCGAAGCGGCCGATCCCGATCCCCGCCGAATTCTGAAGATTCAGATAGGGAAACGCCGCCGGGTTGAGCCATTGTGTAGTGTTGCGATTCTGCGCGTACAGCGAGACGCCCGTGAGCTGATCGGGGCGCGCCTGCCCCACCGTGGTGAGAATGTTCGTATTCGCCGGATCCACCGACTGCTGGTAAGGCGTGAGGAACGGCCCGGATTGAAGGATCGTCACACCCGCAAGCTGCCAGTCACCGACGATGCCATTGACCGCCCCCGCGCCTGAGAGCCAACGCTGGCCGCGCCCAAAAGGCAAATCGTAGAGCCACGTCGTGAGGAAGCGGTGACGGCGATCGTAGATCACGTTGCCGTAATCCAATCCTGGATGAAAGCGCGTCGTCAGATAGGTGCCGCCCGCAACGGCGAAGGCATTCGGCGTGGCGCCGGCAGCATTGGACAAATCGCGCGTCCAGGTATAGCTCGCATCAAAGGTCAGGTTCTTTCCGCTGTGGCGCGAGATTTCCGCGGTGCCGCTGTGGTAGTTGCTTTCGGCAAGATTCGTGACACTCTGAATGATGCTCCAGTCGGGATACGGCAGGTTCGCCGAGACAACGGAATAGCCAAGCGTGTTCGGTTGCACCTGGTTCAGATCCACCATCGCCTCAAGGTTCTTGCCATGGCTTCCGCTGTATGAGAGACGCATCCCGATGCTGTGTCCAAAATCCTGCTCCAGCGTCAGGTTCCACTGCTGCACGCTTGGGTCACGGTAATGAATCGGAAACGCATAATAGAATCCCGCGGTCCCTGTCGGACTGCCGGCCGCCGTGTTGAACGGATCGCCAAACGAAAGAATGGGTGTAACGCCGTCCGCCTGGAAATCTTCGTTGTAAGTCCCAACGTAGCTTGAGGCCACTGCCCACCCAGATACCAGCGAGAATCCAAGCGGCGATTCGATGAATCGTCCCCATCCACCCCGGATCACCGTGGTGTCTTTCCCATACGGCCGCCAGGCAAACCCGATCCGAGGGCCGAGATCGCTGTGATCCGTGTAGCGTAGCGTGGAAGGAATGCCCGCCTGGGACGCAGTCAGGACGGGCGTGGGAGCGATCGCTGCCGCAAAGTCTTGCGATTCGAGCGCGAGTCCCTTTTCATTCGAAACAACCACCGCTCCATTTACAGTCGTCGATCCGTCGGTGCCTGTCCCGCTCCAATCCGGCATGAACGCAGCGGTGTTGGAGTGCGTTTCGCGAAGTGGCGGATGCACCTCGTACCGCAGGCCGAGATTGAGCGTCAGGTTCGACGTAATCTTCCAGTCATCCTGACCGAAATATGCATACGAATAACCTAGCCCGTCCATGGTTGGATTGTTGGTTGAGCTGACCTCCGTGTAATCGGGATAGCCGAGCAGAAACGCGGTGTACGGGTCACCGATCGACACGCCGACATCGGAAGAACCGTCGAAGACATACCACCCGGAGCGGTAATTGCCGAACACGTTATCGTCGTGATCGGCGAGCCGTTTGAAATCCACGCCGAACTTGAAATTGTGCTTCCCGCGCGTCCACGTCACGTTATCCAGCGCCTGGATGATCTGTCCTCGCTGCGTCCCCGGATTCCCTGCCCCCGTCGACATGAAGCCGTTAATAAGAACCTGCGGCGCTTCAGACCAGTCCGTGTCCGGCTGTGGAATCGTGCTGAGGCCGGTTTGCGCCAGCAGCGCGCTCGTCGAATAGCTCTGCGTCTCCGAAGTGTGCTGCTCGTTGAATCCGGCACGAAATTCATTCAGCACTTGCGGGGTGAAGACATAGTTATGCGCAAAGGTGAGGCCCTCGTCGATCTCCGGCGTGTTATAGCCGCCTTGCAACGGGCTGCCCGCTTCTGCGCAGTACGTGAAAACGCAGTTCGCGGAAGGCGCCGTGATCACCTGGCGATTCTTGTACGAAAATCGCGCAAACAATGACTGCCTGTCCGAGATGTTCTTGTCGAGGCGCACGTCGCCTTGGTTGGAAGAAATCGGCGATGGGAAATTGATCTGGTAGTTGTTTGCATACGATGAGGGATCGCCGTAATTTGGCATCGGCATCAGGTAATTCAGCAGATTGGCTGAGAGCGCAGAAACCGGAACCGCGGACGTGTCCGTAATGACATCAGGGCTCGCCGGCGTACATCCGCTGTTCGAATTCGCAATATTCGGGTTGCAGATCGCCACCACCCCCTGGTTGGCGAGATAATCGGTCAGGTTGCCCTCGCGCATGTCCGCCGAGGGCACGCTCAGCACGATAGGAGTTTCGCGCGGCAGTCGCAGGCCCTCATAGCTGATAAAGAAAAATGCCGGATTGTCAGGCTTGAAAAACGGCCGCAACCGCAGAGGACCGCCGAGCGTGCCGCCGAAATCGTTCATGATGATCTTCGGTTTTGCGAGTGCGAACGTGTTGTTCGAGTTGAAAACCGTGTTCTCGTGATTCTCGAAAAGCCCGCCGTGGTAATGGATGGTACCAGCCTTGGAAACGGTCGTAATGTCAGCCACGCCCGAGAATTCAGCGTTGTTATTCGATTCGCTGACACGGATCTCCTCGATCGAATTGAACGACGGAAACATCTCGTTCACAGGACCGGAATACTCGATCCCCACACTCGAGATTCCATCGATCGTCACGCTCAGCAAGGCGGGCGTCGTCCCCATGACCGCGATGTCGCCCGTGTCGTCTGTCTGCACGCCTGCTTCGGTGGTCAACGTGGAAATGGGGCTGGTGGAACCAGTGGAGCGCGAGTAGATAGCCACGGGAAGCTCGACCAGTTCGTCACCAACTTTGGTCTCAGCCAGGTTGGAAACGTCCGTGGTAATAGGTGGCGGAGTCCAATCGCCGTCGACAATCACGGTCTCGGTGCCGGCGCTCAGCTTCAGAGCCACATCGGCGCGCCGCGTCTCGCGAGCCGTCAATGCGATTTCAGGCAGCGACTGACTCTGGAAGCCCTGTGCCGCGATCTTAAGCTTGTAGCTTCCGACATCGATGTTCCGAAAAGCATAGTTGCCATCGCCATCCGTGGTATCGGTCCGGGTGGCAGTGGTGCCCGTATTCACCAGGGTGATCTGGGCCTTCGGAATGACCGCACCGTTCGCGTCGCGGACCGTGCCCAGTATGGATCCGAAGGTAGACTGCGCAATTGCAACGCCGGTCAGCAGCCCCGAAAGAATCAAGCAGAAGAAAATGCGCCGAACGATCAAAGGGAAGCAGCAACCGGGGGCGGGAAACCTGTGCATTGTCCAACCTTTCAACGGAGATTCACGGGAGAGTCGGTATTTCTTCGCCTGGAAGTTTAATTACAACTCTATCGCGCGCCGCCGGGAAAGGTGCGTCCAACTTGACGAAAAAATGAGACACGGCGCGATGAAACGCAGCTCGTATAGAACGGTTCGTCCAGTCCTGCGCGGAATTCAATTCACCTCGTGGTAGTCTGCCGTTGTGCCGCCCGAAATTACCGCCAACCCTGAGGATCGCGTCGGTTCTGCCGTCCGCGTGGAATCGCGTTTCACCGCGTGGCACGCGACCACCATCGCCCTCCTCGCGCTGGGCTACTCCGGCTACTATTTCTGCCGCTCCAACCTCTCCGTCGTGCTGCCCGATCTCATTCACGACCTGGCACAGCACGGCATCAGCGTCAACGAGGCTCAGGTGCGACTCGGCTTCATCGCTTCCGCCGGCACCATGGCCTACGCCGTCGGCAAATTCATCTCCGGCTCCCTGGCCGATCTGTTCGGCGGCAAGCGCAATTTCGTAGCCGGCATGGCCGGATCAATTCTGTTCACTGTTCTCTTCGCCATGAGCGGCGGCTTCCCACTCTTCACCCTGGCCTGGATCGGCAATCGCTTGTTTCAATCGACCGGCTGGGTCGGACTCGTAAAAGTTTCTTCCCGCTGGTTCTCTTATTCGACCTACGGAACCGTAATGGCCGTGCTCAGCCTCAGCTTCCTCTTCGGCGATGCCGGATGCCGCTGGATCATGGGCCAGCTGATGGCTTTCGGACTGAGCTGGCGCGGCGTATTCTTCGCCGGCGCCGCCTCGCTGGCGCTGCTGCTCGTTGCCAACGTCCTGCTGCTCCGCGAGAGCCCTGAAGAACGCGGATTACCCGCGCCCGAAGCCAATCCGCTCAATGTGTATGGCGAAGAAGGACACGATGGCAAAGCACAGCACCCCGGCTTGGCTGCGATTCTTCGGCCGCTCCTCTCGAGCTTTCCTTTCTGGATGGTGTGCCTGCTCTCGCTGGGCACCACGCTCCTGCGCGAGACGTTCAACTTCTGGACGCCGACCTACTTCGTGGAGTACGTCGGACTTTCACCGAGCACCGCTGCCGAACGCAGCGCCCTCTTTCCGCTCTTGGGCGGAGTCAGCGTTTTGATTGCCGGCGTCCTGAGCGACAAGCTTGGACTGAATGGCCGCAATCTCGTCCTCGTTGGTGGCATGGGAGCCAGCACCGTCTGCCTGCTGGCATTGGCTCGCACCGCCGGACATGCGAACCCGTGGCTCCCGGTCATCCTCGTAGCCCTGGTCGGATTCCTGCTGCTCGGCCCTTACTCCTACCTCGCCGGCGCTATGAGCCTCGATTTTGGTGGCAAGCGCGGCAGTGCAACCGCAGCCGGCATCATCGACGGCGTGGGCTACCTCGCAGGATGGCTTTCAGGCGACACCGTCGCTCGAATTACTGTCGCTTTCGGATGGAAGAACGCGTTCCTTGCGTTGGCTGGCGCGGCGTTCCTGACCGCGCTTGTCGCATTGGTGCTTGCCGTCCACCAGAACTCGCAAAGGCGGAAGGCGGCACACGCATGAGCACCGTAAACATCGAGTCGGTTGAAGAGGTGATGGCGCTGCTGGCGACGGGCGGTGGCGAAGCCTACTTTGGTGAGCCCGTCACCGTGCTCGAGCACAGCCTGCAGGCGGCCTGGTTCGTGCAACGCAAAGGCGGCAGCGACTCTCTGATTGCCGCGGCGCTGCTGCATGACCTCGGTCATTTGCTGCACACAGAAGGAGAAGACGCCGCCACGCGCGGCCTCGATACCCATCATGAAGATCTGGGAGCAGAAGCTCTGGCGGGCCATTTTTCCGCCGAGGTGCTCGATCCCATCCGCCTGCATGTCGCCGCCAAGCGTTATCTGTGCTATGCCCAGCCGCGCTACTTTGCTGGACTTTCGCCCGCCTCTGTAGAAAGCCTGGCTCTGCAGGGCGGCCCAATGACGGAAGCGGAGGCCCAGGCGTTTCTTGCCCTGCCCAACTCTCGGGACGCGATCACCTTGCGCCATGCCGACGACGCTGCCAAGATCCAAAATCTTCAGGTTCCGGCCCTCGAGAGCTATCGTCCCCTGTTAACTTCCCTCTGGAGCTAGGCACGTCCTGAGTTGCAAATCGATGGCAGCAGTGTTTCAATTTGATTATTGAAACAGGGGTGCTCCACGATGTGGGGCTGAGAAGATACCCTCGAACCCGATCCGGATAATACCGGCGTGGGAAGTTTTCCGAAGCGGCCTTCCTCCAATCGATGCGCGAGCTCTCCTGTTTTCGTTGAAACACGGGGAACCCATGCCAGCGCTATCGGCTAGTTTCGCGCCATCCGGAAACCAACCCCTTCGCCTGAAGCCGGGACGCTTTGGGTGTCCATGCGCTATAGTGCTCGCGCATGTCTGCTTCCTGATCGCGCCTTTGCACACAAAGGCACAGGATCAGCCTCCCTCTTCCGCAAAAACGCCTGCTCCGCCCCAGTCACAAGCAGCGCAATCCTCTCCAGCTCCGAAGCTGCCACCGGTCTCCACCACCGTGGTCGTACACGGCGAGATCAAGGACGACTATCTCTCCGGCGCTTCAACTCCTGTCAGCCTTGACGGCGCCTTGTTGATGGAAACACCGCTCTCGGTCACGTCGGTGACTCGTGCCGTGTTGAACGATCAGGTGGCGCGCGTGCTGACCGACGTGATCAAGAACGATGCATCGGTTGACGAGGACTACGCCCCTGTCGGCTACTACGGCGACTATGAGATTCGCGGTTTCCCCATCGACCTCGCCACGGGCCTGCAAATCAACGGCATGACCATCGCCGGCGAGCAGGACGTGCCGCTCGAGAACAAGGAAAGCGTCGAGTTCGTGAAAGGCATCGCCGGTGTGGAAAGTGGCGTAGCTTCCTCGGGCGGCTTGATCAATTACGTGACCAAGGAGCCCGAGCCAACCCAGCGCCCTTCGATCGATCTCGCCACAGATCACCGCGGATCTTCCTACGGCGCGCTGGACATTGGCCGCGTGTTCAAGACGACGTGGCAGCCCGGCCTCCGCCTGAGCTTCGCCGGCGAAGACATCCGCACCTATGTGCAGCATGCGGATGGATGGCGCGGGATGGGCGCGGCCGATGCGGAGTTGCGATTCGACGCGAACACCCGCTTATTCGCCGACTTCGACTATCAGCACAAGGTGCAGCGGTCCGAGGCCGGCTATCAGCTTCTCGGGGGGACCACCGTTCCAAGCCGCGTTTTCCCTTCGGTGATGCTGGGCTATCAGCCATGGAGCAAGCCCAACACGTTCGACACCTTCAATGCGGGATCGCGCCTCCTGCACACATTCAATCCTGACTGGAGCGCGCGCGTCTCCGGTTCCTACAGCCACTCGCTCATCGATGACAACGTGATCTGGCCCTATGGACCCGCGCTCGACGCCAACGGCAACTCGCTCTGCCCCGATTCGCCGTACTACTTCTTCTGCCCCGACGGAAGCTACGAAATCTACGACTACCGCAGTCCCGGCGAACTCAGAATTGATGCCGGCGGGGAAGCGCTGCTCCAGGGACACCTCACAACCGGCAAAGTTGCGCACGACATCGTTGGCGGCGGATCGCTGTTTCATCGCGGCGTCGATCTCTCGCCAACCATCGTCTACACGCCGCTTGGTGTCGAGAACCTCTATCAACCTGACATCCCCTATGCGCCCGAGAGTCCCTATCAGCAGGCCGGACCGGCAACGCTCGCTGACTTCAATCGCCAGGCCGCCGGCATCGTTCAGGATCGGATGCATCTGCCGGGAGGTCTCGCGCTGCTTGCCGGCGGACGCTTCGACCGCGTCAGCGACTTCAATTACTCCAACCCGCGCTCAATCTGGCTGCCGCAATACGCAATCACCTATTCGCCGGCCGCGAGCCTGACCTTCTATAGCAACTATGCCGAGCTGCTTTCCCTTGGTCCGCAGGCACCCTGGTGGGTCGACAACGCAAACCTCTTCCTCCAACCTTTCTTCACCCGTCAATCGGAGATCGGCGTCAAATATGAGCGGCGGATTCTGCTCACCGCCGACGTCTTCCGCATGCGTCAGCCTTTCTATTATCCGCGCGTAATCCAGATGCCCGACAGTTTCTGCTCCAGCAACCTGTCAGCTGGCGGCAGCGTCTCGCCCGGCGATCTCTGTTTCGAATCGGACGGGCACGAAACCCACGATGGCCTCGAAATCAATGCCCAAGGCAAAGCAGCAAGCTGGATGCAGCTAACCGCCTCCGTTGCGGCCCTGCACGCCGTCTCGACCGGTACGGGCACGCCTGCGTTTGACAACCAGCAGGTGATCAACGTGCCGCGCGCTCACGCGACGCTCTTCGCAGATTTGCTTGCGCCGCATATGCGCGGCCTGCACCTGATGCCCGGATGGAGCTACACGAGCCGCAAAGAAGCGACTCGCGACGATGCGGTAAGCGTGGGCGGATACAACCTGTTCAATCTGGGCGTCCGCTACACGCACGGCGGTGAAGGCGGCCGCGTCACGCTTCGCCTCTATGCCGACAACATCCTCGACAAGCGCTACTGGAAAGATACCGGCGCGAGTTACGGCGACACGTTCATCCATCTGGGCGCGCCGACCACCGTGCGGCTCGCCGCGCATTACACCTTCTGACAGGAACAACCGAAGATGAGCCTCGTTGCCAAAGCGCATGGGATCGATGGAACGCTGGTTGAGCCCGACTGGCCCCCACTCACGCTGATCGAGGTGCGGCATCTGCTCGACCAGTATCCCGATCGCTTTGCACCGCTACGGATCCTTTCAGTCAGTCCGCGTCCCTTCTCGGCAGCCGTCGTCGTCCAAACACGAAGTGGCAAAATCTTCATCAAACGCCATCATCGCGCTGTTCGCGATCGCGAAGGGCTGATGGAAGAGCACCGGTTCATGGCATATTTGCGTGCGCGCGGCGCGCCGGTTCCGCGCGTCATCGAGGCTGATTCCGGCCTCTCCGCGCTTGAACTGAACGATTGGACCTATGAAGTCCATGAAACTCCACCGGGCACGGACCTGTACGAGGAAGCCATTTCGTGGACACCATTTCGTTCCGTCGCCCACGCGCGCTCGGCCGGCCGCCTCCTCGCAAAGCTGCATCTGGCCTCGGAAGGCTACACAGCGCCGCCAAGAAAGATCCAGCCCCTCGTAGCGAGTTTCAGCATCTTTGCCGCAGATGATCCCGCGGCGGCGATGGCAAAGTATCTTGACGATCATCCGGTGCTTGGGCGCGATGCGGAAACGCGGACACACTCCGCACGCGCTTTGGAGTTGCTGGCGCCGTTCCATGGCGAATTGCGGCCTTTTCTGCCTGCCCTGACCCCGCTCTGGACCCACAACGACCTGCACGGATCAAATCTGTTTTGGAGCGACGCGACGGATCAGGCCGAAGCCGTCGCCATCATCGACTTCGGCCTCGCCGACCGGACGAATGCAGTTCACGACCTGGCTCATGCCATCGAACGCAGCATCGTCGAGTGGCTCGTGCTCGTTCAGCACCCGAGCCTGCCTGACGATGTCCCCGTGCATCTCGATCATCTGTTCGCATTGCTTGATGGCTACGAACAGGTGCGGCCTCTCTCCCCCGAGCAAGCCGCGGCGCTCGCGCCGATGACCGCGCTATGCCACGCGGAATTCGCGCTCACTGAAGCTGACTACTTCCTTGGCGTGCTGCATTCGCGCGAGAAGACCGAGATCGCCACCGGCGGCTACCTCGTCAGCCACGCGCGCTGGTTTCACAGCGTATCCGGCCGGCGCCTGCTCGATGCATTGCGCGAGTGGGCGAATCGGCATGCACGGGTGATCGCACGATGAACATCGGGACCGCGGTGGCCCGCTATATCGTCGCAAATCGCGTCGAGCTTGCCGGGTTTGTAACGACTGCAGTGGGGATCTGGCTTACCACCAAGCGCCGCCTTCTCTGCTGGCCTGTGGTTCTGGCGGCGGACTTTCTCTACCTGGTTGTATTCTTCCGCGCGCGTCTCTACTCCGATGCATTGCTCCAGATCTTTTTCGTTGCGTTCACCCTCTACGGATGGTGGCACTGGTGGCGCGGCGTGCGCGAGGAGGGCGAGGTGCGCATCGTCCCGTTGACAACCCGCAGCATGCTCATCGCGTTGCTTGCCGGAGCGGCCGGAAGCTTTCTTCTCGGCGAACTGACGCGCCGCCTCAACGCTGCGCTTCCCTTCCTGGATGCAACCCTGATGAGCTATAGCCTTGTCGCAAGCTGGTGGGGCGCTCGCAAGCATATCGCCAACTGGTGGCTCTGGATCATCGTGGACCTGCTCTACATCGGCGAGTACATCTTCAAGGATCTCTACGCAACTGCGGTCCTCTATGCGGTGCTTGTCGCCCTGGCCGTGCTTGGTCTGCGCGACTGGAAGCGCGCCGAGTCAGCAACGCCTAGATTGCCTGTTGCACAACATTCTTGAGCGGCTCGCCGTTGATGTAGCGCCGCAGTTCCCCTAACGCGGTTTGCACGGCGCGCGGCCCGAATTGCGGGCTCGACCCGCCCACATGCGGCGTCAGCAGCAGGTTCGGGCATTTCCATAATGGATGCCCCGCCGGCAGCGGCTCGGGATCGGTGACATCGACAGCGGCGCGGATTCGCCCCGCGTTCAGCGCTTCAACAAGCGCATCGGTCTGCACCACAGGACCGCGTGCGGCATTCACAAGCAGCGCTCCCTGGCGCATCAACTCAATCTGTTTCGTTCCGATCATTCCCCTCGACTCTTCTGTGAGCGGCAGGATCAGGATCACGATGTCCGCTTCCGGCAATAGCCTTTCGAGTTCGCTCACCGGATACACCACGGGCTCAGTGCGGGCACGCCGCGCCATACGCAATAGATTCACATGGAACGGATCAAGCACCCGCTCGATCTCTTTGCCGACCGCGCCATGCCCCACGAGCAGTACCGTTTTTCCTGTCAGCTCTTCCTGCATCACTGGCGGATAATGCGGCCGGGAGTCGCCGGTAATTCGCGCGTAATACTCGCTGGCCTCAAAGCGGCGCTTCCATTCTCCAGACCTCTGCACCTCGAGGAAAAACGGAAAATACTTCAGCATGGTCAGGATCGCGGCCAGTGTCCACTCTGCCGTCGAGATGTTGTGCGCTCCGTGCGCATTGCAGATGGTCACGTGCGGCCCGACGGTTCCAGGAATCCACTCCGTGCCCGCCATCAGCGAAAGCACAAGCTTCACTCCACGCAAGTGAGGCCAGATCCTCATCGCGCGTGTTGGAAACGGGTCGGGAATCCACACATCGATCTCGACAACATGATCGAGCGGATTCGCCAGCGGGATGAGTTCAACATCCCGCGGGAAGTTTGCGAATAATTCGGCACTGACAGACGCTGGATATCCTACGCGCAGCATGGACCCGCTCGAACCGTAGCAATTTAGTTCTGATCACTATGCTACACGCGGATGGCGCGCGAAGATCGCGGATCGCCTATGAGAAGAACGCTCTCAACGCTTCGACACAGTCTTCGATTTCTTTGACGCTGATGCCATAGCCGAACCGAAGATGTCCTTCGCCTTGCGCGCCAAACACCGACCCGGGAACGGTAGCGATATGCGCTTTATCTAAGAGGATCTGCGCAGCGGTACGGCTATTCCTGTGAATCTTTTCGCAATTAGGAAAGGCGTAGAACGCGCCTGCAGGCGGCTCGCATTCGAGACCGGCTTCATTCAGCGCTGTTACCAGCAAATCGCGCCGCTTGCGATAGGCTTCGCGATGCGCCGTGATCTCCGATTCGGGAGTCTGAAGCGCATGGATCATGGCGTATTGCACGGGCGTCGTCACGCCATTCGTCGAATAGAGCACCATCTTGCGCAACGCCGTCATGAAGGGTTCCCTGGCAACTGCGTAACCCGCGCGCCAGCCAGTCATCGCGTATGTTTTTGAAAACGTAAAGCAGGTGATCGTGCGCTCTGCCATACCCGGCAACGACGCGATCGACACATGCTCGCCCTCGTAAACGAGCTCCTCGTAAGCCTCGTCGGCAATCACGATCAGATCGCGCTCGATTGCGAAATCGGCAACTTCCTTGGCCTCGGATCGTGTAAACACCAGCCCACTCGGGTTCTGCGGCGTGTTGTAGTAGATGGCGCGCGTATTCGGCGTCGAAAACTGCTCCAGTGTTTTGCGCACTCCATTCCGGCGTGCCGTCACGCTGGGTACAAGCAGCGGCCGCGCTTGCGTGCCGCGCACAAGGTCGCCAATCGGAGTCCAGTACGGTGAGAACACCAGCGCATCGTCGCCTGGATCGAGCACGCTTTGGAAGGCCGCGTAAAGCCCCTGCGACCCACCCATCGTGGCAAGCACTTCTTCGGTCGTCACCTGGATGCGGTTCTTCGCCGCGAGCTTTTCCACCAGTGCGCTCCGTAGCGCGGGAAGACCGGATGACGGTGCGTAGTGCGTCTGATTTTCAACCAGCGCTCGAATCGCCGCAAACTTGATAGCGTCTGGAGTCTCAAAGTAAGGTTCGCCGCCGTGCAGCGCATGCACCTTGACTCCCTCAGCGCGCATTCCCATCACCTTGTTGCGAATCTGCACGATGTCAGAGAATCCCACTTCATCCAGCCGCCTTGCCAGCCGGATTCCGCTTTGCTTGACTGCCATGCTCAGGTCCTTTCGATCCAGGTGGGGAAGTCTGCCTTCAGAATATCTGATGCGGCGCACAGCCCGGATCGTGGTCCCTTTGGGAGGAGCGGTCAGATCTTCAGCAGGTTGGTATAAACCGCCATCCCGACCACCGCATCGGCGCCGGCCTTGTCGAGCGCACTCACTTCCTCTTCGCTTCGAATGCCCCCGGCAACAATGAGCTGCCGATTCGTAAGCGCTCGCAATCGCGCCGCCACCTCGATCGGAAAGCCCTGCATCAGGCCCTCGCCGTCGACATGGGTGTAGAGATAAGCTGCGACGAAGGGCTCCAGCTGCGGAATCGCTTCATCGGGCGTCAGCTGCACCTGCTCTTTCCACCCTTTCACCGCAATCCGCCCATTTTTCGTGTCGATACCGGCCACGAGCCGGTCGCTCCCGATGTCCTCCGCCAGCGCAGCGGCGAAGTTCGTATCGACGGCGCCATTCTCCGTGAATAACGCCGAACCGATGATGACTCGTTTCGCCCCTGCATCGAGCATCTCTCGCGCTCTTTCCGCGCTGCGGATGCCCCCACCCACTTGGCACGGCAAACGCCGTGCTATGTGAGCCACTAGGACGGCATTGTCACCCTGTCGCATGGCCGCATCCAGGTCAATCAACTGGACCAGCGGGAACTGCGCGAACTTTTCGATCCAATATTCAAAATCGTCAAAAGCCAGCCGCAGCTTTTCGCCTTGCACAAGCTGGACCACGCGGCCGCCAAGCAGGTCGATCGACGGAATCAGCATGGCAGCCTCACCGCAACGCCGCATTTTGCGAGCTCCTCCTTCAGCGACCGGGCGCTCGTCACACCGAAATGAAAGATGCTCGCCGCCAGGGCCGCGTCGGCCTTCCCGCGACCAAAAACCTCGCCAAAATGCGCGACAGTTCCCGCCCCGCCCGACGCAATCACAGGAATGCGAACCGCGGTACTGACCGCTGCAGTGAGTTCGCAATCGAATCCCGCCCGCGTGCCATCGGCATCCATCGACGTAAGCAGAATTTCGCCTGCACCGCGATCCTCGGCTTCCCGCGCCCACTCGACGGCGCGACGGCCCGTCGGTTTTCGACCGCCCTGCACATAAACTTCCGCATCGAGCACGGGATCCGCCGCCTTCATATCCAGTCGCGCATCAATCGCCACCACTACAGCCTGCGCGCCAAAACTGCGCCCAATGGCATCGATGAGCGTGGGATCGGCGAGTGCGGCCGAATTGATGCTGATCTTATCGGCGCCCGCGTCGAAAACCTGGACCGCATCATCAGCCGTCCGAATGCCGCCACCCACCGTGAACGGCACAAACAATTCTCGAGCGGTCCGGCGCACTGTTTCCAGCAATGTCTGCCGTCCCTCATGCGTTGCCGTGATGTCAAGCAGGACGATCTCATCGGCTCCTTCGCGCGCGTGCCGCGCCGCCTGCATAGCAGGATCGCCCGCGTCAACCAGATCGACGAACCGCACGCCCTTCACAACCCGTCCTGCATTCACATCAAGGCAGGCGATGATGCGTTTGGTCAGCATCTCCACTCCAGAAAGTTGCGCAATATTCTCAGTCCCGTCTCACCGGATTTTTCCGGGTGGAATTGCACGCCCATCACGTTGCCGCGCTCCACCGCTGCCGCAAAGGGTTCGATGTAGTGCGCAGTCGCCGCCGTTTCCGGCGTGACTGGGGCCTTGTACGCGTGCGTGAAGTACACATGTTCGCCAGACGCGATGCCGGCCAGCAGCCGCGACCCATTCCGCACCTCGAGCGAGTTCCAGCCGACATGAGGCACTTTATCAACTCCGTCCGGAAACCTCGTGCACGATTCTGAAAAGTGTCCGAGCCCTCGCTGGCCGGGCGCCTCGCTTGATCCCGCATAGAGCCATTGCATGCCCACGCAGATCCCGAGGAATGGAACTCCACGCTCGATGGCCTTGCAAATAGCCGTAGTCAACCCGGCCGCGTCAAGGCGCTCCGTAGCTGCAAAGTGTCCCACCCCCGGCAGCACAATCCGCTCCGCGCTCTCGATCAGAGTGGTGTCGCTATCTGTCACCACGGGTTCAGCCCCAAGATGACGCAACGCCTTCAGCACCGAGGTCAGATTGCCGGCCTTGTAGTCGATCACGGTGACCCGCATTAAAGAAGCCCCTTCGTGGAAGGCAGCATCTTGGCCATCTGCTTGTCACGCGAGCAGGCGGCACGAAGCGCACGGGCAAACGCCTTGAAGATGGCTTCGATCTTGTGGTGATTCGATCGGCCGTACATGACCTTCACGTGCACGTTGGCGCGCGCCCCCCGGGCAAAGCCTTCGAAGAAATCCGTGACCAGCTCCGCCTGCAGATCTCCCACCAGCCGAACACGCACCTTCGTATCGACCGCAAAAGCCGCGCGTCCGCTCAAATCGACAGCCGCAATCGCCAGCGTCTCATCCATCGGCATCAGAAAATATCCCGCGCGCAGAATGCCGCGCTTATCACCGAGCGCACGATCGAACGCTTCACCCAAAGCGATGCCGACATCCTCCACCGTGTGATGCTGGTCGACATCGAGATCGCCTTTGCAGTCGAGGGTGAGATCAAAGGCCCCGTGTCGCGCGAAAAGCTCCAGCATGTGATCGAAGAAGCGGATGCCGGTTGAGACTTTGTATTGACCCTGTCCATCGATGACGAGTCGAAGCGCGATCCGCGTTTCAGCCGTGTTCCGCTCTACGACCGCATCGCGCGCTGCCGCATTCCCTGCTCTCTTTGAACGTGCCTTCACGACTGAGCCCCGCCTCTCATTTCTGCCAGAGTCTCGTTGAGCGCCTTCACTGCGTCGCGCATCTGCTCGCGTGTCCCAATCGTGATGCGAACACACCCGTCGCAACCGGGATCACTTGACCGGTCGCGAACCAGCACTCCAGCGTCCCGCATGCGCTTCGCAAACTCCGCATGACGCGCGCCAATAGAGATCAGGACGAAGTTAGCGCGACTCGGCCACCGTCGGATGCCTTCAGCGTCCAATGCCGCCTCAAACTCTTCGCGAGCGGCGAGCACCTCGCCCACATACCAATCCAGATACGACTGGTCTTTCAGCGCAGCGGGAAGACAGGCAAGAGCTACCGAGTTGACGCTGTAAGGCGAAAGCACCCGGCGCATCCAGCGCATCAGCTCGGCCGGTCCGGCGAGAACTCCGATGCGAAGGCCGGCAAGGCCATAGGCCTTTGAGAAAGTTCGCGCCACAACCAGGTTCGGAACCTCTCCGACGAGATCGATGACCGTCTCTCCATGAAAATGAAAGTAGGCTTCATCAACCAGAACAACAGCTCCCGGCGCGCGCTGCGCAATCTCCATGATTTGTTCCCGCGCGATCACGGACCCGGAAGGGCTGTTCGGATTGGCAATCGCAATCACGCGGGTGCGCGGAGTAATCGCCGCGATCAGGCGCTCGAAAGGAAACTTCAGATCATCGGCGGCCTGCACGCTCACCACGCACGCATCGGTCGCCGACGCATACACCTCATACATGGTGTAGGTGGGAACGGGAAGCAGCAACTCGTCATCCGCATCGAGAAACGTCCCGAACAGCACGTGAATGGCTTCATCCACTCCGTTGGTCAATGCGACCTGCTCGGGTGAAAGCCCCAGATGTGCAGCAACGGCCGCCTCCACCGGCTCCCGCTCGGGGTAGCGCGTCAGATCGCCGGCTGAAATGCGGCCCAGCACTTCGCGCACTGCGGGCGAACACGCCAAAGTGTTTTCGTTGAAATCCAGACGCAATGCATCGCGGCAACCAAGCGGCGGATGGTACTCCTTCATCGCCAATACCCGCCGGCGCGGACTCGGATATCGCATCACTGTCTTACTCACGAGGCCCCTGCCTTCTCGAGACGAACCTCGATCGCCTCGGCATGACCAACCAGTCCCTCGGTAAGGGCAAGCAAAGCCGCCTTCGGGCCGAGCGATCTAAGCCCGCTCGCATCGTATTCCTGCACGGTGATCAGCTTCACGAAATCGTTGACACTCAGCCCGCCGCGTATCCGCGCCATGGCGCCCGTAGGCAACGTGTGGTTGGGACCGGAGATGTAGTCGCCCATCGCCTGCGCCGACCAGCGGCCGATGAAAACCGAACCGGCGTTGCGAACCCACTCCAGATCCTCGGCGTGATCCACAGTCAAGTGTTCCGGAGCGATGCGATTCGTAAACTCATGCGCTTCTTTCACGTTGGCCGCCACGATCGCCACGCCGTTCCGATCGAGAGCTTCGCGCGCGACCGGGTTATTCCTGCTCAGCCGCTTTGTTTCAACGATTACGGCTTTGGCCAGCTCCTCGCGCGTCGTGATCAAAATTGCAAGCGCCTCCGGATCGTGCTCGGCCTGCGCCACCAGGTCAGCAGCAACCTCCCGCGGCCTTCCCCTCTCTGTGGTGACCACGATCTCCGTCGGACCGGCCAGCATATCGATTGCGCAATCAAACGCAACCAGTCTTTTGGCCGCCGTCACATAAAGATTCCCGGGCCCCACAATCTTGTCGACCCGGGCAATACTCTCCGTCCCATACGCCAGCGCAGCAATCGCATGCGCGCCGCCCATCCGGTAAAACTCCTCGATACCGAGTAGGTGAGCTGCCGCCAAGGTCGCCGGCGCCGGTCTTGGCGAAACAACCACGACTCGGTTCACCCCCGCCACCTGCGCAGGAATCGCCGTCATGAGCAGCGTCGACGGCAGCGGATGTCGGCCGCTCGGGACATAGCATCCAACTGACTCAATCGGCCGTACGATCTGTCCGGTGGTGAGGCCCGGAATCGGAGCTGCCGTCCACGCGCTTGGCATTTGCCCTTTCGCAAACGCGCGGATTTGTTCCGCGGCAGTCGAAAGCGCGTCGCGCAGGCTCGCGTCCGACTTCTCCCATGCCGCCTTCATCTCCTCGCGCGAGATGCGCAGAAATTCCGGCCCGTCCAGGCCGTCGAATTGCCGTGCGGAACGAAACAGAGCTCGATCTCCCTCGCGCCGAACCGCTTTCACAATGCGCTCCGCCGCCGGCAGCACTTTTTCGAGAGCTGCTCCGCCGCGCTTCTCCAGCGCTGCGATCAGCCGCATCGCCGCATTCTTCCCTCGTCCCTTGGTGCGAATCAGCTTCATCGTTCGGCGCTTCCTTACAGCACAACCTTGTTCAACGGGTACTCGACAATCCCGGTGGCATTCGCGCGCTTCAGCTTCGGGATCACGTCGCGCGCCACCCGTTCTTCCACGATCGTGTTCACGGCAACCCAGTCGGAGTCGCTCAATTGCGAAATGGTCGGCGAATTCAGCGCTGGAAGCACCGCAAGCACCGCATCGAGATCCGAGCGCTTCACGTTCAGCATCAGGCCAACCTGCGATTGCGCGTCGATGGCCCCGCGCAGCATCGTTGCAATCTGGTCGATCTTCTCGCGCTTCCACTCATCGGCCAGTGCGGCCTTGCTGGCGATCAGGTGGGTCTCGCTCTCCATCACGGTATCGATAATCTTAAGATGGTTCGCCTTGAGCGAACTGCCGGTCTCTGTCACTTCCACGATGGCGTCGGCCAGCATAGGAGGTTTCACTTCCGTTGCGCCCCAGCTGAACTCGACCTTCACGCTCACTCCCTTTGCGGCGAAGTAGCGCTTGCTCACCTCCACCAGTTCCGTTGCGATGATCTTTCCCTCCAGATCCTCGGCCTTCTCAAAACCGCTCGCCTCAGGCACAGCCAGCACCCAGCGCACTTTGCGGCGGCTCTGCTTGGCGTAAGTCAACGTGGTCACGCTGGTCACGTCAAGGCCGCTCTCAACTACCCAGTCAATTCCGGTGAGCCCCGCGTCGAGCACGCCGTGATCGACATAGCGCGCCATCTCCTGCGCGCGAATCAGCATGCACTCGATATCGGCATCATCGATCGATGGAAAGTAGGAGCGTCCGTCAGCGTAAATATTCCAGCCCGCACGCTTGAACAGAGCGATAGTCGCGTCTTGCAGGCTGCCTTTGGGCAGGCCGAGACGAAGTTTGGAAGGAGCCTCGCCATCGGGTCGACGTCGCTGCGGTGATTGATTCTCAGCCACGCGCGGCCTCCGTCCTTTCACCCTCAGCACCAACGACAAGGGGCTTGGTGAAGCAGCTTACCGTGCCCTCATGACAAACCAGTCCGTCGCCCTCAACTTCAACGCGAAACAGCAGCGTGTCGTTGTCGCAGTCGGTCGCCGCCGAGACCACGCGCAACCGGTTGCCGCTGGTTTCGCCTTTCATCCACAGCTTTTGGCGAGTGCGGCTCCAGAAGGTCACAAAACCGGTTTCCACGGTCTTTGCATAGCTGACCGCGTTCAAAAAGCCCAGCATCAGCACCTCGCCGGTTCGCGCGTCCTGCACGATGCCCGGAACCAGGCCCTCCATCTTGTCGAAATCGATGGTCGTCGTCGGAATACTCATCGCTCTGATTCTGTCCTGTCTTTTAATGGTCAATGAAAAAGCCCGTCGGCTGGGTCGCCGGCGGGCTCGGTGATTCTTGAATCTCTCTGGCCTCAGTTCAGGCCATGTCGATCCGCCGGCAGAGTGGTCCCATGATGATGGTGGTGACCGTGATGGCGGTGGATCTGCATCTCTTTAGAACGTAGTGCAAACGGAGCGCAGTGTCAACCATGCGCTCCAATTCAGCGGGCCTGGGGCTCGCATCTAGTCGTGCCCGACAGCTTGCGGCTCTTCGATGCGCGCCGACGCTACAGGTTCTCGAAGCAGGTCAACCAAGGTCTGGTACAGGCGATTGCGGGTGTCAAATCGCTCCGAGGCACGCGTCACGTAACGTACCTGCACCTGAATGCCCGAGCCTGAAGGGCGCAGATTCTCCACCGGCGCGGCGCTGAATCGGCTGAGATCGATGCCCCGCGACCCGCGTTTCCACTCCTGTTCCGCGATGCGCGCATTCGCTTCCGTTTCGCGCAGCACGGCCTCGTGAATGCGTTCCACCATGATGTGCACATCCTGTGTGTCGGGCAGGCTGACTTCGATCTCATCCCACATCCACTGGCCTGAGGTCGTGAAATTGAAATATTGGCCGCGAATTGCGAACCCGTTCAGAAACGAGATCCGACGGCCTGTTGGATGGCCCTTATCCGCCAGCGTTCCCGTCTCGAGCAGCGTGGTGCTGAACAGATGAACTTCAATCACCTCGCCGCCCACCCCATTGATCTCAACCCAGTCCCCGACATGAATGCCATTTCTCCCTACCAGCACAAACCACCCGAGAAACGCGATGATGAAATCCTGCAACGCAATCGTCAGCGCAGCCGTGCCGAGACCAAGAATGGTCGGCGTCTCCTGCGGCGTGCCAAAGACCACCAGCAAAATCAATACCAGGCCTACAACCTGGATTCCAAGTTCCAGCACGCTCCGCAGGGTGCGCATCTGCCGTCCATCGAGCACGGGATTTGCCATGAAACGGCGCACCACCACATCGCCTATCACCATGCAAATCAGGATGAAGAGAATCAACTCGACCGATTGCAGAATCAGGTGCAACAAGATCCGATGCTGCACCTGAACTTGGTTGGCCCATTTGCCATACACCGTTGCCAGCTGCTGTTCGGTCTGGATGCGATCGTCGTAGATGCTGAGGATCTGGCGCTCCGCGCTTCGGTCTTTGAGATTCGCGAGGCGCGCATCGTGGTCCCCGGCACTCGCTTGCGGCGATGCGTCCTCCTTCGCCTCGAGAGCATCATGCTGCGCCGTTAGACTTCGTACATCAGCTTGTGCGCGCTGCTGCGCCTGCACAATGGATTCATGGCGATCGTTTTGGCTGAGCCATGCCGCCACGCGCGCCGAAAGCGTCCCATGCTTTCTCGCGGATACAACGGCCACCTGTCCGTCCCCGTTCGCCAGGGCTGCGTCATACTGCTTCATGGCGGCTTCGTGCGCCGTCAGCTCTTGCTGAATCTGGTCGCTCTGATCGCCCGATGCGCGTGCCAGGTCTCGTTGCGCATCCGAAAGCTCATTCAAATCAAGGTTCAGCTGCGCCTTGGCAACATCGAGGTCTCCATCGTCCGATGCAGAGTCTGCATTGTCCTTCTTGCCGGCATGCGCGGGAGCTGTCTTTGCGGTGAGGCTGTCGACCACGGCCTGGTCTTGCTTCGCGAGCTGCTGGAACTGCGAGACTTTCTTGGCCAACGTAAGCGCGTCGCCGGTCAGCACGCGATGCTGGTCATCAAGGCTCGATTGCCGCAGAGCCGCGGCAAACGCCTGGTCGACCTCGTGATCCGCGAGCCGCTCGGCGTCGCGCGCATACTCATTCTCCTCCACGGTCACAGCCAGCGGAGCAAGCGCCTGCGCCGTCTGCCATGGCGTCAGATCGACAAGCGTCTTCTTGCTGTTCCGGTTGCGAAGAAAAGAAAGATTCGCGGTAACGTCGCGCGTCATGAACGAATACACGAGCGCCGAGATCAGAATGCCGAGAAGCGCCAGCAGCGAAATCAGCCTGGTCTTGCCAAAGATGCGCTCGGCAGACGCTCCACCTGGGATGGAAGCAATTGGGGGAATTGCCATATCTGCATTTTTACAGCAAATCAGGGTCCAATGCCTTCTGAAAAATCAAGCCGCACAGGTTACTCCTGGTCAGCAACTTGCGGCTCTGTCCGGCAGGATCGACAATGAATTCAATGCAATTTGCAATCCGATCAGCGACCCTGGCAATCGTTTTCTCGTGTTGCTGGGGTCCGTCGTACGCGATCCAGACTGGCCAGCGTGCCAACCCCGATGCCAGGCAGTTACCGGCGCCCAAGGACCGCATCGACATCAATCACGCCACGATGGACCAGCTCATCAAAGTGCCCGGTATGACGCGCACCTGGGCCGGCAGAATTGTTCGTTTCCGGCCCTATCGCGCTAAAACTGACTTACTTGAGAACGGCGTCGTCACCGCCGAGGTTTATAACCGGATCAAGGACTACGTAATCGCTCACCGCGGCGAATACTGAAATCGCAGCATCAGGATTCCGCTTCACGGGAACTAGGTTCGCGGCTCAGCAGTCTGCTCAGGATCACGTACAGCACTGGAATAAAAATCAGATTCAGCACCGTAGACAACAGCATGCCGCCAACAATGGTGGTGCCAACGGACCGTCTTCCCAGCGCGCCCGCGCCGGTTGCAAAGTAGAGTGGCAGCACGCCAAGAATGAATGCGAACGACGTCATCAGGATCGGCCGCAAGCGTAGTTCCGCAGCCTCGATCGCTGCGTCGGCAATCGTGCGCCCCTTGCGTCGCAATTGCTCGGCAAACTCGACAATCAGGATCGAGTTCTTCGCCGAAAGACCGATCAGCATCACAAGTCCAATTTGGCAATACACGTCATTCGATAAGTGACGCAGCGAAATAAGCCCGAGAGCGCCCAGCACCGCCATGGGAACCGCAAGCAAAATAATGAAGGGCAGCGCAAAGCTCTCGTATTGCGCTGACAACGTCAAATACACGACCAGAATTCCGAGCCCGAAGATGATCAGCGATCGGCCCGTCGACTCGATCTCATCGAGCGTCAGTCCCGTCCACTCATATCGCATACCCGGCATCATGTTGTGAGTTGCCAGATCCTGCATGCCGGTAATACCCTGCCCCGAGCTATAGCCCGGAGCCGGCGAGCCATCAATTTCGACTGCGCGGAAAAGATTGTAGTGGGTGATCACAGGCGGTCCCGAACTTTCAGCCACCGACACAAGGTTGTCCAGCGGCACCATCTGCCCGGTATCGGAACGCACATAATAGCTATGCAGGTCGCTGCCCGTCATGCGGAAGCGCTGATCCGCCTGCACATAAACACGGTAAGTGCGGTTATTGAAGTCGAAGTCATTGACATACTGCGATCCCATGAAGACGCCGAGCGCGTTCGTGATTTGCGATAAAGGAATGCTCATCGCTTTCGCCTTCTCGCGATCGATCGTCACCAGCTCTTGGGGATCGTTCGCCGAAAAAGTTGTGATCAGGCCGGTCAGGTCCTTGCGCGCGCGCCCGCCGTTCACAATCTGATGAGCGACACGGTCCAGATCCGAAACCGTATTTCCGCCCGTGTCCTGCAACATGAATTGGAAACCGCCATAACTACCCACTCCATTGACCGCCGGAGGCTGAATCACTGCAACCAGGCCTCCGTTCGGCGCAAACAGAAGGCTTTGCAGTTTGGGTGAGAGGTCCGCCACGATATCCGCAGCCGAGTGGCCCTTGCCGCGGCGTTGATCGGCGGGCTTGGTGCTGATGAACATCAATCCCTGGTTCGAAGACGCGCCGGAAAAGCTGAAGCCCATAATAGAAAACGCTCCGGCGATGTCTTTGTTGGTCGCAATCATCGCCTGTGCGCGCTCTGCTAGCGCGGATGTATACGCCAGGGACGACCCCGGAGGGGCTTGGACAATGCCGAACAGGTAGCCCTGGTCCTCTTGGGGAATGAATCCCGTCGGTACCCGCTGATAGATCCACACAGTGGCGGCAAGGCCGACGAAGAACACCAGCAACAGCACATAGCGCAGTTTGAGAACGCCGTGAATGATTCGAGCATACGTTCTGCCCAGCCAGGTCACAAAGGCGTCCGCCCCATGGATGAACCCCGCAAAGACCTGTGAGAGCGGCCGAATGTGAAGGAAATCCAACTGCTGCGGGCGCGCCTCTTCACCGCGCAGAAAAAGCGCGGAAAGAGCCGGCGAAAGCGTCAGCGCGTTGAATGCCGAGATGCCAATCGAGAACGCAATCGTCAATGAGAATTGCCGGTAAAGAATGCCGGTGGTCCCCGGGAAAAACGACACCGGCACAAACACTGCAATCAAGACCAGCGACGTTGCAATCACGGCGCTGGTAACTTCACCCATGGCGCGTGACGTGGCCTCGTGCGGATCGGAGTGCTCCATGGCAATATGGCGCTGCACGTTCTCAATGACCACAATTGCATCATCGACAACAAGCCCTGTCGCCAGGGTGATGCCAAACAGCGTCAACGAATTCACTGAGAACCCGAAGATCTTGATGAACGCAAATGTGCCTACCAGCGACACCGGGATCGTCACCGCGGGGATGATGGTCGCGCGCCAATCAAGCAGGAACAGGAAAATCACGACGATCACGATGATGATGGCTTCGGAGAGTGTGACCAGCACCTCGCGAATGGAATCGCCCACGACAGTAGTCGAATCAAATGCGATCGCATATTCGAGGCCCGGAGGAAAGCTCTTGGAGAGATCCTTCAAAACCGCCTTCGCCCGGGTATCGACATCGAGAGCATTGGCATTCGAGAGCTGCAACACACCGATGCCCTGAGCGGTTTGACCGTTGTACTCCAGCGACGAGCTGTAGTCCTCCGCCCCCACTTCCGCGTGGCCAACGTCTTTCAACAGCACCAACCCGTTCGCGTTGTTCTTGACGATGATGTTCTCGAATTCTGCCGGGCTGCTCAAACGCCCAACCACGCGCACCGGAATCTGAAAGGCCTGGCTTGCGCTCGAGGGCGGCTGACCCAATTGTCCGGCAGGAATCTCAACGTTCTGCTCCGAAAGCGCATTCACAACATCCAGAGCCGTCAGAGAGTGCGCCGCAAGCTTGGTCGGATCGAGCCAGACCCGCATCGCATATTTGCGCTCGCCGAAGATGTTCACATCGCCGACGCCCGGAACGCGCTTCAGAGCGTCCTTCACATAAACGTCAAGATAGTTCGAGATGAATTCGTGCGAATAGCGCCCGTCCCGAGTGAAGAAGCCAGCGCCAAATACAAAGTTGACGTTGGCCTTGCTGATGCTGATGCCCGTCGCGTTCACCGCGGCCGGCAGGCGGCCCGTCACGCTGGCCACGCGATTCTGCACGTCGACAGCGCCAATGTCGAGGTTGTAGCCGGTGTTGAATGTGACGGTGATCTGGCTCGTTCCGGTGTTGCCGCTCGACGAGCGAATGTAGCGCATGCCCTCGACCCCGTTGATCGCTTCTTCCAGGGGAATCGTGACCGCTTTCTCTACCGTATCGGCATTCGCGCCCACATAGTTGCACACCACTCCCACTTGGGGCGGAGCCAGAGTCGGATACATCGCGACCGGAAGCGTGGGAATACAGATCGCCCCGGCGAGAATAATCATGAGCGCGCAGACTGTCGCGAATACCGGCCGATGAATAAAGAAATCGACAAACACTGAAAGGCCTTCCTTCCCTTGCATTTCATGCGGGCGCGAATGTCATAGGTCCTCCGCGTCCCGGAGAGCCAGAGGCAGGCTTGACTCAGGCGCCGAGCTCAACGACCGGCATGCCGTTGACCAGGAATTGGGTGCTCGAGACCACGACCTTGTCGCCGGCCGCCAGCCCCGAGGTAATCGCATAAGAATTCCCGACCGTGTCGCCCAGGGTGACAGGAACCTCAACCGCGGCCGCGTGGCCGTTCTGCTGTTTCACCACAAAGACGAAAGTCTGGCCGCCAAGACGCGTAACCGCCAACACCGGAACCACCGGCGTCGGCTTGGTCGTCCAGATCACGCGCGCCTTCACCATCTGCGCGTTGCGAAGAATGTCAGGCGTCCGATGCACGGGAGCCTTTACCAGGATCCCCTGCAGAGTCGGATCGACCTGCGGCGACACGAAATCAACCCTTGTCTTCTCCAGCAGCTTTCCGCTGGTGTCAGAAATATCCACTGCCAACCCGGGCTTCGCCTGGGCTGCGTGCTCCGTGGGGATGTAAATGTAGGCTTCCAGATCCTTGTTCTCGTCAACAGTGGTCAAGATTGTGCTCGACGAAACATAGTCGCCCACGTGCACCGGGATGTCTCCAACCACACCGTCATAAGGCGCACGAATCGTGTAGTAAGCGAGCTGCTCCTCCTGCGTCTTGCGCAGGCCGGCAGAAGACTCGTAATCCGCCTTGGAATTCTTGAATGCCTGTTCCGCCTGGTCAAACGCATCGCGGCTGGTCACGCCCGCATCGAACAGCTTCTTTTGGCGCTCCATCTCGATGGTGTTGTAGTCATACAGCGCTTTCTTCTGCTGTTCGGTCGCCAGCTGCGCCTGGACCGTTGCCTGCTGCGGCTGAGAATCAATGGCCATCAGCTCCTGGCCCGCCTTGATGTGATCCCCCGACCGCACATCGATCCGCAAAAGCCGCCCGCTCACCTGTGGCTGCAGAGTTGCTGACCGCCGCGATTTGATCGTCGCGACATACTCATTGCTCTGCGCTACCGGCGACAGTGCGACAGTTTCGGTCTTCACGGGCATGCCTTGCATGCCGCCGCCCGGCGGAGCTGCGGCCGGTTGCGCCTTGTTGCAGCCAATCGCCGCAAGCGCCACAATCCCTGCACAACTGGAAAAAAGAATACGATTCACAGAAATGTTCACTTGCCCCTTCTCTTCTGGCGCCAGGTAGCTTAGACCGGCATTTTATGCGGCAGATCGCAAAATCACCGTGCATGATCCGCGGGGTCGGTCAAACGCATCGGCCAATTCGGTCTGATTCCCGGCTGCCGAATCCGGCAGACTCATGAAATGAAACGTTTTTTCGATGTATGCCGCACCCTCATTGTCGCAAAAAACTTTGCTCCAGGGGAACGGGACCGGAAAAACGTCCTATGAGGCGTTTTCGCTCTGCCACACGAACGGGCTGAAGTTCGTCCGGGAATCGAAGGCATCAACTCCCTCGGCCCGCTTGAGCCAGCCCACCACCAGGTAGGTCACCGGAGTGGCAACCACCTCGACCGCCACCTTGATCAGGTACGACGACACAACCATCCGCACCAACATCGGCAGAGGCTGCACGCCGCCGAATGCGATCAGGATGATAACCGCCGTATCGACCAGCTGCCCGGTCACGGTCGAGCCGATGGTCCGGGTCCACAGCCATTTGCCGCCCGTGATCAGCTTGAGCTTCGCCAGCGTGTAGCTATTGGTGAACTCTCCGGCCCAGTAGGCAACCAGGCTCGCGCCGGCGAATCGTGGCACCAGGCTGAAAACCGTCACATACGCCTGCTGGCCTCTCCACTCTGGAGCCGGCGGAAGCGCGACGGCCAGTTGTCCCATCGCCGCCAGCAACGCCATCGCGAAGAACCCGAGCCAGATGGCCCGCCGCGATGAGCCGTATCCATACACCTCCGTGAACACATCGCCACAAATATAGGTGAGGGGAAACAGGAACTCGGCCGCGCTCGGCCGCAGCGGCCCCAGCTGGCAGATTTTCGGACCTACCAGGTTCGAAATGAGCAGCACCACTACGAATCCAATGGTAAGCAAATCAAGATAGCGATAGCGGCGCATCCTCTTGAGGATAAATCAGGGACGTTTCCAGCCTGCCGCGGCTGTCCGAATCATGCCGCCGCCGCGTCATAGGGCGCGCGGGACGACCATGCCATTCATGCCGCCGGGGGTCAGCTCTTCGATCAGCTCGAGCGAAGTGGGGTGCTCGTCGGTGCTGCATCCACCCTCCTGGCACGGGACCGGAAATATCATCGTCAAAGTTGACGTGGATGCTTCAAGCCACCCCCGGGGTCCGGGTCCTTCTCATGCGCGCAGGCGGAAGTATTTTGACAGCTTACAAGCGCATTGATACCCTTTTAGGGGGCGCATTCCGGCCATTCCGACCGTCGTTCTGCCCTTCTATTTCAGCGTCCCCGTCGTCTAGCCCGGCCTAGGACACCGCCCTTTCACGGCGATAACACGGGTTCAAATCCCGTCGGGGACGCCAATAAGACAAATAGCTTATGAGATTTTCCTGATCGAGATCATTTCGCTGGTGACTCTGTGGTGACTAACCAGGGTTCACGAGGCACCGTCGTTCGGGACTCGAGCCCCAGAAATGAGTGTCCTGATGACTGTTCTGATTGCGATTTGGCGATTATGCCCTCCTTGAGGCCATCTGATAGAAAGCCTTTAGCGAAAAAATGGCGCGGTGATGAGCACTGAAACTTCTCCCTCTCCCTTCAAACGTCCCACGCGTCGCAGCTTTCTAGCGGGTGTGGCCGCCACAACGCTCGGCTCTCAAAGCGAACTTCAAATGCTCGCGAAAGGACAAAGAATGCAGGGCACCCGAATTTCACGGGACGGTCTGAGGCGTCTGTATGAAACGATGGCCGCCTATGTGGCCGCAGGAGAACGTCCAGGTCTGGTGACGTTGCTCTACCGTAACGGCGAGACCCATGTTGACGCTATAGGAAACCATGAATTCGGCGCCGGGCCTGCCATGCGCCGCGATACCATTTTCCGCATTGCATCCATTACCAAGCCGATTACCGGCGCGGTGACCATGAGTCTGGTTGAGGACGGTTTACTCTCCCTCGACGAACCGGTTGATCGTTTGATCCCGGAGCTTGCCAACCGCCGTGTGCTCATGCGCCTCGACGGCTCGCTGGATGATACCGTTCCAGCCAGGCGCCCCATCCTCGTGAGCGATCTGCTGACGATGCGGATGGGCATGGGCGCGATTATGAGTCCAGGCGATTACCCCATTATGAAAGCCATGATGCAGACCGGCGTATTTATTCCGTTCAGAATGCCGACTGCAAAGAGTGCCGATGAATGGATCGCCGCGCTGGCGGAGTTGCCGTTGATGGATCAGCCCGGAGAGGTGTGGCGCTACGATACTTCGATCACTCTCCTTGGAGCTTTGATTGAACGCGCGGCGGGCAAGCCCCTGGGCGAAGTATTTGCAGAGCGAGTCTTCCAGCCAATCGGGATGAGGGACACCGGATTCGTGGTGCCGCCCGACAAATTACATAGACTGCCTGTGACCTACCAGAAGAACCAGCAAACGGGAAAGCTGGAGGTATGGGATCCATCCGGCCAATCAAGCTTCTTCGCGAAACTGCACGGTTTCCCAGGAGCGCATGGCGGATTGGTATCGACGGTCGACGACTACGCCGCCTTCGCTGAGATGATGCTGAACGAAGGCAAAGCTGGAAAAACTCGGGTGCTCTCGGCAGAATCCGTGAAAGCGATGACCACCGACAACATTCCGCAGGAAGTAAAGGCGCGTTCGACATTCGTCCCCGGCTTTTGGGATCTCCGCGGCTGGGGCTACGGTCTTTCCGTAATCAAAAAGCAAGAACCTGGCGAGCCACGCGGATTCGGATGGGACGGTGGATACGGTACGGTTGCCTACTGGGATAACAAGACCCGCACGATCGTTCTGCTCTTTTCGCAGAGATTGGTGGAAGGCCCGACATATTCTGAGATCTTCCGCAAGTTCTTCTCTGAAGCATATGCGGCGCTCGACCAAGCCTGACCTGTGCGTTGATGGCTTCAGGGCAAATCACGTTTCCAGCGACGGGCTGGAAACGCGATTTGGCGATTTACCGCGAAACGAGAAGATCCCCGGTGAGAAGTCCGTCTCCCGTATTGATCCAACGATAGACAGTCAAATAGAGCCTGTTTAAGCAAGCCCGTTCACCGAGCGAGTTGGGCGAGAAGCCAGGCCCTAGCCATCTTCCAATCGCGCATCACGCTTTGGGGAGAGATCTTCAACACTTCCGCCGTTTCCTCGACGCTCAATCCTCCGAAGAATCGAAGCTCGATGACTCTTGCTTTACGCGGGTCGATTTCCGCGAGCTCATTCAACGCGTCGTCGATGGCCACCATCTCCCGGTCCCTTGAGTCTGACGCGATCTCCGGTGCTTCATAGAAGTTCACATGGACCGCGCCGTTGCCTCGTTTGGTCATGTTCTTTGCGCGGGCTCGATTCACCAGGATCCGCCTCATCATGTTTGCCGATACGGCGAAGAAATGCGCGCGATCCTGCCAGCTGACATTATCCACTTCCACCAGCCGCAGAAAGACTTCATGGACAAGCGCGGTTGCCTGCAGACTGTCGCCTGACCGCTCTTTGCGCATATAGTTTGCCGCCATGCGCCGTAGCTCGAGGAACGCAGTGGTGTCATAGCCGGGCGCGAGCGTGCGAATCTCGATTGTGTTGGGGGAATCGACCGGCGCCCCGGAGCGAGCAGTAAGCATAGACCTCCTCTGTGAATAGCGTGCCGAATTACCAGCCAGATGGTTTTTACTCCGCTCTTAGCGCGTCGACCGGGTCCAGGCCGGCAGCGCGACGCGCAGGGACGGCCGCGGCGACCAATCCGCAGAGGACGAGCACAAGGGGCGCCAGAGCGAGAGCCCAGGGATCGGATGCGGTGACACCATAGAGGAATGCGTGCAGCAGGCGGTTGCTCCAGAGAGCGATGCAAACTCCGGCTGCAGCTCCGAGAGACATGAGCAAGAGGGCCTGGCGGATAATCAGACGGATAACAGCAGCGCGGTCGGCACCCAGCGCCATGCGAATGCCGATCTCCCTGGTCCGCTGTTCGACCATATAGGTGAGCAGACCGTAGAGACCGACGAGGGTGATGAGCAGCGCGAGCCCGCCGAAAACGCCCACGACTCCTGCTGCCAGTTTCTGTGCACCGATAGAGTCTTCCACGGCTTCAGTCATAGTCGAGAATTCGCCGATGGCGAGATGGGGATTGACTTCAGAGATCTGGCGACGCAACTCGCCAACCATCGTGCCGGGGGCAACTTCGGTGCGGATGGCAATCTCCATGTATTTGCTAACGATCGTCAAGTAGAGTGGATTGTCGCGTGCTATCTGCGGGATGCAGATATAGAATTCGGGCCGGCTGGTTTCGGTCAGGGAGTCCTGGTGGATATCGTCAATGACCCCGATGACCGTTGCTGTGACAGGTTTTCTTCCATATCGAAACTGCTTGCCGAGTGCGTCACCCCCGCCGAGGTATCGATCAACAAATACGCGATTGACTACCGCTACCGGGATGCTGGAGGCGGTGTCGTTTGAGTTGAAGAAACGGCCGCTGTGCATGCGTATACCGAGCACATCCATCAACCCCGGTGAGGCGGCGCGAACGACGGCAGTGACATTGTCTTCGGTCCAGTTGGTCTTATAGACGAGGGTCAGCCACTCGACGGGGTGCTTTAGTGGCATGACTGTGGAGAGTGCCGCACCTTTGACGGCGGGGTGTTGGCGCACCGCATCGAGCAGCGGCTGCCAGGCGGCGGAGCCTATGTCCTGATCCCTATAAAGATCGCCGGGCGCGGTCAGGCTGGTGACCAGAAGGTGGTCGGTGCGGAAGCCCAGCGGAACGTGGCGCAGGGCGTACATCGTGCGCATCATGAGGCCGGCGCCGGTAAGCAAGGCGATGGATAGGGCGACTTCGCTGACGAGGAGTACGGCGCGCGCCCGGTTGTGGCGGCGATCGCTGGATTGGCTGCGGCCGCTGTTCCTCAAGCCTGCTTCAGTTCCCGCCCATGCAGCGAGGAGCGCGGGCACGGTACCAAAGGCGAGGGCTGTGAGGAGGGTGAGAACGACAAGGCCTGCAAAGATGGACCAGTCAAGCCGAACGTTTTGTGCCATCGGAAGCGCGGTGGTCAAAATGTGGCGGAGTATGCGCAGGATGAGGGCGGCAATCCCCAGCCCACCGACTGCCGCAGCAGTGCTGAGCAAGAGCGACTCGGTGAGAAACTGCGCAACCATGCGGCGCCTCCCGGCTCCCAGCGCGGAGCGCACCGCTATCTCAGTGCGGCGCGCCGCAACACGCGCCAGAAGCAGGCCAGCCACGTTGCTGCAGGCAATAAGCCAGACGATGGCCACCGCAATCTCGAGGGCCAGAAGCGCAGGCTGGACATCGCGCACCAGGTCATCGCGGAGGCGCACAAGGCGGATTCGGTTGGGCTTGTCGCTCTTTACAAATCGCGAATGCACACGTGCCAGCACGCTTGCAAAGGCCTCGGGCCGGACGCCGGCGTGCAGACGAACAATAGGACCCAACGGTGACCCGTAGGGATCATCGGGCTTGGGGACCAGGGCACTGCGCTCGACCGGCACCCAGACTTCCGCGCGGGTGTCGTCGAGGGGATAGCGGAATTGCTTGGGCATGACCCCCATGACGCTATACGCAGTTGCGCCGATGTGTACCGTTTTTCCCAACACGTTGCGATTGCCCGCGAAACTGCGCTGCCATGTGTCGTAACTTAACAGCACGACATTGGGATGGTCCGAGATTGTTTCGTTCGGCAGAAAGCCGCGACCGATGATTGGCTCGACACCCAGCAGAGTAAATAGATTGGGACTCACTGTTACCGAGGAGATCATCTCCGCGCCGGCAGGAGCGTCAATGATATTTACATAGTTCCAGGCAAACGCAATATCGTCAATGTTCGTGGTTGCCTGCTGCCATTGCGTGATCTCGGGGTAGGAGGCTGCGAAAAGGTCGTCGCCTTTAGCGGTGCTCTCAGCGACGTAAAACAGTTGGCGGTCGGCCCGAAACGGCAACGGCTTCATCAGAACGCCATAACTGATAGTGAACATGGCCGTGACGGTGCCGATGCCGAGGGCAAGAACCAGTGTGGTGAAGATGGCATACGCTGGTGCACGCCGGAACTGCCTGGCGGCGAAGCGCACATCTTCGCGGAAACTTCCGATCGACGCAACGATGTAGCTCAAGGGCCCGACCTCCATTTTGAAGCTAATGTTATGCTTCTTTGCCCCCGAATCGGAGGCCTGCAGTCTTCTCTGCAACACAGACCGGCGGTGTGGTTGCCCGTCAAGATCGATGGGCAAACGCAGCAGATGGACCAGCAGTTGAATCGTCCTCATCCCCAAGGTCCATGGCTGCGATAAGACCTGAATTCAGAGTGAATGCGTGGAGAACGTCGCTGTCCGATAGGACATCCCCTTGAAGGCTTTTGACGAGTTGGTGCACCCTGACGCGGACTTTGCCACTACCGTTCTCGGTGATTTCCAGCGGTTCGACATGGGGATCGAACTCGCCCCATTGTCGAGTCCAATAGGCGCGGATCTCTTCTTTTCCGATAACCTTGCCGCCCTCTGAAGCCTTGGGCCAGCTCACGCCTTCGGTCATCAGTGCCAATGCACCGTCGATATCCCGCCGGTTAAATGCGGAATACGCCTGCTCAATGAGGGCCTTCGTGTTTGTCATACAACCTCCTATGGCGTTTGCTTATTTCGGTGTTTGTCTCCGATCATCTCCGGCGAGCTCCGATCATTCTGTCCCGCCTGCCGCGAAAACGAATTCATCCGCAGCATCATGCCTGATCCGGAGTCCCGTGACTCAGCTGCTCGATCCACGCCGCCATCGTTTCCTTCGGTTCGCCCTGCGCCGCATTCGCAACGTTCTCCCACGCTTCCCATTCCGCCAGTCGCTCTCGATACGCGGCGCGTGCTCTCGGCAGAATCGTGTTGCCCAGTCCGAGTCGCAGCGGCGGATCGTTCGTGTCCACAAGCTTCAGGACGGCCTCCGCAGTCGCCTCCGGGTCGCCGCGTTCCAGGTTGGCAAGGCGCGTCAGAAACTGTTTCCGGAACTCGGCGTATGGTTCCAGAGCATCTGCGATCTGTGCAGATTTGCCGAAGTCGGTCGCGTACGCTCCAGGCTCAACCAGCGTCACCTTGATGCCGAAGGGTCTCAACTCCTGCGCCAGGCTTTCGTGCAGAGCTTCCACTGCCCATTTCGTGGCACAGTAGAAGCCGATGAGCGGCAGCGCCGTAATCCCAAGACCGCTCGAAACCCCGAGGATGTGTCCGTTCCCTTGCTTCCGCAGCAGAGGCAGGGCCGATCGCAACACCCGAACCATCCCGATGTAGTTCGCGTCGAACAAGTCGCGGATCTGTTCGTCGCTCGCCTCCTCTGTAGCCGCGAAAAGGCTCGTGCCGGCATTGTTCACAAGAACATCCAGCCTGCCGAAATGCTTGAACGCCTGCTGAACGACCTGGGGCACCTGCTCCGCATTGGTCACGTCGAGGGCCATTGGCAGGACCGCGTCTCCGAAACGCTCTTTAAGGTCCGCGATGTCTTTGAGCCTTCGCGCCGTGGCCGTGACCTTATCTCCACGCTTGAGTGCGGCCTCGGCCCAGATGCGGCCAAAACCGCGAGAAGCGCCTGTGATGAACCATGTCTTCTCCATATTGATTCCTCTCAAATTGGCTGAGTTGCGTTTGGTTGGTACGCAGTGTCGTTGTGCCTTTGCTCAGGCCTGCGCATAACGCATATTTCCAAGATCGGTGAGGAGGTCAGGGCCAGTCGGGTTCCAACCCAGCTTGGCTCGGGTCTGCGCACTGGAAATGTGAGCGTCCCGTCCAGCGAAGAACCCGAGGAAGCCGAAATGTCCTTCGGCCTGTTCCGGTGAGATAGAAATGACAGGCACGTTGAGGCCGCGGCCGATGGCGGTGGCAATGTCTTTCAACGGCACCCCCTCTTCTGCGACTGCGTGGTACCGGGCTCCCGCGGTGAACTTGTCCACAGCGAGCCGGTAGAGACGGGCGACATCTGTTACGTGCGCTGCAGGCCAGCGATTGAGTCCATCGCCGACGTATGCCGAGACTCCCTTCGCGCGTGCTATCGCAATCAGGGGAGTGATGAGTCCCTGCTTTTCCGTGTCGTGGACTTGCGGTAAGCGCATCACCGAGGCATGCACGCCGCGCTCCAAGAGCGCAAGAGCGGTCACCTCGGATACGCGGGGCAGGGATGGAGAAGAAAGCGGCGGATCGTCCTCCGTGGCGGCGCGCCCCTGAGCCACTGCGACTCCGGAGCTGACAATAAACGGACGGCTGGAACCCTGGAGCACGGCGCCGATGGCTTCGATCGCACGTTTGTCGAGTTCGCAGCTTTCCGCAAACTTCGTCCAGTCGTGCCGGAAAGCGACGTGAAGGACGGCATCGGACGCAGCGGCGCCGCTACGGAGGCTTTCCAGGTCCTCCAGATCGCCGCGATGGACTTCAGCGCCAGCTGCGACCAGAGACTGGGCGCCCGCATCGCTGCGTGCAAGACCGAGCACCTGGTGACCTGCGCCGATCAGTTCCGGGACAATCCTGGAACCGATGAATCCTGTTGCACCTGTCACGAAAACACGCATAGGGATCTCCTTTACTTCCTTACAGTTCGAATTGACAAAAAGCAGCCGCCCCGATTAAATCGGAGACAGTCTCCGAGTGAGTAGATAATCGGAGATAGTCTCCGGTTGCAATATATTTTGGAGATGATGAAGAAACGCACGCAACCCGTCCCGCGAAAGCCGCGATCCGACGCGCAGCGGAACCGCGAGCGAATTCTCGAAGTGGCGAAGGGGGCTTTTACGCGCCACGGCGCGGCTACCAGTCTGGACGACATCGCGAAGCAGGCGGGTGTTGGAGCCGGTACCTTGTATCGCCATTTCCCTACACGGGATGCATTGATCGAAGCGGTCTACCGGAGCGAGGTGGAAAAGCTGGCAGCGGCAGCGCACGGCTTCGCTGCCGCGATGTCCCCGGTCGAGGCCCTGCGCGCCTGGTTGCTGCTGTTCGTCGACTACATCGCGGCCAAGCACATCATTGCGCCCGCTCTCAACAGCGTTGCCGGAGGCCCTTCCAGGCTCTATGAGGGTTCTCGCAGCCTGGTTCAGGGAGCAATCGACGAACTGGTGAAGCGCGCTAAAAAGAGCGGCGACGTGCGAAGAGACGTTGACGCCTCTGATCTGCTTCGGGCGTTGATCGGCCTCTCCTATGTGGCCTCCGGCGCTGATTGGCAGCAAAGCGCCAGGAGACTCGTAGACATCCTCATAGCCGGTTCGAGGCCGCTTGAATAGAGCCTTTTCAATCCATCCTCCGAACAGACGTGAATCGTTCGGAGAGGAATGCCCCGATCCGCTGAAGTGCCTGCGTCGAGGCGCTCAGCTGGCCCACTGATCCCGGGAAGCCGTGGACCATGCCTTCCCAGATATCGAGTTGTGCATCCACTCCGGCCGCTAGAGCCCGCTCGACAAAACGGACCGAGTCATCGAGCAGCACTTCGTGATCACCGACGTGCACGCGAATCGGCGGAAGGCCGGTCAGGTCCGCGCGAAGTGGCGCAGTGCCACGCGCCTATCGTGTGCAATGCGCCTGATCTGCTTCTTGTTTGCTATTTCGCGACGGCGCGGGCACGCGGGTTTGGAAGTTTTACTATGCGTGCCGGCCAGTGGCCAGCTCTCGCCCGGAATGATCCACTCCATATCTTCGGCGGACAACGCCAGCAGACCCTGCTTATCGCGGCGTCCGAGTGCTGCAAGAAAATTCTTCACGACTTCGACATTTTGCTGTGTGCTCATCGAAATCTCCTTTTCCCTGACATCAGCGCGTATCCGACCGAATCGAGCATTTTGGAATAGCGCTTCTCGTGCCAGATCACACGGTCATTGATCGATTACTGCTTCTCTTTGAACAGATCCTGGAAGATCAGTGGCCCCCAAACGCGGTCGCGTGCGTGCACCAGAGCGCCACCTTCGTTGAGCTTTCCCAGCTTGACGGGTGCGAACCCGAGCTGCTTGGCCAAATCCGCCACGGGAGCGATCGCGTCCTCGTCGTCGCTCGAGAGAAAGACGACCCGATGGCTCCCTCGGACGATTGGATCGGCAGCCAGGTTGGCCGCAGGCAGGTGATTGAAGCCTTTCACGAGCTTGGCGCCGGTGAACGACTTCGCAACGAAGGCGGAGGACACCAGACCATCCACATCCTCAGATGGAACTAACGCGTTCATCGCATCGATGACCGTCTTGCCCTTCCAACTGGGAAGCACTTTCGCAACCTCGCGATGTTCTCCGAATGGCACTGCCAAAATGATTGTGTCGGCCTCGAGTGCATCTCGCAGCGACTTGGCGATGACTGTAGGTCCAATCGCCCGAGCCTGCGGCTCCAACTCCTCGGGCGGGCGATGGCTCGCAACAGTCACGTTGATGTGCTTACGGGTGAAGGCGCTGGCGAGAGCCTGGCCTATCTTGCCGAATCCTACAATTGAATAGCTCATGCTACTTCTCCGATCTGTGGTGATGAGAATTTCAGCTTTCCGGGGCGCATTGCGTACAGAAAATAGATTTCTCGGACCCTGAACGAGAACTGCTCAGCCGTCTAAATGTTTTGTCTATTCGTCCATTTATGAGGCCACATGGGTCAGACCTGGGCCATGCCTCCATCGACGGCGAGATCCACACCGGTGATGTAAGAACTTTGATCCGAGGCGAGGAACACGACTGCTGCCGCAATTTCCTCAGGCATGCCTCTGCGACCCATTGGGATCTGCGTGGTGAACTGTGCCGCCGCTTGTTCGGCCTGTTCAGGGGAAAGGCCCGTCGTTGTCGCCAAGGCCGGGGTATCGGTTGGTCCGGGGCTCATCGAATTCACGCGGATCCTGCGGTCTTTCAGCTCGAGAGTCCAGGCGCGCGCGAAGTTTCGCACGGCCGCCTTACTCGCGGCATAGACGCTAAACCCAGGGAGCCCCAAAACGTTCGAGACCGAAGAGTTCAGGATGATCGAGCCGCCGTCGTTGAAGAGGGGAAGGGCCTTCTGCACCGTAAAGAACAGCCCCTTCACATTCACGTCGAAGGTCTGATCAAAATGTGCCTCAGTAGCCACGGCAAGCGGTGCGATTGTACCCGCGCCCGCGATCGCGAAGAGAACGTCGATGTGACCATGTTTCTCTTTCACGACGGCATAGAGCCGGTCCAGATCTTCCAAGCGCGACACGTCACCCGCGACCGTCGTGACGGTTCCCTTGATGAAAGCTGCGGCATCTTTCAGCTCCTTCTCACGTCGACCAGCGATTACCACATGCGCGCCTTCTTCAACGAAGCGCTTGGCTGTGGCCAAGCCAATCCCGCTGCTTCCGCCAGTGATTACCGCAACTTTGCCCGTCAATTTCTGTCCATGGTTATTGCTCATATGTTTTCTCCTTTGCGTCTTCGTTGTCTTTATAGGTTGAATTTGCTCTCGGGCGTATTGCGTTAGATTTGCGCCAGGCCGCCGTCAACAGCGAGCTCGCTGGCAGTCATGAAGCTGCTATCGTCCGACGCAAGAAAGGCCGCCGCCGCCCCGATCTCCGCGGGATCGGCCATGCGCTGGAGCGGAGTCATCGAGGCGTAGACCTTTTGGCCCTCCTCGCCTAGCGCTGCCTTCGCGAGTTCGGTCGCAGTCGCCCCGGGCGACAGTACGTTCACCCGAATGCCCGTGCCCTTCAGCTCTTCCGCCCAAGTCCGCGCGAGGTTGCGCACTGCCGCCTTGCTCGCGCTGTAGACGCTCATGCCCGGGGCGCCCGTGGTACCGGCGCTCGAGCCCGTCAGAATGATCGAACCGCCATTTCTCATCAGCGGCAGCGCCTTCTGGACCGTGAAGATCGTACCCTTCACATTCGTGTCGAAGGTCTCGTCAATGTGCTCGGCGGTGATCTTGCCGAGCGAAAGCGGGCTCCCTGCCCCGGCATTGGCGAAGACGATGTCGAGAGTTCCGCGCTCGGCCTTCACCGCCGCGTAGAGTCGGTCGAGGTCGGCCAGATCAGAAATCGAGCCCTTGACCGCGCGGGCTTGGGGCCCGAGTTCGGCCACCGCGGCGTCGAGCTCTGCTGGTCGGCGGCCGAAGATGAAGACCACGGCGCCTTCTTCGATGAAGCGCTTCGCTGCGGCGCGGCCAATGCCGGTAGCCCCACCCGTGATGACCGCAACCTTTCCCTCAAGCTTTCCCATAATTGCTCCCTTCAAATTCGGTACAGTAGACTAGATTCTCTGGTGTCGTACGAGAATTGCCCAGAAGTCCAAAGTTCTTGTCCATTCGTCCAGTTGTGTGAGGCAAAGTTGGACCCGATAACAGACATCTTTAGAACGATGCACGTTACCGCTTTCGGTCTGCACCGGCTCGAAGCTACAGCCCCGTGGGGCGTGAGACAGGGAAATCAGAGAGAAGAAGAAGTCACGTCCTCCGGCAAGAAGGTGCCACCCTCAGATCTGGCGCACTTCGCCATGCTGTCGCGGGGCAACTGCTGGCTGAGTGTCGATGGGATTCCGGAGCCGATCCCCCTCACCGGTGGTGATTGCTTTCTGGTGGCCAAGGGGACGTCGATTGTTTTGCGCGACAGCCCGCGAACACGTCCAAGGTCAACCTTCCGCGAGATCGGAGCCAAAGCCAACGGCAATGTCGTTCTTCATGGAGGCGGTGGCGCACCGACAACAATCGTCTGTGGTTCCTTGAGTTTTGATCGCGCCAGCTTGAAGCCCATCACTCAGTTATTGCCGAGCTTCATTCTGATGAAGTCCGATGAGGCACGCACATTTGCTCTTCACAACACAGTGCAGGCGCTCGCTTCGGAAATGGCAGAACAGTCGCCGGGATCGGAAGTCGTCTCCACCCGGCTCGCTGAGGTTCTGTTTATCCAGGTACTCCGGGCGCATATCGCTTCGGGATCGGAACGCGACAAGGGATGGCTGGGTGCGATCTTTGATCCTCAAATCGGCACGGCCTTGAGCGCTGTTCACAATTGCGTGGACTCACCTTGGACGGTCGAATCGATTGCCACAGCAGCCGGAATGTCACGCTCCGCATTCGCAGCACGCTTTAAAGAGCTACTCGGACAAACGCCACTGGAATACGTGACCGAGTGGCGGATGCTTAAGGCGATCCAGCTACTCGAAGAGCGTGACAAGAAGCTCATCGACGTCGCCCGCTCGGTGGGTTACGAGTCCGACGCTGCGTTCAG
>DATGFX010000042.1:0-1792 GCA_035308825.1 Occallatibacter sp. | reverse complement strand
ACCCAGATATGCCCCCCTGCCTGCTGAACGATCCCATAGACCATCGCCAGCCCGAGGCCTGTGCCTTTGCCGACCTCTTTTGTTGTGAAGAAGGGTTCGAAGATCCTCGACACCGTGGCGGGGTCCATTCCAACACCGGTGTCGCTGACCGCCAACATCACGTAGTTTCCAGCGGCCAGCGGCTTGTGTATCTGGCCGAAGATCTCGTCAGTTTTCACCTTTGACGTTTCGAGGATGAACTTGCCCCCATTCGGCATGGCGTCGCGAGCGTTCACCGCGAGGTTCAGCACGACCTGATCGAGCTGTCCTGGATCGGCTTCCACAATGGCTGGTTCAATTTGCGGCGAGATCACGATTTCAACGTCTTCTCCCATCAACGGACGCAGCAACTTGGCTACATCCTTCAAACGCTCATTCAGGTTGAGGACTTGCGGTTGAACCACGTTCTTGCGGCTGAATGCGAGCAGTTGCCGTGTCAACGAGGCACCTCGATCCACGGCTTGCCGCATGTTCGTCACGTATTGACCCATGTCGGATTTCGCATCAACGCGTGTGCGCAACAACTCGGCGCAGGCGCTGATGACGCCGAGGATGTTGTTAAAGTCGTGGGCCATGCCGCCCGCAAGACGCCCGATCGCCTCCATTTTCTGCGCCTGCCGAAGATGTTCTTCGGCGCGTTTTTGTGCAGTAATGTCACGGGCAATGGCAGAAGCTCCTATCACGCGCCCTCCCGCCTCGCGGATCGGCGATACAGAGATCGAGACGTCGAGCCGTCGGCCATCTTTCGCGATGCGGACGGAGTCGAAGTGCTCGACACTCTCGCCACGCCGAATCTTTTCCAGGATTTGGGGAATCTCGTCGGGGCGATCGCGCGGAGCCAGCAGTGAGATGTTCTTTCCGATCGTCTCCTCGGCGGTGTATCCATAAATTCGCTCTGCCCCTCGATTCCAGGCGGTGATGCGTCCCTCGAGGTCTTTGCCGACAATTGCGTCATCGGAGGAATCAACGATCGAAGCGAGCTGGCCACGGTATTCGCCGATCTGCTGTGATGTCCTCCGCGAAAGCTCCGCGTGTGCCCGTCTCAGTTCTTCTTCGATTTTCTTGCGGTCGCTGATGTCACGAATGGCGCTCAGGACAAGTGCCCGGTCGCCGAGAGAAATCGGACTGAGGCTGATTTCAACGGGGAACTCGGACCCATCTTTGCGACGTCCATACAGATCCAGTCCCGCGCCCATGCGCCGAATCTTCGGATTCTGCGCAAAATCTTCACGATGCCCCTGGTGAGGCCGCCGGTAGCGTTCGGGAACGAGAAGTTCGATTTTTTGTCCCAACAATTCTTCTCGGCGATAACCAAACAAGTCTTCTGCCTGAGAGTTGATCTGGGCGATGGTTCCGTCGCGTTCTACGGCAACGAGCGCGTCGGGGAACGCTTCTACGAATTCTCCCGAGAGGAAAATGTCTGCCATCGGACTACCCTTAGCGCAATGGGGCCCCTGCCCGTCATTGTGTAGCGGCTGCATAAGAAGTGCAAGGTAGGCCCAGTTTTGTCCACTCTATGGCGGGGAACGCCGGCACATGAGGCGACAATCACCGACACGACCGCATAGTCGGATCGACTGCCGATTGTAGTTTATATCGATGCGGTCTTGGCTCAGGCCCCGGCCGAGAGTTTGTGATGGCTGCGCACTTCCGCAATGCCGTACTGGCGGATCTTGTAAAGCAGAGCTTTGTAACTGATCTTCAGCAACGCTGCCGCCTGCTTCCGATTCCAGTTGGTTTGCTCGAGTGCCTG
>DATGFX010000041.1:0-1728 GCA_035308825.1 Occallatibacter sp. | reverse complement strand
GACGGCATAACACCCGATCAAGCCTACTTCACTCGCTGCTACTCCGCTTGGCAGCCTAACCTTTGCAGACGCTCCACTTATCGAAGCGGAAAATCTGTTTAGAAAACCCGGACCACCTCACTCAGGCGTCGAAATCGATGGAGTTGGCTTATGTTTGTTTTCACTTCTTCTATCGTTAGCGGAATTTGGACTGTTCTCATTTGGGTTTTGACCCAACCTTCCCGTCTTATTGTGGTCATCACAAACATCATTCTATGCCCCATGGCCTGCACCCGGTTCGGTTGACACCCGCCTAAGCTAATCCCGCCTGCATCTCGAACTCCATGGGGCTTCTGTAGCCGATTGTCGAGTGACGACGTTTAGCATTGTAGAAGCGTTCGATGTAATCGAACACATCAGCTTTTGCCTCATCGCGCGTCCGATACGTTTTGCGCGCTGTGCGCTCGGTCTTCAGTGACGAGAAGAAGCTCTCCATCGCGGCGTTGTCCCAGACGTTGCCTGCGCGGCTCATCGAGCAGACGATGCCGTGATCGGCCATCAGCTTCTGGAACTGCTCGCTGGTGTATTGGCTGCCGCGATCGGAGTGATGCAGCAGTGCATCGGGTTTGCCTCGCCGCCAGATCGCCATCACCAGGGCATCGGTGACAAGCTGTGCGGTCATCTCGGCACTCATCGACCAGCCGACCACGCGGCGTGAGAACAGATCGATCACGACCGCCACATAGAGCCAACCTTCGGCTGTCCACACATAGGTGAAGTCGGCGATCCATTTGCGGTTCGGAGCAGGCGCCTCAAAGGTGCGGTCGAGCACGTTCGGAGCGACGGCGGCGATCTGCCGCTCACCCAAATCGGGCGGCAGTCGCCGCCGGCGCGGACGGGCTTTAAGAGCCTGTAGTCGCATCAATCGCTCGATCCGATGCAGACCGCATGCGATTCCTTCCGCCAGCATGTCATGCCACACTCGCCTGGCGCCGTAGGTTCGATCGCTGCCGATGAAGCTTGCCCGAACCTTCGCGCCAAGCTCTTCATTGCTCCTGCTGCGCTGACTGCGCGGTCGTGTCCGCCAGGCATAGAAGCCACCCCGCGAGACACCGAGCGCCCCGCACAACCAATCCGCCGGCCAGATCCCCCGGTGCTTCGCGATGAAGCCGAACTTCACGTCGATTCCTTCGCGAAGTAGGCCGCGGCTTTTTTTAGGATGTCGCGCTCGGCCTTCAGCTTGATCACCTCGCGCTTGAGCCGCGCGATCTCCAGCTGCTCGGGCTTCATCTGACCCTGGCCGGGGAATGCATGCTGCGGATCGTCCGCAAACGCCTTCACCCAATTGCGCAGCTGCGTCGGATGTACCTTCAGGTCTTCGGATGCCTGCGCATACGACACCCCCCGATCCCTGATCAGCCGCACAGCCTCAAGCTTGAACTCCCGCGTAAATCTTCGTCTCTCCATGATCCACCTCCGGTCCCATCAAAACACCTAACTCGGTGTCTTCGGAACCGGGTGCAGGCCAGTCCTCGCCGCGATCTCGCTCTTGCTCGCGCCATATCCGCTGGGACCGTGCTCGGAATTTGATTTTCACCGCCGCCGTTTGGCCGCCGGATTCGAAATCGAGGCCTACGTTGGTAGCCTTGATCTTGCGGCGCTCGGAACCGAGCAGAGGCTGCCCCATCTTTTTGGTTGGGAAAACGGCCGTCCTGTAGCCTTGCCTGTACGCGGTGTCCAAGAACGGCG
>DATGFX010000040.1:0-36925 GCA_035308825.1 Occallatibacter sp. | reverse complement strand
GCCGCGGGGCATCTTGCCTCCATCTCTTCCTCGAACACGGGCGGAGCTTCGGTGAGCTACACCTACGACAGCCTCAATCGACTGCATACAGCGGTTGACAGCCATCTTGGCACCACCACGTACTCCTACGATGATGCCAGCAACCTGGCCAGCGCAGCCTACTCCAACGGCGTGCAGTACGGCTTCAATTACGATCAGTTGAATCGCCTCAAACAGATCGCCACACAGCAGACCGGCTACAGCTATCAGTTGGGTCCCACGGGCAACAAGACCAGTGGGCTTGAGCTGAACAATCGCCAGGCGACCTGGACCTACGATGGCATCTACCGGCTGACTGGCGAAACGATCAGCAACGCGCCCAGCGGTAAGAACGGAAGTCTCAGCTATACCCTTGATCCGGTGGGTAACCGACTGTCGGATTCGTCCACCCTCTCCGGCGTCTCGCCGGTGAGCGGCACCTACAGTGCCGATGACGAGCTTTCGGCCGAGACCTACGACCCGAACGGCAACGTGACCGCAACCGGTGGAAAGTCTTTCACGTACGACGCCGAGAACCATCTCGTTTCCATGGGGGGTACCGTGACTCTGGTGTATGATGGCGACGGGAACCGGGTCTCGAAAACCGTGAATGGCGTAACAACCAAGTACCTCGTCGATGATCTCAATCCGACCGGATACCCGCAGATCATGGACGAATTGACCAACGGCGCAGTCACGCGAACCTACACCGACGGGCTGCAACGCATCGGACAATACCAGGTCGTCTCGAATACCTGGACGCCGAGCTTCTACGGATACGATGGATTTGGCACTGTGCGCAACTTGACCAACAGCGTCGGCGCCATCACCGACACCTACGAATATGACGCCTTCGGCAATCACTGGACGGTGAGCGGCACAACACCGAACGAAATGCTCTACCGCGGTGAACAGTTTGATTCTGACCTCGGCCTTTACTACCTCCGCGCCAGATATTACAACCCGCTCACCGGTAGGTTCTTGTCCCGTGATCCGGATGACCACGAGCTCATCGGTCCAGACGGATACCCCGCCGATCCAAAGTCGTTGCGCAAATACCTTTATGCAGGCGGCGATCCAATCAATGCAAAGGACCCGACAGGTCGGGGGGAAATATTCGATTACTTCTTTGCGAGGGGGACCGGGGCTCTCAACACCAACGCATACGTAAGGCTAGGTCTAGGATGGAACAACGTCATCAAATGCTTGGTGTTCCGGCTTGCGATCGGATCCGCAGGCGCACTTATCCACTGGCATTACGACTTCTGGGACTACTGCCCATAGTTCAGGATGGATGTCAAGAATATGAAGCGTACTACGGAAGACATGATTCAAGAAATCTCGAAGTTCCTGAATGGAGTCGGAGCTGCCCACGACTGGGACGACTTCATTTCGATATCGATCAACGATCAGCGACTGGACGCGATTCGCATCGAGTGCTCGGATTTACGAGATAAATACCCTCCTGGGACGCAACGGCAATACTGTAGCGACGAAGGCTTAGAACGCCTAAAAGAAATTCTGAGCGATCTCAAGGCAAAGGCCGCACGAGAGGTCCCGGATAAGCCAGGCGTACCTCGATAGAGCTGTGTCGTGGATGTCCATTTCCTCTGTGCTCGTCTTCCATGCTTGCGCATGGGTTTTAGGGTGACACGTCTCCCCCAGCTGGGAGCTGGCGGGTGGCCCAGGTCTCGATTTTGAGACCTGGGATTCAACTACGATGCAAGGTCTACATCTATGACGACTGCCGCGATTTGCGCAACACAGGAAGTTTCGTGGGGCCCATCGTACCCTCGCGGCGAAACAGTGGGATTCTGACCTTGGATTGCTCTATTTACGCGCCAGGTATTACAACCCAACCACCGGCCGCTTCATGTCCAGGGATCCGGAGGACGGCGAACCCCAAAAACCCCTAACAATCCACAAGTATCTCTACTCCACTGGGGACCCAGTGAATAAGATCGACCCGACTGGAAGAGAGACTTATCGGGAGGTTCACTAAGGCCGTTTTAAGCGAAGAGCAGTGCATCACATGGGCGCTTCGTTGGATAACACAATCACCAGGTGATCCGGGGAGCGCATGGCTAATGTACCAATACTGCATGAATGGCTTCAATTGATACGGTCGGACTACTCTGTCGGAGGAGTAATGTGATGAATATGCCATTTACGGAAGAAGCGAAGCGCGCGATCTTCTTCGCACAATATGAATCGAACCGATCAACTTCGCCCTCGGTTGAGACTGAACATCTGTTGTTAGGTATTTTACGGGAGAACCCTGCGTTCCTTGGGCGATTTCGAGTTTCCGAATCTTTGGTGCGCGATCTAATCCACACGGATGAGGTATCCGACAAAGGTGCGTCAGAATTATGCAACTTGCCCTTGACCGATCAGAGCAAGAATGTCCTCGGATCGGCGAAGGATGAAGCAAGCCGAATGTCCAGTAAGAATGTCGGCATTGAGCATCTACTGCTCGGCCTTCTGCATGAGGATTGCAATGCTTCCAGAATTCTCCACAAATGTGGATTGAGTTTGGATCGAATTCGAACGGAATTGATTGCCAACCCTCACCATCCTCAATCTGACGATGCGCGGTTAAATCGAGAGGATGATAAACTTGAAAGGATAATTTCATCCATATCTGATCAGTTTCATCACCGTGCCCGAAATGACCGTCGTTCTGAGAATCGGGCAGTCCAAGATCGCATATCTTAACCGGAAGTGGGAGCCCCGAAGGGAAGACGAAGGCCGGAAGTGGCAGAGGAGCGGACTGCTTTACTTCGCCAAGGAGCGGACATCTCTCCGGATCAGATGCACTTGAGAACTTCTGCTCATAGAACCTGAAGACGTTGACAGCTACAAAATCGTCTACAGCGTGATTTTCAATCGGGATTCTTCTGCTGTAAGTTATTGAATATATTGGTCGGGGAGAGAGGATTTGAACCTCCGACCCCCTGGTCCCGAACCAGGTGCTCTACCAGGCTGAGCCACTCCCCGAACATGTTCGAAATGCGCAGTCCGCGGGCCGATGCCTGGTGTGTTTCCCGCTGAATACGCTCTACTGAGTGTAGCAGAAACAGCGATTTCCCGATGTCAGTGCGGACGCGGTGCAGGGTGTTCGTTCCGACAAGTCTCTGGCTGGGATTTACGGGGCAAATGTCCGGATCAAGTGACTCCATCGCGATCTGTGGTCCCGAATCCTTCAATCTATTCCGCGCTGCGCGATTCAAAACCGGCCCATCTTCACGCGGACGACTTCAGGCTTCTCATAGAAGGAAAGCCCGCGATCTGTTTCGTCGCCGTTCAAGATGCGGAGCGGTTTCCAGGTGTTGTTTTCGTACACGCCTTGTTGCGCAGTAAGAGGCTGGCTGTGCATCCACGCGGGCTTGCCGGGAAGATGGAAGGTAACGCTCGCATCCACGCCGGTGACGAGAAATTCATCGGGGCCCAGTTGCGCAATCACAGCTGCGCCATGAAAATCCTTGGTGCCGGGAGCGCGACGTCCATCCTGTTGCGGGAATCCAAATGAAACGGTCGCCTGCCAATCGCCAAAATCGACTTCCTGCGTGGCATGCCCCGGTTCTTCCACGGCTGTCTTGAGTTTGCCGTCGAACTCTCGCTGTGCGATCTCGCGATCCATCGGACCAATCAGAGCGAAGTTCCGGGCGTGGGCGGTCCACTTCTCGTCGCCGAGGATGTTCCATCCGGATTCATCGACACCGAAGGGCGAGAAACAGATCGCGCCTTTTCCTAACGCATAGAAGAAGAACTTGGCGAAGCCGTCGCTGCGACCGGTTTCGGGTATCCAAAGCGCGTTGTCAGGCCGGTCATAGGCCTGCATCGTTTCGCGGTAGAACTGCGAATCGTCGCTGTAGATGTCGGGCCCTATCATGTCGATCGCGGGACCCAATGCGCGCCATAACCCCACAACCTTCTGCACGGCGCCGCCGCTTGGGTATGCGATTCCGGGCATCTCCAGTTGCCGCTGCGGGAGTTCTGCTGCAGGGTAGTCGATCCACACATTGATGTAGCAGGGAATTGCGAACTCGGCCTTGCCGGCGGCAATGATGGTGTTGATGTACTTTGCCTGGTAGTAGACCTGGAACAATTCATCGGCGTCGGAGCCGAAGACCTGCGCCCACGTGCCTGGCTGTTTGTGCGCGGCCGCCAGCATGTCGGCAGGGACGGTACCTGCAAACATGTGGTTGGCTTCAGGCGAATTGTCGCGGACGCTGCCGATGTTTCCGGATTCGTTTTCGACTTGTACAGCAATCACGGTGTGCTGCTCGCCATCGATTTCTTTCAGGTGGCGCATGAGCGCGACGAAAGCGGTCTTATCAGCGTCAAGCGTATGCTGCGAGATTGGCGAGAGCACGTCGATCGGTTCACCATCGGGGCGAACGATACGCGGAAAGCGCTTCGTGTCGGTCTTCACCCAGTCGGGCGCGTAGTGATTATTGCCGTTTTTCCAGGTGCCAAACCAGAGCAGGACCGCTCGCAAATTATGTGCGCGAGCGCCATCGACGATTGCATCCACATTTGTGAAATCGAATCGGCCTTCCTGTGCCTCGAGCTGCTCCCAGTAGACGGGCGCCTCGACGGTGTTGGCGTGAAGCGCTGCCATCGAATCCCACACCTGGGGCAATTCACTCGGCCAGGCGCTTGAGTTATGAATCTGGCCGCCGAGTACCAGGAACGGTTGGCCATCCACGAGCAGCGCGTACCGGCCGTCTTTCTTGACGACCCGTGGAGCCTCCGCAGCAAACACCATCGGCACGAGAACAGCAAGCGCGAAGCTGGCAACGAGGGCACGCGTAACGATTCGGAAGAATCTCAGCGAAACGTGCATGGCAGAATCACTCCCGGTACGTGAAATCGTATACATCAATGCGCCGCAATGCTATCGCAACGACCGGCTCCAGTGCAGTTCTTTCAGCGCCGGAGCCGATCACGCGAGTCGATTACTTTTTTTCTGGTTCCACTGCGCCCGGGAAGATTCCCTCGAGCGGCTGGCGGCGTTTTTCTTCCTGATCGGGCTGTGGCAGCGGCTTCCGGGGCAGCATCTGGTCGCGCATTGCCGCGTTGTACACAAAGATTGCCTCCACAGTCGCGATTTGCTTGAGATCGGCGGGCTGGAGGCGTTCATAGACATCCTGATTGGAGTGGTGCGTACGGGTTTCGTAATCGAGGTCATCCTGGATGAACTGAAATCCCGGAATGCCCACCGCATCGAAGCTCAGGTGATCGGTGCCTCCGGTGTTGCGCATGGTCAGCGTTGTGACGCCGAGATCCTTCAGCGGCGCGATCCACTGGGCGAAGATCGGCGCGATCGCGGCATTGCCCTGCAGATAGACACCGCGGATTTTGCCGCTGCCGTTGTCGACATTGAAGTAGCCGGAGATGAGTTTTTGCTCCGGCTTCACCTCCAGCGGACCCGTGGAGCGGCGCATCAATTCAGGCAGCGAGACCTGGTCGGGCGCGGTCGAGAGGGCCGCGGATCCGAAGTGTTGTTTCGCGTAGCCGCGTGACCCAAACAGTCCCTCTTCCTCGCCTGTCCAGAGTGCGATACGGATGGTGCGGCGTGGCTTCACGTCGAGGGCCTGCAGGATGCGCACTGCTTCCATCGCGACGATGGTTCCAGCTCCGTTGTCTGTCGCGCCGGTGCCGGCGATCCAACTGTCGAGGTGGCCGCCGAGCATCACGACCTGGTCCTTCAGCTTGGGATCGGTACCCGGGATTTCGGCAATCGTGTCATAACCGTGTTCATGATCTCCCGTGAATTTCGTTTCAACGTCGATCTGCACGGTGACGGGAACGTGGGCCTGAACAAGCCGGTAGAGTCGTCCATAGCTTTCAATGGCTGCCACGGCAACCGGAATTTTTACTTGCTTGTCGGCGAGATAGGGCGTGCGACCGAGCGTGGCGCCGTTGTCGTCAAAGAAGGTTCCGCCAGAACCGCCTCCATCTTTCCCATCGCGGCTCGGCTCGATGACAGCGGCGACTTTCTCGTCGGCGAAGAACTGAGCGATCTTATCGATCATCCTGCGACGCTCCATGGAGGCGCGCAGACGTTCCTGCATGTTGGGCGGGATCCCTCCGCCGTTTTCGTTCACAGGGAATTGGGCTAGATCTTCGAGTTCCTGTTCTGTGTAGCGGCTGAAGAGGATCTTGTCTTCGGGAGGCACATCGCGCATGGCGCCGTAGAGGACGATTTTGCCGGCTAACTTGCCTTTATACTTTTCGAAGTCGGCGTCTTCCTTGATCGAGACAAAGACTACATCTCCAGTGACCGCGCCAGCAGTGGATGGTGACCACGGAGTGGCCTGGAGAATCAACACGGCCGTATCGGGCGTGACCATGCGCGCCCAGGTGTTGAGTTGTTGCCATCCGAGGCCGAACTCGCCCCAGTCTTCGAGGTGCCCATTCTCGAGGCCGATTTTGGTCAGCGTGTCGCGGGTCCACTCATTGGCCTTCTTCGCGTTGAGTGAACCGGTGAGGCGAGGGCCGATGCCGTCCATCAGGGCGGATGCAAACTCCATTACATGCGAGTGATTGAGACCTTCATCACGAATGCGCTGGTACATCGCGAGATCCAGCGATTCAGTGGCAGGTTGGACTTCAGCATAGGGATCGACGGGTGCGGGGGGTGCCGCTTTTGGTTTGTCGGCGGCATACAGTGCCACCGCCGCGGAACACAGCACCGCGGAAAACATGCGGGCGAAACGGCTCGACATGGAATTGGCTCCGGTCGGAAGGGGATTTTACCGATGGAGGAATTCTAGGGCATTGGTTTGGCGGGACGGTGGTTTTTGAGGGTTTCCGGCCGCTCCGCGTCGAGTGAGATGGCCTGCTTCGGTTGTGACAGTCAGAGATCCCCCTCAGTCGCTTTTGTCGCCTTTCGCGTCTACCGCAGCAGGCAGATCCAGCGCGACGAGTGCAAACCGGGTCCTGCCGTTCTTCGGGTCGTCGAATCCCACGATGTGTTGATGGCGTTTGGAGCCTGCCTTGAGCTCAAGGCCGCCTTCGCGGAGGCCATTCTTCTTGCCGTTCACGTCCACCTGCGTCTTATCACCCTCGCAGCTGAGGCCTTCCGCCGTGGTGGTTGGAGTGCCGACTGCAACGTGCCCTTCGCATGTAATAACGTCGCCATAACGGTTGAGAGCTTTCTTATAGAAGGCGGTCACCTGGTCCTGCGAGTCGGAGGTGGAGTAGGTGACGGCGCGGACGCGAAGTTGCCATTCGCCGAAGCCCATATGGACATCGGCCGACTTGTGTTGATCGTCGTCCTTTACGATGTCGGCGCCGGGATACACGGGAAGTCCCAGATCGGCCGCGGTCGTTTGATCTGTGTTCACGTGAACTCCACCAAACGGTGTGTCGACTTGAACGGTCTTTTCGTTTCCATTCGCATCTTTGTCGACGTGGATTTTGCATCCAGCGACCCATGCAACCAGAGCAATACAGGCAACCGAGACCAAGGCCTTACGAATCATGTTTTTCCCCTCTTCCCATGTTGTACGCCGATGGACCACCGTTGGTTCCTCGACCATACGGGTCGGTGGGCGCATCTTTTCACCACTTTCCTGTGCGCATAGGGTTAGTATTTTCAATGATTCATAAAACGGAGGGCAAATTCGAGAGCCGAGCCAGCATCTCATTTGATTTGTGCAACGTAAGAAAGCACCCCAACGAAGATCCCGACATGAGGCTGCCGGCGCGGATCGGCCGGATGATCGGGAATTCCCCCACCGCACGAAAGGAAGTTGACCATGCGTTTCAGTACCTTCGCACCTCTTCGCCAACTTCGATCCATCGCGACCTCCGTGGCAGCGTTGAGCCTGCTCACGATGGCTTGTGTAGCGCAGCCCGATCCTCCGGATGAGGCAGGTCGTGTCTCCGCTGTTTCCGGAACTGTTTCGATTCAACCATCCGGCTCCGATGACTGGGGCCAGGTGTATGCCAATGTTCCTATCGGTCCAGGCGATCGTATCTTTACCGATCAGGATGGCCGCGTCGAGATCCAGGTGGGTCAATCGTATTTACGGATCGGCCCGAACTCGGATGTGACGCTGGTGAACTACGCTCCTGATTCCATCAGCTTTGGCGTCGGGCAGGGATCGGTGCATGTGCGTTCTTTCGGTTTCTGGCAAGGACAGGGACTGGATATCAGCACACCCAACGGAGATGGACGGCTGGATCAGGCAGGCGAGATGCGCGTAGACACGATGCCGGACGATGGAGCTACCGTGTTTACGTCGTTCAACTCGAACGTGCTCGTGACCGGAGCGGGCGGGTTCGGGCAGGAGATTGGGAATTTCCAGTCCCTCGAGTTAGCAGGAACGAATCCTGTTTATCCGGAGTGGCTGCAGCCGAATCAGCCGGATGATCTGGACGCATGGAGCCAGGGGCGCGATCGCCTGATTCTGAACGCTTCCTCCTATCGCTACGTAAGCCCGGAGATCGGCGGCGCAGCGGAGTTGGATGCGAACGGAGATTGGGTTCCCGACAGCGACTACGGTCCAATCTGGTTTCCGCGCGGAGTGGAGGCGGGCTGGCAGCCGTATCACAACGGGCATTGGATCAATCGCGATCCGTGGGGCTGGGTCTGGGTAGAGGATGAGCCGTGGGGCTATGCTCCCTTCCACTATGGGCGGTGGGTCTACTATCACGACCGATGGGGTTGGGTCCCCGGACCTCGGGAGCAGCACCCGGTATGGTCGCCTGCACTGGTTGTGTTCGCGGGCGGCATCAATGTGGGCGGAGCGGGCGTCGCGGCCTGGTTCCCGCTGGGCCCGGGCGAGCCGTATCGGCCTTGGTATCACTGCAGCCCCACTTATGTTGACCGCGTGAATATCACGAACATTCATGAGAGCCGCGTGGTGCACGTGCAGCGGACGTACGTGAACATCGTGAATGTCACCAATGTTACGAACATCACGTACGTGAACCGCACGGTTGGCGTGACGGCTGTGCGACAGGCGGACTTCGCGGCTGGGCGGCCGGTTCAGCGTTCGGTTGTGAATGTGGACAGGCACCAGTTCGATCACGTGCAGGTGGTTGACCGGCCGGCGCCGGTGATGAAGCAGTCGATCATTCCGCGGCCTGTTGCCGCTCCGGTGCGCGTGGCTGCGGCGAGACCTGCATTCATCAATCGCCAGGGCATGCAGATCAGCGCCACACCGGGCGCGAGACCGGTTGCACCCCCGGTGCGGCAGGCGCCGCCACCGGCCGCGACCCGGCCGCTGCCCGGACGGACAGCGGTGGCGCCGCCGGCGGGGAGCAAGTTCCAGAACCATCTGCCGGCAAACGCGCAGCAACAGCCCGCGATGCAGCAGCCGGGAAGGCCGCCGGTCGCGCCGAATGTGCGGCCGAACGGGGCTCCGATTCCTTCGACAGCGGGACAGGAGCAGCGGTACACGAATCAACAACCAGCGGGCAATCGACCGAATCAGCCGGATGTGGGACACCCTCCGCAAGTGAATCCGCCAACTCCAGGCAGGCAGATGAACCCGCCGAACCAACCGCCCGCGGAGAGGCCGGGAATGACTCCGCCCAACCAACCTCCGGCAGGCCGTACGGCTCCTCCGCCGAACCAGCCAGCTGAGCGGATGCCGCCTCCACCGCAGCGCAACCCGCCGCCTCCTGCCGCAAACAGCCGCCAGGACTTCGGGCAGGCGCAGCCAAACAAGCGCGATCAGACTGTGGCTCCGCCGCCACGGCAGCAGCCGCCGGCGAACAACGCGCAGCCGGTGAGGCCGAACCCTGTGCCACCGCGCGCGCAGCCCAATCAGCCTGACAACCGGCCGCAAGCAAGACCGCAGCAGCCGCCTCAAAGCAACAGAGGTAATGAGCAGAAGAACGACAAGGACCAAAAGAAGAAGGACGAGAAGAAACCTGAATAGATGAGAATGCACGATGGGGCCGGCTGCGCGGATGCGGCCGGCCTTCTCATTTGGAACTCAACTGATCTGCGGGCGTGGCCAGACTTCATTCTCTATCTGACGAATATCAACCGAATCGTTGCCATCGCGAATGCGAACGCAAATCCATAACCGAAGCTTTCGATCGGGGTGGTGATTTGTCCACGCCTGCGAAGGATTCTTCCAATCTGCGCCATAAAAAGTCCCGCCATTATGGGACTGATGATCACGCTAATTCCCGGTACTCGGACATGATGGATTAGAGGATGAGGAAAAATCAGGATGCTAAGCCCGCCGCATGCTGCCCCGAGGAGTGCGACCGCGATGGCAATCGTGAATGGCGCGAGCTTGTGGATGGCTTGGAGTGCGCCTTCAGATGTCCTTGCGAGTATTGAGATCAACGCTTGGCCGGCAAGCTCGAGCAAGAACTCAGCGATTATCTCGAACAGCGCAGCCAGAAAGTCTTCCATTTGGAGGCTTGGAAACGGAAACAGAATAACCTACCGCGCGCTGAGACAGGAGGTGGGGACAGGCTCGGTCGCTGTGTCGCCCGAATCAAGCGGGGGAGGCTTGATGGTTTTGCCTACTTCCACTCCCACATCTTCGAAATGGTTGCGCCCTTGGCGTCCACTTCGTATTCGAAGGCTCCGCAGGCATTATTGAGACGGGCAAGCTTCTTTGAGGTTGTCCTGAAGAACAACATGCCCCTGTAGCTGACGGAACCGCCGGGGCCGAAGTGGCCCACTCCTGTTCCGGTCCATGTGACCCCCTCACCCTCGTCTGTTGTCGTCAGTCCCTGCCCATTGCCGAAGATGGAGCCATCTGCACGGACGACGGATGTATAGGTTCCCATGCCGGTGACAGGAACTCCGAACATCTTGCCACTGTCTTCAAACGTGACCTCTGCCGTCAGAGGGTCGACCGAGAGAACACGTCTCACTAGTCTCTTGCCTTTCACTTCACCAATCTTGTCTCCGAGCATTTCGTTCGCTGCTTCCTTTCGCCGAGCTCAAGCTGCGAGCCGCGGCGCGTGGATTCTACACCTGCAGTCGCAGCGTGTACTACAGCGAAATGCTGTTGAATTTCATTCGGAGCGTATGCGATGGAATCGGCGCCTCGTGATTCGGACCGCACTTGTAAAATGAGGACGTCTTCATGATGCGTATCCACTCCTTCGCGCTTTTCTTTGCTGTTGCTGCTTCGGCCCGCGCGCAATCGCCATCGGCCCCGGCGCCAGCGGTTTGGAATATGGAGGAATCGGGAACGACGGCGGGGCTGCGCGGGATCGATTCGGTGGACGGGGTGGTGGCGTGGGCCAGCGGGACGGGTGGCACGGTACTGCGGACCACCGACGGCGGCACGCATTGGGAGGCGTGCGAAGCGCCCAAAGAGATCAAGGACTGGGAGACGCTCGATTTTCGCGGCATCCAGGCATGGGATTCGGCGACCGCGATGGTGATGGCGTCGGGTCCCGGCGACAAGAGCCGGCTTTACGAGACGCAGGATGGCTGCGCGACCTGGACGCTGCTGTTCAAGAATCCTGACAGTCCCGGAGGGTTCTTTGACAGCTTCTGGCTGAACACGCTCTATGGCGAAGGCCTGCTGCTCGGCGATCCGGTGAAGGGCAACTTCGTTGTCTTTGCGACCGAGGATGGCGGCAAGCACTGGAATCGCGAGACAGCATCGGGATTGTCGGCGACGGGTAATACGCAGGCGGCGTTCGCGGCAAGCAACAGCTCGATTGCGCGCAGTGACACGAGCTTTCTGCGGGGATTTGTCACGGGCGGCAAGGGCGGCGCATTTCTCTACGAGCGCTGGGGCGGGCCGATTTACCGGCGGTATCGCGTGCAACTGAAGCCGCCGCGACTGGGCGAGGCGGGCTGGTCGCACATCTACCTGCCGCTGGCTTCGGGCTTTGACAGCACGGGTGGGTTCGCGCTCGGTTATCGCGTGCTGCCGACGCGCTGCCGCGAGTGCAAACTCGGGCCTGACTGGCACCTTGTTGTGGTCGGGGGGAATTACTCGAGGGCGGATGACACCGCCGGAACGGCGGCATATTCATTCGATGGAGGCCAGCACTGGACCGCGGCGACGACACCGCCGCATGGCTACCGTTCGGCGGTGGAGTGGAGCAAGGACCTGAATGCCTGGATTGCGGCGGGCAGCAACGGGTCGGACATTTCGCGGGATGATGGCCGGAACTGGCAGTTGCTGGACAAAGGCAACTGGAATGCGCTGTCGCTGCCTTTCGCGGTGGGGCCGGATGGCCGGATCGGGAAGATTGATTACGGGTCAGTGAAGAAGGAATAGCGGGTCCGGGAACCCGTTTAGCAGGTCAGCGAGTTGGCGGGTCGGCAAGTTAGCCGGATATCGGACCGAGTTGATCGGGTTGGGTCGCTGAAAATCAGGCAAGGATTTTGTGGAAAACCGCAAATAAACAAGGGGGGGTGGGGGGGTGGTAACGTTACCGACCGGACACATGCTTGACATGCTGAACCGGGGACAGGTTGAGTTGGCTGCTCCCGAGATTCTCTTGTTTTCCGCGCATATCTCTATGCTGCGCTTTTCGCCCAGTTATTCGGCAACGCAGCGGGAAGAGAATTTTATTTGAAATGTGTGAGATGGAAAATCCTTGCCGCACAACGGTCTTGACGTGATCAGAAAGACAGGGACAAGGGACGAAAACAGAGAAGCAGAGAAGCAGAGAAACAGAGAAGCGGAGAAACAGAGAAGCAGAGGAGCAGAGAAGCAGAGGAGCAGAGAAGCGGAGAAACAGAGAAGCAGAGGAGCAGAGAAGCAGAGAAACTGAGGGGCGAGGGACTGGACCCATCAAACGAAAGAGATACAAGGGGCTATGGGCCGAATTTGATTTTGTGCAATTCGCGATAGAATGAGTTCATTCGGATGAATCAGGCCTCCTCAGCGGCTGCCAGCCAGGCAACCCGCTCATCGCGGGAGCCGGGGTCGCGGGCGCCGATCATCCAGGTAAACGGTCTCGAGAAGACCTACAAAACGGCGCGCGGAACACTCACCCTCTTTCACAACCTGGACCTGGAGATTTACCCGGGCGAACTGGTGGCCATCGTGGGGCAATCCGGTGCCGGAAAGAGCACCCTTTTACACATCCTTGGTGCTCTTGATTCTCCGACGGCAGGAACAGTACACTGCGCCTCAACCAATCTGACCGGCCTTGCGCAACGGCAGGCAGCAGCGTTTCGCAACCGCGAAATTGGCTACGTGTGGCAGTTTCATTATCTTCTGCCGGAGTTTTCGGCGGCTGAAAACGTAGCCATGCCGCTGATTGCGCGGGGCATGAATAGACGTGATGCGCTTGGAGCGGCATCCAACTGGCTACGGGAGGTGGATTTGGACGAGCGGTCCGATCATCGGCCGGGCGAGCTCTCGGGAGGAGAGCAGCAGCGCGTGGCGCTGGCGCGGGCCCTGGTTGGCGATCCGCGGATCCTGCTGGCAGACGAGCCGACCGGCGATCTCGATGAGGTCACGGCCGGGCGGGTTTTCGATCTTTTGGAACGTCTGCACACCTCGCATGGGCTCACCTCGATCGTTGTGACGCATAATGCAGATTTGGCCGCGCGATGTACGCGGACTCTGCGCCTGGAGAGCGGGCGCCTTGCCGAGCTGGGGCATACGGCCCAGACGGCGCTTCACCCCGGGCCGGCGCGATGAAAGTTGCACCTGTTCGGGTGGTTTGGGAGTCAGATTGATAGGGAGTCAGGATGGGAGTCAACCGGGTAAGATGCACGCCGGAGACAATCGGGGAAAACCCGGGACCATCCCAACAGCTGTTCGGGGCACAGACGGCATTTTTCAAATAGGACCCCGGCAGCGTGAAAGCATTTTCGGAAGTGCTGTAAAGGCTGGTTCCAAGTGGAACTTCATTTCCGGAAGTGCTGAAGTTAAAAGAAGGCGCGTGGGCTGGACTGAAGCCGGAAGCGGTTCCTCAATCGGATTGGGATCGCGTGAACCGGACGGCCACTGCCGGCGAAAGCCTGTTACAGGGAGAACATCATGTTCGAACGCTATACGGAGAAGGCACGGCGTGTGATCTTCTTCGCGCGATATGAGGCGAGCCAGTTCGGCTCACCGTATATCGAGACCGAGCACCTGCTGCTTGGGCTTTTGCGCGAGGACAAAGCCTTAACCAACCGTTTTCTGCGCTCTCATTCTTCAGTGGAGTCGATTCGCAAGCAGATCGAGGCCCACACGACGATTCGCGAAAAGGTCTCCACAAGCGTCGATTTGCCGCTTTCGAACGAATGCAAGCGGGTCCTGGCGTATGCCGCCGAAGAGGCGGAACGGCTGGGTCATAAACATATTGGTACAGAACATCTTTTGCTCGGGCTTTTGCGCGAAGAAAAATGCTTTGCCTCCGAGATCCTGCAGGAGCGCGGGCTGAAGCTGGCGCAGATTCGCGACGAGCTGGCGCGGGTGACCCAGGAGAAAGCACCGCAGCAGCAGCGGCAGCGGGAGTCGAGCCTGCTGGCCGAGTTCAGCCGCGATCTGACCCAAGCCGCGATGGATGGTCAGCTCGATCCGCTGGTGGGACGGGACGGCGAACTCGAGCGCGTGATCCAGATTCTTTGCCGGCGGACCAAGAACAATCCCGTGCTGATTGGCGAACCGGGCGTGGGCAAGACGGCCATTGTTGAAGGTCTGGCGCAGCGCATCGCCGACGGCGAAGTGCCGAGTTTCCTGGCGGACAAGCGCGTGCTGGGACTCGATCTTTCGCTCATCGTGGCAGGCACGAAGTATCGCGGCCAGTTTGAAGAGCGGTTGAAGACGATCATGAAGGAGCTGATGGAGAACCAGAACTCCATCATCTTCATCGACGAGCTGCACACGCTGGTAGGAGCGGGATCGGCGGAAGGGTCGCTGGATGCGGCGAACATTCTGAAGCCCGCGTTGAGCCGCGGCGAGATCCAGTGCATCGGCGCGACGACACCGGCGGAATATCGCAAATCGATCGAAAAGGATCGCTCGCTGGAGCGGCGCTTCCAGGCCGTGAAGGTGCCTCCGCCAACCGAAGCCGACGCGGTGAAGATCATCAACGGCATCAAGGACCGCTATGAGAAGTTCCACGCGGTCAGCTACACGGATGCGGCGGTGGAGTTTGCGGTTTCGCACTCGAATCGCTATATCCCGGACCGATTCCTGCCTGACAAGGCGATCGATTTGATCGACGAAGCCGGCGCGCGGGTGAAGCTGCGCCAGACTTCGCTGCCCGAGGAGATCACCGAGGTGCAGAAGCGGATCAAGTTCATCGTGCACCGGATGGATTCGGCGATTGCGAATCACGAGTTCGAGAAAGCGCGCTTCTACAGCGATGAGGAGCGCAAGGAGCGCGAGAACCTGCGCGCGCTGCGCGACAAATACCACCTGGATGATTCGGCAGCCGGCATCGTGGGCCGCGAGGATATCGAAGACGTGGTCAGCCGCTGGACGGGCGTTCCCGTCACCAGCATCAAGGAAGAAGAAACGCAGAAGCTGCTCCGGGTCGAGGAAGAGCTGCACAAGCGCGTGATCTCGCAGGACAAGGCGATCTCAGCGTTGGCGCGGGCAATTCGCCGGTCGAGGGCGGGTCTGAAGTCGCCGCACCGGCCGATTGGCAGCTTCCTGTTCCTGGGACCGACGGGCGTGGGCAAAACGGAGATGGCGCGCACGCTGGCGCAGTTCCTGTTTGGCTCGGACAAGGCGCTGATCCGGTTTGATATGTCGGAGTTCATGGAGAAGCACTCGGTTTCGAAGCTGATCGGATCGCCTCCGGGATACGTGGGCTACGAGGAGGGCGGCCAGTTGACCGAGCGCGTGAAGCGGTCGCCGTATTCGGTTGTGCTGCTGGACGAAATCGAGAAGGCGCACCCGGATGTGTTCAACATTCTGCTGCAGGTATTCGAAGACGGGCAGCTGACGGATGGACTGGGCAACACGGTCGACTTCAAGAACACGATCCTCATCATGACGTCGAACATCGGCGCGCGGCACCTGCAGAAGAAGCAGGGGCTGGGCTTCCAGAGCGACCGGGAAGACATTGTGAGCGAGAAGGTGGAGGAGCTGGTCAAGAACGAGGTGAAGAAAACCTTCAACCCCGAGTTCCTGAACCGCCTTGATGAAGTGATCCTCTTCCAGTCGCTGTCGGATGCGGACCTGATCCAGATTGTCGAACTGCTGGTACAGCAGTTGAACGCCAACCTGGCGCAGAAGGCCATCACGATCTCGGTGACCGACGACGCCAAGAAGTGGATCCTCGAAAAGACGCTGGTGGATCGCAGCTACGGGGCTCGTCCTTTGCGCCGCGCGCTGCAGCGGTACGTCGAAGATCCGTTGTCGGAGGCGCTGATCGCGGGGCAGATTCCGGGACGGCCTGCGTTCCTGGAGGTCTACCTCGATCAGAACCAGCTGTTCTACCGTCCGGTAAGCTCGGACGATTCGGGCAGCGACGAGAAGGCGGCGGGCATTCTGCTGTTCAGCGCGTAAGAGGCTGATGAGGTCATTCAACGAAAACCCTCGGTGATGAGCCGAGGGTTTTGTTTTGGAGGCGAAGGCGAGATTTCTCGGCGGACATTCCGAGAGAAGAAAGGTCCTTCGCTCGGTTTGTGATTATGGCGTCGCGACGAATGTTCCGGTGTGGTAAACAGCGGAGCTCCATGGCATGGTCAACTGCCAACGGGCGCTCGGATTGCAACTGGAAAAATCGATCGTGAACTGGGTGCCTGCCGATCCGCTGGTGGGAATGTCGCCAAGCGAAATCGGATAGCTGCCGGGTGCGGTCACAACAGGCGAGCAGTGCTTGCCCTGGGTTTGCGTCAACGTGAAGCTGGTGATTTGCGTGGCATACGCGGGGCCCGCGTCGCCGTTGGTTGCAGTGAGCCTCCACACCTGCTTGCCGCCGCTGCCCGCGCTGATGGCGAGCTTCCACTTGAGCCCGTATCCGGGTAGCTGGGTTGGATCGACGACGCCCCAGTAAGCGGGTTTGGCTTGCAGATTCATGTCGAAGGGAAGCGGGTAGTCGGTCCGGGAGACGGGGAAGCTGTCGAGCCAGGTGTCGTCATCGGCCATGCCCCAGAACGTGACGGCGGTGAGGCGGTTCTTCTCGTGGCGGAAGACATCGAAGTAGTCCTTGTAGAGCCAACCCTGCTCGGCGAGGACACTCGGAGGAATGCTGTTTCCGTAGTTGGACACCGTGTCGCCCGCGTTGTAGACGCTCATGTCGAGTTCGGTTACCTGCTGGTTGATGCCGGGGAAGTTCCCGGCCACCGTGTCGATCGCAGTCTGGAGCGCCTGCGGCGAGGGGTAGTTGATGGCGTTGTGCATCTCGTGGCCAATGCTGTCCACCGGCACGCCGCGCGAACGCAACTCCCCAATGACTTTCACGAGGCAGGCGAGCCGTGCCGGATCGCTGGTGCTGTACTCATTGATGAAGAGCTTCGTTCCCGGCGGTGCGTATTGTTTTGCCGCGTTGAAGGCGACGTCGATGTAGCTGGGGCCGAGCACCTGGTAGAAGGGTCCGTGCACAAGGCAATCAGGCTGCGAGGGATCGAGCGGCTCGTTCACCACGTCCCATGCATAGACCTGCGTGCCGTAATGCTGGACTTCGTTCTGGATGTGTTCCTGGATGTTCGCGGTTACGGTGGCCTGATTGGCAGGTGAGTTGGTGCCGTCGCCAAAGGCATAGGAGGGGGTCTGCGCGCCTGTGGCCCAGACCAGGTTCTGGCCGCGCACCTTCATGTCGGCGCATACCGCTTCGCCGACGAGCGCGTCGCCGTTTTCGTAGGAGTAGACGCCCTTGCTAGCTTCAGTCGAGCTCCACTTGAGATCGTTGCCGGGCGTCATGCTGTCGAAGTGCATGGTGAGCAGTTGCGCGTGCGGACCAGAGAGGTCTGACACGTCGGTCGCCGCGCCGATGGGGAAGAGATTGCTGAATGTCTTGTAGATCGACGGAATGTCAGTCTGGATGGTTGGGGGCGGCACATAGGCGAGCTGGAAGTCGTCGATGTAGAAGCTGACGAGGTCATTGCCGGAGGCGGGCACCGTTTGAACATACAAGGTTGCGCCGCCGGAGTCGTAGGCGTTGGCCATGTTGTATCCCATCACGTTGATCTGGTGCCACGCGCCATCGGCGGGAATGGAGACACCGGGGTAGGCCGTAATGCTGGGATAGCTGGGCTGACCGTTGAGGTTTGTTTGCAGGCTCAGGTTCAGCGGGTGGGTCGAGCCGTCGGCAGGGCTGAGGAGCACCCAGACACTGACGTTGTACTTCGAGCCTACGTACATTTTATTGGTGACGCTGATGGAGGGCCCGTCCCAGTTGGCGATGCGGCCGGTGGTGAGCAGGCTGTTCGAGCCGGAGTGCGCGGCGGCAGAGCTGTTGGCGACGGTCGAACTGCCGGAGCGGGAGCTCCAGCCATCGTTGCCGCCATCTTCAAAGGTGCTGGTGATGCCGGAATTGTCCTGTTCGGATGGGGTCGGTGGCGCCGGCGCGAGCTCGCTGATCGAGACGTCGCTGATGTAGAAGGAGTCGGTCGCGCTGCTCGACTGGATGTAGAGCGTGAGGCTGGTGGGCGGTCCGGGGAGGTCGCTGAAGGTGAAAGTGCCCTGCACCTTTGTCCAGGCGGTGTTTGAAAGCGGCGCAGAGGTGGCAATGTTGCCGTAGACGCCTGATGCACTCGCGCAGTTCGTGGTTTTCAGCGAAAGGGTTGCGGTGGGATTGCTTGCGTCGGCCGCGGCCAGCAGCACATAGGCCGTGACCTGGTAGGTTGCGCCCGCGACGACGTTGGGCACTCCGAGGAGATTCAGGCTCGGGCCCATGTAGCCGGCGGTGCGGTTGGTGGTGAGCAGGCTTCGGGGATCGCTGTTGGGGTCGAGAACGGGCGGGGCTGTGTTGGCGAGTTGCACTGACCCGAAAGGCGCCCAGCCATCAAGGCCGCCGTCGGCGAAGGTATAGCCTGCGATGGGCGTTCCGCCGGGCGGCGGAGCGGTCTGGGTGATGACGACCTGGTCGAGGTAGAACGACTGTGCGCTGCTGGCGCCGACCAGTTGCGCATAGAGCAGGAGCGCGCTTTCGGTGGTGGCGGGCGTGTAGGAGCCGCCAATCATGGTCCATCCTGTGTCGGTGATCGGCGTCTCGTAGGCGCCGATGGTGTCGTAGCACGCGCCGCCGGAACAGGAGGCATCGGTTCGCTTGACGGTGAAGTTGGCGTTGGCGGTTCCTTCGCCGGAGGTCAGCATGACGAAGCCAGTGATGGTGTATGTCGCTCCAGCCTGCAACACGGTGGTGAGGGGAATCGATGGTCCGCCCGAGCCCGTACTGCTGGTCGAGGTGAGCAGGCTGTAGGAGCCGGAGTAGGAGGCGGCGTTTGTCGCAGCGGGAGTGGATGCGCCGAAGAACGATACCCAGCCATCGGCGGCGCCATCTTCGAATCCGTAGGTGGCCACGGTCTGGGCCTGGAGCGACGCCGCGCCGGCGATCGCAAAAATCAACGCAGGGGCGAGAGTCCACTTGCTCGCGAGCGCATGCACGCTCCGGGTGAGAGAGGCGAGGGGGAAACGCATCACTGACTCCTTATTTGGGCGATCGGCTTTCGAAGGATGGAGGGGGGAATTGCGCCCGAAGGGCTCCGCCGCAGCCCAGTAAATCCATTCAGTAAGGCGATTTACTAAGGCGCGGGAATCATAGGATTGATTTTGCGAAGCTGTCAAGCGACTTTTGCGAGTCTTCGAAGCCGGCGCGCGTGCTTCCACGGAGTTCCTTCTGCGACGCTATGAAAAGGCAGGGCTTGAAGCGGATGGGGGCGGGCCCGGTCATGAACGCAGATCCAGCACAAGATCGGGTTCCTCTTACTTGGAACAGCGACCACTCCGCCCTGCCAAGGTCGCCCGCGATGCCGTAGCATAGGTGCGACAGATCACGCGAGGTTCCTATACATGAGCGACATTCTCACTCACTCCGAGTTGAGCGCCGAACAGATCAGCAGCGTTACCCGCGAAACCAACTACGGCACCTGGCGTTTCCAGAAGACGTGGAAACCGCTGTACGTGGCGGACGCCGAAGGCTGCTGGTTTACGGACGGCGCAGGAAAGCGCTATCTCGACTTCTCGTCGCAGCTGATGTGCGTGAACCTCGGCCACAAGAATGCGCGGGTGGTGGAGTCGATTGGCGAGCAGGCGAAGGAACTGGCGTTTGTCGGGCCAGTCTACGCTACAGCGGCGCGTGCGCGGCTTAGCAACAAGCTGCTCGAAGTGTTGCCCGGCGGCATCGAGAAGTTCTTTTTCGCGACCAGCGGCACCGAGGCCAACGAAGCGGCCTTCAAGATCGCGCGCATGGTAACGGGCAAAAGCAAGATTATTTCGCGCTATCGCTCGTATCACGGATCGACGATGGGCTCGATTGCCGCCACCGGCGATCCGCGGCGATGGGCCATGGAGCCCGCCGGCAAGGGGCATAGTTTTGTGTTTGCGCCGGAGACGAACTGCTATGCCTGCCCCATCAAGCACACGTATCCCAGCTGCAACATCGCCTGTGCCGACTACATCGAGCACATGATCAAAAATGAGAGCGATGTGGCCGCGATCATCGTGGAGCCGGTGGTGGGGACGAATGGCGTGCTGGTGCCACCGCCGGAATATTTCCCGCGCCTGCGCGAGATCTGCGATCGGCATGGCGTGCTGCTGATCGACGACGAAGTGATGGCGGGGTGGGGCCGCACGGGCAAATGGTTTGCGATCGATCACTGGGGCGTGAAGCCCGACATCCTGGTGACCGCGAAGGGCATTACGTCGGCGTACGTGCCGCTGGGTCTTTGCGCCACGACGAAGAAGATTGCCGATTACTTTGAGGACCACTACTTTTCGCACGGACACACGTACGAGGCGCATCCGATCACGCTGGGGCCGGCGGTGGCGACGATCGAGGAAATGCAGCGGCTGAATCTGGTGGAGCGGGCAGCGTCGCTCGAGCCCTACGTGCGCGAGAAACTCGAAGAATTGAAGGAAAAGCATCCGTCGATCGGGGATGTGCGCGGGCTGGGGCTGTTCTTCGCCGTCGAATTGGTGAAGAACCGCAAAACGAAAGAACCGTTCAACACCATGCGCGACAAGGTGGAGGGCAAGGCGCTGGTGGTGGATCAGATTGCGGCGAAGATGATGTCGGATGGGGTGGCGCAGCAGGCCTGGGTGAGCCACTTTGTGATCGCGCCGCCATTGATTGTGACGAAGGAAGAGCTGGACCTGGGGATCGCGGCTTTGGACAAGCATCTGGCCATCGCCGACGCGATGGTCGAAAAATAGCCGGGACCCCACGGAGGGAGTCCCGGCCTAGCCATGCAGCAAAGCAGGGATGGTGCGCCTTAGGAGAATCATCTTGCCGCTGAGCGGTGATCGCCACTTGCCGGGCTGAGGCGCTGGCGCAGGCTGCCGGCCAGGCTGGCCATGACGCGCAGCTTTTCCGCCACGGCCGGCGGCAATTCGTGTTCGGCGAGGGCGAGCTGCGAGTTCAACAGCAGACCGGCGACGGTGCTGTTGAGTTCGGATTCGATGACGGCTGTGGCAGCCCGGCGTGCGAGCAACTCTTCTCGCTCGCGCCTGTGGAGGGCGGAGCGAATTTCGCGGACGATGCGCGCGGCGCCGGAGAGCGCGAAGTTGATCTGCATGGGAATCGCCAGTCCGGAACGCTCCCAGATCAGTTCGGCGCCGGCGGGATCGCACTCGGCGATGGTTTCGTCGAGGACGACTGCCGCATACTCCTGCTTGCGGAGAGCGGCGAGTGCGCCGCGGCGACCCTCCGCGATCTGAACCACCATGCCGAGCTCAGTTCCTGCCGCTTCGGCCAGGTTGCTTGCGCCTTCAATTCCAGTCACCATCAGGATGTTCATTTCAAGTCCTCTTGAATTTCTCGTGCGGTCCAGGTTTTTGCCGCAGGTATCGGCCATTGCAAGCGGCTCCCGGAAGCTGCAAGGCTGTTGCTCATGGCTGACGTTGTCGCCAGCCCCTTATTCTTCCTTCAGCGGATCAGCGATGCCGTACTCTTTGAGTTTCCGGTAGAGAGTGGTCTTTCCGATGCCAAGGAGTTTGGCAGCCTGCAGCTTGTCGCCGCGGAGCGTGCGAATCGCTTTGACGATGGCTTCGCGTTCGAGTTCTGCAAGGGTCTTAACCGAGCCTGTGCCGGCGTCGCTCTGCTGTTCGCCGGTCTCCGCCTCGGCGCGAAATGCCGTGAGTCCCTGCTGCTGCAACTGGGTGGGCAGATCACCGAGGTGCAGCACCGGCCCTGAGGACATGGTGCAGGCACGCTCCACTGCGTTTTCCAGTTCGCGCACGTTGCCCGGCCAATCGTGGCGCATCATGGTGCGCAGCGCTTCATCGCTGAGCGTGTACTTGGTGCCGCGCTCGCGGCTGATGCGCTCGAGGAAGTGCGCGGCGAGCAAGGGAATATCTTCGCGGCGGTCGCGCAGGGCCGGAAGCCTGAGATTGACAACATTGAGGCGGTAGAACAGGTCCTTGCGGAAGGTGCCCCTTTCGACCATCTGGCTGAGGTCGCGATTGGTGGCCGCCACGATTCGAGCCTTGATGGGGGTGCGATGCGTGGCTCCCACGGGGCGAACTTCTTTTTCCTGCAGGGCGCGCAGGAGCTTTGATTGCAGGTCGAGGGAAAGCTCGCCGATTTCGTCGAGGAAAACCGTGCCGCCCTCCGCCGAAACCAGCAGCCCATCCTTGGAGCGGTTTGCGCCAGTGAACGCTCCTTTGACATAACCGAACAATTCGCTTTCGATCAGGGTCGGCACCAGAGAACCGCAGTCGACCGGCAAGAAAGGCTTTTGGGCATTCGGGCCGTATCCGTGGATGGTGCGTGCGACGAGTTCCTTTCCGGTGCCGCTTTCGCCGAGGATCAGGACGGGATGCGAAGTCTGCGCGACTTTGGAGAGGATCCGATAGAGCTTTTCCATCTCCGCCGAGTGGCCGATCATTGCGCCGGGACCGTGGCTGAGCCGCAGCTGCTCGCGGAGCTGGCGGGTTGCGAAGTCGGCATGGCGGCTCGAGGCGGCGCGCTCGAGAACGGTCGAGAGCTCGTCGACGGCGAAGGGTTTGGTCAGGTAGTCGGATGCACCGCAACGCATGGCTTCAACGGCCGAGCCCACTGAACTCGAAGCGGTCATGGCGATGATGGCCAGCTGGGGATAGAGCAGGTGCACCTCGGCGATGAGGTCGACGCCCTGATGATTTCCCCAGGGAAGATTGACAAGAAGAATGTCGGCAGCCTGGCCGCGCAGCATCTCGCGGGCCTCGCCGAAGCTGCTAACGCTTTCGACCGCGTACCCGAAGCTGGCGGCAATTTCGCCGCAAGCCGAGCGCACCGCGGCATCCGAATCGACCACGAGCAGGTGCAATTTCGGGGGCTGCTCCGCTATGTGCGGAAGGACATCCATGGAACCCGTTGGAAGGACTTCTTCAAGCATTGTATTCGCCTCGCACCGGCCTGTTCATGTGGCCGGGATCACCGGTGTTTCTCCTGCTGCGTGGAGAGCCTCAAAAGACTCTGACCGGCAATTCGATTTGGAAACAGGCACCCACGGGGTCGCGGTTGGCGGCATGAATGCGGCCGCCGGCTGCTTCCACGATCGAACGCGTGATCGACAGGCCAAGTCCGCGGTGCTCGCGACTGCGCTGCCGGGCGTTGTTCCCAGCATCGGAGCGCACCTGGACGGAGAAGCCGGCTTCAAAGAGATGATTCAGCGCATCGCTCGAAAAGCCAGGGCCATTGTCTTCGATGTTGAGGATCAGGACGGGATCGGCAGCCGGCCCGCTGAAGCTTTCGAGAAGGGTGAGGTGAATTCTTCCTCCCTCCGGCATGGCTTCCGCGGCGTTCTTGACCAGGTTGACCAGAATTCGCGTGAAGTCCTCGCCTGTGAGGTTTACCGGCAACGCTCCGTCGACGATGTCGACGGTGACAATGGTGTTGGGGCCGGCAAGGGCGGAGAGCAGATTCCGGTTGGCTTTCAATTCGGCTGCCAGGTTGTCGATGAGTTTGGGAGGGACGGAGTTCCACTGAAGGTGCGGCGTGGTTGCGAGCGGGGCAGGAGCCGTGTCGATCATCTCCTCGGTTTTCGGACCAGGATGTTCAAAGGCCGCGAGCTTCTCGACGAGGCGCCGGCTGGCAGCGACCACGACCTTCAGTTCGCTTCCGTAATGCTGGAAAGGGGCGGACAGCACTCCCGGCACGTCCAGCAGATCGCAGTAGAGGCCCAGCGCCGTAACCATGTTGCGTGCGTCATGCGCGACGTCGGCGAGGGTTTCACTGGTTTTGGGGCCGGCAGGAATCAAGGCCGGAATGAGGGCGTCGAGTGCTTGTTCTTCGGTTCTCTCCAAGGTATCCGGGGTATGCAGGGCGAGCATGAGGGATGCGCTCCTTTCTTGCGCGTTCACGAATCAGGACTGCGGGATCCAGTCCGGGGTGTGTTCCGCACTGGGATTTGTCTTGTTCTGTTACACGCGCCGTGCCAAATCCGGACGGGAATTCTAAGTGGCTGATCAGGAAAGGGGTGCGAGTGGTTCGGGGGTGCGGTGGGCAGGGTTTGTGAGGGCGCTCCTTGTGCCGAAATGGGAAGGTGCTTGATGTGTACGCGGCGTAACCCTCGTGTCGGGAGGCGTTTGCGCGCAGGTTGCGGATCGTGCCCGAAACGGAACGCTGATTCCCGGTATGGAACATGCAGGGCTTGAGGATTGGCGGGGCGCGTGCGCCCATTACAATTCCCGTTATGCATACGCCTGCTTCTCTTCAATTCTTTCGGCCCGGCGGCCGCGTGCCGGCCCAGATGCGACCTCTTTCGTTGACGCCCGGCTTTGTGCAGACGGCGGAGGGCTCGGTGCTGGTCTCGCTGGGAAATACGCGGGTGCTGACGAACGCGACGATCGAGCAGGGAGTGCCGGGCTGGCTGCGGAACTCCGGGCGCGGCTGGGTGACGGCGGAGTATGCGATGCTGCCGCGGTCCACGGTGACGCGCACGCCGCGCGAGAGCGAACGGGGCAAGATCGGCGGAAGAACGCACGAGATTCAGCGGCTGATCGGAAGGAGCCTGCGCTCGGTGGTGGATCTGCAGGCGCTGGGAGAGCGAACGGTGATTCTCGATTGCGACGTGATCCAGGCGGATGGGGGCACGCGCACGGCGGCGATTACGGGAGCGGCGGTGGCGCTGGCGATTGCCCTGAATGCGCTGGTCAAGGCAGGGACACTGAAGCAGTCGCCGCTGAAGCAGCTGGTCGCGGCGACCTCGGTGGGCATCGTGGAGGGCACGATGCTGCTGGACCTGTGCTACGAGGAGGACTCGCAGGCGGAAGTGGATATGAACGTGGTGATGACGGCCGATGGCGGCCTGGTCGAGACGCAGGCGACCGCGGAGAAGGGAAGCTTTTCGCGCAAGGACCTGAATGGGATGATCGACCTGGCGGAAGCGGGGCTGAAGGAGATCTTCGCGGCGCAGCGGGCGGTGCTGGGGTCGTAACACAGCAAGGAAGACCGAGACCTCTAAAAGCAGGTACTAGCGCCCGTCTAAGAAACAACCGCAGGTCCTTCGACTCGTCCGCTGGCAGTGGACTTGCTGAGGATGACCGCCTGCCAATTACCTGTCTGTCACCACTGGCAGTTCGATGGCGCTGGCTTCGCCAGGAGCGTGGTAGATGCGCTGCGTGGCCTTCTTGTAGTCCCCCGGCTTCGCCCAGAAGATGTTGGGCACGAAGGTTTGCGGGTTGCGGTCGTAGAGCGGGAACCAGCTTGACTGCACCTGCAGCATGATGCGGTGGCCTGGCAAGAAGACATGGTTGGTCGCAGGGAGGGGGAATCGATAGGCGAGGGGCTTGTTGGGCTCGATGGGCTTGGGATCGGAGAAGCCTTCGCGGTAGCGGCCGCGGAAGATATCCATGCCAACGGAAAGTTGATAGCCGCCGAGTTCGGGATGGTCGGCAACCTGGTCGGGATAAACATCGATGAGTTTGACGACCCAGTCGGAGTCGGTGCCGCTGGTGGAGGCGACGAGGTTGGCGATTGGCTGGCCCTTGATGTGAAGGGCCTCGGTGAGCACATCGCTGGTGTAGGTGAGAACGTCGGTGCGGCCCGAGGCTTCGCGTTGATCGTCGACCAGCCACTGAGGCCAGGTGAGCGGCAGGTCGTATCCGATGGGCTGGCTGGGTCGCGCGCGGAAGGGAACGGGCCTGGCCGGGTCGGAGATGTACTCGTCGTAGGAAGCGGAGTTCGCGGAGCTGGCGGAGTTAGTTGAGTTAGCGTGGTCATCGGAGCTAGCACGGTCATCGGAGCTAGCAGAGTCAGCGGAGCTAGAAAAGCTCAGTCTGAAGCCGGGTTGCAGATAGAGAGGCCTGGTGGCGGGGGCAGTGGGCCAGGATGGAAGCTTCTGCCATTCATCCCTGCCGGTTTCGTATGCGGTGACGGGCGCGATGTCCATTGCGGGCGCATCGTCTTTGAGGTAGTGGGCGAGGAACGGGGCGAGCACGTTCTTGCGGAACCATGTGCCGGTGTCGGAACCGAAGTGGATGGCGCCGAGGCTGGCTGCGTCTTCGATCTCCTGGCCGTGATGCCATGGGCCGAGAACGAGGAAGACCTTGTCGTTGTCTTTGTCGAGCGGCTTGACGGCCTTGTAGACGGCGGGCGCGCCGTAGATGTCCTCCTGGTCCCAGAGGGAGTGCACGAGCATGAAGGGGACCTTGATGCCTTCCTGCTTGAAGTCGTCGGCGAGCACCTTGTCCATGGCCTGGTCGGACCAGAAGGCGTCGTAGGCGGGGTGGGCGAGAATCTTGCGCCAGAAGCCGGTCTGTTCGAGTCCGTGTTCGCGGCCGAGTTCGCCGGCCGAGACGGCGCGCATGTAGACGTCGTAATCGTCGAAGCTGCCGGACCACCATGCGCTGGAGGTATCGCCGGCCAGCATGCCGCCGCCGCGCGTGCCTTCCTGCTCGTAGATGTAGGGCATGTTCTGTTCGCGGAAGGCGCCGTTGTGGAACCAGTCGTCTCCCATCCAGCCGTCGACCATGGGATTCATGGGCACGGAGACTTTGAGGGCGGGGTGCGGATGGACGAGAGCCATGAGCGGCAGGAAGCCGTCGTAGGAGATGCCGAGGATGCCGACCTTGCCGTTGGTTTCGGGGATGTTTTTGACCAGCCAGTCGATGGTGTCGTAGGTGTCGGTCGCTTCGTCGACGGGGGTGGGGTTTTGCGGTCCGTGGAGGGGGCGGTTCATGATGTAATCGCCTTCGGAGCCGTATTTACCGCGGATGTCCTGCACGACGCGGATGTATCCGCCTTCGACGATCACATCGGTTGCGTTGTCGTAGCCTTCGAGAATCGGCCCGAGGTGGATGCTGGGGGCGTGGCCTGTCAACGAATCGGCGTCATAGGGCGTGCGGGTGAGCAGGATCGGGGCATGCTCGGCGCCTTTGGGGATGAGGATCACGGTGTGCAGGTGGACACCGTCGCGCATGGGGATCATGGCCTCGCGGCGCGTGTAGTCGAAGCTGCTGGTGAAGGGGTGGAGCTGCGCTGGCGTTTCGCTGGGGTAGTCGGGATACTGCGGCTTGGGGGACTGCGCGGAGGCAGAGATACTCAGCAGGACGGCGACGGCCAAAGCACTGCAGCGGGGACGACTCGTCATGAGCGGAGCCTTTCAGAGATGGGGTTTTGCGTCACATGAAGGGTAAACCAGCGCGGAGAGAATGCATCGATTTTCATCGCGCCAAGTTTCACGCATCCTTCGGGGCGGTTTGCGAATCTGGGTCAGGAGCGAAGCTGTTTTTCTGAAGGAGACGATCGATGGCGAATGATGCTGCCTTGCGCGAACACGTGGTCAATCTGCTGACGGGCGGTCATGCCCACGCCGATTTTGAAGCGGCGATCAAGGATGTTCCGCTGGAGGTGAGGGGCAAGCGGCCCAAGGGCGCGGAGCACTCGCCGTGGGAGATCCTGGAGCATCTGCGCATTGCGCAGTGGGACATTCTGGAGTTCTCGCGCGATGCGAAACACAAGTCGCCGGACTGGCCGAGCGGGTACTGGCCGAAGAAGCCGGCGCCGCCGGATGAGAAGGCATGGGACAAGAGCGTGCGGGCATTCCGCAAGGACCTGAAGGCGATGTGCGCACTGGTGCAGGATGAGGGGACGGATTTGTTCTCGAAGATTCCGCATGGGGACGGGCAGACGATTCTGCGCGAGGCTCTGCTGGTGGCCGACCATAACGCGTATCACGTGGGTGAGATGGTGCTGCTGAGGAGATTGCTGGGGGCGTGGAAGTAGAATCTTTGTTTCCAGGTCTAAGAGTCGAAATGTTGGGCACCCAGTCTTGAAGGAGAAGCAGATCGTTCGATGGGCTGAAGAAAGGCGCTCCGCCCAGGACGACAATGAGCCAGGGAAAGGGGTTGCGCTGGTGTGTCGGATGCCACACATTTCGCTTGCCACCCTCTGCTACCATAAGGATGATCGCGGTTCCACCGTTTGGGAGTCTGTTGCCTGGACTGTTGCAGGCACGAATCCGGCTGGAGCCATCCCAGAAGGAGAAATTGTCATGCCTCTTGTTTCCATGCGGCAGCTCCTCGACGAGGCCGCCAAGGGCGGATACGGCGTCGGTGCCTTCAACGTTAACGATATGGAACAGATTCAGGCCATCATGGAGGCGGCCAAGGAGACCAATTCGCCGGTCATCATCCAGGCGAGCCGCGGCGCGCGGGCCTTTGCGCAGGACCGGTATCTCTATCACCTCATTTTGGCGGCCAGCGAGCTTTATCCCGAGATTCCGATTGCGATGCACCAGGATCATGGCAACAGCTATGAGACCTGCAAAAGCGCGATCGAGCTGGGATTCACTTCGGTGATGATGGATGGATCGCTGAAGGAAGACGGCAAGACGCCGTCCACCTTTGAAGAGAACGTGGCAGTGACGCGGCGCGTGGTCGAGTTTGCGCATCCCCGCGGCGTGACGGTCGAAGGCGAGATCGGGGTGCTGGGCGGCATCGAAGACGGCCACGGCGCAGGCGGAACGGGCCTGGAGCATGTGACGGATCCCGACCAGGCGGTGGAATTCGCGGAGCGCACCGGCATCGACGCCCTGGCCATCGCAATCGGCACCAGCCACGGCGCCTACAAATTTACGAAAAAGCCGGATGGCTCAGTTCTGAAGATGGACATCCTGATCGCGATCCACAAGCGCCTGCCGCACACGCACCTGGTGATGCACGGCAGTTCGTCGGTTCCGAAGGACCTGCAGGACATCATCAACCAGTACGGCGGCAAGCTGAAGCCGACATGGGGCGTTCCGGTGGAGGAGATCCAGCTGGGGATCAAGAACGGCGTGCGCAAGATCAACGTCGACACGGACAATCGCCTGGCGATCACGGGCGCGATCCGGAAGGTGTTTGCGGAGACCCCGGAGAAGTTCGATCCGCGCGACTATCTGAAGCCGGCGCGCGAAGCGATGAAGAAGGTGGTGGCGCTGCGCATGACGCAATTCGGGCAGGCGGGTCACGGCGCCGACTACAAGCCGATTTCGATTAGCGACATGGCCAAGGGCTATGCCGACGGAAAGCTCGATACGCGGCCATCGCTGGTGGGCGCAAAGTAGCAGCAAATTCCGCAACGTAGTCCTGAAGAGGCCATCCCGCAGCGAGGGTATGGCCTTTTCTGTTTGGTTGCAGGCGGGAGTTGTGACACCGCCCGCGCTATTCTGAAAACGCAAGCGCAACAAGCAGGTCAACGAAGCGCGAGCACAGCCCCTCAGATCAAAGGACATATGAAGGAATCGCAAGCCAGGAAGGTCGAGCTGTTCGATACCAGTCTTCGCGACGGGATGCAGCAGCCGAATATCGAGATTTCAGTGCCCAACGCAGCGGCGCTGTTGCAGCGGATGGCGGCCTTCGGCGTGCGCTATGCCGAGATCGGGTTTGCGGGATCGAACAAGTTTGTCGACGACCTGGCCCAGGCGCTGCATTCGACCGATACGGGTGCGATGAAGCTGGCGTTGTTTGGCAGGACGCGCGGGCGCGGGATGAAGGTGCAGGACTGGCCCGACGCGAAGTTCATCGTGAGCCACAAAGCCCGCGTGCCGGTTGCCGTGGTGGTGGTCAAGTCGCGGCTGCTGGACGTGATGAAGTCGCTGGAGACGACGCCGGAAGAAAACCTGCTGATGACGTGCGAGACGATCCAGTTCCTGCAGGACCACGGGATGGAAGTGATTGTGGACCTGGAGCACGCCATGGACGCGAACTGTGGTCGGCAGGAAAACGGCGAGCAGAGCGATAGGGATTTTGCGAAGCGCAGCCTCGATTATTTCCGCGAACTGACGGCGCAATGCGTGGGGCAGAAGGTGAGCCGAATAGTGGTTTGCGATACGACCGGCGGGGCGAGCCCGGAGGAAGTGACGGACGCGATCGGGAACCTGGTGAAGGCGTTTCCAGGAGCGCAGGTGGGATTTCATGGGCACACGGATCGCGGATTCGGGACGGCGAATTCGCGCGCTGCGATTCTCGCGGGTGCGACGCATATCCAGGGGACGCTGATCGGAACCGGCGAACGCTGCGGCAACGTGAACCTGACGACGGTGGTTGGCAGCATGCAATTGCGTGGCGAGGCGGAGTTTGTTCCGGCGGAATTGCTGGCGGGCCTGACGGGTTTGGCGCATTCGGCTTACGAGGCGTTCTCGCTCGAGGTGCCGCACAGCGCGCCCATCGTGGGCACGGGCGCCTTCGGGACGTGGGCGGGCATGCACGGCAGCAGCGAGCGCAAGCATCCCGGTGCGTATCTATGGTGCGACCCGGCGAAAGTCGGGGCGATGCCGGTGATTGGAGTGAATGCACAATCGGGGCGAGCAAACATCATGCTGCTGTCGGAGACGCTGGGTGTTGCGCTGGATTCGGCGCAGGCGCAGACGCTGATGGATTCGAACCAGGCGATGATCGAGGGCGGAGGTTTCACGGCGAGCGACGTGTCATTCCGGCTGGCTTGCATGAAGGTGAAGGGGATTTTGGAGAACCGGTTCAACGTGAAGAGCTGGCGCGTGCTGGATGAATCGGACGAGACGCGGAACCGGTATGTGCAGGCCTCGATGCTGTTGACCATCGGCGACTCGACGGTGGTGGCGACGCGGGCCGAAGGGGCGGGACCGGTGGACGCGCTGACCAAAGCGATGCGGCGAGAACTGGAGAAGTGGTATCCCCCGATCGCACAGATGCGGCTGGGCCGGTTTACGGTGACGGCTATCGATGTGTCGGCGCATGACACGGCGGCGCACGTGCGCGTGACGGTCAGCTTTCATGCCGAAGGACACGAGCCGTGGACCACGGCCGGCGTGAGCAGCGACCTGAACCAGGCCGCACTGATGGCGATCGTGGACGGATTGCATTACTGGCTGCTGAAGTGCGAGGGCTGATCCGAATCTTTAGACCGCCGGCGCGATGGATGGCTCAGGTGCGGGAGCGATACCGCCTCCGAGTTCCTGGTCCTTGTACTGGAGCTGGTAAAGCTTCCAGTAGAGGCCGCGCTGGGCGAGGAGTTCCTGGTGTGAGCCCATTTCGCGCAGCTGGCCCTTGTGCATGACGAGGATGGTGTCGGCGCGCTGCACGGTGGAGAGGCGGTGGGCGATCAGCACGCTGGTGCGGCCTTCAACCATGCGCTCGAGGGCACCGCGAATGCGGAGCTCGGTGTCCGTGTCGACGCTGGAGGTGGCCTCGTCGAGGATGAGGATGTGCGGATTGTAGGCCAGGGCGCGGGCGAAGTTGATGAGCTGCTTTTGTCCGGTGGAGAGGGAATTGCCGCGTTCGCGCACCGGCTCGTCGAAGGCGCTGGGCAGGCTTTCAATGAAATCGAGGACGTTGACGTCGCGGGCAGCCTGACGCATGACAGCTAAGGTCATTTCGTCGTTGCCGAGGCGAATGTTTTCGGCGATGGTGCCGGTAAACAGGAACGGATCCTGGAGGACGACCGCGAAGTGCTGGCGCAGGGCCGTGAGGTCGTGCTGCCGAAGGTCGAGGCCGTCGAGAAGGATGGCGCCCGCGGTGACGTCGTAGAAGCGCATCATCAGGCTGGTGAGGGTGGTTTTGCCTGCTCCCGTGTGGCCAACGATGGCGATAGTCTGGCCCGGCTCGATGGTGAAGTTCACATCTTTGAGGATCCACTCGATCTCGGTCATCGCGGCGAGCGGAGCATTTGGCGATCCGGAAGCAACGGCACGGTCGATTGCGGCGCGCTGTTCGGGCGTGAGTTTCTGGTAGGTGAACCAGACGTGGCGGAACTCGATGCGATTGGAGCCGTCGCCGAGCTGCGGATGTGCGGGGCTGACGATTTCGGGCGGGGTATCGAGCAGCTTGAAGATGCGCTCGCAGGCGGCCATGGCGGCCTGGAGGATGTTGAATTTGTCACTCAGGTCCTGAATGGGACGCCAGAAGCGCTGTGAATACATGTTGAACATGGCCAGCACGCCGATGGAGACGGAGCCCGCGATGACGCCGAAGCCGCCGCGCCAGATGACAAGCGCGATGGCGATGGCCGAGAGCAACTCGACGGCCGGATAGTAGAGGGCGTAGGCAAAGATCGTGTCGATGAACGCGATCATATGCAGGCGGTTTACGGATTCGAAGTCGCTGAAGGCGCGCTGCTCGCGATTGAAGAGCTGCACGACGCTCATGCCGCTGATGTGTTCCTGGGTGAAGCTGTTGATGCGAGCGATGGCGGCCCGGACACGGCGGTAGCTTTCGCGCACATGATCGCGGAAGAGGCGCGTGACGATGAGGATGAGGGGCAATACGGCAAAGGCAAGCAGAGCGAGCCACCAGTTGATGCTGAGCATCACGATGGCCATGATGGTGAGGGTGAAGAAGTCGTCGACGATGGCGAGGATGCCGCCGGTAAACATGTCGTTGATGGCGTCGACGTCGGAGGTGATGCGGGTGACGAGGCGACCGACGGCGTGGGTATCGAAGAAGCCGACGTGCATGTGCTGCATGTGGCGGAAGATGTCGCGGCGGAGATCGAACATGATCTTCTGGCCGGTCCACTGCATCAGGTAGGTCTGCACGAACTCGAAGAAGTAAGCCAGGACCAGGGTGGTGGTATAGAGCGCGGCGAGCCAGGTGATCCCGGAGATGGGGTCGGCGGGCAGGCGGCGCGTGAGCCAGTTGGTTGCGGGGCCGGGGTGGCCGGTCATGTAGCGGTCGATGGCGACTTTGACGAGGTAGGGTCCGGCGACGTCGCTCATCGATTTGAGGGAGACAGAGACGGCGGAGATGGCGGCCGGCCACCAGTAGGGAATGAGGTAGCGGCCGAGGCGGCGCATGAGGCGGGAATCGTAGACCTTGCCGACGGGGTCTTCGTCGGCGCGGCGCACATCGGCCTTGGCGGTCTTTGGGTCCCCGCTTGCGGTCTGCTTTCCGATTTCTTTTCGGGGATCCTTCTGTGCTGACTCCGCCATCGGTCGCGTCGGCTTCCATGTCTATTGTACGGGGAAGGTGGTGCGGCCGTCAGAGGCGTGCAGGGAGCGCGGGATTGAGGGAATCCTTCCCCTGCTAGACTCAGACCGTGGGATTCCAAGACTTTCTGGGGAATGAGGCGACGGTTACGCGGCTGCGCGAGAGCGTGCGGGCCGGCCGATTTCCGCACTCGCTCATCCTTGCGGGGCCGCGTGGAGCCGGGAAGTACACACTGGCGTTAATGCTGGCACGGACGGTGAATTGCCTGGAGCCGACGGAGACGGACGGGCTGCCGGATTTTTGCGGAAGATGCCGGAATTGCGAGCGGATCGGGGAGTCAGCCAACCTGGACGAGCGAGTTGCGGAGGCTGTGGAGGCGCGCGATGAGTTGCGCGAAGCCGACAAGCGCGAGACGCGGATTTTGATCCAGACGCATCCCGACGTGCTGATTGTTCCGCCGGATCCGCCGCAGTTGCTGATCAAATTGGGGCAGGTGCGGCAGGTGATTCATGCGGCGTACTATCGGCCGCCTGTTGAGGCGCGGAGGTCGTTCACGATTTTCACGACGTCGGCGTTCATGAAGGAGGCGGCGAACAGCCTGCTCAAGGTGCTGGAGGAACCGCCCGAGCATGTGACGCTGATTCTGCTGACGGAAAACCCGCAGGAACTGCTGCCGACGATTCGGTCGCGCGCTGTGCTGCACCGGCTGGGGGCGTTGCCGGCCGAGGAACTGGAATCGCTGCTGGCGAAGCGGCGTCCGGAACTGAAACCGAGGGAGCGGACGCTGGTGGCGCGCCTGGCGGAAGGCGCGGTGGGCAGGGCGTTGACGCTCGATCCCGCGGTTTTTCTGGCAAGCCGGCAGGATGCGCTGGTGGTATTGAGGACTGCTCTTCAGGAGCCCGATTATTCGCAGCTTTTCAGAGTGACGGAGACGTATCGAGGCGGCGCCGACGGGCAGGAGAAGACGATCAACCTGTTGCGTGCGCTGGGAAGCCTGTTGGAGGATTTGCTGCTGATCCTGGCGGGCACCCCAGGACTGGTGCGCAACGTGGACCTCACGGCCGAGCTGGAACGGATGTCGCACGGCCTCAATGTGGATTGGATCGATGGAGCTGCGCGAGCACTGGTGCAGGCGGAACAGGGCATGCGGCGGAATCTGCTGCGGTCGCTGTCGCTGGATGCGATGGCGGTGGCGATGGGGGAGAGATAGACAGGGGAAACAGGGATCAGCTTTCAGAAGACAGAAGACAGAAGACAGAAGACAGAGGACAGAAGACAGTCGCATTCGCTTGAATCCCTCCAACCCGGGCCGCGATGAGCCGCTTTGCGGTAGCCGTCTCTTCGTCGTAGGGAGTGCGAAGCCTCAGAAAAGCAGCACGTTCCTGAGGTCACCCAGGAAAAGCAACCGAATCGAAGGCCGGGGCATCTTTTCGAGTACAATCAAGCTCACCATCCTTTGGAGACAGGAAGAGCGGAGGGCTGTCCCTCGACACCGCACCCGTCTCTTCGGGGCTTCAAAAACGGATGGACACTCCAGAGCTGTTGGGCCAACCACGCGCATTCAAAAAGCGTGGGAGGATCGCGATCGATTTCGCGAGGTCGAAGCGCAGTTCAAGGAGGAGGTCTTCGTTATGAATACTCAGATTTCTGTAAAGGGAATTGATGCCGGCGGTGGTTCTCAGCCCGTGGTTGCTTCGGGTCGGCCCTTAAGGAAGCCGCCTGTGCAGGCGCCATTTCGGTTCACAGCGCACGAGGTGGAAGAAGAAACCGGTTACCGGCACGCCGAACTGTTTTATTTGCAGAAGCAGATCCAGTCGCAGACCCCGATGGTGATTGTGCTGGCCGATGGCGGCAAAGTCGAGGGCTGTATCGAGTGGTATGACCGCCGCGCCCTGAAGGTTCGGGGCCGGGAAAAGACGCTGGTTTACAAGTCAGCCATCAAGTACATGTACAAGCTCGGAGAAAACGGCCAGTAGGCGTTCCAGGCGGGGTTTGCTCAGGAGCGGGCAGCCTTCCGCAGGCGGTCGCGGATGGCGGAACCCAAGCCCGCGTCGGGTGGCAGCGGGCAAAGGATTACCGTGCAGCCTTGGGCATCGAGAAAGCGCAGGCCGGCGAAGACGTTATGCGCCAGCTGCTCGAGCGAAGCCCAGCTGCCCCATGGAAACGGGACAGCATTGGGAATGGGCGGCAGGTCCGACCGGATTTCTTCAGGAATCATGACGCCAATCTTTTCTCCCGCATGTTGTTGCGAGGCCGCCGCAATTTTGCCAGCCAGATCTTTGAGGCTGCCTTCGAGCAGAACGAGCTTTGCGCGCGGGGCGTAGTGCCGCATGCCGATGCCGGGGGATGGCAGCGATTCAGGCGGAGTGGGCATTTGGGCTCGATCGGATTTGAAGAGCTCGACATGTCCCGCAACGTGCTCGATTTGTTCCGCGGTGACCGCGCCGGGGCGGTAAATGATCATCGGCGAGGGACTGGGATCAAGGACGGTGGATTCGAGGCCGTGGTCGGCTGGTCCGGCATCGAGAACGGCGTCGATGCGCCCGTCGAGATCGTCGAGCACATGGGCTGCGGTGGTTGGGCTGACGTGGCTGAAGACGTTGGCGCTGGGAGCAGCCAGGGGCAACCCGCAGCGGCGGATCAGTTCGAATGCGACAGGGTGGGCAGGCATGCGGATCCCGACCAGTGGCCTGCCGGCAGTGACGGCATCGGGGACAGCCTTGGAACGAGGCAGAAGCAGCGTCAGCGGGCCAGGCCAGAACGCGGTCATCAGCTTCCGGGCGCGCTCGGGCAGTTCGTTGACGAGCTGCGCGAGCATGGGATTGTCTTCGACCGGTCCCGCGATGTGGACGATTACCGGATCCCAGGAAGGGCGCTGCTTGGCGGCGAAGATGCGAGCCACAGCATCTGCATCCAATGCTGAGGCGGCCAGTCCATAGACCGTTTCCGTCGGCATGGCGACCAGCCCGCCGGCGCACAGGATTTCGGCGGCGCGATCGATCGAGTGGCGCGATTCTGGAGCATCGAGCCGGCGGGGATCGACGGAGAGGCGGAGGGTGGTCACAACTCTATTTTCGCCGGTTGAAGCGGGCAGAAGGAACGACAGCCGCTCCGATCAGGATGGGACGCAGCGACCAGGGACGAAGGGATCAGGGACGTAGGGACCGGGAACGCGGCAATCCTTCTCAACCAGGCAACCTAGAACGGGCACGGGCACCGCGGAAATGCAAAGAGAATCACCAGGGAGAGTTGAAATCGAGCAAGGCGCGGGCCGTTCAAGCGAGATCGGGTTGCCGTATACTCACTGAATCGTGATGGCTATCGAGACGGAAATTAAATTCAAGGTGGACGACCTGGTTGGATTTGCGACCCGGCTTACGAATGCGGGGTTCAGGCTGGAGACACCGAGGCAGTTTGAGAGCAACGTGCTCTATGACTTGCCGGACCGGAGCATGCGAGCACGCACGGAGATCCTGCGCCTCCGCCACTATGCCGGCCGTTGGATGGTGACGCACAAGCGCGTACCCGAT
>DATGFX010000039.1:0-1576 GCA_035308825.1 Occallatibacter sp. | reverse complement strand
GTCTCTCTGCGATTTACGTGAGCGGCTGGCAACTTGCCGCGGATGCGAATGCTGCCGCGCAAACTTATCCCGACCAGAGCCTCTACCCTGCCGACAGCGTTCCGAATCTCGTGCGCCGCATCAATCAGGCGCTGCTGCGCGCCGATCAGATTGCGCATGCCGAAGGAAAAGATGAAACGTACTGGCTCGCGCCGATGGTTGCGGACGCCGAAGCCGGATTCGGCGGCAATCTGAACGCGTTCGAGCTGATGAAGGGCATGATCGAAGCGGGCGCGGCGTGCGTCCATTTCGAAGATCAGTTGTCCTCGGCGAAAAAGTGCGGCCATCTCGGCGGCAAAGTGCTGGTGCCGACCGTTGAGGCGATTCAGAAACTCGTCGCAGCGCGGCTCGCGGCGGACGTGATGGGAGTGCCCACGCTCGTGATGGCGCGCACCGACGCGGACAGCGCTACCCTGCTCACCAGCGACATTGACCCGCGCGACAAGGAGTTCTGCACCGGCGAGCGCACGCACGAAGGATTCTTCCAGGTGCGCGGCGGCCTGCCATCGGCAATCGCTCGCGGCATCGCCTACGCTCCGTATGCGGACCTGATCTGGTGCGAAACGTCGAAGCCGGATTTGGCGGAAGCGAAAGAATTTGCGGAAGGCGTGCTGCGCGAATTTCCGAACAAGATGCTGTCGTACAACTGCTCGCCGTCGTTCAACTGGAAGAAGAATCTGGACGACGCCACAATCGCTAAATTCCAGCGCGAGCTGGGCGCGATGGGCTACAAGTTCCAGTTCATCACGCTGGCCGGCTTCCACTCGCTGAATTACGGCATGTTCGATCTGGCGCGCGAATACAAACAGGCCGGCATGACCGCTTATTGCAAGCTGCAGGAAGCGGAGTTCGGCTCCGAGAAGGATGGCTACGATGCGGTGAAGCACCAGCGCTTCGTCGGAACCGGATATTTCGACACGATCCAGCAGGCAATCACAAGCGGCAAAGCGTCAACGACCGCGCTTGAAGGTTCGACCGAGGCGGCGCAGTTCCACGCGGCCGTTCCGAAGTCGAGCGAAAAGCTCAGCGCACGAGTGGCAGCCGACTAAGACTGCGTCATCGCAAGGTTTGGAGAGCAAACAGGCGGGGCTGAGATTTCAGCTTCGCCTTTTTTATTTGGTAGTGATGGCGACCGAAGAAACAACGCATTCTTGATTATCGCGCGCTGTTAATCGTCGTGGTCGTGCTTGTCGTTCTTGCCGTGTTTGTCGTGATCTCGGTCGTGGCCGTGGTCCGAGTGGTGATCGTGGTCAACACGGCCGCGATCTCCTTCCCAGTAACCTGCATAGTAGCGTTTGCCGTCATGGTGCGGTCCAACCCAGCGAGCACCCTGGTAGGGCGGTCGAGTCCAATAGCCTTCATGCCACTTGTAGTGGTTTCCCACAGGATACCAATAGCCCTCTACCCATGCGTACTCAGGAGCTGGCCTTTCTGGCACAACCACAACCGCCCGGACTGGCGGTGGCGGGGCAATCACGATTCCAATGGAAACCTGCGCATTGATTACCGTGCCCGTGGCTAAGAGCGTCGCGGCAAG
>DATGFX010000038.1:0-1649 GCA_035308825.1 Occallatibacter sp. | reverse complement strand
GGAAGAGCTGGCTGAGCTATTGACGGTGCTGATTGATGATTATGAAGAGCGGCGTTATCCGATTCGGAAAGCGAGTCCGCAGCAAACATTGCAGCACTTGATGGAGGCACGCGGGCTAACGCAGAAAGATCTTCGAAAGGTCTTCGGATCGAAAGGCATTACTTCTGAAGTTTTTCATGGCAAGCGAGCGATCAGCAAAGCGCAGGCAAGAAAACTCGCAGAGTTCTTCCACGTAAGTGTCGAAGTCTTCATCTGACCGCAGCGACCGGGCCTCCAAATACTCCCCGACTCTAGTGATCGGCCTCCGATGACGACCTGTTGGACTTGAATGAGAAAGTCAGGTAGGTTAGCGGCGCCCCAGGGGCAAGCGGCGGGGCAATCCAGATCAAGGAGAAATTCGATGATACGACTCGTTCGCCCGATTTTTGTGCTTGCTGCTTTGTGCATGGCGTTTCTTGGCGGGGTTGTGCGCGCTCAGGAGAATGCGCAGCCGAAGAAACCGCCGACTGCTGCGGAAGCGATTATTGAGAATTGGAACGATGTGGGAAACCGGCTCGTAGCGATGGCGGAGGATTGGCCGGAGGATAAATACGACTACAAGCTTGCGCCCACTACTCGCACGTTCCAGGAAGTGATTCTGCACGTGGCGGGATCGAATTACGACATGTTGAACAAGATGACGAAATCTAAGATGGGAGACGGCCGCAACGATCCGGCTGTGGCTGATTACAAGACGAAGGCGGCTACGGTGGCTTTCTTGAAGAAGTCGGTGGTGGATGGGGCGGCGCTGGCGAAGAAGCAGGGGGATGCGGGGGTGGTGAAGCTGCTCGAGTATTGGGATGGGTATACGGAGCATATGGGCGAGCATTACGGGTTGTTGGTGGCTTATTACAGGGCTAGTGGCGGGGTGCCACCGGAGTCGAGGCCGAAGAAATAGATTTGCCACGGAGATACAAAGGCACGGAGACGCGAACGGAAGTTAGCGAGATGGCGGGGGTGCCAAGGTTTGTTGTGGGTGGCCTCAAGAAATGCGCACAGGCAGGAGTGCCTGTGCCACTGGGGGCCGAAGACGTAGGTGGCGGGGAGGCGGGGAGGGCGGCGGGACGAGCGCTCATCGATGTGAACGCTTAGCGATATGAACGCGGCTGTGCAGTGTGATACGCGGGCGGGTCTGAGACCCGCCCCTACGGACGGAATTTTTGTACGGCCGTGATTTGTTGCATGGGCGAAATTTTTTGTACGGGCAGAATTTGTTGGCTGTGCTTGGAGGGGTAGTGCGTGATGGGGCGAGGTGGAATGGTGCAGCGGTGTTGGCTTTGGTGGTGGCGGCGATGACTGTGTTGCCGAGTTTTGTGGCGCCGGCGCGGGGGCAGGATCGGACGCAGGGGCGTTCGATGGTGGTGACGCGGGAGGGGATTGTGGCGGCGGAGAGCCCGCTTGCGGCGCAGGCTGGCGCCACGATTTTGGCTCATGGCGGAAATGCGGTGGATGCGGCTGTGGCGACGAATGCTGTGATGGGCGTCGTGGAGCCGATGATGAATGGGATTGGCGGTGATCTTTTTGCGATTGTTTACGAGGCGAAGAGCGGGAAGCTTTACGGATTGAATGCGAGCGGGTGGGCGCCGGCTAAGCTTTCGATTGAATTTCTC
>DATGFX010000037.1:0-54348 GCA_035308825.1 Occallatibacter sp. | reverse complement strand
GACCGCGCTTCGGACTGGAGAGTGCTGAGGCGCGGCGCGAAGATATTGCACCGGCCAGCTCGCGCTTTCTCCGAGGGCTCCCGCAGCGTGCACGGGCCAGTACGGGTCGCGCAGCATGGCTCGCGCCATGAAGACCATGTCGGCTTGTCCCTCCGCAACGATCGCGTTCGCCTGGTCCGGCTCGGTAATCAAGCCCACCGCGGCGGTCGGTATATTGGCCTCGGCGCGGATTCGGGCCGCGAACGGGGTCTGATAAGCCGGACCCAACGGGATCTTTGCACCCGCGGCGAGCCCGCCGGATGAAACATCCACCAGGTCGACGCCATGCTCGCGGAACCGCTTCGCCAGCCCAACCGAATCATCAATTGTCCAGCCACCCTCAACCCAGTCGGTCGCCGAGATTCGCACGAAAAGCGGAAGATTTGATGGCCACGCCGCTCGCACGGCATCCACCACCTCGAGCATGAGCCGGGCGCGATTCTCGAAACTGCCGCCATAGGAATCGGTGCGCTCGTTGGCAAGCGGAGAAAGAAACTCGTTCAGCAGGTAGCCGTGGGCGCCATGGATCTCGACAACGTCGAACCCGGCAGCTAGCGCCCGTTTCGCCGCGGCCGCGAAACCTCGGATCACGTTGCCGATTCCGGCCTCGTCAAGTTCCGCCGGCTGCGCATAGTGCGGCGCAAACGCGATTGGGCTGGGCGCAACCGGTTGCCAGCCTCCCTCCTGAGGACGAACCAGCTGCTCGCCTGCAGCGGGCGGCGCCATGCTCCCTTTGCGGCCCGCATGGGCCAACTGCATTCCAGCACGGGCACCCTGGGAATGAATGAATCGGGCAATCCTCTCCAGTGCGGGAATGTGCTCGTCCTTCCAGATGCCGAGGTCGGCCGGCGAAATCCTTCCTTCGGGCAAAACGGCGGATGCCTCGGTCATCACCAGGCCTGCACCGCCTTGGGCGCGAGCGCCAAGGTGAACCAGGTGCCAGTCGGTTGCAAATCCGTCCACCGAAGAATATTGGCACATAGGCGAAACGCCGATTCGGTTGGGGAACTCAACGGAACGGAGCTGAAAAGGCGAAAAAAGAGGATGACTCATCGGGTATGGGATCCATCAAAATCGCGAAATCTTACTCGTGACTTCTTAAGAGATGACACGCGCGGGCAATCCGATGCAATGCGAGCGAATCGTTGCCGCAGGCGCAATTGGCGGAACTCTACTGCTTCTTCAGTACCGCGGTACCCCGCTCGTCACTCATGATGGCAGATTCGAGCTTTCTGAAATCGGCCGCTTTGCTCGCCGGGATCTCCACCTGCCGCACCACGTATTCCCTCTCATAGTGCAAGTCGCTCGCCCTGGCCGTTACGGACGAGTGGTAGCTGGCAAAATCAAAATCGACATTCACCGGGTCGGGCGTCTCGTCGACGGCGTAGCCGGCAGGGAGCGAAATATCGTAACTGTCATGCCAGGTGCCCGGGTGCCCGAGCTCGATAGGATACGCGCGCGGCTTGCCTTCCATCACCTCAGGTACGAACAGCACATGACTGCCAAGCAGGTGAGGCCGGAGCAAAAGCAGCGGACCAGAGGAATGTGCATAAGTGGCCACCGAGAATTGCAACTCGACATCCAGTGGTTTCTCAAGATCTGCTGCGTCCTTGAACTCGTATCCCTTGAATGACAGTCCCGGAAGGTCGTTGGACATTCTCTTTTCGATCTTTTCCCGAATCTCTTTCGTGTCGTTATCCTTCAAAAACCACCGTTCCCTCGCGGCGTCATCGCCTGTGAGCGCTTCATGCATGGCACCGGCGAGAGTTCCGTCGGCAGCGAGGTCGAAAGACCCGGTACGAGACATACCAGCTGAATGAGGTTCCAGCACCGGCATCTGCAGCACCTGGCTGGCGTCCCCGTCAGACAGGTTGCCCCATGCACCCTGCAAATCGCCGCGAACCAAACCGACTGGCGTGACTTCATCCGTCGGATCGAAGATCAGAAGCTTCTTGCCGTCAACCGATTTGGCGATCGCCTGAAGACGGGGATCCGATTCGCCCGGCGGCAACTCGATTGCGGTGATCATGTGGTTGCCGATGAGCGACGGCGCCTCAGGATTGATGACTCCGCGCCGGCTGTCCACGTGCAGGTAATAAGCGCGGATCCCCACGGACTGCAGCATCGAGATCAGAAGCGTCGTCTTGTCCTTGCAGTCTCCGTAGCGGTTGCGGAAAACATCAGCCGCGTAGTGAGCCTGCCATCCTCCAATGCCCCTCTCCACCACGAAATACCGGACGTTCTTCTGGATGTAATCGGTAATGCGGCTCAGCTTGCTGTAAAAATCAGGTGCTCCTGCCGTCAGTTCCTGTGCCTTAGCGGTGATTTCCGGCGTAGGGTCGGTGCGATGCTCTTCGAGACCTCGCTGCCAGAGTCCGATAGCTCGCCACTGGCTCTCGGCGCCCCTTACGGCCGCGTCGCCCCACTTCACCGACATGCGCGCAGCCAGTGCAGACCATGGGGGCGTCGCATGCTGGTTCTCAAGATCGAGCGCCGGCACGTCCTTTAATTCCCAGCGAAGCCGATTGGGCCCTACCTCAACCGGTTTGACGGGGGTAAAGCGGCTCCAGGATTCTGCAAAGTGATCGCCTGAAGCAAGGTCCAGTTCCAGCGCCTCGCTGACCACCGGAATCGTGGATTGAATTTCCCACTCCTCTTCCGTCATGTACGGCCGAAGCTGTTCTTCGGTCTCGCAGACAACGACCGCTCCGGGATCGCTGGCAGGTGGATTCACGGTCCTGATTCGCTCAGTGAACTGGAGGACTGGCTCAGCGTAGGCTCCATGATCAGTAAAATCCGACTCCATGGCCTGCAACTGTCGTCCATCCCCCGTAATGGTCCAGGAGCGAAAGTAGTTGAGTTTTTCGTCCACGTCGTAGTCGACGGAGCAATGGGTGTAGCCGCGTCCCTGCGGCTGCAGGATGCGAACCGCCTCGCGCTCCCGCTCCACAGCGCGATTTTGGGCGTCCACCGTGATCACGTATTCGTCAGAGAGGACCACCGCCGCCGAATCCTTCGCCGAAGCCGGCGTGGGGATCTTGGCCGCATCGATCGCCCATTGCGGCGCGGGTTGCGGTTTCTCCCGCGCGAAGGCGCATTGCACTCCCGCGATCACCAGACAGACTGCCAGCCCGATTGTGCGCACATGCCCGGAGCGCGTCCTCATCAGTTCCCTTTCGCTGAAGGCGCCGCCGTAAGAACCAACTGCTGTTGGTCCGAGGCATTGATTTTCTGATAGAAGTCGCGCAAGGCCGAATATTGTTCCTGGGTCACGAACGTGAAGCCGCGCAGCATCTCCCGCGCCTCTGTCACCTTGCCTTGGGCCGGGATAGTTTTGGTGGCAAAAACCGCCATCTTTGCGAACGGAATGTTCACATCCTGGGGAGTGCCTTCGATCGTCATACCATCAGGCAGGTGATACGTCACCTGGTCCGTCACCTTTTCGCCATAATGCATGTCAACTAATTCAACGCGCGTCGCTTCTTCAACAAATGGCTGACGACTTCGTGTCTCGAAGAAAAATCCCGGCATCAATAGACGCTTGGCTGTCGCGGTTCCAAGCGCACCTTGCACATTCACAAAAGCGATCAGGTTCACGTCAGGATCATCGGCCCCGATGAGGTGATCGAGGTGGCCCTGGACCCCTTCGGGCAGCATGCCCTGCAGCCAGCGGTCGAAGCTTTTCTTCACTTCATCGGGATCGTTTTCGAGCTCTGCCTGGCGCCAGCGAAGCGCGCCCTGACCCACCATAATGAATCGGAAACTTCCGGTTACTGCCCCGTGGGCGTCGACCGTAACTTCGCCAATCCTGGTGAGGGTGTTGGCGGTATAGGGCAGCAGCTGCGACGTATAAATGTCGCGTCCCTCAGGACCCTGCCGAATCCCGGACGCGGCAGTATGCTTCCAGTGCATCAATTCAAAGGGGCACATCTTCTCGCCCGGATCAAGCGCAACTTCCTTGCCGTCGATCATCGCCAGAACGATGTCATCGTCGAGTTGATCGAACTCGAGATATCCGGGAGCGAAAATGCCACGATCTCGATCGACCACCTTCATGTCGTACGCAGTGAGTCCAGCTGCCCTCAACATCGCCAGATAAAGAAGCGTAATGTCCTGGCTCGAACCGCTCTTCTGCGCCCAGGTATCTTCTGCCCGCTTCGCAACCCGCAGTCCGAGCTGTTTGAGTTCTGCCTTTCCCTTCTCGCGCGAGAAGTCCGTGTTGTCGAGCGCCTGCACCGCCTTATAGAGTTTCCGGGCTTTCTCTCTTTCGTTGTCGCCTGGTGCGATGATGCCTGCGACCGCCGCCTGGATGGGCTTGGACGGCTCAGCGAAATGGTCCACGTCCTTTGACCATCGCTTCGCTTCGGAGATCCAGAAATCTGCCGAATTGAACGCGCTTTTGTAATAGAACAGCACGTGATACAGGATGCTCGCCACCGGCGGCATCCATTCTTCATCCGGAATCGCCGGGATATCAGACACGTCGAGCGAATATCGGCCTATTCCGTCTGTCACAACCTTTGCTCCGGTGGGCAGAACGGGCCAGTAGATCAGCGAATTCACTGCATTCCCCTTCGCGTCGATCAAAAACTGGCTGGTGACATTCTGTGCGCCCTTCAAAAAAGCCTTGAACGGCGTAAACGCATAGTGCGCCTTGTGGACAAAGTACGGTCTCTGAATCTGCCAGGATGGCGATGAATAGTGGTTGTCGTCATAGCGAAGCTGATAGCGATATTCAAGAATGCTGCCGACTTCGGCGCTGGGCAAGGTGAACACCAAACGTGCAAGCTGTTTATCACCGAACTTTGAGGTAAGCAGGTCCTCCGGCTTGCCCTCGAGAGGAATGATCGTCCCATCGGAGTGAATCGTTCGACCCCGGATATCCGTCACCTTGTAATTGCCGTGCTGGTACGGGATCTCGACGGTGGCCAGATCCTTGCCCTTCTCCTGGAGCACTTTGATCCGCGCGTAAAAGCTGTGGTAGTGAAGCGGATCATCGGTGATCTCCTCCACATTCAAATAGGTGGCCGCGGCCCCCGGAGCTTTGGGGTCCGAGGTCATCTGCAGTTCATCTTTGGTGGGTTCCTGAAACTGGGCATGAAGCGAAGTCGCGAAGAAACCAAGGGCTGAGAACAAGGCAACTGCAAAAAGTCGGATTCGCACAATGCCGTCCTTATTGTTTTGGCAACGTGGTCAAACCTGGGTTGCTGGATTGCTGCGATTCTAACTCCGTTGCCGCTTTTTGGGAGGCAATAATTCAACGCCGAAGCGGAGGAAGGTAACCTGCCCCTGTTCACTCGGAGATAACTGCGAACCGCGGTTCTCGAGCCTCGAAAACAGAAGCCTATCTCAACTGGCCGGAACCAGGTCTCCATAGGTCTCGAGCATGCTGGACACCAGCGCCAACGGCAGGCCAACCACGTTGAAATAGCAGCCGGTAACTCGCGGAACCCAGCGCGCGGCAAAGCCCTGGATCGCATAGGCTCCTGCCTTGTCCATCGGCTCGCCGGTCGCCACGTACGAGGCAATCTCCTCGTCGCTCAGTGTCAGGAAGCGCACGCCAGTTACCTCCGATGCGACATGGGTGCCGCTTGCGGTCACGACGGCGACCCCGGTGATGACACGATGTGTCCGCCCCGACAGCAGGCGCAGCATCCGCGCCGCATCTGCTTCGTTCTCCGGCTTCCCGAGAATCTTGCCATCCAGTTCCACGGTCGTATCGGCCCCGAGCACAATGAGCGCGGAGTCCCGCTTCATGCTTTCGGCCGTCGTGGGTGGTTCGCGCCTTTCTGTTCCCTGATCCGCTGATTCCTCGCTGTAGACGAACTCGGCTTTCTCCCGCGCCAGCCTCACGACGTAGCTGATCGGGTCTTCGCCCGCACGCGCATCCTCGTTGATTTGCGCGGGCCGGACCTCAAAGACGAACCCGGCCTGGGCCAGCAGTTCTTTCCTCCGCGGAGATGCAGACGCCAGGATCAACATAGGCATAGCCAATGTTCTCAGGTTATCCTCACCTCCTGACCACATATGGGAACGGAAACGCTCTTCGCCGGCCTCGCCCTCGCCCAGCGCTTTGAAGCCGCTGAAGGGTTCGCTTGCGCTCAGTTCGCTTTGGCGCGCAAGCGTCTCAACCCCGGCTGCGATTCCGCGGTCATGCGGTGCGCGGGCGCCGATGTCGTCTTCGACGGCGTGGATGCTCCGACAACGCAGACCTTCGGCCTCGGGATGTCTGAGGTGCTGACGGCCGAGTCCCTGGACAAGATCGAGCTCTTCTTCCTCGAACGGGGCACGACCCCAATGCACGAAGTGAGCCCTTTTGCGGGAGCCGCGACGCTCGACCTGCTCTGCGCGCGCAATTACCGGCCCTTCGAAATCAGCAACATACTCTACCGCACCATCGAGGCGCCGGTCGCGCCGCTTCCCGATACGATTCGGGTCAGAGTTGTCGGCGGCGATCAAGCGCTGCTGTGGTCCTCGATCAACGCCCGCGGGTGGGCCCACGAGCATCCCGAATACGAGGAATTCCTGAAAGAGGTCGGCGTTCTTCTCATTGCCCGCGATCACAGCCCCTGCTTCCTGGCCGAGATAGGCGGCACGCCCGCGGCTGCGGGGTCGCTCTGCCTTCACGAAGGTGTCGCACTGTTCGCCGGAGCTGCCACGGTTCCCGAGCATCGCCGCCGGGGTTTGCAGGGCGCTCTCCTTGCCGAACGCATGCGTTATGCCGCAGGGCAGGGTTGCGATCTTGCCATGATGGTCGCTGAAGCCGGTTCCAACTCACAGCGGAACGCTGAAAGGCAGGGTTTCCACGTTGCGTACACCCGGCTCAAGTGGAAACTGATGCGGGGCTGATTTCTCTGCGATGATGCGGCAGTTCTCGATCGATGCAGCGGACGGCTAGTAGCTGTACTTCAGCCCCACTTGCATCCCACCCGGCGTCGCCACGCCCCAGGCCATGGACGGCGTATTGTGGGCCAACCCGAACCGCCCATCCGGTCCAAGCAGGATGATGCCGCCGTGCCCGCCAAGCCGGTTGAAAAGATACGAGATTGCTTCGCGCGCCGCCATTTCCGGAGCCAGGCCCGCCGCTACGCGATCCGTCGCCCACTTCCCCAGCACCAGTTTCATGATCGGCTCGCCCCATCCTGTCAGGCTCACCGCCGCTGCCAGGTTGTCGGCGTAGCAGCCACAACCGATCAGCGATGAGTCCCCCACGCGTCCCGGGGTCTTGTTCAGCGTCCCGCCCGTCGACGTTGCGGCAGCAAGATTGCCGAATGCGTCAAGCGCAACCGCTCCCACCGTGTCATGGCTCCCCATCGCCGGATCATTGGGTCCCCGCCCTTTCGTCCCTCGTTCCTCAGTTCCTAATCTCTTTTTAGAGATCGCGGTTTCCGGTCCCTTGTCATCGCGCAACCCGCTGAACGTTTCATCGGCGAGTCCGGCCTCGTTGCGTGCCTGCGCCTCGGCAAGACGCTTCCGCTCCCGGTCCAGCGCAAGTTCCGCGTTATCGATCAGCGCCATCCCGTGTTTACGGGCAAACTCTTCGGCGCCTTCGCCCACAAAATAGACATGCGGACTCTGCTCCAGCACCAGCCGCGCCGCCTTGATTGGATTCCGCAGCCTCTCGACGCAAGCGACGCCGCCCGCCTTCATACGCCCGCCGTCCATCAGCAGCGCATCGAGCTGGACCCGGCCATTGGAAGTGAGAAAACTCCCCCGCCCCGCATCAAATGTCGGATCGTCCTCGAGAATCGTTACCGCTTGTTCCACTGCATCCAGTGCAGCGCCGCCGCGCGCCAGGACCTCGTGGCCGATCTCGAGCGCCCGACGCACCCCCGCTTCATGCGCGGGCTGCGCATCGGGAGGGATGGCCCATGCGCCGCCGTGCACCAACAAAGTGGGATCATGGGTTGCGGGCTTGGTCATCCTGACCATCCTAGATCATTTATCGGCCGTGCGCGCTCACGCCGAGATCTCTGCCTTTCGACATGCCGAGCGATCGTAATGGGAAGGTGCTCCGTCTTTTTGCCTGCCGGGATTCTTCGCAGCGATCCTTTGTCACGTGCGGCGCAGCTCAAATTTTTGTCAAGACCGCCCACGTCAAAAATTCACTTAAATGGCTGAATTCACTACGAAAATTCCACGCTGCGATTTGCCGGTTAATTCTGCGATTTTCGTATTCTTGAATTGTCCATGCCGAAACAAGGAATCACGCCGTGAATTGCTCGCACGAACGGCTCGTGTTTTCCTCTTTCCTTTTCGGACCCTCCTCGCGCGGCCTATCAAAAGCGAAGTAGGACATCCGCAGAGAACTTTCGGGTGGTCTGAAAAAGCGGAATCGGATCCAGAATCGACGGAAGGTATGGAAACAGCAGACCTATGCATCGGTCACGATCAGGAGCAATCGATCCAACAGGATGATCCTCGACCCAAAACACAAAATTGCAGCGGCGCGGCTGCCTTTCGCCTCGCGGTGGTTGACGCTTTGCTACAAAATGCAGAGGCGATTGCTACGGCCCTGGTCCAGAACGCAATCGACGGACATATCCTGAGCGCCAAGTTCCTCTATGAACTGGTGACGATCCAGGAAAAGGAGAGCGAGAGCGAGGCGGCTCGAAAGCTTCCCTTCAACCTGATCGACGAGTGGGAGGCCGACAAGAAGTGGCTCGCCGAACTGAGGATCAACGCAGCCAAAGACGCTGCCACCTGGCGCGAGCCTGATTAGATCGGCCAGGGACACTCCGGCTCACCCTTCAGACATCCTCAAAACATGGCACCCGCTATCTGCGCACCTTTTTGCGCGGCCTGGGGATGCTGTGGACAACCGAAAAAGAGAGACAACGATGAAGCTCAATCGAAATGCGTGGTTCCACGTACTGGAAAGCCTTGCGGCCATCATGGCGGCTTCGGCCCTCGGTTCCATCGTCCTGGCTCAGGGCCTGAGCACCACGACGGTGCAAGGCACGGTCTACCTGGCCAACGGCGTGCCCGGGGCGGGAACCCTGCAGCTGAGCTGGCCTGCATTCAACACCGCTGCCAACCAGGCGGTCGCGGCCGGACGGCTTACAGCGGCGATCGGCGCGGATGGGTTCGTTAGCGTAAATCTCGCACCCAATCTCGGCGCATCGCCTGCCGGACTCTTCTACACGGCGGTCTACGATATGAGCGACGGAAGCACGAGCACGGAATATTGATGGAAGCACGCCCCCCAATTACTCGGAGTTTTCAGCCGTGCTTTGCTTTAACCTGCCACTGAGTTAGCGGCCTGGTGGCGATGTGGAATCCAGTTCGTGTCCGTGGAGTACTATCCATGCAAATCTTCAGTGAATTCGAGGCGCAGGTGCTGAGCGACCTCAGTGTACTCAAACAGCAGATGAACGAGCTCATGGGAGACGGCAACGGCGGCCGCATCGCAGATCTCGAACATCGCATGGAGCGCCACGAACAGAACTGGCAGCGTGCCAAAGGATTCCTTGCGGCCTTCAGCGTGTTGTTCGCGATGATCGAAGTTGCCATCGAGGCATGGCACCGGCATTAGAGACGCCCTCTATAATCAGCCCATGAACGATAAGCCGCTGGTCGGCGTGGTGATGGGCTCGAAGAGCGACTATGAAGTACTCTCGTCCGCCGTGGAGATCCTGCGCACGCTGCAAATTCCTCATGAAGCTCGCATCGTGAGCGCCCACCGCACTCCCGATTGGCTCTTCCAATATGCGGAAACGGCCCGCGACCGCGGCTTGCGTGTCATCATTGCCGGAGCGGGAGGCGCGGCGCACCTGCCCGGGATGCTTGCCGCCAAAACGCTGGTTCCGGTGCTCGGCGTGCCAGTGCCCGCAACGCAGCTGAATGGCATGGATTCCCTGCTCTCCATTGTTCAAATGCCTAAGGGCGTTCCCGTAGGAACGCTCGCCATCGGCAAGCCTGGCGCAGCCAATGCCGCATTGCTGGCTGCCGAGATACTCGCCGCCACCGATGCCGCCCTTTATGACCGTCTCTCAGCCTGGCGCGCAGCCCGCACCAAGGAAGTACTCGACCAGAAGCTGGACGAGGTGCTGCCTAAGTGAGCAGCAATCCCTGCGGCAAATCATCGGTGGTGCAGCCAGGCGGACTGATCGCCATCCTTGGCGGGGGGCAGCTCGGCCGAATGACCGCCATGGCCGCTCGCACTATGGGCTATCGCGTGCGTGTGATGGATCCGGAAGCAAAATGCCCGGCAAGCTTCGTCGTGGACGAAACCATCGTGGGCCGATGGGATGATGTTGACGCGGCACGCAGGCTTGCCACGGATGCGGATGCGGTCACGCTTGAAATCGAGCAGATCGGCGTCGACGCACTCAGCGAAGTCGCACGCATTGCGCCGTTGCGACCCGGGGTCGAGCCGGTCCGTATCATCCAGGACAAGACACTTCAGAAAACGTGGCTCGCCGAAAACGGCTTTCCTGTCGGCCCATTTCGGGTGGTCAGAAGCGAAGCCGAATTACACGAGGCCGCGAAAGCTCTGGGCGGCAATGTGTACCTGAAGATCGGCCGCGGCGGCTACGATGGACGCGGCCAAGCACGCATCGGTGCCGGACACAACGCAGACCCGGCGACGGCGTGGAGGTCGATCGGCGAGCGTCCCGCCGTTGCGGAAAAGGCGCTGGATCTCGAATGCGAGATCAGCGTGATGGCCGCGCGCAACCCCTCCGGCGAGGTGCGAAGTTATCCCGCAGCGCGCAATCACCATGAAAATCAGATTCTCGCCTGGAGCGTATTGCCCGCCGGCGTTTCCGTTGAGTTGGAACGGCGCGCCGAAGAACTGGCCGTTGCCATCAGCGCAAAACTCGGCATCGAGGGCCTGCTCTGCGTGGAAATTTTCGTGACCCGCAGCGGTGAACTGCTTGTGAACGAGCTCGCGCCGCGGCCGCATAACAGCTATCACCAAAGCGAGCGCGGCTGCGTCACCAGCCAGTTCGAGCAGCTGGTCCGCACCACATGCAACCTGCCGCTGGGCGATACGAGCCTGATCTCGCCTTGCGCCATCGTGAACCTGCTCGGCGATGTCTGGCTCGATCAGCCCACGCCGCCTGACTTTGCGGCAGCCATGGCTGTTCCTGGAGTGCGCGTTCATTTGTATGAGAAGCACACGCCGCGCGCCGGCCGAAAGATGGGGCACCTGTCCAGCGTGGGGAAGACGGCGGAGGAAGCGCTCGAACGCGTCCTCGAAGCGAAACGTCGCCTCTAGCGATTCAGTCGGTAGAGCACGTGCCGGCGAAGTGAATGGCCTTCCGGCAAACCTGGATGATCGAAATCATCGGCGTTATCGCGGGTCATGCCGAGCCGCTCCATCACACGGCGTGAACGCAGGTTGGCAGGAACCGTGAAAGAGACGACCTGATCCAATCCAACTTCATTGAAACCGAGATTGAGCACTGCCCGCGCCCCTTCTGTCGCCAGCCCTTTGCCCCAATGCTCGAACGCGAGGCGCCATCCGATCTCGACGGCGGGCGTGAAGTGTGCTTCGAATGCCGGAACGGACAAGCCGATAAAACCAATGAACTCGCCCGTCTCGGTCACTTCCACCGCAAAGGGCCCAAAGCCGCACCGATCGAAGTGGTCCCGGGCGCGATGGAACAGTGCATCGGAAGCTTCGGGCGTGAGCAGTTGCGGAAAGAACTCCATCACGCGCGGGTCGGCATTCATTTTGCGGAATGGCAATCGATCCGACTCCCGCCAGCGACGAAGCAGGAGGCGCTCAGTTCTCAACTCGTCATGCATTGTTGGACCTTGCGTGGATTGTTTAGCGCAGCGCCTGTTCCGCTTTTTCCCAGCGCTTGGGACGCTTGTTGGCCTGCAGAATCTTCTTCCGCAAGCGGAGCGATTTCGGCGTGACTTCCACAAGCTCATCGTCGGCGATAAATTCGATGGCCTGTTCGAGATTCAGCGTGGTATACGGCACCAGGCGGATGGCCTCGTCGGCCGTCGAGGCGCGCATGTTGGTCATCTTCTTTTCGCGCACCACGTTCACGTCCAGATCGTTGTCGCGCGAGTGCTCGCCCACGACCATGCCTTCGTACACATCCACTCCGGCACCGACGAAAAGGATGCCGCGTTCCTGCAGGCCATTCAGCGAGTAGGTTGTTGTCAAACCGAGGCGATCGGCGATCAGCGCTCCCGTCGGCCGCTGCGGAATCTCGCCCTGGTAAGGAATGTAGCCGTCGAAGAGCGAATTCATGACAATCGTCCCACGCGTCTCGGTCAGCATCTCCGAGCGCAGGCCGATCAATCCGCGGCTGGGCACGCGAAACTCCATGCGCACGCGGCCTGAACCGTGGTTGTGCATCCTGGTCATTTCGCCTTTGCGCGGTCCAAGTTTCTCGATCACTACACCGGTATGCTGCTCGGGCACATCGATGGTGAGGTGCTCCACCGGCTCCATGCGCACCCCGTCTACCACGCGGGTCACGATCTCCGGCCGGCCCGCCATCAGCTCATAGCCTTCGCGGCGCATCATTTCAATCAGGATCGCGAGTTGCAGTTCGCCGCGTCCCAGCACCTTGAAGGTATCCGGCGAGCCCGTCTCCTCCACGCGGATCGAAACGTTGGTCAGCAATTCTTTTTCCAGGCGCTCGCGCAAATTGCGGCTGGTCACGTATTGGCCTTCGCGGCCCGCAAACGGTCCGTTGTTCACGCTGAACTGGATGGCGATGGTCGGTTCGTCGATCACGATCAGCGGCAGAGGCGAGGGGGTTTCGATGCTGGTAATGGTTTCGCCGATGGTGATGCCCTCCACGCCCGCCACGGCCACAATATCGCCCATCTCGGTTTCGGTGATCTCGATGCGCTTGAGGCCCGAGAACGTGAACAGCTTGGTGATGCGTGTTTTCTCGAGCGAGCCGTCGCGCTTGCTGATGTTCACCTCGTCGCCGGCATGCAGCGTACCCTGGAAGACCCGGCAGATCGCAATGCGGCCGAAATAGTCGGAGTAATCAAGGTTGGTGACCAGGATCTGCAGCGCAGCCTCCGCGTCTCCGGTGGCGGCGGGAATCGTCGAGACGATCGATTCGAACAGCGGTTGCAGGTCGGCTCCAGGAATCGCCGGGTCGAGACTCGCCGTGCCGGCTTTGGCCACGGTGTAGAGCACCGGAAAATCGAGCTGCGATTCGTCGGCATCGAGATCGATAAACAAATCGTAGATTTCGTTCAGCACTTCCTGAGGCCGCGCATCGGGGCGGTCGATTTTGTTGATGACCACAATGGGGGGCAGCTTGGCCTCAAGCGCCTTGGCCAGCACGTAACGTGTTTGCGGCAACGGGCCCTCAGCCGCGTCCACCAGCAGCATGACTCCGTCGACCATCTTCAGGGCCCGCTCCACTTCGCCGCCAAAGTCGGCGTGGCCCGGCGTGTCGACAATATTGATCTTGCCGCCCGCATGGTTGATCGCAGTGTTCTTGGCCAGGATGGTAATGCCGCGCTCCCGCTCCAGTTCGTTCGAGTCCATCACCCGCTCGACCACCTGCTCGTTGGCGCGAAAGGTGCCGGCCTGGCGCAGCATGGCGTCGACAAGCGTGGTTTTACCGTGGTCCACGTGGGCAATGATGGCGATGTTGCGAATTGTCTGACTCACAGGGGAGGGCTTCCTTCTACTTGGCCTGGCGGTTGGTTGGGACCGGAGGTGCGACCCGGTTGCGCCTAACCTTCATTTTACCAGCAATCTGCATGCTGTGGCCGGCACGCGGCGGCAGCCCCAGCCGCGATCAGAGGCGGCCCAGGTCTCCTCTTCCGGTTTCAAATTGCAGCGGCTGCGGTGCGGCCGTCACTAACCCGATGCATGTTTAGCAATTGCAAGCATCTAACGGAAATGTGAACGGGGGAAGTATGAACCGCTGTGGGCGTTTGATCCTCGTGGCGTTTCTCACGGGCCAGAGCAGCATGATGCTGGCGCAGAATCCGAATCCGCTCGTGCAACAGGCGGTCAAGACCGAGTTGCAGGAGGCGGCGAACGATCATTCCTGCTGGATGTTCTTCGAAACCGACCGCACGGCGAATGGAACTGTGAAGCAGTGGGTGGCGCAGACGCACGAAGGCGACTTGAAGCGCGTGCTCGAGCAGGATGGGAAACCGGTGGCGCGGCCGGAGCAGCGCCAGAAGATGAACCTCTTTCTCCAGAACCAGGATTTGCGCGCCAAGCAGCGCAAATCGGGCCAGCACGATGACGAGCAGGCAGCGGAAATGCTCAGGATGCTGCCCAAGGCATTCATATGGAACGTGACCGGCACGAGCGGCGATGAGACCACGCTGCACTTCAAGCCCAATCCGGGTTTTCACCCGCCCGATTGGGAAACACGCGTGTTCGCCGCCATGGAAGGCGAAATGGTGGTGAATCATTCGCAGCACCGGATCGTCACCCTCAAGGGCCGCATGATTCACGACGTCAAGTTCTTTGGCGGATTATTCGGCAATCTGAAATCGGGTGGCACGTTCGATGTGGAACGGCGCATGACGGGGAATGCGGTCTGGCAGATTACAGAGACTCACGTGCACATCCAGGGGTCGGCGCTTCTGTTCAAGAACATCTCCCAGAATGAGGACGATGTGAAGTCGCAGTTCCAGCAACTGCCCAACGGAATTTCGCTGAACCAGGCCGAGGACGACTTGCTGAAGCGTGGCAGCTAGTCTGCAATCGCCGTCAGGTTTTCGAACCGGCGAGCGCTGGTTCCGATTCCCAGAAGAGTGCGTGCAGCGCGCGCACCACCCAGCGCACGAACAAAACCAGCACCAGCAGCAACACGGCCACCGTCGAAATGGCCGCATAAGGGTGCTTGGTCGCCAGCCAGGTGAGGAAGACGGCAAGCAGGTCCTCACCCAGGCTGAGCGTAATGTTCGAGAATGGCTCGGGGGAGGGCGTAACTGCGGCACGGGCCGCGGTTTTACCCCCATGGGCGGCAAGCGCGATCGCGGCTCCCACGCAGGCAGCCATAAGTTGCTCCCACGGCGAGAGGGCTGAGGTGGCACGATAGGCAAGCAAGGCGGCCACCGGAATCCGGATGAAGGTGTGGAGCGCGTTCCAGAATAGATCGAAGCCGGGAATCTTGTCGGCGAAGAATTCAATGACAAAGAGCCCGGAACTGGCGGCAATCACATACCAGTTGCTGAGCAGGTGCAGACCAGCAGGCAGCGTCACCACGCCGGCGTGGGCCAGGAGGCCCAGCGTCGCCACCGTTGCATACACATTAAGCCCTGCTGCGAAACTCACAGCGACCAGCAGGGCCACCAGTTCATCGCCCGGGAGTCGCATGCGCGTAGTATAGGGCTGGTTTCACACAATTGCAGGCGCAATTTTTGTAGATTGTGAGGACCGTCGGCGATCGGTTTTACAGCTGGCGAAGAAAGCGCTTGAGGGCTCGTTCTCCGGTCAGGCCCGTTGAAGGGTCGGAATCGGCAAATGCGGGAAGGATGAAGTCGAGGCCCTCGCCGTCAGCGCCCCACCGCACCACTCGCGTCTGAATGGAGATGGCATCCTGGGGATCATCGCCCGAGGTGTTGGCCTTTTGCAGGGTCATGGCGATCATGGTGCCGGGCAGCCAGCGTTCATCGGTGAGCAGGAACATGCCGGTGTCGCTGATGTTCTCGATGCGGCGCGGGGCCGGCGCCGCGCCTGTCCAGCAGAAAGCAACCAGTTCGGGGTTGGCGTACCGCCGGGCTCTGCGCCGGTCTCGAACCAACCACCGCTGGAGCCGCGACTTCCACGCCGATGTCTGCTCAGAATAGGCGGGATCGGCAAGTTCGGGTGCCTTGGACGTGGAGGCGATGAGGTCTGACTCAGCACTCGTGGGAACAGTACCTCGCTCCAGGCGGCTTTCCATATCTTCGGGCAGGCAAATGGCGAACCGGTCTCCTGCCTCGGTCATGGACGTGCGAATCGATCCGGAGGGCAGAATGAGAGCGCTGGCAGCAACACCTTCCAGGGGCGCCAACTCCACCGTGGACAGGGATTGAACCATCTCCGTCACGCGGTGGCCATCATCGAGGCAGATTAAATCGAAGGGACGCAGGCCGGGGACGGAAGGAATGCCGCGATAGGGCCGCAGCCATAGTCCTTTCCCTGCGTTCTCACCAATGGCATCGACAAGGGTCTTTAGAGTCCCGATGGTGGTATCGAGCGTATCCACCTCGAGCCGAACCAGTCTCTCGCGGGTCAAGTTATAGATGCAGAATTTCTGGGTTTCCATGTTCTCCTGAAACCGGCTGCGACCCACCAGCCACTCACCCAGGATTTCGACTCTCGCCACGGTTTAGTGATCACTATACCGGCAGTCAAGGTGCTACGAACGCGTTTTTTCTTCGCTACCTCGCTCACCATTGGACGCAGGAGTTGCGCGTTCGCCTATTGATCGCGAAATGGCCCAGTCTTTCCACATTTGACGATGGTTCGATCGCGATTTGAAGTTCTTTGCGCGGCGTTGTCGAACTAGATTCGCCTATCTCTCGAACCTCATAGCGAATATTTTCTGAGGATGAACAGACCCGCGAGGGCTGGGTGGATTGGCCCGAGAACCGGCTGGCTGACAGATTCGGTGAGCGCCGAACAGCGGGAGCAGTCGGGCCGCGGCCTTGCCAAGGTCGGGGAGGCTGCCGCAGAATCACGCCGTGAGCGTCAAAGCACATCCGATCAAGATCAAACGCGCCTACGAAGCGCCGGAAGCGGGCGATGGAGCGCGCTTTCTGGTCGACCGTCTGTGGCCGCGCGGCATCACCAAAAACGCGCTGGCGATCGAAAGCTGGGTGAAGGATGTTGCGCCGAGCAACGAGCTTCGGCACTGGTACCACCATGACCTCGATCAGTGGGCCGAATTTCGCAAGCGTTATTTCGGTGAGCTGCGCGCGCATCCGGATGCGTGCCTGCCGCTGCTCGAAGCGGCGCGGAAGGGCACAATCACGCTGCTCTTCAGCTCAAGGCAGATGGAGCACAATAATGCCGTCGCGCTGAAGGAATTCCTCGAGCAGCACCTCGCCCGGGACGCTGCGCCGAAGCAGGGAAAACGCGCGAGCAGAAAAGATTAGTCCGCGCTACTCCTCTCCGTGTGTTGCTCCGCGAGCAGAAAGGCAATGCTGCGCTCTGACTCGCGCCGCACGGCACGTTTTCGGCCGGCGAGCAATTCCGCCGCTCCCACGCTGCCCGACACACGGCCCGTCTCGCGATCGATCACCGGCATGCTGAGAAGGCCGGTGGTCGCCATCTCTTCGGCCGCCGCCCGGCAGGTCTGATCGGAGTAGACGTAGGTTGCCGGCAATTCCTCGTTTGCCTCGGGCGAATCCTCGGCCAGCCTCGTCATGACCTCGGCCACCGTGACAATCTCCAGCGGGTCAACTCCATATTCGCGCGACAAGTGATAGCCGCGGCGGCTCAGCTTCTCGGTCAGGATCGAACGCGGCATGATGAGCGAGGTGACGAGATACGACGCAGCACACGCCAGCGCCAGCGGCAGCAGCGACTCCATCGAGTGCGTCAATTCGAGCGAGAAGATGATGGCTGTCATCGGCACGCCGAGCGCTCCGGCCAGCATCGAACCCATGCCCATCAGTGCCCAGAGGGATTGGATATCGACCGGCATGTGCATCAGAACCGCAACGCCTTCGCCAAGCGCGGCGCCGATCATCAGCAGCGGAGCCAGCACGCCGCCCGATGTTCCGGAACTGAGTGAAAAGGCCCACATCAGCGACTTGGCGGTGATCAAACCCAGCATCAGGTAGAGCGGGGCGTTGCCGCGGAGCAGTTCGGCGATGTTGTCGTATCCAACACCGAGGCCGCGCGGGAAAAAGAATCCGCCGACGCCGACGCCGATGCCGCCGATAGCCGGCCACCATATCCAATGGATATGGAGCTTGGCTCCGAAGTGCTCGAATGCATCTTCAAAGCCGTACATGAGCCGGCTGAGCCCGGCCGAAGCGAGGCCAATCAGAGCGCCCAGGGGAGCCGCAACAAAGAGTGAACGCGCCAGGTGAATGCCCGCGGGCAGATTCACAGGGAACAGCGGGCCCGCGCCCAGCCACCAGATCCTGAGTGCTCCCGCAACCACGCTGGCGACAGCAACAGGAACCAGCGAGCGCGGTCGCAACTCGAACAGCAGAAGCTCCACGCCGAGCAAAATGGCCGCAACCGGCGACGCAAAAGTGGCCGACATGCCTGCAGCCGCACCGGCGACGAGCAGCGTCGTCCGCTCGGCGTCAGACAACCTGAGCCATTGCGCGATGAGGGATCCGAATGCGCCGCCGGTCATAATGATCGGACCTTCCGCGCCGAATGGACCGCCGGAACCGATCGCGATGGCCGCCGAAAGCGGCTTGAGGATCGCGACTTTCGGTTCCACGCGCGCGCCGTGCAGCAGAATGGCTTCGATCGCCTCGGGGATGCCGTGGCCGCGAATCTTCTCCGATCCGTAAAGCGCCATCACCCCGACGAGGAGGCCGCCGATGATGGGAACGATCAGCATCACCCAATGCGGTTCGGTCGATCCAGCGGGGCCGACCATCGTGAGAGTGAAGCGATGGTAGTAAAAGATGTTGGTCGCGAGGGCGATGGCGCGCAGAAGCAAAACCGCGAGCGCGGCGCCGCCAATGCCGATGACCACCGATACCAGGCAGAGCAGCCAGGTCCGTCGATCGACCGTGAAGTCACGCAGTGCAGAGGGCCGCGATTGCATCAGCTTTCCGCCTCCGCTTCCAGGTGCGCGTGCGACCTGACATGCTTCAGCACCTTCACCAGCCGCGGAGCCATCTCGTTGAGCTCGCGGGCGTGGTCGGCAGAGAGCTTAGTCAATACGCGCTTTCCCTTCCCGGTCACGCGAAGAATCGCGCGCCGCCTGTCTTCCTCGTCGTCGACCCGCACCAGGAGGCCTTCGCGCTCCGAGCGGTCGACAAGCTCCACGGTGCTGTTGTGCTTCAGGCCGAGGCGGGCCGCGGCGTAAGCGATGGTGACGGGCGTGCCGTCAGCCACTCCCGCCACCTGGAGCAAAAGCTGATGCTGCTGCGGATGCAGCCCGGCGCTCAATGAAGCCCGTTCGCTGAAGTGCAGGAACGAGCGCAGGGCGAATCGGAAATCCGCCAGCGACCGGACAAGTTCGTGCGTATCTGCGGCGTGGGAAATGCCGTTCATCTTTATATCGTATCACGATATAATCGTGTGCGCGCTTGCGCGATCCGGCAAGGCGCAAGCCGCATGTTTGGCGATAGTTATGCGAACCGGAACGCATGGAACGCATCCCGTCATCCCCTGAGCGGGCGAAATGGGATGTAATTCGCGGGCGGGTTGCCACAGTCGCAGGCCGAGGGCCTATCTTCTGATGCTGCGGTTTTCCAACTCCGGCATGTCGAGAATCGTAACCAGCGAGCCGTGCAACTCAAGCACGCGATCCCTCTGCAAGTCGTTCATGGTCCTGGTTACGGTCTCCCGTGAGGCGCCGATACAATCTCCAACCTCGACATGCGTCATGGGTACATGGAAACGGCGGCCGCGATTCGTTTGCTGTCCCGCGGTACTCCATTCCAGCAGCAGGCGAGCCAACCTCGACTGCGCGGAACTTGCCAGGCCCATCGTTCTCAGTCTTGCGATGCTTTTGAAACACTCTTTGCTCAGTTCGCGCGCTGCGCTTTGACAGGCCACAGGAAAGCGCAACAGAAAATCCATAAAGGCCTGCCGGCGAATGGATGCGATCGAGGATGGATAGACGGTTTGGGCGGTGATGTCGTAATTCTTTCCGGTGAAGGCAGCCGGCAAACCCAGCACATCACCGGCGGCCGCGTTTCTGAGGATGAGGCGGCGGCCAGTGCTGGAGTGCACGAATAAGCGCACTTGCCCATCGACGATGACGTGGACAAGCAAGGGAGGGTCGCCTTCAGTAAACACAATTGCATTGGGCTCAAGGTTTCTGAGAGCCGCGAGAGAGAACAGATCTTCGCGCGCAGGAACACTCAAAGACTTGAGGAACTCACCAGCGACAACAGACGGGGGTTGAGGAGCGATTTCACTCATAAACCTAGGCCTCGAAACCGTCTCAAATGTGGAGAAGAATGCGGCAATTCTACTTCCTTTTTCGGCGAAAGGATACAGAATCGGATGCTTATCGCGGGAAACCAGAGATTCTGGCATGTGTGAATCAGCTCTGTGAAAAGCGAGTGAATCGAAAACGGACGGGCGTGCCGTTATTTAGCAACTAGTCAATACCCGATCAGGGCTCAGCACCCATGCAGGGAACGAAGGGATTTCCATCGCTTGCAACGCCGAAAATGGAAGCGCCGCGCGAAGAAGCAACGGCGCGACGAACGAGACGATTCGGCGCTACAGGCCAGGAGTCTTCGGAGCCGGCTCGGCGCTCTGTGCGGGTGTATCAGGAGCTTTGGCTGGTGCAGCTGAAGCGGGCTTGTCTTGCGAAGGTGCGGGAGCGGCAGCTTTCTGGCGCCGCTCGGCAGCTTTCTGCAGTTCCTCATCATGCTTGGCCTTCGCGTCGGCCGCTGCGGCATCGTTGACGTACTGGAACATCTGCAAGCGGCCCGGTTCCTGCTCGGCAGTGAACACGTGATTCTGCTTGTCGATGGCCACGCCAACGAGCGCCTTGAACTGCCCCGGCAACTCGCCGTGGCCCATGCCGATGTAGGTCAGCAGCTGGCCTTCCTTGTTGAAGACCTGGAGGCGGTCCTGCATGGAATCGGCAACCCAGATGTGGCCGTCACCGTCGATCGCAATGCCCTTGGGGCGCGCGAAATATCCGGGGCCATCGCCGTTCTTGCCGAAGGTGCTGACGAAGTTGCCGTCGGCATCGAAGATCTCAACGCGGTTGTTGAGGGTATCGGTTACATAGACGTTGCCATCTTTGTCGAGCGCGACGCACTGCGGCGCGGCCAGATCGCCGGGCTCGGTAAGGTAATGGTTCTTGCCCGCGGTGCCGATGCGGCGCAGCAGTTTGAGCGAGTCGGCGTCGTACACCAGCACCTGGTCCTGTTGCGTGTCGACCACGTAGACGAAGCGGTTCTCGGTATCGATTGCGAGGCCGACCGGGTCGACGATGCCTTCCTTGATCTCGCCTTCCACTTCGTGTTTTGCATTGAAGACGAGCACGCGATGCATTTTGCCGTCGGAAACAAAGAGGCGGTCATCGTCATCGATGGCGAGCCCATTGATCCAGCCGAAATGCGCCTCGATTCCGTTGCGGATCATCTGCGCCTCGTGCGTCTGGGTATTGAAGATGAAGATGGCGCCGACCCGCTGGTCCGCCACATAGACCAGGCCCTTCGAATCGATGGCGATGCCGTAAGGTCCGATCATCTGGAACGGAAATGTCTTCGGGTTGATCTTCTCTTCCTGCGACTGCCCGCCGGCGAGACGATCCATCCAGGTGGCCTTCGGCTTTGCGGCGGCTGCACTGTAGTCGATCCTGGTGCCGGCAAAATAGTCCATCCATCGAACCCGCGCGATGCTGGGCGGGCTGGGCCACACCAGCTTTGTCGGATCGAAGTTGAATTTGCGCGGACCCGTAACCTCCGACGCAGGCGCATCCGCCTTCTTTTTCTTGGCGGCGTGCGCAGGCGATGGCAGGGCTGCTCCCAGCGCGAGCAGCAGAAGCAATGCGGCCGGCTTTGATGAGCGGATCGGATGGAAGAGGAAGTTGGACATCTCAATCTCCAGTCAAAGTCAATTCCCCGGGGTCACCGTCTCCTTCATGTTGAGCCGGTTCTTATGGCAGTTGTCGCAGAAGGCCGTGTTGTTCTGCTGATCCTTCACCAGCAGGTCGGCGTGCGACGATGCATGCGGCTGATGGCATGAGAGACAGCTGAGCGGCGCTTTCACTTTGCTTTGATTCGTCGGGTCCATCACGTCCGAGACCGGGTGGTACTCAACCGGGTGGCCGAGGCCAAAGCGCAATGGAAGAATCGGCACCTTGTTCTTCTGGTAGTAGTCCTCGGGCAGCCGCACCGTGCCGTTAAAAAGCGTGAGCAAGTGGTTGGCTTCATCATGCTGCGGAGCCGAATCGGGACCGTGGCACTCAAGACAAAGCGCATTGCCCTTGGCTCGCAGCAGATGGTCGTTGTCTCCACCGTGCGGCGTGTGGCACGTCGAGCATCCCTGCTCAAATGCGGGCTGATGGTGGTAGGACTTCTTGCGCAGATCGTCGATGTCGCTATGGCAGGTGAGGCAGATGTTCACCGAGTCGGTCTTGGGTAGTCCGGGTTCATTGCTGGCGTGTGGGCTGTGGCAGTCCGTGCAATCGCCCGCCGCGCCGGGATGGGGCACCTTTGCAGATTCGATCAGCTTTGCCTTGTCGTCGTGGCAGGTCACGCAGAGGCTTTTTGCGTCAGGCTGGGTGAGCACAACTTTGCCGTCTTTTGCGGGCGCGTGGCAGGTTTCGCACGCCCCCGGCTGGAACGCCGCATGGGTGAACTTCGCCATCAGCTTTGGCGCATCGGACTGGTGCGGATCGTGGCACTCCAGGCAATTGGCCGAGGCGAAGGGCTGGTTGTTGTGCGCCTTCTGCAAGCCGGCGTCTTTCGCGTCGTGGCAATCCAGGCAGAGCGCGGGAGCCGCCTTGGTGAGATGGAAGCGATTCTCCGCGGTCGGCTCAGCGCCGGTCTTGTGCGTGGTGTGGCAGGTGTCGCAGCCCATGTCGAGCGCGGCGTGGCGGCTGCCCTTATCGGAGACGTGCACGCCAGTCTGGTGGCAATCGAGGCAGAGATTCTCTTTCGGGCCGCCTGAGGTGGGCTTCAGCAATTGATTCTTGTTGTCGCTCGAGTGCGGATCGTGGCAGCTAAGGCAATCACGCACGGCGGGGGGATGCACCGTGCCCTTGATGTCGGCTGCTTTTTTGTCGGCGTGACAAGTAAGGCAAAGGTTGGAGGGCGTCGCCGTGATGAGCTTGACGCGCGTCACGTCCTTGTTGACCCGAACCTCGTGGCAGCTGAGGCACCCGGTGCCCATCGCCGAATGAACCGACTTTCCCTTGGTCTTGTCGGTGTGGCACTCCAGGCACTTGGCCGCGTCGACGTTCTTGTCGAGCGGAACGGGATGCACGTCAGCAAGAGCGGGGAGGGCCAGAAACGAAAGCAGAATTGCGTGACCCAGGACGCGCAATACAGAAATGCGGCGGTCGATGCGGGCGAGATGGGGCAGCAGTCTCATAGGCCTGCGAAGTCGGCCTGTTGCACGATGGTCGCCGTAACTCCTTGGAGTACCACAAGTTGCAGCGTGTAACAGCCTGAACCAAAAAGCGTTCGCAGGGATATTAGATACGGAAAAGTGGCGAGTTACGGTGATTCATATCACATCAGGAGCTGCTGAGGAATGCCTGAACTTCTTCATTGTCCGGGGGCAGGACACTTTAAGCGGCAGGGACTTTCAGGTCGATGAACAGGACGTCCCACAAGGAGTTTCTACCCCATGCAACGGAATGCGCTGATTGCCCTGATTCTGGCTGGAACCCTGGTGTATGCGGAAGCGCAGATCACGTCGCCGACGACGGATGTGCTTGGCGCGCACCTGAACTACGGTCGTGGCTGCACGGCCTGCCACGCGCCGCATAGCGGATCCGCGGGGAATGGGACGACGCGGTCGGCTGATGCGAGTACCGGCATGACTGCGTTGTGGGGCGAGGACGCTAGCGGGCTCTATGGCAAGACCATCACCACAGGAGGAGGCAAGTACGTTGAAGTGCTGCCGGCGAGCATGTCGGCCGGGACGCCTGACGTGGCGGGCATGATGACTTGTCTGAGCTGCCACGACGGCAACTACGCCCCGAGCGCGATGATGAAGAACCGTGTCTACGAGTCGCTGCCTTCAACGTACGCAACCCGCAATGCGATTCCGACGCTGATTGGAAATAACGCGACCGGCATGGGCAATTATCTGAACCAGCATCCGATGGGGCTGAGCGCGGCCGTCAGGTGCGGCGGGACGGGATGGGATTGCACCATCGCAAACGGTGTGATCACGATGAGAGGCGCAAACTCCAGCCGGTTCGTCCGCAACTACGGCTTCTTTGTAAAGCCGGGCGCATACAACAATACGGCGGTAGTGGTATGCACCACGTGCCACGATCCACATTCCATGAGTTCGGTGACGATCACGAGCAGTTCCAATTCCGGCCTGCCGCCGGGCACCTATGCGACGATGTTTTTTCTGCGCGCTCCCTACAATCCTAACGACAGCAATCCTGCGTCGAATCAGACCGCGCAGTTCTGCAGGCAGTGCCATGCGGACAAGTCAAACGAAATGAACGGCAGCACTGCTGGGACGATCTTCTAAAGACGGCATGCGTGTGTGTCCCGGGTGCGGCAGGATGGGTTTCAGAAAATCAAGACTCGACTGCCTTGCGGCGCAAGGCAAGCTGCTCGGCCAGCATCCACGCGGCGCCCACAGCTGTGAGGTTGTAGAAATTGCCTCCCCAGGAAGTGTGGTCGTACGGAGCGGCGAAGGTCATCGGGGTGAGGATGAGCGCGCTGAAGAGGAGCAGCATGAGCCCGAGCAGCCATGCGGCCAGCACATCGCGGATGCCTGTGAGAATCGCAAGCCCGGCAAGCAGGAACAGGATGCCCGTCACGATCGCCCAGAAAGTTCCGCCGAGGGGGATCCACTTGGGGACGAAGTCGGCTGCTGGTTGAATGCCGGTCAGGTGCATCAGGCCAAAGTCTACCGAAGAGAAACCGATGATCCAGAGGCCGCGGCGGAATGCGTTTGCCCGGGCCGGTGAACCCGCCGGCTCGTTTGCTGCGTAGACGAGCATGGCGCCGCCGGCAAGGAACAGCTGCTGGCAAACTCCGCCAAATACGCCGATGAAATTGCCGATGTGAACGCCGCGGTACACGGTTACCCAATAGAATCGCGGCAGCCAGAACACCGCAAAGAGGCAGAAGATGATGCCGAGGGCTACGGCGCCGTATCGGGCCGTTTTGCGCGACAGGATGGCCGCACCCGCGGCGACAAGGCAGCACGCAACTATGATTGCGCAGATGGTCCGGCCGGGGATGTTGTCGCCGTAAGCCTGGAGGGGCTCGTGCGCAGGTTCAAATTCATGCCAGACCAGATCGAGCACGCCGGTCACGATCGAAGCCAGCGAGAAGATGTACAGCCCGACGCTCGGGGAATTGCGCCGATTCATCGCATGCAGGGTAAACCGCAACCACCGTGCTGGTCCAGACGAAGCACGCCGGGAACGGGTGTTCGCAGGCGGACACCACGCACCGTCCCCGGACACGATTGACGCTGGCGCCTTCCACAGGCGGCTTGATTCAACCCACCTTAAGCCAAGATCGTTTGGCGGGGCGCGTGCTTCCCTCATTGCAGGCGTTCATTGGGGTATTTTTTGTTCAATTCACTCCTCACCTGAGAGGTGCAATGTATGGCAACGTGTACGCTTTTCATCACGCGATCCGGACGCTTGATCCCGGCCTCATCCCTGTGGCACTGCGCCGGAACGATTCTGCTCTGCATCGCCTCGTTCCCGGCAGCGCTCGCGCAGTCGGCCGATGGAGCAACGCAGGCCGCGCAGAGCTTTGCATTGAGCGATACGAATGATTTGATGGGCGCGGTTCCGGCAACCGGCAAAGCAGAGGCGGTGGAATACCTTGGACGCAAGGCGGTTCGGCTGACCGCTCCCTCGAGTGAGGACGTGTTTGACTTTCTGAAGGGCGTGCAGTTTCAGGATGGAGTGATTGAAGCCGATATCGCGCTGAAGATCACGACGCCGCCCGGTGTTCGCATGCCTGGATTTGTGGGAATCGCATTTCGCGCCCGGCCCGACACCACTCACTACGAGATGTTTTATCTTCGTCCGGGCAATTCGCACGCAGAAGACCAGGCCCAGCGCAACCACTCCGTCCAGTACGTGGCTGCTCCGGGATTTGACTGGTACAAGCTGCGCAGAGAATGGCCGTCGATCTACGAGTCGCACGCCGAGCTAAAGCCCGAGACGTGGATACACATGAAAATCGAAGTGCACGGGCGGGCTGCGAAGTTGTACCTCGATGGATCGGAGAGTCCGAGCCTCATCGTGAACGGCTTGAAAGGCGAGGATCTCGCAGGCGGCGTCGCTATCTGGGGATACAACGGTGAGGAAGCCTACTTTTCTCATCTGAAGGTAGCTCCGGCGGCGCCGGAGGCTGTCACAAACGATGGCGAAGCTGCTGGCACATGGGATGTGAAGTTCCCCAGCGACTTCGGACGATTTGAAGGAACGATGAGCCTCGAGCGCGAGGGCAACGCGGTGAAGGGCGCATGGACGGGCGCATTCGGCCAGAGTATGCCGGTGAGCGGCACGTGGCGCAACGGCTACGTCGAGCTCACATTCAACGGAATGTGGCAGCCCGAGAAGGATGCGCCTGCTGTGCCTGCGACCGCCACGCTGGCGGGATGGATCGATGGTGACTCGGCCGCCGGCCGGATGAAAGTGGAAGGCAAGGCGGACGGTCCGTGGACCGCGCAGAGAAAGAGTGCATCCGCACAGTGAGGAAGGCATGGCTGCCGAGAGGATCCAGGCTCGTCGCGCAAGAGCAACTCGATCGGAGGCGCGGCTTTTACAATGAGTCGATGCTGAAGCCCATCGCAAGCATGGCCCGGAGCCGCCCTGTTCTGTTTGCTGCCGTCGCAGGAGCGCTCTTCGGCCTGATCAGCACCATCGTGGGCGAGGTTGGCGGCGCTCTGAATAAGAATCCGCGTTCCGTTCTGCTGCTCATGTTGCCGGCGGCTCAAGCGGGAGTCAGGGTGACCGCGCCCCGCGCAATGCAGGTTGCCATTCTGCTGCTGGTTGAAACCACGGCCAACGTCCTGGTCGATGCGTTGCTCTTTGCTGCGGTGGTGGGGCTGGTTGTCCTGGGGCGGCGCATGCTGCGCAGACGGAAAAGCTGAGGCCTACCGTTTCACTCCGATTCCCCTGCGCAGCGTGGCCGGCGCGACGGTCCCGTCGGCGTTGTGCGCCGTCCCGTGGCAGACCAGCGTGCACGTGTTGGCGCCGTGATTGTAAGAGATGGGAAGCGCGCCGTTCGGAGCGACGACATTGAGATCGAAGTTGATGAGCCGCTCGCCGCTGATCGATCCGCTTGCAGCGCCCATGCCGTGCGCCGTGTGGCAGGTGGAGCAGGAGAGGCCGGCGTTGATGTGGTCGGCATGATGATTCCAGCTCGTGTTCTGCATGATCTGGTTGGCCACGTCGTGGCACTTGGCGCAGAGCGCGTAGGGGCCGTTCACGCTCGTATCCGGATTGGGAAATAGATTCGTGATGGGCTGGCCCGGCGCGGTGGCCTGGCTGAACTCGTAGCGGCGCTCCAGGATGTGCGTCCAGCGCGAACCATGCGGGCCGTTGGAACCCGTGCCGCCGAATTCGCGATTGTCGTCGCTGTTGTGGCAGTCGGTGCAAAGGATCTGGTTGCCCATGGCGCGTCCCTGCGTGACGCCGTCGAGATTCAGCATATTCGGGAGCAGGCTCGGTTGAGGCAGCGCGCTGCTGCTGACGTGCATCACCGGATGGCTCGACGTAGAGCTGACCGCAAATTGCGGGATCAGGTTGAGCGGATCGCCGTCCGAGACGGCTCGCACCGGGAAGTATCCATAAATGACCAGCGTTTGCTTGCCGGTGCTCGTTCCGTGGCAGCGCAGGCAATTTTCATACTGATTCACCGCGGGCGCGAGCACGCTGATACCGTCGCTGGCATTGATGCCGAGGACATCCTTCTGCGAGATGCGAATCAACGGCGCGGCCGGGAAGATGCTGACCGGCTGCGAACCGTGCGCGCTGTGGCAGTCGACGCAGGTAGCGTGGCGATTGTTGTTCAGCAACGGGGTTTCCGCCGCATCGTGTGGATTGGTCGAAGACGGGAAGGGATGCCCGACTTTGCCGGTGCCGTACTCTGAGAAGACATTCTCATAAGCGGGCATCGGCGACACATTGGTCCCGCCATTGTGGCAGGAGATGCAGGCCTGCTCGTTCTGGCCGCGCAGCAGCCGCGCGGTTGCGCTGCCGTTGTGCGGCGTATGGCAGGAGATGCAGGCGTCCGTGGCCACGGTTGGATAGCTGCCCAGCATGGCCTGCGGCGAAATCTTGCTCGTCGAGAGTGCGTGCGCGCTGGTGGACCAGTCGGCCAGCGGATTTACCTGGCCACTCACCTGCCGCGCGGGATCGTGGCATGCGAGGCAGAGCTGCCCGCTCGAGCTGTCTTTCACAAGAAAGTTCTGCGAGATGATGTCTTTCGCCTGCACGTGCGGATTATGGCAAGTCGTGCACTCGATATTGCCATTGATCAGCTGAACGGATCCGGTGGCGTCGGCGGTGTGGCCGCTGGCGGCGAGCGTGGCGACCAGATCGACGTTGTCTTTCAGGGGCAACGCCAGGCTGAACGGATGCGAGAGCTGCATGCTCGTGAAGATGTCCTGCGTATTCATCGACCCGCGCATCGTGATCTGGCCGTAAGCCGCTGTAGACCCCACGGCGACCGTACCATCATGGCAGCTGAGGCACATGTTGCTGTCAGACCCGAGCAGCGGCTGCGTGCCGCTGTTCTTTTCGGTGGTGCTGGTGTAATTGGTGTACACCTGCGTCGTCAGCTTCTGGTTCCAGAGGCCTATGTTCAGTCCCGAATGCGGCGCGTGGCAGTAAGAGCACGCATCGGAGCGCGCGCCGGTGACCGGCGACGGGCTCCCGGGACCGAGGTTGTGCACGCCCAGGGCGTCGCCGCTGACTTGCGCAATTGCAGTGGTCGCAACCAATGAGAAGATGAGCAGAACGAGAAGGAATCGAGTCTTCACTTCGACGCCTCCGCGGCTGGTGCCTTCAGGCCGCTGTACTGAAACTCCTGGATGCGGCGGTTGAACGAGTCAACGACAAAGACCCGGTCGTTATGATCGATGAACAATCCCGATGGCAATTGGAATTGCCCTGCATGAGTTCCGCGCGCGCCGAAGTAATAGAGCAGCTGCCCCTGGCGATCGAAGACCTGCACCACGCCCCACAAGCCGTCGACCACGTAGAGGTGGCCTTCCGAATCGACGCCGACCGCCTTGGGCCGGAACATGGCGCCCGTGCTGTCGCCGAGCTTGCCAATGGAGTATTGAAATGTGCCGGAGCGGTCGAATACCTGAACGCGGAAGTTCATGGCATCGACGACCAGCAGGTTCGGCCCGTCGAGACGCAGTTCTGTGGGAAGGTTGAATTGGCCTTGTTCCTGACCGGTCTTTCCGATGGTTTGCAGAATGTTGCCCTGCATGTCGAGGACAAAGACCTGGTCACGGAGTGTATCGGTGACGTAGATACGTTGCGCAGCAGAATCCACCGCAATCCCCGTCGGGCGCTTGAAGTAACCTTCGCCTCCCTTCAGGCTGCCGATGACACGCAGAAGCTTTCCGTTCGGCTCGAAAACGAAGATCTCGCCCGCTTCGGAGTCGGTGACGTAAATGTTGTCCTGGGCATCGACGGCCACGCACTGCGGCGTGCGCATGGCATTCTTCGCTTTTTCGCTGCGCTCGATGAACTTGTATTTGTGTTGAGTAAAGTCGAAGATGTGCACGCCTTCCGCACCGGGGTCGGTGACGATGATGCGTCCGCGGGAGTCGGTTGCGATGCTGTACGGGCGAACGAGGAAGTGATAGTCCGGGTCGCCGGCGATGACATCGAGCACCTTGTTCCAGAATCCGCGATTCGGCTTTACTTCCGCTTCTGAAGTGAAGCTGCGCTCCCACGAGAGCTTCCGGCCCCCATCGAGCGAAAGCTCCCACAATTCGGGTTTCGTCGCGGACTTGCCCTTCGCCCAGGCTGGCAGCATCGCGCCGGCCAGCAGCATCGCGGCAGCCGCTCGACGGCAAATCCTCCGGATTAGAAGAAGTTGAACCAACGCGAAATCCCCATGTAAAACGACGAGATGATTTGTGGCTGCGAGCCCGATGTGCTGAAGCCCTGTTCAAGCCGCGAATATCCGCTGATGTAATTCAGCTTGCGGAACTGGTACTGGGCGATGGAATTGAACTGCGTGTTGTTGTTGGTCGAGGTAAGCGAGTTTCCCGTCATGTTGCTATTCGATTTCGAATAGGAAGCCGACATGATCAGGTGCTTCACCGGTGCGCTCGAGATGCCAAACGAGTAGCTGTTTCCGCCGAAGAGGGTCACCAGTCCAGACGGCAGTGTGGGCGGAGGCACTGTCACCGTAACCAGACCTGATCCGGTGGCGATCGCCTGGCCGTTCGACTTGGAGTAGGTGCCCGTGGCGGTGAACATCGGACCGTATCCCAGGGTCGCGTTGTAGCCTTGGCTGCTGTTTTCGTCCCCTGCCTGCTGGGTGAGGCCGGTGCGCGCGGAACTCGCGCCCAAACCTAGATGGAACCTTCCCCAATTGCGGCGGACGTTTCCTGAATAGTTGAAGACCGAATTCATGTAGGTGACCAGCAGGGTCTGCGCATTTTGCGCGTACCCGAATGATCCCATCACGTGCCATCCGTACCAGACAGCCGAATAGTTGTCGTTCGTGGAAAAACCGAGCGTGTCTTCGCCGGTGTTGTCTGACGTGTTGGCTGTGAACGTGAAGGCCGAGTTGAAAGTCCCATTGAGAAGTCCGTGCGCATAGGTTGCGCCCACGCCGTAGGAGTTCACCCCGTAGTTCTGGCCGAGAAAATACTGGGTGCGGCGCTCGACGAAGGCATCGGTTTGAAGATTCGCGCCCGGCGCATAACCTGCGGTTCCCATCACGTCCATCGAAGTGGAAGACTGATCAGCGTTAAAGCCCGCGACTTCGCCGCCTGCCGAGACGACGGACTCGATGAGTTGCCCTGCCAGGTTGTCGGAATACGTTGCGTTCACTGACAAAGCGAGCTTCTGACTGGGATGAACTGCGGCAAGCCCATTGAACGTGTCGATGGTCCCGGTAGAGTTGGTGCCCGAGTACACGCTGCCCCAATGGGAGCGAGTCCAGCTCGCCGCCGCCGAGCCCTGCAGCGGGAGCCGATGCTGCACGTTCAACCCGTAGGCTCGGGTATCAGAGTTAACCCCTGTGCCGGGCTCGCCCTCGATCACTGGCGGAATCAGCGCGTGCGAACCGCCTGAAGTGAAGTACCCACCCATATTGAATCCATCGATCTGGTAGCCGGAGTGAAGATTCAGGGAGTGAAACGAATTGTTCCCCTCGTCGTTCGTTCCATAGACGGAATAGTCGCTGTTGCCCAGCTGGAAAGCGGCGGAGAAGCTCGGCTTGTCCGGCAGAAGCTCGCTCCAGTTGATGCCGAGCGTGCGGCTATTGCCGTGGGTCACGTAATTGGCGAGACCAGGGACGGCGTAGTTGCCTTCGCTGTCGTAGGCGGTCGAATAGCTGACGGACCCCGGAAACTTGCTGCCACTGAAAATATTGGTGGTCAGGTTGACGCCGCTGGTGTTCGAAATGGATTGGAAATCGGAATTGGATCGCGACTGGTTCAGGTAAACCGAGGCGTTGTACGAAAGGAAATTAGGGCTGTAATAAGAACCCGAAAGCGCGGCCGTGCCTCCCAGCGTCCAGTCATGCGATGAGGCGCTCATGTTGCCGTAGTCGGCCGTGTATCCGGTAGAGATGGTGCCGTTCGCGCTCGCCTTGGCTTCGCCGAGTTGCACCTGCGCCGCAACAGGCCAGGCGAAGATCAACAGACCGAAGGCAACCGCGACTCGTGGGGAAAACGGCAATTTCTCTCATCCTTGATTTCTCAGCGCTCGTACATGCTGTTGAAAATCGTTGTCGTTGTGGTTTCGCTTCTTCTCGAAAACCGTGCTTCGTTTGAGCCTGGACTCGCGGTCCGGGCCGGTCTTGCTCCTTCTCACATCTGCTCGATCTTTGCGTTCTGGCGCAGCTTCTTATCGAGGTCGCTGCGAAGCTGCTCCTTTTTCTGCTGTTGCAGCTCTTTTGCAAGCTGCGTCTTTACGTCGTCAAACCTGGCCTGACCCGCCGGCGTGTGCTGCTGGAGCCGGACGATGGAGTAGGCCTGGTCCAGTTGGATCAGATCGCTCACATCTCCGAGCTTCATGCTCTTCAGCGCCTTGATGACCGCTGGCGGCAGCTGATCCACCGGAACGGGCTTGTGCTGCCCCATCACGACGCGATAGTCATCGTCGGAGATCTTCTCGGCAAGCAAACCGAACTGCTCGGCGGTCTTGGTCGCCTTAGCCTGCTGCAGCGCGCTCTCTGCACGCTTGCGCCCTTCTTTCAGCTGGTCGGCGGTGGCACTGGCCGGAGGCAGAACTGAGATGGTCTGGAACGTGAACGACTCCGGATGATGGAAGCGAGCTGGATTCTTATCAAAAAAGGCCTTCACTTCGACCGGAGTGACCACGCTCCTGCTCTCCACTTCGTTCTTCAAAAAGACATCGATCAGCAGCGAGCGGCGAATCTTTTCATCGAGCAGCTTTTGCTGGCCGTGGAACTCGGTCTGCAAAAGCGCATTGAATTCGTCCGGGCCGGAAAATTGCTTGCGAAAGTCGGCTTCGGCCTTTTGCAGCTTGATCGGAGATACCGTCATCTTGCGGCGCTCGGCTTCCTGGTAGACCAGTTCCTCGAAGATGATCATCTTCATGGCGCCTTCGCGGATCTGCGGCGCCAGATCTTTCGGCAGGCCGCCGTGCTGGCGGGCATAGGGAAAGATGGTGTACTCCTCGCGCACCAGGTCGGCCTGGGTAAGCACCGCCCCATTCACGCGGACAACAGGGCTCATCGGCTGAGCAGGCACCGTAGATGCCGCGGGCTGCGCGGGAGCCTGCTTTACAACGGTGGGGGCGTGTGACGAAACCTGCGCGCAGGCAGTCGAGATCGCCAGGAGAAGGAAGGCTGAAAGTTTGTACTTCACGGTTGACCTCCTGCAGGAAAGAAAGGGGAGGGAGAAAACTGCCTGCCCTCCCCACGGATGCAACGTGCTTAGAAGATCGTTCCAGCTGTGCTGCCGTTCATCTCGTTCGACTCGCCACCGTGGCACTGACGGCAGAACTGCGCCGTCTGGTTCGTCGCGGTATTGGTGTCGGCCGGGTTGTAAGGGCCGCGCAGGAAGAACATGGTTGCGTACGTGCCAGCCGGCAAGCCGGTGTTGGTCGCGCCGGTCTTGACGTTGACCACGTTCATGACGTGCTGGTTGTGGCATGTGGTGCAGAGCACGACTGGCGTGGTGCCATTGACGCCCGGGCTGACAAAGAAGCCATAGTTGGTGACGAACTTGGCCGAAGCCGTACCCGTCATCTGGATCTTGCCGGCTGCGCTGATCGTGCAGTCCCAGTCATAGGTGCCGCCGCAGGTCATGATGGCGTTCAGGCCCACCGGGTGGTCGTTCAGATAGTTGCTGTTCCCCGTGCCATCGGCGCCCAGCAGCGTCGGAATGGTGTTCAGGGTGCCATAGGTGGAGGGCAAGGTCTCGTAGACCTGGTTCTTCATCATGGCGCCGCGGGCATAGTTGCCGTCGTGGCAGCTCAGGCACATCAAAACGCCCGAGACGTCCACCGTTCCAGCCGTCAGGCTGGAGGGCAGCGTCTCAGAGTAGCTGCCGTGCTCGCTCTTGCCGGTCGTGATGGTGACCCCGTAAAGGTTCCCTACGTCCTCGCCCCAAAGAGCTAAATTGCCGGTGGTGGTGTCGCCGGACTTGTTGATGCCGTTTCCGTTGGCGCCGCTATGCGGTGCGTGACAGGCCGCGCATCCGCGACCATAGTTGAGGTGAGCGCCGAGAACGTCGCCGCCCACCGTGACGATCTGAGCCGATGCGAAAGTCGCCGCGGCAAAAAGCATGATGGCGATTATTGAAAGCCGTTTCATTCGGTAAAGCCTCCTAGTGCGCACTCCATCGAATCGCATGCCCTTTCGGATCAGTAACGATTCACGTGTTGTGGTGGGGCCAGGTTCCATTTCAGTTTGCTTCGGATTCCCGAAACGCCCCGAGTTGTGAATTGAAACCGTAGCCGGAATGCTTCACCGTGTGATGGGCGTTCTGGCACAGTCACGATTGGTGAAATGCCCCACACCAACGTTGTTATGTCAACATCGAATTCGCTTACCTTGATGTGACCTCTGTCACGCGTCTGGGCGCTCGCTGTGGGGTCCGGACACTTGCTGTGATATGCGTCACACCCACGCAACGCGTTGCGTGGTCCCCTGAATCTGGATGGCCATTTCCGCGATTCGGCGATGTGAGCAAGACCACCAACGCCGGATTCGCCGATAGCGCGCGAATGACCGCGTAAACGCATCTTTGTTCGCGAGGTTCGGCTATCCGAGTAGAAGGAAAGATCATGCAAAACGAGACTGCGGCGAACGCGGCAAACTTCTCGATACCAGCAAAAAGGGTCTACATCATGGCCGCGGTCTGCCTGGTTGCCGGCTTGTCCGCGGGATATCTGACGCGCGGAACGCAAACGGGCAGGCCTGCGCCAGGTCCCGCCGTCGTAAAGGCGACCTCAGCCAATGTGCCGCCGCATGCCCTCAGCGGCCACATGCCAAGCACAGAAGAGATGAAGCAGATGGGCGATACCAAGGCCGCTCCGCTGCTGGAGAAGCTCAAGAAGGATCCCAACAACACGTCGCTGCTGATGCAGGTCGGATCGATTTACCACTCGGCTCATCAGTTCAACGAAGCCGCAACGTGGTACAGCAAGGCGGTCGAGGTCGACCCGAAGAACGTGCCGGCACGAACAAAGCTTGCCATCAGCCTCTATCGCAGCGGCAGTGTCGATGACGCGCTTAAGCAGCTGAACCAGGCGCTGGCGGTTGAGCCGCACGATCCCAACGCGCTCTTCAATCTCGGCATGATCCGGTTGCAAGGCAAGCGCGACAACAAGGGCGCGCTTGCGGCATGGCAAAGGCTGCTGAAGACCAATCCCAATCTCAGTCCCGATCAAAAAGCCGAGGTGCAGAAACTCATGGCCGAGGCGCTGACGATGATCGGCGACCAGCACGGAGTGCAAAGGAGGGCGCAATGAGCGCAACGCAGCGAATCGATTCCGTATTGTGGACCAGGGAGCGCGCCGCGCTGCTGGCACTGGTCTGCCTGATGGCGGGGATGGCGGGCGGCTGGCTGATTCGAGGCCTGCAGATACCCGCGGATTCCGCGAACGCTGCGGCGGTCGCGGCGCCTGAAGCGCCCCCCTCGACACAGGCTCAGGCGAAGCCCGATGCCAGGACCATGGCCGACATGCAGGCGGCGCCCCTGATCAACCAGCTCAAGTCGGATCCCAACAACGCGGGAGTGCTGACCAGCGTCGGCAATCTTTACTACGACGCGCAGCAGTACGCCATCGCCGTGGACTATTACGGGCGCGCGCTCAAGGTGAAACCGGCAGACACGTCGGTTCGCACCGATGAGGGAACCGCCTTCTGGTATATGGGCAATGCCGATGCGGCGATCGCCGAATTTGACCAGGCACTGAGCTATGCGCCGAACAGCGCCAACACGCTGTTCAATCGCGGACTTGTGAAATGGCAGGGGAAACACGATGCCGCAGGCGCGATCGCGGACTGGAAAAAACTGCTCGCGGCCAATCCGAATTACGAACAGCGCGACAAGGTGAATCAGATGCTTGCCGAAGTGCAAAGCCAATCGGCCATGGCGCAGGGAATGCTGGCCAAGTAGCGTCGAGTGCGCCCGTAGCGAGCGAAAAAATGCCCGGCCTCTCGACCGGGCAAAAGACGTTTTTTCTTCACACTTTTTGATGCGCTTTCCACGCATTGGGATTTCCACAGCCGCGGACAATCTGCATGCCCGTACGGATGTGGCTTCTGCTGAACCGGTTAGAAGAACCGCGCGCCACCGGGTACATCCTGCTCACTTGGAAGCGGATCGCCATGAAGCGGTTGGGGCCGGACGGCGATTTAGGAAGTCGTTCCAACAATCTCATAAGGACGCATCATCTCGTTGTCTTCATGTTCGAGGATGTGGCAGTGCCAGACATATCGTCCCGCGTAGCCGACGAATGGGACAAGAATGCGAGTGACCGTCTTGGCATTCACGCGCACCGTGTCTTTCCAGCCCATTTCGTTCGCATCGGGCGGCATCGGCTCGCTCACGTAGCGAAGAGTGTTGTTGTTGGTGTAGTCGAATGCGTCGAAGCGGCAGCGGTCGAGCACCTGGAAGCGCACCATGTGCAAGTGGATGGGGTGAACATCGTCCGTGAGATTCACGAACTCCCAGATTTCGGTTGAATGAAGAGCAGGCTTCTCTGTAATGGGCGCATGCCATGGCGTCTTATTGAGCAGCATGCCCATCGATTCCGCCACCATGTTCAGGTTCTCATCGAGAGTGAGCCTCCGCGTAAGGATCGCCGATTTTTCAGCCAGACGCGTGACAGTGCGAAGAGAGGCTGGCAGAGAGCTGGGATCGTCCCCCGGTTGCGATCCTACGCGGAATTGCATGAGAACAAAGGGATCGCTTTCAAGTTGAATGTGGGATCCGCGTGCGGAGCTGAAGTCAACAATCAAATCCGCTCGCTCACCGGGTGCGAGCTGGACATACTTGAGTTGCACCGGTGAAGACAGCAGCCCCTGGTCGGAACCAATTTGATGGAACTGGAGCTTACCGGAAAAAGAGAGCCGATAGAACCGACCGTTCGCCGCATTCAGGATGCGAAGCCGATAACGGCGGGGCTGGACCTCGTGAAATGGATAGAGCTTCCCATTGACCAGCTGCGCTTCGCCGAACGCCTCCGGAACCCATGGGCGTTCGGGGTTGGGCGAAACCGGATAGCTCAATTGCCCATCAACCCGCAGATCGCGATCCATGATTACGAGCGGGATTTCAAATTCGCCCGAGGGCAAATTGAGCAACTCTTCTGATCGGTCCCGGATGATGTAGAGGCCGAAGAGACCCGCATAGATATTGAGCCGATTGATGCCCATCGCATGGTCGTGATACCAGAGCAGCGCTGCGTCCTGCTGATTCGGGTAGTAGTAGGTGCGGGATTTGCCGGGCGCATACCAGTCCTCGGGGTAGCCGTCGCTCTCGGCCGGCGTTCTGCCTCCGTGAAGATGCACAACGCCCCTGGCTTCCGGAAGGCCTTTCTCGGCGCCATGGAGGGAATGATCGATGGGAAGGAAGTGCCTGCCAGGCAGGGCGTTCACCCATTCGACCAATTGCCCAACACCGCTGCGGGTATCGAGAGTCACTCCGGGAACGCAGCCACCGAAAGACCAAAGATTCGCGGATGGTAAGTCCCGGTGCAGCTTTGCTCGAATCGGTTTCATTGCGATTCGATAAAACGGCACGCGCTCGCCGGAACCGTCGGGCGCCGTTCGATATGCGGCAGGCCGTGCAACAGGCGGAAGCGGCAAGGGATCTACGAAACGAGCCAGCGTGGCCGGGTCGAGGTTGGGAATCAGCGGCGTTGTTGCGCGGCCGGCATTGTGCGGAATCAAAGGCGCGGCTGCGAATGCGGCTGATTGACCCAGGAATCGTCGGCGGGTGATCAAATGCGGATGGCTCTCTTCACTGAGGGTACAAGAAGATAGGCGCGGATGACCTCCGCGCCCATCGACGTTGGATGGCCCTGCTTACTGGTCGTTTCCGTGGGCGTCATGCGCGACGAGCCCCGAATTGGGGTCGAGAATCAACTCGCCATCGTTTCTCTCGCGGCTGAAGTCGAACATGTTATCGAGAGGGTTTGCGATGGTGTCGAATGAACCCTCTCCGATGCGCTGGCCACCCAGCCAATTGTCTTCGACAAACCGCAGAATCGATGTTTGATCGGTCAGGGTGTGGTCGACGAAGTTGCGCTTGGCCCAAGGCGAAATCGCCATCAGAACCAGGCGCGGGCCGTAGCCGCAGCGACCTTGCGCGTGCGCCGTGCCCGAGTTAATGCCGGGGAGCGCGGTTTCGCCGTTGCCACAAGACGGCTGACTCTTCACCACATCGGCGGCAGAGGACGACTGGTTCACGGTCTGGCCCAGCTGGTGGTCGTACCAGCCGTCGGAATCGTCGTAGGCAATCACGACGGCTGTGGAATCCCAATCGTGCTGTTGCTGGAGGAAATTGATGGTGTTGACGATGAACGTTTGCTCGTCCAAAGGATCGGAGTAGCCGGCGTGGCCATCTTGATAGCCGGACGCCTTCAGATAGGAGACCGCGGGGAAGTTGCCGACCTTCACGGCATCGAAGAAATCCTGAAGGTCATATTGATGGTTCGCCGCATCGCCCGGGTAGCCAATCGTAGAAACCGAGGAGGGCCTGGCGTGCGTGGGGTTCGCCGTCGATTCGTAGTACTGGAAGGGCTGGTGGTGAGGAATATAGTCAGCCTTGGTCGAGTTCGTGATAGCCGAAGTGTGGCTGCGCTTGCATCCCGAGGTGCCGTTGGGATTTACGGCTTGCAGATTGAACCCGCCTTCGAAGAACCCCCAGGTGATTCCCTTGTCATTGAGCAGGTCGCCGATATTTTTGCCGCCGAATTGCAGAAGCTCGCCGGTGGTGGTTGAGCACTTGTCGCCCGCGGGGTCGGCATCACTGATGTCGGTAAGGCCGCCATTGCCGTCGCTGATGGTAGCGCCGCCTGGGTTCACGTCTTCAACAACGCCATTTGTCTGGCCGGAGATCAGGTTGATGGCGCCATCAGTGGATGGCCCGAAGTTGGTTCCGTAGGAATTGTCGCTCATCGCGAAGCGCTGCGCATAGTTCCACAGGGCGGTGACGGTGTTTCCGTCGTAGTAGCCCATGGTGAGGCCGGTTGTTGCCGCGATGGGGAAATTGGGCGGAGGCGGACCCGCCACGCCAACCGAAGCTGGGAAGGCATCCATGAGGCCAAAGTCAAAGGCCATTTGCTCCGGAGTGTAGTCGTGGTCTTGATCGGCGGTGGACGCCTGGGAGCGATCGAGGCGGAATGGATTGGTGGCTCCCTTGCCGTTGGCCGGATTCGATGCGTTCGGATTGGCGTTGATCAGTGTGCCGCTCAAACCGTTGATCGCGGGCGTATCCCCCTTCGGGACAAATCGTGGCTCGTTTGGGATGTTTGCAGCCCAGGGATATGTTGCGAAGTAGTGATCAAACGAAACATTCTCTTGAAAAATGACGACAAGGTGCTTGATGGGAGTTGCAGTCGGCTCTCCGAATCCATGGTTGCCATGGTCGGCCGCGAATCCGGTTGTGGGGAATGTACCTACGATGAGCAAAGTCGTCATCATAGCAGCACTTAGCTTTTGCATTCGGCCTCCTAGAGACGTTCGGGGAATTTGGAGCAAGTACGACTTTTAAAGGGCGACATCAACGCCGTATGAACGCAGTGCAACAGCCAAAGAAATTTCAACGCAGGATTGTTAATTCTTGCTTGAGTGCGCTCGAAGACTGATCGCATCGATGCGTTTTCCCTGGAGGTCCGCGTCGCCGGCTCACGAAGCTGACGGCTTCTCTGATGACCGATCACTCGGAAGAGACGCAAGCACCGGACAGGCTTTGGCCGCTCGTGATTCACTGAAGTTGAGGCATGCTGCAGCTCTGCCGTGAAAAGGGGATCAATGGGAATTCGCACATTCCCGAAGGTCACGTTCCGCAAATGCACCACGCATCGCGGAACTCACCATCATGCGCAAGATCGGAATCGGGTTTCGGCTGCCGGCCTGAAGTCACTCCTCGGGAGCGCTTTGGTTTTGCTGGCGCTCTTCGCCTGGCTTCGCCCGTCTTCCGTCGCCTCCCAGAAACTCTCCGCATCCTGGCCGATGGTGAATTTCGATTCGGGTGCGACGCGCTATTCCCCCCTGCATGAGATCACCGCCGCCAATATCGATCATCTGAAGGTTGCGTGGATCTATCACATGAAGCCGGCGGCCGCGGCGGGCAACACCGCCGATACTCCGTGGCGTCCCTCGGAAGATCAGCCGCTCGTGGTTGGGAACACGATGTTTGTGGTAACGCCTTACAGCCGCGTGGTTGCGCTGGATCCGGCAAGCGGAACAGAGAAGTGGGTTTTCCTGATTCCGGGAGCCGATCAGGCGTCGCTCCGAGGAGCAGAGTACTGGCCTGGAGATGCGACCACCGGCCCGTCGCTCTTCTTCGGAACCAATCACGGGTTTCTCTATTCGATCAGCGCCGCGACCGGCAAACCGAACGTGGCTTTCGGCAACAACGGTGCCGTCAGTCTGCGTACCCCCGACGTCATGAGCACGGGCACTGACAAGCTCTACATTGTTCCGTCGCCGCCGGTCATCTACAGGAACCTCGTCATCACCGGGGCGGGTCCCGGAGAAGGCCGCGGAGGCACGGGCGGCGGACTCGGCCCGGCGGGGGATACGCGCGCCTGGGACATCCATACCGGAAAGCTTGTGTGGGCCTTCCATGCGGTGCCACGCCCTGGAGAAACGGGTCACGACACCTGGGGCGGCGATAGCTGGAAGCAGCGGTCCGGCGTGAATGTCTGGGGCTATATGACCGTCGATCGCGAGCGGGGCATCCTCTATATGCCATTTGGTGCGCCCAATTTCGATCGCGTGGGAACCGACCGGCCCGGCAACAACCTGTTCGGCACGTCTGTCGTGGCGGTGAATGCAGCCACCGGAAAACTGATTTGGTATTTCCAGGTGGTGCATCACGACATCTGGGATTACGACACCGAGGCGCCTCCCACGCTCGTCAATCTCCGTCGCGACGGCAAGACGATTCCGGCAGTGGTGATTGTCAACAAGACCGGGCTTCTCTTCGTGCTCAACCGCGTGACAGGAAAACCAGTGTTTCCCGTGGTCGAAAAGCCGGTGCCGCCCAGCGACGTTCCCGGCGAACAAGCCTCGCCGACCCAGCCATTTCCCGTAACTCCCGCGCCGCTGGCGCCGATGAGCGTGGACTTGTACCACGATCTGCCCGAACACACCGCGTGGTGCAAAGCCTATGTCGACGACAACCACATGCTTCTGGCGAAGCAGCCCTACACGCCACCCGCCTTCAATCGCTATTCGGTCAACTTGCCCGGCACCCACGGCGGCGTGAACTACTCGGGCGGCGCCTTCGATCCAACACTTGGTCTTTTCGTGGTGAACGTGAACAACCTGGGCCAGCCGATGCGGATCGTGCACGATCCGGCGGGAGGCTACACCAATTCCGGCCCCTTTGCCGGACAGGTGCGCTTCTGGAATCCGGAGAAGCATCTCCCGTGCACCGAACCTCCCTGGGGACAACTGGTCGCCATCGATGTAAACAGTGGAAAGATTGCCTGGCGATCGGTGCTCGGAGTGACCGACACATTCCCCGCAGGAAAGCAACACACGGGACGCCCGGGCTTAGGAGGCCCCATCGTCACGGGCGGAGGGCTCACATTTGTCGGCGCCACAGACGATGCGCGCTTTCGCGCCTTCGACACGAAAACCGGCAAGGAAGTTTGGACGTACCACCTGCCCGCATCTGCCGAATCCATCCCGGTGACCTACACCGACGGCCGCGGCAAGCAGTACGTCGCGGTTGTCGCAACCGGCGGAGGCTTGCTGCGAGCGCCGCTTCTCAGCGACGAACTGATCGCATTCAAGCTCGACGACGGCGTGGGCGAAAAGCCCAATGTGGTCCAGGCAAGCCCAAATCCGGCGGAATCGCAAGCGTCTGCCGCGCCACGCAAGCCCGCTTGGTCGATGCAGGATCCGAGGGAGCGGGCGATACTCAGGCGCGAGGCCGCCTTGATGCCTCCGGGACCAGGCCGCGACGTCACCATCCGCGCTTGCTCCAGCTGCCACGACCTGAACACGTTTTCCGATCAACGCCTCACGCCACAAGAGTGGAGCGACGTGGTGCAGACCATGTCCGCAAAGGGCGCCGATGCTACACCCGCGGAACTGAAGATGATTCAGTCTTATCTTGCCCACGCCTTTCCGCGCGGCCGCGGTCAGGATTAAATGCAGGTGCCCGGCGCGCCGCACCGGCCGGCTATTCACCCTTCTTTTCGTTGCGAGCCTTCACCTTGAACCAGATCGGCGTTCCTTTGAATCCGAAGGCGCCGCGAATCTGGTTTTCGAGGAAGCGTTCGAAGGCAAAGTGGAGCTTGATTTCGCGGTCGGTGAAGAGAACGAACGTGGGAGGAGCGACGGCCGCCTGCGTCATGTAGAAAATCCGGATGCGCTTCGACATCGGTACGGGGGCGCGCTGAAAATCGATCTTCTCGAGGAATCGGTTCATCTGCCCAGTCGTGACGCGCTTGCGCCGCTCCGCCGCGACGGACTTCACCTCGCGCAGCACGCGGGCCATTCCTTTGCCTTCGAGCGCCGACAGAAAAATCACCGGCGCGTAGTCGAGATACTTCAGTACTCTGCGCAGCTGCTTCTCGAAGATGGCCCGATCCGCCGGAGGCTTGCCGTCAGTCCTCGCGGTGGTGACCGCGTCCCACTTGTTCACAATGAGAATGACGCTGCGCCCGCTCTCATGCGCGTAGCCGCCGATGGTGGCATCGCTGGCCGTCACGCCCTCGGTGGCGTCGATCACGAGCAGTGCCACATCCGCCGCTTCCAGATGACGCCGCGCCATGACGACACTGAGTTTTTCGGCCATGAGGTGGGTCTTGCCCTTGCGCCGGATCCCCGCAGTGTCGACAAAACGCAGCTGGCTGCCTTCGAACTCGACCACTTCGTCCACCGCGTCCCGCGTCGTGCCGGCAATGGGAGAAACAATCGCGCGCGAAGTCCCGGTCAGGGCGTTCAGCAGTGTTGATTTGCCGACGTTCGGCCGCCCGATGATAGCGACCGAAGTTTCGTACTGCTCGAATGCGCCGTGGGTCCGATGGGGATGCTCCGCTGCGCGGTGCGTTTCGTCTTCTGCGCCCGGCGCGAGCGGTCCGCCCTCTGAAATCTCGCGCACCTCGGCTTGTTCTTCTTCGGTCTCAGTCGAAGGCAACGGTATTGCCTCTGCGATGGCGTCGAGCAGTTCGCCGATACCCTGCGCATGCTCGGAGCTGATTGGGTACACCTCGCGAAATCCGAGTTGGCGGAAGTTCTCCGCCACCAAAGCCATCGCCTCGCCTTCCACCTTGTTCACTGCGAGGAATACCGGCTTTTTCCCGCGTTGCAGCAGGCGGGCAAGGTCGTAGTCGGGGCTGGCCAGTCCTGTGCGCACATCGACCACCAGCACCAGCGCCGCTGCTTCATCGAGAGCCACTTTTGCCTGGTTGTAGATTTCCGTCGGGATGAGCTCGGGATCGTCGGGCACAATGCCGCCAGTATCAACCAGGCGATAATGGCGGCCCGCCCACTCGTATTCGCCGTAGATGCGATCACGCGTGATGCCGGGCTCGTCGCCCACAATGGAGCGTCGCGTGCCCGTCAGCCGGTTAAACAACGTTGACTTGCCCACATTGGGCCGGCCGACAATCGCCACCAGCGGCAGCGCTCGCGCCGCGGACGAAGCGGGAATCACAGATCGACGATACGTGGGCAAAGAATCTCCGTTCGGGCCGATGCATGCCGCCCTCTCTATTGTGAACGAAGGGATCGAACGCGCGCTCCCCTGCGATTCTCAGGACCCGCCCGCGGCAGCAAGCCATCCCCGCAATTCTTCTTGACAGCCTTTGACCGCCTGCGCGAGAGTCGAATTCGCTTTACCTTCCATCTTCAGCTGCAGCGCTGCCCCCGGCGCAAATTCTGTGTTGCAAAAAGGAAAGCCGATGAACGAACTCCATCTTCGTCTCTGGCCGATTGTGGTTTCGGCACTCATTCTCTGGTTTCTGGGTGCGCTCTGGTATTCGCCGGTGCTGTTTGCCAAGCCCTGGATCGCCATCGTCGGCCGCAAAGAAGGCGAGAAGCCCAAGGGCGTTGCCGTCGGCATGGTTTCGTCGTTCATCGGCGACATGCTGCTGGCGCTCGTGCTGATGCACTTCGTCTACTGGTCGGGTACGACCTCATTCGCCGGTGGCGCCTTCATCGGCTTCATCACCTGGATCGGCTTCGTTCTGGCGCCGCTGTTTCCGCAGCACATCTACGAGGACCGGCCGTTTACCTACTTTGCCATCAATGGCGGGTACTGGCTGCTCGGGTTGCTCATCGTCGGGGGCCTGATCGCGGTTTGGCGATGAAGGCGTCTAAAATTGCGTCATGAGCAAATCGGTTGTTTCCACATCTTCGGCTCCCGCGGCCATTGGCCCCTATTCGCAGGGAATCCGCACTGGCAGCCTGGTCTTTACCGCGGGGCAGGTGGCGCTCGATCCTGCCAGCGGCCAGATCGTGGCAGGCGATGTTACGGCGCAGACCCGCCGCGCGCTCGAGAACCTGAAGGCCATTCTGGAGGCCGCCGGATCAAGCCTCGCAAAGGTTGTGAAGGCGACGGTTTTCCTCAAAGACATGAAGGACTTTGCCGCGATGAACTCCATCTATGATGAGTACCTCGCCGCGGACGGAGCCGTTCCGCCTGCCCGCACCACGGTAGAAGTGTCGCGCCTGCCCAAGGAAGCCCTGGTCGAAATCGAGCTGGTCGCCGAGATCTGAGCAAACCGGCGTCTTCCCCCACCCCGTCGCATCCAATCCGTGAGGTCATTATGAGCGAAGCCCGCGAAACTACCGAGTCCGAGAAAGTGAACCTGTCTGACGCTGAGTGGCGCGCGCGGCTCACGCCTGAGCAGTACCACGTGCTGCGCGAGAAGGGAACGGAACGCCCGTTCACCGGGCCGCTCGAGTACAACTACGAAACCGGCGACTACCACTGCGCCGGATGCGGGGCGCTCCTGTTCAATTCGGGGGCCAAGTTCGATTCAGGCTGTGGATGGCCGAGCTTCATGATTCCAGCCGATTCAAAGGCCGTCGAGGAACACGAAGATAACACCTTCGGCATGCGCCGTATTGAAGTTACCTGCGCAAAGTGTGGCGGGCATCTCGGCCACGTCTTTCCCGACGGCCCACGGCCCACCGGCCTGCGCTATTGCATCAACTCGGCATCCCTGACATTCGAACACGCAAAGTAGCCTCTTCGAGCTTCGGACGATACTCTTTTGGCATGACCCGCCTGGTTTTCGTGCCACTGTTGTGCGGCTGCCTTGCCCTTTCGGCTCAGACTTCCTCCTCCCCGCACGAAGACACACAGCTCGATCAGCAGCTCCAGGCGATCGCCGCACAGCATCGCGGCCACCTGGCCGTGTTTGCGCACAACCTGAAGACCGGTGAAACGGCCGGACTCGATCCCGATTCCGAAGTGCAAACCGCTTCGGTCATTAAGATGGGCATACTGCTCGATGCCGCCGGGCAGATTCGCGCAGGCAAGGCCACGCCGGCCGAGCGCCTCGTTCTTACCAAGCCCAACCAGGTTCCGGGTTCCGGTGTTCTTGGAGAGTTGACTCCTCCCCTCGCCCTCACGCTGGGCGATGTGCTCACGCTCATGGTCGTCCTGAGCGATAACACAGCAACCAATCTGGCTATCGACCGGCTCGGTCTCGACCACATCAACGCAACTCTGCGCGCAGCCGGCCTGCACCACACCGTGCTCTACAAAAAGGTTTTCGTGCCGGCAACCGGCCCCATGCCGCCTGACCAGCCGAAGTTTGGGCTCGGCAAGACTACTCCGCGCGAGATGGCCTCGATCATGGAGCGCATCGCCACCTGTCATCTTTCGCTCGACAACGCACCGCCGCTGCCCGGTGACGGCCGGCTCTGTGGCGCGATCCTCGACATGTTGCGCCACCAGCAGGATCGCGACGACCTGCCGCGCTACATTGAAGCGCTCGATACCAGCGAGCACGGTTCGGCCATCGGGAACAAAACCGGCGCGCTCGACCGCGTGCGCAACGATGTTGCCCTCATCGCGTCAAAGAACGGCCCCATTGTGATCGCCGGGTTCACCTACGATAACGAAGATCAGCGCTGGACCGGAGACAACGAGGCCCAGAAGACGCTGGGCAAGGTGGGGCAGGCCGTGGTGGAGCGCTGGTCGCCGGCCGGCCTCGATGCCGAGGGATTTCCGTGGGATGATCCGCTCGCGCCCGCCGTTCAACCTTCTCATTGATCCCCGAAGCGGGTTTGTCTTCATCGTGGCACTGCGGATTCGGCGATAACGGAAGTTAAGCGATCTTTTGCGCCGCATTGCCGATGCGCGGCAAACAACCCGGCTGCGCGCACCTGACGTCCTAGTAGATGCGGTTCGGCATGTCTGCGGGGTTGTGCCCTTCGCGGAGCATTTCCAATCCTTGATTGCGCGCCGGGCTCGCTCTTGGCTGTCGGACTCAGCCACCAAGGAGCAAATCTGTATGAAAAAGACCCTCGCGATTCTCTCGGTTGGCGTTTTCGCCGCCGCAATCTCGATTCCCGCCTTCGCCCAGGACAGAGTGGATAACGAACTCACGCAAGCCAGCCAGATCATCCAGGACATGACGGGGCCCGAGTCGACGAACGGTATCCCCAATGATGTTTTGCGCGGATCCAAGTGCATCGCCGTCATTCCCAAGCTGCTAAAGGCGGGTTTTGGCATCGGCGGGGAGCACGGCAACGGTGTTGCCACATGCAAGCTTGAGAACGGCCGCTGGAGTCCGCCGGCTCCATTCAGCATGAGCGGTGGCAGTTTCGGTCTGCAGATCGGCGGAGAGGAAGTGGGTTACATCATGCTCGCCATGACCCACGAGGGAATGCAGGCTCTCATGTCCGGCCACTTTAAAGTGGGCGCGGGCGTCAACGCAGCCGCAGGACCGGTGGGCCGGGATGCATCAGCTTCGGCCGGCTGGCGCGGAGCGGCTCTTCTCAGCTACTCCCGAGCCAAGGGCGCCTATGCCGGGGCAACTCTGAACGGGACCGAGCTGAACCAGGACCACGCGGCCACGAAGCAGCTGTATGGCCAGGAGACCAAGTTCGACAACATCCTCAGCGGCCAGGTCCAGATGCCCGAACAAGGTCCGGCCACGGAGTTTGTCCACACCGTGAACCACGCGGTGGAACACGCCCAGGGGCGGTAATCGCCGCTCCAATGTGCGGAAAACCCGGCGGCGACGGCAAAAACCTGTTTCCGCCGCCCGAAAACCGTGCACAACAAAACCCCGTCCAGGTGGACGGGGTTTGTCGTTCCTGAATCTTCAGATAAGCCCGGTTTGCTGAGCGGGCGCTTACGCTTTTGCGATCTTGCCGGCCTTGATGCAGCTGGTGCAAACGCGGATCTTCTTCGGTGCCCCGTTCACCAGGGCCTTCACCGCCTGCAGATTCACGTTCCAGCGCCGCCGCGTCACGTTGTGCGCGTGGGAGATGTTGTTGCCAAAGCGCGGCCCCTTGCCGCAAATGTCGCATGTCTGTGCCATTGCTTCACTCCAGATTCGTCGGTGTTTCGAGCTGCCGTGACCGCCGATCTTCCATCGCCGGCCGCAAAGGACCGAATCGGCCCACACGGGCGCCAAGACCCACACACCCTCGGCTCGCCGAAATTCCAGTATACCGTGAGCAGCACCCCCAGGCCAAACCGCGCTGGCATTTCAGGGAGGGGGGCAGCCGCTGCAACTCCATGCGGGGCAGAACTCGATCACCCTCGACGCCTCGAACGCGACTCCGCTGAATTGAAGCGCCTCGTTACTCGGCCCGCAGAGCGACCATCGGGTCGACCCGCATGGCTCGGCGCGCCGGAACGGAACAGGCGGCCAGCGCGACCACAACCAGCAACGCGGCGACTGCAATGTAGGTAGCGGGATCGTTGGGACGCACGTTGTAAAGCATGCTCGCCATGAAGCGTGTGACCCCGAACGCTCCGGCCATGCCGAGGACCACGCCTGCAAGCGAGAGCAGGATTCCCTGACGAACAACAAGTTTCATGAGATGACGCTTCTGCGCGCCGAGGGCCATGCGGATGCCTAGCTCGCGCGTCCGCATCGCCACTTCGTAGGAAAGCAATCCGTAGAGACCGATGCACGCAAGCACCGTGGCCAGGATGGCAAAGAAACTCGACAGCCTCGACAGGAGCCGCTCCTGAAAATGTGTTTGCGCGATCTGCTGCGTCTCGGTGCGCACGTCGAAGAGCGGCAGCCGGCTGTCGGCGCCGGCGACAATGTTGCGCACCGCATTCACGAGCGCCGTCGGGTCGCCGGCCGAACGCAACACAAAGTAGGCATGACTGCCGACGAGCGGACTGTACATGGTGGGACCGATTTCGCGCTTCAGGTCGCGATACTTTGTGTCGCCGACAATGCCCAAGATGCGATACCCGGGTCCGAGCACCTCGTGCGGATCGTTGTTTTCCGGGTACCCGAGGTGCAGCCCGATCGGGTTCTGCTTGGGAAAGAATTTCCGCGCGAAGGATTCATTGACGAGGATAGGAACAGGGGCGGTCGAAACTTGTACGCGCTTTGCCTCGGATGGGGCCGAAGCCGCCCTCGCGCTCGCAGGAGTTTTCGCACTGGCCTCTGCCGCTTTCATCGCGGCATCGGTCTCTGCAGCCGAAGCAAAGTCGGCGGTGTTGAATGCGCGCCCGGCGAAAAGAGGAATTTGCATGGTGGAGAAATACGCAAGGCCCACACTCAGCACATCGGTTACGACGTTCTGCTTGGGGGGAGTGCCCTCGAGGTGGACCTCATCATTTGAATAACCGCCGGCCAGCAGCGGCTCATCCGAGTAGGAGGCCGAAACGACGCCGGGTAGCGCAGCGAAGCGCTGTTGCAATGCACCATAAAGATGCGTCATCTGCTGGTCCTTGTATCCGGCCATCGCCGGATTGATGCCGAAGAGCAGCAGGTTCTGCGTATCGAAGCCGGGATTGACGGCCTGCACGTTCCGCAGCGTGCGAACCAGCAGTCCGGCGCCGACCAGCACCACGATCGAGAGCGCCACCTGCACCACCACCAGCGCGTCGCCAAACCGGATCCATTGACCTGTGTGCGCACCGCCGGGAACAGAGGACGCGTTTTCGCGCAGGCCGCGTGCCAGGTCCGCGCGCGAGCTGCGCAGCGTGGGAGCCAGCCCCGAAAGAATCCCCGTGACGAGCGTGATCGTGACGGTGAAAACGAGAACGCGTCCATCCGGTGAGATCACAAACGGAAACGGCTCGCCGATTCCTGCCTCCATCATTTTGGTGATGGTGCTTACGCCCATGTAAGCGAAGACGATCCCGAGCACGCCTCCAGCCACCGAGAGCAATACGCTTTCCGTCAGCAACTGGCGCACGATGCGAGCGCGCCCTGCGCCGAGCGCCTGGCGCATCGCCATTTCCTTTCGCCGCTTGGCCGATCGCGCCAGGATCAGTCCGGCCACGTTGGCGCATGCGATCAGCAAGACAAAACCAACGGCCGCCATGATCACGTTCAGTACCGGTGCAATCTGGCTGCTTTCGCCGTTCAGGCCTTGTTGAATGGACAACAGCGTGATGGAGGGAGAATCGCTCGCGCTGAACAACGTGGGTGCAATGACCTGGCTACGAAACTGCGCGGTGGCGACCGACTGCGCCTGGGTGATTGAGATGCCAGGCTTGAGCCGCGCCACAACGATGACCCAGAAGGTCGATGGATCGTTGAGCCGGTCTTTGGTGCCCCACCATTCGCTGCGTACGCGCGTGCAAAGCGACAAGGGCATAAAGAAATCCTGGTCTTTGCCGGGCGTCAGGTGCTGGAATCCGGGTTCCGCGATGCCAACGATCACGGCCTCGACCCCGTTGAGGCGCACGGTGCGACCCAGGATCGAGCGATCCGCGCCGAATGCCCGCTTCCAATAGCCATAATTCAGCACGATGGCAGGAGCGGCCGATGGAGTGTCATCGGCCGGCCTAAGTGCGCGGCCCAGGTACGTCTTCAGGCCGATCGTGCTGAAGTAATCGCCCGATACGAATTCACCGCGCGTAATGCTCGCCGGGCCATTCCCGCTGAAATCCACCTGGAGCGGACCGGCGAATGCTGCGACACCTGAAAACATGTTGGTCTGTGCATGCATGGTCCTGAAAAAGGGGACAGGAAACGGACAGCGGTGTTCCGGATCGCAGTCACCGTTATCGCTCTGGCTCCAGGATTTCGGGTTATTGCGCGCCGACCAGCTGAAGATGACCAGGTGCTGCTGATCCATGACCGGCAGCGGCCGAAACAACACCGCGTCGATCGCGCTGAAGATGGCCGTGTTCGCTCCGATGCCGAGGGCCAGCGTCAGAATCGCGACCGCAGCGAAGCCCGGCGACTTTGCCAGCATGCGGGCCGCATAGCGAAGGTCGTTGACCAGATCGCTCCCATATTCGATGAGGTGCCTGCGCCGTTCCATTCTTCCACCAATGCGTTCGCCCACATGCTGCACAGCGCGCACGTCTCCGAACTGACGTTCCGCCTCTCCGCGGGCGGCCACAAGGCTCCATCCCTGCGCCACCAGCTCGTCCACCTTGGCTTCAAGGTGAAAGCGAAGCTCGTCCTGCACGTCGGCGGCAGGATCAGAACCAAGAATGCGATCGTAGCGATGCGTCAGGCGGTTTGGCTTCATTTCACCTGCCTCAAATCACACAGTGTAGAGCGGCGGCTCGGCGTGAATCGGGAAAAGCGCAGTCGGCTCCCCTTGTGTTTCAAGGGGAATGGTTGCATACCTTCCCATGAAATGCAAGGGGAGAGTGACAGCGGGACCGCCGGCTTTCGCCGGCACCGCGCCGAGCCACGCTTCAGGGACGGTGGAAAAGATCTACGAAGATTTTCGTTGACAATTACGAAGTCTTTCGTATAACGTCTTTCCATCATGACGAAGTCCTCCCTCATCGTGCCACGTCCCACCGAATCCGAGCTCGAATTGCTGAGCATCCTGTGGGAACGGGAGCCGGCCACCGTGCGCGACATCTACGACAGCCTCAACCGCGAGCGCGCCTCAGGATACACGACGGTGCTGAAGCTGCTGCAGATCATGACCACCAAGGGCCTCGTCACTCGCGACGAGACCAGCCGCGCGCATCTCTACCGGGCAGCCATCAGCCAGGAAGAGATGCAGAATAAGTTTTTGAAGGACCTGAGCGTCCGGCTTTTCGCGGGCTCTGCAACACAGCTCGCCTTGCACGCCCTCGCCATGGAGCCCACCAGCGCGCGCGAACTGGAAGAGATTCGCGCTCTCATTGAACAGAAGAGAACTTCCTCTTCCGTAAGCTCCTTACGGAACGGAAAGGCATAGGCTATGACGAACACCATTGCCGCCATCGGCTGGACGCTGATTCATTTCTGCTGGCAAGCCACCGCGATCGCCGTTGTGTATTGGCTGCTGAGTTTCTGGCTCGACCGCCGTTCGAGCCAGACCCGCTATCTTGCCGCTCTCACGGCGATGCTGCTCATGATGTCCGCGGCGGTGTGCACGTTTGCATGGGAAGCCCATGTCGCGCCGCCACCGTATTCACTCGCCGATGCCAATGCGCGCATTGCGAACACGCTCGCCGCGCCGGTGTTTCCGCGCGTGGCTGTGGGCGTGCTGAATCCGCCGTCGCAGTCTGAAGTCAGGCAGGTACTGGTGCTCTCGGCCGGCATGCTGCGCTGGATCGACGCGATCTGGATCCTCGGCGTGCTTTTGCTTTCGCTGAGAAGCATGGGCGGATGGTGGATGATTCATCGGCTGCGCATGGCTTCGGAACTGGAAGCGCCGGAGGCGGTGCGTGCCTGTTTTGAGCGGATGACGATAAAACTCGGTTTGCGCCGGCCGGTGCTCTTGCGCGTGACCAGCGCCATCGCTGGGCCTGTGACAATTGGCGCGCTTCGCGCCATGGTGCTGCTGCCCCTCTCGGCTCTTACCGCGCTTGGTCCCGACGAACTGGAAGTGGTGCTCGCCCATGAGCTGGCCCACGTGCGCCGCGCCGATTTCTTCTGGAACCTGGTGCAGACACTGGCTGAGACGTTGTTCTTTTTCCATCCCGCGGTGTGGTGGATCGGAAGCCGCATTCGCCATGAACGCGAGATCTGCTGCGACGATCTCGCACTCCAATTCTGCCCCGACGCAGTGATTTACGCCAACGCCCTCTTCCGTCTTGAAGAGCAGCGCGTTCGCCACTGGAGGTTTGCCATGGCCCTTGACGGTCATCAGTCTTCGCACACATTGCGCATGAGAATCGCCCGCATTATCGATGCTCCCGCACAACGAATCAGGACTCGCCCGATGCAGCCATTTTCGTGGGCGGTCGCTGGCATCGCGCTCCTGGTTCTGCTCATTCCCGGGCCGCAGGTGATGGCCAGCCTGAAGGCGGCGCCGGCTCCGGTCGTGGCGCATGTGATCGCGCCGGTGGTTCACGTCGCTAAACCGAGAGCGATTCATCCTGTTCCGGCTGCAGTTTCAACGTTTGCTATCGATTCGAACGCCGCACAGCAGGCTGCCGAGGCGCAGTCCAGCGCCGACCAGCAGGAAAAATCCTCGGCGGATGCTGCCAGCGCAAAGAGGCATCTCGACTACATCGACAGCATGAAAGCCGCTGGATATGACGTCGACCTCGACAAATACATCGCGATGAAGATTCAGGGGGTGACGCCGGAGTATGCAAAGGCCATGGCGGACATCTACGGAAAACTCAGCGCCGACGACCTGGTCGCCTGCAAGATTCAGGGCGTAACACCGGAATACGTGGCGAAGCTGAAGGCCGACGGCCTCGCGATCGATAACCTGCACGATGTGATTTCGTATCGAATCTTCAATGTGACGCCCGAGTTTGTCGCCGGAATGAAGACGGCGGGCTTCTACAATCTGGACTCGAAGAAGCTTCTCGAGCTTCGCGTTCAGGGCGTGACACCGGAGTATGCCCAGCAGATCAAGCAGCAATTTCCCGGCGCCACGGTCGATGACATCGTCAAGACGAAGATCTTTCGCATCGACGGCGATTTCATCGCCCAGGCCAAGCGCCACGGCTTCAACGACCTCACGCTCGATAAGCTGGTCAAGCTCCGCATCTCCGGCGTACTCGACGACGAATCAGCCAAGTAGAACGAATCGCCAAGAACCGAACACGCATTGAGCCCGGCGGAGAGTTGCTCGCCGGGCGGCAGGACATCGTTGTCTTTTCACAGAGCCTCACGAAGGAGATCGTGATGAGAAAGAATCGTTCCTATCTCGCGCTCGCCATGTTGGGATGTCTATGTGCGACGCTGTACGCCACCGCACTCGAGCCCTTGCGCTCCACTTGCCGGATCACCGCCAGTGAAAACGTGAACCGCTTCAGCATTCGGCTCGGGAGCGACGATTGTGGAGATCAGGACCGCTGCGGCTCCAGTTTCACCAGCGATACGCTATCGCAGCTCACCGGCATCACGCTGGCCGACCTGGACCGCGAGGGCGCGCATCTTACCGCGACACTCAACGCAGAAGCGGGCACCTTCACCTGCGAGGGCACTGTACACAACACCGCTCTCGATGGCGAATCGGTGTTCACTCCCAGCAAAGAATTCGTCTCGAAGATGGAGCAGATGGGTTTCTCCGGTTTCGATGTGGAGAAGCTTCGCACCTTTGCGCTGCTCGATGTCGAAAGCGGATGGGCGCACTCGCTGCAGCAGGCCGGCATCCAGGGCATCACGACCGAGAACCTCATCGCTTTGCGGATCTTCAAGGTCACTCCGGAATACGCGCACAGCTTCGCCGAGCTCGGCTACGACCTGCCCAATGCCGAGCAGCTCATCTCCATGAGGGTCCAGGGGGTCGACCCCGAGGAAGTGCGCCAGATCCGCGCGCTCGGCTACAAGCCCACGCTGGAAGAACTGGTGCAGATCCGCATCTTCAAGATCACACCCGATTTTATTCAGCGGATGCAGGCACGGGGATTCAAGAATCTCACCATCGCCAAGCTAGTCCAGATCCGCATCTTCAAGCTTGCCGATTAAGCGCGCCCGGCGCGAGCAGCCACGACTCATTGCCGCGGTAGCGGACGGGTGATGTTCACGTTCCGTTGCCATATTTGCCTCATTCGGCTACCGTGGGAGCGGAGCCGAAGCCCTGAAGATCCACTTGGTCGACGGTACATACGAATTGTTCCGGCATTTTTACGCACTCCCGTCGGCGCGCGACGCTGAAGGCCGCGAGGTGGGAGCCGTCCGTGGAGTGCTGGCCTCGATGCTCCGCATGATGAAAGAAGGCGCGACTCACCTTGCCGTCGCGACCGACAAAGTGATCGAATCATTCCGCAATGATTTGTGGCCCGGATACAAGACCGGTGAAGGCATTGATCCGGATCTCTGGGCGCAGTTCCCAATCCTCGATCAAGTGTTGGCTGCGGCCGGCATCGTTGTATGGCCCATGGTCGAGTTTGAAGCTGATGATGCGCTGGCGTCCGCAGCGTGCATCGCAGCAAAAGACAAGCGCGTCGAGCAGATACTGATTTGCACTCCGGACAAGGACCTGTCGCAGTGCGTCCGGGGTACGAGCATTGTCCAACTCGACCGGCGCACCGGAACAATTCGCGATGAAAAGGGCGTGCTGCAAAAGTTTGGCGTGCTGCCCGAATCGATTCCCGACTATCTCGCCCTGGTTGGCGATTCCGCCGACGGCTATCCGGGACTACCGGGCTGG
>DATGFX010000036.1:0-1569 GCA_035308825.1 Occallatibacter sp. | reverse complement strand
TCCGTATTTCCCCAATTCTTGTTATAAGGATCAGGCAAATTGAACTGCGGTTCAATAGCGACGAAGTTCTTTTGAGGCGGGGCGTAGACCTGGATGGACTTGATCTGCGGGGAAAGCGTGGTGAGCCGCAAGCCGAACTTGGCCGCCGGATCGACGATTGCCGAGATGGTTTGTCCCTCCGAGTTGTACTGCAGGTTGGAATAGTTATCGTCGAGGTACTGCGAGCCCAGGCGGCGCCCTGCCGGTGCCGTGAAGTCGTATCCGGTTCCTTTGACCGGGACGCGCTCTCCGGTGGTAAACGAGTCGTCATAGTTGTTCATCACGGCGCGTGTCTGGCTGGGAATATGGAGGAGTACCTGCTTGCGGTCGCCACTGGGGATGACGAAGTAGGGATGCCACCCGATCCCCATGGGCAACAGTTGATGCCCGACGTTAGTGGCGGTCACACTCAACTCGAAGGCATCGCCGCTCATGCTGACTTTGACCTTCACGTCAGTGTCAGAGAGCCAATGTCCATCGAAATTCCCCGCTTGTAAGCTGGCGATGGCCGCGCATGTCTGACCATTTTGCAGTTTCACATCGCCGAACTTCGAGCGCCGCATGAGCCCGTGAATGGCATGCTTCTCCGCGCCGGGTTGATTGCCGCTCCAGTTTGCAGGGAGGGTGACGGTGCGACCCGCAATATTCGCCGTGATTGTCCTGCCGTCGGCTGACAAGTTGCCGCGAATGCGGTTCGCAAAGGGCAGAAGAATCGCGCCACCCATCTTGAATATCTGGTTACCGAACTCGTCGTCACCCTTGTTCAGCGCCTGCTGGGCCTCCGGGAGCGGTGGCGAATTCAGCAGATCAATCTCGCCCTTCCCTGGCAGGTAAGCTTTGATCTGCAGCACGGCCATACCGTGATCGGGGAGCACGATGGCTGAAATGAAGTGCGGGCGGGACTTGTCAGCTGCAGCCGGCGGCTGCAGGGTGATGACGCCGTCCTTGGCGGAATATTGAGCCCCCTGCTCCTGCGCCAGCAATCGAGCGGCCGTCGCCAAGACAAAGCAAAGGATGAAGCTCAGCAGACAGGTATGGCACCGGTACAGCGAACGCATGTACAACACGGTACTTGCGCCGGTCGCGGATCGCAAGCGGCGTTAGGGAGGACATTGCGGGCAGTAAAGACTGAGGTTGAAGCCGGGCCCAGGCGCGAAACACGTCAAAGAAACTGCTGGGAGCCGTACCCGTCAGACAAGCGCCGCGATCTCCGGCGCAGAGAGCTTTCTCGCGGAGGCCAGCCTGCGTCGCTCCGCCAGGGCCGACTGAATGAAAGTGACTTCCCGTCCCAGCATCTCGGTGGCTTCGCGGCACAGCTCCGGCCGCTCGCGCATTAGCTGTAGAAAGCTGTCCTGGGCGACGTGCATCACGTCTGCCTGGGTGACTGCCTGCGCCGTCAGGCTGTAGCCGTGACCGGTGAAGGTTGAAGGCAGCCCCAGAATTGAACCGGCACTGAGCAAGCGGTCGAGTTTGGGCAGCCCTCGGATTCCCATCCGAATCTTGCCTTTCATTAGGAGATACACGCCGGCG
>DATGFX010000035.1:0-1900 GCA_035308825.1 Occallatibacter sp. | reverse complement strand
GATTCTGATTGCCGGCGCTACCTCTGCACGCGCCGAAGCCGTCAGCTATGCGGTCTGCGGTACCTACGACGCTTACGTTCTGATCTACAAGACCACCGAGCGATTTGAGGAACTCGGCAAGCTGCGCTGCAGCGAAAGAGTCGAGATTCTGAACCAGAAGGGCGCCTTCGCTCAGATTCGAACCCAGGATGGACGGCTCGGCTGGGTGCGTTTCGCCGATCTGGCCGATGCGCCGCCGCCGCGGCAACATGTATATACGTTCGGCCTGACGGAAGATCCCAAGCCCGTTGAGCCCAGCACGCCTCTGCCGCCGGCTTCTGCGCTGACCACCGATGATATTCTGGCCATGCACGCCATGCATCCAGGCTCGGATTTTCTGCTGAAGAAAATTTCATCGAATCCTTGCGCTTTCGATATGACGCCTCCTTCGATTCAGCGCCTTCGCGCCGCTGGCGTCTCCGACAAAGTAGTCCTTGCGATGCTGCAGGCGCCGGTCGCAACCGGCTTGCCGGCACAAAAGATTCCTGAGGGAGTCGACGTCAAGATTCCAGACGGCACGGCCTTCGAGGTCGAGCTGAAGGGCAATGTTTCCTCGGAAGAATTGCAGGAAGGAACGATCGTTGAAATGGAAGCCGCTGAGGATCTCGTCGTGGACGGCGTTCCAATCGTGGTGCGCGGCTCGGAAGCCCGCGCTCGCGTTCTCGCAGTGCGGCCGGTCGGTGCCCATGGCGGCTCAGGAGTTGTGGCCTGGTTTATGCAGGACATCGTGGCCACCAACGGCGAACGTATCCCGCTAAACTTCGCGGTGAAACAACCGGACAACGAGCACACAAAAAACTTTGAAGGCTATCCGTATTTCCTTACCGGATTTCACAAAGATACTCCGGCCATCAAGGCCAGTGACAGGCGCTTCCGCGTCGTCGTCCATGGCGATACGATCTTGACTGTCAATCAATCGCTGACGGCTGCCGCCGTGCCAAAACGGAAGACACAATCAATTCGCCACGTCGCCGCTCAGCAGCCAGCCCCTGCGCCGCAGCCAGAATCACCCGCGGCTCAGCCAGCATCGGCACCCGACGAAGCAAGACCTTAAGAATTCGAATTCACTCGTATCGTAGCGCCACGAGTGGATCCGTTCGCATGGCGCGCCGCGCCGGGATGTAACAAGCCAAAGCGGCAACCGAGACGAGCAGCACAGTAGCAACTGCATAAGCGATGGGGTCGACCGCCGCTGTATTCACCAGCAGGGTCGCCACAATCCGCGCAGCCGCTAAGGCAATCGCCAGGCCGGCGGCCAGTCCAATCACCACAAGCTTCAGACCTTGCACCATCACGAGACCGAGGATATTTTCGCGCTGCGCTCCCAGCGCCATTCGAATTCCAATCTCGTGAATCCGCTGGTTCACTGCGTAGGAAATCACTCCATACACGCCCACAACCGCCAGCAACAGACCCAATCCCCCGAGGGCGCCAGCGAATTGAGCTGCAAGGCGCATCAACATGAAGCCGTTACCACCCTGAAGAGCATCGTGCATTGTCATTACATCAAACACCGGCAGATCGGGTGCGAGCGAATGCACCTGGTCTTCGATCGCTCGCGTGAGTGTGACTGAAGAGACAGACGTGCGCACGTGCAGGACACGAACCGACGAATAATCCTGCGTCAGCGGTACATAAAAGTATGGACGCGGATCCTCGGCGATGAAGTTGTACTTCCCGTCGCGCGCCACTCCGACCACTTCCACTTCTGGCGCCTGGCTCGAACCGTAACGGAAATGATGGCCGATGGGATCCTGTCCGGGCCAGAATTGCCGGGCCATCGTCTCGTTAGTTACGGCGACACGTGGTGAGCCTCTCTGATCATGCTCGTCTATCGCTCTTCCTTTCAGAATCGATATTC
>DATGFX010000034.1:0-1835 GCA_035308825.1 Occallatibacter sp. | reverse complement strand
GACCGGTATCCACCTCGGTGATGGTCAGCTTGGCTCCCGGAACGACCGCGCCGTTTGGATCGGTGAATGTCCCGCTAATCGATGCCGTGCCGGTCTGCGCCGCGGCGATTTGAGCGATTAGCAACAGGCCGGCAATGAGCGCCAGCGTGTACTGCCTAAATTTCCCCCGGCTTTTTTGTTGCAGCATGTGTCCCCTCCGAAGTTCAGATGACCCCGATTAAGCCCCAAGCTCGTTTCATGCATTCGTCTGTAATCCGGAAACGCGGCCGGCGGATGCGCCGATGCCCTCTGGTTTCGGCGTCCAGGTCGTCCCAAATTCGATTTCCGACATAGACACGCGCATATTTCTTGTCGCCCAGCAATTTGGGCAGCACGATTTCACTCTCGCGCAAGGTCTCAAATTGCAGATGGTTATTATGAAAAGCCTTTTCGAACATGCTGCCGATATAGACGGCCTTGCGGTCGTACTCGGAATTTTCAAGGACCAGCGCGACATGCGCATCCCGGCTCAAGGCGCCAAGGTCGGCATTCATGATCGGGTGAATCTCAACGTCCAGCGGAATCAGCAACGGTGAGCGGTGATGCAAGATACTCTTCACCAGGCCCTGCACGTAATAGTCGGTGAGCAGACACGAGACGCCGTCGCGCTTTTCGGCGGTGGCCGCCTTGAGCTCCGCCACGGTCATTCCCGCCACGGGCAATTGCCACGCTTCCCCAAGCTGTTCCACGTAATCGTTCGTCAGCGTCGTGCTTTCCTCGATGATTACGATGGAAGGCCGCTTCTGCTCGGTCTGCAGCATCCGGCTGAAGAGAAATCGCGCAAATGCCGAGGGAACGAGCTTGCGTTTCTTCAAATCACTGCTGAGAAACTGAAAAATTCCCTCGAATTGCTCGATGGGCGAGTCGGCCGCGGCGGTCGACGCGTCTTTACTGACGAATGCGCCGCGTCCGCGCTCCAAAGTGACAATTCCCGCATCCGCCAATTCCTCGTAAGCCCGCCGTATCGTGGCCAATCCCACGTTGAGCTTGCTGTCCGCGCGGCGAATCGACGGCAGATAGTCTCCGGGCTTCAGCTCGCCAATGGCCAGGGCGAGCCGGATCTGGTTCTTGATCTGCTCATGCACCGGGATCACCGTTTGTTTATCGACCGTCAGTTGCAGCACGGCAGCCCTCGTCTGAAAACTCAATTGCGTTGAGCGCCCCGCGCCGCAGTGGTTTACTGCGCGACTGCGCACAACGCCGTATCTTTGGGCCTCGAATAGGTCAGCCGGCTCTGCTTCAGCCCTAGCCGCACCATCGTTTCAGCTAGCCGCATGGCCGCGGCTGTTGGACTCACCACCGGCACTTCCATCCCTGCTTTGGACAAACGTGCCTGCAAATCCTCAGCGACTCCCATCATGCCGGTGCACCCCAGCACCAGCACGTGCGCGCCATCTTCTTCAATCGCCGCCAGCATTTGGCGATAAAGGCCGGCCTTCATGGCCTCGATGTCGCTCAATCCGAGCACCGGAATGTCGATGGTCCGAATCGACGCAAGCCGCGAATGCACGCCTGCCGCCTGAACCAGATGATCGATCATCGGAACGACGCTCTTCAGCACGGTCACTACCGAAAATCGATGCCCCAGCGACGCAGCCAGCAGAAACGACGCTTCCGCCGGCCCAATCACCGGTATGTCCACGACTTCTCGCGATGCCCTCACTCCCGGGTCTCCAAAGCAGTCCGAGATCACCGCATCGCATCCGTCTTTCTCCGCCGCCTGCGCCAGCGCCACAATCCCCGGCACAGCCATGGCCTCCTCATATTCGCTTTCAATCGATCTCGGCCCCTGCGTG
>DATGFX010000033.1:0-3576 GCA_035308825.1 Occallatibacter sp. | reverse complement strand
AGCATTGCAACCTCCAACGGAGCTACTGTCCGTCAAAAGCCAGACTCAATTTAGCGTCTTCGGTCGCCGCTTTCGACGACCCTTTGTTCTCCTAATAAAGAACAGGTAATACTCTGCACAATTTGATGCAACCAGCGCTGGTGTCAACTCCGGTCCAAAATTCCCCACATCTCCGGTTTAAAATTCCCCACCTTAAGGATCAGGAATGTGTCTCCTTGGCCCCGGGCGCAGCGGAGGCCCGCGCCGCTTTTTGGCGCTGGGGCGGAGCGGAGCTCGGGGCCAAGGAAAGCGCCAGCGCCGATCCCGTCCCGCCCTCCTGCTCCCGGCCGCCGATCAGCCCGGCGCGCCGCCGTTCCTTCAGCCGGTAGCTCTCGCCCCGGATGTTGATGGTCATCGAGTGGTGCAGCAGCCTGTCCAGGATCGCCGTTGCGATGATCGAGTCGCCGAAGATCGAGCCCCACTCCCCGTAGCTTTTGTTGCTGGTCACGATAATGCTGCCCCGCTCGTAGCGGGCGCTCACCAGCTGGAAGAAAATCGTCGCGCCCATCTCGTCCAGCGGCAGATAGCCCATTTCATCGATCACCAGCAGCTTGGGCCCCAGATACACCCGCATGCGGCGGTCCAGCCGGTTCTCGCGTGTGGCCCGCGCCAGGTCCACCACCAGATCGTGCGCGGTGATGAAGTACGCCCCGAACCCAGCCTGGATGGCCGCTTCCGCCAGCGCCACGCTGAGGTGCGTCTTGCCTACCCCAGGCGGCCCCAGAAAGATCGCGTTGCTCGCCTCATGGATGAAGCGCAGCGTTTGCAGTTCGCGAACCTGGCGTTCGTCGATTGACGGTTGAAAGCTGAAGTCGAACTGCGCGAAGGTCTTGATGTACGGCAGGTGCGCCAGTTGCAGCCGCGCCCGCAGATAGCGACTGCGACGGGCGTCGGCCTCAGTCTTCAGCACATCGAGTAGGAAGTCGGTGTAGCCCGGTTCCTGCTGGGCCGCCTGTTCCAGCAGATTCGGCAGCCGTGCCTGCACTGCCGTCAGGCCGAGCGTTTCCAGGGTCGATTCCAACTGCTCCAGGGCGGTCATCGCGCACCTCCCGCCGCCGCGCACTCATACGCGGCCAACGAACGCACTTCGACCTCTGGACCCAGCGGACGAATGCGCACCTGCAGCTTCGCCGGCGACCGCAGCCCGCCCAGAGGTATGCCGGCGTGATGCTCCGCTTGCGCCGCCGTCCGGTGCAGCCCCGCCACGCGCGCGTGCACCGCAATGCGTTGCTGGCCGGCATAGACCTCGACCAACTCGCTTGATCCGCGCACCCGCACCTGTTGCCCGGCGTAGCGCCACGGCACCGAGTACCGGTTCGCCTGCCAGGCAACGTAGGCATCGCGCGACACCCGCCGCAACTCTTCTTCTAAAAACGGATACGGCGCGCGTCCCGCCAGCGGCTGCAGCGCCGGCTTCTCCGCTTCCCAGCGTTCTTTCACCAAACAGTGGGTCGTGCCGTGCACCCTCTGGTTCGCCACTTCCCACGTCCAGCCGCGCAGGGCCGCGTTCATCTCGTCCAAGCTGTGCGGCTCGCGTCCCTGCAACCCGCATAGGAAGTTGCGCCGCACGTACTTCACTCCGGACTCCACCTTACCCTTGGTCTGCGCCCGATACGGCCGGCACAGCCGCGGCGTGAAACCCCAGTAGCGGGCGAAGTCCAGAAACTGCGGATGCCACTGGACCTCGTCGCGCTCGTCGCGGCCCAGTGCCACCGTCTTCATGTTGTCGTACAGGATCTCCCGCGGCACCCCGCGCAGTTGCCGGAACGCCTCTTCGTGCAATCGCAGCAGCGTGCCCAGCTTCTGATCCAGCGCCGCTTCGGCCATCATCGCCCGGCTGTAACCGAGAGTGAACGTGAAGCCGGACAGCGCCTGCTCCCCACTCCGGTCCTCCAGATAGCCCAGATGGCCCCAGTCCACCTGTGCTTGCACCCCGGGCGCGGTTTCAAACCGGCGGACCGCTACCTGCCGCGCCGCTTCCCGCCGCGGTCGCAAATAGTCGGTCAGAAGCGTGTAGCTGCCGCCATAGCCCCGTTCCCGCAGCTCGCGCAGCAACACCACCGCGTTCCACACCCCCACCTGGAGACGCTCGTCCAGGTACGGCTTGTATCCGTCCAGCTTGCTTGGCCGCGGCGCCCGCGGACCGTAGGTTGGTGCTGTCCCTGGCTCCTTGCCCAGGTACTTGCGGATGGTCTTGCGATCATGGCCGGTCATCGCCCCAATGGCTCGCACGCTCATCCCCAGTCGCTTCAGCTCGCTGATGTCGCTCACTTCTCCCCCTCGTAGCAGATTCCGCACCTCCTCCTGGCTGGAGAGTTGGTGCTGTTGTATCAGTGGTTACTCAAAAGTGGGGATTTTTACTTCGGCGACCTGGGGATTTTACGAACGGCGGTGACAGTTGCCGGTCGGACGTCGTATATGGCTACAAATTCCAGCCGGGTTTCCGGAACAGCGACCACGGGTGAAGATACAACGACGGTTCCGCGCAAGAGTGTTGCGCGTTCCACGGCAGGATCACTGGTATCTGTGCGCCGCTGAGTTTTCATTATCTCTGCACACCGGTACCCCTCCGGGCGTGTCGCGCTTTGCCCATCTAACTGCTTCTGCTCCCACGTGACGAAAGAGGGAAAGAGGGATCGGTACTGAAAAGCCTTGTACGGTCCGCCGGACAGGTGGTTTCCGCCACGCCAGGGGGTGCAAACAGTTTCACATTATTACGCAGAAATTTGGTTGCTCAACGCTTTCGTCGAACCCGAGAAATGGCATTAACGCCTGATTCGGCTGCCATTGACCGCTGCGGCCTCTCTTTTCCGAAATCATCGCCGGGCTATGCTATTGGCAACAATCTTGCTCCCATGCTGGCCGGCAAAGGCAAATTCTTGACGCTCACCGCCACGGCCTTGGTTAACTGATCCCATGCACTTGGCTCTCGCAAAGGTTTTCATAGGTTTGATCGTAGGGGTGCTGGTCGGGCTCACCGGCATCGGTGCCGGAGTCCTTTTGCTGCCCCTGTTGATCTTCGGTTTTGGCACACCGGCGATGGTGGCGGTGGGCTCGGATGCGGTCTTCAACTCCGTCACCAAGCTGGGCTCCGGATACCTGCACTACCGCCAGGGTACAGTCAACCGCTTCCTGGTGGTCTCGCTCCTGGCTGGCAGTATTCCCGGAGCCATTGCCGGAGTGGCATTGCTCGCACTGCTACGCGCGCATTATGGTGCCGGCGTGAATGAATTCCTGAAGGTCGCGACCGGCCTGTTGCTGATCATTATTCCCAGTCTGCTGCTGTTTCAGGGCGAACGGAAAGCGGCGGAAAGCGGTTTGGGAGCTCCACCGCTGCGATTTCGCGCTCGTGTGGCCGCCATCGGCTTGTTGGCTGGTTTTCTGGTAGGCATGACTTCCATCGGCTCCGGCAGTGTGACCATGATGATGCTTCTGATGATGTTCCCTTGTTCGCCCGTGCTCATCGTCGGTACTGACATTGTCCACGCCGTCGTGCTGACCGGTTTCACTAGCCTTTTGCACCTGCGCCTGGGCACA
>DATGFX010000032.1:0-6187 GCA_035308825.1 Occallatibacter sp. | reverse complement strand
GTCGCAGAGCGTGAATATGAGTCTGGCGGCGGCGGCAGTGATCTCGTCGCTGCAATGCAGCCCGACGACCTTGGGCGCTAACGCCGGCAGCAGTTGCACGGTGACGCTATCAAAGGCAGCGCCTGCGGGCGGGGCTGTGGTAGGGTTGACGAGCACCGGTTTGCCGGGACTGATGGTCCCCATGTCGGTGACGGTGACCGGCGGGACTGCCACAGCGCCGTTTACGGTGAGTACAGGTGCATTGGCCACGAATCAAAACGGCAATTTAACGGCAGCATATAACGGCAGTTCTCAAAGTGTGGCTTTTAATCTGTCCGCCGCAACTGTGATCACGTCGCTGCAGTGCAGTCCGACGACTCTCGCATCGAACGCCACCTCCAACTGCACGGTGACGCTGTCGGCCCCTGTGAATCAGGCGACCAGCATCGCACTCAGCACCTCGCTACCGAACGTAGCGGTGCCGCGAATTGCCAGCGTGCCGATGGGATCGACAACCGGAGTGTTTACGATCACCACATTTACCAACCCATCCAATATGACGGGATCGCTAACGGCAACTTATAACGGATCGTCGCAGAGCGTCACGCTTAGCCTGGTTCAGTAGCTCAGCGGAGGTCGAAGCGGTGAAGGGCGGACGCCAAGAAGATAAACCTATTTACCTGTAGTATATCCGAGACCGCGGTGCGGATTGCCCCAACCGCGGGGAAACGACCCCGGCGCCCGGCGCGTATGCCTTTCATCGTCATTCACTTCCATGTCGGCGAATCGGCCGCAAAAATATGTCCCGCGGGAGGGGAAAGCGGCGCGAGGGGAGCGCAACCCCCGGCTGCAGTTCCAGACACGCCGGGAAAAGCCTACAAAGTTGTGGTCTGAGACGAACCGGCTGCGCGCATGGTCCATCAGGTCGCCGGCCTGTAGAAATTGTGAACAATCCGCGCACAGGCGAGGAACATTAAAAATGATTAAAAAGTGCTCGCGCCCTCACAATCGACGGAAGAGCGCCGCGATCCTACCTATACAGCCAGTCTCTGCAACGTAGTTTAGTGTGCTCCGGGCACACTTTTCGGAGCCGTTTGAATTTGTTTAGTCAGTATAAGGAATTTCATCGAGGCCCCGGCACTCGAACAGACGGAGCAGGAACCCGGGGGCGTTGAATTATCCAACAGTGCCCGCTGCACCCTAAACGACTGTCGCTCATCCGGCACTTCCAAGGCAAAGAGGCCGTGGAGATTTACGACATTTTGATGGAGCAGTTGTTAAGGGCGATCCGCAAGTACGATTCGAAGTACAAAGAGAGAAGGTCAAGGAAGTCGTAGAGGTGATTCGTGAACAGTTCGCTCGCCGCAAGCAATTCTCGGCCGTTGACGTCAGCCGCCACCTGGAGTTTGACGCTGATCGCTTTTTGCGCCTGCTGGTTCGTCATGGGTATTTGGAAACAGTTGGAAAAGGCATCTTTCAGCGCGCCGCCTGGCCTACCCCGGCCGCCTTTCTCCAAGGCGAACCCATCGGGCTTACGTATTGTGTCCAGACATGGTTCCGCTATTACCTGCAACAGTGGATCACCGACTCTATGTCAGCCCGCCCGTGCCTGTGCCGCCGGCCTGGGGGAGCAATCCTTCGTGCCCTCCGCCGCCGCACGGAATGCTTCGAAGTCCGCCGCGGCCATCTGCGAAAGCTGATAGAGCTTGGCCAACAGGTCCTGCACGCCCTCGAATTCCATCCACAGCGTCCCCCGCTCCAAATAGACGTAGTCGGGAAGCTGCGCCCGATTGTGCGTCGGATCCACGGCGATGGTGACACGCGCACTCGTCCGCAGTCGCCGCAGGTTCTCCAGCGATTCGACCAGGCGTTGCCGGCGCTGGTGCTCCAGCGCAAACTCCGTGCTGGCCGCAATCGGTTCCAGTTGCCGCAGCAAGGAAAGGCGGTCGACCAGAAAGGTGCGGCCGGCCTGATAGCCGCCGAAGTAATTGAGTTCGATATTCAGGTACGGCCCACTTCGATACTCTAATCTGGCCCCCCTGGATATTGATATTCTGCCTCATCTAGCCGGTATTCGGTTTGGCCGCCCCGGCGGGAGTGAAGCCTGGCGACGCCCGTAGGGCGGCGCCGTTTAGGCGTAACGGACGTTGGGGTGGCCAAACCGCGCGACCCCGCCGCCCGGGTTTCAGGATTTCTTCCTCCTTTCCATCGTGCGCCGGAAGCGAAACGATTCCGTTCCCGTCTCGATGATGTGGGCCCGATCCGTGATTCGATCCAAGAGCGCTTTGCAGAGTCTTGGGTTCGGAAACACGGTCGTCCACTCGGAAAACGGTAGGTTGGTCGTTACAATGATCGCCGCCCGCTCCGCCCGATCCGAAATCACCTGGAACAAGAACTCCGCACCGATGTCGGCTAGTGGCACGTAGCCCACTTCGTCCAGCGCAATCAGTTGATACCGCTGCCAGCGGCTCATCAGACGACGCACCTGGTTGTTTTGTTTGGCCTCTACCAGCTCATTTACCAGAGCTGCGGCCGTCGTGAATCGGACCCGCCGTTTCTGCCGGCAGGCCGCCACGCAGAGGCCGGTTGCCAGATGACTCTTTCCTGTGCCAGCTTCACCGATCAGCACGATTGGTTCACTGCGCTCCACATATCCACCTTCGGCCAACTCCCGAATCCGCGCCGCCGAAATCTGCGGGGCCTGCGTGAAATCGAACTCCTCCAGGGTCTTCATACGAGGGAGTTGCGCATCGCGAATCCGGTTGCTGATCGCGTGGCGGTCCCGCTCTTCGCATTCAATCGCCAGCAGGGCTTCCAGATATCGGATGTGACTGTGATTCTCCTTCACCGCCTGTTCCGCCAGGGAAAGAAAGTTGGCGCCGATGGTGGGCACGCGGACCGCTTTACAATACTGCCGCACGCTGGCGTGTTCCAGGCTCTCCGTCTGATTCTTCATTGGATGCCTCCCGGCGTGTCTTTCAGCAGTAGATCGTATTCATCCATCACCGGCATCGGACGCTCGAACTCCGCGAGTTCCTCCGCCAGCGCGATGGCATAACGGCGTCGTTCCTCTGGATCCGGCATGTTCAGGATGTGCAGCACAGCGGCTGCATCTGTCACGCCCAAACGTAACGCCTCTTCCACGGCCGCGATCAGGCGGCCCCATCCCGACACGCTTCCGGCGCGCACCAGCGTAATCATCTCCCGCGTCCCAGCACTCTTGCCAAGGCGTTGTTCCAACTGCCCCCAGATCCGATCCAGACACTCCGGCCAGCGGCCGGCCTGACGCCATTGCTGCAGCGGCGTCGATCCCGCCATCGCTCCGGGCTTCTTTTCCAATACGTCCAGGTAATGTTCCAGGTTCAGGATCTGATGACCGCGCCCGTAGCACCGCGGGTGTCGGGCCGCACACCGGTTGTCGTGTCTGATCTCCACCTCCGACGGCCCCACCACCGCGGCGGCGCGCCATCCTGGGGACAAGGGCGCTGAGTACCAGTTGGTTTTCACCTTCACGCGCCCATGGCCGTCGACGATCAGCGGATAGATCACTTCTTCATACGGAAATCCGTCCTCAGCCAGCGGTAACAGAGAGGACCGCTCCTGTTCGCTGGCTTCCCCAACTGTCATCTTTTTCCCCTGGATCGTGCGGTTGCGGTTCGCCACGCATACGCTCAGTAAATGCTCGTTCAACCTCGCCAGGTTCTCAGCTTCCGGAACCGGCGTCAAACAGTTGCGCCGATACCAGCCCAACTCCCCTTCCACGCCGCCCTTCTCGTTCCCTTTCGCCGGGTTGCAATACTCGCTTTGATATCCCCAGTGCGAACGGAACGCGATGATCCGGTCGGTTTCGATGCGTTGCCGCCCACGCAAGATCTTCTTCACCAGCGACCCCATGTTGTCGTATCGCAGAGTGCGGAACACGCCGCCGAAATAGGCGAATGCCAGCTCGTGTGCCTCTAACAGCGCTTGCTGCGTGGCATGCGTGTACGCCCGATGAAACGCGTCTCCCGACGCCATGCTGCGCATCGCGAAGAACTGAAGCTCGCAGGGCTCGCCCTCCAGTTTCACTACGGCTTCGAACCAGTCGACCTGCGCCTCTTGGCCCCACTCGTAGCTCTGCGGCACGAACGCCACCCGGCCCCCGAGCTCCAGCTTTCGTTTCCGCACGTACTGTCGCACCGTGACCTCGGCGATCGACAGCTCCGCGTGCTCCTCGCGTAACCGCGTCCAGATGCGATGCGCCGTGTGCCGCTGCTTCCGCGGCGCCTGCCGATCGGCCTCCAGCATCCCCTCGATGGCGTCCTTCAACGGACCGATCTTCGGCTGCTTCCGTTCGTGCCTCCTTCGCTCTGGCGGGATCGCATTCGCGATTGCCTGGCGCACCATCCGTCGATGCACGCCATGCTTCCTGGCAAGTCCCTTGACCGTCTCTCCGGCCGCATAGCCGCGCCGGATCTCTTCGAATAGTTCCACTTTGCGCCTCCTGTCCATCCCGAAATGTTCCCATTCGGGGCTGTCCAGGTGGGCCAAATTAAAATATCAAAGTGGGCCAAATTAGAGTATCGAACTCAGAAGGCCGCTGATCAAGGAGAACACCCATCAATCCAGCACGCTCTCGACACAGAGCGGGGTGCGCGTGTCCCATGGGTTGGCGGGTGTGCGCAAGGTAGCAAGGGAACGGAAGGAGACGAAGTTCACCGCCTTACTTCACCATCTGACAGTCGCGCTGCTCCAGGACAGCTTTTACGCCCTGAAGCGAAAGGCCGCACCTGGAGTGGACGGCGTCACTTGGCAGGAGTATGAGACTGGGCTGGAAGGTCGGCTTGCCGATCTGCACGGTCGGGTTCACAGCGGCGCTTATCGAGCGCAGCCATCGAGAAGAGTCTATATTCCGAAACCGGATGGCCGACAACGGCCACTCGGGGTCGCGGCCCTGGAGGACAAAATTGTTCAACAGGCCGTGGTCACAATCCTCAGTGAGATTTATGAGGAGGACTTTCGGGGTTTCTCGTATGGTTTCCGACCCGGTCGCAGCCAGCATCATGCGCTGGATGCGCTGTACGTCGCCATCACGCGGAAGAAGGTGAACTGGATTTTGGACTGTGACATCAGGGGCTTTTTCGATCATTTGTCGCACGATTGGCTCCTAAGGTTCGTCCAACATCGCGTTGCCGACCGCCGCATTCTCCGGCTGATCCAGAAATGGCTAAAGGCGGGAGTGCTGGAGGAAGGTGAATGGAAGGACACAGAGATGGGTACTCCGCAAGGCTCGGTGATTTCGCCGTTGCTCGCGAACATCTATCTGCATTACGTGTTCGACCTATGGGTCGACGTCTGGCGCAAGAAGTGCGCGCGGGGCGATCTCATTGTCGTCCGATACGCGGATGATAATGTTCTCGGCTTTCAGCACCTAGCTGAGGCAGACCGCTTCCTGGCGGAGTTTCGGGAACGGTTGCGGAAGTTCGGGCTGGAGCTGCACCCAGACAAAACGCGCCGGATTGAGTTCGGGCGGTTTGCCGAAGTCAACCGGACCAAGAGAGGAGAAGGAAAGCCCGAGACGTTCGACTTTCTGGGATTCACGCACATTAGCGGGAAGGACCGGAAGGGGGGCTACGCCGTGAAGCGCAAAACGATCAGCAAACGGATGCGAGCCAAGCTGCTGGAAATCAAGCAGCAGCTCCGTAGACGTATGCATGAACCGCCAGCGCAGACGGGCCACTGGCTCCGGTCGGTCGTGCAGGGCTACTTCAACTACCACGCAATTCCGGGAAATACCGACAGTCTGGCCGTGTTTCGCGATCGGGTTATCCTGCTCTGGCGGACCATTTTGATCCATCGGAGCCAGCGACATCGCCTGCCGTGGACACGGATGCAAATCCTGGCTGATCGATGGCTTCCGCGGCCGCGTGTCTCTCATCCTTACCCCGGAGTTCGCTTTGACGCCATCCATCCAAGATAGGAGCCTCATGCGGGAATGCCGCCCGTGGGGATCTGTGCGGGGGGTGCCGGGTGACCGGCATCCCTACCGCGACCAAGCGTTGGATCGTACGCAGCCAGGATTGCCGCTGAAGAAGGGCCGCTGCGGAACCATGACCCACGACTACAAGCGCAACGGAACCGCGACCTTGTTCGCAGCCCTGAACGTGGCCGACGGCACCGTGATCAGCATGTGCGATGACCGGCATCGTCACCAGGAATGGCTGCAGTT
>DATGFX010000031.1:0-109468 GCA_035308825.1 Occallatibacter sp. | reverse complement strand
ACAGGCATCTCCCCATTGGCCGGCGACAACGACAGCTACACCGGCGAGAACATCAAAATTCTGGAAGGGTTGGAGGCAGTCCGCCTTCGCCCCGCCATGTACATCGGCTCAACCGGTGAAATGGGCCTCCATCATCTCGTTTACGAGGTGGTAGACAATTCCGTGGACGAGGCTCTCGCGGGCTACGCCAAAAAGATCGAGACCATCATTCACGTGGATAACTCGATCACGGTGATCGACGACGGCCGCGGAATCCCGACTGATATGAAGACGCTCCCCAACGGGGAACGTATGCCTACTGTGCAGGTGGTGCTGACCAAGTTGCATGCCGGCGGCAAATTCGATTCGTCCACTTACAAGGTTTCTGGTGGCCTCCACGGGGTCGGCGTGAGCTGCGTGAACGCGCTCAGCCAGGAATTCAGCGTCGAGATTTGGCGCGATGGCCACACATGGGAGATGGATTTCAGTTGCGGCGATCCGACCAGCGAACTGCGCAAGACCGGCGTGAGCAAGAAGCGCGGCACCAAGGTTCACTTCCTTCCCGACAAAAGCATCTTCACGACGACGGAGTATAACTACGACACCCTGGCCCAGCGCCTTCGTGAGCTTGCCTTCCTCAACAAGGGCCTCGAGATCACGCTTACCGATGAGCGCACTGCCGACCCCAAGACGGGCGAGTCGAAGCACGCCGAATTCAAATATGCCGGCGGCATTGCCGAATTCGTCAAGCACCTCAATCGCGGCAAATCGGTTCTGCACGACAAGCCGATCATGATGGAAGCGACGCGCGACAACGTCGAACTTGAAATCGCGTTGCAATACAACGACGGCTACTCCGAGTCCGTATTCAGCTTCGCCAACAACATCAATACCGTCGACGGCGGCACCCATCTCTCCGGATTCCGCACCGCGCTCACCCGCACCATCAACTACATCGGCCAGCAGATGGGCCTCTTCAAGGACATGAAGGAGAACCTGAGCGGCGATGACGTCCGCGAGGGACTTGTCGCGGTTGTCAGCGTCAAGCTGTCGCAACCGCAATTTGAAGGCCAGACCAAGGGCAAGCTCAATTCCGACATCGCCGGAACCGTGCAGGCCTTTATCAACGAGCGGCTCGGCGCCTATCTCGAGCAGAACCCGCCGGTAGCGCGCCGGATCATCAACAAGGCGATTGACGCGGCACGCGCGCGCGAAGCCGCACGCAAGGCCCGCGACCTCACCAGGCGTAAGGGAGCGCTCGATGGCGGCGGCTTGCCCGGTAAGCTGGCAGACTGCTCAGAACGCAATCCGGAACGCTGCGAACTCTATCTTGTCGAGGGTGAAAGCGCAGGGGGAACGGCCAAGCAGGGCCGCGACCGCCGCTTTCAGGCAATCCTGCCCCTGAAGGGCAAGATCCTGAATGTCGAAAAAGCCCGCTACGACAAGATGCTGGGCCACGAAGAAATTCGAGCCATGATCACCGCCCTCGGCACCGGCATCGGCAAGGACGACTTCGACCCGGCCAAGCTGCGCTACAACAAAATCATCCTGATGACCGACGCCGATGTGGACGGGTCGCATATTCGCACGCTCCTGCTGACGTTCTTTTTCCGGCACATGACGGACCTGATCAAGCGGGATAACGTCTTCATCGCCCAGCCGCCGCTGTTCAAAATCAAGAAGGGCCGCTCGGAGCAGTACGTCAAGGACGAGCGCGAACTGAACCGCGTCGCCATCAAGCGCGCCTCCGAAGGCATGATCGTGCGCCACGGCGAAAACGCGAGCCACATCGATGGCAGCGAGCTGACGCGCTTCATGGGCTACCTGAACGAGTACCTCGGCTTCGTTGAAAAGGTCGACAAGCGGATCCGCAACGAGCAGCTCACCGAATTGATCGCTCGCGCCGAGCTGACTCATCGCGCCGACTTCACTTCAAAGAACGGCAACGAGGTTCCGGCAAAGCTGAAACAACTCCATGCGCAGCTGGTGGAGAAGGCCGGCGACTTCAACATCGAGGTCAACAAGCCCGTCGAGGATGAGGAACACCACGCCTGGTCGGTTTCCTTTAAGGATGCTCAAGGACAGGAACGCCGGATCAACTTGGAGCTGGCCTCCAGCCCTGAATTCCGCCAGATGATGTCGAAGTACACGCAGATCAGCCAGTATCTCGAGCCGCCATTCCTTATCGAATACGCCGTGAAGGGTGCGCAGGATCCTGCTGCGGAGGAGCCGGAAGGAACGGAATTTGAAGAGGGCGAGACGCCTGCCAGGGTGAAGGCGGAGGCCAAGGCTGCTCGTCGCGCGACCCGCGTCCTGCGCGAACCCGTCGAGAAAGCAACCGCCCGCGAGCTCTTCAGCTACATCGTCGAACAGGGAAAGAAGGACTATGACGTGCAGCGCTACAAGGGCCTCGGCGAGATGACCTCATCGCAACTCTGGGAGACAACCATGGATCCCGAGCGGCGCACGCTGCTCCAGGTGAAGCTCGAAGACATCGCCGAAACCGAGGCGATCTTCACCACGCTTATGGGCGAAGATGTTGAGGCACGCAGAAAGTTCATTGAAGACAACGCGCTCGACGTGAAGAACCTCGATATCTAAACCACGCAAATTCGATCAGCTCGGGGCCTTCACAGGGTCAGAACCTCCTCGCCCGAACGCCGTCTGAGTGATTGCGGCGGATGAGCATTGCCCAAGGCCGGGTGGCGGCGTTATTCCTCCCGCAAAGCTACCATGGGGTCCACGCTGCTGGCTCGCCACGCTGGGATGATTGTTGCCGCGAATGCGACCAAAGCTAACAACGCTGGCACGGACAGGAACGTCGCGAAGTCCGTGGCGCTGACGCCGAACAGCAAACTGGCGATGACGCGAGTCAACGCGGCCGCGCCCACCAATCCGGCGAGGATGCCGATCAACGTCAGCTGCATTCCCTGCCGTACGACGAGGGCAAGGATGTTTTCGCGACGCGCACCCAACGCAACCAGAATGCCGATATCGTGCGTGCTCTGGGTAACCAGGTACGACATGACGCCGTAGAGGCCCACGGCCGCCAACAACAACGCGAACAACGCGAATGCCCCCAGCATCGTGCTGGAGAAGCGCTGGCGCGCCAGCGAATCATGCAGGCGGTCCTTCATGGTTCGAATCCCGTAGACCACGGCTGTAGGATCGACTGCGTGAATCTCGGCGATGATGGCTTTCGAAAGTCCCGCATCGTCGGATGACGTACGGGCCACCAGGAACGTGCCTCGGTCAGGCCCCTGCTCAAAAGGGAAATACGTGGCGATCTTGCCGTCGGTATCCAGGCCGTATTGTTTGACCACTCCCGCGACGCCGACAATGGTGATCGGCTTTTTCGGATCAAACCAGAGATGTTTTCCGACAGCGTCACCATGCGGCCAGAATCGCTGCGCGAATTTCTGGTCGATGATGGCGACCTGCGGAGTGTTGAGGTTGTCCTGATCGGAGAAGAAGCGCCCCGCGATCAAAGGAATCTGCATTGTCTGAAAGTAGTTTGTGCTTCCAGTGCGTATATCGACCTGTAACTCCTGTCCCGGGGGCGGATTGTACCCTTCCACGTGAATTCCGCCCCATCCCACCGTGCCGGTGAGCGGCAGAGCCGAGACGGCACCTTCTGCCACTACGCCCGGCAAATGGGCAATCCGGGTTTCCACATCGCGGTAGAAGCTGGAGAGGACTTTGTCGTCGCGGTACTTGGGATCGCTCACGACGACCTGCATGCTTAGCACGTTGTCCGCGGTGAATCCGGGAGCTACGCTTTGCAAGCGAATGAAGCTGCGGATCAGCAGCCCCGCGCCTATCAGCAGGACGAGCGAAAGTGCAAGTTCCGAAACCACCAGCAAGCCGCGTAAGCGATGGCGTTTCACGTACAGACCGCTATCGGATTGTCCGCTGCGACCGCCGGCCTTGAGCGACGAGTTCGGATCAAGCTTGATAGCGCGCCATGCCGGTGCGAGTCCGAAGAGGATGCCCGTTGCGAGCGAAAGACCAAATGTGAAAGCGAGCACGGTACCATTGATTCCAATCTCATCAAGCCGGGGAATGTTGCCGGGATTCATGGTGCGTACGACGAAAAGGCTCAAGCGAGCGACAAGCAACCCTGCGGCTCCGCCGATGAGCGCCAGCAGAACGCTCTCTGTCAATAGTTGACGCATCAGACGCTGCCAGCCCGCTCCCAGAGCCGTGCGGATCGCGACTTCCTTTTCGCGGCCCGCCGCGCGGGCGAGCAAAAGGTTGGCCACGTTGGCGCAGGCGATCAGCAAGACGAGCGATACGGAGCCGAGCAGCACAAGCAGAGCGCGCCGGACGTCGCCGACCACCTGGTTCTGCAAGCCGACCACATCCATGCCGAAAGTGACATCGCGCTTGTCTTTCGCGCGGATGCGACTGGCGATGATATCGACATCTGCCTGAGCCTGCTGGAGAGAAACACCTGGCTTTAAACGGGCCACGATGTTGTAGTTTTCATCGCCGCGGCGTCGTGCGGCATCGGGACCCAATGGCAAAGGAAGAAAGATGTCCACTTTATCCATGGGGCCTTCTGAGGGCATCACTTCCGCATTGAGCATAAAGCTCCGCTGCAGCACGCCCGCTACTGTGAAGGGCTTGGCATCGAGGATGATGGTTTTGCCGATGACGGAAGGGTCTGCGCTGAACAGGCGCTGCCAGATGCCATAGCTGAGAATGGCGACCGCCGGTTTCCCCGGTCTGTCCTCTTCGGGCAACAAGGTGCGGCCGAGCAGAGGCTTTGCGCCGAACATGGTGAGAAGGCTCGACTGGGTGCTCAGCACGTCAACACGCTCGGGCTGCTCCCGGCCGGTGAGGATGAAGGTGCGGCTCTGCGCAAGGGCCATCTGGTCGAACGAGTGGTTCTGGGTTTCAACGTCGATGAACTCGCCGGGAGACGGCCAGTCACGCAGAATGCCGATTCCGGGAGAATGCAGCCACACCGCCGCGAGACGGTCCGGATGCGGATAGGGGAGCGGACGCAGCAGCAGCGCATCCACCACGCTGAAAATCGCGGAATTGGCGCCGATGCCGATGGCCAGGGAGGCCAGAATGACCAGGGTCAGTACCGCGTTTTTGCGAAGCATGCGCAGTGCATAGCGGACATCCTGTAACCAGAGGTTCATCAATCCTCCCGCGTCAGATTAAAGGATCATAAGATGCGCTGGCATCGTCCGGCTAGGAACCTCCGCTTTTGTGATGAATGACGATTCGTTTTGCGCTCTTTGGAAAGTGGCCGTTCTTCGACGGCCCTTTGCCGATGCTCCTGTTCGAGTCGGCTCGCTCGCCTACTAGTCCGCGATCGTGAATTGCAGATAGGGCTTGGAAATTCTCGTGATTACATCGCTATCCAATTCCTCAAGCAATCCGGCATCCGCGCCTGGCGCATGTCGAAAGGTCACGTCCACTTTGAAGTATGGGCAATCGCGACTCACGTAGGTACGCTGCAATGCAGTCGACAACCCGCCTTCGGTGGTGAACACACGCATCAGTTGTGCGCGGCTCATTCCCGGCTCGAGCGCCTCCATGCGCTCCAGGCATGCAGTGACCCAGGCGATGTAATCCGGTTGCGAGGCACATTGGCCATCAGCGTCTAAGGCAGCACTCATGCCGGCGGCGGCGAGAAGACCGAGGACTCTGCGTCTGGATCGAGGATGGTTCATTCGCCTTGCATAGACGTTCTCATCGGCGATTGGTTGGCAGGAGTCCGGCTCGAGCTCGAGGTGGTCAGATGTGCTTGACAGCCCGGGTCGCACGCAACCACCGGCGTGTTGTTCGGCGTCAGCCCAGCGACTGGTTGTAGTGCCGGCGCTTCATAACTCGCCCGAACGGAGAAGTCGGGATCGGTTCCACCGCGCGCACATCTGCGCCGCTGCGCAATTGCGCATTGCCGGGCACCGGACTGGGAAGCAGGCGGTTTACCGCACCCATGACGCGTGCCGTGACCCCCGGAGCAAGATTCGAGAGCCGCGAGGCAAGAATCGCCTGGGGAGTGATCGCAATTTCGTTCTCTTTCAGCACCACCGCGCGCACGATCCGGCGGGCTGCGCGATGAGCCGCAATGGAAAGCCCGGGCAAATTGGCAGCCAGGCTAAACCAACGGTATTCCTTCGCTGCGTCGCCGGTAAACATGGCGTGAACGTGAGAACCGGTGCGCATCAGGCCCGGACAAACCGTAAGGACATGAATTCCCTTCGATCGCAACTCGGCGTTGAGCCCTTCAGAAAATCCCACTGCGGCAAATTTGCTCGCAGTATAAGGCAGCAAGTGCGGAACGGCGACTTTGCCGCCGATCGAGGTGATGTTGACAATGACTCCGTCGTTGCGGCGAAGCATCTGCGGTGCGACTGCAAAGGTGCAATGCACTCCAGAGAAGAAGTTCGAATCCATTGCGTCATGAAAATCTCGAACCGTCTGATCTTCCACCGGTCCCACGGTGATGATGCCCGCGTTATTAACAAGAATGTCGACCCGCCCAAAACGATCTGTGGCTCGCTCGACTGCTGCATCCGCGTCTTCCGATTTGCGCAGATCGGCGGAAACGACAAAGATGTCCTCGGCGCTTTCGACCGCGCTTTCACGAATCAGCGAGATGCGCGCGCGCTCAAGCTCCTCCCTATCGCGAGCAGTCAGAACCAGTTTGGCGCCGCGCCGGCCAAATTCTTCAGCCAATGCCAGGCCCAGGCCCCGCGATCCGCCGGTGATGAGAACCACTTTGCCACGCAGCCGCTGCGATGCCGTCTTGATCAGGCCCTTGACCACCAATGCTGCCGTCGCACCGGCGCACACCGCCCCGATGCCGGCCAGAGCTGCGCCCGATACGAGTGCGACCTTTACACTCCTCATTCGCCCTCCCAAGCTTCATATTCTCTGTTGGATGCTCCTTTTCAAGATGAAGCACCCGGTCACAACCTGCTCGAAAACCCGACGAAAATCGCTCCAAAGGTAATCGGCGGCCCGGTAATTTGGTCTCGATGCGCCTCTTTCACTGCGATAGTCTGATGCGGGACGTTCTGAATCCCCGCGGAACACGCAGTACGGTGGGCCCCTCTTCCCGATTGCGATGTTTCAATCCAATCCCCCCAATCAACAGGAGTCGGTTCGATGAATTTTACGCGCAACATCGCTTCATTGGGCATCGTATCGCTTGCAGCTATTCTCTCGCTCTCGGGATGCAAGAACCAGCCTCCCGCGGCTTCAAACGCACAAACTTCTCAACAGCCCTCCGCATCACAGCCCGCAAATCCCGACAGCGGAGCTTCGGGGGCCACGGCGCAGTCATCGAATCCCGCGGCAGCCTCTGCCCCCGCGACGCCCCCACCGCCGGCGGTCGTCGAATTGCCTGCCGGCACACGGCTTCGTGTTCGCCTCGACCAGGATCTGGGATCGAAGATTTCGCAGCCCGGCGAATCGTTCCCCGCTTCTGTTGCAGACGATGTAGTGGTGAATGGCGAGGTGGTCATCCCTCGCGGCGCCCGAGCGGAAGGCACCGTGATCGACGCCAAGCCCCTCGGCAAGTTCAAGGGCGGAGCGCTCCTTTCCATCCGGCTGGAGCGGGTACACACAAAGTGGGGCAGCTATCCCGTGCAAACCGGAAGCATTGACAGGGCTGAGAAGGGCAAAGGCAAGCGCACTGCCGGCTTTGCGGGAGGCGGAGCTGCTTTCGGCGCATTGATTGGCGGCCTGGCCGGCGGCGGCAAAGGGGCGGCTATCGGCGCGGTTGCAGGCGGAGGTGCCGGGACTGCAGGTGGGGCATTTACCGGTAATAAGCAGATCGTGCTTCCCGCCGAGACGCTGCTGACGTTCCGCCTTGAGCACGGGGTCCACATCACCAAGGCACAGGCCGACACTGGACCGCAATTGCAAACGCCACCCCAACAATAACGCCACGAAAGGGGAGCCATTCCGAAATGGCTCCCCGATCCATCCCAAGCCCGCACACCAGCCCGTCGCCTACACCCACTCGCCTTTGCGCATCAGGGGCTCAGTGGCGTTCGATGCCATAACCCCGTCTATATCCAGTTGGTCGGAGCCAATCATCCAGTCGACATGAATCAGGCTGTCGTTGGCGCCTTTGGCCGCAAGCTGCTCCGGCGTCAGCTTGTCTCCGTCACGCAGGCATGAACTGTATGCCTGTCCGAGTGCGATGTGACAGGCAGCGTTCTCATCGAAGAGCGTGTTGAAGAAGGTGATGCCGCTGTGGGCGATCGGCGAGGAATGCGGCACCAGAGCCACCTCGCCCAACCGACGCGCGCCCTCGTCCGTGTCGATCAACTTCTGCAGCACTTCCTGGCCGCGTGTCGCTTTCGCATCGACGATACGGCCGCCTTCAAACCGCACCTGGATGCCTTCAATCATGGTTCCCTGATGCGAGAGCGGCTTGGTCGCAGTCACAGTGCCGTCAGCCCGATCCTTGTGCGGAGTGGTAAAAACTTCCTCCGTGGGCAGGTTAGGAATACAGTAAAGGCCGTTCCCGGCCTTCGTTCCGCCGCCCATCCACAGATGATCGTCGGCAAGGCCGAGCCGGAAGTCGGTCCCCGGGCCGCGATAGTGAAGCGCCGAATAGCGCTTCTCGTTCAGGTACGCCGCGCGGCGATGCAAATCGGCATCATGTTTTTTCCAGGCTTCGATGGGATCATCGCGATCGATGCGAGTCGTGTGGAAGATCGCGTCCCACAACTTGGCAAGCGCTGTCTGCGGCGAATCGTTGGGAAACATGACGGCTGCCCACGCAGGCGTCGCGCCGGCCACGATCGTCCAGTTGATTTCGTGGCGGGTGATCAGTTCGAGAGCCGGCCGGTAGGCCTTCGAAACCGCGCGATTGGCGCGTCCGACCTTGTCAGGGTCTTCGTTGGAAAGAAGATTCGGGTCAGCGCCCGTGATCGCCAGCCGCGCCGCGCCACTCCTAAACGCCGCCCCCATCCCGTCATAGAGCCACTTGGCAGCGGTGTCGAAGCTTTCATCGGGCGCGAAGTGATAGCGCATCAGTGTCGCTTCATCATCGGCGTAAAGTGTTGTAACGAGGGATGCACCCGCGCGATAGGCCTGCTCGGTGATCCTGCGCGCCAGGGGTATCGCATCAAGAGATGCGGTCATCACGAGTTCCTGCCCCTTGCCGAGACCAAGGCCAACCCGCACAGCCACTTCGGCAAGTTGATCGAGTTTCTGTTCGAAGGTTGATGCCGCCAGCGTCTCCGTTGCCATGTTCAGGAATCCTCGTCTGAGTATCGCGCGATCGAATGTTCGGCATGCGGCCGATTGCCCGCTGCTCCAAGTCCCAGTCTCCGAATCGGGCAGCGGCTTTGTCAAATGGTGAGAAGCGGTTTCGGCATCCATGCGACCGGGCTGCCAGCGCAAGCGACGCGCTGCGTCGCGTTTGGGGCCCGCGAGTCAAAATCCCCCCACTCGCAGGCCCGCTGCAATTTAGGCGCAGCCGCAATTCGCCCACGTTTGCGGCAACGACGAGAATACGGCCCCGAAGGCTTTGGCCAGTTCACGATTTAGTTAGATCCGCCCTCCGATAGAATTGCCTCGCGGCTTTGCCAAGCCCACTTTGATCATGGTTTGAGGATGGCTTCGAGGGCCGATATGCGCCCGCCGGCCCCTGCATTTTGATAGCTTGGGGATATGGCTGGAACCGCTGCAACCCCGGAAACCACCCTCGATCTTCAATCTCTCACTGCCGACGTGGTGAAGCTGGCCCGCGACGGCGGCGCGAGCGATGCCGAAGCCGTGGCGCGCGAGGGCGATGAATTCAGCGTCACGGTCCGGATGGGCGAGGTGGAGACGCTCAAGGAGTCAGGATCGCGGGCGATCGGGCTGCGGGTGTTTCAGGGAAAGCGGTCGGCCTCGGCCAGCACCAGCGATCTGACGCCAGACGGAATCCGCCAGCTGGTGGCGGGCGCGCTGGCCCTGGTGAAAGTGACGGAGGAGGATCCCTTCGCCGGGCTGCCCGACGAGGAATTCGGCGCCATTCGAGACGACCTGCACCTTTACAGCGACGACGTGTATTCGCTCGAGGGCGCGGAACGGATTGAGTGGGCGCGAAGGGCGGAAGCTGCGGCACTGGCCGCCGATTCGCGGGTGACAAACTCGGATGGCGGCAGCTTTGATGCGGCGACAGGGCGGATGGCGCTGGCCAACTCGCGCGGATTCCTCGGCGGCTACCGGACGAGTTATGCCAGCGTGTCGGCTGCCCCGCTTGCTACGGACGAGCACGGCAAAATGCAGCGCGATGGTTGGTGGTCGAGCGCGCGACGCCTCAAGGACCTGGACTCGCCTGAAGCCGTCGGCAAAGAGGCGGCACGAAGAGCCGTGCGGCGCCTGGGCGCAAGTCGGGTGCCCACGCAGAGCGTACCCATTGTGTTTGCGGCCGAGGTGGCGCGGTCGCTGATTGGATCGGTGTTTGAAGCCGCATCCGGTGACGCCATCTGGAGGAGCGCATCCTTCCTGGCCGGCAAGCTGGAACAGCATATCGGAGCGGATGCCCTCACCATCGTGGATGACCACTCCATGCAATTGCCAACGGGCATGGGCGGCTTCGGCACGTCTCCGTTTGACGGCGAGGGACTGCCTTCGCGGCGCAACCTGCTGGTCGAAAAAGGCGTGCTGCGCAGCTACATGCTGAACACCTACGCGGCGCGCAAATTGGGCATGAAGTCAACCCACAACGCCTATCGCGGCCTCGCTGGCGCGCCGGGCATAGGATGTGGAAACCTTTATCTAGAGCCGGGAACCATGACGCCGGAGGAGATCATCGGCGGTGTTGAGACGGGATTGTATGTCACGAGCCTGATGGGTTTGGGGACCAACCTGGTGACCGGTGACTATTCGCGCGGCGCAACAGGTCTGTGGATCGAGAATGGGCAACTGACGCATGCGGTGGAAGAAGTGACAGTGGCCGGCAACCTCACAGATATGCTGAATCACGTGACTGCGATTGGGAACGACCTGGTGTTCCGAAGTTCGCTGGCGAGCCCCACTCTTCGGATCGATGGAATGACGATTGCGGGAAGCTGAGCAAGGCGGTGAGTCCGCACGCTGATAGGTAAGTCAGCCGGCAAGCAAGTTGGATTGGGCCAGGGTTCGAACATGTCGAGCGATCCTGAACGCGATGTCAAAGCTTGCGCAGAGTTTCAGCAGAAGCTGGCAGAGCTGTTCGAGAAAGACGAAGTGTATGCTGACCCCCACCTCCAGAGCTGTGACCGATGCAGAGCCCTTGTTGTTGATCTCGAATTGATCGCGGAGGAGGCTCGCCGCTTCTTCGGACGAAGGGATTAGCCGCGGTCAGTTGCACCGTCAGGGAGGGAGTGAAGCGCTTCATGGAACAGATCGCGTTCGATCCCGCCGATGCGAAAGCTGCGCTGAGAGCGTTGCCGCAGCGGCCCGCCGTGTTTGCGCTGTATGGCGCCGATGCGCATGCCGAGCCATACATCGGCCGGACGCCGAATCTCAAAGGTCGCCTGGAGCGTTTGCTTGAGCCCTCGCCGAAGCATCCAAAACGGCTGCAGCTCGCGGGCCGGGTTCGGCGGATCGCATGGAAGCTGACCGGCTCAGACTTTGAGTCGCTTCTCGTGCAATTCAACACGCTCGAAGAGGTCTACGGCGCCATGTGCCTGGAGCGGATGCACCTGAAGGCGCCGGCGTTTGTGCGATTCCTGGGCAGCAACCGGTATCCGCGAATCGTGGTAACCAACAAGCCCAGCCGGCGTGAGGCAGAGTGGGCATACGGGCCATTCGCCTCGAGGGCCGCCGCGGAGCGCTACGCCGAGGAAGCGCTGAAGTTATTTCTGCTGCGCCGGTGCATCGACGATCTGAATCCCGATCCGAGCCATCCGGGCTGCGTTTACTCCGAGATGAAGATGTGCCTGGCCCCGTGCTACAAGGGCTGCACCGATGAGCGCTACGCAGAGGAGGCTGGCGCGGTGCAGGAGTTCTTCGCCACGCGCGGCGAAAGCCGTCTGGTTGCCTTGCGCGGCCGGCGCGACGACGCCTCGGCCAACCTGGAATACGAGACGGCAGCGGCCATCCATGCCGAGGTGCAGAAAGTGGAGAGCGTCAGGGCGTTGGCTCCCGAGCTTGTGCGCCCGATGAGTCACTTGCGCGCCGTAATCCTGCAGACCGCTACCGAGAACGCGGATGAGATCGCGGTGTTTCTGTTTGAGGGCGGCAAGTTGCGCGGACCGGCTGCCTTTTCGACCATCGGCATGCGAATCCAGAATGAGCAGTCGGGATCGAGTTCGTTGTTTGCCCAGCCCATTGGGCTCGAACCCGTGCCCGAGGACGAAGGGGCCGTTTCAAAAGACGAAGGAGCAGGCACGGAAGGACTTCAGAAACTGCCGGCGGCATCCGCGGCGCAAAGGAAGGCAGCGCGCTCAATGCTCGAGGAACGGATGGAATCGGTGCTGGCCGGCTTGGCAGCGGATATGGAAGAAGCCTCCGCCACCGAGCGCCTAGGTCACCTGGCGTTACTGAAGCGGTGGTACTACCGCCCCGAGGCAAAACGGCCGGGAGAGATTCTCTTTCCTGACCGCGAAGGCGAATGGCCATTGAGGGCGATCCTGCGCGGGGTGGGCCGGGTGGCGGCGAGCACTCTCCGACGGGATTGAAATCCCCCCCCAAAAAACAAAAGTGCCCCGACCCCGGACGCAATGCGAATCACAGAGGCTGATGCAACCAAACCTTCCTTGATCTTGAAGCAAACCCCGGCATGGAACCTGCCATCCGAATGCAGGAGGGCCCGAACTGGGTACTCTCGGGAAAGGGGATTTATATGTGGCTGGCACTCGCGATACTGTTCCTGATCGGGTGGTTGGTCGGATTTGTCGCTTTCCACGTAACCGTGGCAACGATTCACATTTTGCTGGGGCTGTTCGTGATCTTCCTCATCATTCACTTCATTCGACGGGCGGCGGCTCACGCATAAGAAAATGCGGGCGTCTTCAGACGCCCGCGTGCTTTCGCCGGTGGTCAAGAGCGATGCAACTGCCCTTGCCGATTTGCGACCGGATCGCCCTGGAACGACGCGGACCGCGATATCCCGGTCCTCACCGCTCCATGCGGCCAGCTTGCATGATTATCCAGTACCGGCTGGATCAGCCTGCCGGAGCGGTCGCAGCCTCGGGCTCGCGCATTGATCCGCTCGACATGCCGAAACGCTCGTGCAGAACGCAGAGGCTCACCATGTGCATGAGAACCTGGTCGTAGGCCGTGCGCGCTCCCATATCCATGGCGGGCAGCTCGTCGAGGAGCGCCACCGTCGCCTTCTGATCGAAGAACGGCATGGAGCGCAGCGTCTCGCCGCGCAGCATGTCCTGCACGAAGATCTGAAAAGTGTCGTCGGGGTTCAGGGTCGCCGGCGGGCTGAGGAACGGATGCTTTTGCCGCCGGTAAACGGTATCGGTGATCACGTCTTTGACCGCCTCGCGCAGAACGAATTTCTCGGTCATGCCGCGGATTTTCTGGTTCACGGGCTGGCGGGCGATGAGCTCCACGAGCTTGTGATCGAGAAACGGAACGCGACCCTCGATGGAGTGGGCCATCTCCATGCGGTCGCCGAGCATGGTGAGGATGTAGTTGGCCATCACTGTCTTTGACCAGAGATAGAGCGACTGGTGCAGCGGATCGCGTCCGCGCAATTGGCGCAGCAGGTCGGTGTCGTCCAGGATGTTGTAGTCGCCCTCGCGATGTCCGTATGCCTGCTGAAATTCAGGAGCAAGCAGCGGCCGCAGCTTCACGGCGCGCGACGAGAATGTCTCGATCCAGGATGGAACATAGCCCAGGACGCGCTTGACGCCGTCGAGATTGCCGACATCGCCGTCGGGGAGCAACAGGCCGCGGCTGACCTTGTTGTGGTCGTCGAGCCAGCGGAGCAGCTCATTGATCGCCTCAGGATCCTGCCCCTCGCGGTTGTAGAGGAGCATGTCGCGCCGGAAGTGCGGGTATCCGCCCAGGATCTCGTCGGAGCCTTCGCCGGTGATAACCACCTTGTAGCCGGCATCGCGCACCGCCCGGCTCAGCAGAAACTTGGCAACTCCATGGGCGTTGATGCACGTGCACTCCGCCTGCGCAATCGCATCGGCAAATGCATCGGCAAGGTCGTGCTGGCCGATGGGAATGGCATAAAACCGGGCGCCGGCTTTGGCCGCCATCTCGCGCGCGATCGGCCCTTCATCGTAGGCCGCATCCTCAAACGTAAGCGTGAAGGCCTGGATGGGCTCGGGATGATGGCGCGCGGCAAGTCCCAGGACGGAGCAGGAATCGAGGCCGCCGCTCAGGTAGACACCCACCGGCACGTCGGCCCGCAAGCGGATGCGGACCGCTTCTTCGAGCGTCTCGCGGAACTCGGCAGCATAGTCCGCATCGCTATGCGCAGGATGCGGCGCGTCCTTCGCTGGATAGTGGAAGTCCCAGTACTGATTCAGCTGGGCATGTTTTTCGGTGACGAGCAGGTAGTGGCCGGGCGGCACCTGCATCACGCCGTCATAGAGAGTGCGCATCTGGTGATTGCCGAAGGCTGTCGCGTGAAAGACGGCCTCGTCGTCCCATCGCGCCGGCACGCCTGCGGCGAAGAGCGCCTTTACTTCCGACGCGAGATAGAGCGTCTGGCCCACCCACGCGAAGAAGAGCGGCTTGATGCCGAAGCGGTCGCGCGCGGCAAACAGCCTGCGGCGGTTCTCGTCCCAAAGCACCAGGGCGAACTCGCCGCGCAAATGCTCCAGGCAATGAACGCCGTAGTCCTCGTAGAGATGCAGGGCGATTTCGCTGTCGGATTTCGTCGCGAGATGGTGGCCTCGCTGCTGGAGCTCGCGCCGGATCGCCTCGTATCCGTAGAATTCGCCGTTGACGATGATCCGGGTGCGGCCGTCTTCACTGGCAATCGGCTGGTCTCCGGTAGCGAGATCAATGATGCTGAGGCGCGCATGGCCGAGGCACACGCGATGATCAGTAGAGATCCATTGGCGCTGCCCGTCGGGTCCGCGATGATGGAGCGACTGCGTGGCGCGATGCAGCATAGCCGGCGACACCGGCTCGTTCCGCGAAAAGATGCCGACAATGCCACACACAGGGTGATCCTCCGGACGACGAGAAGTCGAGCCCCAATCAACTTTCCGTTCAAGTTTCCGTTCAAACGGGGGATGGCGGGAAAGGCGGGATGATTATTCCATTCCGCGGGCAATGCGGGCCAGCGAAAAGTGGGAAAATGGCCGTCAGCTCTCAGCCTTCAGCTGCCAGCCGCGCCGGGCGGCTTATCGAACAACGCCGCACTATACTTTGGCGGAACGATGACGGTGACGCGAAGGGATTCAATCCGGGCGATGCTGGCCGAAGGCAGGCGGCTCGATCGCGGGCGCGCTCCTGCAGTGGCGGAGATGATGCTGGAGAACGCGCAGCTTGCCGGACCTGTGATCGAGTTCCTGTGGCATGAGAATGCGGGCGTGGCGAACCGGGCTGCCGATGCGCTGGAGCGGGCTTCCTGCTGGAAACCTGAGATTCTAGCTCCGTGGAAAGACGCTTTGCTGGGGCGGATCATCGACGCCGAGGAGAAAAAGCTTCGCTGGAACCTGGCCCTGATGGTTGGGAGGGTTCCGCTGACGAAGGCGGAAACGGAGCGGGCCATTCCGGTATTGCGAGGCTGGCTCGATGACAAGAGCTCGATCGTGAAGGCGTGCGCGATGGAGGGACTTGCCGGGCTGGCACGGTGGAATGAAGAGCTGAGGCGCGAGGTCGTCGACACCCTGCGCGTGCTAAGCCGGAGCGGAACCCCGGCGATGCGGGCACGGGGAAGGATACTTCTGAAAAAAATGGAAAAGCATGGGGGCTAGTTTGCGGCGTCGGGGGTGAGCAGCTTGTCGACCTTCGTCATCCGGAACAGCTCCAACACGCGCTGACCGGCTCCATCGACGATGAACCGGACGCCATTGCGCTGGCAATGCGAGTAGTGGCTCACAAGAAGGCCAAGGCCGGTCGAATCCATGTAGGGAACCTCGCTGAGATCGAAGACATGAGTCGCGCCTTCATCCGCGCCGGGCCGCGGGGCAAGGATGGAGCGGAAATCCGTCGGCGCCATCGTGCTGTACATGTCTCTCGCAGTGAATGGGCCGGAGAGCGAGAACCGGATGTTGTCAGGGGCAGACGAGTCGTCTCGCGAAATGCTGAAGCGAGAGCTTTTCCAGACCTGGACGTCGTTCGTAGCCATGCAGTCAAAGCCTCGTTGGAGAAGGAGATTTGATGATACATGGACAACCCGGGGTGGAAGATGCGGCTGTTACACTGGCCGGGCAAGGATAAGCATGGTTGAGCTGTTGCCATCCATATTGTCGGCGGATTTTGCGCGGCTCGCCGAGCAGGTTGCAGCGGCCGAGCGCGGCGGCGGCACCACGATCCATGTGGACATCATGGATGGGCATTTCGTTCCCAATATCACCATCGGTCCGCCGGTGGTGAAGAGCTTGCGCAAGGCCACCAGCCTGCCCCTCGACTGCCACCTGATGATCGAGAATCCCGACGAATTTATCCCGGCGTTTGCCGAGGCGGGGGCGAACTGGGTCAGCGTGCACTACGAGACCTGCCCGCACCTGCACCGCTCGCTGGCCCACATCGCCGAGCACGGCATGAAGCCTGGGGTGGTGCTCAATCCGGCCACGCGGGTCGATCTGATCATCGACATCCTGCCGATGGTCCACCACGTGCTCATCATGAGCGTGAATCCCGGTTTCGGGGGACAGGAATTTATTCCCTTCTCTCTTGACAAGATCCGGCGCCTGGTCGCATTGCGGCGGGAACTGGGGCTGGGATTTAGAATCGAAGTGGACGGCGGGGTGGCTCACGACACGGTTGCCCGGGTCGTCCAAGCAGGTGCGGAGCTGCTGGTAGCGGGAAACGCTGTTTTTGGCGCGGGTCATCCCGAAGAGGACGCCCGGGCGCTGCTGGCAGCGGCCCGAAAGGCCGCGGGCGAGTAAGATTCAATCCAATGACAAGGGCGATGGCGCGCAATGGTTTAGGGCGCCGGAGTCCGCATGAGGTGGTATGAACCGGTTGTCCAACAAGTATGCCGCAGCTGCGTTATCGGTGCTGCTTCTGGCTGGGGCCTCGGCTCTCGCCAAGGACAAGAAGCCTCCCAAGCACAAAAAGAACGAGGACCTGAGCGCGAATCCGCTGGCCAATGTGCACTCGCAACAGCCAGACAAAGTCCTGTTCGACAAGGCCATGGTGTCGATGAAGAAGGGCCGCTACGACGTGGCCCGGCTGACGCTGCAAACCATGCTCAACACCTATCCGGATTCGGAATACCGGATGCGCGCCAAGCTGGCGGTCGGCGACACCTGGTTCAAGGAAGGCGGAACGGCGGCACTTACCCAGGCCGAGGCCGAGTACAAGGACTTCATCACCTTCTTCCCCAATGCGCCTGAAGCCGCCGAAGCGCAGATGAAGGTGGCCAACATCTACTACCAGCAGATGGAAAAGCCGGACCGGGACTACACCAACGCGCAGCACGCCGAGGAAGAATACCGCGTCATGCTGAACCAGTTTCCCGATTCGCCGTTGGTTCCGCGCGCCAAGCAGAAGCTGAGAGAAGTGCAGGAAGTGCTCGCGGAACGCGAAGCGCAGATCGGCTTCTACTACCAGAGCGTGGAGCAATATGCAGCGGCCATCGCGCGCCTCCAGACCGTGGTCGACACCTATCCGCTGTATTCGAAAAGCGACCAGGCGCTGCTGGCGATTGGCGATGCGTACGCCGGCGAGGCCCGCAATTTCCAGTCTGCCCAGGGAATTCCTGGCGCGGTTCGAGAACGCATGAAGGCAATGTACCTGGATCGCGCGGCCCAGGCTTACAGCAAGGTCATTACTCGCTATCCTTTGGCTCCTCACGTCGAGGACGCGCGCGACCGCCTCGTGGCGATGAACCGTCCGATCCCCGAAGCGACCCAGGCTGCCATTGCCGAGAATGATGCAGAGGAACGAAGCAGGCAGCCGGTACGCTTTACCGACCGCACGCTCGACATCATCCGGCGTGGACCTACGGTTGTGGAGGCGGTGCACGTGGGCGAGCCGAGCCTTGAAGATCCCAAACGAACCGTTGCTCCCGACGTCACCAAGGAAAACCTGGCGATGTTCAGGGAGGCGATGAACCAAGGCAAGCCCGGTGAGGTAATGGCGGCGACGCCGACCGGAGCCAACGAGCCTCCGCGCAGCGACCGGCCTTCTGACGCGCCCGTTCAGATGACCGCTCCTGCAGGTGGAAACGGCGTGGGAGTCGAGGTTGTGAATGCCCCGTCGGGGAACGGCAAGACAGCGGAGGATCCAAACGCTCTGGTCAAGTCGGTCGTGCCTGCGAATACGGCCTTGCCGGCAGCAGAGAAACCCGCCGAAGCCCCCCTCCAGGTGAACGACATCAGGCCGGGCACTGCGCAGCCGCAGACGGCGTCGGCAACCAACGGAAAGTCGAAGGCGCCCAAGGCCGATCTGAGCGATGAGTCGTCCAGTCGCAAGAAGAAGAAGAAGGGTCTGGCCAAGCTGAACCCGTTCTAAAAGAAGCAACAAGGGACCAAGACAGGGCCGCATCGCACGAGATGCGGCCCATCTGTTTGGATCGATGCGAACGCGAAGGGCCGGACTGGATGCTCAAAGCGATGAGTCAATCGACTTCCAGGCAACTCATCCTGTCAGTTGGAGCGTGAAATCGCGGCAGATCGGAAGCGGTCAAACGCGAAGAACGCGTCGGCCGCCTCGGTCCAACGGATACGCAGGCGCGATTGTTCAGCCAACTCTTCCGCGGTCCAATAGCCAGGATGAGATCTGTTGAACTTGGTCAACTCCTTCAGACTTGCTTCCGCCTCCAACAGCCGGGTGAGACGGTCTAGAGTGGTAAACGATGCTGACATAGCTCTAGCAGTATTCTCAATCTAAGAATTCACCCGCCAGTAGGGATTTCCCTAGTGTTGCGTTACCAATGTGAAAATCGCCCGATCGGTTAGCAATCGGGTCGGGACAATGCCTGTGGGCCTGTGCGCAGGCGCAAATCTGCTAACCTGAGATGTTGTCCCCCCTTCGCCGGAAAACCCAAGCAGCCAAAGGGATTTCGCGTGACTCCATGGGGACCCTTTATCTCTCATGCCGCACGAATTGCCCAAAGCCTACGACCCGACCGCCATTGAAAACCACTGGGCCGAGTACTGGGTCCGCGAAAAGCTCTTTGCGCAACCTGCGCCCAAGCCGGGCGAAGATTTCGATCACCGAGCCTTCAGCATTCTGCTGCCGCCGCCCAATGTGACCGGCAATCTGCACATGGGCCATATGTTCGAGCACACCGAGAGCGACATCCTGATGCGCTGGCACCGGATGCGCGGGGAACGGGTGTTATGGATTCCCGGCACCGACCACGCCGGCATCGCCACCCAAATGCTGGTGGAGCGCCAGCTCGTCGCTGAGGGCACCTCCCGCGAACAGCTCGGCCGCGAGAAATTCGTTGAGCGCACCTGGAAGTGGCGGGAGCACTACGGCGGCACGATCCTGAGCCAGATGAAGCGGCTCGGTGCATCCGTGGACTGGGATCGCGAATACTTCACGATGGATGAGCGGCTATCTGTGGCAGTGCGCGAGGCATTTGTGCGCCTCTACGAGCAGGGGCTGATCTACCGCGGGGCCTACATCGTGAACTGGTGTCCGCGCTGCCAGACGGCCATCAGCGACCTGGAAGTGGTCTACGACGAGCACAAGGGACACCTCTGGGAGATTCGCTACCCCGTGCACGACGATGCGGGCCGGGAGACCGGCGAGTTTCTGACGGTTTCAACGACGCGGCCGGAGACGATGCTCGGCGACGTGGCTGTGGCCGTTCATCCCGACGACGAGCGCTACCGGCATTTGCACGGCAAAAAGCTGCGCCTGCCCCTGATGAACCGCGAAATCCCGGTGATTACCGACGAGTGGGTGAGCCGGGAATTTGGCACGGGTGCGGTGAAGGTCACCCCGGCGCACGATCCCAACGACTTCGCGCTCGGCCAGCGGCATCATCTGCCATCCATCAACGTGATGGACGATACGGCGCACATCAATGCCGAGGGCGGCCCGTATGCGGGGCTCGATCGGTTTGTGGCGCGCAAGAAGATTGTGGCCGACCTCGAAGCGCAGGGACTCCTGGCTGGAATCAAGGACCACGTGCACAACGTGGGCCACTGCGACCGCTGCAAGACGGTGGTCGAGCCGCGGCTTTCGCTGCAATGGTACGTGAAGATCCAGCCGCTGGCCGACAAGGCCATCGCCGCCGTGAAAGAAGGCCACATCAAGTTCACGCCGGAGATGTACACCAAGACCTATCTGAACTGGATGGAGAACATCCACGACTGGTGCATCTCGCGGCAGCTCTGGTGGGGGCATCGCATCCCGGCCTGGGAGTGCGCCGTGTGCCACAAGACGACGGTGGCGCGGGAGGATCCATCGCAGTGCGCCCATTGCGGGTCAGACCAGATCACGCAGTCGACGGATGTGCTGGATACCTGGTTTTCTTCGGGCCTGCTGCCGGTGTCAGTGTTCGGATGGCCGAATATCACGAACAAAAACAGGGCAGATTTTGACGCCTTCTATCCCACCAGCCTGCTGGTGACCGGCTTCGACATCCTGTTCTTCTGGGTGGCGAGGATGATCATGTTCGGCTGCTGGTTCTCGCCCGACGTGAAAATGCCGGACGGCAGCGAGCGTTCGCTCAAGGATTCGGTGCCGTTTCGCGAAGTCTACATTCATGCGCTGGTGCGGGATGCGAACCGCGAGAAGATGTCGAAGACCAAGGGAAACGTGATCGACCCGATCGAGATTGTGAAGCAGTACGGGACCGATGCAGTGCGCTTCACACTGGCCTCGATGGCTTCGCCGGGAACGGATATCGCGTTCAACATGGCGCGGACGGAGGGCTATCGCGCGTTTGCCAACAAGATCTGGAACGCGGCGCGATTCATCTTCATGCATCGCGATCGGTTTCTCGGCGAGAGGGGCGCAGTCTTGGCGAGTCGCTCCTTGGATCTTCAAGCCCTCGACCGCGAAGACGCTGTATTCCTAGGCCAATACCCTCCCAACCCTAACTCGGCCCCTCATGGCCAGGATGCAGGGCCGCTCGAGCACCGCTGGATCATTTCGCGGCTGCATGGGACCGCGACAGCGGTGAACACGGCGTTGGAAAACTATCGCTTCGACGAAGCCGCAAGCACGATTTACCAGTTTTTCTGGGGCGACTTTTGCGACTGGTATTTGGAGATCATCAAGATATCTCTGGACGAGGAAGCCGACTCACAGGCTCGGATTCTGGCTCTTCTCACTCTCTTGGCGGTCTTTGAGTCGTCACTGCGTCTTCTTGCGCCTTTCATGCCTTTCCTGACCGAGGAGTTGTGGCACGCGTACCACAATGACCGTGCGCCTGCGAAATCGATTGGGCTGATGCCCTATCCGCGCACCAAGGAACCCGTTCGCGATGACGATCCCGAGCAGGGCATGGCGCTCTTGCAAAGCCTGATCGTCGAGATTCGCGCCTTGCGCAAAGAGATTGGCGTTGAGGAAAAAGCGGCTGTTCCTGTCGAATTTCGCGCGCATGCACACCTGCGGCAACTGGCCGAAGAGAATCGCGACATCATCGAACGCCTGGCCCGCGTCAGTGAGGTGCGATTCGTGGATCAGATCACAGTTGGGCTCTCGAAGCACTCCACCGCCGAATTCGACGTTGCCGTAGTCTACGAAAAGAAGAGAGATATAGCGGCGGAGCGCGAAAAGCTCACCAAGGATATGGCTAAGCTTCGGGCCGATATTGCCAATGGCGAGCGCCAGCTGAACAATCCTGGTTTCACCGGGAAGGCCCCGGCACACATCGTCGAGGGTTTAACGAAGCAGGTCGAAGAAAAACGTCAATTGCTGGATAAACTGGGCCGCGACCTCGACGCGCTGCCTCCCGAGTGACGGCATGGCCTGTGCCTGCGATCGGTGCCTGGAACATCTGAAGACCCTCGGGCTCGGGAGCGGGCCCTTCCCCAAGCCTGCCATCCAGAAGGCATACCGCGCCTCCGCCAAAGCATGGCATCCGGACCGGTTCGAAAGCGAGCCTACCAAGCAGGCAGAGGCGGAAGAGCGTTTCAAGCTGATCCAGGTTGCCTACCGCGAGCTGTGGGAGCACTACGACGACCCCGAGAAAGTGCCCATCGCACCCCGTGCGGCCCGGGCTGCCGATCCACGGGACCTTTCGCGGCGCGCGGCAGTCGAGTCGGAAGCCCCTGAAATCTCTTTTGGCGGGGCGCCCTGGTGTTTCGTGCCGCCCGACCTTTCTCCTTATGCCAGCCGGGTCATCCTGTCTTGCAATCTGGAACCCAGGGAAAAGATCCTTGCCTTCGTGGATCTGGCGCGTGGTGCCTCGAGGGACGGACAGTTCATTCTCCTGACCAGCTATCGGATCTTTGTGCGCGATGCCTTCCGCATTATTGCGTTTCTATGGCTCACCGACCTGGGCGACGTGCGGTTTGTAGACCGGCTGCGACATGGGAAATCACGGCTATGGCAACGGCTGCTCGACTGGATTCCCCTCTTCGAGCCGCAATATGCCCTCCTCATCCACCGGCGCGACGGTAGCCTTTTCTATACACTCGGCGGCCAGGCTGATGACACAGTCAAAAGAGTCATTTATAACTTTCTTCGACAAAAAAAATCTCAAAGCCGTTCTTGATCATCTGGAAAGAAAAAGATGGATTGGAAGAGCAGCCGCATCGATGCATTGCTGGAGCAGGCGCTGGTGGAGGATAAGGCCGCCAGCGACACCACGACCATCGTGACCATCGACCCAAACCTGCGGGCCGCCGCATCCATCATCGCCCGCCAGGAGATGGTGGTCGCGGGACTGGGCGCCGTGCCGCGGTTTTTGGAGATATTTGCCCGGCTCGACTCCCGGCCGCAGGCGCACACCCGCTTCGAAGTGGTCAGCCACCCCGAGATTTTCGACGGGGTGCGGGTGCGCGGTGGCCAGGTACTGGCCGTGATCCGGCACAACGCGCGGGTCCTGCTGAGCTGCGAGCGGGTGATCCTGAATCTGATGCAGCATCTCAGCGGGATTGCCACCCTGACGCGCCAGTACGTTGACGCCATCCACGGAACAAAGACCCGGGTCCTCGATACGCGCAAGACCGTGCCGGGACTGCGCGCGCTGGAAAAATACGCGGTGCTGTGCGGCGGGGGAACGAATCACCGGCTCGACCTTTCATCAGGAATCCTGATCAAGAACAACCATATTTCCCTAGGCGGAGGCTTGCGCCCTGCCATCACGCATGCGCTGGAGCGGCGGCAGCAGGGCCAGCGCATCCAGGTGGAAGTGCGCAATGTGCGGGAGCTGAATGAGGCGCTGGAGTGCGGCGCCGAGGCAATTCTGCTGGACAACATGACGCCCTCCCAGGTGAAGAACGCGGTGGACCGCATTCGCGAAGAGAAACGATGGATTCCGATCGAGGCTTCAGGAGGCATCGTGCTCGAGAATATTCGCGCCTATGCCGAGGCGGGCGTGGACTTCATCAGTGTGGGCGCGCTGACGCACTCGGCGAAGGCCGCCGACATCTCGATGAGCATCGTTGCGGAGCCGGCTTAGCCGTGTATGACGTGGCGGCGATGGACGCCGCGCTTTCGGGAACTATTTTCACAGGAAAATTGCATTTTGCGCCGGTTACGGGATCGACCAACTCCGATGCCATGGAAGCTGCACGGAGCGGCGCTCCGCATGGGTCTGTCTATTTTGCAGACGAGCAGACGGCGGGGCGGGGACGCGGCGATCACACGTGGGAATCGAGTGCGGGCGCAGGATTGTATGTGAGCGTGCTGCTGCGGCAGGTGATCGAGTTGAAGAACCTGGCCGTTGTTCCGCTGGTCGCCGGTCTTGCGGCTGCGCAAGCGATCTTTCTTGCGAGCCGTCTGAAGGTCGACCTCCGTTGGCCCAACGATCTGCTGATCGGCGAGCGCAAAGCGGGCGGCATCCTGGTCGAGTCGAAGGCCGAGCGCGGCGAGGTTTCGCACGTTGTGATCGGCATCGGGATCAACGTGCATCAGCGCACCTTCGATCCCGGTCTTTCCACTCCGGCAACTTCGCTCGATCTCGAAGCCGGCGTCCGCGTCAGCCGCCAGGAGCTGCTGATTTGGCTGCTAAAATCGCTCCAGAGTGAGACGGCACTGCTCCACGATCCTGTCGTAGTTGCGGCGATTCCAGCGCGTGTTGCGGGCCGGTCCACATGGATTTGGAATCGCAAGGTCGAGGTGCACGGACCGCAAGCCTGCGAAGGCGTGACGGCCGGGTTGGATGAGAATGGGTTTTTGCTCGTGCGCACCGGCGCCGGGATGGTAACGGTACAAACAGGCGGCATTCGCGCCGCCAAGGCTGAATAAGAACGATGCTGCTGGCGTTGGATGTGGGCAACACGAATACGGTACTGGGGCTCTACGAGCTGGACTCGACGCCGCCCAAGCTGGCAGCGCATTGGCGGGTGACGACGCATCGCGCCCAGACGGTGGATGAGTACGGCGTAATCTTCGTGAATCTCTTTGAAATGCACGGCACCTCTCGCGAGCGGGTCAAGCACATTATCATTGCGTCGGTCGTGCCGCCGGTGGAGTCGACACTGCGGCAGGTGTGCGAAAAGTATTTTCATCTGGAGCCATTATTTGTAGAGCCCGGCATCAAGACAGGAATGCCCGTGCTGGTCGACAATCCAACAGAACTGGGCGCGGACCGCCTGGCCGACTGCATCGCCGCATTTGAGAAGTACGGCGGCCCGTGCATCGTCGTGGATTTTGGGACCGCGACGAAGTTTGAGGTCATCTCGGCGCGCGGAGAATACCTGGGCGGAGCCATTGCGCCGGGGCTCGGGCTGAGCGCGGATGCGCTGTTTTCGCGGGCCGCGCGGCTGAGCCGCGTGGATATCAGGCGGCCTGCCAAGGTGATTGGGACGAATACCATCTCGCACCTGCAGAGCGGGCTCTATTACGGATATATCGGGCTGGTGGATGGGATCCTGGAACGCATCTTCGCGGAGCTGGGCGAAAAGCCAAAGGTGATTGCCACCGGAGGGCTGGCGCGCATGGTAGCTGAGGACTCACGCTTCATCAACGAGATCGATGATCTGCTGACACTCGAGGGACTGCGCATCCTGTTTGAACGGAATCGCAATACAAAGCAGCGGGGAAAGGCGCATTGAGACAGGATCAATGATCCGTTGTCGGTGATCAGATAGCATGCTTGAGAACAATCGTGTCTGGTTGTGCATTGCCCTGTCGCGATAAGGCCCCTTCAGACCGCTGATCACTGATTCCCATGCGCAACTACTTCAACTATTTCACCGAAATTGAAGAGCGCTTCCAGCAGCGGCGGGGATCGCTGTTGCTGCTCTCCACGCTTGACTGGGCGCTGATCGAGACGTGGCACGAGGCAGGGATCCCGCTGGAAGCGGTGCTTCGCGGGATCGACAGCGCGTTCGACAAGTACGAAGCGCGGCAGAAGCGAGCGCGCATGCGGCGCGTGAACGGGCTGGCGTGGTGCGCGCAGGCGGTGATGGAAGCAGCCGAAGAGCTGCGCGAGGCTGCGGCCGGAAATGCGCCCGCGACGAGAGAGAGCCGTGATTCGGGCTTCGAGCACGAACGGGTTGCTGCTCATCTGGAGTCGGCGGCCGCGGCGCTGGGTGATGCGACAATTGCGCCGGATGCGTGCACGGCGACGGCAGCACGCCTGCGGGAGCTGGCGAAGGATGTGCGCGCGACAGCTCCGGCCGATGCAGCCGCGCATGATCTGGAGGGCTTGGAGCGGACGCTGACCGTTCTGGAAGAAAAATTGTTTGCCGCGTTGACGGCTGCTGCTCCGGAGGACTTGCTGGTCGCGCTGAAGGAACATGCGGCGCGGGAGCTGGCTCCCTACCGCAGCCGCATGGGCGCAGTGCAATTGCGGCAGGTGGAGCACCAGTTCGTGCAGAAGCAGTTACTGGTGCATTACGGCCTGCCACGTCTCAGCCTCTTCTACATGAGCCAGCAATGAAGCCGCCACCCCATCTCGATCGCAGAAAGCAGAAATCACCACGAGGGCCGGCGCGCGCATTGCTCGTACAGATTGAGAAGCCGGTGTATGGCGGCGAATTTCTGACGCGCGTCGAAGGCAAGGCCGTGTTTGTTCCGCTGGTGATGCCGGGAGAAGAGGTGCGCGTTCGTACAGTAACGGAGCGGTCGGGGTTTGCAAAAGCAGAAGCCGAAGCGGTTGTGGCTGCTTCGCCGAAGCGCATCGTGCCCGCCTGCCCGCATTTCGGCACATGCGGTGGCTGCGATTATCAACACACCGACTACGCAACCCAGTCGCAATGGAAGCTCGAGATCCTGCGCGAGACGATGCAGCGGGCGGGCGTTCAGCCGCCACAGGAAATCGATGTGCTGGCGGCCGCGCCGTGGGGCTATCGCAATCGCATCCGCGTGGCGCTCGACACGGCCGGAAGCGTGGGATATCGCGGGCGGCGATCACACGGGATTGTGCCGATCCGCGAGTGTCCTATTTCTGCGCCGCTGCTGGTGAAGGCAGCTCTGTTCGCAGGAGAGTCATTTCGAAAAATGGAACCCGCCCGTCGGCCTTCGGAGGTCGCGCTGTTTTGCGATGCAGAAGAGAGCGCATTGCTGACAACGGTTTTTGTGGACCGCCCCGCGAAGGCAGGAGCGGAGGACTTTGCGAGAGCGCTGAAAGAACACGTTCCGCAACTGGCTGGAGTGGAGTTCGTGAGTGAAGGCCTCGCTGGACGGCAACCGCGCACGGTGGCACGCTCGGGCGCAGCCTCGATTTTGTACCGGGCGGCTGGGTTCGATTATCGCGTCGATGAGGGCGCTTTTTTCCAGGTGAACCGATGGCTGGTGGATGCGCTGGTGGATCGCGTAGCCCTGGATCAAGGCGGAGCCCTGGCGTGGGATCTCTTCGCCGGAGTGGGATTATTTGCCCGCAAGCTGACTGAACGATTCGAGCGCGTCATCGCAGTGGAGTCGTCGCCAGCCGCGATCGCAGCGCTGCGGCAGAACCTTAAGGAAACCTCAAGTCAAGCTGTTCATGCAGACACGCTCGCGTTCCTGCGCGAAACCGGAAGAGACGCGCGGCCCGATCTGGTGGTTGTCGATCCGCCTCGCACAGGGCTGGACAAGGAAGTGGCGGCGCTGCTGGCGGAAGCTGCGGCCGCAAAGATGGTTTATGTTTCGTGCGATCCGGCCACACTGGCACGCGATCTGCACGTGCTGGTCGAGTCGGGTTATCGCGTTGATTCGATGACGCTGGCCGACCTGTTTCCGCAGACGTTTCACCTGGAGACGGTGGTTCGATTGTCGCGGGCCTGATAGCCTGAAAGAAGCATTCCTTTCAAGCCGTTGTCGCGTGTGATGCGAATCGATCCGACATCCACCGGGCCCGATGTGTCGAAACCTGCTGCAGGGTGGGGAGCGGTTCCCCTGTTTCACGCGGCGTGGCTCTTCGCCGGCGGAATTGCACTCAGTGAATGGATGTGGCTGCGGCCGAGCCTGTTGCTGCTCGCACTGGCTCCAGCGGCGGTGTTGTGCTGCCTCGCCGCGTATCGCGCGGAGCGGCTGGCATGGTTCCCTCTGGCTGCGCTCTGGTGTCTGCTGGGCGCATGGTGCGCAGAGATGGAGCCGCGTCCCGCGCCCGCGCCGATACTTGCCGCTTTGTCAGATGGGCTGCTTCGAACCGTGGAAGGCACGATCACCGGCACCGCGCCCCTGCGAAATGAAACGCTGGCCAACGTCGATGAGCCGGGGACGACCACTCCTGCCGAGCGCATCGATCTGCGCGTTTCGAGCATCGAGACCGTGAACGATGACGTTGACCATCAGATTCCGGCAGATGGCGGCGTGCGCCTCACGGTGCGCTGGCCGCCGGGGTCGACTGCGGAGGCGCTCGACTGCGGCGAACAGGTTCGCGTGGTGGTACGGCTCCTGCGACCCGAGGTTTATCGCGATCCGGGCGTGTGGAATCGCGCGGATTATTTGCTGGACGAAGGCATCACCTCCACGGGATCGCTGAGCATCGATCGCGTCGAGCGAATCGGCGCGCCGCCCAGGCTGAGCTGGGGAACTTTGTTGGCTGGCCGGGCGCGGGGTGTGCCGGCCAAGTGTCTTCTGAGCCGGCTGCAGCACCGCATCAGCACACGCCTGATGATGCTGCCCGCGATGATGCAGCGCTTCCCTGCTCCGCTGCGCATGAGCGCCGACGATGCTGTGATGCTGGCCGCGATGACGACGGGAGACCGGACGTTCCTGACGCACTCGCTGCGCGTGGGATTCGAGAGGACCGGATCGTTTCACATGCTGGTCGTGTCGGGCCTGCACCTGGCGATCGTCGCCGGATGCATTTTCTGGATGACGCGGCGGCTGCGGCTGGGGCGCGTTCCGGCAACGCTTGTGACCATTGCGGCGGCCTTCGGTTTCGCGCTCCTCACAGGGTTTGGCACGCCGGTGCAGCGCTCGCTGTGGATGGTGACGCTCTATCTGCTGGGCCGCCTGGTTTACCGCGAGCGAAGCCCTCTGAACACCATTGGGTTCGCCGCGCTGTGCCTGCTGGTGGTCAGCCCGCGCAGCCTGCTTGACTCGAGTTTTCAGATGACGCTGCTCGCGGTGATGGCGATCGCCGGCGTGGCGGCGCCGCTGCTGGCCGGAACCATTCATCCTTACCTGAGCGCCACGAGGGATCTTGGTCTCGTGGCGATTGATGTGAAACTGCCGCCGCCGATCGCACAGTTTCGCGTGATCCTGCGCATGATCGCCGCGCGGGTGCAACGGGCTGTCTCGGCGCGGATCGGATGGCAGGTGTTTCCGTGGGGAGTACGGTTTGCGCTGCGCTGTGTGGAGCTGCTGGCGGTGAGTTGCGTGGTGGAATTGGCGATGACCATGCCGATGGCCATGTACTTTCATCGCATCACAGTGTTCGCTCTGCCTGTAAATGTGACGATTGTGCCGCTGCTGGTGGTGCTAATGCCGGTCGCGCTCGTTACAGTGCTGCTGGTTTTGGCATGGCCCGCGGCTGCCGCGCTTCCCGCGATGTTGACGGCGGCGCTGCTGCATTGCGGTGTCTGGTTGGTGCGATTCTTCGGTTCGATCCGGTTCGGAGACTTTCGCATTCCCGCTCCGGCCGCGTGGCAGATGGCAGCGTTTTGCGTGCTGCTGGCCACGGCGCTTGTGTTGGCGCGGGGCGGACTCTGGGCACGCAGAAGTGTCTGGGGCGCGATGCTGTTCGCGGCCTTTGCAGTCGTCGCGCCGCGACCGATTGAGCATCCTCGCAATGCGCTGCTGGTGGAGGCAATCGATGTAGGACAGGGCGACTCGATCCTGCTGATCACGCCAGACGGCAAAACGCTGCTGGTCGATGGCGGTGGATTCGGCGGAGGGCCGCGCCAGACGCCGCAGGACTTCGACATCGGCGAGGAGGTGGTCTCGCCGGCGTTGTGGTCGCGCGGCATTCGCAAGCTCGACGTGGTGGCGCTGAGTCACGCGCACTCCGACCACATGGGTGGTCTGCCCGCGGTGCTGCGCAATTTTCATCCCGATGAGTTATGGGTCGGGAACAATCCGCCGGTCCCCTCCTACAAGGCTTTGCTCGATGAGGCGGCCCGGTTGGGTGCGCGCGTGAAAAGCCTGCGCGCCAGCGATGTACTCGCAATCGGTAGCACGCAGGTGCAGGTACTGGCGCCGCTCAAGGACTACCGGCCAGGAGATGAGCCGGCCAACAACGATTCGCTCGTGCTGCATGTGACGTATGGCGGCTCGTCGGTGCTGCTGGAGGGCGACGCGGAACAGCCGATCGAGCAGGCGATGTTGGCCGAACAAGGATTGCAAAGCACGCTGCTGAAAGTAGGCCATCACGGCAGTATCACGTCAACCACTCCGGATTTCCTGGCGCGGGTGAAGCCCCAGTGGGCGGTGATCTCGTGCGGGCTGCGCAACCGCTACGGACATCCTCGCGAAGAAGTGCTGGAAGAATTGCAGTCGGCCAAGGTGCGAACATTCAGCACGGATATCAACGGCGGCGCATGCTTCGAACTGGATGGGAAAGGCGCGAGGGCGGTGGAGTGCGGGCCGCAGTGAGGCGGCAAGTCAGCGACGTGAACGAGAAGGCCTCGGCTGAGGGCCTTTTCTGTTAGCCGAGTTGGCACGGATCGCGCCTGCTTTGAATCGGGCTCCGAATCATCATTCCGCGCTTATTGCCGCAGTTCCACCAGCGTGGCGCCCTGGCCGCCTTCATTTTGTGGCGCTTCTGCAATCGTCGCGACGTGAGGATGAGCCTTCAAATATTCGCGGACGCCGCGGCGGAGTATACCGGCGCCATGACCGTGAATGACGCGGACGCGTGGCAGACCGGCGAGGAAGGCACGGTCAAGATACTTCGACAACTCTTCCGTGGCCTCGTCAACTGTGCGGCCGATCAGGTTGATCTCCGTACGCATGTCGTCCGTTGAGTCGCTAAGAACTGAAACGTGCACTCCCTTCTGGCGGCGGGCTGCGGCAAGCGGATCGGCCTTTCCCGATCCGGAACCTGATCCAAAAGATGACGCCTCGGAGAGCTCATCGCGGCGGACGCGCATCTTAATGGGTCCGAGCGCGACTTCAAAGACATCTTTCTCCACCTCGCGTTGTACGACGGCAATCTTGTTCATCGACTTGAGCAGTACGCGATCGCCGGGCGCGACGTGGCGCAGCAGGTGCGGCTGGGCGTTGGCGTCGCCCTGGTCCGCTCCGGTGCGATGGGCCACAACCGTCTGGTTGAAGCTCTCCTGGAATTCGCGGCGCAGGCGGGCAATGCGGCGCTCGGCTTCTTTGCTGAGTTTCTGCTGAGCGGCGCGATCCTCGATGGCGCGCACGTTCTCGCGCATCTGGAACTCGAAGTCCTTGAGCAGCGAGGCAAGCTTGCCTTCAAGGTCGCGAATGCGGTTTCGCAATTCGATGTCGCCTTCTCGGGCCAACCGGCCACGCTCCTGGTTGAGCGCGTATTGCTGCTCTCGCGCCGCTTTCTTTTCGACCTCGAGCGCGGTGACTTCGTTGTGCAGGCGGTCGAGAAAGCGCGCGATATCGACCTGCTGCGAACCGAGCCGCTCGCGGGCAGCGGTAATGATGCTGCGGTTGAGGCCGAGCCGCTCCGCGGTCTGAATGCCGGCGGAAGCTCCGGGAACGCCGAGACGCAGCCGGTAACTAGGAACGAGCGTGACTTCGTCCACACCGGCAGCCGCATTGAGCACGCCGGGCGTGTTGGCCGCGTAGACCTTCAGCGAGGTGTGATGCGTCGAGATCAGCGACCAGGCACGCGCGTTGAGGAAGAACACGGCGACAGCGACCGCCAGGGCCGATCCTTCTTCAGGATCGGTGGCCGAACCGAGTTCATCGAGCAGGACGAGCGAGCGGTCGTTGGCGAGGCGCGCGAGGCGGTCGAGGTTGAGAATGTGCGCCGAGAACGTGGAAAGCTCCGCCTCGATCGATTGCGCATCCCCGATGTCGGCGAGAAATGCCGTGAACACGGGGAAGCTGGCCGAGGTAGCGGGCACAGGAAGACCGGCCTGCGCCATCATGGCCAGCAGCGCCGTAGTTTTGAGCGCAACGGTTTTGCCGCCGGTGTTCGGTCCGCTGATGATGAGCTGGCGCGTCTCGGCAGTGAGCTCGAGCGTGAGTGGGACAATGCCGCACACCGAAGCGCCGCTCGCAGCTTTCACCGCGCGCAGGTGTTTCTCGAGCAGCGGATGGCGCGCGTTCTCGATACGCAGACGATCGGGTCCAAAGGCCGGCCCCACGCAGTCGTAGTCGCGCGCAAAGCGGGAGCGAGCCAGCAGGCTATCCACGAGCGCGAGCACGCGGGCGCCCTCGACCAAAGCATCGGCAAAGGCACTCACCTGGTGCGTGAGCGCGACAAAGATCCGGTGAATCTCGGCTTGCTCCTCTTCGAGCAGCCGGACGAGCTCGTTGTTCTGCTCGATGGTTTCGAGAGGCTCCACGTAGACCGTTTGACCCGAGGAACTCGCGCCGTGCACCACGCCCGAAACGCGGCGCTTGAGCTCGGATCGAACCGGAATGACAAACCTGTCGCCTCGAATGGTGATGACCTCGTCCTGTGTGGCACCGTCGCTGGAAAGCTTACGCAGCGCGGAACGGAGCGACTCTTCAATGGCGCGCTGCTGGCGTTCCTGCTCGCGGCGGATGCGGCGCAGCTCTGGAGAAGCATCGTCTGAGAGGGTTCCGTCTGGGAGGATAGTGCGTTCGATGGCATCGGCGAGCCGAGCCAGAGATGCAGGGCGATCTGAGCCTGACATCGGCTGCGGGCCGGCAGAAAGCGCAGAAGTCATGGCGGAAAGCCCTGGTATCTTGCCCACGAGTTGCGCCGGCGGCGATTGGAGCAGCGATTGCCAAGAAACAACGTCCCGCGCAAGCCGGGCGATCGATTGCAGCTCGGCGGCTTCGAGCGCGGCTTCGGGAATCCGGGACTTTGCCGCAAGCTGCGTGGGATCGAACAGGCCGCCAAGCGCAATAGAGACCTGCTCGGCAAGCAGCAGGCGAAGCTCGCCGGTGAGCTGATGCTGCCGGTGAATCCAATCTTCATCCGTGGACGGGCGCAGATCGACAATGGCCTGACGACCCACGGGAGACGCGGCAAAGCCCGCGACGAGCGCGAGCAGCGGCTCCCACTCGAGCGCAGCCAGATCGGCGTTCGCCACGGGAGACGGAATGGGATCGAGCAGAGCCATGCCCAGGAATCATCTTAGCGGTTGCGCGGAACTGCGGCTGACCGAAACCGGAGCCTATAGATCACCGCGCTTCAGGAGGCGGACTCAGACGAGGAAGAACTGGAGGGAGTTGCAGGAGCCGGAGTCGAAGACGGCGTGCTCGTTGAGCTTTCAGTTTTCGATTCAGAAGGCTTCGACTCGGCTGGCTTGGATTCTGCGGCCGGCTTTGCTTCAGTGGACTCGGAGCTGGATTCACTACTCTTCGGGGCGTAGTCGTTCACATACCAGCCGGCGCCCTTGAACTGGAATCGCGGCGCCGTGAGCGGGCGCACGAGCGTGGCGTTGCCGCACTTGGGGCAGACTTTTTCCGGCTCGGCAGAGAAGCTTTGGATTCTTTCGAAGCGATTGCCGCACGTGGTGCAGCGATATTCATAGAGAGGCAAGAGACAATGACTCCGTGCGATTCCAACTATCCATCCATTGTAAATGCGAAGCGGCGATTCGTTTAAGAACCGCCGCTCTGCTGGTAACCCGGGTTATTGGACCGAAAACGGAACCGATGCTTCCTTGTTCTCCCAGGCAAGCGTGATGCGGCCCTTGTTGCCGCCGAGGTCCTTGATGGTGTAGGTCAGGTTCTCCACCATCGAGGCCGGCTTGCCCATGTGCATCTTCACGTGGCCGAGATCAGCCGACTTGTCGTAGGCCAGGCCCCACTCGCCGGTCTTCTTGCTGATGATCAGGTCCCACTGATCGGCATTGGTGATGTCGTAGAACAGGGTATAGGTGCCCTTCGGAACGCTGACATCGCCGATCTTGAGGTCCGCGTCGGTTTCGAGGGTGGTGGCTGCGTTGGCTCCGCCGCGCCAGATCGGGTATTGCGTGCCATGCGCCGTCGCGATCAGGCCATCGCTTCCGTAGACCTTGCCTTCGCGCCCTTTTACGCGAGGGGAGTTGTACTTGATGGAGATGCTATGGCCGCCGATCGTGGCCGTTGCGGTTTCGGGCGGGCTGGCGGGCGGTTTTTGCTGGGCTGAAAGCGTTGCCGTTGCGGCAAACAAGATGCCGGCGCAGAAGAGGAGTTGCTTCATGATGGATGCTCCTTCGGGCAGAGCCCGGGCTGGGGGTGGACTCAGTGCAACGCGACGATTGTCGCACCCGGCCCCTGTATCGCGAAAGGCTGACCGGGAAAGTGACGGCGGCCGGCTGTTATGATGCGGCGCAAGGCATTGCATGCAGCAAAGATTGGGAAACGATTCGGCGGGAGCGAAATTTCGCGCCGCTGTGCGCGAGGAGAGACCGCTCCAGGTCGCGGGCGCGATCAATGCATACACGGCGCGTATGGCCGAGGCGACGGGGTTTCGTGCGCTGTACCTCTCGGGCGGCGGGGTGGCGGCAAACTCGCTGGGCGTGCCCGACCTGGGCATCAGCACGCTGGATGATGTGCTCACTGACGTGCGGCGCATTACCGACGCGACGGGGCTACCGCTGCTGGTGGATATCGATACTGGATGGGGCGGCGCATTCAACATTGCGCGCACCATCCGGTCGATGATCAAGGCGGGCGCGGCGGCCGTGCACATCGAAGACCAGGTGAGCGCGAAGCGCTGCGGACATCGGCCGGGCAAGGAGCTGGTTCCAGCCGATGAGATGGCCGACCGCATCAAGGCGGCGGTGGATGCACGGACAGATGAAAGCTTTGTGATCATGGCGCGGACCGATGCGCTGGCCGGCGAGGGACTGGAAGCGGCGCTGGAACGCGCTCGCACCTATGTCTCGGCTGGCGCCGACATGATTTTTGCCGAGGCAGTGACGGAGTTGGGGCAGTATGCGGAGTTTCGCAAGGCGGCCGGCGTGCCCGTGCTGGCGAACATCACGGAATTCGGGAAGACTCCGCTGTGGACGCGCGACGAACTGGCCGGCGCGGGCGTGGATATCGTGCTCTATTGCTGCGCGGCCTACCGAGCCATGAATGCGGCTGCGCTCCAGGTGTACGAGGCGATCCGGAAGGAAGGCACGCAGAAGCATGTGATCCCCCTGATGCAGACGCGGTCGGAGCTTTACAAGATCCTGGACTACGAGGCGTACGAAAAGAAGCTGGACGAACTGTTCGCGAAGGGGAAGGAATAGGGCGCGCTCAGCGATTCTGCCGCGTTCGCGTCATTGGTCCTGACCCCAGCTCCAGGAGAGCAGAATCCGCAGACAGGTTCGGGCGAGCGCCGTCGCGATTTCCCGTCCCCGGCTTGCCACTTCCCTGCCGTATCCGGTAGGTTGAAGCTCGCTGGAGTGATTGCATGAGTTCGACGGAAGCTTCTGCTTTCAAACCTAAAAAATCGGTCGCGCTGTCGGGTACGCCGGCTGGCAATACGGCGCTATGTACGGTAGGCCAGAGCGGGAACGACCTGCACTACCGCGGCTACGACATCAAGGACCTGGCCGCGCACTGCGAGTTTGAGGAAGTCGCGTACCTGCTGGTGCACGGCAAGCTGCCCACCGCGGCCGAACTGACGGCCTACAAAACGAGCCTGCGCCCGCTTCGCAGCCTGCCGGCAGCCGTGAAGCAGGCGCTGGAGCTGCTGCCGCCTTCGACGTACCCGATGGACGTGCTGCGCACGGGTGTGAGCGTGCTGGGCTGCGTGCTGCCCGAGGGCGAGAGCCACAAGGAGAGCGGCGCGCGCAAGATTGCGGACACGCTGCTGGCAAGCCTGGGGTCGATGCTCCTGTATTGGCACCATTACGCGAGAAACGGCCGGCGGATTGAAGTGGAACGGTTCGAAGATTCGATTGCCGCGCACTTTCTGCACCTGCTGCACGGCACGGCGCCCAGCGTGGAGTGGACGCGGGCCATGCAGACCTCCCTGATCCTGTATGCGGAGCACGAATTCAATGCGTCGACGTTTACGGCGCGGGTAATTGCGGGAACCGGGTCGGATCTCTACTCCTGCATCGCCGGGGCGATCGGCGCGTTGAAAGGACCGAAGCACGGCGGCGCAAACGAAGCAGCCTTGGAGATTCAGCGGCGGTACGACAAGCCGGACGCAGCGGAAAGCGATGTAAGACGCCGGATCGAGGCACGCGAGGTGATTCTCGGCTTCGGGCACCCGGTGTACACCATCAGCGATCCGCGCAGTGACATCATCAAGGAAGTGGCGCGCGGCCTGGGGAAGAGTGCAGGCGACATGCGGCTGTTTTCTGTGGCCGAACGCATCGAGGCGACCATGCAGGATGCGAAGCGAATGTTCCCCAACCTGGACTGGTACAGCGCCGTGGCGTACGACCTGATGGGAATTCCTGTGGACCTGTTTACCCCGTTATTTGTGATGGCGCGAACCGCGGGCTGGTGCGCTCACGTCATCGAGCAGCGGCAGGATGGAAAGATCATCCGGCCATCGGCGGTGTACACAGGTCCGGAGAACCTGGAATTCGTGGAGCTGGGACGGCGGAGCTAGCGGGGAGAGCAAGTGTCATCGCACATCAGCAATGAGCGCCCGGCGCCCGATAAGGTTCTGACCGACATCGCCGACTACGCGCTTGGGTACGAGATCAAAAGCGATCTGGCATTCGAGACCGCGCGCTATTGCCTGATCGACACGCTGGGGTGCGGTCTCGAAGCACTCGAGTATCCCGCATGCACGAGGCTTCTGGGGCCAGTCGCGGTGGGGACCGTGGTCCCCCACGGCGCGCGCGTGCCGGGCACGAATTACGTGCTCGACCCAGTGCAGGCTGCATTCAACATTGGCGCGACGATTCGCTGGCTCGACTTCAATGACACGTGGCTCGCGGCAGAGTGGGGGCATCCCTCGGACAATTTGGGCGGAATCCTGGCCACGGCGGACTGGCTTTGCCGAACCGGCTCGACGCTGACTGTGCGCGACATCTTGACGGCGATGATCAAGGCGCACGAAATCCAGGGATGCATCGCGCTCGAGAACTCATTCAACAAAGTCGGACTCGACCACGTGGTGTTGGTCAAGGTGGCCTCGACCGCCGTAGTATGCGGCCTGCTGGGTCTGACGCGCGAGCAAACCATCAACGCGATCAGCCTGGCGTGGGTGGATGGGCAGAGCTTGCGGACGTATCGCCACGCCCCGACTACGGGATCGCGCAAGAGCTGGGCCGCGGGCGATGCGACCAGCCGTGCGGTGCGGCTGGCGCTCATGGCAAAGGCCGGCGAGATGGGCTATCCGGCCGTTTTGACAACCCCGACCTGGGGATTCTACGACGCGTCGTTTCGCGGACAGGAATTCAAGTTTCAGCGGCCCTACGGCAGCTACGTGATGGAGAACGTGCTGTTCAAGATCAGCTACCCGGCGGAGTTTCACGCGCAGACCGCGGTGGAAGCCGCGATGACGTTGCAGCAGCGGATGGCGGGGATGGGCAAGAGCGCCGAGGACATTCGGCACATCACCATTCGCACGCACGAAGCGTGCTTGCGCATCATCGACAAGAAAGGGCCGCTGGCGAATCCGGCTGATCGCGACCACTGCGTGCAATACATGATTGCGATACCGCTACTGTTTGGGCGGCTGACGGCAGGCGACTATGAGGATGCGGTGGCGCGCGATCCGCGCATCGACGCCCTGCGATCCAAAGTGGAGTGCGTGGAGGAACCGCAGTTCACCCGCGATTATCACGACCCCGAAAAGCGATCGATTGCCAACTCGTTGCGCGTGGAACTGAACGACGGCGCGGTAATGGAGGAAACAGTCGAGTATCCCATTGGGCACAAGCGGCGGCGCAAGGAAGGCATGCCGCTGCTGATCGAGAAGTTCAAGCGGAACCTGGCGCGGCGATTCGACGCCCAACGGCAGCAGCGGATCCTCGAAGCGTCGCTCGACCGCGAGCGGCTGGAAGCGATGCGGGTGGATGAGTACGTGGATCTGTACGTGACGGAATAAGTCGAGGTAGTGATGCGACAGCGATTGACAAATTGAAACCGTCCCTCAGAGGCTAAAGCCTCCAATTCTCCACAGGACAACTCCGGCACGACTGAAGTCGTGCCCCTTCAAGGCTTGCCTTCTCTGCACCCTGGCCGATCTTCATCTGATTCAGACTCCGTATCACTCAAGATCCGGCCCTGACAAGTCAGGACGGGGCACCCGCTTCTTCTTGCGACAGTCCCGTCGCGCGTGATTGACTGGTGGCCGAAGGAAGACAGCACGCATGGCTTATATCCTCGCGCTTGACCAGGGAACGACAAGTTCGCGCGCCATCCTTTTTGACGAGTCGGGCGAGATTGCCGCAGTGGCGCAGCATGAGTTCAAGCAGTTCTACCCGCAGGCCGGCTGGGTGGAACACGACCCAATGGAAATCCTCACCACACAGATGAGCTGCGCAGTGGAAGCGCTGGGCAAAGCCGGCGCGCGACCGCGCGACGTGGCGGCGATCGGCATCACCAATCAGCGCGAGACGGTGATTGTGTGGGATCGGGCGACAGGCAAGCCAATCTATCCCGCGATTGTGTGGCAGGATCGGCGCACGGCGGGATTGTGCGCCAAGCTCGAGGCCGACGGCGCGGGCGAGACGATCAGCAGCCACACCGGCCTCGTCATCGATCCGTACTTTTCGGCGACCAAGATTAAGTGGATCCTGGACAGCGTGCCGGATGCAAGAATGCGCGCGGACAAGGGCGAACTGGCATTTGGCACGGTCGACACATGGCTCATCTGGAATCTGACCAGCGGCAAGCACCACGCAACCGACGTGACCAATGCGTCGCGCACGCTGCTTTACAACGTGCTGAAAGGCGAATGGGACGCGGAGTTGCTGCGGCTGTTTGACGTGCCCGCAAGTCTGATGCCGGAGGTAGTTTGGTCGAGCCAGAAGGTGGGTGAGGTGACCACGACGCTCGGCCTCGGCGGCATCGCGATTGCCGGCATCGCGGGCGATCAGCAGGCCGCGCTGTTCGGCCAGTTGTGCTGGAGTCCCGGGGAAGCCAAAAACACGTACGGCACGGGCTGTTTCCTGCTCCAGAACATCGGCACCCAGTTTGTCCGATCGAAGAACCGCCTCATCACCACCATCGCGGCCAGCGCGCAGCCGCGCCTGGAGTACGCCCTCGAGGGAAGCATCTTCATCGGTGGCGCGGTGGTGCAGTGGCTGCGCGACAACCTGAAGGTGATTGGCTCTTCAGCCGATGTGGAAGCGCTGGCAACAAGCGTGACCGACAGCGGCGGCGTCGTGTTTGTTCCGGCGTTCGTGGGACTCGGCGCGCCGCACTGGGATCCACATGCGGGCGGCCTGCTGATCGGATTGCGCCGCGACACGCATCCCGGGCACATTGCACGGGCGGCATTGGAAAGCATTGCTCTGCAGGTTGCCGACGTGCTCGAAGCGGTGCATCACGACACGGGAACCCCGCTGGGCGCGTTGCGCGTGGATGGCGGGGCGGCGGTCAACAACCTGATGATGCAGTTCCAGGCCGATGTGCTGGGCGTTCCGGTGGTGCGGCCGCAGGTCACGGAAACGACGGCGCTGGGAGCGGCCTATCTTGCGGGCCTGGCAACGGGATTCTGGCCGAATCCGGAGGCGCTACGCGCGAAGAGGCAGGGCGATGTGCGCTTCGAGCCCCACATGGATCCGGCCAAGCGTGACGAGATTCGCGGACGGTGGCGGCGAGCCGTGGATCGCTCAAAGAGTTGGAGCGAGTAGATGCGCCGCGAAGAGATGCTGCGCCGGCTGCGCGAACGGCGCGATCCGTGGGATATCGCCGTGGTTGGCGGAGGCGCGACCGGCATGGGCGTGGCCGTCGACGCGGCGGCGCGCGGTCTCGATGTGGTGCTGTGCGAGGCGCACGATTTCGGCAAAGGAACCAGCAGCCGTTCGACCAAGCTGGTGCACGGCGGCGTGCGCTATCTCGAGCAAGGCAACATCTCGCTGGTGATGTCCGCATTGAAGGAGCGCGGATTGCTGCGGCAAAATGCGCCCCACCTGGTGCACGATCTTGCGTTCCTGGTGCCCAACTATTCATGGTGGGAGGCGCCGTTTTACGGGATTGGGTTGAAGCTGTATGACATGCTCGCCGGCAAATATGGATTCGGCGCGTCGAAGCTGCTCTCGAAAGAGGAGACGCTGGAGCGGCTGCCGGCACTCGAGCCGGAGGGCTTGGTGGGCGGAGTCGTCTACTACGACGGGCAATTCGACGACGCACGCCTGCTCATTCATCTTGCCATGACGGCGGCCGATCATGGCGCAACGATCGTAAATTACTGCCCGGTAATTTCGCTGCACAAAGACGATGACGGCTACGTGAACGGCATGCGCGTGCGCGATGAGGAGAGTGGGGACGAGATCGCACTGTCCGCTCGCATCGTGGTGAATGCGACAGGGGTGTTCACGGATTCAGTGCGGCACATGGCGGATGCAAGCGCGGATCCATTGGTTGTGACGAGCCAGGGCATTCACTTGGTCTTCGATCGCTCTTTTTTGAAAGGCGATACCGCGCTGATGGTGCCGCGGACCAGCGATGGACGGGTACTGTTCGTGATTCCGTGGCACGAGCATGCGGTGGCCGGCACCACCGATACGCCACTCGATGCGCCGAGCCTGGAACCGAAGCCGCTCGACGAGGAGATTGAGTTCATTCTCGAAACCGCCGGACGGTATCTGACGCGGCCGCCGACCCGGGCAGATGTGCTGGCAGTGTATGTGGGACTTCGGCCTTTGGTGAAGGGCGAAGGCAAGACGTCGACGCTCTCGCGCGATCACGTGATCCACGTCGACACGTCGGGGCTGTTGACGATCACTGGCGGTAAGTGGACAACCTATCGTCACATGGCCGAGGACTGCGTGGACCATGCGATTACGCTGGGCAAGTTGCGCGACGAACCCTGCCCGACACGCAGCCTGAGGATTCATGGCTATGCGCAGAACGCCGGCGAATTCGGGCACCTGGACGTCTACGGCGCAGATGCGAACGCGATTCGCGACATGGCAGGCAGCTCGGCGGCACTCGCAGCGCAGTTGCACCCGGACCTGCCGTATATCGGCGCCGAGGTGGTTTGGGCTGTGCGCAACGAAATGGCGCGGTCCGTCGAAGACGTGCTGGCGCGGCGGACACGCGCGCTTTTTCTGAATGCAAAAGCGGCAATCGCGATGGCGGAGCCGGTGGCGAAGCTGATGGCCGGCGAGTTGAAGCGCGACGCCGCGTGGATTGACGCGCAGGTGAACGAATTTCGCGCGCTTGCCGCGCAATACCGGGTTGTGTAAGAACAGAAGCGGAACGCAGGGTCCCGATGGAGGTTCTGCATGGCCACGTGCACACATGTTGCCGAACATCTGAAAAAAGTGAAGCCGCGCACCAAAGGATGTGAAGAGTGCCTGAAGACCGGGAGCAAGTGGGTGCATCTGCGCATGTGTCTGGAATGCGGGCACGTGGGCTGCTGCGATTCGTCGCCGGGACGGCATGCGCGCGCGCATTTTCATGAGACAGAGCACCCGCTGATTCAGTCAGCCGAGCACGGCGAGACGTGGAAGTGGTGCTACGTGGACGAGACCTATCTCTGATCCATCATCTGCCGTCATCCATCACACCTGCATAGCAAGCAGAACAAGACGTTGATCGTGCTCACCGCCGATCAGGTCGTGCACCGGATCCCCTTGCAATAGGGACATGGCGCCGAGTTACGCGACTTCGACTTCGATTTTCTTTGCTTCTGCATCGAGGCGAGTGATCCGGAAGCTGCGAATCTGCCCTGCGGCCAGCGGCTCGGGTGCGGACGCGGCGGCGGGTGCATTGCCTTTCCAGCGGGCCTGCAACATGGACGAGAGCGAGGTCAAGTCGGCCTTGCCCTGCAGCGCTGCGGCTTGCGAGGGCGCAGCACTCCTCGCAACATGGCAGGTAGCGCGGATGCCTTCGCCAAGCTCTACTGTCGCGTGATTGCCTGAGGCTTCGACCACCCGGCCTGAAACCGTATCGCCGGGTTTGTGCTCGGTAATGTACTCATCGATGCTGGTGGGGACGAGCTGCTTCATGCTGAGCTTGATTTGACGCTTCTCCTGGTCGATGGCCAGCACCTGCGCCTTGACGACTTCGCCCGCGCGCAGCACGTCCTGCGGATGATTGATCCTCTTCTCGGCGCTGATCTCGCTGACGTGAACCAGGCCTTCGATGCCGTCGGCGATCTGGACAAAGGCGCCGAATTTCATCAGACGCGTCACCGGTCCTTCAACCTGCGAGCCGACTGGAAACTTGCGCGGGACTTCAGTCCATGGATCCGTCAGGGTTTGCTTGAGGCCGAGAGACATGCGCCGTTCGTCCTGCTTGATGCCGAGGATGACTGCGTCAACCTGGTCGCCGGGCTTGAGCAGATCGCTGGGATGGCGAACTTTCTTGCCCCAGGCCATCTCGGAAATGTGAATCAGGCCCTCGATTCCGGGCTCGATTTCGACGAACGCGCCGAAATCGGTGAGCCGCGTGACCGTGCCCGTGACGCGCTGGCCGAGTTGATATTTCGCGGGGACGGTTTCCCATGGCTCGGCCTCGAGCTGCTTGAGGCCCAGCGACATCTTTTTCGTTTCAGGATCGATCTTGAGGATGCGAACCTGGAGCTCCTGGCCCACGCTCAGCACGTCTTCGGGCTTGTGAACATGTCCCCAGGCCATATCGCTGACATGCAGAAGGCCGTCGATACCGCCAAGATCGACGAAGGCGCCATAGCTCATGAGGCTGCGCACCGTGCCCGTCACCGTGTCGCCTTCTTGCATCGTGGCGAGGCGGTCTTTCGCTGCCGCGCGCGCCTGCTCTTCCAGGACCACGCGGCGATCGACGACTACATCTTCCTGCGTGACATCGAGCTTGGTGATGCGGCAATTGATTTCAGTGCCGACAAGTTTCTCGAGCTCCGCGGCATCGCGCGTGCCACTGCGGCTGGCGGGCATGAAGGCGCGCACACCGACATCGACGCTGAGACCGCCCTTCACGACCGCGGTGACCGTGCCGACAACCGCCAGCTTGTCAGCAAAAGCAGCTTCGAGCGCGGACCAGTCGCGCGGCTGAGCAACGCGAAACAACGACAGCTGGTAATAGCCCTCTTCATTGCGGCCTGTGATGGAGACGGGAACCGTGTCGCCGGGCTTCACGTTCTCGGCGTCGTTGAGAAAAGCCGAGCGCGGCAGCACGCCCTCCATCTTGTATCCGACATCGAGAAACACCTGCTCGGCATTGAGCGAGACGACCGTGCCCTGCAACTGCCTCGTGCCGCCTTCGGGCTTGTGCGCATGGGTGTGCTCAAACTCCGAGAGAATCGCGGCAAAATCTTCTGCCGGCTCAGGCGTAGATTCGGGTGTGTTTTCGGAGGTGGGTTGAGTTTCCGGGACGGCTTCGTTGGTCATGGCAGATACTGTTCTATTCTCCCACGACGCAACGAAGCGCGCCGGAGGCGCCGCATTGAGCCTGTCTATGGAAATTCGGTCACCTTGGGGTCGACACGGTGCGGAGCCAGCGTGGTTGGGCCGCCCTTGTCGTCGATGACATTCGAGATTTCGCCCTTGTCGTCGAGCGCTACGGTGATCATGTGATGGAAGCGAACGCCAGGCAGGCGAGGCACCTCGATGGCGCGCGTCAGCGTGACATTGGGATGCCGGAAAACGCTATAGATGCCGAGGCCCCAGGCTTCATGCGAGGTGACCTTGTCAGACACCTTGTAGGAGGCCCAGCCGTTGGTACCCGGCGACGAAGTGAAGCTGGGCTGATCGGGCGGATCGTAGGGAATCTCGGATTGATAGAAGTAAGTGCGGCCGCCGTTACCATTCCACAACACCTGGAACTGCTGGTGGTGCTCGACAAAGAGGCCGTAGGCCGTCACGTTGTTTCCGTTGACGACAAGGCCGTTGTCGCTCAGGTTGGTTTTCCAGCCAACACCGTTGCCGTGGTCAGCGCGCCAGATCCAGGTGTGGTCGATGATGGTGTCGTTGCTGTTGACGAGCAGGTTGACGTGGGTGCTGCCCGCGGCCGCTCCGCCGTCGCGGAAAAACACGTCGTGGAGGAAGATGGGATTCTTCGCGTGATGCGCGGAGCTTCCATCGGGGCCGACTTGAACCAAAACGGGTGAGATTTCAGGGCCGGCGTCAATGAGGACCCCGGCGATGTCGATGCCGTCCACGTCGGCGGTGGTGATCGCCGCGGTGCCGTGTGTCGGCTTGAGCGTCGCGAATCCAAGGCCCATCACGACGGTGTCGGGCCGGTTGATGCGGATGGGCTCGGTGAGGTCGTAATGGCCCGGCATCAAGAGCAGGTGCTTGCCCTTGGCGAGTTGCGCATTCATGGTGGCTGCGCTGTCGACATCGGGCCGGGCGATGTAGAAGCGGCTTAGCGGGATGGACTTCCCGGGCGTCGATCCATCGTGCCAGGTGATGCCGGGGCTGTCGCTGCGGAGGGCCGGAACGCGCACAGACCAGTTCCCTTTGGCGTCGACTTCGAGGAACGGCTTTTCGCGGACGATGGGCGTGCGGTCGACCTTGGTGTAGGGCGGATCGGGCCAGTCGCCTGCAGGCGGATGATTGATCCCGACGAAGACCATGTTCCAGTTGGAGCCGGTCCAGCTTCCCAATTCCACGTTGCGCGAGATCCACTGCTGCTGCGAGCCGGAGTCGACGTTGCCATCAATGACCGAATCGGACATCCAGCCGCCGCTGGCCCATCCATGATGCTGGTGCAGGACGAGGTTGCCAGCGACGTGCATGCGTCGGAATGGGATGGCCTGCGACACCGCCCACTGCATGGTGCCGCCGGTCGGCGTGACCGAGAAACCCTCGACCGCCCGCCAGAATGTGCAGGTGGCGTTGTTGTGCGGCAGGCTGGCGTCTGCGTGCACATTGCCGATGATGTGGACGGCATCAGGCGTTGCGCCCAGTCCGATCACCTCGGTATAGAAGCCGACCGGAATGTCGACGTGATACTCGCCCGGCAGGAACAGGAAGGCGTAGCGCTCGGGGCCAAACTCCGCGTGCTGCTCGATAGCGTAGACCTTGTCGATCTGCGCCTGAATCTGCGCCGATGGCATGGAAGGTTCGAATATAAAGACATTCGGCCCGAAGTCGGGATGCCTGGGTGCACCGCCGGCAAAAGCTGCGGAGGCTGTGACGAGAATTACGAGAATGGAGAGAACTGCCAAAGAAGATGGAAATATGCCGCGATTTGAAGTGGAGTGTGTCATCGTAGTTTTGAAATTCGAATCGATCAGAGCAGGGTGCGCCGGAATATGTCAAGGAACGGGCGCACACATGCGCGTTCTTTACACAATGCCGTGTGGGGAGCGAGAATGGCGCTCGCGTTGAAAACTCGTTTCAATATGCGCAGGAATGCGGAATGCGAAAGCGAACGAACCCCGACACAACAGGAGATCGAATCGAATGCGGACTTCCTCACGCAGGGATTTTTTGAAAGCTTCCGGGACGGTAGCAGCGGCAGCGCTTGCAGGCGCACATAGGCTCAAGGCTGCGCCGGCCCACATGCCCATCGGGCTGCAGCTCTACTCGGTTCGCAACCAGCTGCCGAAGGATTTTGACGGAACGCTGCGCCAACTGCATTCCCTCGGCTATCGCGTGGTCGAGGCGGCCGGCTACTACAACAAGCCTGCGAAGGAATTCCGGAGTGCGATGGAACAGGCCGGGCTGCGCTGCATCAGCACCCACCTCACCCTGGCGCTGCTGCGCACCAAGCTCGACGAGAACCTGGATTACGCGCACGCGCTGGGGCTCGAGTACATCGTGTGTTCGTCGGCGGGCGGCGTGCATCGCGATCCGAATGCAAAAGGCGAGAGGCTCAGCCTCGACGACTGGCGGTATGTGGCCGAGGAGTTCAACCACGTCGGCGAGAAGATCAAGGCTGCGGGCATCATTTTTGGTGTGCACAACCACACGCCTGAATTCGCAGTAGAGAACGGCACCCTGGTATATGACGAACTGTTGCGGCTGACCGATCCCAAGCTGGTGTACTTCGAAATGGATTGCGGATGGGTGCAGGCTTCCGGGCACGATCCGGTGGAGTACCTGCGCAAGTCGCCCGAGCGATTCCCGCTGATGCACGTGAAGGACATGGAAGGGACGGGCAGGGACGAGAAGTCGGTGGTGCTGGGACATGGGCATCTGGATTACAGACCGATCCTGGCCGCAGCGACCGGCCTGAAGCAGTACTTCATCGAGCAGGAGGAGTTTGCCGGCGATCCGATGACGGAACTGCGCGAGGATGCGGAGTACATGCGGAAGGTGAACGCTTAAACAGTGATCAGGGGGTCAGTGGTCAATGGTCCCGGGCCGGGCTCGGGACGAGCTATCGGTGGTCAGCAGGTGGTTGAAGACCCGAAGCCCCCAATACGGTATCCTGATAAAGCGCGCCCGTAGCTCAGCTGGATAGAGCGAATGCCTCCGGAGCATTAGGTCGGGAGTTCGAATCTCTCCGGGCGCACCATCCCTCCTTCATTCCCGCGGCGTTTGCGCGTCCAACAGCAGGGCGCCTCATCGGCCCGCGGCGATCGGAGCGGGCCTTTCGCCCATTCAAAGGAGTTCATGCATTTCAACTTTCATTTCACCACCGTAGAAGTGATCTGGACCCTCACGTTCGCAGCGCACCTTGTCCTGCTGGTCGTGCTCATGGGCCGCGAGCGGATTCGCCGCTTCCCGTGGTTCACCGCTGCAATCGTGCTGACCGCGCTGCGCCTGCTTGCAAGCCGCCTGCTGTTTGACCGCCTGCCCCGCCTCACGCTGAGCGAAACCTTCATCGTCATGGCCGATCTCTCGGCAATCATTGGCTTCCTCGTGCTGGTGGAAGTGGCGCGCCGCGTCTTCGGCCCTGCATCGCGCCGCGTATGGATTGCCGGCACAATCGTGCTGCTCGCGATCGGCGGCACGGTGGTGGCGTTCTGGGGCAAGTGGCCGGCATGGAAGACCATCTCCCTGAGTACCTTGCTAGGTCGCCTCGAAGTGATGCAGCTGTTCGCCCAGCGTGCGGGCCTCCTGGTCGATAGCGTGACAGTCGCGCTCGGAGTCGTCGTGATTCTCTTTGGCCGTCGCTTCGGTGCCGGCTTGAGAAGCCATCCCCAGCAGATCATGATCGGTCTTTCTACCGCATCGGTTTCGCAACTTGCCGTACAAACCATCTGGCAGCGAATCGCTACGAACACGGTTCCGCACTCGATGGCCGAGTATCAGAAGGTGATGGACCTGCGCGAAAAGATTTTTAACGCAAACGGCGTGGTGTTCATCTGCGTGCTGGTGTGGTGGATCGTGTGCCTGTGGATAGACGAGCCCGGCGCCACCCAGCCGAATGCGGTTCCTGCGACCGAGCCGGCGCAGCTCGAAGACCTGACAGGCGTCGAAGGCCCCGGCTCCGATGCTGAGGCGTCCTGAGCGTCGCGCTGACGAGCCGCAATGGACACCCGCGGTTAAACCGCGAAATCGATGAAGCCGCGCTCGGGATCGGTGGAGACAAGCTTCACCGTGAGGCGATCGCCAACGTCGATATGCCTTGAGCCGGGCTTGCCCACGTTCACCAGCATTCCTTCGGTCTGCGGATTCAGCGTGCGCACGAACGTCCCGTACTGGTTCACGCCGGTAACGATGGCCGCAAAGCTTTGGCCGATGCGCGGACGCAGCACGACGGCTGCGATCCGCTTCCGCATTTCGCGCTCCACCTTGCGGGCGTTGTCTTCCATCAATGTGCAGCGCTGCGCGATGGCGTCGAGCTCGCTCTCTGAGTAAGGTTGCGGCGCCTTAACACACCACGCTTTCATCAGCCGCTGTGTCACGACGTCAGAGAAGCGCCGGTTGGGGGCGGTGGAATGTGTGTAGTCCTGCACCGCAAGGCCGAAGTGGCCCGGCGACTCCTCGTGCGGCCTCACCAGCACGTATTCTCCCGGTCCCATCAGTTTCACCACCGAAAGCGAGAGGTCGGGAAAGTGGTCCGGGTCCTTCTTCCGCTGCACAAGGAGGAAATCGTTCAGCGCTTTTGAGTCCGGTTCGGCGGGCAGCTTTGTCCCCATTCCGTCCGCCAGTTCGACGATGCGATCCCAGCGCTTGGGTGTGCGCACGATGCGGCGAATCGAGGCAACGCCCGCATCTTCGAGCGTTTTGGCGATGACCCCATTCGCGGCCACCATGAACTCTTCGATCAGCGACGTTGCGCGATTCTTTTCAAGACTGGCAATTTCAACCACTTGATCGGCAAGCATCACCGGACGCGTTTCAATCGTCTCCAGGTCGAGTGCCCCGTGCTGGAAGCGGCTCCCTTCCATGCGCTGCGCAGCCTCATCCTGCAGCTTCAGCTGAGCGGCGAGGTCAGCGTTCGCCGCAACCTTCGCCGGCGCCGGCCCCTTGTTCTCAAGCCAGGCGCCCACACCGTTATAGGCAAGTTGGGCCTTGTTGCGCACCAGCGCGCGATAGGCTTTCCCGTCCGATGCGGCACCGGTCGCATCCACCGCAAATTCAATGACGACGGCAACCCGATCCTGGTTCTCGTTCAGCGAAGTGATGCCCTCGGAGAGCTCGGCAGGCAGCATGGGAAAGACCTTGACGCCGGTGTAGACCGACGTCGTTTCGCTGGTCGCATGCTTGTCGATGACCGTTCCCTTGCTAACGCGCGCATCCACGTCGGCAACACCCACCAGCACGCGGATGCGGCCATCAGACAGCTTTTCGGCCCACTCAATCTGATCGAGGTCTTTCGACGTGTCGTTGTCGATCGAAGACCAGAGCAGCGCGCGAAGGTCCTGCGCGCCGGGCGCATCCGGCATCTGCGGATGCGCTTCAATGCCGGCGACCTGTTCATCCGTTCCCTTGGGGAAGTCGGGCTGAAAACCGTGCTCGATCATCGTCGCGTGCGCGGCTGCCACCAGGTTGAATTGCGCGGGATGAGCATTGGGCATCGTGAGGAAGGCTCCTTTTTTGCGAAAGGCCAGCCTATCACGGCGGCATGTTGACTCGGTAAAGACCACCACAGGGTTATGAGCCCACCACAGAAAAATGGGCGACCGGATCTCCGGCCGCCCCTACCCACCTGCCCCCCCATGCGAATTACTGAATGCCGAGGTCGGCGAGTACCTTGGGTTTGGATTCGTCAACTGCCAGCAGGTTGTGGCAGGCCGCGCAATCCTGCGTGATCGTCTTTCCGTCCTTCGCCGTGTGGTCGTTATCGTGACAGCGGAAGCAGCCTGGATAACTCATGTGGCCGATGTGGTTCGGGTGGGTTCCCCACGTCATTTTCATGTCAGGAAACACGTTCTGGCTGTAGAGCGTGACCAGCTCCTCGCCCGCGGTCTTCACCAGGTCTGCCTTGGCGGCCAGCACTGCCGGATTCTGGCTGCGGTAGAACGCTTCGAGCTGGGCCGGAATCTTCGCGCGCGCATCATCCTCATTTGCATAGGTGGCCTTGAGCAACTGCAGGCCTTCTTTGTGGACCCACGGCAGCGTCGGGCTGATCGCGCCGTCGGCCATGGCGCGGTTGATCGCTTCCTCGGCGGTCACAAAGGTGTGCGAAGCGCGGTTGTGGCAGTCGATGCAATCCATCACGCGGCGCTCTCCCTGCGGCGGCGCGCTGCCCTTGAGCGATGAAGCAGCATAGACCGTCTCGGAGCCGTCGGCATTGCGCCGCTGCACCCAGGGAATCGTGGTGCGCGTCGGGTCGGTGGCGACATACTCGATGTGGCCCAGATGCACGCCATGAATGCCGCTGAGGTGCGACAGCGAATCTTCTCCACCGAGATGAAGCACGACGACGGTCTGTGTCTCGGTATTCTGCTCGTCATCCGCAAAGTTCGATTTGACGAAGAGTTTCTCCCCCACGAACTTGGCCGGCGTGTGGCAGGCCTCGCAGATCTCGCGCGCCGGGCGCAGGTTCTGCACCGGCGATTCAATCGGCGTGGGATAGCGATGGACTGAAACCTCGAGAAGTTGCTTGGTGCCGTTCACCTTGGCCGCAAAGTACGAGGAAACGCCTGAGCCGATGTGACAGTCGACGCAGGCCACATGCGAGTGCGCCGAGATTTTGTACGCCGTGTACTCCGGATGCATCACGTGGCAGGACTGCCCGCAGAACTGGGGCGAATCCATGTAGGATGCGCCGCGGTAGCTTGCAATCGAAACCAGGAGGAGGTTGACGATCGATGCGACGAGAACGATGTCGACGCCGTGGCGGAACATGCGATCGTTGAAGTCGACCTTGGGAAATTCCCTCGGAATCTGCCCGGCCTTTTGCAGCTTTTTCCGGCGGAGATAAATGCCTGCGGGAATGAGCGCGAGACCCAGAACGAAAATGGCGGGAAGAATGAGAAAGAAAATAATGCCGAGATAAGGATTGGCATTCGGCCGCCCGACGAGTTCCACGATCCAGTAAGCGATCATGGTGATGCCGGCAGCAGTGGTAATGGCGCCGCCAGCGAGGCTGATGGGATTGTTGCCGAAGAACAGCGCCGGCCTTACCCAGTTTTCGCGAAATCTTAAGAGAAATGGCACGTTGGCCCCCAAAACAAAAATGCATGGCCCGCCCGCGAAGGCGGGCCGAAGTACAACCTATTTGAACGAGCGGAAAGTGCTGACCACGTCCTTGATCTGTTCATCGGTCAGCTTGCCCTTGAATGCAGGCATTTTGCCTTTGCCGTTTGTGGTGGAGGCGATCATGTCGGCTTCGCTCAGCTTCTTCATCTCGGGCGAGCTGGCGGGCGAGACCTTCATCATCTTGGCTGTCGGTGTGTCGGCTGCGCCGTTGGCGCCATGGCACATCTGGCACTTGGCCTTGTAAGTGGCTTCGCCGGCGGACTGCGCGAAGCTCATGGAGCCGGCCAGGCAAACAGCAGAGGCCAGCACCGCGAAATTGCGAATTGCGTTCTTCATTGCGAATCTCCTTGAGATGTTCATGTGCGGCGCCTCTCAAGAAGGTCTCCGCCATGATTGTTTTTTCACTTCCGGACCCTGCTGACCAGCGTCCTCAGGATCTTCACTGCAACGGCCCAACGCCGCTTTGATTGCGACGGCGCAGCGATTCAGGTTTGAAGACTGCGCCGGTCCTGCTTACTTCACGAAAGTCCGAAAATACGAGACTGCGTCCTTGATCTGCGCGTCGGTCAACTTGTCCTTGTAGGCCTGCATCTTGCCCATCCCGTTGGCCACCGCATCGATCATCTGCTGCTCCGACATCTTCTTCACATCCGGATCGGTGGCCGGTTTCACCTTCATGGCCTTGCCGGCGCCCGAATCGGCCATGCCAGTTGCGCCGTGGCACATCTGGCACTTGGATTTGTAAAGGTCTGCTCCAGCCTGAGCAAAACCAACAGCGCCGGACAGCGAAAGCAATGCCGCCAGCGTCACGAAACGTCGAATCCCCTTGTTCATACTCATTCCCCTCAGAGTTTCCCCGGTTCGTACATGGGGAAGGCCGACTCCTGGAAAGAGGTCGAAGCACGACCCCTCCCACGCGCCGAACTGAAGAAAATCGTGTACTGCGCGAAACGGTAAAAGTGCGAATTTCATGGGGCGGAGGGACGCTGTTTTTCGTCCCGCCGCCTCGCGGTTGTCAGAATTCATACTGCACACCCAGGGTGATTACGTCACCATGGAACGTTCGAGAAGCCGGACCAGCCGCGCCCGACTCGTCATCGCCGCAATTCTGTTGTGCGGATTGCCTGCGAATCTCTTCGCCACCCCCTCATGGCAGGTAGCGCATGCCTCTCCGCCAACAAAACCGCACGCTGCGGGCTGTGCCGTTTGCGCGGCCGCCGGTTTGTCATTCTTGGCGGGCGACGCAATTGCGACTGCTGCAAACATGCACGCACCGAACGCGAAGAGCACCAACCTGCTTCGATTCGCGCAGTTGGTGCGTCGCGTGATGGTCCGGCATGGCTGCATTGAATACTACCCAGGCGGCTCCGCTTCACTTTCAAAATCGGATTGGCCGGCCCGGACAGTCCCTTGCATCAAGCGGACAGAACGACAGTTGCCAGGTGATGGTCTTTCTGATTTCGAGGTGTCTATGTGTGGAGCATCACCTCATGCGCAAAATCGTACGCACTTTCGATCCCGCCAACGGTGATATCCGTCACACGTTTGGTGACCACCTCATTGAGCCTCAATTCATTGAATCGGTGGAAGCTAAGGACCTGCTTGCCGGTGATTTTTCAAGGTCCTGCTCACAACGCTTTAGTTTCGGCGCAAAGCGGTCCTGCGACTGCTCGGGGTGGAGTAGCCCATGTCCCGATGCCAGTGGCTTTGGGGTTCATGATTCGAAGAGGCGTGAGGGCCATCACATTCATGCCGATACCCGTTGCAGCAGACTCTGATCAGGCGAGAGTCTCTTTCCCGGAGGCTGGAGTGCTTCCACCTCAGAAGCACGCTCCTGTTTTGGAGTGCTGCTGGATGGTTGGGCTCACATCTTGACGGCGGACGGGTAAGACCATGGTCGAAGGAACGGTTCCGGAGGGTTCGAATCGGCGGCACAGACAGAATGTCCGTCAGGCTCCAATCGGATGTGCTTCGTGTTCAAACCGTAGACCAGGCTGGTTCTGCTCTTTAGGCAGCTCGGTTCTGGCGGATCTTGAGCTCGCTACCACCACGATCTCCTTGCCGGCGCAGGCATCGCTTTTCAACCAGGGCGATGAGGCCCGGTGTCTTTACCTGATCTGCGAAGGCTACCTCAAGTTGACTGCCGGCCGAGCCAATGACCGGCAGATGATCGTGCGCGTTGCGGGACCCGGTTCGATGCTCGGCCTGTATGCGGTCCTCTCGCACGGGGTGCATGAAGTTTCAGCGCAGTCTCTCACCCCGGCCCAGCTTCGGCCAGTGGAACGGGAACGCTTCGTCAGCTTCCTGCACAACCACAAGGAAGCCCAGATGCGGGCCGTTCAGTGCATCTGCCAGGAATACCGGTTTGCCCTGCAGGACGCCTGCCGCATCTCGCTGGCGGAGACGGTTGCAGGCCGCCTGGGTCGGCTGCTGCTGGAGCTGGCGCATCAGATCGGCGAGCGCGTCGGGGAGAGTGGATTCCGGTTTCCACTGCTGCTCACCCACGAGGAGATGGCATCAATGGCCTGCACCACCCGCGAGACGGTGACCCGCACCCTCGGCCAGTTCCGCAAGGATGGATGGATTTCCATTGAGGATTCGGTGACCACCCTGCACCGGCCCGACCTCCTGCAGACCCTTGCATAACAAGGGATTGCCGCCTGAGGCCTACCAGAACTTCGCGCTCCCCAGTCAAAGAGATATGATCGAGAGAGGGAGTCTTGTCTTTCCGATGATTCGTATTGCCGCTTGCTGTCTTGCACTTCTCCTCCCCACATTCGCGATTGCGCAAAACACGCTCGCCGCGAACCCCACCCCGGCCACACCGGTAGTGACTTCGGTCGATTCAGCCGCCGTGGCAGATTTCCAGAAGATTGAAGATGCCTGGTCCACCGCCATCAACGCGCGCGACCAGTACGGCCTGGAGTTGGTGCTCTCTCCGTTGTTGGTCGATGTCTCCGCCGAAGGGAATGTCACAACTCGAAATCAACAGGTGGCCGACTTGATTTCGACGGACGACAAGACGCTGCACCTGGATCAGCGAGTCGTGACGATCCGGTTACTGGGCGATACAGCCGTGGCCAACGGAACCTATGTGCTGCATCACAAGGCATCGTCGGGTTCCGTAGATGAGAAGGGCGTGTTTACGCACGTCTTTGAGCGCACGCACGGCAATTGGCGGTGCATCAACTCGCAACGCACCTCGCTGCGCGAGGATACCCCCGGCAAGCACAAGAAGCAGTCGGCTTCGGAAATGCCGTTCCACATCCCGATTTTTTCCAAAAGCGAAAAAGAGAAAGATCAAAACTAAACGGCCCTGCGCGTCTCAGGCCACCGAAGCGCTGGATCGCTTCTGGCCTTGCAGGCGTATGGAGACGTGCACGAGGCTCAGCGCAGCCGGCGTCACGCCCGGAATGCGGCTTGCCTGGCCGATGGTGAGTGGCCGTACCCGTTCCAGCTTCTCGCGCATCTCCCGCGAGAGGCCGCTGATGGCGCCGTATTCGAGCCAGTCGGGGATCGCCACCGATTCAGCCGCCTTGAGCTTCTCAATCGACTTCTTCTGCTGCTCCAGATAACCCGCAAACTTGATCTCTGTTTCAACCGCCCTCGCTTCGTTGCGCATCATCGCCCGCGCCACGGGGTCGTCCTCATGGCGCAACACAAATTCGGCAAGCAGGGGATCGGCCGCCAGTTCGTCGCGCAGCGCGCGGATGATCGGCTCGATCGAAACTTCAGGCCGCTTCATCAACTGCGCCCAGTTCTGTCCAGCGGTAGCGGTGAGGTCGCCAAGACCGGCGCGCTCCAGCTTCTCAGGATCGACCTTGCCGGCGGCGAAATACCGTTCCAGTGCTGCCATGCGCGCCTGCTTCTGCTGGTACTCGGCCCAGGCCTCGTCGTGGATGAGGCCGAGGCGCCGGCCGTGCGGCGTGAGCCGTCGATCGGCGTTGTCGATTCGCAGGTGCAGGCGAAACTCCGCGCGCGACGTGAACATGCGGTACGGCTCGTTGGTGCCCTTGGAAATCAAATCGTCGACCAGGATGCCCGTGTAGCCTTCGGTGCGATCCATCGTGAACGGCCGCTCGCCCTTCAGCCACAACGCCGCATTAATGCCGGCCATGATGCCCTGACAGGCGGCTTCTTCATAGCCGCTTGTTCCGTTGATCTGGCCGGCCAGGTACAGGCCTTCCATGCACTTGACGCGCAAAGTGCGATCGAGCTCCGTGGCATCGACAGAGTCGTATTCGATCGCATAGCCGGGCCGCAGCATCTCGGCCTGGTCGAGGCCGGGGATCGAGTGCACGATCTGCCATTGCACTTCCATCGGCAGCGAGGTCGACATGCCGTTGATGTAGACCTCGTGCGTGTTGAGTCCTTCGGGCTCCAGAAAGAACTGGTGCTGCGTCTTGTCGGGAAACTTCACAACCTTGTCTTCGATCGAAGGGCAGTAGCGCGGCCCAACGCCGGAGATCTGTCCCGAGTACATCGCCGAACGATGCACATTTTCGCGGATCAGGCGCAACGTTTCCGGCGTGGTGAAAGCGATATGGCAACTCACCTGCGGCTGCACGATCTTTTTCGTCCGGAAACTGAATGGCGTGGGATCGGCGTCGCCGGGCTGCTCTTCAAACGCGTCCCAGCGAATGGTCCGCCCATCAAGGCGCGGTGGAGTGCCGGTCTTGAGCCGGCATGTGCGCAGGCCAAGAGCACGGAGGGCCTCACCGAGCAAAACCGACGCCGGTTCGCCACTGCGGCCGGCGGGATAGCGCTCCTCTCCGCAGTGAATGAGTCCGTTAAGGAACGTGCCCGTGGTGATGATGGTGGCTCCCGCCAGCAGATTGCGGCCGTCCCGCAGTTTGAGCCCGAGGACTCGACGGAATGGACGCACAGGACGAGGAAGTTCCGCGCCCCCCTCAGTCCCTGCGTCCGCAGTCCCTCGGTCCCCAGTCGCTGGTCCCTCGCCTTCCTGATCGCTGAGCCCTGAACCAAGTTCTTCAATCACCAGATTGACGACTTCAGCCTGGCGGATGTGCAGGCCGGGCTGGCTCTCGAGCACCTCGCGCATCTTGACGCGATAGAGCTGCTTGTCGCATTGGGCGCGCGGGCTCCAGACGGCAGGGCCCCGGGAGGTGTTGAGCAGCCGGAACTGGATCCCGACGGCATCGGCGACCTCGCCCATAATGCCGCCCAGGGCATCGACTTCGCGAACCAGGTGGCCCTTCGCAACACCGCCTACCGCCGGATTGCAGCTCATCTGCGCAATCAGGTCAAGGTTCATGGTGATCAGCGCGGTCTTGAGGCCCATGCGCGCAGCGGCCATGGCGGCCTCGCAACCGGCATGCCCTGCGCCTACCACTGCGACATCGTATTGTTCCGTGAAAGCCATCTCCTACCATTTTACGAATTCTGTACACAACCCGCAGCAGAAGCATCCAAAACACGTGGGTAGACCCGCGGCAATGCTACGATGCCCCAAAGCTCGACATTCCGCCGTCCCCAGGAGAAACCGCCACATGGGTTCATCGGATCGCTCGTGGGAGCGCCACGCCAATCCATCCGCTCCCCTTACCTCACCCCGCCACCCGGCCATTCAATCGCCCGAAGAGCTTGCGGAAGAAACCCGCAAGATTCGCCGCCTCCAGATGGTCGTGAACATGGTCATGGAGGTTATCGCGCAGGACTCCTCCCTTACGGTCGACGAAGCTTCTGAGATGGTGGCCGACACACGCAAGGCGGCCCTGGCCATGTTTCCAGACAAGGAACTGGCTTTTGACCTGATCTATTGGCCGCGGCTGCAGCGACTGATGCGCGAGCGCTACCGGATGCAGTAGCCACCTGCGGTGGGGCGCACGCGGCTCCGCCGCACTGAATGCACCGGTAGCTACTTGTTCTCGTTGCCGGTGAGCCGGAAGGTGATCGTTCCCCAGAAAAGCCGGGCGCGCATCTGCACCGGCAGATGACGGTCGTCGTCGGTATACCAGATCCAGATGTTGCCACGATTCTTCACTACACCGGCCGCGGCCGTGGGCTGAACGCGGATCGTCTTGAATGTTCCCAGCGGGGTCTTGACCTCTTCGCGCCCCTCCACCTTGATGGTGACCGGCACGTTGTGCATCGCGTCGACCAGGGGAATCACGAAGTTGTGTCCAACCTCGAGCGGCTGCGAAGCGACGTAGTAGACGCCTGTGAGCAGATCAGTCATGCAGCCGGGAACGGCCGACTCGACGTGTTTGCTGACGTTCTTCACCACATTCTTTTCATCGAGAACCGACTTGTTCTGCGTGTAATCCATCTTGAGCGTGGCATTCACCTGGCGGCGGCCTTCGATGGTCTGCTTGTCAAATTCGTCGGTGCAGCCCTTGGTGCGGTCGATCGTGGACTGAAACCGATCGCTGACGTGGAAGAGAAGGTTAATGGCGCCGGCGGTGTCGGCCGTGGCAGCAATGTGTTCCTTGTCGCCTGCCGCCTCGAAGTGCAGCACAGCGGTCCCGGCCGAGAACACCCGCCAGTCGACGGAATAGGTAAGCGTTTGCTTTTGCGGAAACGTGAATCCAGGTCGTGGCGGAGCGAGCGGAGGCAGTTGCTGCCCGTATGCCATGGCGGCCAGGGCGAGCGTGCAAACGATCGTCTTCAACGTCCTGTCCGTCTTCACCGTGCGGGGTGGCTCCTTTGGAATCGTGGCTTCCGGCGATCGCTCACCGGTTGCGCCGAGTTGCGAAAGTGCCGGGGACGCCGCCTCATCGTGGACCGTGCACGAGCGCGCTCAAAACCGGCCTCGCAAAAAGCAGGCTCAGGTAGAGTAGTGCCGCCCCTATGGTTGCATTGTACTCGCGATGCTTGAGATAGAGCCTCAGCGAGAAGCCGCCTGGGCTTACCGAGGTTTGGGTGCGCCACGGTCGTGGAATCATGCGCGGAACTCGTTGACAATATTGATCGAAGTCAGGAAACGTATTGCGCAGGAAACGCTCTTCCGAGGCGATCACCGGCACATAGATAACCAGGAAGAAGATCGCCAGCAGCATCGCAAAGGCCCAGCTGAGCAGCGCCACGGCAAATCCCGCGGCAATGAAGATCGAGCCGAGATAGAGCGGATTGCGCGTCCAGGCGTAGGGCCCCGACTGCGTCAGTTCCCTGTTCTTCTTCACGTAGCCGGCTGCGTAGCCCCGCAGCCAGAGACCAGGCACCACCAGCGCGAGGCTCCAGGCGACGGCGCGAAGATTCGGCGCATGGCGCCAGAGTTCGATCAGGTATACAGCCGCTGCGCAAAAACCGAGCGGCACGCGGATGCGGCGCGCGATCCGCTGCCAGCGGGCGATCCAGTCCGGCTCGCGTTCGATGTCGCTCGTCATCGCGATCTCTCCCCGGCCAGCAATTCGTCCGCCGCCTCAAGAACATCGGCGGGCTCGATGGTGAGCAGGCCCGCCTCGGGAGCTTCGCGGCGAGTGTGGTCGCGGCGGCTATCGGGATTCCGCAGCACTTTGAAATGGGTTCCAAACGGGCCGTTGCGGCTCGGAGCGGTTGGCCCGTAGATACCGACAACCGGCCTGCCAAGAGCGCAGGCGAGATGCAAGGGGCCCGTGTCGCCCGCGATCGTCAGCGAGATGCGGCGCGTGATCGCAATCAACTGGCTGAGTTCGCCGCCGAGCAGAATCGCCTTGCCGCCCGTCTCTTCTGCGATGACTTGAGCCAGAGACTCTTCTCCGGGACCGGCATTCACGACCACGCACCAGCCTCGCTTGATCAATTCGACAGCAACCGCGGCATAGCGCTCGACGGGCCAGCGCTTGGCTCCCCATCCGGCTCCAGGGTTGACGAGGATCATGGCGCGATTCTGACACGGGCCAAGCAGGCGATCGGCAGCCGCTTCCGCAGCAGGATCCATGGGCAGCCAGGGCTGTACAGGTTGCAATTCATCCCCGGCGACGACAGCGGCAAGCTCCACGTCCTGCTCGATGACATGCGAACCCTGCGTCGAGACGCGCTCATGAAACAGCAGGCTTGCAAGCCGTTCGCGCGGGCGCGCTTCGCCGATCACGCGCTTCGAATGAGCCATCCGCGCGATCCACGCGGAGCGCACTGCCCCCTGAAAATCGAGCACGGCATCGTAGCGAACTTCGCCCAACTCTGACCGCAGCGTGCGGATTTGACTCCGCGTACTTCGATCGAGCGGCTTGCGCCCCCAGGCCTTCATGGGAACCAGATACAGCCGGTCCACCACGGGCTGGAGCACCGAATCGCGCGTGACACTGCCTTCCGCGCTGAGAAGCGCACTCCACCTCGGCTCCACCACCCAGTCGATCTGCCACGAAGGATGCGTCTGGCGCAGCGCGGTCACAGCCGGAAGCGCGTGCAGGATGTCCCCCATGGCTCCCAGTCGGACCACGAGCAAACGAAACTTGGATTGCGTGTGCAAAGGTTCATTTTCTCACACGGGCCGCTGCGAACCGCTCGATTCAAGACGCGCCAGAAGCCACTCAATCGCCATAGATTCGTGATCGATTTGAACGGTGAGACCCGCGGTCAGCAGCGGAAGATCTGCCGGAAAACTGCGGACCAGATCGCCAAACCGGGCAAGATCCTTTTCCGTGGTCAGAAAAGCAGCGGCTTTGCTTGAACGTGCCTTTTCGACCAGCCACTCGATCACGTGCTCCGTGTAGTCGTAGTGATCGGGAAAGCTTTTGCGCACAGCGATCTGGACCCCTGCGCCATCAAGGCCCGCGAAGAACTGCGCGGGCCGCGCAATTCCGCAGAAGGCCATGACCGGACCGGAAACCGGGGGCACATCCATGCGGCGATGCAGGCGCCAAATCGGACACTGCAAGCCGCGAGCGCGGAGATCGGCTTCGAGGTTGGGTTCGTCGGATCGAATCACCATGACGTCTGCCCGCAACGCGGCACGCAATCCTTCCCGCAAGTTGCCGGCCGGCAGCAGGCTGTCACGTAGATCCTCGCGATCGAGCACGAGGATGTCGACGTCGCGATGCAGTTGGCGGTGCTGGTATCCGTCGTCAAGAATGTGAACGGCTCGCTCCGCGATGTCCGGGCGGTCAGATTCGGCCAATCTGCCGGCCAGGAATCGCTCTGCGGCCACGTACACCGGCACGCCTGCTGATTTCGCGATCAGCAGCGGCTCGTCGCCGAAGTTCTCCGCGGAGCCGCCGGGATCCACGCGAAGTGGAACACTGGACCGCCGGCCATAACCGCGCGAAAGCACATCGACATGGAATCCTCGGACGCTGAGCAGGCGCGCCAGAGCGATGGTGAGCGGCGTCTTGCCCGATCCCCCGACCGAGAGATTGCCGATGCTGATAACCGGCCACCTGAGCCGCTGTGCCGGACCACGCCGCCACCCCCTCAGTGCCGCGCCCGCTGCGTAAAGCGGCACGAGTGGGGCGAGCCAGGGCCGCCTCATGCGGGCTGTGCCTCGCCGGCCAGCAATTCTTGAAGGGCCTGTACGGTTCGTGCCGTCGCACCCGCCTGGTGATCGAAAACCTGTCTGGCCCGTTCGCCCATAGCCCCTGCCAGGGCTCGCTCCGTCAGCAGATTGATCAGAGACGAAGCGAGGTCGTCCTTTGTCACGATGCGGATGGCTTCGTGCACGCGGAGGTCATCGACGATGGCCCGGAAGTTGGTATAGTGCGGACCCATCACGATCGCCACGCCAAATTGCGCCGGCTCCAGCGGATTGTGGCCGCCGGAAGGAACCAGGCTTCCGCCGATCATGGCAACCGAAGCCAGCGAGTAGACCGATGCGAGTTCGCCGATGGTGTCGAGCAGGACGATCTCGCCAGCGCGGAGCGGCAGAATCTCGCGCTTTCCTTCCCAGCCAGAGCGCCGGGTGAACAAGTTACCGGACTTTTGGAGCATCTCGGCGACCGCTCCAAATCGTTCCGGATGCCGCGGCGCGAGAACCATCGCCAATTGAGGATCCGCTTCGAGCAAGCGCGGCCACGCGGCCAGCAGCGCGGCTTCTTCTCCGTCGAGGGTGCTTCCCACAACCAGAAAACGCAGACCGGCTGCCGAGGCCTTCAGGATGCGAACCGCCGCGGACTCCTGCGCAGCCCGCACATCGAATTTCAAATTACCGCTGACCGACACGCGCTCCGGCAGGCACCCGATCGCCTGGAGCCGATGGGCGTCGAGATCAGTCTGCGCCAGCACCCGGCTGATCTTCGCGAGAATCGGCATCCACAAGCTCTTCAGCGCCTGGTAGCGCGGCCACGAACGATCTGAGATGCGGGCATTTACCACGGCCACCGGAATTCCGCGGCGAAAACAGCCGGTCAGCAGGTTGGGCCAGAACTCCGTCTCGGCCAGGATGAGCAACCGCGGCCGAAGAGCGTTGAGATAGGCGCGAACCGCCCAAGGCAAATCGAGAGGACAATAGAAAACCCGCGCCGCGCCGAACCGCTCGCGAGCCAGGTTCTGGCCGGTACGGGTCGTCGTCGAAATCAGAAGCGTGTAGCCCGCGAACGCCTGATCGAGTTCCGAAACCAGCCGGCTGACCGCGAGCACTTCGCCCACCGAAACCGCATGCAGCCAGATGACCCGGCTTCCACTCGCGGCGTCTCGCAACCGTTCAGGGACCCGTCCGAGACGTTCCCTCAGGCCATCGCGATACTTCTCCGTCGTGGCCATCCTCCACAGCCACCAGGGAACGCCGGCAACCAGAGCCGCAAGCAACGCGATGTTATAGAAAAAGAGAATCATGCGTAACGGAATTCCCTCGCGCGCGGTCTAACTACCAGATGATACAGTCGTCCACGATGGCGATTCTCAGGGCGCTTCCGCTGCTCGTGATTTGGCACACATTTCCGGCGATCGCTGCCGACCACAAAGTGCCGGCCGTCCAGCCCGCCACTTCGTTTGCCGCGGTTGAAGTGCACGACAAGGAGCAGGTAGCCATCGCCGCCGAGCCCTACGACACCAAGGAAAAAGAGGCCATCTTTCGCGTGGATTACCTGGGCCACGGCGTAATGCCCGTTCGTTTGGTCGTCACGAACAACGGTGACAAGCCCATTTCGCTCCGCGATGCGCGCATCCTCTTCGAGACCGCAACCGGCGAACGCATTCAGGCAGCCGAACCTGAGGATGTGGAGCGGCTGATGACCCGCAAGGAACGGGAGGGCGGCAAGGTTCCCATGCCCGGCCCCATCCCGCCCATCCATTTGAAGCCCAAAGCAAGCAACAAGGAGATCGAGGCGGACTTCGATCAATTCGAATACGGAGCGCTGGTGGTCGAACCGCACACCACCCATGCGGGGTTCTTGTTCTACGACGTGTCGGACCTGGACAGCAATCCCCTGAAGGGCGCCAAGCTCTATCTGCACGAGATTCGCGATTCCAGCGGAAACGAGCTCTTCTATTTCGAGATTCCCTTCGACAGGTACCTCGAATCCAAGTCGAGCCAGATGAAGTAAACGGCTATTCGTAGTAGGTCGCCGTCGTGGTGTCGGTCTCCCAGATGGTGCAGTCCTTCACGCGCACACGACCGCTGGTCATTCCCTTCAGCTGCTGATTGGTTTCGTCGAAGAAATACTTCGCGATATTTTCGGCCGAGGGATTGAGCGTCGTGAAGGGCTCCAGATCGTTCAGCATCTGGTGATCGAGCCGGTCGAGCACGGGCCGCATCACCTGCTTCAGCATGCGGAAGTCGAGCAGCAGGCCCGAGTCATCGAGCGCGGCCCCGGCCAGCGTGACGCGCACCTTGTAGTTATGCCCGTGCGGATTCTCGCACTTGCCGTGGTAGTTGCGCAGGTAATGGCCGGAGGAGAAATCCGCCTCTACGGTGACTTCGTACATTGCTTCGGTGATCCCGTGCCGGGGAGGAGTCCCCTGCTTTCTATTCTATTCGCCACGGCCTCGCCGCTTGCGCCGCGCTGCCTGGCGGGTTTCTTCGCTGCGCCGGTCGACCTGCTCAAACAGGTTGCTGAGCACTCCAACCAGCGCCGATGCAAGCCCTGCGAGCAGCATGATGAGCGCAATCGTCCGCCACAAGCTGCCGTTGGCTGGCAGCCCGGGCTGAAAACTCGAAGGCACCAGCGCCATGCCCATCGAAATCACAGCAAACAACCCAAAGGTGCCCGCGAGAATGTAGAAATTGCGCGACATGGGATCCAGTTCAATCCATCTTAGCTTTTCGCGGCCAATGGAGAGGACGCCTGACTCATCGACCGATCTCGCAGGACTGGATCAGCTCAACACCGGCGCCGGCAAACTCGGCCTCGATGGCAGCCACGGAGTGGTTCAAATCGATTGCACGGCAAGCATCGCGAACGATGAACGCCGGAAAACCGAGCCGCCGCGCGTCGAGAGCTGAGTAGCCGACACAGTAATCGTAGGCAAGCCCGGCCAGGAAGACGCGCGTCATATTGCGCTCGCGCAGATAGCTGGCAAGCCCGGTGGGCGTGGCGCGATCGTTTTCATAGAAAGCGGAGTAGGAGTCGATCTCGCGGCGAAAGCCTTTGCGCAGGATAAGCTCGGCTTGAGGCAGCACCAGCCGTGGATGGAACTCCGCGCCGGCGCCGCCCTGCACGCAATGATCGGGCCACAGCGTCTGCGGCCCGTAAGACATCGTGACCGTCTCGAACGGCTTCTTGCCGGGATGCGTCGAAGCGAAGGAAGAATGGCCTGGGGGATGCCAGTCCTGCGTGAGAATGACGTGCTGGAAGCATTGCATGCAGCGGAGCACCGGAGCGATCACGGCGTCCCCATCCGCGACGGCCAGCGCGCCGCCGGGGCAGAAGTCGTTTTGCACATCGGTGACGATGAGGACGTCATTGGGTGTGGGGCGCATGGCTCGTTTCCAGTGTAGAGCGGCGAGCCTGCGACACCTGATGGCTACACCTCATCCGCTAAGATTTCCGCCATGAGATTTCTCTCGCGCTCTTGCTTCGGTTTGGCGATCGCTGTTGGAGCGATCGCCTCAGTGCAGGCCCAGTCCCAATCGCCGGCCTTTGAAGTGGCTTCCATCCGTCCGGCAGCAATCCAGGCCTCAGGCGGTGAAGGCAGTCAACGATCGCGGATCGAGTGCACCGCGGATGGACTCACGATGGAGAACATCGATCTGAACGAGATGATCGAGTGGGCCTACAACCTCGAGCATTACCAGCTCAACGGCCCGGATCGACTGAACGGGAAACGATTCGACGTTCGGGCGCGAGCCGAGGGCCAAGCAACCGCCAACGCCGTCAGGCTGATGCTGCAGAACCTGCTTGCCACGCGCTTCAAAGTCCAGCTTCATCACGAGCAGAAGACTACGGCCGTCTACGAGCTCGTTGTCGGAAAGGGTGGCCCGCGTTTGGGAAAGAACAAGGCCGACACCCTTCCGCCGGCGTACCCCAAAGAGTCTCTGCCGCGCGTGGTCGATGGGGGATTCGTCTTCGCCAATGTATCGATGTCCGAATTTGCCCAGCAGCTGAGCGAGCTGCGCGGGATCGATCTGCCGGTTGTGGACCGCACCGGGATCGCCGGCATCTACGACATCACCTTGAAATCGGCCGCGGCGGCAATGCTGGAGCCGAATGGCCCTTCCCTTCTCACCCTGATCCAGGAACAACTCGGGCTCAAACTCGTTTCAGCGAAGGACCCGATGGATGTTGTCTTGATCGATCACGCCGAAAATCCTACCCCGAATTGAGCGCGGCTCAGTTTTGAGGTCTGATTCGTTCCAACCAGTCGAGGCTCAGCGGCACAAAATCGCCAAAAGCGTCATTGTGGCCTCGACCTTGAAGCGAATGAAATTCTTTGGGCTCGTTCGCGAGGGAGTAGAGTCTTTGTCCTTGAGAGGCTTCAATCACCTGGTCAGCTGAACCGTTTGCGATGAGCAGCGGCGCGTGGATGTGAGCAATCTTTGCTTCGTTATCGAAGCGGTCGAGAGCGAGAAGCGAGGTAGGAAAGAATGGAAAATGGGCTTGCGCGATTTTCGGAATGGACAGATATGGTGCGAGGAGCATGAGCCCGCCCGCGCGAAACTCCGACGCCATTTCGACAGCGACTCCGGTTCCCAGCGAATGCCCGAACAGGATGACGTGCGCGGGCGTGACGCCGGTACCGATCAAGGCTTGCATGTAAGCATGGCCGTCGTTATAGAGTCCTGCTTCGGTCGGAGATCCTGGCATGCCGCTGTATCCGCGGTACTCGGCGAGCAGGAATCCGTAGCCTGCACCAATGTACGGATCGGCAATGTGCGCGGCCGTACGCAGGCTGTCGCCATTGCCATGAAAGAACACGATGGTAAAAGATTCGGTTGTTGCGGGCGCATACCAGGCTTTGAGATCGATCCCGTCAGACGTGCGCACGGAGAGCTCGCGGAACGCTGTGTTGGCGCCCGCATCCTGCAAAGAGGTGTAGGAATGGCCGGGGTAGTAGAGGATACGACGCTGAGTGAAAAAGAACACTGCCATCAGCACGAGATAGAGAGCAACGGCGAGGCCAATGAAGATCTTGAGTGCGGTCACGTGGTCACGGACCCCTGATCCAGGCTGGGCGGAGTGCCCGGTTTCCAGAAGATAAGCGTCAGCATCCCGACTGCAAACAGCAGTTCGACAACCCGCGCGTGCGCTCCAAGAAAGTGCAGCGCGACGGCGAACACATTGCACGCGTCGAAAAAGGCCAGGCTCAGAATGCAGCGCGTGAACCATTTCTGGACGGGCGAGGCCGGCCCGCTCCGCTGATTCTGCAATGCAGCAAGTGACAGAAACTTTGGCACCATGAACCCCGCTGCGACGCAGAGCAGCGCCGCAATCGAGATGGCGATTTCGATTCCCGGAGGCGGCGGAGAACCGACCCGAGAAGGAATCCTGACCGTGGTCAGGATGAACAGGAGGCCGGCAATGACGAAGCTAACCTGCATGACCCTGACGACTCGCAGGGATTGTTTTCCGGTGGTATCCATGGCAGTTTTCGCTCCAAACCAGTCCGTTCAGGGAACGTTTACGCGATTCTCTCACGAGGGATCCGCGAAGAAACTTTCCACGTCCCCGATGTTGGTCGTCTGGCGATAGGGCGGCAGGCTCTGCAGGAAAGTCTGGCCATAGCGCTGGCGGCGCACCCGCGGATCGAGCAGCACCAGCACGCCGCGATCCTCAAGAGACCGAATCAGCCGCCCGAAGCCCTGCTTGAGCGTGAGCACCGCCCCGGGCACCTGGTAATCGTTGAAGGGTTTGCCGCCGGCTTCCTCGATGGCTTTCATGCGTGCCTGTACCACCGGGTCGTTGGGCACTGCGAACGGCAGCCGATCGATGATCACGCAGCTCAGCGCTTCGCCCTGCACGTCGACGCCCTGCCAAAAGCTCGAAGTGCCGAAGAGGACCGAATTGGGCGTGGAACGGAACTGCTCGAGCAGCGCCTTGCGCGGCGCGGTGCCGTGCAGAAGGATCGGATACTCGAGCACCGGAACCAGGCGCTCGTAGAGATCCCGCATCTGCGCATAGCTGGTGAACAGACAGAAGGCGCGGCCGCGGCTCAGCGTGAGCACGCGCCGGATGCATTCGGCTGCGGCCTCGGGAAATTCGGGATCGCGGGGATCGGGCATTTCCGGCGGGAGATAAAGCAGCGCCTGCTCGCCGTAGCGAAAATGCGACGGCACCACCAGTTCGCGCGCTTCCCCCATGCCGAGGCGCGTGCGAATGTGCTGGAACCCACCCTGCACCGTCAGCGTTGCCGAGGTAAGCACAACCGTGGGAATCGATTCGAAGACCAGCTCCCGCAGTAATTCCGACACGTCAATAGGCGTTGCCTGGATATGGACGCTGCGTGCCTGCGCGCGCATGGCTGCGGACGAACGTCCCTCCGACCCGAAGGCCCCGCGTGCTTTTGTGCCCTCACTTCTTTCCGATGCATTGCCAAAGAACCGCCGCTCCAGCCAATAGACCATGTTGCTGGCATTCGACTCGAGCAGAAATTCCAGCTCCGAACGTAGTCGGCCGATGCGCTTTCTCAATCCAGGCGCTTCGTCAATATCGGTCAGCCGATCCATCTCGGCTTCCATCAGCTTGAGCGTGGCGCGCACGCTCATATAGAGGTCGCCCGACGTTTCGAGGAACTCTTCGCGCTCGGTGAATGGCTGGCGGCCATCGGTGGTCATCGGCAGCCCGGCAAAAAACATGCGAGCACGTTCGCGCAACTGCTGGGTTGCAGAAGGCATCTTCTCGGCGCCCGCTTTGCCGCGCAGCAGCATATCAGTGTCGCGGGCCAGCTCCTCAAAGCGGATGTTGCTGACCGAGAGGCCAAAGTAACTTGACGCCACTTCTTCCAGTTCGTGCGCTTCGTCGAAAATCACCGCCGCCGCCTCCGGCAACACCCCTGCATCCGGCGCGCCCGACGCTTCCTGCTTCACCGCCAAATCCGCGAAGAACAGATGATGGTTCACGATGATGATGTCGGATTCGAGCGCCTTCCGCCGCATCTCTGTGATGAAGCAACGCCGGTAGTCGGGACAGGTGCTGCCAAGGCATGCATCCGATCGTGCATCGAGTTTGTGCCACAGCGCGCTCGATTCGGGCAGGCTTGACAGCTCAGCGCGGTCGCCGGTTTCGGTCGTCTTCTCCCAGGCGGCGATCTGCTGGTACTGGTCCACTTCTTCAAGGCCGCTGAGGATCGGCTCGTTGCGCAGCGCCACCAGCTTGTGCCGGCACAGGTAGTTGGCGCGGCCCTTCATGTAGCACACGCGCAGATCCCCAAGCAACGATTCGAGGAAGGGCACATCGCGGAAGTAAAGCTGATCCTGCAGCGCCTTCGTTCCAGTGGAGACAATGACGCGCTGGCCGGTGCGCAATGCCGGGAGCAGGTAGGCAAGCGTTTTGCCCGTGCCGGTTCCCGCCTCGACGATCAGGTGGCGGCGTTCGGTAAGTGCGCGCTCCACCGCTTTGGCCATTTCGAGCTGGCCGGGACGGTATTCGTAGGGCAGGGGCGAGCGCGCAAGGATTCCGCCGGGCGAGAAGAACTCATGTAGCGTCGGAAGCGCGCGGGTTGTATCGGTGGTTGCCATCCGGACCGGGTACTCACTCCATGATAGTGAGAAATCCGATCCGGCGTTGGCGGCCTATGCGGCCTGATCCGTACCCGTTCAGGCTTCTGCCGTCGTGGGATCGATGATCGTGTGCACGCGCGCGACGCTGTTGGCCGGGAATCCCCCTTGCCTCGCGTGCTCGCGAACCATCTCTTCATTGGGCGCGTTATAGATGCAGTAAATCTTGTCGGCGGTTACGTAGCTGTGGACCCACTGAATTTGCGGTCCGAGGTTGTTGAGCACGCCGCAGGACTTCTGCGAAATAGCCTGGAGCGTTTCGGGCGAAAGCGAGCCGGCACCGGGAATCTCACGCTCGATCACGTATTTGGGCATGGATCACGACCCTCCTAGCGGTCGGGGAATGCAGTGTACAGGGTCGGCGCCCCGCTTGGGGAGGGGAAAACGAGGCGGATTCTGGTTTTTTGAGGTGAGCCGTTTAGCCCGGCGTCTTCACCTTCGCCTTCATCATCTCGACGGCTTTGGCAAGCCGCCGCGTTCGTGTCTCTTCCTTCTTGGCGTCTGTGATCCAGCGGACGTATTCCTTGCGATGGGTGTAGCTGAGGTTGTCGAAGAACGGCAGCAGCTTTTCTTTCTTCAGCAGCTTCGCGAATTCCGGCGGGACTTCGACCGCGCGCTCCGAGGTGTCTCGCGCAACCACGACCTCGACGGTGTCGCCCGGGCCTTTGCCGATCTGCGCGCGGATGTTTTTCATCACCGGCAGCATGTGCTGCGGTCGGCCGTACTTGATCATCGTGCCTGTGTAAGAAACGCCGTCGAACATGGCCTTCACCGGCACTTGCCCGCGCGTGCCGAACTCCTTCTCCGTGTCGAACGGAAACAGAACACAGGCGCCGCCTCCCCCAGCGTCCTCAATCAGCGCCTTGAACTTGTATTGCTTCATGCCGGCCTCGCGCAATGTGCCACTTGACTCGGTGGAATCATCCCACGCGCACGCAAGAGCGCGCAAGACACAAGAAGCACCCCGTCAGGCGAGCGGGATGCTTCGAAATGAAAGGTGGCCGATCTAGACGAGCCCTTAGACCAGCTTGGCGTCGAGTGTGATTTCCGTGTTGTTCGCGAAGAGCTTCGAAATCGGGCAGCCGGCCTTGGCGTCCGCAGCAGCCTTGTCGAACACGTCCTGCTTGGCGCCGGGAACACTGGCCGTGGTGGTGAGGGCGATCTTGGTGATCTTGAAACCGTCATGGACCTTGCCCAGGGTCACGGCTGCGTGGGTTTCAATCTTGGTCGGAGTCAGGCCCGCGCCTCCGAGTTGCGCGCCGAGCGCCATCGAGAAGCAGCTCGCGTGCGCTGCCGCAATCAGTTCCTCGGGCGTCGTTCCGGTCGTCGCGCCTTCAAAGCGCGTGGCGAATGAATAATTCGCGTTGTTCAGCACGCCCGTATCCGTCGAGATCGTGCCCTTCCCTTCCTTCAGTGAACCTGTCCAAACCGCACTTGCCTTGCTTGCCATAGTCCCTCCTTGGGGATTTCGGTATCGAATGGTTTTTCGGGTGATTTTTCGCGCCGCCAAGAGAAAAACGAGTGCAGCGCCAGAACTGTTGATGTCTCAGGCACCTGCTTTGATGCGCGGGCAGCTTGCCTTTCCTCTATGCTAATCTCTCAACCATGCTTCCGCAGCGGCCCAGGGCCCTCGACCCGGAATTTGTTCTGGATATCTCACAAAGTGGACCGGGATGCCTTGCCGGCTCCGAGTCGGCCATCGATCATCACTGCCAGGTCTGCCCCACCTGCAGCCATCGGCTCACCGGACATCGCTGCAAGCTCGTTTGCACGCAATGCGGCTACTACCTCAGTTGTGCTGATTACTACTGAACCGCCCGGCGGCTTAGCGAGTTTCGCTCGCCTTCCGCGGAGCTTCGAATTCGTCGCCCGCTTGCCACTCAATTGAGTTCGGTTGCTCGCTGGCCAGCCATCCCAGAACAAATCCGAATCGCGCCAGCTTGGCGTTGCCGCGAAAATCCCAATCCGGATTGTACTCATCCGAGGGCTGATGATAATGGTGCGCGACGAAGTCCTCGAACTGCGCATGCCCCCATGCGGGATCGTGCCCTGCGAACAACTCGCCCTGGTCCACTGAAAACGCCGGAATCCCGACCCTTGCCAACGAAAAATGGTCCGACCGGTAATAATGCCCAGCCATTGGATTGGGGTCAGGCAGCAGTTGCAGATCGATTGCCTTCGCTACCTTTTGCACTGTCGGCCAGAACGTGATTCGGTCCGCGCCAGTCAAATCCACTGACAGCGGAATCCCGATGGGCAGCAGCATGTCGTAATTCAGATCCAGCGTGAAGGCGCGCGCGGGAACCGGCGGATGCATACCCAGGTATTGCGATCCAAGCAATCCCTGTTCCTCGGCTGTCACCGACGCGAAGTACACATCGTGCGGCGGTTTCATCTTCGACTGCGCGAAGGCCCGCGCCAACTCGAGCAGAATGCCGCAACCCGTCCCATTATCGGCCGCGCCGTTGTAGATCTTGTCGCCGGTTGCGTTGGGATCGATGCCGAGATGATCGTAGTGAGCGGTGTACAGCACCGCGTTTTCTTCGTGATCGGTGCCACGCACCCGTCCCACGACATTCGAGCTCACATAGTGCCGCACACGGCTCTCGATATGACCGCGCAAATGCACCGGCAGTTCGACCGCGTGAAAGCCGCGCTTCCCGGCGCGATCGATTGCCTCATCCAGATTTCCCAATCCTGCCAGCGACAGGAGCCTCTGCGCGACATCGTGCTGGATCCATGCTGCCGCCCGCAGTGTCGCGGTTGGATCGCCCGCAAGGTAGCTCTTCTCGATCGCCTGCGAGTTGCGCACCACCTCCCATGGGTAGCTCGCGAGATCGGTGCGATGGATGATGAGCACGCCCGCCGCTCCGCGCCGCGACGCTTCCTCGTACTTGTAGGTCCAGCGCCCGTAGTACGTCAGTGCCTTCCCCTTGAAGAAGTTAGCGTCCTCCGAGGGTGGCTCGTTCACAATAACCAGCGCAATCTTCCCTTTCAGATCCACGCCTGCGTAGTCGTTCCAGTGATATTCCGGCGCGTCGATGCCGTACCCCACAAAGACAATGGGCGCATCGAGTTCGGCCGATTCCTGCCCGGTCTCGTCCTTCGCCACAATCTCCGAGCCGTACGTCATTTCGACCGGCTGGCCGCTCGCGGCGACGAAGGCAAACCGCGTCTTGTCCTCGTCGGTGTGCACCGCGTAGAGAGGAACGGGCTGGAAGTAGGTTCCGTTCTCGCCAGCCGGCTCCAGCCCATCCAATGCGAACTGCGTCGCAATGTATTGCGCAGCCAGTTCGCCTCCGCGTGTACCGGGCCCGCGTCCTTCAAGCAGATCGAGAGACAGAAACCGCACGTGCGCGCGGATCTTCTCAGAATCGATCGACTCCGCCGCCGCGCGTGCTTCCGGCGGCAACCCTTTGATCTCGGGAGCGGTTTCGCTGGAAGGCTGCTGAGCACCAGCAAGGGTTGCAGGCCACAAAACCGAAGCTGCAATGAAGATGTAGACGCGTTGCAAGCGCATGAGATCTCCGGAACTCGCCGGACTGCGGCGAGAACTCCTGGAATCTCAGGCTAATTCGCCTTCGCGGGAAGAAGCAATGAGCTCAAGACGCGCGGCCAGCAGATGCGCCCGGCTGAGAACCTTGCGCGCGAGGCCGGTGAGCGCCATATCGGCAGCCCGGATCAGCGGAATCCATTCGCGCTCGCCGCCTGAAACCGTAAGCATATCCACATCGTCTTCAACGACCGTCCGCACCCGCACGTAATAGTTCACGCGCATGATGGCGTGACGCACCGTAAGCCGCAGGTCGGCCTCCGGCACGTGTACCTCGCGCAGGGTCGGCAGTTCCCATAACCCCGGCATCACCGCGTTCGAGGCCGAGCGCTGCTCGAGCAGCACCTCGCGGTGCAGCGACCCCGGACGCCGCCCCGTCCGCACGGCGAGTGCGTACGAGACCTCCATGCTTCGCATGCTCGGCCTGGGCTGCACCTTGTGCTCTCCGCGTGTGAGGCAGTGCCCCTCAATCGGGCAATCTGAGCAGCGCGGATTCCGCGGAAGGCAGACCGTCGCACCCAGTTCCATCATTGCCTGGTTGAAATCGCCTGGTCGCTGCGGGTCCAGCAAATCGGCGGCGTGCGTTTCAATCTTGCGGCGCAAGATCGCCCCGCCGGTCCGCCCTGCTTCCTCCCAACCCTGCAAGCGGCAGATCACTCGCTCCACGTTGCCGTCGACGACCGCGACTCGCTCGCCATGCGAAATGCTGGCGATCGCTGCAGCAGTGTAGGAGCCGATCCCAGGCAGCAATCTCAACTCGGCAGCCGCAGCCGGAAGATTGCCCTCGTTATGTGCGGCCACAAATTGCGCGGCCTTGTGCAGCATCCGCGCGCGGCGGTAGTAACCCAGGCCGCTCCACAACGCCAGAATGTCCCCTTCGGGAGCCAGCGCGAGCGAAACCAGCGTGGGAAAGCGCTGCATGAACGCCTTGAAGCGCTCGATCACCACCGCGACCCGCGTCTGCTGGAGCATGATCTCTGAAACCCAGATCGCATATGAATCCGAATTGCGCCGCCACGGCAAATCGCGCCGATTGGCTCGATACCACTCCATCAGCCGCCAGCGCAGCGACGCAATCGACTCGGAATCGGGAACGAGACGCATCATACGTAGGCTACAGGCGGAGTTTGGTTCGGGTACCGACATCGGGCCAAGGAAGAACTCGGTCGAATACTCCCGAACCGATTCTGGCCTACATCTTAAGTAACATAGAGGTCCGCTTCTTGCGTAACTCTATTTTTGGACCCATGGTAATCTCCGTAGATAACTTTTCCGGACACTGACGGGGTCGCCATTCCGGCCGGAAACGATGGCGACTGATTATCGGTCCGAGGAAAATCCAGCATCCAACCCTTTATCTGGAGGCATCTACCGTGAAACACAGAGCGCTTGTCGTTTCGATGGCCATCTTCGTGGCTCCGTTGACCGTAATGGCGCAAACGGCGGAGTCATCGTCTCGTTTCGTTGACGTGGATGCGGCAGCTCTCGGTGGGGTAACACGTCCTGTGCAACCTGCCCCGGCGGCTACTGTTCCTCCTGGGCCCTTCTCACGAGTCGCAATTGGCGCGAGCTTCTCAACCTTCGGACCCGGGCTGCAAGTCACAACCTTCATCACACCGCATCTGAACCTGCGCACCTCAGGCAGCTATTTCACCCATACCACCAACCTCACCACCAATGGATTCAATCCGACAGCGAAGCTCAAACTGATGTCGGCGGGTGTATCTGCCGATATCTATCCCTTCCACACAGGGTTTCGCGTAAGCCCCGGCGTTCTGGTCTACAACGGCAACAAGGTCACCGCAAACGCCTCGCTTGCCGGCGGCGCCAGCGTGACGCTGAACGGCAACACCTACTACTCCGCGAACCCGAATCAGGCGCTGGGCATCACGGCGCTGCACGGCACCGGGGAACTCGGGTTGAATACGAACCGGCCTGCTTTCACAGCAACCGCCGGCTGGGGCAATACCATTCCGCACGACGGCGCTCGCTGGTCGTTCCCGTTTGAAGCAGGCGTAGCACTCACCGGCCAGCCCTCCGTAAACGCAAACCTTGCCGGCTGGGCCTGCGTTGACCAGCTGCTGACCGAATGCACCGATGTGGCCAGTTCGACCAACCCCATCGCGATCCAGATCCAGAACGATCTTGGCGCGCAAATCAACAAATGGAAAAGCAATCTGAGCCCGCTTGGGACCTATCCGATCGTCTCCGTAGGCGTGGCGTACAGCTTCGGGCCTCGCAGCATGGCAAAATAAACCCCTTTGAGAGTCGAAAGGGCCGTGCTCAATCAGCGCGGCCCTTTTTGTTTGGACGACATCCTGCGATGACGATGCTGGCTCTCCAGCTCTCCCGCCACCGAAAAAAACGGCGACCCGATGCCCGCCGGAGGCAAGCGGATCGCCGTCCTTCTTGCTCTATCTATAGGTCAATTCTGCGCCAGGTGAACCAGGGATCAGGCAACGCTCATGCGGGCCCGGTCGCACTTTGGTCATGTGCACAGCGAAGACGCGCGTAGGATTCCTCTTACTGCGCTCCGCCTGCGAGGCGAGCAAAAACCGGTGGCTGAAATCCAGTAGATCGTCAGCGGTTCTCGTCTGGGTCACCTATTCTCGGTGTTGGGTCTTTGCGGGCGTTGCACCGATTCCACGTGCGCTCGTTCGCGCTGCCGCCGCGACTCTTCCCTGACCGATTGCGCCTCGCGACGCAGCTGTTGTGATTGCGCCTGAATAGCCAGCGACTGCTTCCGTGATTCACGACACAGAGCAATCAAGTCAGCCGTCTGCGAGAGCCAGTCTTCAGCCCGAACACCCGGCCAGTAGACCTGGTCGCAAAGGCGGTTTTCGTCAAGTTCACCGGCCGAACGCCGGAAGAGGATCAAGGGCGCAGTAGTCTGCTCCCGGGCGAGGGTGATAGCGCGCCCGGCCGCCTGCCCGTCGTCCTCGGAAACGATCACCGCATCCACTTGGTTCTGCTGAAGATCGATGCTGAGTTCATCGAGGCTCTCCAGCTGATGCACCTCGTATCCGGCGTTCCGCAGCACCGGCACGCGATAACAATCATCGCAACCGAAATAGATGACCCTCGCAGCCATCGATGGTTCCGCAGCTTACGACGTTCCAGACTATACACCGAACGTCCAGCCGCTTGCCACCCCCCAGGAGGCGCACAACTCAACCTCCGGAACTCAACTGCATGGCTGGTCCCGCACCATGCGATCCGCCCTTTTATGAATCCTTTAGCCTCTCCTTAGCTCGGCAAGATGCTTTCGCAGAGATACTGCCCGCATGCACCTCCTGGGCACATTCCTGATACGTCTGATTACAGTGCTCTTTCTGATTGGATTGGCCGGCTCGGCCATTGTGATCGCGATTTCGTTCGTCGAGGACTTCCATGAGCTCTTCGGTCCCGACGACCCGCGGACCTAGCTTGCAGAACTTCAGTCCGCGTGGGCTCGCCCCAAACGGCTCTCAATCGTTCGAGAACCCGTCCTTCAGGATCGAGATCCAGCTCAAGAGCACGACACACGTGCACCCGACAAGCCCGATAAAGAACGCGAATTCGATGGCCTGCTTGGCCCACATTTCGAATTGATCCAGCATCATTCTCACAACCAGGCGCAGAACGCGCCGGCACCGAAGTGATTCTAGCCTTGAGCAGGCGTTGATTCAAGCCGGTCGGCCTGGCATTCAGGTGCAGTGAGGCGGGCCGCCTCACGTAGCTGAGGCGAGGCCGATGCGGGGAACTTCCCGGCGAGTCGTGAGAAGAACGCCCCAGTTCAATATCCCCAATGCACCGTCTGTGGCCAGGCTCGCCCAGGCCGCGCCCTGCCATCCATGGCGTGGAATCAGGTACAGGTTCAAACCGATGTTCAGGGCGGCGGCGCAAACCTGGGTGCTCAGGCGCAGGTTCTGATGTCCCGCCCCCGTGAGCGCATCGCCCGCGCTCATGTGAAGGCTGCGGAAGAGCGGGAGTAGACATAGCCATCGCAAGGCTTCGCTGCTTTCTGCGAAGCTGCCGCCAAGAATCCGGGGAATCCATGGCGCCACAACGAACAGCAGCACGGCGATCAGCAATGCGGCCGGCGCGGTCCGCGTCAGGATGCGCCGTGCAAATGCGTAAGTGCTCGCAGCCCCCGCTATGCCCTTTTTGAAAAACCGCGGAAATGCCGCGGTATGAACCGCCGAGATCGGCATCGTCCCCGCGTCCACGACCCGGTATGCCATCGCATAAATTCCGTTTGCCAAATTCATGCCATAGTGCCCGAGCATGGCCTTGTCCAGGTCGTTGACCACGCCCCCGGTCGAGTACGACAGGGCGAAGACGAGGCCCTCCCCAGCCCGCGCCTTCAGCAGATGCCCGCTCAATTGGGGCTTGCCGAAATACTTCGTCACCAGCATCACCGCGGTGGCCGCCGCGATCGCCGACACCGCCAGCGTGGCCCACACCCACTCTCGCGCCGTCGCCCGATGCACCGTCCAGAGCAGTGTGCCTGCCAGTGTGGCTCGCAGCAGGTTCGTCAACAGGTTCAAGCTCGCCGTCAACCGCATTCGCTCGAAAGCCTGGAATACCCGCCCCGCTCCAAGAGTCAGCTGCGCGCATACGCAATCGCCCGCGGCCAGGCAGGCGATCATTCCATGCGTATAGGAATGCGAGACGTGCGGGCCCGCCCAGGCCAGCAGCGCTGCCAGCACGCTGCCTAAAACGGTTGTCGTCACCACCAGATTCGCCCAGTAGCACCGGAAATTTCCGGGGTCGGGGCTTACGTGGCGCAGAAAAACGGAGTGAGTGCCGAGCGCGCTGTACTGGGCCAGAATCGCCACCAAGGCCACGGCCCCGACATAGATTCCATACTCCGCCGCACCCAGCAGCCGTCCCAGCATGATGAAGTAGCCAGCCTGCAGCAGCAGTCCGAAGCCCTGTCCGACTAACAGCCAGCATGCGTTGCTGGCAAGCCGGCCCCCGCCGGCGTTCCATGATGTTCTAGCCGGCCTTGACATTTGCCACCGCACCTTGGGCGCGTCGCGCCTCATCGGATAACCCCAGAAATGCCATCACGAACAGGAGCCACTCGATCGTGTGCGGATACATGATCGGATCACCATCCACGAGAGCAAGCAAATGGAGTAGCACGATCGAAGAACACCAGGTCACATATCCAGACGGGCGCTTCCACATGCAAATGACGGCGTTCTTGCATGATTGAAATAACATCCACCCCATGAGAAGAACGCCGACCGCACCCAGATCGAGCCACATTCCAAAAGCCGCACTCTCCGGATTTGCGAAGCCCATGTAGTTACTGGCAATTTCGACATTGGCTGATTCGCCCTTCATCCCGATCCAAAACGCTGTGTATCCGTAGCCAAGCCAGGGTCTTTTGAACAAGGTCGGAATGATCGCATCCCAAATCCGTGTCCGTCCGCTGAGCGTCGGTTCTTTGCCGAGGAGCCAGGAAATTTCCGACATGTTTGCGGCCGCAAAAGCGATAGCCGCAAATCCCGCCATCAGGAGAATTGCTGCCCAGATCCACCGCTCGCCCTGGCCCAGTTTCCGCGATACATTGGCGCATCCGAGAAATACCAATACGCACAGAGCCATCAGCCAGCCGGTCCTTGATTGACTCATCAGAAGTAAGAGACAGGATAATAGAACAGAACAGCTCAGCGCGATTCTCTTCACGGCGCCGGTGGCTCTCATGCAGAACGGCGTCACAAGGAAGTAGGTCATCACTGCCCCACAGTGTTGTTTGTGGGGAAACATGCCTTGCCACGCTCCATTTCCATCAAAATGCTCAATCCCGGCCGCGGGATAGAAAGCGACCAGGACCAGGCTGAAGGCGATCACAATGCAACCGACGAACAAAATGAAGGAGAGCTGTCGATCAGGGTTGAAGCGTATCGAGAGGTATGCACCGAGAAACATCAATATGACGACATAGATAGCAGCAGTGATGGAGCTGGCGGGAGCCTGGGACCAGGCGGTCGAAAGCAACGCCCACGCGGGGAGCATCAGTAACGCTGCGTTTGGCCTCGAAAAGAGTTTTCTTCGAATAGGGCCCAACAAGCTCACAATCGGAAGCAGGATCATGAGATTGACAATCAACTTCTCGAGTCGACTGTAGGCGCTTCCCGCTCCCGTCTCGATTAACAGGTTGCCCATGTGCGCCACTGGGTTATTTGAGTTGAGATGATCGAATGAAAACCCGTTGCCGGCCGAAAAGTACAACATAGGGACAAGAAGCAGATAAGTCAGAACTAGTCCAGAGACCGGCTCGACGAGCACAGCCGCATCATTCTTCTGCACGCTAACTGTTCCTCCTTGTCCAACAGCCGCATCCCACGCATCGGAGCGCATGAATCATGGCCGGAATCCCCAGCCGCTTCAGGAATGGAAACAGCAGAAGCTCTCGGAATTCGAACCACACCACGCCGGCTGTGATCCTCCCATATCGCCGGCAATCTCCGAACAAGAGGCGATAGGAGCGCATTCCCGCCTTCTCCCGCACCGCGCATGGAAGACTGATGGTGATCAGGAAATAAGACAGCGCCCTTCGCGTAAACATGTCGCGAGTCGATAGTGCCCAGTCGCGCGAATATTTCCACTCGAATCGGGCGCTCGAACTCACCCTCGCCCTCCGCTCCTCGCAGTGAAATACCGCGGCAGGTTCCTCCAGGATGATGATCTGTCCTCCCGGATCATGAACTGCCCGCAATAGCCAATCAGTATCCTGGTTCTTGCGCACCTCCGCCCTGAACGGGTTTTCCTGGAGAAACCGTTTTGAAATCATCCACGTCGATAGCCCCAGGAACGATTCCCTCCAACCAAGGAGCGGCACTTCGCAAAATAGATACTCGCTCATTGGCTGGCCGACTCGCGGCAAACGTAGAGGCTGCACTCTGCGGGTTGTCCCGCGATCCACAATGTAGCGAGTCGCAATAACGATGTTGCTTCTGGATTGCTTCCTTGCGATCGCAACCTGGGCGGCAATTTTCCCGGGAAGCCACTCGTCATCATCATCCAGAAAAGCAATCCAGCCGCCGGTTGCCTCTCGCACGCCGATATTCCGCGCCTCGTTGCCACCCACATTGTTTTCAAGAGCGATCACCCTCAGGCGAGAATCGTCAAACACGCTCAATGCCGACACGGTGCGAGGGTCGGGACCGTCTAGAACAACAATGATCTCCAGATCCTTATATGTCTGTTCCAGAACGCTCCGGACAGCACGGCACACAAGCGCCGGCCGATTCCTGGTGGGAATCACCACAGTTACCAATGGCATTTGGGTCTTTCGGCTTTCAGGATTCACGATGAACGTCGCAGTAGCTTCACTGGCTGGCGGTTTGGACTCATCATCAGGCCCCGAAGAATTCCCATGCTGTGCAAAGAACAAAGCATTGCGCTTGTTCCACGCCTCGAGAGAACGGAGAAGAGAGCACGCGTCCAGTCATAGCCAACGAGAGCCAGAGCAAGGAGCCATAGGGAATGCTTCCGCAGCACATGCCCCATCCCGATGCCGTATTTCGTGGCACGCTCCTTCGATGCATTTCCACTCATCATGTCTCGGCGAGGGTGATGAACCACGAGTGAGCGAGTGAAATATGCCCTGTGACCAGCCTCGAGAATCGAGAGCGCATAATCGGTGTCTTCTCCGCACCCAAAACCCGTCCCCGAGTTCGGACCAATATCCTCGTCGAAGTGAATCTTTGCCAACGCAGAATCAACACGAATAAAAAGGCTATACGTCGCAGACGTGCGAAAGATGTTTGTGTGGTTTATTTCGCATTCATCTTGGAACCATCTGTTTCCTGACGGCATGCCTGATTCATCGGTTACGCCGACGGCCAGGACCCGGTGTACGGGATGCTCTGCAAAGAACGATTCCACGCGTCGCAGCAGTTCCGTACTGTAGACGCAGTCGTCATCCGGGAATGCAATGATGTCTCCCTTTGCCCTCGCGAGACCCGCGTTTCTGGCTTTGGAAACACCCCGCTCGCTCCGCACACGAACCAGATTCAGGCGTCTTTCCCATCTCTCTAAAATCTCAGCAAGCACATCGGGTTCGTTCTGATCAACCAGAATCAGTTCATAATCCTGGCAGGACTGCAATTGAAGGGAAGAAAAGAAGCACTCCAGTTCGCGTGTGCGGCCAAATGTTGCCAGAACCAGCGAGAATCGCATTGTCTCCTTCATCGCGATGAGCAGTCAGCCGAGTTTCGCGGCCAGGCTCTTCAGTAAAGGACGGGGGATAAAACAGGATGCAAAGAAGCGAAGGGCGCTTTGGAATTCAAGGGAGCCCTGGGTCCGAGCCGCCCGAAAGAGCCTGAAGAACACAGAGATGGATGAATGCTGGGCACGCGCGCTCGTGCAGAGAAGAGCCATGTAATACGGAAAGGCCCGGGCAGAAAAAAGAGACCGGTTGCGCAGCGCCCAGTTGTACGCGTAGAGCCATGGCGTGGTCTCGCTTTCGCGATTCCCGGTTGGAATATTGTTGTAAATCGATAGAACCTCCGGAACAGCCGCTACGCGAACTCCAGTCGTCTGCATGGCACGGAGCATCCAGTCGCTGTCCTCGATGTGCCTTAAACCGGTCGTGAAGGGCACTTCCTCCAGAAGTTCTCTGTCCATGAAGAATGTGGAGGGCTGAAGGAACCCCTTTTGACAGTAGATGTACTCAGAGAACTTCTCTGGACTGGTCGGAAGGATCCTGGGCATAATGCGGTCTCCGCTGCCCAGCCGTTCAACGAATCGATGAACAACAAACTGGTGGCCGCCGCCAATCGATTCTGCAAGCGCAACCTGCATTTCAATCTTGCGCGGTAGCCACTCATCGTCATCATCCAGGAAAGCGATCCACGCGCCGCGCGACCGCCGGAAGCCGCGATTGCGGGCCTCGGAAAGTCCGACATTCTGATCCAGATCGACAACCTGTACCTTCGATCCGCGAAAAGCCCCCAACGCCGTGAGAGTAGCTGAGTCCGGGCCATCGACAACCACGATCACCTCGAGATTCGGGTACGTCTGAGTCAACGCACTCCGGATGGCGCGGCATACCAGTTCCGGCCTGTTTCGAGTGGGAATCACCGCACTGACGAGAGGGAGCTCTAGCTCGCTAGCCATGATTCCTTCCTTTCCGTCAGCCATTGCCATAGCACCGCCTTCACGAATTGCGCGTTGCCCACCAGGTATCGTCTCCATAGGCGTTTTGGTTCCTGGCCCAGGCGGAAGACCCATTCCATGCCCACCCGCTGCATCCCCTGGGGGGCGCGCGCCAATTCACCCGAGAGCACGTCGAAACTACAGCCAACCCCGATCATCACTTTCACCGGAAGTGCAGAGGCATGGTCCTCCATCCAGTACTCCTGCTTGGGAGCGCCAAAGCCAACGAAGAGAATGTCAGGAGCTGCCTGCGCGATGCGACGGACCACGGCGTCCGACTCGGAAGCATCATTCTCGAATCCCGGCCGGGGACAGTCGATCCCCGCCACTTTGAGCCTTGTAAATCTGGCGCGAAGGTTCTCTGACGCCTTTTTTGCCGCGCCCGGCCTTCCTCCCAGGAAGTAGACGCTCAAGCCCGCTGTCTCTGCGTCGCCGCAAAGCTCGCTCATGAGATCGATCCCGGCAATTCGCTCCGGCAATGACTGACCCAGCAGCCGCGCCGCCATCACCACAGACATGCCGTCCGCCACTACGAGTTCAGCATCGCGGAGAATGTTACGGAAACGACGATTCGACATGGCGAGCTGCGCGAACTGCGCATTGGCCGTGGCAACCATCTTCGGCTTCGCGTCCCTGGTCAACGCCGTCAAGCGGATCTGATGAATGGCTTCGCGCATCGTGAGGGAGTCGACTGCCAGGGGGCCGACAGAGATACGTTCTCCGTGGTTCATTGGTCTTGCGCTTTCGCACCCGCTTATGTGTTGCCCAAATTGCAGAGGCTCAGTCGTAGGGGAATATCCGATTTCAGAACCGGTACACAGTCGCCGAGCCGATTGAGCTGAGAATGCCGCTGCCCTGCGCGCCGAAACTGCGCAGATAACTGAATGGCACCCAGATCACGTCGTCCGCCTGAAGAGGCACGTCGGGTTTCCGGCCCTTCTGCATGGCACTTAGCGGAAGCGCCGTCTCGGTGTATTCGCCAACCGACTTTCGCATGAGGCGGGCGCCGGAAGGCACCGCCGAGTGATTGGTTCCACCGGCGCGCGCGATCAACTGCAATGCGCTGATCTGCGCCTCGTTATCCGTCATGGTGTATCCGCCCGGCCGGGCTACATCTCCGAGCACGTAAACCACCCCAGCCCTGGGCACGATGATCGAGTCGCCGGGGCCGACCGAAATGACCGACTCAAGCGCCACGGCCGGCGAGTTGGATACAAAGTAGGGAATGCGCTCGCGGGTCGCCCGTCGTTCGATCATGATATGGCGGTCGGCGATGTCATTGAGGCCGCCGGCCAGTGTGAGAACCTCAAGCACCGACCGGGACGTCGCAATTCCGTATGCGCCCGGGGATTTCACCTCGCCCAGCACGCTGACCTTCTGGGTTGCAAATTCAGTGATCGACACGGAGACATGCGGGTGAAGCAGAAAGCGCCCGTCCAGCAGGACTGATTCAATCTTCCGTGCGGCGGCTTCCGGCGTCTGGCCTGAGACCAGCACATCTGCGCCAACGATAAGGGGAATGGTCCCGGCATCCATTACCCTGACCGATTGATTCAGTTCCGGAGTATCCAGCACATCTACCTGGAGCAGATCCCCCGGGCCGATGAGCAACGTTTCCTTCGGCTGGGCAGTACCGGTTGATGCCAGAGCAGTAATAAAGGCGCATGTGAACAAGAACTGATGAATCCGCATCAGGCCGCTTTCTCCTTATATGCATAGGTCTTGTCGTGGTACCCGTAATAGCCGTAATACGATTCGTCTCGAATCGGCAGGCAGTTGAGAACCAGCCCCACGAAGTGCTTGCCGCCGCGCCGGAGCAGGTTGTAGCTGCGCGAGACCTGAGGTCTTTGCGTCACGCCGGAGCGGGCCAGCAAAACAGTCACGTCAACCAGCGTGTTCAGCGAAACAGAGTCGGTAACGGGTAGAATCGGCGCACTGTCCAGAACAACGAAGTCATAGTCTTTCTTCCAGCGATCGATCCAGTTACGCATCGCTGCCGAGCTCAGCAACTCTGAGGGATTCGGCGTCTTCGAACCTGCGACAAGAACCCACAGGTTGGGCACGTTTTCAATGGGGTGGATCACCGGCGAGTTGCACTGACCTGCCAGCAGGTCGCTGAGTCCCGGACCGTGTTCCAGCCGCAACCTGCGGCGCAGGGTTCCGCGGCGAAGATCGGTATCCACAATCAACGTCTTCTTGTTCGTCTGCGCCAGAGAGATCGCGAAGTTGATCGACGTCATCGACTTCCCCTCTGACGCGAGGGAACTCGTCACCAGGATTGCTTTCGGGGGAGCATCACTCTGCGCGAGCAGAACCCCGGTGCGCATCGCGCGAAGCGCCTCGACATAGGGCGAGTGCGGATCCTCCAGGATGAGAGGGCTCCCTGTAGGCTCGGAGACTTCCGGAAGCAGTCCCAGCACGGATGCGCCAATCTCCCCTTCAAGATCGGAAACTGTATTGATCTTGTTATCGAGCGTATCGACCAGCAAGGCGCCGCAGATGCCAACGAAGAGCCCGCCACCTAGAGCAATCAAGAGATAAAGTGGAACGTTGGGCTTTACCGGCTTTGCCGGCACTCGGCCTGGATCCACCACGGTGATGTTCGATGAGTGCAAACCGGCAAGAACGCCGGCCTCATTCAGCCTTTTGAGCAGGTCGTCGTAGAGCGCGCGGCTCTGCTCCGCCTCCGTCCGGGCGATCGTATAATCGATCGCCTTGTTGTTCAGCACATCTGCCTCTCGCTTGGCATGTTCATATTGGTCACGAGTGCTGGCGGCGGTCTGGATTGCGACAGCGTAGTCGCTCCTGGCTCTAAGCCTGATGCGCCCGATCTCCTGCTGAATCGCCCTCTCTATGCCCGCAACGTTGCCGCGCATTTCCGCGAGTTTCGGATAGGCCGTGCCGAATTTCGCCTCTGCTTCCTGCAAGGCCGCTTGTTGCGTGGCTTCCTGCTGGCGCAAACCCTGCAGCAGGGAAAGCGAGTTACTTCCAATTTGGGCATTCGATCCGACTGAGTTGCCGGCCAGGCCCGAAAGCATTTCGGCGTCGCCTGATTCTGCTGCGCGTGCAATCGCGCCCTTGAGAATCTGGTTCTGCTCGGCAGCACTCAGTGCGGCGGTAGCCTGCTGCAGCCGGTCCAGCACGCCCGAGTAGGCCATCTCGCGCCCCTGCGCATCATCCGCGCCCAGACTGTAAACGCCGGACTGACGCTGGAGATTTACCACCTTCGCCTGCAGTTCTTCACTGTTCCTCCGAAGGTCTCCCATCTGATCGCCCAGCCATTTGGACGCTTCGCGTGTCGCGTCGAAGCGGGTCTGGAACGAATAGTCGGTGAGTTCCTTTGCCAGTGTGTTCACGACCGCTGCGGCGAGGTTCGGGTCGGGATTGGTATAGGAGATCTCGATGAGACGAGTGCCGCTGACCGGCTTCACACTCAGGTTCTTCTCAAAAACTTTCAAAGCGTTCTGGCGTCGCCGAGGGGAGTTCTCCAGCGAGGCGCCTGCGACATCCTCAACACCGCGAGGAGAGAAGGTCTCGATGATTGACCCGATTGGGTTCCAATGCTTCTTGAAATCGCGGGTGCTCTCCAGATTCAGGGTTTTGATCGTTTGCAGGGCAAGCGTCTCGGACTGAAGAATGTTCGCCTGGGTCTGCAGGTCGATGTTGGCGTCGAGCGCATCGCCGGCCCCGCCGGCGGCACTGCTCATCAGGCTGTCCAAACCCATCGCATCCGCCGACTCCTTCTGCATTTGAACGACGCCGGTTGCCTCGTAGCGCCGGGTGCAGACCGCGCAATAGATGGTCGCCAGCGTCACGAACGAAATGACCGCGCCGAGCACGATCGTTCGCCGCCGCTTCAAGATACTCAGCAAATCGCGAAGCGTCAGTTCTTTACCTGCCTGCGAATCCAAATCAAAACCTCACTTTCAGGGCGATGCGCAAACCAATCAGCCGGCAAGTCACAGCCGCATCTGTTGAGAATTGGTGCCTGGCATACTAAACGCCGGTTCCACGGAGAACTACGTCGACGGTGCGCAGAAGAATCTTCAGATCCAGAAGTAACGACCAGTTCTTCACGTATGCAACGTCCAGCGCGATGTATTTCGTAAACGAATTGTCCTGGCGAGCCTGCACCTGCCACAGCCCGGTCAACCCCGGCATCACCCACAGACGATAGAGATGCTCCAGGCTGTAGCTCGCAACCTCGTGCGGAAGCGGGGGCCGCGGACCGACCATGCTCATATCTCCGCGAAGGACATTAACGAGCTGAGGCAGTTCGTCCAGGCTGTATTTGCGCAGAAAGCTGCCAATCCGGGTGATTCGAGGGTCGTTTTGGAGTTTGAAGAGGATCGAATCCCTTTCATTTTGCGCAAAAAGACTCTGCTGCATCGCGTCCGCGTCGCGAACCATGGTTCTGAACTTGAGGCACCGAAAAGGCTTCCCCCATCGGCCGATGCGATCCGCAACATACAACACCGGACCGTTGCCTTCCAGCCTGATCAGCAAAGCGATAACCAGCATGGGCAGAGCCGCAATGGCCAAACCTGCAATCGACATCGCAATATCAAGCGCTCGTTTGAGAAAACGCGCGGCTGTGTGGGATTTTCGAAAGTACAAGATGGATACAGGGAACAGGCCAAGATATTGAATGGCCGCGTTGGTCGTCAGCTCATCGTAATAACCGGCGATGGAGAAAACGTCGAGATCGAGTTCGTGCGCGCTCCTCAGCAATTCCATCGTCTTGTCATACGAATAGAACTCCGCAATCACAATGGCATCGAGAAAGCACTTCGCCTTTACCCTGCCCAGATCAGATATTTCGCCAACGACGGACGCACGCGTTAACTCGGGACTGAAACGGCAACCCGGGAATTCAAGAAACCCGACGAAATTGAACTGGGTGCGGTTTCCAATCTGCTGGCTCAGCGCATAGCTCAGTTGGTTCGTACCAAGTATCGCGATGTTTCTCGCGATCGCGCTTGTTGCATGCGCAGATCGCAACTGGCACCTTCTCATGCACCGATATCCAGAAAGGGCAATCGCGGTAAGCACGCTGAGAAAGATAAGGACTTCCCTCGAAAGCGATACCGCGTGGGCCAGAAACATGACTCCGCTCAGAACGAAGAAAGCATTCAGGCACGCCTGGCAGATTTTCGAAATTTCGTGATAACACGCACTCTGCCGGAATGAATAGAGCCCGTATTGCTGCGCGCTCCATAAAAATGCCGAAATGTAGAGAAGTAGACAGATTGCCCCGGGCGCGGAGTTCCATTGCCCGATCGTCGATTCGATCGAATCACCCAGGTGGTGGCCGAAAGATACGCGAATCAGCATTGCAAATAGGAATGCCAGGACAATGATGACGGCATCCGTCAGCATGGAGAAAACATCGCTCGATTCGCTTTTGCGTTTAGCAGGCATTTCTGTGTGGTACGACAGCCCCTCTCGCAGCGGGCGCGAACCGGATTCCGATTCGGGGAGATGTTGACGCCGAACCTGACCGGACTTCAGCTCAGCTGGATGCACCTTGCGGGACAGGCTCGATTTCAGAGGCTGAAATCTCGACCGAGATGTTTTGACGGACCATGGGCACCGTGATCACAACACGCAAGAACGACTTGTACCGTGTGAGAACCCCCTGTATTCCGATGAGGGGCCCCGCAGTGATTCGAACCGCCTCCCCGACGGCAACTTCGTGGGGTTGAGGGTTCCGTAAATGGAGACCGGCGCGGAGAATGTCGATTTCCTTGTCGCTCACCCGTTCGTCCGTCGCGTGTCGACCGACAATCTCGATGACCCCCGGGGTTCTCAAGATCTGAATCCGCGCCCCTCGCGAGGTGCGCGCGAACAAGTAATTCGGAAACAGCGGCATCTGGACAATCGCGCTGCGGCAATGACTCCAATTGCGCTTCGATCTGTAAAGTGGCAGGTAACAGTCGATCGACTGATCGAAAAGGTGCTTTGCCACCATCTTCTCGTGGTGCTGCTTCGTATAAACCGCCACCCAGAACGCCGGTTCCTGAGGTCCGAAACCCGCCCGGACGGATTGACTCGCCATTCGATCCCGGAATTCATTCGGAACTGAATTTGCTTTGCACCCTGCAGAGAACATGGTATGGCTCCGCCAATGCCACTGTATTGTGGATTTCCTCGATGGCTAAGCAGTAGCCGGCAAGGACGATTCGCGGCCATTTCTCTTGTTGAGATTCCGGTCGCTCACGCTCGACATAAGACTAAGAAAAAGTCCTCGGGGAATCCATGGAAACCTGAAGCGAAACAGGAGTCGTTGTCCGATTTGGGGCATACGGATGTGCTGTTTCAGAATGGGATCGCGTCACGGCTGGGTGAGTCTCGCAGCCGCGCCGCAGAGCGGCACCGCATTCGCATCCGATCGCATCACCCAGAAGAGTTCTGGCACCCTCACTTCACCTCATCGCATGCCCTCTGATTGCCGTGCAATTCCCCTGGAACTCTGAAAGAATGACTCAAGACTCGGGGAGACGAATGCATCGAGGACCGAGGTTCGCGCTTCTGCTTCTCATCACGCTGAACGGGTCTTTTCATCCTTCCTATGCGCAATCGTCAGGAGCCGCGAAACCAGCGCTTCCGGCGGGGTCGCCTTACTCGTCAGAAGTTTCCGGAAGCATCCCGCCTGAGCTCGCGCGCAAGGACTCCGAAATTCGCGCAGCGCTCACCGACCAGCCCGATTCCGCGGGTCTGCTGTATGGATTAGCCCTCATACAGCGCGAAGAAGGAAAGCCGCGAGACTCCCTCGATACCTATACGCGCGCCGCGCGATTCCGCCGCCCCACGCCGCAGGAACTTCGCTCCGTCGCGCTCGATTACGTGCTGTTGCGGGATTTTGATGACGCCATCCACTGGCTCGAAATGGCGGTTCAGATGGATCCCAAAGATCCGGATATCCTTTATTCTCTAGGACGCTGCTACTACTCGAAAGACAGATATGCGGATGCGGGCAAACTCTATGAGCGCGTATTGACGATTCAGCCGCACAACCTGAAGGCGGAAGAGAACCTTGGCCTCGTCTATGACGCGAGCAACGATCCGGTGAAGGCTGAACAGGCGCTGCGCAGCGCTGCCGACTGGGCTGGCCCCAACAGCACAGACGAGTGGCCTTTCCTCGATCTGGGTAGTTTTCTTCTCGATCACAACCGCGCCAAAGAGGCAATTGATCCTCTTCGCGCCGCGCTGCGGATCACTCCCAGTTGCGCAGCATGTCATGAAAAGCTGGGACGCGCCCTCGTCGCCACGAACGACAGCGCTGTGGGAATCGCAGAACTGGAGCAGGCGACAAAACTGGATCCGAAAAATCCGAAAACCCACTACGAACTCGGCCGCGCCCTCCGTCAGGCCGGGCAACTGGAGAAGGCCCGGCAGGAGCTCAGTATCAGCCAGAAGCTCTACAGCACGCACAGTCAGCAATAGTCCGCAGAGTCAACGGGGGATGATTGAAGCCGCCCCGCTCCAAATTGGCCGGCCTCAACCTTGAGCTAAGGCCTCTGCGTCAAATTGCGGATCAACTCAACCTCTCGCTCCCGATACGGTCTGCCATCCTCGTAGAACACATCGTGAAACCACAAGGTCGGCTCCTGCAGCACATAGGGCCGCTGCCATGAATCCCACGGCAGATACGTCTGGCTCTTCCCCTTGACCAGGCCCCAGTTGATCGCAGCAACACGGTCCCGCTTCGCGATCGGAAGGATCGTATCGAATGTGCTGCCGGCGCCGCGAGCCATGTACTCCGTGCAAAGCAGGGGCCGATGGAATTGATCGAGTTCGTGAACCCGCTTTTCAAAGTCCTCGGGCCAGCTATAGTTGTGAAAGCTGATCACATCAGACTGTTCGATCTGGAGCCGCGCCATCGGCGACATGGTTTCCAGTGACGACCAGTCTCCAATCCAGATTCCGCTGGTGAGAGGCTGGATCGGGTGCATGTCACGCGCCCAGGCAAACGCCTGCGGGAGCAGCCGCAGCACGATCTCAGTCTTGTTGGGCAATTCAATTTTCCCGTACGACGACCCGTTGTCATTGTCCGGCTCGTTCCAGATATCCCACGCCAAAACGCGATCGTCCTTCGCAAACGCCCCCACGATGCCCTGAACGTATTCTTTGAGCCGCGGATATTGTTGCGGATCGGCAAGCATCAGCCTTCCTGGAGCCTGCACCCAGCCTGAATTATGAACGCCGGGGATCGGCGGACGCTGAGCTCCCCTTTTCGGATAAGGATCCCAGCATGAATCAAAAAGCACGAAGATCGGCCGGATCTTGTGGCGCTCCGAAATCGCGAGAAACTGATCGATCCGCCGCTTGAACCCATCGGGATCTTCCTCCCAAACCAGGTTGTGCAGAAAAACCCGCATCGTGTTCATGCCGATTCCCTGGGCCCATCCCAACTCGCGATCAATCTCCTTCGAGTCGAATGAATCGGCCTGCCACATCTCCAGTTCATTCACCGCGTCCGAAGGAACAAAGTTGGCGCCCACGAGCCAGGGCTGCTGCGCATACCACTCGTTCGCGCGCTCTTCAGTCCAGCGCGGTTCCTGAGCCGTCGCCCTTGCCGCAAACAGAAACATCATGAACCAAAGCAAAGCCGCATTCGACCAAACCCGACATCTGAATCTAGTGTTCACTTGGATGCTTCCTTTCTTGATGGCCCGCACGCACCGACCTTCATTGCTCACGAAGCGAAATCACCGTCACACTCGAGTGCGGGAAAATGTGTTCCCATCCGTCTCCACGCAGAGTTTCTCTCGTCTCAACCGGCGCAACGCGGGTCGGTTCGTCCTCGTCGTTCACATCTTCAATCGATGTCGACCCCACCAATTGCACTTTCGCGCTGCCCGACGGGGCAAAATGATGCAAGTGGATTTCGGCTGGAATATCGGTCGCAAGGCTGCGATTGACGCAGAACAGCGTGAGGGTCTTGCCGTTCTCGCTGAGCGCAGCATCCACGTCGAGGTAGGGCACGTTGGCAATGTCGGGCAGTCGGCGCACGCCCTTTGCGACCGAGTAGGACCCCGATTTCGCCGCCACCGAAACCGGCCTCGCGGCATCTGCATTCGCATAAAGTTTGAACACGTAATATGCCGGAGTGCCGAAGACCTGGCTGCGTTTCTTCCAGATCCCGGCGAATTCCATGATTCCCGTCATGTCCGAGATGGGAACGATGCCGACATTGCGCATCAGCATATTCAGGAAGCCGCCCGTAACCACCGCGCCGCCCATGTTCAGGAAATTCGGCGCGCTCCCGCCCTGGCGATCGCCGACAAAAAGCCATTCTGTGAAAGCGATGTGGACTTTGCCGTCATATCCCGGCGTGTGATCGATCTGCTCCTGCGCCTGGCGCAATCGCCGTTCCAATTCGATTGGCAAAGCAAACCCGGCCTCCGCGACGAAATCAGGATTGGCTCTTTCGAACTGAACCGCGCCAATCCCAACGACGAAATGGGTCGAAAGATAGTCAAACGTTCCCGGTGGGTTGGTCAGTTGAATCGCGTTCCAGCTGGTGAACACTTCGGGGTCCTGTCCCGTTGCGATCAGGCGCGCCGTCGGGTCCGCCGCGCGCACGGCCCGGCTGAAATCCAATGTCCGTTTCGCAAGCTCATCCCGGGTCGGATAGCCGAGATTCCAATTCCCCCACAGCTCATTGCCAAGCTCCCACAACAGTCCCGAATGTTTCGACCAGTGGTCGTCCACATACTGGACCCACTCTGCGGCCTCCTTCGGCGTGCCGCTGCCCAGGTTCAGCGCGATCTGCGGCTGCGCTCCGATCTGCCGGCAAAATTCGAGAAATTCATCCGTGCCGAATGTGTTGTATTCCGGAATGCCCCAGGAGTTATTCAGCATGCTCAAGCGCTTGTCACGCGGGCCAATTCCATCTTTCCAGTGGTACGACGAAGTGAAGTTGCCCCCAAACCGCACAAGTGGGGTGTGCATCTGCTTGGCCATCGCCACCGCATCCGGATCGAGTCCGTCGATTGCGTCCGAGGGCATCAGCGAGAATTCATCCACCTCGACGCGCTCATCGCCCTCAACCTGCGCCACAAAATCCGCCGGATCGAGCCGGTGCAGAACATCGCCGGAAACATGCAATGTGAAGCTGTACTTCTTCCATGCGGTATCCGTGACCTCAACAGATTGCGAAGCCAGCGTTTCACCGTGATCCCCCGCGCGCAACGCGATCGTCACTCCGCTTGCGCCGCTGAGGTGCCGCGCATAGAAACTTCCCTGGTAGTCGCGAGTGCGATGAATGGGAAGATAGACCCTTTGCTTGATTCCCGTAGCCTCGCCCGGCACGCCGAAGATCTCGAGAGATTGCCAGGAATTGGCTGCGTCTCCATAGTGGATCTCATAGCGATTTCCCTGTCGCGAGTCCAATGGCTCCCATGGAAGCGGCACGTCAAGATCGCTGGCCCGGCGAAGCTCGGGCTGATCGCGCAACATGGCGGCTTCTTTATCCGCGCTCCACATGCCCGCTTCGAAGCTTGCGTTTTGCAACAACTCCGCCCAAAGCCCGTTGTAAGTCGAGTTGCCAATCGGCTCGAGGAATGTGCCGAAGATCGTGCGCGGGATGGGTTGGCCGGCGCTCTGTGTCGCATCGATATCGATCGTCGCCACCTGCGGGATCGGCTCATTCACGGTGATCTGAGCCTCCAGGCCGGGTGCGAAGATCATCAGGCTCGCCGCCGGCAACAACGCGCTCCAGCCAAACAGGTATCTCTTCTGATCCGGCCACGGAACCCGCCTCGCTTCAATGTGCCTGCTTAACCGTTTCGAATTCAGTTCAATGATCCTCATGAGTCATCCTTCACTGCAATGTCGAGACGTGAACATAATGGAATGTTGCGGTGAATCCCGCGCGGTTCCCCGCATAAAGACAGATCCGGCTCCCGCTCCCAAGCGAGTGCACCCAACTCCCGCCCTGGATCCAGTTGATTCCGTCGCTGCTGCTATACGCGGTGTAGTGCTCAAAGCCATCCACGTTCCTCTTCACGATGCGGAGCCACGCCGACACTTGCGTCCCAATGGCCGGCGGTCCCAGGTTCGTCGCTCCCCACGTGGGATAGCCCGATTGCTGCGCGGTTTCTGCCTTGATGAATTCAATCTGCCGGGTATCGTTGTTGTTATAGAGATCGAGTCTGACAAAGTTGCTGTCGTCCTTGTAGAGCAGTAGTCCTGCCTGCGCATAGTCCGGCCCGGCTCCGCTGATGGGTAAGTTAAGATCAAGCTCCGTCTCCACCATGTAGTCGCCTGGCGGCGCGCTCTCCGCGAGAAGTGGCACGCTGGACATCGAGCTCACCGGATCGTAAGCCACGGAATCCGCCTGATACGCGCTGCCCGTCAGGGTGTAAGCGGGTGTAGAGTGCAGGAACGACCACTGCGAGTTGAGCGTCGTCGATTTGAAATCATCCGACAGCGCCGCAATCTCGCTTCGCGCTGCGTCGGGCATCGCCAGTACTGTGACATAGCTGCTGATCCCACCCGGCTGCGCGGCGGGCATGGGTTGCGGCGCGTCCTGATCCGAGGGTCCGAAACCTCCGCGCGCAACCGGCCAGTCATCCACCCAGTCAATCGCATCAATGAATCCTGGGCGGGCCGTGTAGCCCACGCTTCCCGCGTAATAGGGCGACGCCGCCAGAACGCCGTGATAAAGGATGTAGTCCTGGCCGGACTCATCGGTGAACAGCACGTTTCCGCCCGGCCCCAGCACGCTGTTCCCGTTCATCTTCAGAACCGGCGTGCCACCTGTATTGTTGGCGGTCATCGCAATTCCCTGAGTGTCGAGATACGGACCCATGGGAGTCGTGGACCGCCCAACAAAAACCCCGTATCCGGTCAGTGGCCCATTGCAGCAATTCGTCGACGAGGCGAGCAGATAGTAATAGCCATCATGCAACCACCAGTTCCCGCCCTCGTAGCGGTTATCAGCGGCGATCTGCGTTTCACTCGACGCATCGGATGTGAATCCATCCGCCGAGAGCTTGCGCACATAGATACCGCCAACAAAACTGCCAAACAGAATATAGCGCTGACCTGACTGGTCCTGAATCTCATCCGGATCGAGAGTCGAGCGGTACGAACCCGCGCAGCAGTTGGTGGCAGGCTCCGGCTCGACCACAGGCGCGCCATGATCCACAAACGGGCCCGCCGGAGTCGAACTCGTTCCAACGCCGATCGCCGACCCGTTTCCCGCTAGATTCGTCGCTGACGCCGCGTAATACAAGTAATACTGCCCATTGAAATACTTGATCGCCGGCGCCCACAGCGACGCTCCGCTCACATTAGCCCATGCAGGCAATCCGGTGAACGCGTTGCCGAGATAACTCCAATTCACAAGATCAGCGGACGAAAAAATGTTGATGTAGTGTGGATTCGGATCCCCTGCATAGAGCGCATCGCTCGTGCAGTAGAGATACCAGGTATCAGTCCCTCCGCTTTGTTCCTTGTAGATAGCAGGATCGGCGCAGCTGACCGCATGCTGACTATTGGAAATATGCAGCGTGAGCGGATTGGCGTAGGTCGAAGCTGCCGATGCGCGGACGCTTGCAGATACAGCGGCAGAATTCGCCGAAGCGTAGGTTCCGTCTCCGCTGTAGGCAGCCGAGATCGAGTTCGTGCCCACAGGCATCATGGTCGATGTGAAATGTGCGATTCCCGTCGGATCCACGGACGCAGTGCCCAGCGTCGTGGTCCCATTCGAAAATGTAATCGTTCCTGTGGGCGCCACGGAGCCCGCGCCCGACGCGTCAGCAACGGTGGCGACGAATTCAATTGGCAGGCCTTGCGTGATCGTTGCTGCCGATTCAGCCAAAGACAGTGTCGTCGGAAGCGCAACCACCGTCAGGCTCACTGCGCTCGACACAGATGCCAGGTAGTTAGCGTTCCCACCATAGCCAGCCGTCAGGCTATGCGAGCCTGCGGAGAGCGCGGTTCCCGTCCATCCGGCCTGCCCCGCCGCGCTCACGGTCGCGCTGCCAAGACTTGTGCCGCCATCGTAGAAGATCACCGATCCTGTGCTGACCGGTCCGCTCGCTGCATTCACCAGCGCCGAGAGAGTGATGGACGAACCCGCATTTACCGAGGCGCTCGAGACAGAAAGAGTGGTCGTTGTGGCCGCCCGCTGCGGCGGTTGCGAAGTTGAATTGCTTCCTCCCCCAGAGCACCCGGCCAGCCCCACCGCGAAACCCAACAGAATGACTTCAACCCTGAACAGCCCTCGGTCGTGAAATCGAATTCGCCCCGTTTGCATGGCTTCCCTGGCCTAAAGCGGCAGGTCGCTCAACCGCAGCGAGACCGCTTTCAATTCTTTCCCTTCGAATCCGGAACCGGCACCTTCGCCGACCCGAAGCCTTCTGAGATCGCCGTCAGTACGTCCGGATTGAGCTTCGTGTTCTCTGCCCTCAGCCGCGTGTACTCCTGCACCGCGCGGTTCGAGTCTTCAATTCTCCCCAGCTTGCGATAAACACGCGACAGTTCGTACTCCACGCGCGGCGCGAGTTCCGGTTCCGGATGCAGCGTGCGCGCTTTCTCGAGCGCAACCAGCGCATCACTGGTCTTTCCCTGTTCAAGTTCGCCCAACCCCAGGTAGAAGTAGGTTGCGGGAACATTCGCATAGGTCGCGGTCACCTTCTTCAGAAGCTCGAGGCCCTCCTCTGTCCGGTTCGTCTCAATATCGAACTTGGCAAGATTGAACATCGCAATCGGATTGTTCGGGCTCAATTCCAGTTCCTTCTTGAAGGTCGTCTGGGCAAGATCCATGTTGCCCGCCTTGCGGTACTCCTCTCCCAACACCTCATAGAGATCGGAGTTGTTCGGCATCTGCTTGATCGCTTCCTGGAACTCCGCGATGGCTTCCTTATGCTGGTTTTGGAGGGAGTAGATCTGGCCTTGCACTCGATGCACATGCCATGAATTGGGATCGATGACCGCCATGCGGGCATAGCTGGCGAACGCGACGTCGCTGTGCGCCTTTCCACGGTATTCAAGGATGTTCAAATCATCGGGCGCGAGCTCGGCGGCGCGATCCAGAGGCTCAGTCGCTTTTTCCGGATGCCCGTCCTGCAGCTCAACCACGCCCAGCCACATGTAGGCTTCTGCATCCTTTGGTTCAAGTTCAACTTCGCGATGAAGAGCGGCAACGCAATCGTCCACCCGGTGCATCTGCGCATAGGCAATTCCCAAAAACAGGAAAGCGCCCCCCGGCGCCGGATCGTGCGCTGCAGCCCGCTGCAGCAGATTCAGCGCTTCCTCCGGCTTGCCCAGCCGCAATTCTGAGACACCCAATCCCATCAGCGCCTGCGGATTCTGCGGATCTGCCTGTAAAGCCGCTTTGAAATAACCTTCGGCTTCCTGAGCGTGCCCCGAGCGGATCGCGTCCGTCCCGTTCTTGAGCGATTCGTTCACTGACACACCCTGCCCGTACCCCAGCGATGCGCCGGTTGCGATCAGCAACCCTGTCACGAACAGCGAAATTCGTATTCTCATTCGAACCATCTGGTCTTTCTCCATATACCTGTCGAACAAAGAATACGTCGCGACCGGCTCCCCGGGAACGCGATTCCAGCGTCGCTTCGTCCCCAAAAGAAGGGGGATATAGGCGTGAGCATCCTATATCCCCGCTCGGAGGCCATACGGTGTGAACCGTCGGGCTAGAAAGTGAACCGCGCCGTGAGCTGTATGTTCCTCGGGTTGTTCTTCGTGCCATTTGGCATTCCGAACGTACCCCAGTCGTACGGCTGACCATCAGGCCAGCTGAACGAGTGTTCGTTGAACGTATTGATCAGCTCCGCTTTCAGCGTCAGCGTGTAGGTCTCATAGAACGGAATCCTCTTGATGATTCCCATATCGTTGTCGAAGTAGAGCGGCGTTCGCACCTCGCTCGTCACGCGCGGAATCCCATTGTTGAACGCATATGGCTGGTTCAGGCTGCCGTTGCAGTTGGCCTGAGTGCCAGTCGTGCAATCGCGATTGTAGTTGTTGTTCACGTCATAGAAGGCGATGGGTTTGCCCGCGGCATTCGCATCTCCATCGACAACGTCGGAATATTCCAGGTTGAACATCGTGTTGACTGTCGGATCGACGGACACGCCGGGCGCATTCACGAAGAACGGATTGATGCCCTTTTGTCCCTTCCGCGAATAAATGTCGCTCTTCAACTTCGCCCCTTGATATCTACCGAAGCGAATGCAGTTTTGGAATCCAGGGATGCCGACTGCGCACCCGAAGCTGACCGGTTGCCCGGACTGCAGGCGCTCGATGGTGCTCACCTCCCAGCCGCCCAGCACAGCCGCGCCAATGCCATGGTTAAGGAGTTGCTTCCCCTTGCCGAAAGGCAACTCGTACGATCCGCTGAACACGAACGTGTGACGCAAATCAAGTCCTGAGATCGCCTTTTCGAGATGCAGGTTTTCTACATGGGTGTCCTGCGGGGTCTCGCCCAGCGCGTTGTTCGGCAGCGCGCTGTCGGCATCGGTGATGGTCTTGCCCCATGTGTACGACGCCTGCATGCTCAGTCCCTGATGGTAGTGCCGCTGCACCGAGGCGATGAGGGCATCGAAGCTCGACATACCCACGTTCTCCAGGCAGCAGCCCTGGTCGATAAAGTCATACTGCGGGAAGGGCCGCAGCGCCGCCTGCAACTGCGGATTCCCGCCCCAGTTCTGCAGGAAGCCATTGAACGGCAGCCCAACCCCCTGGGTATTTCCGACGAAGGGTTGGTAGAGCGAGTCGCCATACGCGAAATCGCTGGTCGGCATGTTGTTCGGGTTGAGAAGGTTTGCCTTGAGATTGGTCGAGTGCATTCCCATGTAGCCAACCGTGGCAATCAGGTCCGTCGCTAACTGGTGCTGCACTTCAACGTTCCATGTATAGACCGTCGCCGGCCGGCCGGCGTCCTTCGTGATGTACGAACCCGGCAAATAACTCCCGTTGTAAATGCCGGGGTCCTCGTTCGGTGGCGGAGTGAAGGCTGGCATGCCCGCATCGATCGCGAAGGCCGGATCGAATCCATTCAGGCTGAGCGTATTGGCACTAACCTGGTAGCCGGTCGTCATGCTGCCGCCAAAGTCGGTGTACACCTCGGGACCATAGAGAATCCCGGTACCGCCCCGAACCACTGTCTTCTGATGGAGGAAGTCCGGAGTCCAGGCAAATCCGATGCGCGGACCAAAGGACTTCTTCCACGTGTCCGCCCATCGCGGATTGCAGCCGCTGCACTTGTCGGCAAAGACAAGAGCACCGGGAATGTTGTACTCCGGATCGACGGCCGCGGGGCTGAAGTTCGACGTGTGGTTACGAGCTTCTTTACGCGGAATATCCAGGTCGTAGCGCAGACCAAGATTGAGCGTCAGGTTCGGGCTCACCTTCCAATCATCCTGAACGAAGACGTCGTAGTAATTGGAAAGCCATTTCGGCGATTGCAATACGTCGTTGTTCGTGTGGCCGGTATTCGCCAAGCCAAGGAAGAGGCTCGCAATTCCCAAACCTCCGCCTATACCCAGCGCGCCACCCGTCTCGCCGGCGCCAAAGTCTATCTCCTGTGTTTCGCCGACGAGGTGATCGAACTGCTGGTAATGAGCCTCGCCGCCGAACTTGAAGTTGTGGCGCCCGTGAGTCCATACAACAGCGTCGTCGACATAGAACCCGTTATCCACTTCATCATCGTCGTTGCCGATATTGCCCATGTTGGCATCGACGTCACCCGTCACGATCAGCGGGAAGCTGTTGCCGGTTGCATTCCCCAGGCCCAGAATCTGATCGAAGTTCTTTCCGCTGTTCGCCGCCTCGTTGTAGTTCTTGCTGTTGCTTCGATTGGCGCCGAAGATAAAGTAATCGAGCAGATTCGGCGTGAAATTCAGGTCGAAGCCGACCCGGATAAAGTGCGTCGTGAAGTCCTGCCACCACCCCTGGTTGCTGATTGGAAAAGGCAGGTCTGCAGGTGCGCCCGACCAGCGGGTGTTTTCGCGCGAGCTGTATGCACCCCATAGCTTGGCCTTCTGGGTCAGGTTCTGGTCGATACGAATGGTCTCTGTGGTGTTCGTGATCGGCACAAGCCCGACCATCGTGTAGTTGCTGGTGATGTTGCTGTTCGAGGGCGCCGGATAATACGAAAGCAAAGCCTTCGCCAATGCGCTCTCACGGCCTGGGTCAATCTTGTTGCCCGCAAACGGCGTGCGGCACTCGACTCCGCCCACCATCGTGGTCGTCTCTGGATCGAAAATCTGACCCGCATAAATAGGATCGCCTGTGCATGGATTGGTGCCGACCACTGTCGACGTCAGCCGGTCAGAGAAATCGCCGCCGATTTCCGCGGTTGTTGGAACCGTGCTGGTTTCAGGTGAACTGGTCGTGTAGTGAATCTGCTCCCAGTTGAAGAAGAAGAAGCTTCTGTCGCGCCCGTTGTAGACATGAGGAAGGCGGACCGGACCCCCGAGATTCAAGCCGTAATCGTTCTTTTGGTCCTCGCCGCGCGCCCAGGTTTGATGACACGCTGGTGTGTCGTTGGCACCTGTGCAGTAGAACGCATTCCAGCCGTTGCTGAACCAGGGATTGGCATCCAGCACTTTGTCTTTGTAAATTTCCCATCCAGTCCCGTGATAGCTGTTGGTCCCGCCCTTGGTGACGAAATCTTCCACGCCGCCCGTGGTGCGGCCATACTCGGCCGGAGGCAGGCCCGTAATCACCTTGAATTGCGTCAGGGCTTCCACCGAGGGAGCTTCTTCATCGAACGACGAGCCGTTCTCGGTGCGCTCCTGGCTGATGCCGTCGATCAGCACTTCGTTGCCGTACTCCTGGCCTCCCGCCACCTTGGAGAGAAACACGCCGTTCGGGTCGGCTACACCCGGACCCGTTGTCGCCGGCTGCAGGAACATGAAATCCTCAACGGACCGCAGCGCGCCGACACCGGTCGCAATCGCGATCGGCAGGTCTTCCATCTCTCTTTCGCTGATCACGCCCCCGACATCCGAGGATTGTGTTTCCAGCGCCAGTCCCTCGGCCGTCACCGTCACCGACTCCGAAGTTGCGCCCGGCTGAAGCGTGATATCCAGCGAGGCAACCGTCGCAATTTGAACGAGGACACCCTTCGTCACTGACGTCTTGAATCCCGTTGCGGTTGCCGTGACGTTGTACTCGCCCAGGCCGATGTCTTCAAACCGGTACACTCCCACTGATGTCGCGGTCACGCTGTAGGTCGTGCCGGTGCTGATGTTGACAATGCTGACCTTGGCCCCTCCGATTACTGCCCCCGTCGGGTCTGAAATGACTCCCGCGAGCGTTCCGTGAACGGATTGTGCTGAAAGAACTGTGCCGGCGAGCAGCAATATACCGAGTCCAAAGAACATCCAGATTCTTGAACCAGGCTTCATTTCTTGCCTCCTGAAAGGGCATTCGAGTCGCGCTGTCATGTGGAGTCCAACGTCGGCGTGGCATGGCACTTCACCGACGCAGCTGCATCCGCGCTCGAATCCGGCTAGAAGCATAGCCCGGAAAACGTTTGCCGAACGTGGGCGACTGGGCCTATTGACAAGGCATATTGACTTGTATAACGTGTAAGACCCTCGTTTGGCCCTGCACCCGCGTGGCGAAAGGATTTCTACATATCCTCGGGTTTCACGATTCCACGCGCCAGGCAGAAACTGACCGCCTCGGTGCGGTCCGCAACGTCCAGCTTCGCCATCACGCTGTTGAGGTGATTCTTCACCGTGCTCGCCGAAATGCTGTACACATTCGCGATCTCACGGTTGGTCAGGCCCCGGGCAAGCAGCCTCAGTACCTCCAGCTCGCGTGAAGTCAGCTGCTGCCGCACCGCCCGGTCGTCGAATTGGCGCTGAATCGCCGGCGAGAGCCAGCGGGTCCCCGCATGAACCGACCGGATCGCCTGGATCAAGGTTTCCCTTCCCACGTCTTTGATCACGTATCCGAGGGCGCCTGCCCGCAGAACCTGGAAGATCTCCTCTTCCGTCTGGTAGCTGGTAACGATCAGGATGTGCGCGTCGCTGAATTCCCCGCGTATGGCTTGCACGACCTCAATCCCGCTCTTGCGCGGCATACGTAAGTCGAGCAGCAGTACATCGGGCTTGAGCAGACGATACTGCTCGATCGCGAAAATCCCGTCCGATGACTCGCCAATCACCTCAAACCCGGGCTCTGATCCCAGCAGGTTCCTGATCCCGATGCGATATACGAGATGATCGTCGGCTACCAGGATACGAATCGTTCGCGCCCCAGGAATCGAACTCGAAGTGCGCGCTTTGGCAACGGTGCTACTGCTCTCTCGGCTCATAACTCCGTCCCTACCCGGACCAGGGTTCCCTTCGCAGCGGATTCGATATCGAACTTCGCGCTCAGCGCCGCACACCGTTCCCGCATCCCCACAATTCCAAAATGGCCCTGCTCCGGACCCGGCACACGGCCCGGATCGAAACCGCTTCCGTCATCTTCCACTTCAATCAGCACGCCATTCTTCCGGTAGCTTACCCTCACCATAATCTTGCGCGCTTTCGCGTGGTGTACCGCGTTGGCAACCGCTTCCTGAACGATCCGGAACAAGTTGTTCACCGTGCCATAGGACAGCGCCGCTGGATCCCCTGTCACTTTCTGCTCGATTGAAACATTACTCGCCACCCTGAATTGCTGAATGCAGCGCGCGATCAGGACGTCCAGCGGATCGCTTCGGGAGAGCGATCGAAGAATATCAATCGACAGATGCGACTCGTCCCGGCTGTGCCGCACCAGCTGCAACGCTTCGCCCAGCAGTTCCTCGGCCCGCTCCGGATCTCGCTCGATCACTTGCTGCGCCGCCTCCAGCTGCAGTGTGATTCCGGCATACCCTTGAGCCAGGGTATCGTGAAGGTCTCGCGCAATGCTTGCGCGCTCTTCGGCTATCGCTCGATAACGCGCATGCCGCACATGAATGTAGGTACTGATTCCCACCAGCACCAGAATGACCGCAAGCGCACCCACGATCAGCAAATGCGGACCCGTCCACCAGGACGGAGGCTCGACAAGCTCGATATCGTCGGCAGCCCGCAGTTGCAGTCCGAAGGCGTCTCCGCTGGCCGTGTCCAGGCCATGATTCACGACGAGTATCCCGGTCAGCCGCAGGGTCGCTCCCGGCTGCAACGACTTCGTTGATAGCTCTCCGTCCGGAATGTCGCTCGGCAAAATGGCAAAGAAATTCTGGTGGCCGCCTCGCAAATTCAGCCGGACACCGGTCAAACCCGCTGGCGTGAAGTTCACGAGTTCTGCGACCGTCTGGACAAGAAAAAGCTCATTCTCCCCATCGGCAGCCTGGTCCGGCGTGATCGAGAGCGGCAGCGGCATTGCGCCGCCCCACAGCCTGCGCATCTCGGCCTGCTGGATCTCAGGATCGGGAACCACCGTCATTTTGCCGATGACTTCGACTTCATCACCAAGCGAGATTTGCAACGCCTGGATGGGCTTCACCTCAACTGCGCCCGTCCTGTCCTCGATGATGATGCGATGGCGGTTTGATGTGACGATGCCCCGCACCACAACCGGGATCGATGTGCTGGAAAAGCTGGCAGCCTGGATGGCGGATTCGATGGACTGAAGCCGCGCCGGGCCATGCGCTTCGGGCGCCCTCTCGCTGGAAAGAAACGTCGGAGAAAGTGCGGCGGCAATCGCGACAACCGCCAGGCCCAATTTGCTGCAGCGGCGAATCATTCCGGTCTCAGCATCAACGTTGGCTTTCAGAATCGAAACCCACTATACTCTCTGCCACAGGTGCAGATCTGACAACGATTGTACGAAGAACGATACCGGCTGTGACGGTGGCGGCAGCTTTGGTCGTCATCGTGATTGCCGCCATGCGCATGGGCTCCGCGACTTCCGAGGGCAACCGGTACGAGCGCATGACCGGCTGGCAGCCGATCAGCGGGCGCTGGGACGAACACGGGGGAATTCTGTCGAATTCCAACTATGGCCGCGGCGACATGCTGATCGCCCAACACTCGCAGGCTTCCAATTACAGCATCTCTGCCGATCTCCGATTCGATCTTCTCTTTCCCGAAACGCACTATGGCGACGCCGGACTCGTCATTCGCACCACTGACCCGCAACAAGGCGTCGACTCCTATCAGGGTTACTACGCGGGCATCCGCCCGGCCGATGGTACCGTCGTTCTCGGTCGCGCCTCGTACGATTGGCACCAACTGAAGATCGTCAACCTCGCTACGCCTGTCTCAGTCGGTTCATGGTACCGGTTCGAATTGGCAGCGCAGGGATGCCAACTGAGCGTCACCGTCACACCCGAAAACGGCGGCTCTCCAACTCACTTCGAATACGAGGACGATCACTGCATGACCGAGGGTGTCGCCGGGCTTCGCTCCTTTTACGCGCAGGCTTCCTGGCGCAATGTGAAAATTGCCTCGCGCTGAAGTCAGGGCGCTCCCTTCCCGGCTTGTTCCTAATTGGCTCGCTTCGAAAGCGCGGTGACCACCGCATTGTCACCCATCGACTGCACATCGACGATCGAAACCGGAAGTTGCGTTGAATAGGTGCCCGGATCGCCGCCTGCCAAAGCCGCGCGCATAGCCTGCATGGCGCGAGAACCCAGTTCTGCGGGGTCGCTGACAATCAGCGCGTCCGTCCGTCCGGCACGCAAGCCCGCGATCTCGTTCATCTCATCCGAAACGCCAATAAGAAATGGACGGTGTTTCGATCGATGCTCAAACGTATAGGCGGCGGCGTGCGTCGAAAACTCGTCGGTGGTGAAAATGCCTTTGATATTCGGATGTTCTGCGAGCAAATCAAGCACTGCCTGGTGCCCTCTCGCCCAATCCGACAACCCATATTTCACGCTGACCAGCTTCACGCGCGGCGCTCGAGCGATCTCGTCGGCAAAAGCTTTCTCGATCCGCGAACTGCCTTCAACCGTAGGGCTCACTCCCACCACTCCCACTTCCCCTCTGCCTCCCAACAGGGAAACGAAGCGTCTTGCAGCCAGCCGTCCGGCTTCGGCTTCATCCCAACCGATGAACGCAGCAAAATCTTTAGAAGAAAGCGCAATGGGCGTGCCGACGATCACGACGGGGATCTTGGATTGCACAGCCTTTTGCAACACCGAGGTCAACACGAGTTGATGCGCCGGCGAGACGATAATTCCCTGCACGTGCTGGGAGATGGCGGTTTCGACCATCTGTGCCTGCTCGGTGTAGTCGGTGACCGATTGCGGCGCAGCCAATTCGATGCGAATGCCCGAGCTCGCCGCAGTCGCCCTCACGGAATGGTCGAAATCTTCCCAGTATTCAAGACCACCCGTCGGCGTAATCACCATGACCGTTGGCGGCTGCCCGCGGCTGCATCCGGGATTGAGGTGGAGGAGAAAGATCAATAGCATTCCGGCAAACAAGACCGAAAATGCCTGGCCAAAGACTCTTCTTTCGCTGAAGCGAACCCCTCGCCCTTCCATCTGCCTTGTTCGATCGCGTCTTGCGGGATCAATTCTTTCGTCCCTTGCCCAACTCATGAGAACTAGCTCGATTGAATTTTGGTTCTGCAATATGCGAATTACTGTATCACCGTCAGTGAATTCCCATGGATCTCCTTGTTTTGCTGTTGACCCAGAGCCGTTGCGAGATCCGATTCGCGTTTCGCCTCATCCGCGCGCCCCAAACGCGTCAAAACCAGCGCGTAGTAGTAATGCGCCTTCGGATAATCAGAAGCATATTGAACTGCGCTTTGCAGATACTGTTGCGCGGTCGCGTAGTCCTTTTTGCGGAAGGCAATGATGCCCATTCCCGTGAGCGCCCCGCCATGATGCGGTGAGAAGGAAAGCACCTTTTCATAGTCCGCTTTCGCCTCACCATCCAGCTTCTCATCCAGGGCGATCTCGCCCAGTTCGTAGTACGAGCTGATCTGGCGAGGTTGCAGTTCAATCGATCGCCCCAGCTCGGCTTTCGCCTCGTCATTCCGCGTGACCATGTGCAGCAAGCGCCCAAGGCCATAGTGCGCGGTTGCGTCATCGGGTCGCATCTTCAGGTATTCGCGAAGGTGCGCCTCGGCTGCCTGCATGTTTTGCTCATCGAACTCCACGTGCGCCAGCGCATAGATGATCTTTGCGTCTTCGGGCGCAAGGTCATGAGCCTTTTTCAATGCAGCATCGGCATCCGCATAGATGCGCATCTTTTCGGCTTGAACTCCAAAGTCCAGCAGAAGACGCGGAGAGTCCGGCACAAACTTCCTCGCCTGGATCAGGCGTAACAGCGCGCTGCCTTCAATGCCGGCGCTCTGGTCAGCCAAGGCAGCCTTCTCTGCTGCATCCACTTCGCCATCCCGCGCTGCGGTCGATCGGGGGTCCACCGCAAGCACCGCTTCAAACGACTTCATGGCGTCTTCATTCAGTCCGAGCGCTGTTTGAACCTGTCCAAGCTTGATCCGCGCACCGAGATTGCCAGGCTCGCGCTCGACGAGGTCCGCAAGCACTTCTTCCGCTTTCTGCAGTTGATGCGCCTGGATCAGCTCGTCAGCATGGATAAGCGGGTCGGAGGAGGTCTGCACTGCGCCTGCGCTGGCAGCGAGAATGGCGCCCAACCCGCCGGCCACCAGCCAAACCACGATTTTCGTGAAACCGGCCACGCAGGAATCCCGCGCTCATCATACGCATTCGACCGCGGTCATGACTATCGGAGGAGCCAACTCGCCGTGCACGGGCCCGCCACTTCATCCAGAGTGATCGCCCCTCCTCGAGCCATTTCTCTCGTCAGTGGCGACTCGCAAACAGCATCATGAGCAGAAGCACCACCACGGGAATCATCGCCAGCGCTCCATAGTAAAGAATCACGCGCGGGAGCCTTGATTTTCTTTTGCGCCAGTCGCGCAATTCGATCCGATCTTCCACGCCAACCTGGTCTAGGTGTTCGAGGTCCCACGCAAAATCATGCGCGGTGGCATATCGCGACTTGGGATCGCGTTCGATGGCCCTGTAGATCGTCTCCTGCAATTGCGGTGAAACCGCCGAGTCGGCCACCGACGGAGGCATCGGATAATTCAGCAGCCGGTCGTTCATCACTTCCACGGGATTGGATCCGGAAAACGGCAGTTTGCCCGTTACCATTTCGTAGAGAATCACGCCCACGGCATAGATGTCGGAGCGCCCGTCACCCCGCTTCCCTTTGATCTGTTCAGGCGAAATGTAATCGGCGGTTCCCAATGCCGCTGTCAGGTTCGCATAAGTCAGGCGTCGCGCCGCGGTATCGCCCGCGATTCCGAAATCGATGAGCTTGATGCGGTCTTCTGAGTCGACCATGATGTTTTCCGGTTTCAGGTCGCGGTGCACCACGCCATTCTGATGGATGTATTCGAGAGCATTCAGCACCGAGAGCGTGATGCGAATAGCGCGGTCCTGCGAGATGCGGCCCTCTTTTAGAATCTGGCGCAATAATCGCCCCTCGCACCATTCCATCACCATGTAGACCCGGGATCGTGGCTCGCCTCCATAAACGCGCATCACGCCGGGATGAACAAGCTTCTCGCCGATCGCCGCTTCACGCTGGAACCTGTCAAACAGGACGGGATCGGACTCCATATCCGGATGCGGAATCTTCAGCGCCACCATCCGTCCATCGCGCCCGTCCCGGGCTCGATAAATCGACGCCATGCCGCTGCGCGCTACCGGCTCCTCGATCACATAGGAGTCGATCTTGGCGCCGGCTTCGAAGCCGTCAAAGAAACCCATTCCAGCTCTGCTCCTCCGGATCCTGCTTTCAATGTATCGGGAAAACTGAGCGGCAGCCAAACAACTCACCGATGTGGGCCCGCCGCCTTGTCCAGCTCAGGCCAGCCGGTACGGTCTTCCGCGGTACATGCCTACCTGTTCGACCGCTCGCACCCGGATCACCTGCGCAGTGGTGTTGTCGTTTCCATCAAGTTCCACCGCGCGCGCCACCAGTTCGCGGGCAATTAGCTCCACGTCCTTCTGCGGCTGCGACACGATCGTTGCCATCTCCATTTGCGGCAGTTCGTCGTGCAGACCATCCGTGCACAAGACGAGTACGTCGCCCGGTTCGACGCTGATGGAACTGGTGTCGGGAGAAACGAACATCTCTGGTCCGAGGCTGCGGATCAGGACGTGACGCGCGTCGGAAGAGGAAATATCTTCGGCAGAGATCAACCCGAGCTTCCGCTGTTGCGCCACCCATGTGTGGTCTTCAGTGACCTGCCGGACCTTGCCCTTGCGAACCAGGTAACAGCGGGAATCGCCAACGTGGCTGATGACAGCCTGGTCGTAACGCAAAGCGCACGCAACCAGCGTAGTAGCCATGGCCCTGCCCCGGTACTCGCGTTCCAGCCGCAAATCGTGAACCGCGGCATTGGCATGCTGCACCAGGCGAGGCAGCAGGCCCGCATGCATTGAGCCCGCCTGCGCCTCTGCGAATTCCCTGGTTACGACCTGGATTGCAGTGGCAGAAGCCACCTCACCGAGATCAAGGCCGCCCACGCCGTCTGCAACGGCGAACAGAAAACCCAGGGCCCGATTCTCCCTGCGCGAATTGGGCAAAAACGATCCCAGCGCGTCCTCATTGTTGGTGCGGACTTTGCCGGGATCGCTTGCCTGGCCAAATTGAACATCGAGCATGAAAGATAGCCGACTTGAGGGAGCCGATGCCCTTTGAGATGCGCCATCCTTGACCTCAACGATCAAGAATGGCCTCGAACTCAGTTGCTGATCACAGCCTGTTTCGTCTCCAGCAGAATGGACTTCCCTTTCTTCTTCGACGACTTGACGAAGTAGTAAGCTCCGTACAAGCCCCACAGTGCCGAAATGCCAAGCGCCGTCAGCGGTTCCATCTTCGTGCCCAGGTTAAAGAATGGGCCGATCACGTAAAACGCCATGCAGGTGAGGTTCGCCAGCAACCCGAAGCCTGGTATCAGCACGTGCAGCATGATGTTCCTGTCGGGGCGGTGGCTATAGGCCACGATGCAAAGGAAGCAGCTCAGTGCGTACAGAATGAACGTGCCGAAGTTGGACGTCAGCGTAATCGCCAGCAGCGAGTTCGGCAGCTTGACCAGCGTGTCGTGCGACGGATAGCCCCAGCTCGAAAGGATGTTGTGAGGCAATGCCGAGATGGCAGCGTCGGACAGCGCCGAAGCGTCGGCAAATACCGCCGAAACCGCTACGCAACCCACTACCGCCGAAATCGCGGCCAACGTCCAGATCGCGCGGCGTGGTGTGAGCGACTTGGCGTGCAGCATGCCGAAATGCTCTGGCGCCTCGTCATCTTTGCCCATCGCATAAGTCACGCGAGCGCCTGTGTTCATGCAGCTCAGCGTTGTGCCGATAAGCGCTAGGAACACAGTGAACGCCTCGGCCAGCATGAAGTACTTTCCGCGGCCCTGTCCCAGCAGAGCGTCGCCCACCACGATCATCATGTCGCCAACAGGCGCAGCCGACCCTGAGGCGTTCTGCATTGAATACCCGGAGTTGAGAAAATAGTTTGCCGCGAAATACTCAAACAGGTAGCAAATCAGCCCCTGGATCAACAGCGAGGCGATCACCGCGATCGGAATATGTTTCGTAGGGTTCTTCGCTTCGCCGCCCATGGCCGTCACTGACTCGAATCCCACCAGGATCAGGATGGCAACCGTTGCCTGAATGAAGACCCAGCTGACCTTGTGAATACCAACGACCGAAGCGGCATTCTTGTGTGTCAGGAAATTCCCGCTTGCGTCGGTGGTTGGATAGTCCACCACAAACGGCAGCGGCTTGCCCGATTTGTCCAGCAGAGGCTGGGGCGTTCCGCTCGCATCGCGCACCACCGAGCCGTCCTTCGCCGTTGCAAATTGATACGTGTAGGTCTGAAGCGTTTGCGCGTCGTACTGGAACGTCGTCGGACCGCTCGTGCCTGCCGGATGGTTGGCCCGATACCCGAGCGCAAGGATGCTGAAGACAACCAGCGCCGAAATCTGCACCACGTTAATAGCGAGGTTCACAGCCGTTGAAGCGCCCGCGCCCTTCTGCGCAATCCAGGCGACAAAGAACGAAAAGACGACAGCCACCATGGCCATGAACAACGGTCCTGGATTCGATCCGCTCATGAACGACGGGAAGAGGAAACCGACCACGTAGCCGACAAAGATTCCGGTCGTCGCAACCATCACACCCGGATACACCCAGTAGTACAGGTGCGAGCCCCAGCCCACGATGAACTTGGCAACTCGTGCGTACTTGAACGCCTTGTCCTTCGAGAGCATCGCCTGCTCCGCATAGTAGTAGCTCGATCCCGTTCCGGGATAGAGCTTCGAGATCTCTGCGTACGCCACCGCCGTTGCCAGGCAAAGCAGCAGAGCGGCAAAGATGCCCATCCACATGGCCGGTGCTGTCGAGGGCTGTCCTGCCACGCCCGTTGTCGCCTGAATCAGGAACGTGAGCCAGAGAAAAGCGCCCGGTGCAATCAGCGCCATTGCGTTACTGGTGAGCCCGGTAAGTCCCAACGTAGCTTGCATCTGAGGTGCTTTTTGCTCTGCCATGAGGTCTTCTCCTGAATACTTGAATTTCACCCGGCTGGTGGCCGCGTCGCGTCACTGGATGCGACAAACGGCCAAATCTGGTCAATGTCGCCGTGCATCAACGCTATTGATCAGCGCGTGAAGATGAAATAAAGAAACACGCCGCACTCACTGATGCGGCGCAAAAATCGCGATCAACCCGATCGAAAACGTGGATTGAGCATCCACCACGCCTTCGGTCGCCTTGTGGAAAAACGGCTGGTTCGACATATCGCGCCGATACTCAAGCCGCGACACCAGCGCCTGCGGAAGCTTCGGAACCTTATATTCGTAGGTCCCCGTCACCTCGTTGAGGTGCTGCGTTAGCCCCGTGCTGAATCCATTGGGATCGTTGAAGTATTCATAGCGGAAAGCAACGGCGTGCGCGGCCTTGAACTGTTCGTGAGCGGCAAGGGCAATCCCCTGCCACGAATTGATCTTCGTGTCGCCGGCTCCGTTCACGATAGCGTCCCGGTTTTGGCCGTAGTCGTAGTTGATATACGCGTTGAACTTCGTGTTCGGCGTGAGAAGAAGTGTGGTGTCCACAAGGTTGCGATACCCGTGGGCAGCCGTCGCATGCTCGGGACCCGTGTAGACATTCAGGCTCCACGTGTACTTCGGTTTCACGAGCGCGCTGGTCAGGCCCAATGTGACCCAACCCTGGGTTTTCGTGATGGTGTTCCAACCGTCCACAAGCTGGACGCCGACGGTCTCGACTTTTGAGACAGGCATGGAAGTCCGCAGACCGGCGTGCCAGTACGGAATCGCCCAGGCAAAGAGCAGCGAGCGGGAGTAATTCCAGTTGTCCTTGGCTTCAATCACCTCTGCTCCCGCGGAGGTGACAAACTTGCCGAAATCCGCTTCAAATCCCTTGGCCTTCGCCGGCTTCAGGCTGAGAAATGCCTGCTCGATGTAATTCCCTTGTTCCCCAGCATTGACCAACCCGTTCGTCCGGCCGTAGAGAAAATCGAAGTGCGCGCCGACTGGAGCGGGATCGTGATTCAGGGTAAGCTTCAGCGCGCTCAACTCAACTGCGTCGGCTTTGTCGTTGAAGTTGTAAAGGTCGTTCAATTGCCCGTTGGCGGGATCGCCGGGATGATTGTTGTTGTAGGTGTAATAGCCGTCGATGAAACCTGTGACCGCCATCGGTCCCACCTTCCATGGGAAATGAAGAGGCGGAGCAGGAGCCGCGGCTGGTGCTGCCGGAGCAGCCTGGCCCGGCGCAGCCTGGCCCGGCGCAGCTGTTCCCGCAGATGGGGCTGCCTGCGGTGCAGGAGAAGGCGCTTCTGTTTGAGCGCTCGCGACGATCGGAATGCTGATCACAATCCCGGCAACTGCTTGCAGAATGCGGTGCGTCAAGATGGAGCTAGACATGATTCCTCCGATGTTGATCTCTGTCGTGACTTCTCAACGAAGAGCAAAGACACCACAGGCGTTTGGGATCTACACGCGATTCCCAAGGGGGTGCTACACAGGAAAAAAGATCTGAATGTCGCGGCTACAAAGGATCGAGATGCTGCTGGGCGCTCCTTAATGGCAGCGGGTGTTCCCACTTCCCATGGAGACTGAAATCATTAATGCAGGCTTCACATGAAGATTGAATAAGGACCGCGAAGAATAGTTGAAGCGCCTTACGAGAGCGCATGAAGAGAAGCCTTTGTGTATCCTGAGTTTATTGCGTGGATCTGCGCATAACTTCTATCTAAAGTTCAATACGAAATACTTACAAACCGACGCATGATGGACGAGTTTTCCTCATCAGCAGGCTCTCGAGCACACGATTTCCTTATGAGTTCTTCATTTCGAGAACCGTAAAATTTCACTGTACTTCTATTGCTTTCCCGCCCCTAAGGAGAACCATGTCGATTGAGTACCGGAACTTTCTGTCTTTGAGCTACGAAGAGCTTGAAGCGCTGAACCTGCAAGCCAAGGCCGACCGGCTGAACCGCGTTGCGGCCGATGAAATCCGCGAGAAGC
>DATGFX010000030.1:0-316467 GCA_035308825.1 Occallatibacter sp. | reverse complement strand
GCCCGGTCAAGGACGTCGTTGATCAAAATATAGCTGTAATCGCGATATTTCTCAATTTCCTTGCGGGCTTCGTTCAATCTTCGGTGTAGCTCCTTCTCATCCACATTCCCCTCTGCGCGCATTCGATTGCGCAGCCGGGTGCGAAGCTCTTTGGGCGTAGGCGGAAGCACAAATATGCTCACTGCCTCAGGCATGGATCCGCGGACCTGTGCCGCTCCCTGCACATCAATGTCGAGCAGCAGGTCATGACCACCCCGGCGCGCCTCATCCAATGATTGACGCGCGGTCCCGTAGTAGTGCTCCCCGAAGACTTGGGCATGTTCCAGGAAGTCCCCTTCGGCAACCATCCGCTCGAAGATTTCTTTCGTCGTGAAATAGTACTCGCGGCCGTTCTCTTCCGATCCGCGCGGCGGACGCGTAGTCCACGAGATGGAAAAATCGACGTCCTTCACCTGCTTGCGCAGTTCGTTGACGATGGTGCTCTTGCCTGAGCCCGATGGCGCCGAAATGATGAATAAGATTCCTGCCACTTTCCGTTAGGTCCCCTTCACGTTCTGATCGCGATCCGGCATACTCAATTCACTCAACGTTCTGAATCTGCTCGCGCGTCTTCTCAATTTCGGCCTTCATGGCCAGGCCTAATTCCGTAATGCGCGTACCCTTGCCGCCGACGCCTCCAGTTTTCGAGAGCAGCGTATTGGCTTCCCGGTTCATTTCCTGGAGGAGGAAGTCGAGCTTCTTGCCGACTTCACCGCCGCCGGCAAGCAGTTCACGAAAATGGCCGATGTGGGTAGTCATGCGCGCCAGCTCTTCGGCGATGTCGCTGCGATCCACCAGCACCGCGACCTCTTCGAGCAGCCTTTGCCGGTTAAATTCGTTACCGGTAGCGGCGGTCAGGCGCTGCGTGAGCCGCTCCTGGTAGCGCTGTTCCACCTCGGGCCGCAACGCCGCCACGCCTTCCGTCGCTTCGGCCAGGCGATTGAGCGAGGCGTGCAGAATGCCCTCGAGAGCCTCGCCTTCGCGCGCACGCATCTGTTTCAGCTCTTCCAGCAGCGGGATCATCTGCGTCAGAACGCTCTCGGAGAGTGCGGCGAGATCCTGCTCATCGTTGTTGCCGCGGTTGTCGTTTTGCAACGCGGCTGGAAGCCTCAGAATGACGTTGAGATCCGGCTCGCCGAGAAGCGAAAACTCTTCGCGGGCTGATTGAAATGCCTCGATGTAGCCAGAAACGAGCTCGCGATTGAAGCCTGCCCGTTGCGGTCCCGATCGATCGATCGAAAGGGCCAATTCGACGTGCCCGCGCACCAGGTTTTCTTTCAGGATGCGGCGTAGATTCATCTCCAGCGCGTCGAGACCCGACGGCAAGCGGAGCTGCAAGTCAAGGAATCGGTGATTCACGCTTTTGAGGCTGAGCGTGTAGACAAGGCGATCGTGAATCCGTCCCTGAACGCGTGCAAATCCAGTCATCGAGTAAATCGGCATGCTTACGATTTCCTTGCCTCTGAAGAGAGTTCCTGTTCAAACAGCAATGGATACTGTGCCAGGGGATCGTGCGCTAAGGAGGGATGAACCTCGGGCGCATCAATGAACTGCAGTTGGTACAAGCGCTGATAGGTGGGTGAAGTGAGAAGCAGTTCGTCGTGGGGACCGATGGCCGTAATCCGTCCGTCTTCGAGCACGGCAATGCGGTTGGCGCGCCGGATGGTGCTGAGTCGATGCGCAATGACCACCACGGTGCGTCCCTGCATCAGATTGGCAAGGGCCGCCTGCACCAGCGATTCGCTTTCGGCATCGAGCGCAGAGGTGGCCTCATCCAGGATCAGAATCGGAGAGTTCTTCAGAATCGCGCGGGCGATGGCCATACGCTGACGCTCGCCGCCTGACAACCGGAAGCCCTTTTCTCCAATAACAGTCGCGTATCCCTGCGGCATGCGCAGAATGAAATCATGCGCCAGCGCGTTTCGCGCTGCCTGCTCGACGAGCGCGTCCTTCGTTTCGGGCTGACCGTAGGCAATATTGTTGCGAACCGTGTCGTTGAACAGGATCGTCTCCTGCGTGACCTGAGCCACTTGCCGCCGCAGCGATGCCAGAGTCAGGTCGCGGATATCATTCCCGTCAATCAGGATGCGCCCCGACGTTACATCAAAGAATCGCGGAATGAGATTGACCAGCGTGGATTTGCCGGCGCCGCTGGGGCCGACGACCGCCAGCACTTCTCCGGCATGAACATCAAGATTCACGTGATGCAGGATCTGGTGCTCGCCTGCGTCGCTCGAATAGGAGAATCCGACATTCTCAAAGCGGATCGCCTGGGTGAATCCCTTCAGCGCGATCGCGCGCGGCTTTTCTTTCACCTCATCGCGTGTGTCAAAGAAGCCGAAGATCGATAGCGAGGCGCCCATCGCCTGCTGGAAGCTGTTGTAGTAGGAAGCAAATCTTCGCACGGGATCGTAGAGCTTGAACAGCGCAATGATGAATGCCATAAAGACTTCGGTCTTCATCCGTCCGTGCTGAATCTCGTTTCGGCCGATCCACAAGAGCAGGGCTATGGCGATTGCCCCAATCGTGTCCATCAGGGGCGACGTGATCGATTGCACCTGGACGCTATGCAGGTTGGCCTTGAACAGGCGCCTGGCGGCATTCTTGAAACGCAGGATCTCCCACAGTTCGGTATTGAACGCCTTAACGATGCGGTTGCCCGTCACGGTCTCGTGCAGGATGTTCTGGATCTCGGCGAGTTTGTCCTGCCCCGTCCTGGTTCGTTTGCGCACCGACCTGCCGATGCGCCGGGCTGAAGCAATCACCGCCGGTACGAACAACAGGAGAGCCCAGCTGAGGCGCCCGCCCCAGGCGATCACCAGGCCAATCGTGAAAAGAAAAGTGAAGAATTGCTGCAAAAAGTCGCCGAGCACCGCGCTGACCGCAGTTTGCACGCGATCGACATCGTTGATCAGCGTGGAAAGAATGGTCGCGGTAGGATGCTTGTGAAAGAAACTGGACGAACGGCGAATAATGATCTCGTACAGGTGATTGCGCAGGTCGGTCACCGTAGCGAAACCTGCATAATTCACGAGGTATGTGCCGGCGTAATCGCACATTCCCTTAATCACCGTCGACCCGACGAGAGCGATGGCAACAATGTTCAGAACGTTATGGACGTGTATCCAGCTGGGAATCACGTGGTGCAGGTCGAATTGCCATCGAGCCGGCGCGGAGGGGAACAGCGGCAAGGCATTCGAAGGATTTGCCGGCTGAAGCACGACCCCAATGATGGGCACAAACAGGGCCAGTCGAAGCGCATCGAGCAGGCCCACCATCGCAAGGAGCAGCACGCCCGGGATCCACTGCAGCGTGTAAGGCAATCCGTAGCGAACAAGGCGCACGAAGCCCTTCATGCCGGGAAGCCCGCCAAACCCCCAAGAACCGGGGAGCGCCAAGTTCGGAGCTGGGAATCCATCCCCGTATTGTATCTGGGCAACGGCGTCAGCAACAGGGTTCCTAGCGTCCAGCGCCCTTCTCGATGAGGTGAGTCGTGGAGAAACCCTGAACCAGGGGAACAATCTTCACGTCGCCGCCCCAGGATTCCATTTCGCTTGCGCCCACGATGGTTTCGGCGTTGTAGTCGCCGCCTTTGACCAATACGTTGGGCTGCACAGCCACGATGAGCTGGAGGGGTGTCGGCTCGTCGAAGATCACCACGGCATCCACCGAGGCCAGCGCGGCCAGAACGCGAGCCCGCTCGCGTTCGCCGACAATCGGCCTGCTTGGACCCTTCAGCACACTCACGGATGCGTCGCTGTTGATGGCCACGATGAGGCGGTCGCCGCAGCGGCGGGCCTCTTCAAGAAGCGTGATATGCCCGATGTGAAGCAGATCGAAACAGCCGTTGGTGAAGACGACGCGTTCGCCATTCGCTTTCCATAGCGCGACACGTTGAACCAGGTCGCCGCGTGTCATCACGCGGTCCTCGGCGTGTAAGGCGATTTGCGGATTCAACGCTGCGAGCAGTTCGTGTTTCTCCGCGGGCACCGTACCCACCTTGCCGACCACGATGCCGGCGGCAAGATTGGCAAGCTGCACGGCATCCTCGGGCGGCACATGCGAAGCCAGGCACAAGGCCATCACGGCGACAACCGTGTCGCCTGCGCCCGAGACGTCGAACACCTGGCGGGCTCGCGCCGGAGCAATCATCCTGTTCCCGGCTCGTACCAGGGCGATGCCTTTTTCACTTAGCGTCGCCGTCAGGAATTCGATGCCGAGCGTGGAAACCAGCGATTCGGCCGCGCTGAGCAGCGCATCGAGATTGCCGGATTCGATGTGGGTTACGCGTGATAGCTCGCTGAGATTAGGACAAATCGTGGTCGCGTTGCGGTAGCGCTCGAAGTCCTGGCTTTTCGGATCGACCAGGACTGGAATGCTCATCTTGCGGCCAGCCGAAATCAGGGTCTGGCAAACCTCGGGAGCGAGGCACCCTTTGCCGTAATCGGAGAGCACAAGAGCATCACAATTGGGCAGCAGTGACAGCGCCTTCTGTGTCAGCCGGTCATAATCGGCAGCCTCGCGAGTGCCCGCCTTCTCAAGATCCAGCCGCAACATCTGTTGTCGCCCGCCAAGGATTCTCGTTTTGGTGATGGTCGGAAAATCTCTGGAGGAGACGAAGTGGTGCGCAATGCCATTGGATTGAAGGCTGGCGCCCAGCAGATTTTCATTCTCATCGCCGCCGGCGAATCCCACTACCGTGGTTTGCGCTCCAAGCCGAGCGAGATTCATCCCCACGTTGGCCGCGCCACCCGGTTTCTCATCCTGGTGCATCCCGCGTACGACGGGCACCGGAGCTTCCGGAGAGATGCGGCCCACTTCGCCCCAAACGTACTTATCCAGCATCACATCGCCGACAACGAGCAGCCGCTTGGCCGCCCACCTATGCTCGATCTCCTGGATGATCTGGTGAAGCTGGCTAATCATCGCGCCCCCTGCCAGATCCGCCCGAACAAGTCATTGCATGAATGCATGGTTGCTATCATAACGGTGTGCCCGAGATAGATAAAACCTCATTCGCGCCAAACGTGCGCACGGTCTTCCTCGACCGCGATGGCGTGATCAATGAAAAGATGCCGGAAGGACAATGGGTTCAGCGTATCGCGGATTTCTACGTGCTGCCCGGCGTTCCGGAGGCAATTTCCAGGTTGAATCGGGCGGGAATTCGGGTCATCGTGGTAACGAACCAGCGCGGCGTCGCGTTGGGACTTTTCACGGTCGCGGATGTAATCGCGATCCAGTCAGAATTCCAGACCGTGCTCCAATCGCACGGCGCTCACGTTGATGGCTTTTACTTCTGCCCGCACGATCGCGATGCTTGCAACTGCCGCAAGCCTCTCCCTGGTCTGTTTGAACAAGCCAGCAAGGAATTCCCTGAGATCAGCGCTCATACGAGCGTGATGATTGGCGACTCTTTGGGCGACATCGAGTTCGGGCATCGACTGGGAATGAGGACCATCTTCATCGAGGGAGATCCGGGCCGGCAGAAGCCCGGCGCGGAGCAAGCACGAACGCTTGCGGACAGTCGCGCAACTTCGCTGCCTGAGGCTGTCGGCATCCTGCTGGCGTCGCGCTAATACGAGCGCAGTTTGCGAATTGCGTCGAGAATCGTCTCCGGTTGCGGCAAGATTGCATCTTCAAGCACCGGTTGGTAGGCCACGAATGTATCCATCGCTCCGATGCGGCGAACCGGCGCGTCGAGATCTTCGAAAAGCTCATCGGCAATGCGTGCCGCGATTTCGGCGCCATACCCCCAGCTCAGCATGTCTTCGTGTGCAACGATCACCCGGCTGGTTTTGCGAACTGATTCCGCAATAGCTTCCCAGTCATAGGGGCTCAGCGTGCGCAGATCGAGCACCTCGACATCGATTGCGTTCTCGCGCTGCGCTTTTTCCGCAGCCTGCAGTGCGCGCGGCACCAGGGCCCCATAGGTCACCAGGGTAAGATGCGAGCCGGGACGAACCACCTTGGCCTTCGCGAACGGAATCGCAAATTCCGGTCCGGGATACGGCGCCCGCCCATACGATTCGCGATAGAGACGCTTGTGCTCCAGGAAGAGGACCGGATCGTCGCAGCGAATTGCGGTGCGCAGCAGGCCATTGGCATCGAGCGCATTGGATGGAAAGACGACCCGCAATCCCGGGATGTGCGTAAAGATGCTTTCTCCCGATTGGGAGTGATAGATCGCGCCGCCGGTCAGGTAGCCGCCGATCGGAACGCGCAGAACCGCAGGCGCCCCCCACGCGCCATTCGAGCGCCAGCGCATCAGCGCCAGCTCATTGTGGATCTGGTGCATCGCCGGCCAGATGTAATCGAAGAATTGAATTTCGACAACCGGCTTCATCCCCCGCACGGCGTATCCAATCGCGCGGCCGACGATGTTGGCCTCGGCCAGTTGCGAATTGAAGACACGTTCCGACCCAAACTCCTTCTGCAGCCCGGCAGTGAGCTTGAAAACGCCGCCTTTCCCCTTTACTTCGGCAAGACTGCCTTCCCGGCTTGCATCGGCCACGTCCTCGCCATAAACAATGATGCGTGGATCACGGCGCATCTCGTCATGCAGACATGCGTTGATGAGATCGGCCATGGTGCGCGGTTCGCGGCCCTTTTCCCTGCCCGCTTTGCCTCCGCCCGCTGAACCCGGGGCCGCAGGCGTCTCGGTGGCAAACGCGGCGCTGGTCGGATCGAGCTCCGGCGAATACACAAATTGCGTGATCGATGCCGTTTCAGGTAAAGGCGCTTCCAGGGCGCGCTGCGCAGCCTCGGCGGCCTCGCGGTCGGCTGCCTGCTCGAGAGCGGTGATCTCTTCCGCGGTCAGGATGCCTTCGCGCAGCAGGCGCATCTGCATCTTGGCGAGCGGATCACGCATTGCGTCTGCTTCCCGTTCCGCAGCGGAGCGGTACAGCTTGTCGTCGTCTGATAACGAATGCGAGTAGGGCCGGATCACATGACCGTGCACGAATGCCGGGCCGTGACCGGCGCGGCAATACTCCGCGGCGGCTTGAAAGGCGCGGAGACTCGCTTCGGGATCGGTGCCATCCAGTTCGGCAAAGTAGAAATTTGGGAAATTCGCCACCAGCCGTGAAATGTTGCCGCCGGGTGTGTTGACTTCGACGGGCACGCTGATCGCATAGCCATTGTCTTCCACGCAGAAGATGACTGGAAGCTTGCGATTCGAAGCCGTGCTGAGGGCCTCCCAAAATTCGCCCTGCGACGTGGAGCCCTCGCCAATGCAGGCGAGCGACACTTCATCGCCATGAAACTGTACGTCATGGTAGGAGCGATAGTCGCCGCTGCCAATCGCGGCAGCTTCGGGATGCAGACTGAAGTATCTTCCTGCCTCGGCACATCCTACGGCATGAAGAACCTGGGTGGTCGTCGAAGACGAGGTACTGACGATGTGACGCTCGCGGCTGCTCCAGTGTGTCGGCATCTGACGCCCGCCGCTTGCCGGATCAGCGGCCGCGCCCACTGCCTGGAGGAACATCTCCATGGGGGTCACACCCAGTGCGAGGCAAAGCGCACGGTCGCGATAGTACGGGAAGAACCAGTCGTATCCGGAGCGAAGAGCCAGTGCTGCCCCTACTTGCAGTGCTTCATGGCCTGCGCCGGAAACCTGGAAATAGATCTTCTGCTGCCTCTTGAGTAGGATTTCGCGATCGTCGATACGCCTGGAGAGAACCATCAACCGGTAAATTTCGACCAGGTGCTCAGGTGCCAGGCGGCCTGACGCTGCAATGCCTTCCGGCACTCGAGCACCGGAAACCGCAAGTCCCATTCCCGACCTCCGACGATCACACGAGCCAATCTATTTTATCAACCGTTGCGGTAGAAGGCAGGCTGAGCTCGCGCAGTGCATTTCACCGGGTGGGAGTCTACCAGAAGAGCACCTCGTCAGGGAATTGCCGTCATGGGAATGGCAGGCTCTACCCCCCCAACCGTCAGTGTCATCCGGTCTTTCACGCTTTTCGCAAGTTTCTCGATCTCCGCGATCTTGTGCATCTGGTCGGGAGTCATCGAATCCGAATTCGCCGCTTCAAGCTCGCTGTTGAGTGCACGGGCCAGTTCCAGCAGCTTGGCCGCGTCAGAAACCAACTGCTTCTGCCTTTCGACGTTCAGCATCCGCGCTTGCCGCTTGGCCAGAACCGGATCCAAATCGCCGAAACTGCCATAAGTGACGCCTACCTGCGGCCCCTGCATGGGATGCTGGCCCTGCGGAACGACCGGTCGAGCCACGCATGCACACGCCAAGGCGATCACCGCCCAGCGTAGTGTGCAATCAACTTTGTGGGTCATCTTCGAATTGGCTTGCAAATCGGACATTTTTTATCCGTCCTTTAGGTGCGCTGTTTGTTTCAGCTCTTTCCGCCGAATCGCATGTGTTCTTTCACGGTACGGGCAAGTTTCTCGATCGCATCGGCCCTGCGGATGACCGAAACCGAAAGCGTGTCCTTGTTGGATTTATCGACGTCGGTCTTCAAAGCGATGGCAAGAGCAAGCAACTGTGAACTGTCATCGGTAATCTGCTTGCGCCGCATCGCCGCGGCCTCCCCGGCGCTGCCTTGGCCATCCGACGGCCGGGCCATAGCCATCTGCGCATTCGCATTGGGCGGCTGATTGATCGGCGCCGGCACGACCACCTTGTCGCATGTGGGAGCGCCCCCTGGCGGCCCGTTCTGAGCGATCGCGGCAAAAACGACGACCAGCGCGACCGAGAAACAAAAGCTGACAGCTCTGAGGTGGCGTGCCGTCCTGCGGTCTGCGCGCGGCAAGAAGATCACACCACGCGAGCCCTTTCGGTTGAACATCGCGATTCTCCTTATCTCGTTCCCGGGTGCGATCGTTCAGAATCTCGAGCAGAGACGAGTGGCCCTTCTGCCTCCACCAAGCGTGGGTACCTTTGAGTTGAAATATTGTGAGCGGCAGTCCGATGAATCAGACTCGGGTCCACGGAGACCTCCTGGCCTGCACATTTCGGTGTCGGGGTGATCCAATTGTCTGTATGGGGCCGCAGCAGCCGGGAAAGGGAAGGCCCCTCGGGGATTCTGGGCACAGTATAGATAGAAAGAGGGGAAATTATGTATCCATTTTTTGTTGCTGCGCGATCGGGTATCTGGGCTGCCGACGGTTTCGTGGGCAAGGTGCTCGACGAGTGGGCGACGGATACCCAGGAATTCATTCGCAGCAAGCTGCCGCACCTGATCATCGTCGCGCTCATCGGGTTTGTCCTCAGCCGCCTGCTGCGCATCTTGACAACCCGCATGATCCGCGTTGCGGAGCAGCACGCTGCCGGAAGCAGCCGGATTTCGCAGGTGCGGACCTTGGCTGGCGTCATCCGGACGACCGGGTTGACGATCATTGCAGCCATCGTGAGCATGCAGTTCCTGGCGGCGGTTGGGGTCAATCTCGCGCCGTTGCTGGCCACAGCGGGGGTGGGGGGCGTGGCGATTGGACTCGCGGCGCAGAACATTGTGCGAGACATGCTCAACGGCATCCTCATCCTGATCGAAGACCAGTTCAATGTGGGCGATACGGTCCGCGTTGCTGGCGTCGCGGGCGTGGTGGAAGCGATGACTCTACGCAAAACCACCGTGCGGGACGCGGACGGAACTCTCTATGTGATACCCAACTCGCAAATCACAACTGTGGCCAACCAAAGTATTGACTTTTCGGTAACGACCGTGAACGTAAGCGTCGACTACTCGGCCAATCCCGACACTGTGCTGGAGATGCTGAAAAGTATTGCCATGGATGTACGCAACAACGAGGAATTTCGCGATCTCTTCATTGCCGACCCGCAGGTTCTGGGCGTCGACGCCATCAAGGGTTCTGAAATCATCTTCCCTGTCGTCTTCAAAACCAGGGCGACCAAGCAATATGCGCCGGTGCGTGAGTTTCGCCGGCGCGTTCGGCTCGCGCTAGAGGAGCATCAGCTCCTGCCCGGCAATCCTTACCGTGTCTCAGCGATGGCAGGAACCGCCGAAGCCGGCAAAAACCAACCCGAAGAGCCCGCAGCCGGGGCGGACCCGACTACGATCCAGGCCGTCAAAGGAAATCCCTTTTCGGGCGAGTAGCCGGAATCAACGCTGCCCGATCACTCTGGCTGCTTCAAAAACTGCTGCACGGCGTCGGGATCAGAGACCGGCGGAAAGCAGGTTCGACCGCGGCAAACGAGCGCCCAAGCTTTCGCGCCCGGCTTGGGAACCTGGAGCACCGTTTCGGCCAATCCATCCGGCAGTCCTCCGGGAACGAGGGCGTTTTGCGCAATCCGCACGACGGTCTTGTTGACCGCAAATCCTGGAATGGCAGCCATCGCCAGGCGCTCGGCTTCCTGCCCGGAACCCACCACAACCACCTGTACGGGATCGAGAAGCAGTCTTTCCAGCGCCAGGCCATAACTGCCTGCGTACAGACCCAGGTGTTCCACGATTCCCGAGAAGGACCTCAGCGTATCCTCCGCGATCTGGCGCAGGTCCTCGCGTCCACTCAATCCCTCGAGCCGCAGAAGCGCGGCGGCCGCACTTGGATTGCCGGCCGGAGTGGGCGCATCCTGAACCGGCTTGCGCCGCGCAGCCAGGGCGCCCAGAGGCGCGTCGCCCACTTCCGGGGCTGCGGAGTCATAAAAGGATCGTGCGGTCCTGTCATAGAAACTCGCCAACATGGCGTCACCCAGCTTGACCGCCGCATGGTAAAAGCTCATGTCGCCCGAAGCGATCCAGGCGTCGATGCAGGCATGCACGGTAAATGCGTAGTCATCGAGCGTGCCCGCCACCGGCTGGGATACGCCGGCGCTCTCGGGGTAGGCGATGACGTGATGGAGCCCATTCTGCCCATCCCATGCTTCCTCAAGAAGGCGCGACAGGGTTCGCAGGGCGAATGCGCGCGGTGCGTCGAGACACAGCGTTTGTGCTGCCTCGAGATATGCTGTCACGGCCATCGCATTCCACCCGGTGTAGAGCGTCCGGTCGATAAACGGAGTGGGCCGCTCGCTGCGTACTGCCATGAGCTTCGCTTTTGCCGATTCGACCAGCCGCTTTAGCTCCTCCGCCGGCTTATTTAACTTCCCGGAAAGCTCCTCGAGCGCGTACTTGCGATGGAGAACGTTCCTTGCCGGGTTGTGGTGCATGTCTCCCAGCTCGCCAATGTCCCAATACAGAGTGGCGACTTCAAGTTCTGCCGGATTCAGCACCGCGCGAGCTTCCTCCAGCGTCCAGGTGAAGTAGTCGCCGTCATCGTCGAGATTGATGTCCGCATCCTGCGAGGCATAGAATCCGCCCCGCTCGCGGTCGGTCATGACGGAATCAAGCCAGCCGATGATCTCCAGCGCCGTCTGTCGAAAGTCCGCGCGGGCGAAACTCTGAAAGCCGTGCACGTAGTTCCGCAGTAGCTCGGTATTGTCGTAGAGCATTTTCTCGAAGTGAGGCACGACCCAGCGCTCATCCACACTGTAGCGATGGAATCCGCCGGCGAGCTGATCGTAGACTCCGCCCTGCCCCATCTTGTCGAGCGTCACGGTGAAAACTTCGCGCGCCTGCTTGTTTCCGCGGTTCACTGCCTGGTGAAGCAGCAGGTCCAGCACCCCCGGATGTGGAAACTTCGGTTGCGAGCCGAAGCCTCCATGGTGAGGGTCAAATTGCCGTATCGCTGCAGCCGAGATTTTGTCCCCAAGCGCAAGGCTCAGTTCGCCACCGCGGCCGGAGAATGCCTCATTCTGCTCGATCGCCGCCATCACGCTGGCGGCCGACTCAAGCGCCTCCTGGCGCCGCTCTCTCCACACCTGCGCCATGGTGAGAAGGACTCGACCGAAGCCGGGACGCCCGTAGCGGTCGTCGCGAGGGAAGTACGTACCGCCAAAATAAGGCTGCCCGTCAGGGGTAAGAAATGCGGTCAGCGGCCAGCCTCCCTGCCCGCTGATGGCCGAAATGGCCGCCTGGTAACGGGAGTCGACGTCGGGCCGCTCGTCCCGGTCAACCTTCATGGCAATGTATTGATCGTTGATGATGCGCGCGAGTTCCGGGTCCTCGTAGGATTCTCGATCCATCACGTGGCACCAGTGGCACCACACGGCTCCGATGTCGAGCAGGATAGGCTTATTCTCAGCACGCGCCCGTGAGAATACTTCCTCGCTCCACTGGTTCCACCACACCGGCTGATGCCGCGCGGAGCGCAGATAGGACGAGGCCGCCTTCTCAAGCTGATTGACGTGGGGGCTGGTTGCGGAAGCAGTCTCGTTCATGGGCTGAGCATACATGCAGTGCACGGCACCTTACCAGAGGGGTGCTCCGCCCTTGTCATCGTGCAACCATCGGCGTTGGCCCTGCATCTGAGCAGAACGATCATTGACCCACGTCCTGCCATTTTATTTCATAAAAACGGACTCATTGATCCGAGCTGAAAGTGCGCAACCGGTGCACGCTTTTGGCGAGAGTAACGAACGGGAGCCTGTATGGAGGCGGCAGCGGGCATCATGAACTCCGAAGAAGCTGCAGCTTCGCAGCCGATGTCCGAACTCGTCCGGAACTTCGATTGGTCGACCACACCCCTCGGTCCAATCGAAAGCTGGCCCGACAGCCTCAAGATTCCCGTCCGGGTCCTGCTCACCTCCCGCTTCTCGATGTGGATGGCCTGGGGCCCAGAGCTCACGGCACTCTATAACGACTCCTACGCCCGCACAACGCTGGGCAAGAAACACCCCTGGGCGCTCGGCCGACCGGCTAGAGAAGTGTGGCCGGAGATCTGGAGCGAGATCGGTCCCCTGATCGAACGGGTGATGGAAACCGGCGAGGCCTGCTGGGAAGAAGCCATGCAGCTGTTCCTGGAGCGCAGCGGATACCAGGAAGAGACGTACCACACCTTTTCTTACAGCCCCCTCGCAGGCCCTGATCACAAGATCACCGGCATGCTTTGCGTGGTGATGGAAGAAACGGAACGAGTCATCAGCGACCGCCAGCTTGCCGCGCTGAGCGCCTTGTCCGGAGCCCTTTCCGGGGCGATCACGGAACAGGACGTATACGCGGGAATTGAACGCGGCCTCGTCGATCAGAAGGACATGCCTTGCACGCTGACCTACCTCTTCGATGAGAAGGGAGAAAAGCTCAGGCTTGTCGCGCGAACCGGCATTGCATCCGACCATCCGGCTGCCAGCCCGCTCATCGATGCGGCGTCGCTGGAAGCACCCTGGCCAATTCACCTGATCCTGGATGCACGGCGCGCGATCACCGTCGACGATCTTGCTTCGTGTTTTCCGGTTCTGCCCACGGGCTGCTGGGACAAGCCGCCGGCTCGTGCGCGACTCGTTCCCATTGCGAGAACGGGACAGGAGCAGCCGGCCGGTGTCTTCATCACAGCGCTCAATCCGTACCGGCAATTGGATGCGAATTACGCGGGTTTTCTTGACCTGGCAGCCGGCCAGATTGCCGCGAGCATTACGAGCGCCCGAGCCTATGAGCAGGAACGCCAGCGAGCCGAAAGCCTGGCTGAACTAGACCGCGCCAAGACAGCCTTCTTCAGCAGCATGAGCCATGAACTGCGCACGCCCCTGACGCTGATCCTCGGCCCAGTAGAGGACTCGTTGACCAGCCAGTCGCCCCCATCAACCGAGTCGCTCGAGATGCTGCACCGCAATGCTTTGCGCCTGCTCAAACTGGTCAACGGGCTGCTCGACTTTGTTCGCATCGAGGCCGGCCGCATGCGGGCCAATTATGAAGCTACCGATCTTTCTCTGTTGACGGTCCAGTTAGCCAGCCTCTTCCGCTCAGCGGTCGAACGCGGCGGATTGTCTCTCGCTGTCGATTGCCCGCCTCTTCCGGAGCCCGTTTTTGTGGACCGGGAAATGTGGGAAAAGATTGTCCTCAACCTGCTCTCGAACGCGCTGAAGTCGACATTCGAAGGCGAAATCCGTATAACGCTGCGGGCACATCGGGATGAGGTGCAGTTATCGGTTGCAGACACGGGAACCGGCGTTTCCCAAGAGGACCTGCCACACCTGTTCGAAAGATTCACTCGTATTGAACGTGCGCGGCGGCGAAGCTACGAGGGAAGTGGTATCGGCCTCGCTTTGGTGCGCGAGCTCGTTGAGATGCACCACGGCTCGGTTCGAGTTGAAAGCACACCCGGCGAGGGTACTCAGTTCTTCGTTTCGCTGCCGCTCGGCACGAATCATCTTTCCCAGGGGCACGGTGCAGTCCGCGAAGCTGAACCGGTTGCGCTGCGGGGATCGGCCGCAGCCTATGTGCAGGAGGCTCTTGGCTGGCTTCCAGATCCACGCCGCCTGGGCGGCGAAGTCACCGGCATCCTCGACGATTCTGCGGGCGACATCGACTCTTCCGTGGCGAAACCGGCGATCCTTATCGTTGACGACAATATCGATGTGCGGGATTACCTGCAGTCGCTGCTCCGTTGGCGATTTCATCTCCAGGTGGCTGAGAACGGCAGGCAGGCGCTCGAACAGATTGCCCGATCCCGTCCCGATCTTGTGCTCACCGACGTGATGATGCCCGAAATGGATGGCATCGCCTTCATCGCTGCGCTCCGCGACAATCCCGCCACTCAGGGCATTCCTGTCATCATGCTTACGGCGCGCGCCGGTGAAGAGTCGCGCATCGAAGGAATCGACAGTGGAGCCGACGACTACCTCAGCAAACCATTCAGCGCACGCGAGCTGGTGGCAAGAGTGGAGGCACAGTTGAAGCTCGCAAGCCTGCGCCGGAGAGCGATCGAGCAGGAACAAACACTGCATCGTGAAATCAGCCGCGTGAGGCAATTCGCCTGGGAAGCACTCGAACACATTCCTGAGATTTTCTGTACCCTCGACCGCGAATTCCGCGCAACCTACACGAACGCCACATGCGCGGAGTTTCTCAGCCGCCTGGGGCGCGCGCTACTGGGAGAAGTCTTGTGGGATGCGCTGCCAGAGTTTCGCAATACAACCGTCGAATCAAGTGCGCGGCGATCGATGATAGACCGAGTTCCCGTTGAGTTCGAATTCAATTTCGACGCGTTGGCCAAGTGGTACCAGTGCCGGATCTACCCCCTGCCCGACGAGGGCATCAGCATCTATGCCCGCGACACCACCGAAACCCGCCAGACAGAGGAAGCGCTGCGCAGATCAGAGCAACTTGCCGTTGCGGGAAGACTGGCGGCAAGCATCGCTCACGAGATCAACAATCCTCTTGAGGCTGTCACCAACGTTTTGTTTCTTGCCAGAATGGACGAGTCGGTCTCAGGCAACACCAAGAATCTGCTTGAGGCCGCCGATAAAGAGCTCCAGAGACTGTCACACATCGCAGCGCGAAGTCTCAAGTTCTATCGCCAACACACCGCACCAGCGCGCTGCATGATCGAGGAATTGATCGATGCAGTCCTCTTCTTCCATGAACGGGAGATCGGCTCGCGCAAGATCGAATTGGAGCGGCGCTATCGGCCATCTCCAGAGGTGCTGTGCCAGCCCGGCGAGATTCAACAGGTGATCACGAACCTGATCCGCAACGCACTCGACGCGCTCAAAGCTCATGGCCGCCTGATTGTTGCCGTTCAGCCTGCAACAGACCGCTCCGGCCGCAAAGGGGTCGCTGTGACCATCGCTGACAATGCCTCGGGAATGGATCGAGCGATGCTTCGCAGCCTTTTTCAACCCTTCGCCACCACCAAAGGTGAAGCGGGGACCGGCCTCGGTCTCTGGGTTTCAAAAGGCATTCTCGACAAGCACCACGCTACCATTGCTGTGCGCAGCAAAAAGGGCCAGGGCACAGTTTTCCGGTTCTTTCTCCCTCGCGGAGACGAGATCGGCACTTCACCTCCCGACAATTGATGCGGGGGGCCCATTTTTGTTACGGATGAGTTACAGCAACACGAAGTATTAGCCGCGTTTTCGCATCAGGTTCACGGTCTTCTTACAATACCCGGCCAATACTATTGCCGTGATTACGCCAGCCGGGAAGAAACTTCCTCTCGCTCACGTATCCGGTTCCACCCCCTCGGTGGAAATCCCACCATCGGTTTTTCTTCCGTCCTTTGCCATTGAATCACCGCGTCCGCAAATTCATGCGGAGGTGGGAAAATACCGCGTTCGCCTGGCGCAGACGCTGCGGGATCGCGAGGCTGCTTGCCGGCTCCGGTTCAGGGTGTTCAATCTCGAGATGGGTGAGGGGCTGGAGAGTTCCTACGAAAACGGCCTCGACACCGATCAATTCGATTTGTTCTGCGAGCACCTGATTGTCGAAGAAAAAATGACGCATCGGATCGTGGGCACGTACCGGATGCAATCGGGAGATACTGCGGCGCGGCATTTGGGTTATTACTCCGAGCAGGAATTCAATTTTGCGCCCTACGAGCCTTTGCGCGGCGGCATTCTCGAACTGGGACGCGCGTCGATCGATCGCGAGCATCGCACGCCTGAAGTGTTGACGCTTTTGTGGCGGGGGATCGCGCAGTATGCTACCGACATGGGGCTGCGCTATCTTGTCGGTTGCTCATCACTGAATTCGCAGGATCCCGGAGAAGGGTGGATGATGTACCGTCAACTCGAGCACTACCGGGTATCTCCTGAGTTGGCCACGGAGCCAACCGCTGCGTTCGCCTGCCCCACCGAGCAGGAGGGCGCGCACGAACAGCCGTCGCTCGACTCTCAGGATCTCTCGCGGCCGGCTTCGACCAAGGTTCCCAAGCTGCTGAAGACGTATCTCGCCATCGGTGCGCGGATCTGCGCACCACCGGCTTGGGACCGAGAATTCGGCACGATCGATTTCCTCACATTGCTCGATCTCAAGATGCTTTCGCCCGGCGCGCGGAACCGGTTCCTGGCACCTCTCACGCAGTGAGTTTCAGGGCGGCCCGGCGTGCTGTGACGCTGGGATGTGCGCTGGCGCTCTGCATCATGCGCTACTGGGCAATTCGGGTGCGAGGGCGGTTGTCGCTCGAGCGCCGCGCATTGTGGCTCCAGGATGCCTGCCGGTTGGTGCTTGGCAGCCTTGGCGTTCGTTACACGGTCGAGGGGGAACCGCCAGGCCGCGGGATCGTCGTTTCCAATCACCTGAGCTATCTCGACGTCGCGATCCTGAGCGCGGCCATGCCGTGCTTCTTTGTCGCCAAGGCGGAAATCAGGGGCTGGCCGTTCTTTGGCAAGGCGGCCCGCACCGGGGGCACGCTGTTTATCGATCGATCGAGCCTGGCGAGCGCGGAGAAGGTGGCTGCGCTGATCTCGTCGCGGCTCGACCTCGCCGTTCCCGTGCTGTTCTTCCCCGAGGGAACGAGCACCGACGGCAGTTCCGTCCTGCGATTTCACGCGCGTCTCTTCGAGCCTGCCGTGAAGTCAGGCGCGCCCGTGACAGCAGCGGCTCTTCGCTATATCCAGGCCGACGGCGCGCCCGAGCGCGACCTTTGCTGGTATGGCGACGAAAGCTTCCTGTCTCATTTGTGGAAGGTTCTGGGAACGGCGGGTTTCACGGCGGAGATCCGCTTTGGCGAATCGCGGGTTTACCGCCATCGCCGCGTTGCCGCGGAAGCAACGCGAAGCGAGATTGTCATCCTGAGAAATGCGCGGAGATTGGTATCGCCGTCGGCCTGACGCGATAGGGGATCAGCTTCCAACGACGTCAAGCGGTCGCAGTTCTCGCGGTGCTGCCGTCGAGCCTCGCAGAACGAGGCTGGTCGATACGAGGAATTCGCGCTGCATCTTCGGGTTGCCGGTGTTTTCAGCTTGTTGCCGCAGCGCTTCGAAAGCGGCGCGGGCAAGGTCGCTCCGCGACAAGCGGATGGTGGTCAATGGCGGAAGCGTGAATTCAGCAAAGTCAATGTCGTCGAGGCCGATCACCGACACATCCTGCGGAATGCGGAGCCCTTGTAAGTAAGCCGCCCGCAAAACTCCAATCGCGGTCATGTCATTCGAGCAGAGGATTGCGGTAGGGCGCGAAGGAAGAGACTGCAGCTTGGCAAAGCCGGCCATGCCGCCTTTGGGCGTGTGATCGCACTCGATGATCCACTTCTTCTGGATGGTGAGATTCGCTTCTTCCATCGCGTTGCGATAGTCATTTTCGCGGGTGATAGCTGAATGAATCTTGTGGGGGCCGGCCAGGAAGGCGATCCGGCTATGTCCCAACTCGGCGAGATGACGTACCGCAGAACGAATCCCGGTTTTGTAATCGAGAAGGATGGTGCTGGTTTTGGGATCGCTCAGGTGAAACTCTGCGAGGACAATGGGGATATCGTGGAATGCAAGCTGGTCGAGAACCGGCTCTTCCTCGCCGAAGGTGAGCATGGCCACGCCTTCGACCTTGCGCTCAATCATGCGGCGCACGCAGGTGGTCAGCACCGCGGGATCGCTGTTCGAGGAACTGACGAGAATCTCGTAGCCATGCGCCACCGCGATCTCTTCAAAGCTCTGGATCAGTTCGGGAAAGAACGGGTTGGTGATGTTTTCGACAATAATCCCCAGGATTCGGCTGCGGCCGGAGACCAGGCTTCGCGCGTGAGTGTTGGGGAAGTAGTTCAGCTGCTCGATGGCCTGCCACACGCGCTTTGAAAGCCGCTCGCTTACAACAGGCGAGCCATTGATCGTGCGCGAGACGGTCGCAATGGATACTTTCGCCAAAGCAGCCACGGCACGAATGTCCGGTGTTTTATCTGTGGTCTTGCGTGTTCCTCGTCGGGCCACGAACAAATCCTAAGGTGGGATAGAGAACGGGAAGAATATGAAATCCCATCATAGACCCGATTTTTCAAGCAACGCGTGACACTTTTGTGCAGGCGCAGGAAAACCGCAAATCCGGACTAGGAGTTATCTGCAAGCAGGAGGCGCAAGTCGCGCAAATTCTGGCCAGTTGGCCCGGTCACCGTCGAGTCGCCCAGGGCAGTAAAGAGCGGACAAGCATTGAAGGCACGAAGCGATTCTTCGGGACTAAACCCGAAGGCGCAGGCACGGTCCACAGTGGTTGGGTCGGCGATGGCGCCTGCCGATTTGGTATTGCCATCAATCCCGTCGGAGCCCGCGCTCAGCACGGTCAGCATCTCTCCGGAATGATGCGCCAGCTCCAGCGCGCATTGCAGGGCGAACTGCTGGTTGCGCCCGCCCGCTCCGGGCGTTCGATCCATGGTCACGGTGACTTCGCCAACGGAGATAAGGCATAGGCGCGCGTGTTCCGCTCGCAATGCATGAAAGCGGCCGAGGAGATAACGCGCAGCGTCGGCATAGTCCCAGTCGTCGCAGGAATTGTCGACCGCAACGAAGTAGCCGGCCTGCTGGGCCAGGGAACGCGCACTTTCCACAAGATCGTGGGTCGAGAGCAGAACCTCAAAGGCCGAGTCGCGGAACGCTTCATGCTCCCCCGACATGGCCGCGGCTCCGGTTATTCGAGGCTGGTAAGGTCCGGACCAGGGAAGCTTGGGAAGAAAACCGGCACGCCTCACCTTGGTTCCGGGCGACTCGGGCAAATCCTGGCGTTCGAAAAACGCTCTGACCGACCTTGGGAGCTTGCGGGTGATGTCGTATTTGGCGAGGATTGCCCGCGACTCCTCCACGGTGGAGTGATCGGGCGAGGTTGGGCCGGAGGAAAGGGCGTCGAGGGTCCGCAGCGGCACGTCGGGCAGCAGCAGCGAGACCTTCATGGCCTCGGGTGCTGCGATCGCCAGGCGGCCGCCCTTTACCGCGGAGAAATGCTTGCGCAGGGTGTTGATCTCGTTGATGGGGGCCCCCGAGGCAAGCAGAACCTCGTGAAAGGCCATCGTGTCTTCGAGGCCAATCTGCGGATCAAGGGGCAAATCAAACATTGCCGATCCACCCCCGGAGATCAGGAAGAACACAAGCGTGTCTTTCTTCGCCTTCTTGAGGAGGGCCAGAGTGGCGCGGGCAGCTGCAAACGAGTCCTCGTTGGGCAGCGGATGTCCGCCTTCAAAGTAGCGGAACCGCCAATTGCGGCCGCGGGGCAGGTACTTCGAGCAGCAGATTCCGCGCAGGCCCTTGCGGCGCTTCATCCGGTTGAGCAGTACTTCCACCATGGGGCCGGCTGCCTTGCCGAGCGCAACGACAAAGATGCGCTTGTAACTCGCCAGGTTGATGGAATCGGGACCGCTGCCGTCGGGCAAGAGGCGAATCAGTGTGTCGCCGTCGAAGCGGATGCGCCTGTCGAAGGCCGATTCGATATTGCATGCATCCAGCGCGCCCTTGAAGATCGATGTGGCAGAGGTGTGAAGGGACTCGAGTGCGGAGTCACTCACTTTGGCCATGACAGCTGCTCCCGTAGCCAACCGGCGAGCGCGTTCTGCATCGCCTCGAGTCGACCGGAAAAAAAGTGATCGGCGCCGGGTATAAGCACCAACTTTTTGGGTTCGGCCGTGGTGGCGGCCACTTGGTTGAGGTCAGCGACAGAACCGAATTCGTCTTGATCCCCGCTGAGAAACAGTTTGGGCAAGGAACAACCAGCGATAAAGGCGTAACGATAGTTGTGACCGTCGGCTTGCGTCGGCAGGCCCAGAGCTACGACCGCCCGAACAATTTTGGGCGTGGGTTCGTCGGCCGATGGTTTGCAGCACGCATACAACGACATGGCCGCTCCGAAACTGAACCCTGCGACCACGATGGGAAGGTTGTATTCGTTTTCAAGCCAGTGGATCGCCGCCAGCACATCGCCTGCTTCGGCTCTGCCGTCGTGAACCCCCTCGCTCATGCCGGTTCCGCGAAAGTTGAATCGCAGAACCGGGCACTCCAGGCCCCAATCCGGCGAGTTGATCGCCTTCATGGCGTGGTAGACCACTTTGTTGTGGAGGTTGCCGCCACGGCTGGGGTGAGGATGGCAGACGACCGCTGCGAATGGAGCGTTGGGCGATCCTGTGTTGAGAATCGCCTCAAGATTGCCTGCGGGACCTTTGAGTTCGAAGCTGCGCAGCACGGTTCTCCCCGGTTCTGTGACCGGCTTGACCGATGGGGATGTGGAGGTCATTCCGCTGATTATTTTACGCGCTCTTTGGTAATCGGAAGCGCACATCTTTGGTTCGTACTAAATCGTTGCAGCATGTGAGAAAGCGCTGTTTTTAGTGCAATTCGAGGGACGCGGGCGGAGGCCGGCCCGTAAGGTATTCTGGCTGCACGATGCGAGAGCTCCCGCCGCTTGATCCCGTTCAATTTACGCGCGAGTTGGCCGCAATTGAATCGACCACCTATCACGAAGGAGCGATTGGAGATTTTCTGGCGGAGTTCCTGACGCGGCGGGGGTGGGATGTGGAGAAAACGCCAGTTCCGCAGGCCGCCGAAAGCGGACTCGCTGGGCCGCGGTGGAACGTGTTTGCAGGATCAGCCCGCCAGACACCCGACCTAGTGTTCTCGACACACATCGATACGGTGCCACCGTACATTCCTTTGAGCGAGGACCGGGAGTTCCTCTATGGCCGGGGGGTTTGCGATGCCAAGGGAATCGTCGCATCACAACTGGCGGCCGCCGAGGCGCTGCGCGCCGAAAGATTCCGGGTCGGTGTGTTGTTTGTTGCGGGGGAGGAGCGGGATTCGGCGGGCGCGAAGACGGCGAACGAATCGCCCAAGGGAAGCCGGTTTCTGATCAACGGCGAGCCAACCGACAACCGTCTGGCAATCGCGTCGAAAGGAACGCTCCGCGTCGCGCTGCGGTCCACGGGAAAGATGGCGCACTCGGCCTATCCCGAACTGGGCGACAGCGCGATCCACAAGCTGGTGAAGGTCCTGGCCAGGCTTGTTGAAATGGATTTGCCGGTCAGCGGCGATGTGGGACCGAGCACGTTGAACGTCGGTCAGATCCAAGGCGGACATGCGCCGAACGTGATTGCCGACAAGGCGGAGGCACAGGTGCTGGTGCGGCTCGTCGGCGATTCAACGCAGGTGCGCGCAGCGATTCTGGAAGCGGCGGCTGGACTGGCCGAAGTGGATTTCACCCTGGAGATTCCGTTTGTGCGGCTGCGCGCCGTGGAGGGTCTGCCGACCATGGTGGCTGCGTTCACGACGGATATTCCGCAACTCACCAACTGGGGCGAACCCCTGCTGCTCGGACCCGGGTCGATTCACGTCGCGCACACACCCCATGAGAGGGTGCGCAAGCAGGAACTGCTCGATGCAGTCGCGCTGTACATCAAAGTGGCGCGAGAACTGTTGGCGTAAAGACCGTCCGCACGAATCAATCGCATCAAAGTGCGAAGGAGAATGAATTCATGACTGCATCCATCTATGACATTCCGGTTCAGAGGATCACGGGTGAGAGAACATCCCTTGCGGAGTTCAAGGGCAATGTGATCCTGGTTGTCAACGTCGCTTCGAAGTGCGGGTTGACGCCGCAGTACGAGGGACTCGAAAAGCTGCACGAGAGATTCAAGGATCGCGGGCTGATCATTGCCGGATTTCCGGCGAATGATTTCAAGAGCCAGGAGCCGGGCTCGAACGAGGAAATCCAGACTTTTTGCACCACCAACTACGGCGTGAAATTTCCCATGTTCAGCAAAATTACCGTGGTCGGACCGGACAAGCACCCTCTGTATCGGACCCTGATCGCGAGCCAGCCGCATGCGACAAGTGTTTCGGAGATTCCGTTTCGCGAGAAGCTGAAGGGCTACGGCATCGAATCAAATGCCGATCCGGAACTGCTTTGGAATTTTGAAAAGTTCCTGGTCAATCGAAAAGGCGAAGTGGTGCGCCGATTCGCGCCGGACACTACGCCTGATGCGCCCGCTCTGATCGAGGCTATTGAGGCGGAGCTGGCGCACTGAAACATAACTGAAACGCGCCCATCACTCCTGGTCAGCTGCAACCACCCGCAATCGACGGAATCACCAGAACCTCATCACCTTCTTTGAAGTTGTAGCTCTCATTGCCGAGAAAGCGAATGTCCTCTTCATTCACATAAAAGTTGATGAAGCGACGAATCTGTCCGTCTTCAGCGCGAAGGTGCGGTTTCAAGGCCGGAAAGCGGCCTTCAATGTCCGACACCAGGGCGGGCAGGTTGGCCGCCGTGCTGGTAATCTCGCGCACGTTGGCGGTGTGTTTCTGAAATGCATTGGGCAGCAAAACTCTAACGGACATAGCTTTCTCCTGCCAGGCTCCAGTCCTGGCGGCCTGCGTTGTTTTCTTCCACAAAATTTTCGAAATCGGTCAGCCTGGGCCGGATCGCACGGCTCTGGTCGTAGGCTCCATTCAGCACATCGGTGGTCTTGAGCCCGTTGCCGGTGATGCACGTGACGGTCAGTTCATCGGGATGGATACGGCCATGCGCGTAAAGGCGCGCCGTCACGGCGGTCGTTACGCCGCCGGCCGTTTCGGTGAAGATGCCTTCTGTCTCGGCCAGTTCCTGGATCGCCGATACGATCTCCACGTCCGAGACATCCTCGGCCCATCCGCCCGATGCGCGAATTGCGCGCGACGCATAGATGCCGTCCGCGGGATTGCCGATCGCAAGCGAGCGGGCAATGGTATTGGGCCGCTGCGGCTCGACGACATCGGTGTTGTTCTTGACCGCCTTGGCGATCGGCGAGCACCCGGTAGCCTGCGCGCCAAAGAACCGCACCGGCTTCTCCTCGACCAAACCCAGCGTGATCAGCTCTTTGAATGCCTTCTGAATCTTCGTGATTAGCGACCCGCCGGCCATCGGCACCACCACGTTGTCAGGCAGGCGCCAGCCGAGCTGCTCGGCAATCTCGTAGCCCACGGTCTTCGAGCCTTCCGCGTAGTACGGCCGGAGGTTCACGTTGACGAATCCCCAGTTGTAGCGATCGGCAATCTGCGAGCACAGCCGGTTGCAGTGGTCGTAGTTGCCATCAACGCGCACCAGCGTTGCCCCGTACACCTGCGTGTTGAGAATCTTTGCCGACTCCAGATCGGCGGGAACGAGAATGTAGGTTTTCAGGCCCAGCCGGGCTGCCTGCGCGGCAACCGCGTTCGCCAAGTTCCCGGTGGAGGAACAGCCAACCGTGTCGAACCCGAAAGCCTGCGCATTAGCCAACGCAACTGCAACCACGCGATCTTTGAAGCTCAGCGTGGGCATGCAGACCGCGTCGTTCTTGAGGTAGAGATTCTTGGCGCCGATGTGTTCGCCGAGTCGCGGAGCCTTCACCAGCGGAGTCAACCCGACCGGAGTCTGCAACTCCACGCCTTCCGGCAGGGGAAGCAACGCTCCATAACGGCTGATGTTCAGCGGGCCTTGCGTGATCGCTTCGCGCGTGAAGCGCGTCTTCGCGTAGTCAAGGTCGTAGGCAACTTCGAGCGGAGAAAAGCACTCGTCACAGATGGAAAGCGGCTGAACCCCGTAGGCCTTGCCGCATTCCCGACATCGCAACTCATACGCAGTCACAGAGTCCCTCGCAATCGCACGAGTGACAGCGATGTACGGGCACGTGACCGGCTCAGCGATGAGCGAACCTGAATGGACTCGATAAACCTTGCGAAGCCGTTTCAACAAAGGTGCTGAAGCGACCCCCGAATCTCATGTTCTCCGCTTGCGGCGGACGAGAGTTGACACCATACTCCTGGATTGCCCAGGCAGGTTGTCGTGGCGTCACAGGGCCCGTCCCTCAGCCACTCTGCATGAAATTCAGGCTTGCCCTTTGGGGGCAAACTTGAATGATTCGTTTGTATCACAGAGCCTTTTGCGGCGCAAGAATTTGCAGCCGGCGGCATGTTACCGGCGTTTAACGGCGTGGATCGGCCGCCGACTGACGATCGTCCCTCTGAAGCGTCGCCTCGTCTACACCTGCAATTGGCGCAGATAAGGCACGCTGGCCCTCATCAGGGGCAGGTCCATCTCCACGAAGTAGTTCTGAATACCGCCCGTCCGAGCTGCATTGAAGATCTTCTTCCAGTCCAGCGTGCCTTGCCCGACCGCAACGATCTTGCGCGTCTTTGCCGACCATCCCTGGACGTGCATCGAGATAAATCGCCCCGGGTAACGGGTGAAATACTCCGCGGCATCGTAGCCGTCGCTGATGGTCGATACCTGGAACTGAAACTTGACGTACTTGGGATCGAGAAGCTGAAACAGCACGTCGTAAGTCCGCTTGCCGTTGACGTGAGTGAGCTCGAAGTCTTCATTGTGCAATCCCTGGACGATCCCGGCCGCGGCCGCTCGCTCGCCGATGCGGTTGTACTCGTCAGCCGCCCGTTTCACGTCGTCCATCGTCGGGTTCTTAGGACCGCTCAGGCTGGGCACACACATCTGCTTCAGGCCAACTCCGTTTGCCCACGCAATCCGATCCTCCTGCTTGCTTCTCAACTCCTCGATGGAGAAATGGCTGCTGACGCAGGTCAGGCCCGCGTCTTGAATGATGTTTCGCAACTCGCTGGGTTTGTACCTGGCGAGCCCCGCGAATCCCGAGTCGGCATATCCCACCGGCGAGCACAACTCGATCGACTGGAACCCCGCCGCCTTGAGTTCTCTCAGCGTACCCGGAAAGTCCTTGGCAATCTTGTCCCGCACCGGCCATGTCTGGCACCCGATTGGAAAACCGAGTGGGTCAGCGTAAAGCGATTCCGCGTTAGACAAAAAAACCTCGCCCGCAACCGCACAAGCTGCCGTTCTCTTCAGAAATTCCCTTCTTGAAAGCTCTGCCATTTTCCCTCCAGTAAGCAGCGACGGAATTCTAAACTGCGCGACCGGCTTTTCAGCGTGACGACTCTGGTGCGCTTCAATGCGAACCTTCCGGGTGAATCCAGAACGCGTTGCCGCCGCCAGGAGCCATCTTGACATCCAGCACCGTCGAGCGATCGACTTCCCGCTTCGAGAACGTGGTGTGCGTTGCCTCGGTTGCCGCATCCGGCGCGTCCGCATAGGTCTCCGCCGTGTACTTCCCTTCACCGAGAAAATCAAGAGGCACCTTCAGCGCTCGCTCATCCCAGTTGGTGATCGAACCGACATACCAGTCGCTGCCGCTCCGCCGCGCCACGGTGATGAACTCCATCGGCTGCCCATTCAGAACGCGCACTTCATCCCACGTGACCGGCACCTGCTTGATGAACTCGAAATCGTGCTGCCCCTCGTAGTGCTCCGGGTAGTCCGATACCATCATCAGCGGGCTTTCCAGCACCACATAAAGCGCCAGCTCATGCGCCCGCGTATTCGGCGCCATCGGTTTCTTGTCGCGCGCCTCAAACTGCGCGCGTGTCACATTGCCGAATGCGCCCGGCGTGTAGTCGAGCGGGCCCGCCAGCATGCGGGTGAAGGGCAATGTGGTGTTATGAACCGGCGTGGTTCGCGCGCTCCACTTCAGATACTCCTTGCCCATCACGCCTTCGCGCGTCACCAGGTTGGGATAGGTGCGGCGCAGGCCATCCGGCTTGAATGCCCCGTGGTAATCGATCATGAGGTGATGCTGCGCAGCCAGTTCTACGACATGCCGGTACCAGGCCACCATCTGCTGATCGTCGCGATTCATGAAGTCGATCTTGACGCCTGCGACACCCCACTTCTCGAACAACGGAAACGCCTGGTCCATGTACTTGTCCACTGAAGTCCAGTGAGACCAAAGCCAGATGCGGACATTCTTTTCCTTCGCATAGCGCAGAAGCTCCGGCATATCGATTTCCGGCGCCGTCTGCGTAATATCGGCAACAGCAGCGTAGTCGTTTGGCCCTTTGCGGTTCGCCTTCGCCCAACCCGCGTCGATCAGCATGTACGGGAATCCCGATGCCGAAGCGAAGTCGATGTAGTGCTTCATCGTCGCCGTGTTCATGCCGGTCTTGAAGCTGACGCTCGGCGCCGCTTCGCCCGACCACCAGTCCCACGCCGATTTGCCCGCCTTGATCCACGAAGTGTCTTCGATCTTCGACGGTGGGTTGAGATTCAAGATGATATTCGACTCGATCAGGCTCCCGGGCGTGTCCCCAACCATCAGCACGCGCCACGGCGACTTGAACGGCGCAGTCGTCTCAACATCAACGCCCGTGCGATCGATCCGCGGCGAGAGCTCGGCATGCACGGCAAAATGCGGCTCGTCCTTGCGCACATACATGCCGGCGTAGTTCTCAATGTCAGCCTCGGTCACCGCGACCCATCCCACGCCGGGCACCTGCCCCAGCAGCGGCAAGCCAACCAGCCAGTCGCGATGCAGTCCGCTCACCTGCCGCACCTGGTACTCGTCTTCGTAAGGCGATTGAAATCCATCCAGGATCAGCGGATACAGCGTCGCGTCCTTGGCATAGTTGAACTGCGTCAGCTCATGCTCGATGCGCACATCGTGAACCAGCGGCTGATCGGGCACCGCGTAGCGAAATGCGATGCCATCGTCATACACGCGCACTTCGACGGACATCTTGCGGCCCCGGCTATCGGCAAAGTCAGCCACAGCCGAGTTGTAGTGGTCGCGCACCGAGCTCGTCTTGCCCAGGGGAATCGTGTACGTCTCGTCATGCTGGCCCGTCTGTACGTTCGCCTGCAGCATGCCGGGCCCAAGAGCGGGTTGCCCCACGAGCTTCAGCCCCAGCACCGATTCGTCCATGAGCCACTTGCCATGAAAATCGACCGCGTACCGTAAATCGTTCACACCGGGATTGAGCGCCTGGCTGGCCTTCGCATCACCGAGGATAAGCACCAGGTCCCCGTCAGGCGAGGTCACTTTGAGGCGCGGGACGTCCGTACTTTGTCCGGAAGAGGAAACACCCAACACCGCCAAAACCACGGGCAGGAACAACCAGGAACGAAGTCGAGACATACATTCTCCGATCGGGATCAATGAGTCAGTTTGTATAAATGCGCACGTAATCGACCAGCATCTCCGCGGGAAATGGCGTGTCTGCGGCGGGCGATCCGGGCCAGTCGCCACCAATCGCGAGATTCAGCAGAATGAAGCTGGCCTGACCATCGTCAAACGGCCAAATCGCGCCGCGCAGGCTGCCCATGCTGCCGGTTGTGTACCTGACATAGGGATGCGCGGGGTCATCGACGTAGTACGCCACACTTCCTTTTTTCCAGATCATGCCGTAGGTGTGCCACTCCGCGGCCGTCTGCCCGGCGGGAAAATTCACCACTGTGCCCAGCCCAACGTCGCCCGTAAATCCGACTCCATGAATCGACCCTTCATTCCAGTCCGGCGATTTGGCCGCGTTCACGCGCTCCAACACATCCATTTCGCCGCAGGCCGGCCAGCGCACCGTTGTGATGTTGTTCCCCAGCAGCCAGGCAGCCGGCCACAAGCCCTGCGCCTCCGGCACTCGGGCGCGCACCTCAAAGCGTCCATATTGAAAACTGAACAGTCCCTGCGTTTTCATCCGCGCCGAGGTAAACACGCCCGGAGCGGTCTGGCGCGCTTCGATGTGCAGGGACCCGTCGCTGCCGACGTATGCGCTCGGATCCGCGGTTGAGCACGGCGCGTCACTCGATCCCCACGCGCAATAATGCTCCAACTCGTGGTTGCCGAATCCGCTATGCCCCGTGTCGTAGGTCCAGACCTTCGGATCGGGCTGCGTGTTGGTTCCGCTAGCGTTGTTGAATTCGTCCGACCAGACCAGCGTTCCGGACGGAATCTTCAGATCGAGATGCTTGCTGCCGACAGCGCTGGCAGATGCGGCCGCTCCGATCGCAATGGCCTTCACTGTCGTCGTCGACGCAACCAGAAACGGTCCTTCATATCTCTGGCTTGATTCCGTCGGCAAAGTTCCGTCGACTGTGTAGTGGATCGTGGCGTCCGCAGCCGCATCCTGAATCTTCACAATCACCGCACCATTCTGTGCCGGAGTCGCCCAGATGATCGGGGCCGGCGTGCTCTTGGATGCTTGCGCCGCGAAGCACACGGCGCTACTTATGACGCACAACCATCCACCGCACAGGAGCACTGCAACTTTCATCGAGCCCGCCTTCGCGAACCCACAGCAACCTCCCGGTCCGCCGGTGATCATCTAATCACCGTCGATTTCGGCAGGTCAAATGTGATCAGAAACGATTAGCGGTCTGGATCGTAATTGAGATTCTGCGCTAGCCATCGCTCCACTTCGGCCACACTCATGTTCCTGCGTTGGCTGTAGTCTTCTACCTGGTCGCGGCCGATTTTTCCCAGCGAAAAGTAACGCGATTCAGGATGCGCGAAGTAGAGCCCGCAGATGCTCGACCCTGGCCACATCGCGAACGACTCGGTGAGGCGAATGCAGGTGTTTTTCTCCACATCGAGCAATTGCCACAATAAGGCTTTTTCGGTGTGATCGGGGCATGCGGGATACCCGGGAGCCGGACGAATGCCGCGGTATCTCTCCTGGATGAGTTCGGCAGGCGCCAGATTTTCTGCACGGCCATAGCCCCATTCATCGCGAACCCGCTTGTGCAGGCACTCGGCAAATGCCTCGGCCAAGCGATCGGCGAGCGCCTCCGCCATGATGGCGTTGTAATCGTCGTGCTCGGCCCTGAAACGATCGCCAACCTCCTTCAACCCGAGGCCGCTTGTCACCGCGAACGCTCCGATCGTATCCGGCAGGCGCGTTTCCTTCGGGGCGATGAAGTCGGCAAGCGACCGGCACGGCTCGTTCCCTTCCCGGTTCGCCTGCTGGCGCAGGAAATGGAAACTCGCCAGCACCTTCGATCGGTTGTCATCGGCGTAGAGTTCCACATCATCGGAAACGGCATTTGCGGGAAAGAACCCGTACACGCCGCGCGCAGTGAGCAAATTCTTCTCAATGATCCGGTCGAGCAGCGCGTTGCCCTCGTTGAACACCTGCCGCGCCTGTGCGCCGTGTTCTGCGTGCTCGAGGATGCGGGGATAAACGCCCTTCAATCCCCACGCGTGAAAGAAGGGCGTCCAGTCGATGAAGTCGCGCAGAATCGCAAGTGGAAACTTGTCGAGCACCTGGAGCCCTGTGAATTCAGGCGCCGGAATATCTTCTTTGCGCCACTCGATCGGCGAGCGACGCGCGCGCGCTGCCGCAATGGGAACCAGTGTCGCGCGGGGGGCCGCATGAGCCTTGCGGATCGCCTCATATTCGACCCTATGCTGCGCGACAAAGGCGGCCTTGTTTTCCTCGCTCAGCAGGGTCGTGGTCACTGGAACCGCCCGGCTCGCATCGAGAATGTGCACAACGGGCTCGCTATAGTTCGGTGCAATCTTCACCGCTGTATGAGCCCGGCTCGTGGTCGCGCCGCCAATCAGCAGCGGCAGCTTGAATCCCTGCCGCTCCATTTCGCGGGCCACGTGCACCATCTCTTCGAGGGACGGCGTAATCAGCCCGCTCAGCCCGATGATGTCGGCGCGAACCTCTTTTGCCCGCTCGAGAATCTTCTCCGCGGGAACCATCACGCCCAGGTCGATCACTTCATAGTTGTTGCAGGCCAGGACGACGCCGACAATGTTCTTGCCGATGTCGTGTACATCGCCCTTCACGGTGGCGAGCACGATCTTGCCATGCGACTTGACTTCGTGTCCCGCGGCGGCCAGGGCAGCCTTCTCCGCCTCCATGAACGGCGTCAGGTACGCGACCGCCTTTTTCATCACGCGCGCCGACTTCACCACCTGCGGCAGAAACATCTTTCCCGCGCCAAACAGGTCTCCGACAACGCTCATCCCAGCCATCAATGGGCCTTCAATCACATCCAGCGGCCGAGCCAGCTTGACTCGTGCTTCTTCCGTGTCGGCTTCGATGTAGTTATCGATGCCTTTCACCAGCGCGTGCGACAGGCGCTCCTCGACGGTACCGTTGCGCCACTCCTCGGTTTTTTTCTCTGTCGCGGTTTCGCCCGTGCCTTTCAGCGTCTCGCCGTACTCGACCAGCCGCTCCGTAGCGTCGGGGCGCCGATTGAGCAGCACATCCTCCACCATTTCTTTGAGCTTTGGCTCGATCTCCTCGTAGACCTCGAGCATGCCGGCATTCACGATGCCCATATCGAGTCCGGCCGCAATCGCGTGATAAAGAAACGCCGCGTGCATCGCCTCGCGCACCTTGTTATTACCGCGAAAACTGAAGGAGATATTCGAGACGCCTCCGCTCACCTTGGCATGGGGAAGATTGCCCTTAATCCAGCGAGTAGCGCGAATGAAATCGACCGCATAGTTGTTGTGCTCCTCCATGCCGGTTGCGACAGTGAGGATATTGGGGTCGAAGATGATGTCCTCTGGCGGAAAGCCGACCTGGTCAACCAGGATCCGGTAAGCGCGCTCGCAGATGCGAATCTTCTCTTCGTAGCTCGCAGCCTGGCCTTGTTCATCGAATGCCATCACGACCGCCGCGGCGCCAAATTTCAGCACCGTCGACGCATGATGCCGGAAAACTTCCTCGCCTTCCTTCAGCGAGATCGAATTCACAATGCCTTTGCCCTGCAGGCATTTCAAACCGGCTTCGATCACCGACCAGTTTGACGAATCGACCATGAAAGGCACCTTGGCCACTTCCGGCTCACTTGCCATGAGCTGCACGATGCGCGTCATCGCAGCGACGCCGTCGATCATCCCCTCGTCCATGCAGACATCGAGCACATTCGCGCCGTTCTCAACCTGCTGGCGAGCGACGCTGACCGCTTCTTCGTACTTGCCTTCTTTGATGAGTTTGGCGAATTTCGGCGAGCCGGCCACATTGGTCCGCTCGCCGATGACGATGAAGACCCCTGGCTGCTGGGTGAAAGGCTGCGATCCCGACAGCCTCAATGGCTTCATCGCGCAACCTCAGTGCTGGAAACAGGCGCGCTCTCAGCGTCCCGGTCCGGCCGGTCCCAGTAGTTCCTCGGTGGAGCACCTTCGAGCGCCTTCGCAATCGCGGCGATGTGTTCCGGCGTGTTTCCGCAGCAGCCGCCGGCTATATTGATCAGTCCCGCGCGCGCAAACTCTCCGAGCGATCGCGCCATATCGGCCGGTCCGAGATCGAATCCCGTCTCCGAAAGCGGATTCGGCAAGCCCGCATTCGGATAACACGAGACCGCAACGTCGGTCTTCTCGGCAAGCTCGCTCAGGAAGGGATACATCAGGTTTGGTCCAAGCGAGCAGTTGAGGCCGACAGACAATGGATTCGCATGCTCGACCGCGTTCCAGAAAGCCTCGGTGGTCTGCGCTGAGATGAGCGTTTCGCCGCCTCGCCCGACAGCCGCTGAAATCATGATCGGCAATCTGGTGCCGTCCTGTTCAAAGACCTCCCGGATTGCCACCAGCGCTGCTTTTGCGTTCAACGAGTCAAAGATCGTTTCCACCAGCAGCAGATCGGAGCCGCCCGCAATCAGCCCTCGAACCTGCTCCGCATACGCCGTCTTCACCTGGTCGAACGTGACCGCGCGGAATCCCGGATCGTTGGCATCGGGCGAGTTCGAAAGCGAGACCGTCAACGGCCCAATCGATCCAGCCACAAATCGCGGACGGCCGCTTTCGTTGCCGGCCCGGTCGGCCCATTCCCGGCAGAGGCGCGCCGATTTTTCGTTGACCTCCCATGCCAGATCCGACAGAAACCGGTCTTCCACGACCTTCTGATAGAACTCAGGATCTTTCCGCCCGCCGCGCTCCCGCGGATCTTCCATGAAGAACTCGCTCTGCGTGATGCTCGTGGCGCCAAACGTATTGGTCTCGATGATGTCGGCTCCGGCCTCAAGAAAGCGGCGATGAATGTCACCGATCATTTGCGGCTGCGTAAGCGTGAACAGGTCGCCATTGTTCAGGAGATCCTTCTTCGCGTCCCTGAAGCGGTCGCCGCGAATATCCGCTTCCTTCATGCCATAGTTGCGGATGGTGGTGCCCATTGCGCCATCGATAATCGCGATGCGCTTCCTGAGGATGTCCACGAGGGGATGTACGTTGGCTGGGTTCATGTTTGTCGGCTCGTCCCGCAAATTTCAGAATATATGAGGTCCTCTGCCGCGCATAACACCGGCCTCCGAGTGGCAGAATCGCGCAGGTAAGCGGAGATTTTCGGGGATGCGACGGATTCGAGACCTAATTCGACGGACATGCCCGTCCCGCCGCGTCGATAGCCTCGGCGCCAATCAGCAGATCGAGCGCAGAGCTCTGCCGCGCCGCATCCGCGGCGTCAAACGGGCCGGCCCACCAGAATCCGAACTGGTTCTGCGCATTCCGGTCCTTCTTCCAAATGGCCCGCGCATTCGCCCGAAAAAACTCCGCAAACCGGCAATCCGGCGCAGCCGTATCGAAAATCATCAGGTTTCGCGCGAAGATGCCTTTGAACTGCGGAACGTCGCCGCCGGTATGCGCTTTACTGGTCTCGCGCAAAACGCCGCCCTGATCGGTGAGACGGCTGATTGCTGCCGTCGCGATTTGATTCGCGATCCGCATCAAGGCCGGATCGGGCGCCAGGCGGTTCAATTCCACCAGCCCGCCGAGAATCACGCCCTGGTTATAGGTCCAGGTATTCTTGCCGTTGTTGACGCAATGCTTCGGATCGGCGGAATTCAATCCATCATTCACAAGGTGATCACCGTTGATCATGCCGGAGGCAGAGAACCACGCCCATTCCTTATGCGCCCACGCGAGGTCATCAGTTCGCTTCGCCGGATCGCTCTCGCGATTCGCAAGCGAAGCCGCCACGGCGAGGAACAGCTCGTTTTCGATCGCGTTCTTCTCGCGCGTCTTCTTGCTCCACCACAGCCCGCCTCCGCAGGTGTCTGTATCCCACCCCAGTTTCATGTCCGCGAAAATCGAATCTGCGGCGTTCAGGTACTTCGCATCGTGGGTCAGGTCGTAGACATCGATCCACGCCAACGCCCACCAGCCTTCATCGTCGTAGTAGTCATTGATAAATCCCGGCGCGCCATCCGGTTTCTGCTGCGCCGCATGCAGCGAATTCGCAAACACTGCCAGATACTGCGTCGAATGTGCGACACGGCTGAAATTCGCAAGAGCGGTGATCGCGTTGGCTGAGTTCCACCAGCCGGTGGTCTGATACAGACCGGTCTTCGGCTCATACCACTTCTGCAGCGCGTCGACAGCCGCTTGAAGGTGCGCTCGATCGGCATCGGACACAGGTTCATCTGCCGCTCGCGCAACCGCGGACGCACACAGGAGGGCGAGAACCCACCATGCACAGGCACAAGACGAGCGCAGAATCCTGGAAACCGATTTCATGAGGTTTGGGGCAATCAATGCGACGGAACTGCCAAATTCACTTCCCCGCGGTCAAGGATGCCACCGGAACCAGCATATCTTCCTTGCGCATCACAAGGTTTGTCGCATTCAGCGATGCGGTCTCGAAGCCGTGGCCGTGCGTGATGGCATCCGTCGGGCAAGCCTCGACGCAGTACCCGCAGAAGATGCAACGGTTGTAGTCGATGTTGTAGACCTTGGCGTAGCGCTCCGACGAGGAGATGCGGCTCTCTTCGGTATTCTCCGCTGCCTCGATGTAAATGCAGTTGGCAGGACACGCGGCGGCGCACAAGAAGCACGCCACGCACTTTTCCAGGCCATTTTCGTCGCGCTGCAAGACGTGCGCTCCGCGATAGCGCGGCTGAAAAACCGCTCCCCGCGTCGGTCCCGGCCCATCAGGATAATTCTCCACCTGGGTGGGCTCGAAAATCTCGCGGAAGGTGATGCTCATGCCCTTGGCAATGCCGGCGAGATTGCGAACAATCGACATACTCTCAGTATACGTGAGTGCATTGGAGGCGAGAACGGCTGGTGGCGACAGGTGAAAAACGTCCGGCGCGCTGGGTGCGCAACCTGGTTTCGGTCCGCGTCCAGACAGCCCAGTGACAGCGGACCGATACCGAATTGGATGTCCGCACTACTGCGGGTGTTGGTCGGAATGCTTCGGCTGCTCCTTTTTCTCAGGGTGTTGCTGCTGATGCACTTCAGGCCTGGCCTGAGGATGCGCAGCGGGTGGAGCCTGCCGACGGGTTTCCGGTCTGGCAGCCGGCGCTTGATGCTGTGGCGGCGCAGGCCGTGGGGCAGGTGCCTGTCGTTGTTCCGGCCTTGCGGCTGGAGCCTGGTGTTGAGGCGCCGGTTCTGCGCGGCGTTCCTGTGGCGCTGGGCGCGAAGGCTGCGCCGATCGGGGAGCCGGCGCCGGACGAGGCGCTGCTTCCGGCCTGCCCGGAGATGGATGCGCGGGCGCACCATGCGACGCAGGTTCGGGACCGCGAGCTGGCTGCGCACGGTTCGGAGTCGGCGCTGCACCCCGATTGGGGGCAGCATTCATGCGATTCGGAAGCATGGGACGCGGCGCTACCACAGGATGCACGTTGTGGTCCGCCACAACCGGATGCGCCGCAGCCATCTCCGTCGGTCGTCCATGATTGACAGCCACAAATTGAGCGCGATTCTCCCTCGAGGTCGCAACAACCTGCCGCTGCGTTGCCATCGGCGCAGCATGGGGCTCGCGCATCGCAGCAACCTCGAACGGCCTCGGCCTCACCTGCACGCCACCCGATCCGCCGTTAAAGCTCACGCGTGTCACGTTGGTCACGGTCACCTGATGCACATACACGTTGTGAATCACCGTTGTGTTGATGTTGTTCACCGAGCGGTTGTAATCGAAGTGATTGTCATGCCAGTATCCGCCCTCGTAGCCGTGCCCACCGTACCCGTGCCCGTAGTCGATTCCACCGTAATAGCCGATGTGGGGTCCCCAGTAGCCATGGAAGAACACGTATCGGTTGTGGCGATATCCCCAGTATCCCGGGGTCCACAACGCGCCTTCATAGGGAGCCTGCACCCACACACCGGGAACCCAGTAGTAGCCCTGGCTTGGGTCGTTCGCCCAGTACCCCGGAGTCCACATGTAACCATCGCCGGGACACGGGGGCTGGTCGTACTCGGGCAGCGGAGGCGGCGCCTGGTCAGCCGTGTATTCCGGCTCCTCGCCTTCATCCGCTTCATAGTCGTCCGGATCCTGGCTTGCGGCATCGTAATCCGCGGTATCGCTCGAGGGCGCACTCTGCTGCGCCTGGTCGGCTGTGGGCGCGGAGCCGCTGGTTTGGGCCGGAGCATTGGTCGCAGCCGACACCGGGACCTCATTGGCCGCAGCAGGGTCATCGGAGGCCGGCTGCCCAGTCGATGCCGTGGATGCGGTTGTCGCCTGATTGCCGTGACATCCCGAGAAGAGCAACGCCGCAGCGAGCGGCAGCAGGAAGCGCCCAAAACGAACCGATTGTGCCATTTTGATCTCCGTGGGGTTAGATGCCGCTGAGCGGGTTGCCGTCCAGATTGCATAACAAAGCATGAAGGCAGCGAAGACGCCCGCCTTCGCATCGTCGCACACCATTATCGAACCAAAGCGAGCTGCTCCGCCGTTCATTGTTTCGGCGCCGTGGGATGGCTTCCCGGCGGAACCGATTGACCGCTGTGGTCTGCTGGAGGGCTTGACGTTGCGTGCCGGGCCGGCCTTTGCACCTTCGCTTTTGGCTTGGGTGTGCACGCCGCGGAATCCTGGCCCCGTTCGAGGCCCGCAACCGCATCGTCACCCTTGCAAAGCCTTACCTTCATGGCATCAGCCTGTTTCCCGTTCAGTTGCTGGGTGCGCTCCAATCCGCTCCACGGGTCCAGGTCGTACTGATAGATATAATCCTGCGCGGGCTTCTCATCCCCATAGTCGAAGTGCAGCCACGTGCTCACCAGTTCCACGCCGTTGGGATCTGCCAACACCGCGTAGACCTGCGATAGCTCGACACCCCCCGGCGTGTGGGCACTCCATACGTGGATTCCCTGCCCGCCATTCATCCATCGCGCCGTCCACATATGCTGCGTCACATCATAGTGAAACGAAGTGAAATAGGTGTCCGCCGGACAATCTTTGCAGTTGTCATAAAGGACGGCTGGTTCCAGCGGTTTGCCCTCTGCAAAGCGCATCCAGTCGAGCCAGCGCAAATTCACTCCCTTGAATAGTGGGGTCACCAGATGGGTCGTGAGCGAAACGCTCCACACCGAAAACGTGTCCCCGCTTGCCGGCGACTGCGGATTTGCCCGGAGCGTGGTGACCACCAGCGCTGCGTCGTACTCAACCCCGATCTCGCGGATTGCCGTCCACTTCTCGGGCTCAAGCGCGCGCGTCACCCAGATCACCACGCTCTGATCTTCGGGGGAATGAAAATCGATCCAGTGAAAGGCGCCGGGAGATTGCTGCGCAAAGAGAGGAGAGGTTGCGAACTGAATCGCCAGAACAAGACTGGCAACCAGCCCGGCACAGATGCCACGCATGAGTTTACGTATACCAGATGCATGGCGCGTGATCCGGAGCATCGATCAGTCGTGCCCTTGCAATCGCGCCAGGTTCGCCTTCGCCTCGGCGTGGTCGGGCTGCAACTTCAATGCATGCTCAAAATCTTCACGTGCAGATGCCGTTTTGCCGGTCCGCGCTTCGAGCACGCCAAGATTATTCCAGCCGTCTGGATCATCCTCGAGCAGTTTCAGCGCAGCCTGCTGCTCGGTGATGGCGTCGTCCAGGTTGCCACTTGCCGCCAGCACCTGCGAAATCGCGGAATGCAGCAGCGGATCATCCGGCTTCAGCCGCACGGCCGCCCGCAACCGATCGAGCGCCTTTCCCAGCTGGCCCGATTGCGCGTAGGCTCGCGCAAGCTGCTCGAGCGCGTCTGTCGATGTTGAATCAGTACTTACCGCTTTCGAAAGCGTCGCGATGGCCTGCTCCGTCTGCCCCGCACCCGCCTGAAGTTCGCCTTCGCCAAGCAACGCCGCTTCGTCATTCTGATCCAAGATCAGGCTGCGCTGGAACTCCGCCATCGCTGCGTCGTTCTGCCCCTCTTTTGCCAGCGTCGAGCCAAGGCCCGCATGAACCTCCGCGTCCTCGGGACACTGTGCAAGCTGAGCGCGGAAATCGGCTTCCGCGCTGTTCAATTCCTCATGCCTCAATTCCACGTTGGCCACGTCAAAGCGTGCATCGCAGGCATCAGGATGCGCATCTATCGCGCTTCGAAGCCGAGTCTCCGCTGCCTTCCAATCTCCGGCACCTTCAAGAGCTGCGCCAAGCGCCGTCAGCGTGCGGGAATCCTTGGGATCATGCTTGAGATCCTGCTCATAGATCGTGACCGCTTCGCCGAACTTCCCTTCGCCCGCCAGGGCTGATGCCAGGTTGTACAGGCCGACCTTGTCGTCAGGAGATTTGCTCAGCCGGTTGCGCATCCACGCCTCTTCCAGCAGCAGCCGCGGATCGGGCGCATTCGGCGCGACATTCACCGGCAGCACCTGCACCCATAAATGCGACATCTCATCGACCGAGCGGTTGCCGGCCTGCACGCGGATCGGGGGCGAATTCGGATTATGCACGTTGCCTGCCGAATTGTCATAGGTGTACCGCATGTGCAGCACCGATCCTTTGGGTAGAAACAAGGGCTCCTTGTAGCGATACACCGATTGCCGGTCGATGTCCCAGTTGCGAATCCATACGAGCCACTTCTTTTTCCCATCCGGCAGCATGGCCCAGCCTTCCAGATCGCGACCCAGGTAATGCGCATGCGGATATACGCCCAGCACATCCACATCTACCGGCAGCTTCAGTGAACCCTCGACCACGAAATGCGCGTCTCCAGCGGGGATGTTGAGCGCATCGTCGCGATCGAGTTGCAGCAGCATCGGAAATTTGGCCGGCGGCTGATCCGTGAAATACAAACCCACCTGCGCATCCAGCGTCTCCGGTTTGCCGGATGGCTTCAGGTGCATGTTGAGGATGAGGTCGTTACCGGGATCGAGACGCCAGGGCATACCCGGCGACTCGACAATCGCCGGCGTGTCCGGCTTCCAGAAAAGAAAATGGCTGTCCGGATCGAACCGGTTGCCCGAATCCACCAGCAGCTCCATCCCGGGAATTCCATCCTGCCAATCGTCGGGATGCTCGCGCCGGTAGCTCGCCGTGCGGTCGATGATGACGTTGGCGTGATGCACGATCTGTGGTGCGCCGGGCACGATCTCCATTGCACGGATGTAATGCGTCTGCTTCAGCGGATACGGAAGGATGAAGTTGCGAAACACGTCGGTTCCACCCGCGTTCAGCGTGTAGGGTCGCGGCACTTTCAGAATCAAATCCGGCTTGCCCAGAGTCCACGTCGCGTCGTAATGCGGAGGCGCGGGCGCCTCCTTCGGATCACCCTCCGGCGCTCCCAGCTCGGCCCATTGCTGAATCAGGGCCCGCTCATGGTTGCTCAGGCGGCGCACATCGGCGAAATCGCCATAGCCCGGCTCGGGAAGCCATGGCGGCATGAATCGCGACTGCGTCACCGTGACTACCTGCGGTCCCCATCGCCGCGCGTCGTTGTAGGTGAGGAGGCTAAACGGTCCCGCTCCGCCGGGATGATGGCAAGTGGTGCAATGTTGATAAACGAGCGGAGCGATATCGTGACTCCATGTCACGGGAGCTGAAGTCGATTCAGCCGGCTTCGCTTGAGTCCCTTGTGTTGCGCGTACCGTGATCACCGGCGCAAACGCCGCGCCGCACAGCGCAGCAATCACGACGAGCGCGGTGATCAATCCCGATTTTTTCATCGCTGCAGAAACACAATGGAGCAGCCGACGGGCGGGCCGTCCGGCTCCGGGATGGACTTCGATGCGAGCGCCGCCGCAATCGCGTTCTCCAGGTCATGGTGCTGCGGTGCAGGCCGCTCCTGGCCAAGCGAAATGTAGCGATCGTCGATGCGGCCGCGATACACCTCGCGCAATGCGCCCGATTCGCTCTGAAATACCACTGCCTCGGGCGTTGTGGTTGCCTGCGACCAGCGCACCAGATTCTGCTGTCGATCGAGGATTGTGCTCTCCGCAATCGAGAACGCGCGATCGTGCTGCGCAACCACCTGCGCGGTGTCAGACGGGTTCGGAAACACCCACCAGAACTTCACGCCGCGGCTCTCAAACTCGTGATTCAACCGCGTAATCTCCGGCACATAACGATTGGAAATGGGGCAGTCGCTTGCGGCAAAGACCAACACCACCACGTGAACACCGGTCCCGGCGAGTTCACGCACCGGCCTCCCCTGCAAATCGATTCCGTAAGGTGCGGGAGCAGCCGCGCACATCGCAGCCAGCGAGGTGGAGATCACAATCGCTCGAGCGCAATGGCAAAGGAAACGCAAGGGAAAAGATCCGGTGGTGTGGCTGAGAGGGATTCTATCAAAGCGGCATTGCATCGCGCCCGCGCATCATAGGCCCAGCTTCGCCCAGATCGCGTCCACCCTTGCCTTGGTTTCGCGATCCATCTCGATCATCGCCGGCCATAGCCGCTCGAATCCCTCGGCCTTCCATTTGCGCGTCGCATCGATCCCCATCTTCGATCCGTAATTGGGCAGGCGCGACGAATGATCCAGAGAATCGATCGGCCCAAGAGTGAACTGAACATCGCGCTCCGGATCGATGTTGTTGGCCACGCGCAATACCACCTCGGGAATGTTCTGCACATCGCAGTCTTCATCCACCACGATGATGCACTTGGTGAACATCGCCTGGCCGAGCGACCAGATGGCGTTCATCACCTTGCGCGCTTGCCCCGGGTAGCTCTTGCGAATCGAGACGATCATGAGGTTGTGAAACACGGCCTCCACCGGCAGATTCACATCGACAAGTTCCGGAATCGTCATCTTCATCGCGGGCAGAAAAATCCGTCCAACCGCCTTTCCCATCCACGCATCTTCCATCGGCGGCTTGCCCACGATGGTCGCCGCATAAATCGGGTCCTTGCGGTGGGTGATGCAGGTCAGATGGAAGACCGGGTAATCGTCCGTCATCGTGTAAAAGCCGGTGTGATCGCCAAAGGGTCCCTCGCCGCGCAGCTCTCCGAGTTCCACGTAGCCTTCCAGCACGATCTCGGCGTGGGCCGGCACTTCAAGATCCACCGTCTCGCACTTGATTACCTCGACCGGCTTGCCCCGCAGGAATCCCGCAATCATAAACTCCTCGATTTCTGGCGGCGCAGGCACAATCGCGGCAAACGTCGTTGCAGGATCGGTCCCGATGCTCACCGCGACTTCCATCCGCGAGCCCTGCTTCTCTCCCAGCGTCACCTGCGGCAAGCCGCCGACCGGCCCGTCGGGGATGGTCACCGCTCCGCCGGCCGATTCGGCCATCATGGCTACGCGCGCGCTCGCCGGATCGCCCGCCGCGCCGGAAGCGGCCGCAGCCCGTAGCGCCTCGCGATAATGCTCCGCGGCTACCTTCTGCCTCTGCCAATGCATGCCGGTCGTCTTTCCGTCGTATGCCTGCATGCGATACATCCCGATATTGCGCTTCCCCGTTCTCGGATCGCGCGTGTGCACGCACGGCAGCGTGATAAAGCGCCCTCCATCGTGCGGCCAGCACTTCAGGATCGGAAAGGCATTCAGATCGAAGCCCTCGCGCAGAATAACTTCCTTGCACGGAGCTTCCTTCGCGCTCACTGTCTTCGGAAATACGTTTGCCAGTGCACCGAGTTGCGGCAGCATTCTCAACTTGTCCAGCATGCCGCTCGGCGCTTTCACGTTCATCAGCCCGTGAATGCGCTCGGCGATTTCATCCACGCGCTCCACGCCAAGCGCCATCGCCATGCGCCGTTCGCTGCCAAACTGGTTGATGAAGACCTTGTGTCCCGGATACCCTTTCACGTTTTCGAAAAGCAACGCCGGCCCGCCCTCCGCATATTTTTGCTTCGTCCCGATGCGTGTGCCGGTAGCGCCGATCTTCGAGACACGATCGGTGATCTCGGTGATCTCCAGTTCGGGCGAAACTTCTTCCCGAATCCGTTTGAGTTCGCCTTGTTTTTCGAGCGCCGTGATCCAGTCACGCAAATCGTCGTAGGCCACCAGCATGCTCCGTCTTTCGAGGATCGTTCTCACTCATACTAAAGCCTTTCGGTGTCGCGGCTTTGCTTTCAGCCGCGCATCTATGCCATACTCGCCCGCACACAGCTCGACAGCATCACTCAACCGCCTCATGTTCTGAGAAGCATCAACTCAGACCCCATCCCCAAGGAGAATGCGATGAGCCCATCCCCCGCTGTGCCCTGCAAACCTTACTTCAAACGCCGCCGGATGTTTTCTGCCGCCCATCGTGCCGCGCTCGCTTCCGGCGCTGCGGGCCCCTGGAACGTACCCGATCTTTGCACTGCATATAAATGGCCGACTAACCTCGCAGGCGGCGGAATCATCGCGATTGTCGAACTGGGCGGCGGATGGGTCCAGTCCGACATCAGCGCGTTCTTCACCAATATCAGCCAGCAGCCACCGCAAATCACCGACGTTTCCGTCGATGGCACGCAGAACAGTCCGAACCAGAGCATTGGCTCCGCCGACGATCCGGATTACGAGGTCGCCCTCGACATCGAAGTGGCCGGAGCCTCCTACTTCGCAGCCACCGGAAAACCCGCCACGATCCGCGTGTACTGGTCGCAGGACATCGCCTCAGCCGTACAGAAAGCAACCTCCGATGGATGCGATGTGTGCTCGATCTCGTGGGGCGCCGACGAGGCGGAATGGGGAAACGCCGCAGCCCAGCAAATGGAATCGGCAGCCACCGCGGCAACCCAGGCAGGCATGGTTGTGTTTGGCGCCTCGGGCGACAACGACTCAGGCGATGGCGGTTCAACTCCCGCCAATGTCGACGTTCCATCCTCCTGTCCTCACGTCGTGGGCTGCGGAGGCACCTACAAGACCGCCACGCAGGAAACGGTATGGAACGACAATCCCGGCCAGACCAACGGCGAAGGCACAGGCGGTGGCTATTCCACCATCTTCCCGGTGCAGTCGTTTCAGATCGGCGCTCCGCCTGCCCCGACCAACGGCACGGCGGGAAAAGGCCGCATGGTCCCCGACGTCTGCGCCGACGCCGACCCCAACACTGGCTACAACATCGTCGTCCATGGATCGCCCACGGTCGTCGGCGGCACCAGCGCGGTCGCGCCCTTGTACGCGGGTCTGTTTGCCGCCTTTGGAACCAAGCTGGGCTTCGTGACACCCAAGCTCTGGCAGAATCAGAAGGCGTTCAACGACATCACCAGTGGCAGCAATGGATTCTACAGCGCGGCTGTCGGTCCGGACGCCTGCAGCGGCATCGGATCGCCGATCGGAACCAGCATCGCCGCCCTGTTCTCGCCGTCACAGCAGGCGCAGGCGCGTCCAGGCCATCAATCCGCCACGGGCAAGGCCGGCTCGACTGCATCCAAAGGGTAGCCCAGCCTCTTCCACTCATCGAAGCCGCCGCGCAGAGGCCGCACGCGCTCAATGCCAAGCTTATGCAGCGTCATCGCTGTCTTCGCGGCGGTTGCCTCGTTGGGACATGTGCAATAAAGCACGACGTCGCGATCCCGCGGAATCTCCATACTCCGCGCCGTCAAAGCCTCCGGAGACAAATGAAGCGCGCCAGGCAGCGTAAACGGGTCTGGCAGCAGCTCGAGCGGATGCCGCAGGTCGACGATAAACACCTGTTCGCCGGCATCGAGCAGCTTCTTCAGCTCCTCCGGTTCCAGTCTGGATTCGACGAGCTTCTTTAAGAACTGCTGCCGACGTACCAGCCGGGCCACGATGAATCCAATCACCGCCAGGACGATGAGCGCGCCCGAAAACCGGCCGGCCCAGTCGAGCAGGCTCGGATCGCGCTTGAGAGCGTCCCCGAACAGCCTCCCTACAACCAGCAGCGCCGTGACCCAGAGTCCCGCGCCAAGTCCATCGAACAGCAAGAAGGCGCCAAACGTCATCCGGCTTTCGCCGGCGACGGGAGCAGCCAGCGTGGCCAGCCCCGGGACAAACTTGGCGATCAGCAGCGTGACCTCGCGGCGCTTCCCGAAGGCATTCTGGGTCTTCCGGACGCACACCGTCGGCTCCAGCGACAGCTTGCAGAGGATCCGCAGCACATGGTGCCCGACCTTTCGGCCGATCAGGAACCAGGCTGTGTCCGCGGTCAAAGACCCGGCAAGACCGGCCACCAGGGCAAACGCGAAACTCAGCTCGTGCTCGGCGGTCAGTGCACCTGCGGCCATCAGGATAGGTGTTGCGGGCAGCGGCACTCCCAGTTGCTCCACGAGGACCCAGACGTAAAGCAGGATGTAGCCATACATCATCAGAATGTGTGTTGGTAGAGCCATAGAGGTGTCGAAGCCTTGCCCATCCAGTCCCGGGGAGCGCCCGAAATTCTGGGTGAATCAATTATCGGATGTTTCAGCTCCGATTTCGTTGCAAGTAGCTCCGGTTTCGCCATACCAAACAAAGAAGGCCGCTCGAAAGCGGCCTCTCTGCCTGAAATTCGTCCGAAATCAGTTCGTGGCTCCGGCCGGCTGCGGAAGACCCGCGTCCACCTGTGTCCCCTTGCCGGCAAAGTAGTTGTGGTCCCAAAGGTCCTTGTAGAACTCGCCGGTCAGCTCTGCCGCCCGCGGGCCAAATGTAGGCCGGCCCCCTTCGAGGAAGAAAACCGTGACCAGCGGTCCCTGCGGAGTTTCGGAATACGACGTAAACCAACCAAAGCGCGTTCCCTTGTCGGAGCAGGTTCCGGTCTTCCCAAAGACCGGAAGTTCCTGGAAGCTCGCCCTCAGGCTGCGAGCCGTACCGTATTGGACCGCGCCAGCCATCCCATCCTGGAGTTCGGGGACGTATTTCGCAATATCGAGGGTCCGCTTCACCTTGGGCTGGAAGTTCGCCACTTCGTCAGGCGTCGTTGGATGTTGCAGGTAGTAGAGTGTCCCGCCATTGGCAATCGCTGCCACCAACGCGCCCAGTTGCAGAGGAGTCATCGAAACGCCCTGCCCGAAGCTGCACATCCGCCCTACGCCGCCTTCTGAAACCGGGATCGGCTGGTCCGGATAAACTCCCAGTTGCTCGCCGTCAATGTGATATCCGGCCATTTCTCCGAGGCCGAACATCGTCTCATAGTGCCGAACGCGGTCGAAGCCAAGCTCCCGGCCCAGCTCTTCGAAATAGAGATTGTTGCTGTGGGCGATCGCCTCGGTCATGTTCATGCGGAATCCCGGCAATTGGACCGGAGTATCTCGCGTGACGATCCCTTCAGAAAGCGCCGCCAGCGCGACGGAGAGCTTGATGGTCGAGCAAGGCTCGGCGCCCGGTGAAAGGGCCAGCTTCTGGTTGACCATCGCGAGGATGCGTCCATTCGACGGATCGATGACCACTGCGGTGCCATTCATGTCGCCCAGGGCGTCAATGGCTGCCTGGCGGACCACCTGATCTTCACCGGTTGTGATGTCGTCTGCGAAAATGTCGCCCTTGGCAAAGGAACTGGCCGTAAAGCGCTCGTAATAGCGGTGCCGCCGGACGTGCAGAGATGCGCTGCGAAGATGGGCGCTCGACCGCACCGCGCGATGCCGGACCACCGTCGCATGGGCGGTGGTTGTGGCCGAGCGATGCACGTAATGATGGGTCCTGGAATGGCTCGTCGCGAGATGCGCTGTCCTGGAGTGGTGCAGCGTGCGAGGAGGCGTATTCAGAGCTGCGGCGCTACCTACGCCGGCTGCGAGAGCCGCGACGACAATTGGGACAACCACAACCGAAGACAACCTCATCCGCCCACAACCTCTCGACAAAAATAAGTGCAATGCGCTGTCCGGAAAAACAGTCGCACTTTGAAGCTCGTTGTCCTCTCGTGGCGCGCTAGCGTTCTTCGCCTTAGACAGGTCTACACAACTAATAGAAACTCACGGCTGACTGAAGTTGCTCTTCCTGCCGGGAGCGCCGATAAGTCCCCGGCGGGCTATTGCTTGGTTCTACAATAACCCATCGGTCAAACCAACAGAGCGGTAACCGGTTCGTGCACCCTACTTCTCAGGACTTTGGTTCACTATAGTGCCGATTCTGCCGGGCACCGCAGAATTCTTCTGTGACCAAAGTCACCCTAGTTACCCCAAACGTAACGAGCTGGCTAGAAGCGTGATTGCCGCATAAATGCCGGCACATCCAGGTCTCTTTCCTGATCGCCGCCAGACTTTGAAAGCACTGCCTCCGGCTCTGCTGCTTCTTCCTTGGGCTCCGGCGTGCGCGCAAAATCCTGAGCGTAATCCCTCGGCAGCGGCGTGTACGCGGTGTCCTCCGCCATTTCTGCAAACTGTGGCCTTGCCGCCACTGCGGGTTCCGGCTCCGCCGTCTTTGACTTGGACCGCTTGTCCGCCTTTGCGGCTGCCGCGCTGGGTCGAGCATTGGCCTTTTCCACTACCACCTCGTTCACTGCCGGCTCTTCGTCCTCATTCAGAAACCGCGGGGTCGGAGGTGGAGCAGGGGCAACAAATGCCGGCTCGCGCATCCAGCTATCGGTCGACATCACCGGAACGGTGACCACGGGAGCCTCTTCGACATTCAGCATGCGCGCGCGCCGCTCCGGCATCTGATCGCGGAACCCCGTCGCAATGACGGTGATCTTGATTTCGTCACCCATCTTCTCGTCGAGCACGGCGCCGAAGATGATGTTCGCGTCCTCGTGGGCCGACGTCTGGATCAGCGTCGACGCTTCATTGACCTCGGACAGCTTCAATGAGCTGGCGCCGGTGATGTTGATCAGGATGCCGCGTGCTCCGTCGATGGCAGCCGCATCCAGGAGCGGCGACGCCATCGCCGCCTGCGCCGCCTCAATCGCCCGATTGGCTCCGGAGCGAATTGCAGTGCCCATCACGGCGTGCCCCATGCCCGCCATGGTCGTCTTCACATCGGCAAAGTCGCGATTGATGATGCCGGGAATGGTGATGATGTCCGAGATTCCCTGCACGCCCTGTCGCAATACGTCGTCGGCAATCCGGAAGCTCTCGAAGAAGCCGGCATCCTTGGCGACTGCCAGAAGCTTCTCGTTGGGGATCACGATCATCGTGTCGACGCTCTCGATCAGCTCTTTGAGGCCTCGCTCCGCCTGCTGCAGCCGGCGCTTGCCTTCAAACGCGAACGGCCGCGTGATGACGGCCACGGTCAGAATCCCCATTTCGCTCGCCAGCGAAGCAATCACCGGAGCCGCACCCGTTCCGGTACCACCACCGAGGCCGGCCGTTACGAACACCATGTCCGCGCCCTCGAGCGCTTCAATGATCTTCTCGGAATCCTCGAGTGCAGCCCTGCGCCCCACGTCGGGATTCGCGCCCGCGCCCAACCCGGACGTCAGACGCACGCCAAGCTGCAGCTTCACCGGCGCGAGCGACAGCTTCAATGCCTGCACGTCGGTGTTGGCGGCAATAAATTCGACGCCTTCCAGTCCCGCCTGGATCATGCGATTGACGGCATTTCCGCCGCCCCCGCCTACTCCGATCACCTTGATTCGGGCGCCTCGTGGCGTTTCATCGTGAAATTGAATCCGCATCTCGGCGGTTTCGGTTTTCTGCTCCACTGCGGGCTTTGACTCCGTTTTCATGTGTACTCCAACCCCCTGCTAGAAACTCGATGCGAAGATGGCGCGCAACTTGGCGCGCAGGCTGTTGCTCTCGGCCGCGCGATGAACGCGCGTTCGATGGGCGTACAAAAGCATTCCGATCGTTGTGGCAAACGCCGGATGAACCAACTCGCTGGGCATGTTCGAAAGACGGACCGGAGTGCCGGTGCGCGCTGGAACCCGCAACTGGGTTTCGGTTACGTCCAGGATCCCCGGAAGCATCGCGCCCCCGCCGGTCAGGACGCACCCGGCGCCCAGGGCTTCCACCACGCCGCCCTGGCGCAGGCTCTCCCTCACGAAGTACAGGAGCTCGCGCGCACGCGGCTCAAGAATCTCCGCGATGCTGCGCAACGCGAGCCGTCGCGACGGCTGAACGTCATCCAGTTCTACCTCAGCGTCCTGGGGCACCGCCGTCACGACGCAGTGACCGTACTGGCACTTCAGGTCTTCCGCATCCGCTACCGGCATCTGCAAGCCGACCGCCATATCGTTGGTGAAATGCGCGCCTCCGATAGGAACCGACGCCGTATACGCCACCGCTCCCTCAAAAAAGACGACCAAGTCGCTGGAGTGTGCGCCGATGTCGAGCAAACAGACGCCAAGCTCTCTTTCGTCGGCCGATAGCGTCGATTCGGCCGCCGCGATCGACTCAAGCACGGCCTCCGTCACCTCGATGCCCGCCCGATTTGCGCAAGTGACCGTGCTCTGCAAGGCACTCCCGGAGCATGTCGCAATGTGCAGGTCTACTTCGAGCCGCGCGCCCACCATTCCCACCGGATCGAAGATCCCGGGCTGATCGTCGAGAATAAATTGGCGCGGCAGCAGATGCAGAATCTCGCGATCCGGAGGACGCTCCACCGCCCGCGCACGCTCCATCGCCGTCCGCACATCCTCGCGCGTAATCTCGCGCATCCGGTTGCCGAGATCGAACCCGCCGTTCGTATTCAGCCCGCGAATGTGCGGGCCGCCCACCCCCACAGCGCACTCATCGATATTGATCTGCGCGACCCATTCAGCGCGCTCGACCGCCGCCTTCACGGCCTTCGCCGCCGGGGCAAGATCCGAGACAAGCCCCTTGCGCATCCCGGCCGATTCCACAATGCCATGACCGCGATAGCGCAACGCGCCTTCGTTCAGGTCAGCGGCGAGCACGCGCGTCCATGCGCTGCCGATGTCGAGCACCACGATCAAATTGTCCTGTTGCTCGCTCATCGTGAAACTCACTCGCCCTGGCCGGGCGTAACGGGCTTGGCCTTCAGTGTGGTCTTCCTCGTCTTGCTGTGATTCAGAGCGGCGCGTTTTGCCTCCGCGCGCTTTTTGGCTTTAGCTTTTTGCTCGGCGCGCAGCCTGGCTGCGGCCTTGGAATTCGCGTGGGTGATTGCCTTCGGACTTGGTGCGTGCCGAACCGGCGCAGACGCTTTCACCGGCGCATGTGGGTTCTGGGGCTTCGGCGCAGCCGTCGTTACAGGCGATGGCTTCGCCGGCTCGCCGGCAGCCGGTTTCTCATCAGGCTCGTGAAGCGCTGCCGGCATTGCATTGGCCGCGTGCGGAGTCATCTCCAGCACCACCTGCTGGTCGTAGCGCAAATCCACTTCAGCGAGCTTCGGATACTGTTGCCGCCACTCGCCAATGTGCGCCTTGTATCGTTCGTAGCGCGCCAGAAAATGATCTTCGCCGAAGTGCGCCAGGATGTCGGTTCCCTGCGCCGGCATCAAAACGCGCGCGTCCTCCGGATCCGTCAGGTCGATCTCCGAAACCTGATCGGAGTAGTGGTGCCCGCTCGAATCGAGATCGCCGAGCAGGTGCTGATAAAGCGCCATGCGCGCCCTGCGCGATGAGACAGGGTCGCCGGCGTCAATTCCCGTCACCACGGGGAACGAATAATGATGCTGCGCCAGCATCGCGGCCGGCATATCGAGCAACACGCCATTCGCATCGACGAGCCCGATCTGCTGCCCATGCCGCACAAAAGCAATCGGCTGGCGTTCCACCACCGACACGCGAATCTGGTCGGGCAAAAGCCGCATCACCGTAGCCTTCTGAATCCACGGAATCTGCTCCAGCTGCTTGCGGCGCTCTGCGATCGGAACAAAGAAAATGTTGCGCCCAATGTCCTCGCCAAACACCGGCAGCAGCTGCGCGCGCGTGACCTCGGCCAGCCCAGAGGCCTGGATGGCACTCGAGCCGGCGATACGGAAACGCGCATCGCGATCGAGAAACATTTTCGCCGTGTGATACGCGAATGCGACCCCGCACACGATCAAAAATGCACAGGAGACCAGCAAGACTCTTCCCCACGTGCCCTTCGGACGCCACCATGAATTTTTCGGGAGTTCGCGGCGAAATCCGCGACGAGGGGTGTCCTCGTCCGGATCGCTCATCTCGAGCGGCATCCCCGGCAAATTGCGGCCCGAGAGCGGCGCACCGGGCTGCGCGCGCCGGAAGCGTGGCTCCACGGGCGCTTCCTCTTCCCAAACGAAGGAACGGGTTCGTTGATTCCCTTTAGTTGCCACGCTTGAGCACGGGTCGATGAGATTCGCCAGCCTCAACTATAGCCCGCACGTCTGTGGGATTCTGGGTACGAAACCTGAAAGGAATCCGTACCGTTACGGGGCCAAAGTTGTAGCCCGCCGCAACAGTTCCGCAACCTCATCGTCGCTCGTCTGAACGAAATCGGCGTAGAACTGGCTGACGGCGCCAAAGTCCTTCGGCTCAATCAGGCACACGAGTTCATCCACCAGCAAACGCAGGCGCTCGCACATCTGCGCCGGGGCAACCGGCACAGCGACGGTGAGTCGCCCGACCTGCCTCGATCGCAACGTCTCAATGGAGACCTGCATGCTCGCGCCCGTAGCGATCCCGTCGTCGATCAGGATGACAGGCCTGCCTCGCAGTTCCAACCCCGCGCGGTCGGTCCGATACCGCTTTGCTTTCTCGCTTAGCCGATCCGCGGCCGCCTTCCGTGCGCTCTCAATCTGCAGCGGAGAAACGTGCGCGACACGAATGATCTCCTCATTCAAATAGCAGCTTCCGTCTTCGGCCATCGCACCGAACGCCAATTCCTCATGCTCAGGCACTGGCAGTTTGCCCGAGAGAAATACATCGAGCGGGGCATGCAGCGTTCGCGCTACCTGAAACGCGACAACGACTCCGCCACGCGGAATTCCCAGCACAACCGCGGTCCCGGCGCCCGCCGAATGGCTTAGTTTTGCGGCAAGCTGGCGGCCCGCATCTTCTCGATCCTCGAACATCATTCGCGTGCCTTTGTGCGACTTCATGCCTTGGCGGCCGCAGTGTCAGTTGGCACGTCGGAGGAGATCAAATAACCTTTCGCCATGCCCGGCATTCCACCCTTCAGGATCATCGCACTTCTGCTTTCGCTCGCACCCTCTCTTTTGGCAACTGCGCAAACGCCTTCCTACCAGTATTTTCGCCTGGGCAATCGGACCAACGCCCCTACCGCGGTTCCTCATGCCGGATACGCGCTCATGGGCGGCGGCACCGATCTCGATGAAGCGTTCCGCTGGCTGTGCGGCCGCGCAGGCGGCGGGGATCTCCTCGTTCTGCGCGCCCATGGCAACGACGACTACAACCCCTATATCGAGAAGCTTTGCCATCTCAATTCCGTCGCCACTCTCATCATTCCCAATCGGATTGCAGCGAACGATCCATTCGTCGCCGATGCCATCCGCCATGCAACCGCCTTGTTCATCGCCGGCGGCGATCAGGCCAATTACGTCAACTTCTGGGAGAGAACGCCCGCGCAGGACGCTCTCAATGACGCCATCCGCCGCGGAGTTCCCATCGGTGGCACCAGCGCGGGCCTCGCGGTCCTGGGCGAAATTGCCTACACCGCGCAAGGCGACAAGCCCGATGACAAGGACCTCGACAGCAAGACCGCGCTCAACAATCCGTACCACTCGCGCGTCACGCTGGACGACCACTTCCTGCACATCCCCGCGCTGGAACACATCCTCACTGACACGCACTTCGCCAAACGCGATCGCATGGGACGGCTGCTTGCCTTTCTTGCCCGCGAAAACGAGCCGGATGGCGTGCCGCTTCCTCCACCCGGCCGAGGCATTCGCGGACTCGGTGTGGAGCAAGGCGCAGCGGTTCTGGTCGAACCAGATGGCAGCGCCTCGGTCGTCGGCCATGGGAGCGCCTACTTCATCACTGAAAGCGGCGATGCCGAGATTCTTCGACCCGGGACGCCGCTCACCCTCCGCGATATCGACGTTCAGAAAGTCGAGCCCGGCCACAGCTTCAATCTGAAAACATGGCAGGGCAATGCGACGCATTACACGCTGACGGTGGAAGCGGGAGTCCTGCATTCGACCCAACCAGGCGGCGCAACCTACTAGGAATGCTGAGCTGCTGCCTCGCTGAGGTGCCGGTTCTCTGTTTCTCTGTTTCTCTGTTTCTCTGTTTTCCGGTTTCTCTGCTTTCCTACTCCCACTCCAGCGAGTGCACGGAGTCCGCCGGCAGCGCCAAGTCCAGAGCCTTCCCACCCAGCAACAGTTGCAGGCGCCTTTCCTCGCCCTTGTTGGCGAGTACCACCACGAACCGGCCGTCCGGGTTGCGAAATGCGGCGTGAGAAACTGGCCCGCCTGCGCCGTCGTAGCCGAGCCTATCCGACGCGAACGCGCGCGCTCCCCGCTTTATATGCTTCGAATAGTGCGCGAACGCCCAATATTGCCCGCTGCGCCTGATCTTGTGCGTCCCGTTTTCGATCGTGATCACGCCACCGCACGAGAAGGGACCCACATTGGGCTTGCCTTTTTCATCGAGCGCCATGTTCCACGCCGTGATCGATCGCGCCCAGTTGTTCAGGATCTCGTTGAACGTGCCGGTCCACGTCGCCCAATCCGTCTCGTAGTCGGGGGCAGTCACGTCCGGGCCGCCTTCCGTCCAGTACGCATTCTTGTGCGGAAACGCATCGTGCACGCGCGACATGGCCGACGCTTCGCCGACATATCCGTGCCAGGCGATGCCGTCGATGAATTCGTACGCGGCCGGGTCGCTGAGCTCTCCAATGGCGCGGCCCCACAGGTTGTAGTTATGGTCCAGCACCCATATCTTCGTCGGCACCCCGGCTTTGCGCAGCGCCGGCCCGAGATGGTCCTTCACAAACTGAATCTCCTGCTCCTGCGCCCACAGGCAGGCGGGCATGTTCCCTTCCTGCTCGGCATCAGTCTCGTTCTGCACCGTCACCGCATCGATCGTCACGCCCTCCGCCTTGTATCCATCCAGGAACCGGAGAAAATACCGCGCATAGGGATCGAAGCTTTGCTTGCGCATGCATCCGCCCAGCATTGAGTTGTTGGGCTTCATCCAACCCGGCGGGCTCCACGGGGACGAGAAGAGAACCAGGTCCGGATTCTCCTTCCGCGCTTCACGCAGCATCGGCAGAATGTAGGCTTTGTCATGATCGATCGAAAACTTCTTCAGGTCGGGATCCGGCTCCGGACTTTCGTCGAAGCTATAGACCGTCCGCGAGTAGTCGCTCGCGCCAATGCATGTCCGGCAGACGTTCAGCGCCATCGCATCCGGCGCGAACAAGTCATGGATCACCGGCTGCCGCTCCGATTCCGTCAATTGGCTCAGGACATAGCACGCTGCGTCCGTCATTGCCGCACCGAACCCGAGCATCTCCTGTTTTGTTGCGGTCGGATTCAACGCAATCGCATTCGCCGCGATCGTGCCGGCGGGCTTCCATTCCAGCGGTTCGCCTGCCTCGTGCCTGCGATCGCGATACGTGCTCCACACCTTCACGGGTCCCGCCGCGTCTTGAGCTTCGCCCCATGCCGGCACGCGATACGCAACTGCGGCGGCTGTTGCGGTTGCTGAAGCAATCTTTAAGAATCCCCTCCGCGAACTCTTTCCCATAACGACTCCTTACCCTGACGACGGGCCATCATACCAGCGCTTGCCCGGCCGGTAAAACGTTAAAGTACGGTATCGATTTTGAGATGTGATGCTCGTCGCAGTCTAAAGGTCAGACGCCCAGCGCAGCCAGAATCTGAGGAGCCATGTGACTCACGCTGCCCGCGCCGAGTGTGAAGATCATGTCGCCTTCGCGCGCATCCGCCGTCACGGCGCCAACCGCGGCTGGGAAATCGGCTGCAAACTGTACCCGCGGTCCCTTGATGCGTTCGGCCAGCAATTCGGCCGTGATTCCGGGCAGCGGCTCTTCGCTCGCGGCATAGATGGGCAGCACAACCACCAGGTCCGCATCGGTAAATGCACCGCCAAACTCGTCCAGCAGATCGCGCGTGCGGGTGTAGCGGTGCGGCTGAAACACCACCAGGATGCGTCCATGCGCGCACTCCCGAGCCGCCGCCAGCGTGGCCCGAATCTCGGTCGGATGATGACCGTAGTCGTCGATGACCGTGACGCCGCGCGCCTGTCCCCGCTGCTGGAAGCGCCGGTCGACTCCGCGAAATCTTCGTACACCCTCGGCAATCTTCTCCACCGGAATCTCAAGCTGCATCGCAATCGCCACCGCAGCCGTTGCATTCAGCGCATTGTGTTTTCCCGGTACGTGCAATTCAAACGGCCCCAGCGTCCCATCTTCCGTTTTCACCTGGAAGCGCGTGTAGCATCCCGGCTCCGCTTTCAACGGCTCCAGCCGGAAGCTGGCATCCGCGGCGACTCCATACGTGAAAATTCTTCGCCGCAGGCGCGGCAGGATCGATGCAAGCTGCGGGTTGTCGAGGCAGGCGGTCACGCCACCATAGAACGGCACCTTGTCCATGAACGCGAGAAACGCGTCTTCCACATCGTTCATGTCGCGATAGCAATCCATGTGCTCGCGGTCGAGGTTCGTCACCACGGCCAGGATCGGAGACAGCTTCAGAAACGAGCGATCGCTCTCATCCGCTTCGGCCACCAGGTACTGCGAAGTCCCGAGCCGCGCATTCGATCCAAGCGCATCTACGCGCCCGCCAACCACCACCGTTGGATCGAGTCCGCCCGCCGACAGCACCGAGGCCACCATGGAGGTCGTCGTTGTTTTGCCGTGCATCCCGGCGATGGCGATCCCATATTTCAGTCGCATCAGCTCGGCCAGCATCTCGGCCCGCGGAATCACCGGGATCTTGCGTGCGTGCGCTTCCAGCACTTCGGGATTGCTCGCCGAAACCGCCGAGCTCGTGACCACCACCGTCGCGCCGGCAACATTTTCGGCCGCGTGTCCTTCGTGGATCGTCGCGCCGAGTTGCGCCAGCCGGTCCGTGATCGGTCCCCGCCGCAAATCGGACCCGGACACCTTCATTCCCAGGTTCAGCAGAATCTCGGCAATGCCGCTCATGCCGATTCCGCCAATCCCGATAAAGTGCGCGTGCTGCGACGTGGCAAACATTGGAAGCGAAACTCCACTCTACCATCCGCGTGTGATCCATCTTTCGGTGGATGTCCCGAGCGCAGTAAACACAAGCATCCCAGAAAGTTGCGGCTATTTATTTTCGTTCCGGACCCGCAACCTTGTCGGCGCGCCGCTGTTCAACACTGACATGAACGGCGAGCTGGATAGGCAGCAAGAACCAAGCCTGATCCAGAAGGTCGCCGAACCTGCTTGAGAGATCGGGCTGGGTGGGATGGAGGAAGTATGGTCAGCATGAAGACGTGGATGCTCAGTGCGGCGGTATTGGCGGGCACGTTGGGCCTGGGAGCGAACACGGCCCAGGCTGCCAGGGTGGGAGTCTACATTGGTGGACCGGTGGCCTACGTGCCTCCTTGCCCCGGACCGGGATACGAATGGGCAGCCGGCTACTATGCGAACGGCTATTGGGTCCCGGGCCGCTGGAACTTTGTTGGCGTGCGCGGCGGCGTCGTGGTTGATCGCGGATTTGCCTATCGCGGCCGTGATTTCGATCGCCGCTTTGACGACCGCCACTTCGATCGCGATCACGATCGTGGCGGCCACTTCCGCCGCTAAATCCTTGTGGAATGACGGCCAATGAGCCCCTCCTTCGGGAGGGGCTTTTTATTGGACTTATCGGTCATAGGAAGAGCAACTCAGTTCAGCCGAATCGGCACAAAAACAAAGAACTTGCACAATCCACCTGGCGGAGCGATTCTTTTTTGCACCACCGCAACTTTATCCGGCATTTCTTGTCATAGAGACTGTGGGCCGGATGGGAACAAGGAACCAGGCCGGCCAGTGCTGAGAACAAGTCCAGGTCCGGAACGAGCGGGACAGGCGGCACGAGGAGGACGACATGAAGAAAGCGATCGTAAGTTTATTTGCACTGCTGCTGTTTCTGCCCTTCGCATCCAAGGCAGACGCCCAGGTCGCAGTTGGCGTCGGCGTCGGACCGGCGGTAGTTCCGTATGACTATGGCTACGGCCCCCCGGTATGCGAATGGGGCTACTACCCCTACGCCCCTTACGCTTGCGCCCCTTACGGCTACTACGGGCCTGAGTGGTTCTCGGGTGGCATCTTCATCGGCGCGGGACCGTGGTACGGCTGGGGACGCCGTGGCTGGTACGGCCGCGGATGGGGCGGATACGGCTATCGCGGCGGCTACTACGGACGCGGTGGCTATGGACACGGGTTTGTAGGCGGGCGCGGGTATAACGGCGGCGGATTCCGCGGCGGCGTACTTCCCCGGGGCGGCGCCGGCGCACCTCGCGCATTCGGTGGCGGCAACGCATTCCGTGGCGGCGCAGCGCCTCGCGGCGGATTCTCGGGTGGCGGCCACGTAGGTGGCGGCTTCGGCGGATTCCATGGTGGTGGTGGCGGTGGATTCCACGGCGGTGGCGGAAGCGGCTTCCATGGCGGAGGCGGCGGACACCGCTAATCGCGAACGACGTTCATCAAAAGCCCGTCTGCTTCGGCAGCGGGCTTTTTCTTTGTTCTCAATAAAAGACCCTTTAATCGATTCGCACCAGCGATGCCAGCCGGTCGGCAATCCGCTCGGCAGCCTCCGGATGCGCCTGGGTACAAGCATCGGCGGCCATCTTATTGAGCCGCGCAGGATCGCGAAGCAATTCCGTCAGCTGACTCTGGAGGTTTTCCGGACGAGCCAGGTCGGTCTCCCTCAGCATCACGGCCGCACCCGCCCGCACCATCTCCTCCGCATTACGGCTCTGGTGATCGTCCGCAGCCGCGGCGAAGGGAACCAGCAGCGAAGGCCTTCCCGCGGCAGCCAGTTCCGCCACTGTCGAAGCGCCGCTGCGCGACATCACCAGTGTGGCCTTGGCGAAATGCGACGGCATGTCATTCAGGAACGGCTCGACTCGCCAGCGACTCTTGTCCGCACCGCTTGCCGCATAAGCAGCCTGCGTCGTCTCGACGCCGCGCATGCCTGCCTGGTGCAGAATCGTCAGTCCCGGCACGGCATCGAGCAGTGCCTTCGCAATTTTCGGCAGCGTCGTGTTGAAGAGCCGCGCGCCTTGCGAGCCGCCGAAGATGAGCAGGTGAGGGGTGTCGGGAAGCGGCGGAACATCGAAGAACTCAGGGCGCACCGGAACGCCGGTCACTACGGGGTTGCGAAACCAGCGCGCGGCAGCCGGAAAATTCACCACCGCAGCCTGCACGCGCTTTCCGATCACGCGATTGGCAAAGCCCGGCATCGCGTTCGGCTCAAAGGCCATGGTGGGCAGACGCAGCAGCAGTGCCGCCGCCATCCCGGGCCCTGAAGCATATCCGCCAATGCCGAGAACGACACCCGGCTTGAAGTCACGCAGGATGCGCCGGCATGCGAACAGGCTGCGGGGCAAATCCATCGCGGTGCGCAGGCGCGTCATGAGCGACACGTTCTTGAGCGGGCCGACTTCGATCAGCTTGAGGGGAAATCCGGCCTCCGGCACGAGACGCGTTTCTATGCCCCGCGCAGTGCCGACAAAGAGCACCTCGGCTTTGTGCCGGGCCACGAGCTCGCGAGCCACGGCCAGCGCCGGAAAGATATGTCCGCCGGTGCCGCCGCCGGCGATCAGAACCCGCAATGGTGCCAAGCTTGTGCCTTCCGAGGAGAGACGCTGCTCAATTCTCGCAGAAGCCGTTGCCGCACCCACCTTCGCCGCCGCAACAACCACCGCCTGAAGCACAGGGTGGCATCGCCTCGGCGTGACCGTGGGCAGCACCGCGCGTGATGGCGCCCGCACCGCCGCTGATCAGGCGCCGCACATGCCCGCCGCACTCCGGGCAAATTTGGACCGCGGCATCCGACATTTTCTGGCGTTTCTCAAAACGGCACGAGCACTCGTCACATAGATATTCGTAAGCGGGCATGGATTCTCTCTTCGCTTATTGTATTCCGGAGTAAGCATTCGACTCGAATCTCAAACGGGGCGCCGTCTCAACTTGTTAAGACCGGGTCGATGAGTTGGCGCGGGTACTCCGTCCGGCAGCTGCGCTAAGCGCGCGATTGAACTTCAGTCCATTGAACTTCAGTCCACCTGCTTCGAGATATTCAACAGAATCCCGATGCTGGCCAACGTGAAGAACAGGCTTGTTCCGCCGGAGGAGATGAACGGCAGCGGGATTCCCTTTGTAGGGAGCAGCGACAGCACCACGCTGATGTTGAAGAAGGCTTGCAGCACGATGGCCGAAGTAATCCCGAACGCGACCAGCCGGCCGAATGGATCCTGGCAGCGGAGCGCGGTGCGGAACCCGCGGTAGCCGAGCACGCAGAACAGCATCAGCACGAACATCGCGCCGATGAAGCCAAGTTCTTCGGCAATGTTCGCGTAGATGAAATCTGTCGACGCTTCGGGCAGATAGAAGAGCTTCTGCATGCCTTCCATGTAGCCGCGGCCGGCAAAGCCTCCGGTGCCGACGGCAATGAGGGACTGGTTGATGTGGAAACCCGCGCCCATGGGATCGGCACTGGGATTCATGAAGGCCAGCATGCGCGCGCGACGCCACGGCACCCAGAACAGCAGCATGGCCAGCGGCGGCAGGGCGACGGCGACGGCGCCCACAAGATACTTCCAGTCCATGCCGGCCAGCAGCAGCATCATGGCGCTGACACCGCCCAGCACCAGCGCGGTGCCAAGATCGGGCTGCTTGACCACCAGCAGCATGAAGACAACGGGGATAATGGCAGCTCGGGTGAGCGTGTTGCGCCAGTCGTGCATCTGGTCGAGCCGGTTGTGCAGGAACCAAGCCAGGAACAGCACCATGACGAGCTTCGAGATTTCAGATGGCTGGAAGGTGAAGAGCGATCCGAACCGGATCCAGCGATGGGTATTGTGAGAGCCGTGGAAGAAGAACACCATGACCAGCAGCACGGTGCTGACAGCAAGCGCGGTGTAGATAAAGCGGGGCGACTTGTAACGCACGTAGTCGATGTTCATCAGCGCGACCATGCATGCGAAGCCTGCTACGGCCCAGCCGAACTGGCGGCCCACATCGGCAAACTCGGTGTGATAGCGCTCCTGCACCACGACGGCCGAAGCGGAAAACACCATCGCGAGCCCGATGACCACGAGGGTCAGCGTGGAAAAGAAAATCCACTTGTCGACACCTATGCGTTTTGCCAAACTTTCCAGCCTTTGAACTCGTTGACCAGCTGTTTGAACACGCGTCCGCGATGCTCATAGCTTTCGAACTGGTCGAAGCTGGAGCATGCGGGCGCAAGCAGGACGATTTCGCCGGGATGAGCGGCGGTGGCGGCGGCGTTCACGGCCTTGTCGAGGATTTCGCAGTGATGAATGGGGACCACTCCGCGAAGGTGCGACTCGATCTTTTGGGCCGCTGATCCGATGGTGTAGACGGCTCTCACGCGGGAGCGCAGCAAGCTGTTGAGCTCGGTGTAATCGGAGTTCTTGTCTTTACCGCCGAGGATGAGGTGAATGCCGCCGGGGAACGCGGCGATTGCCTTGGCCGTGGCGTCGACGTTGGTGGCCTTGGAGTCGTTGTAGAACTCGACTCCATTGAGCGTGGCCACATATTCGAGTCGATGCTCGACAGCCTTGAATCTTTCAACCGACTCCCGAATGGCGTCCGGCGCGGCGCCGGCGAGGCGTGAGGCACAGACGGCGGCGAGAACGTTTTCGATATTGTGGTCGCCCTTGAGCCCAATCGACGTCAGTGGAAGGATGCTTTCGGCTTCCTTGCCGGGAGCGTAGCGGAAAACAATTTGGCCGCTTTCAAGCCAGGCACCGCGATCGACGGCACGCGCCAGCGAGAAAAAGAAGACCGGGGCGCTGGCTCTCTCGGCCGCCGCGGCAGCACGGGCGTTGTCGGCATTAAGCACGACGAAATCGTCGGCGGTCTGCACGGCGAAGATGCGCTCCTTGGCGAGCGCATAGTTTTCGAAGGTGCCGTGGCGATCGAGATGGTCGGGCGTGATGTTGAGAATGACGGAAATTTTGGGATGAAACTGCTCGGTGGTTTCGAGCTGGAAGCTCGAAACTTCGAGGACCGACCAGGTTTCGGGTGTCGACTCGTCGATGAGCGCGACGACCGGCACGCCGATGTTGCCGCCGACCAGCGTGGGAAATCCGGCTTCCTCGAGGATCTTGCCCACCAGCGCGGTGGTGGTAGTTTTGCCGTTCGATCCGGTGATGGCCAGCGTTCTGCCCTTGAGGAAACGCGCGGCCAGCTCGAGTTCGCCGATCACGGGCAGGCCGAAGCTGCGCACCTGGGCCAGTTCCGGCGTTTCGAGCGGCACGCCCGGGCTCACAACAATCAGGTCCTGGCGACGGAAGGTGAGCAGGCCGTGGCCGCCGGTTTCAACCATGATGCCCTCTTCGAGAAGAGCGGGAATGTCCTTGGCCAGGGCCTCGGCGCTGCGCACGTCAGACACGGTCACCTGGGCGCCGCGGCGGCGGAGAAACAGGGCTGCGGCCAGGCCGGATTTGCCCAGCCCGACAACCAGCACTTTTTTGCCTTTGAGTTCCATAAGTAGGATTATTCCTCAGCCGGCATGCACTCCGCGACCACCCTCTATTGTGGCACCGCATTGATAGCGGCAGGTTGCGGCTAGCGCAATTTGAGGGTAGTGAGTGCAAACAGTGCAAACACCAGTGCGAGGATCCAGAAGCGCGCGATGATTTTGGATTCGCTCCAGCCCAGTTGCTCGAAGTGGTGATGCAACGGGGCCATCTTGAAAATGCGTTTTTTGCGCAACTTGTAGCTGCCCACCTGCAGCACGACCGATAGCGCCTCGATGATGAAGATGCCGCCGACGAAAGGCAGCAGCAGTTCCTGTCGGATGACAACAATGACGGTCCCGATGGCTCCGCCGAGCGCGAGCGAGCCCACGTCGCCCATAAAAATCTCAGCGGGATGCGCGTTGTACCAGAGAAAGCCGATGGAGGCGCCTACCATGGCTCCGCAAAAGACGGTGAGCTCGCTGACGAGCGGCATGCGCTGGAGCTCAAGGTAGTCGGCGAATACCACGTGGCCGCTTACGTAGGTAAGGACGGTGAGCGCGCCGGCGGCAACGATCGTGCAGCCGATGGCGAGGCCGTCGAGGCCGTCGGTGAGGTTGACGGCATTGGAGGAACCGACGAGAACCAGCACGATCCAGAGAACGAATGGGAGGAAGGCCAGGAATTCAAGGTGCGGGATATGTCCGGCCCAGTGCCACAGCAGGTCGGGACGCCAGCTTTTGATGAAGGGCACGCTCAGGCGCGTCGAGAACATCTTGAATTGCGAAAAGATGATCAGAACGACGGCGACGGCGGCGGCTGTCAGTCCCTGCCAGACCAGTTTGGCCCGTGCGGTGAGGCCCAACGAGCGGCGCTGCACCACCTTGATGTAGTCGTCGGCGAATCCGATCGAACCGAACGCCAGGGTGGAAAGCACGGTGAGCCACACGAAGGGATTCGAAGGATCGGACCAGAGCACCGTGGGCAGCAGGATGGCGATGACGATGAGGACGCCGCCCATGGTCGGCGTGCCGGACTTTTTCTGGTGCGACTGCGGCCCGTCTTCGCGGATGTACTGGCCAATCTGGAATTCACGAAGCTTCTGGATGACGTAGGGCCCGATAAGGAGTGCGATGAATAAAGCGGTTAGAAAAGCGAAGGCGGTGCGGAACGTAAGGAAGTGAAAAATGCGGAATGGATGAAAAAACGGGAACAGCTTTTCGTAGAGAAGCCAGTAGAGCAAGTGAACTCCATGCCGGGCGGATTTCAGGATGATTGTACAGGGGTGACGGCGCGCGGACAGCAGGTGACGAGGCGCATTGAATCAGCGGAGTGAACACGGGCGAGCGGAGTTTGCAGAGCTGGCGTTGGCTGGCCGAGCAATGGTCGCGTCGCTACATTGAGCTTCCAGAAAAATGTGATCCCGAACGGAGCAGGTTGAGACCCTGCCTCTTTTGCGGGATAAGTGGAAGTGAAGGATCTGCGGTTGATACCCGACCTTCGGTCAAGAACCCCAGGCGGCACTAGCGATTTGCGCCAGAGCGGGCAGCCGTCTGCTTCTTCAGTTCCGCTTGAAACGCGTGCTCACGGTCGGCGATGTAAGCTTTGTAGCCGCCGGGATCGATGAAAGCGTTCTTGTCGCCGGCTTTGAAGCGCTTGTATTTCTCATGCAGGTCGAAGTAGGCGCCGTGCGCGCCAAGAAAAACGTCGCATGGCAGGCCTTTGAGGACTGCGAAGCCGTGCCGGTAGTCGGAGGCGATCTGCGGATATGTCTTGTTGCCGACAAGCTTGTAGCCGGGGTTCACATTGGGGCTGCCGACGATGACGACGTGGAGCGTGCGCACGACTTGCGATTGAAGGTTGGGCCCGCTTTCGGCTTCGTCCAGTGTCCAGGTGGTGGTGCCTTTGGTATGCCCCGCAGTCAGGTGCGCGGTGAGTGTGGCGCCTCCGAGCGAAACTTTGTCGCCATCGTGGAGGATGCGATCGACATGCGCCGGCGGGAAAGCCATCGATTTGTCGTGGGCGTAGTGGAAGTCGGTGTGGCCGCCGGATTGGACGACGGAAACGTCGGGGGCCATAACTTCGTATTTTGCGCCTGTTTCGCGAAGGATCTCCGCACTGCCGGCGCAATGGTCGTAGTGCGCATGGCTGATGAGGAGGATCTTGATATCGCTGAATTGAAATCCGAGAGCCTCGACGCTCTTGCGAATGAGTGGCGGCGACGACTCGAGATTGCTGTTGATGAGGAGGTCGCCCTTGGGCGTGACAACGAGATACGCCGCGAGATCGGCGCTGCCCACGTAATACAAATTCCCGGCAATCCGGAACGGCGGAAACGGCGTGGTCCAGTCCGCGGGGATCTGAGCCACCAGGGGCAACGTGAAAAGGAATGCAAGGGAACATATTGCCCACGCAGCAAATTTGTGCTGGATCACCGGCCCCCCGTGGATGCGGTTTGGGTTCTGAGCAATTCGATGGCGCGCTCCAGGTGCACGCCGCGCGAACCCTTGATCAGCACGACATCTCCAGGCTGCACGTTTTGGATGAGCCACCGCCCGGCATGTTCGGCGTCAGGTAGAAACACCGACGCCACGCCACCCGCAGCGGCTTCGGCTACCAGATACTTCGCGTTGCCGCCCACGCCGACAGCCATGTCGATTCCAGCGTCGGCAGCTGCCTTGCCGCAGTCGGTGTGCAGTGCGGGACCGCGTTCGCCGAGTTCGAGCATTTCGCCGGCCACCAGGATGCGGCGTTGCGCGGGACGCGCAGCAAGCGTCCGAATCATGGATCGCAGCGCCTCCGGATTCGAGTTGTAGCTGTCGTTGAGCAGCGTGGCTCCGTTGATCTCGATGATCTCGCCGCGCTTGTCGCCGGCGCTAAGGGATTCGATCGCCTTGACGGCAGATTCGACATCGACTCCCGCCTCGACGGCCACGGCGAGAGCGGCAATCGCATTCATGGCGTTGTGCGCTCCCAGCAGACGAAGCGTAAAACTGCCTTGGTGTTCGCCCGCGCGGAAGCGAACGTGCAGGCCGGCGGCATCTTCTTTCTCCTCGGTGATCTGCGGATCGCCGCAGGGGCCGGAGCCGAAGTAAACAACGCGCCCCTGAAAATCGCGACCGAACTGCGAAAGGTATGGATCGCAGCAATTCAGAAAAGCAACACCGCCGGCGGGCAGCGCTGCAATCAGTTCGAGCTTGGCGCGCGCGATGCCGTCCTGCCCGTCAGGAAAGTTTTCGATGTGTGCGGTGCCGATGTTGGTCACCACGCCCCAGTCAGGATGGGCGATGCGCGCCAGTGCGGCGATCTCGCCGGCATGGTTCATGCCCATTTCGACCACGGCAAATTCGTGCTCGGGCTCGAGGCGGAGCAGTTGCAGGGGAAGTCCGAAGGCGTTGTTGAGGTTTCCGCGCGATTTCAGCACGTTGAATTTCACGCCGAGCGCGGCCGCCGTGGCTTCCTTGGTGGTTGTCTTGCCGGCCGAGCCGGTAACCGCGACGAGCCGTTTGCCCCAGCGACGTCGGACGTGCGTCGCCAACGCCTGCATGGCTGGGAGCGGGTCTTCGCAAATGAGCAACGGCAGGGCAAGGGCGGCATCCGGCAAAGCCGCTACCTTGTTGCGTGCAACCACTGCGCCTACTGCTCCCCGCTCGGCTGCAGCCACCACGAAATCATGTCCATCGAAGCGTTCGCCGCGCACCGCGAAGAAAAGCTCGCCCGGTGCGATGGTTCGGGAGTCGATCGAGTAGCCTTGAGCCACATGCGCTCCCGCATTGGAAACGCTGGCGGGCGCTTCGAGCACCGCGCATGCGCCAATGGCCGCTTCTGCGAGCGAGAGCTTCATCGCCCTTCACCATACCCGAGTTCGCGGAGCAGGGCGAGGGCAATCTCAGAATCGTCGAAGGGAATGGTGCGATCCGCAAGAATCTGTTCCTTTTCGTGCCCTTTTCCGGCAAGCAGCACCACGTCGTTGGCCCTGGCTTCGCGCAGGGCAATACCAATAGCGGCGGAACGGTCCGGCTCGACGGTGTAGCGAACGCCGGTGGATTTGAGGCCTGGTTCGACCTCAGCCAGAATCGCGCGCGGGTCTTCAGAGCGCGGATTGTCGCTCGTCGCCACCACAAAATCGCTTCCCTCGCCGGCTGCCACTCCCATCCTGGGGCGCTTGGTGCGATCGCGGTCGCCACCGCAGCCGAAGAGCGTGATGACGCGGCCGTGGTTTGCTGCGGTCATCTGCCGGGCAAGAACGGTCAGGTTGCGCAGCGCATCATCGGTGTGCGCGTAGTCGACGATCACGGCAAAAGGCTGGCCTGCGACAACAGGCTGAAAGCGGCCGGGAACCGGACGCAATGACGGCACTGCGGCGACCAGTTGATCAAACGCAACGCCGCGGGCATGGGCCGCAGTAAAGGCCGCCAGCAGATTGAGAATGTTGACCTCGCCGGCAAGATTCGAAGAAACGCGCGCCGATCCCGCGGGAGTTTCGAGATGGATCTCGGCGCCGCCGGGGGCGAGTGTATACTTTGCCGCCCGCCATTCGCCCTTGTTCCCGATCCCGTAGGTGCGAATCTCTGCGAACGCGTTGCGCGCTGCGGCCGCAAGCTCGTCGCTGCGTGGATCGTGCGCATTCAGGACGGCCGCTCGCGGCGCGGGATAGCGCTTGCCATCGAAGAGCAGGCGCTTGGCGGCGAAGTAGTTGTCCATGGTCTGGTGATAGTCGAGGTGGTCGCGGGTGAGATTCGTGAAGACGGCCACGTCGAATTGGATGCCGGCTGCGCGCCCCTGCTCGAGGGCATGGCTCGAAACTTCTGTGACGAGTTCGGTGGCGCCACGGCCCGCGCCCTCGGCCATCAGTTCAAAAAGGTCACGCGGCTCGGGAGTGGTGTGCAGCGAGGGACGTACCTCGCCGGCAAGGTGGTACTCGATGGTTCCGATGAGAACGGTTTTGCGTTCGCCAGCGTTGAGAAGCTGTTCGGTGAGAAACGCCGTGGTGGTCTTGCCGTTCGTGCCGGTGATCCCGGTGGCCGCGAGCTGTCTTTCAGGATGGCCATAGAAGGCGGCGGAGGCTTCGGCAAGAGCGCGGCGTCCGTGTTCGACTTCGAGGATGGGTGTGCCCGGGTTGTAGACGAGCAGGTGATCGAAGGCCTGCGAAGAATCGGTGATGATGCCGAGCGCGCCCGCGGCGATGGCTTTCTCGATGAATCGATTGCCGTCGGTCGTGCCGCCCTTCATGGCGACAAAGACCGCGCCGGGGTTGATGCGTCGCGAATCGTACTCGATGCCGGTGATCGCAGCGGCGGAATCGCCCGCCGACTCGACGGAGGCAACTTCGGCGATAAGTTCTTGCCAGGTCATGCAAAGGTTGATTGTAGATGGCTGGGCGAGTTCTCTATGAAGCCGCGCAATATTGGCTCAGGTCCCGCAGGAACTGAGCTTTCTGCGCTGCATCGTCAAATGCGCGAGATGGAACAAGAAACGCGTTTCCTGTCCTATTCACAATAAGAATGTATGTACCAATGTCTTTCACTTGCTTGACCTTGCGCCACGGACAGTCGGCCCCTACGCATCGCAAGCAGATAGGTTCGAAGGACTTCGAGTCGCGTGAGCGAGTAGCTGATCGTCATCTCTTTGTGTCGTCGCAGCGGATAGTACTAATATCACCGACCGCAGCGCACCACGATCTTCGTTCCGGTGGAGACCTGGGTGCCGGCCGCAGGAGCCTGTTCTTTCGCCGTGCCGTCGCCGATGAACTGCACGTCAAGACCGGCAGCAGACGCTGACTCAACCACCTTGCGCATGGGCAATCCGACAAGCGATGGAACAATGAGGTGTCTGCCGTCATCGACCGTTACGTGCTGGGGCTGTGCGGGTGCAGGCGGTGATTGACTCGCCGCCAATGGAACAGGGGTAGTGGCGTGATCGGTCTGCGCTGAAGCGGATACATGGGTCGTCGATCCGGTCGACGCAGGTTGCGCTGGACCGGGAGAAGTGGTGGCAATCGCGGTCGCTCCGCGCAGCGGATCGTCGGCTGGCAGATCATTGGCCGCCGCGAAGAGCGCGTTCACATTCTCCTGGTCGGCTTCGCTGTCGTCTTCCGAAGCAATCTCAAGTGGCTTGGCGGTTGCCTTGGGCGGCTTGATATCGATGTCGTGCGGAATGCGGAGGTATTCAAGCACCTGCTGTGCGACTTCGGCAAAGACGGGCGCCGAAACCTCGGTGCCGTAGTAAAGCGCACCCTTGGGATTGTCCATGACGACCGCAATCGCGATCACCGGGTTGTTCACTGGCGCGATGCCTGCGAACGAGGCGATGTGCATGGTTTTCGAATACAGATGCGTGACCGGGTCCACCTTCTGTGCGGTACCTGTTTTGCCGCCGGAAGAGTAGCCATTGAGCTGCGCGGGCTTGCCGGTGCCATAGAGCACAACGCCTTCCATCATCTGGCGCATCTGTGCTGCCGTCATTTCAGAGATGACGCGATGCGCGCCCGCCGGCAGCGCGTTGGGCAGCTCCTCATTCGCCTTGAAGGGTTCGGCCTGAAGCGGCGCGGTGGGCTGGCCGTTGGCATCGAGTTGGCCGGGCATGAGTATGCGCGGCGGCAGATAGGTGCCGCCGTTGGCGATGGTCGAGACCATCGAAACGAGCTGTAGCGGAGTCACAGCCACTTCCTGTCCGATGGCGATCGACCCGATGGAAGAGCCGTTCCACTTGCTGGGCGGCCGCAGCAGACCGCGCGTTTCGCCCGGCAGTTCCATGCCGGTGCGGCTACCGAAGCCGAAGTCGCGGATGAACTTGTAGAAGCGGTCGGGGCCGACTTTCAGCGCGAGCTTCACGGCAGCCACGTCGCTGGAGCGCGCCAGCGCGGTGGCAACGGTGACGACCCCCAAACCGCGGTCGCTCTTGTCATCGTGAATCACGCGGCCGGCAAGCGTGATCTGGCCACCCTGGCAGTCAATCAGGTCATCGGGCTTGGCGACATGATTTTCGAGCGCCGACGAATACGTCACGAGCTTGAAGACCGATCCCGGCTCGTAGACATCGCTGACCGCGTGATCGCGCAGCAGCGCCGGCGTGGTGTGGCGGAAGTCGTTGGGATTAAAGGTGGGCCGAATGGCAAGGGCAAGAATTTCGCCGGTGTGCACGTCCTGGATGACGACAGTGCCGTTATCCGCATGCGTGCGCTCCATGGCATGATCGAGCGCCTTCTCCGCCATGAATTGAATGTTTTCGTCGATGGTGAGCTCGAGATTCTGTCCGGCTTCGGGTTCGCGTTCCGTAGAGCCGAGCACGTGACGGCGCGCGTCCATCGCCGTAAGCATGTGGCCGGGGAGGCCGTGCAGGCGGCTGTCGAATTTCTGCTCCAGTCCGCCGAGCCCGTTGTCATCCAGGCCTACGTACCCCAGCATCTGCGCAGCGAGGTAATTGTCCGGATAGAAGCGCTGAAATTCTTTCTGGAAGTAAATGCCCTTCATGTTCAGGGCATGCACCTTGGCTGAAACGTCGGAATTGACGCGGCGGGCAATCCAGGCAAAACGCTGGCCGGTGTTAAGGCGGTCGAGGATCTCCTGCTCGGTGGTGCGCTTATCTTCCGGATCGACGTGCACGAGGGCGGCAAGGGTATGAGCTGCGGCCGTCTTATTGTCGATCTCGCTTGGGTCGGCGTAGACGGAGTCGACCTGCACCGTCATCGCCAGTTCGCGCATGTCACGGTCGTAGAGAACGCCGCGGCGGGGAGCTACTTCAAACGTGCGCTCCTGCTGTTTCACTGCGCGCTCAATGTAGTCGGAGTGCCTGACGATTTGCAGCCAGAAAAGCCGGCCCGCGATGGCGACCGCCCATACGGTGAAGAACAGGCAAACCAGCCAGAACCGCGCCATCGCCAGGGGCATGGTACGGGCTGTGGTGTTGCGGTTGGCTCGGAGAATTGCCTGCATCGATCAGATCGCCCGCGCGAGAACGGTTGAGTGAGCTATTGCGCCGGAGACTGAGGCGGCGTGACCTGCGCCCAAACAGGCGCGCTGTTTTCTGCATGGGCGGTTGGGTGCACGATCTGACCGGGCTCGGGAGCAGCGAGTCCCATCTGATGCGCGAGCCCGTCAATGCGGCCGGGGCGAACCATCTGGGCTTCGCCGAGGCGCAGCTGGCGATTCTCCTCGCGCAACTGATCGAGCTGCTGTTTTTCCGATTCGACTCGATAGGAGCCCTCGATGGCGCTGAAGTGTTGCAGGCCGTAAATCATGATCAACGAAAACAGGACCGTCACCGCAGCGGTAAAACCGCGCATCTGGCGGACGCGAACGGGGTCGGCGGCCTTGACCAGGCGCGAGTTGTCGAAGGCCTTCACAAAGAAGACCTCGGGCGTGCGCACGCCTCGGCGGCGCAGGGGCTGCTGCGCCATCAGTGCGGCGTTATGCTCGGCAACGCGTGCATTCCAGCCGGGTGCAAAATCGAAAGTCGTTGTGCATGCCGCCATGTCGTTCTCCTCAGTTATCAGTTGTCAGCAATCAGTTGTCAGTGTTCTTTGCCCGGCAGGCGTAAGAACTGAAGTCTGACATCTGAAAACTGATCACTGCCTTTCTGCTGCCCGCAACTTTGCGCTTCTCGAGCGCGGGTTGCGTTTGATTTCGTCCTCGCCCGCCGTGACGGGCTTCTTGGTCAAGATGTTCCAAATCCCGTTGTGCGCGCCTTCGCGCAAACTGTCTTTCACGATGCGATCTTCCAAACTATGAAAGCTGATGACGACCAGCCGTCCGGAGGGCTTAAGCAATGTTGGTGCGGCCTCCATGAGAGCCTTGATTTCGTCCAGCTCGCGATTCACATAAATCCGGAGCGCCTGGAACGTTCGCGTTGCCGGATGAATTCTGTCCTGTTTCATTGCCGGAGCGGCGGTTGCAACGATCCGGGCAAGTTGCCCTGTGGTTGAAACCGGCCGCCCGCGAACAATGGCTCTGGCGATTCTCCGCGACCTCCTTTCCTCTCCGTATTCGTAAATAAGGTCAGCCAGCTCGCGCTCGCTTGCCTCATTCACCACTTGTTCGGCACTCGGACCCCGGCGCGTATCCATGCGCATTTCAAGAGGGCCGTCTGCCATAAAACTGAATCCCCTGCGTGCTTCATCGAGCTGCAAGCTGCTCACCCCGAAGTCGGCCAGAATGCCGTCGAGCGAAGCCGGTTCGACGTGCCGCGTGATGGAGCTGAACGCTTCGTCGATCAACGTGATCCGCGGCGCGTTGCCGCCAAGCTCCGCGGCGACTCCTTTCAGCCGGGCTCTGGCAATTTCGAGGGCCTCGGGATCGCGATCGAATCCGATCAGATGCCCCTTGGGCCCGAGCCTGCGGACGATTTCGGCCGCATGGCCTGCCATGCCCAGCGTGCAATCAGCCACCGTGCTGCCTGCGCGCAGGTTCAAAAACTCAATCGCATCTTGTAAAAGAACAGGCACATGGCGCTCACTTCGATTCGTCATGTGCTCCCCCTGGGGGGATTTGAAAGCTCTGACTTCCGCTGGGGCTCAAGCCCCTTACTGATTTGGGCGGTCTTTGCGGCACGGTTAAAGCCGTGCCCTTTCAAAACACCGTCTGCAAACCGGCGCGCCAATCATTCCGCGCCCTCAATCCTTGCGGCGGAGAATTTCCGCCATCACCTTGCGGTCGTCTACCGTCAGTTCATTCACTGGCAGACTCTTTTCGAAGGCCTCCCTGTTATGAACTTCCAGGTAGGTCCTCATGCCAAAAACCGTTACTTCACCGTCGAGCTTTGCCGAGGCACGCAGAATCTGGGGAAGAAGCAGCCGAGCCTGGTTATCCATTTCCACCTGCTGACCGTAATAGCTGGTCAGGTTGAGGTATTTGCGGACCGAATCGTCCATCGTGCTTGCGTCGGCCAGTCGTTCCTCGCGTTTTTCCCACTCCGGCAGGGGCCAGACCTCGGCGCTCTTGCCATCCGTGCTGGTCACGTAAAACTGGGTCACATGGGCGGCATCCAACAGCTGCTTGAAGGCAGCAGGCATTTTCAGCCTGCCTTTCTCATCGAGCTTCGCCGGGTGGTTGCCCCTGAGCATGTGCGATACCCTTGCCGGCGTCCTGCTCGTTTCGGTTACCGGAATGGTTCGAAACGCTGATCTGGCCGCCGCGAAATCCACGAATGGAGTGAAAATAGCGAGGGAGATCTTGAGACCGGTCGCCGGTACTCCCTTTCACTCCCTTTTGCTCCACTTCAGACACGATCATAATCTGAAAGGTGGCTGTGTAAAACCCCAAAAAGTGGTACGTCGCGCCAAACGCCTGATTGCCTTAGGTTCGGCGCCGAAGAGGGTTTTCTGAGCGCTGCCTAATGGGTCGGCGATCAGTACAAACCACAAGATCTGGTGTTTACGAAGATGGTTCCGTTGTCAGGTTGGGAACTTGGCGAACCAGCGGGAATGGTGTAGGCGAATATACGGCGAAACTAACTGCGCTCCACGTCTTGCGGCTCGTGTTTGCGCCGCACCGCCACCAATTTGATCAGGTAGAGAAAGACCAATGTATTCACGATGAGAAGGGCGACTCGCACCCAGGTCACGCGCCGGAAGACCTCGAAGACCTCCCATGGAAGGAACGACGCCGTGATAAAGAGAGTGAGGAACTCGCCCCAGGCTTTCTCGAGATAAAGGCCGATCCCTTCGGCGAGACTGAGACCCGCATAGCAAAAGGCCACCACTCCGATGCGGCGCAGCAAGGGATCACTCACCAGCGAAGCCTGATCGAGGATGAAGTTGACGAGCCGGGACTCGGGGTTGAATCGCAAGGCGCCGACGATCTGGCCGATCACATCCCCGATGTCTTTGCCGACGAGCCGCAATGCGCCGAAGCCTACAGCTGCAATGAGCAACGCCTGGATGGACTTATAGGCCGCGATGAGCAGGAGCCACTTGTTATGGCGGCGGCGTACGGGAGTTTCCTGGGCGGGAGAATCGGTCATGGTCGAACCGGATGGCAACGTTTTTAGCAGGTTGGCTCCCCTCTTTGTACGGTATATGAAGATGGCCAGTTTATCGAATGATTCCGGCACGCCTGTGGTTACGCCTAGTGTGGCATGCGCAGGAGCGCATCCCGATCGACGACATTGCCGTCGACGATCAGCGTCGAAATGCGGCGATTGTTCCAGACATTGACGGTGGGATCGCCGTCGATGACAAGGACATCGGCACGCCGGCCAGGAGCGATCTGGCCCAACTCGGTCCAGCCAAACTGGAGGGCGTAGTTGTTGGTAGCCGCGGCCAGTGCTTCTCGCGGCGAAAGGCCCAGGCGAACGAGCATCTCGAGTTCGGTATGCATGGAGATTCCGGGCATGGAGCCCATGACGGGCGCGCCGGAAGCGGCAAGGTAATGAGGGAAGGCGGAGAAAAGAGTCTCGTTGATGTCCCAAAGGCGCTGGGCAGCCTGGTCCGCTTTCTTGCGTTGGCTCTCTTCAAGCCAGTGCTGCGCAAAGCCGGGCAGATGCCGGTCCATGGGAGAGAGGGGGTAATCCATCTCGCCGGTCGCACGATTGGATGGAGCAAACATGTTGGCTGGATTCAGAACGGCGGCGGCCGGCTCGCGCCAGAGATCGCGATGTCCCGGAAGGCGAAGAAAGTAGATGCTGAACGTGGGCATGAGCACTGCGTGATGCGAAGCGAGGTAACGCGCATAGGCACGCAGATGCGGGTCGGTGTCGGGAATGTGCTGTGCGTAATCGAAGGCCGTCATCGCAGACGGGCCGTAGGGGTCCTCCGCGAGCGGACGCTGCAACTCATCGGGGACGACGCCGAGTTCGTAGCGGCCCATGTGCAGCAGAGCATCCACGTTCGCATCGACTCCGACGGTGTAAGGCGTGGCGACGAATTCGCCATAGGTGATCAGGCCGAGCTGGTGTGCATGCGCGATGATCCATTGCGTGTTGGCGGCTGTAATGTCTTCGCCGATCCAAAGCACGCGGGTGCCGAGTCGCACGGTAGCGTTGATCTGGCGTGCCGTGTCTTCGGGACTGAGCTCGACGGGATGGCCGGATTCGCGCAACTTGGCCGTCCAGTCATTATGGCCGCTGAGCAGACTCCAGTTGTCGGTTGATCCGACGGAATCGATGAGATAGAGATGCGGCCGCGGGTTCGCGAGGTAGTCGACGTGCCCGTGTTCGCTGTCGGATCGCGCCACGACCGTGGTAACGCCCATATACAGATTCGCCAGGGCCTGGCCCTGGCTGTTCATGCCTGCGTAGCCGTCAACAAGGCCGGGAATCACATACTTTCCCGTGCAGTCGATGACGCGGGCGTTTTTGGGAATGGGCACTTCCGCGCGGGTGCCTACTTGCAGGATGTGACCTTCGCTGATGATCACGATGGCATCGGGAAGATCCTTCGCGGACCGGCCCCAGTTCGTGACGTCGACAACTGTACCGCCCGCAAGAACCAGAGGTGCAGGTGCGGGCGCGGGAGGAGCAGGCGCCTGCGACCATGCCAAGAGCCCGGTCAAGAACCATCCACCGACCCACGCCAGAAAAGTACGATCAGATCGCATAGGAGATTCGGTCTGAAGTGGATTGTCGCACACAGGTATGGGATGCAGAGGCCGCACCACTCACGCGAGCATGGCTATCAATGCGTGATGGCGCGCAAATTTGCGATTGCCTCATGTTGGCATTCATCGGCAGAAATGTGAGATGAGTCTAGCTCGCAGCCAACGTACGGTGCTGGCGGTGTGCGATAAGCGGCAGCACCTGGCCATATGCAGCATCGACAGTGAGGCCGTATTTTGCGCGGAGTGCGTCGATCTTGCCGTGCTCGATGAACCGGTCGGGCCAGCCAATGCGGACGATCGGGACGGCAATACCCATCTCGTCGAGGGCTTCGACGACCGCACTGCCGAAGCCGCCCATTTTCACGTGATCTTCGATGGTGATGAAAGCGGCAACGCGAGAGGCGTACTGAAGCAGCATGTCGCGATCAAGCGGCTTGACGAAGCGCGGATTGATGACGGCGGCAGAGAAGCCATCACGCTCGAGGCGCGCGCCGAGTTCCTGGGCAAGAGCGCACATGGAGCCGAGACCGAGGATGGCGACGTCGGAGCCGTCGGAGATGACTTCCGCCTTGCCGACGGGCAGGACTTGCGCTTCTGCTTTGCGCTGGACTCCCACAACCGCACCGCGCGGATAGCGAATGGCGCTGGGACCTGATAGCTGCAGACCGGTCTTCATCATATCGGCGAGTTCGTCTTCATCCTTCGGCGCCATCAGCGTGATCTCGGGAATACCACGCAAGTACGAGATGTCGAAGAGGCCGTGATGCGTGGGACCGTCGTCGCCGGAGAGGCCGGCGCGATCCATGCAGAAAACGACGGGCAGCTTTTGCAGGCACACGTCGTGCACGATGGGATCGAAGGCGCGCTGCAGGAACGTGGAGTAGATGGCGCAGACGGGGCGAAACCCGCGCGTGGCCATGCCGGCTGCGAAGATGACCGCATGCTCTTCGGCAATGCCCACATCGAAGTAGCGCGTGGGATGATGTGGGCGGAAAAGATCGAGACCGGTGCCGTTGGGCATGGCCGCGGTGATGGCGACGACGCGCGCATCCTGGTTGGCGAGCTGAACCAGCGTGTTGGCAAAGGATTCAGAGTATGTAGTCTGGCCGGCCTTGGTTTTACCGGTTTCGGGATCGTAGGGACCGAGGCCGTGGAACTTTTTCTGCCCGTCAAGCGCGGGCTGGAATCCGCGGCCCTTTTCGGTGAGAATATGCAACAGCACGGGTCGGTTTTCAGCCTTTAAAAACTTGAACGTCTCGACGAGCAGCGGAAGATTGTGGCCGTCGATCGGGCCAAAGTACTGAAGGCCGAACTCCTCGAAGAGGATGGAAGGCCACAGCATGCTCTTGGCGGCCTCTTCTGCGCGGCGAACCACGTTCACCGCCGTTTTGCCGCCGAAGCGCTGCACCAGGCGCGCAGCCGATTCATGGAAGTTGCGATAGCGCTCGTTGGTGACGATGCGGTGGAAGTAGCGCGCGATCGCTCCGACGTTGCGGTCGATGGACCACTCATTATCGTTGAGCACAACGATGAGGCGCTTGGTCTGCTCCGCGATGTTGTTGAGCGCCTCGAACGAGATGCCGTTGGTGAAGGCCGCATCCCCGGCGATCGCGACGACATGCTCCTTGCCGCCCGCCAGGTCGCGCGCAACCGCCATGCCCAATGCCGCGGAGAGCGCGGTGCCTGCATGGCCGGCTCCATAGCAGTCGTGTTCGCTCTCAGAGCGCAGCATGAAGCCGTTGAGACCGCCGGGCTGGCGGATGGTTTCGAATCGCTCGCGGCGGCCAGTGAGGATCTTGTGCACGTAGGCCTGGTGGCTGACGTCGAAGACGACACGGTCGATCGGCGTGTTAAAGACCGAGTGGATGGCAAGCGTGAGCTCAACGACACCGAGATTGGGACCCAGGTGGCCGCCGGTTTTCGACAAAGTCTGGATGAGGAATACCCGTATCTCCTCCGCCAAATCGGCTAGTTGAGCAAAATCCAGCCGCTGTACATCAGCAGGAGATTGAATGGATTCCAGTAGCGTTCCCATTTGTTTCCTTCCCCCGGGGAATACCGATGACGCGGGAAGTCTCGGCAGCTCGGCGGGATTCCATACCACAGGCGGCCGTTAGGGGCCTGGAACCACAGAGATCGATGGTCAAGCCCGGCTTGCGCGGACCGCGAAAACCGTCACCCAAGTATAGCAATCCGGAAGATTACCCAGATTAAGTGGTTTGGACGCGATCCCGTGACCAAAGTTGCGATCGCAGTTGGATTTGGGTTGCGAAAGCGCGAGAACTACCGGATGTACGATGGCGTTAAGACACATCAGGGGGAATGCGTGGTTGCGACGTGGGTGAAGAAGCCGATCCTGGGATTCTTTCTATTGGGTTTGACGAGGTGTGCGCCTGTTTTTGGGCAATTGCCTGAACCAGGATCGCAGGTGCAGACACCGAATCCGCTCGCCGATACCACGGTGAAACCGGGCAAGGTGCTGCTGTTCGAGCTAGATACACGTTTCGCCAAAGATGTGCTGGCACGCGGAGGCGCGGCATTTTCTGATTGGTTTGCTGAGGACGCGGTGGAGTTGAGCAACGGTCAAGCACCGGTGGTGGGGAAATTCGCGATTTCGAAATCGGCGACGTGGTCCCCCAAGGACTACCAGCTCACCTGGACGCCCACCGACGCGATGATGGGGCCGTCGGGCGACATGGGATATACCTGGGGGCATTTTGAGGGACACAGCAAGGACGCGGGGGGTAGTCCCATTACCACCAGCGGACGATACATCACGATCTGGCGCAAGCAGCCGGACGGAAACTGGAAGGTTGTGCTCGACGCAGGCGCGAGCGAGCCCGCCGCGGCGGCTGACTGCTGCAAGCTGCCGGGTCCGGGCAATTAAGGGCGGATCGCGCCGACGCTCGAGCGGAGATCGGCCTCAAACTCGTGATGATGGGGCGATCAAAACCGCGTGAGACAATGCGGTTCGGTGGCAGCCCTTCATTTCCCCGGCTGCCTCGAGGACCTCATGGGTTTCTCCACCCGCATTGTCAACTTGCTTTTTGGCAGACCGCTGGCCACGAGCGAAGAACGGGCCGAGCACATCGGACCGATTGCCGGCATACCGATCTTCGGGCTGGATGCACTGAGTTCGGCTGCGTACGGCCCGGAAGCCGCGCTGACGCTGCTGATTCCGCTGGGCCTGGCAGGGGTGCGGTACATCGTTCCGGTCAGCGTGGCGATTGTCATCCTGCTGACGATTGTCTTCTTCAGCTACCGGCAGACGATCGAGGCGTATCCAAAGGGTGGCGGCTCATATACAGTCGCTTCGCAAAACCTGGGACGCAACGCCGGGCTGCTGGCAGCCGCCGCGCTCATGATCGATTACATCCTGACCGCGTCAGTCGGAATTTCAGCCGGCGTCGGCGCATTGATTTCGGCGGTACCGAGCCTGCAGCCGCACACATTGCAACTGTGTCTCGGCGTACTGCTGATTCTGACCATCATCAACATGCGCGGTGTACACGACACGGGTGTCGTGTTCATGATCCCGACTTATTTGTTCACGATCACGCTGCTGCTGGTGATCGCGGTTGGAGCGTGGAAAGCGATCAGCGGGCATGCGCAACCGGTGACGCCGATTCCCGCGCTGCCGCCGGCGGCAACGGCGATAAGCCTCTGGCTCATGCTGAAGGTGTTCTCATCCGGATGCACGGCGATGACCGGGGTGGAAGCGGTGAGCAACGGGGTGATGGCATTCCGTGATGACACGAGGAAGAATGCCAAAATTACGCTGACCATCATCATCTCGTTGCTGGCGATCTTGCTTCTCGGCATTGCGTTTCTGTGCCGTGCTTACGGAGTGGGAGCCACGGATCCTAACGGAACCCAGTACGAAAGCGTGCTGTCGATGCTGACGCGCGCAGTGATGGGCAGGGGATGGTTCTATTACGTCACCATCGGGTCGGTGCTGCTGGTGCTGGCGCTCTCTGCCAATACAGCATTTGCCGATTTTCCGCGCCTGACGCGCGCGATTGCCGGCGACAACTATCTGCCCCACGTATTTCTGCTGCGCGGACGCCGGCTGCTCTATTCCTGGGGAATTTATGTGCTGGTGGCGCTTACCGCCGCGCTTCTGATCATTTTCGGCGGGGTCACTGACCGGCTGATTCCGCTCTATGCGATTGGCGCGTTCATGGCCTTTACGCTTTCGCAGGCCGGCATGGTGATGCACTGGAAGCGCCAGGGCAAAGCAAATGTCCGCATGATGGTGAATGGGCTGGGCGCGCTTGCTACGGGGATTACCGCGCTTGTGGTGCTGGTGGCCAAATTTGTGGAGGGCGCGTGGATCACGACGCTGCTGATCGCCGCGATGATCGTGATCATGAAAGCGGTCAAACGGCACTATACGAATGTAAATCGCGAGACCACGCTGCATCGTCCGATTGCGCCGGCCGAGATCAGCGAGCCGATCGTGATTGTGCCGATCGACCGCTGGAGCCGCATTACCGAGAAGGCGATTTCATTTGCGCTGTCAATGTCGAACGACATTCGATGTCTGCATGTGCAACTCGCCGACGAGCCGGACGACATTTGCAAGGAATGGGAGAAGGACGTAGCCGCGCCATTGCGAAAAGCCGGCAAATGCGTCCCCAAGCTGGAGATCCTGCGATCGCCATACCGTTATGTGTTGCAGCCGGTCGTGGATTATGTGCTGGCAGCGGAGCGCGAATCTACATTCAAGAAAGTGTGCGTGCTGGTCCCTGAACTAGTCGTAAAGCACTGGTGGGAGAACCTGCTTCACAACCGGCGCGCCGATCTGCTGAAGGTGATTCTGCTGCTGAAAGGCAACCAGCGGATCATCGTCATCAATATTCCCTGGTATCTCGAAGGGCGGTAATTGGCTGCGCGCGATTCCCTTCCCGGCCGCCAACGTCCAAAATGTAGAATGGTCCGCCGAATTCTCCATCGACACACGGCGAGGCAAGGTGTGATTCTCCATTGGCTCGTTAAGCCCATCCGGCTGAAATACGCGGCTCGCGTGGCCGACTTTCTGTGCCTGGGATCGCTCCTGCTCGCTGTGGCTGTGTCGGCACAGGAGACACCGTTGCAGCCCGATGAAAATGCACCACCATCCCAACCACCTCAACCGCAGACAGCACAAGTGGCAACCGTGCATGGAATGGTGCGCAATCCGGTATCGGGTGAACCGCTGCCGCGCGCGCTGGTGCGCATCGATGGCGATGCAACGACGGGCATGCTGACCGATGGCGAAGGACGTTTCGAGATTCCCAATGTGCCGCTTGGTCCGCAGCAGTTCGAAGCGATCAAGCCGGGTTTCTTGGACCAGTCGTTTAGCGGGTCAGATGAATTGCAAAGCTTTATCACGGCCATAAGCGTCGGCGGCCATAACGTGATCGTCGCACCGGAGATGCCGGACGTGGTTTTCAACCTGTCGCCGGCCAACTCGATCCAGGGACAGATTCAGCTTTCGACCGGCGATCCGGCACAGGGAATGAACGTGGTACTGCTGCGGCGCATGGTGGAGAATGGGCGATTCACCTGGTCGGTGATGTCGAACGCAAAGGCGAACAGCGAAGGGGTATACCGCTTCGGCGGCCTGCCGGACGGGCAGTATAAGGTGTACACCAATCCGGCCCTGGACAGCGAATTGGCGACGACCGAGATTGCTGCGGGCAGCACGGCCAACGTGAAACGAAGCGGGTATGCGGCCCAGTTCTATCCGGAAGCGCGCGATGGGGCGAGCGCGGCGAAGATCTCCGTGTCGGGTGGCGAGCAGGCGCAGGCGAATTTCTCGTTGGCGCTCGAGCCCTTGCACTCAGTCACGGCGACAGTCACATTCCCGGGCGGAAAGCAGGGATTGGACGCCATGGCCCACGGTCCCACGGCTCCGGTCACGGTGGAGGTACATGATGAGCAGGGCAACCTGATGCCCTATTCGGCGCAGTATGACCCGGCAACCCATACAGCGACGGCATTTCTGCCCGATGGGAACTACACGATGCTGGTGGTCGCAGCCGGAGTAACAGGACTGCAATTCACGGGCGCGGGGCGGCCATTGATGATGATGAACAATTCGCTCGTGGGCGCGATCGGTGTCTCTGTCAACGGGCGCGCAGTGGGAAATCTCCGGATTCCGTTGGCTGCCGTTCACCAGGGATCCGTGGAGATAAGCCAGGCCTCCGGCAGCACCAGGCCCGTCGGATTCAATCCCAATGACGGGAATGCGCACCGCGTTTTTTTGACTGCAAGCCAGGATGGCGGCTGGCTGATGGATGGGGTCGTGATGAGCTACGCGGAGGGCCCGGTGACGGGACCGCTGGAAGCACAGTTCACGAAGCCCGGGCTGTACTGGATCCACACCAACGTTGCCGACAAGCAGTTCTGCGAAGGTTCGCTGACCGCCGGTGGATCGAGCCTCGCACGAGAACCGCTTGTAGTCGGCACGGGCGGTGCAAGCGAACCCCTGAGCCTGACGTTGCGTTCCGATTGCGCGAGCCTGACGATAAGCTTGCCGGGAACAACAGTGATTCCGACGGCAGGCGAGGAGCCGTTTTACATGGTGTATGTGGTTCCGGACTTTGATTCGACCGCGGATATCGTGCCGGAGACGCTTCGCGCTTCGACCGGAGGAAAAGTGACTCTCGTCGGGCTGACGCCGGGCAGTTACCACGTGTATACGTTCGACCGGCCGGTAGAAATGCCGTACCACGATGCGAATGCGATGGCAGCGCTTGCGGGCCACGGACAGGCAGTGACGCTTTCGCCCAATGCGGAGGCCACTCTTGTGCTGGAGGTTCCGCAGCATTGAGGACTTTCGTTCAGTGTGCCTTGTATGCGTGGGGCTGGATCGTGATGGCTACCCTGCCCGCGTGCCCTCAATCGAAGACCGGTGATGCAGGCATGTATCGCGTGGCGGGCACTGTCGTCAATGCCAGTACGGGCGAACCTCTGGGCCGCGTTTCAGTGGCTCTGCTTGAAGAGTCGAACAGCGAGATGGTGGAGAACACAATTGCGGATCGTGAGGGCCATTTCGTCCTGGAGAAACTACCAGCGGGCAAATATCAGTTGACCGCTTCAAAGCGCGGATATCACACCGCGTTCTACGACGAGCACGGCGATTACAACTGCGCGATTGTGACCGGGCCTGGTCAGGATACCGAACATCTGGTATTTCGCTTGCCGCCGAATGCAATCCTCCACGGCGTCGTGAGCGGAGATGGAGGCGATCCGGTCGAGGATGCCCGGGTGATGCTGTTCAAAGTGCCATCGGGCATCGGTCGCGATCTTGCACGGGCGCGCGGTCCGGATCACAGCGTCGAGCAGGTCGCCTCCACGATGAGCGATGACCGCGGCGAATACGAATTCGGAGACCTGGAGGCAGGAGACTATTTGCTGGCAGTGACGGCCGATCCCTGGTACGCCGTGCACAATCCGCCGCGAACCGGGCCGGATGGAGCCGGCGCAACGAACGATCATGCGCTCGACGTGGCATACCCCGTTACGTACTTCGATTCGACGACGGATGAACTGAGCGCAACGCCGGTCTCGCTGGCCAGCGGCGACCGACAGCAGGCGGATATCAACCTTCACGCTGTTCCGGCGCTGCACCTGACGGTTGCGGCTCCGCAGAAGGCGAACGGAAATATTGCGCGGCCAGAATTGCGGCAATCCATTTTTGGCACGCAGGTGATGGCTGTGAGTCAGGGTTTCGAAGACGCATTGAAGACCGGCACCACCGATTTCATCGGAATCGCGCCAGGTCATTATGAGTTGTTGCAGGGCGACCCGCCGCGCCTGGTCGACATGGAAGCAACGGCGAGCGCCGAGGTAAACGCGACGGAGGGAGCACCGACCGTGACAGTCTCTGGTTCGCTTCGCAGCATCGACGGTAGCATGCCTGGCGACGACGTGACGGTGGCTCTCTATCCGATGGATGCTACCCAGCGTCTGGGGGTGATGCAGGTGCAGGCGGCGAGGGGCGGGTTTCGGTTTGAGAATGTTCCGCCCGGGCGGTGGGAACTCGCAGCATGGAACCGCGCCACACCCATTTCGGTTGTTTCGCTCAGCTCCGGCAAGATCACGCATGCAGGTCCGGAGTTCGTGGTAAGCGATCGGCCTGTGTCGATTACCGTTAACGTTTCGTCCGGTTCGACGCGGGTGACTGGTTTTGCGCAGAAGAACGGAGCGGCAGCCGCAGGCATGCTGGTGGTGCTCGTACCGAAGAATGCGGCGGCCTATGACAGTCTTGTGAGGCGCGACGAGTCGGATTCGGACGGAAGCTTTGCTCTACGCAATGTGGCGCCGGGCGAGTACACGCTCATCGCACTTGAGAACGCGTGGGATCTGGATCGAGCCGGGCCGGAAACGCTGGCACGCTATCTTCCGCAAGGCATCGGCGTCACAGTAAGAAGCACTGCAGGAACGTTGACCCGCCTGTCGCAAACGGTGCCGGTCCAGGCCCGCTGAGGGCGCTTCGTGGAACCGGGTGGGAAAGGTTAGTCTAAGAGGGTACCAGACGCATTATGACGCACCCGTGAGGAGATACCGCGGGACTGCCCCTGATTTGAGGAGTCTGCAATTGGAGAGAAAGTCGTTGTTTTCGATTCTGGCCATTGTTGCGGCCGCGCTTTTGCCACCGGCGGCTATTGGCCAGGTGGCCCCGGACAAGACAACATCCCCAACCAATGAACCCAGTTATAAATACACCGCTTTTGTGGGATGGAGCTATACCAGCCTGAACCAGGTGAATCAGTCGCGCAGCGGCTTGCAGGGTGTGAATGTGAACGTGACGCGCGACTTCGGGAAATATTTCGGAGTGAGTGTGGATGGCGCGCACTACGCATGGACACTGTACACGTCGAATCCGCAATCGTCGTCAGTGGATCTGTTTCTGGCCGGGCCTGAAGTTCATGGTGAGTTGTACGGACGGATAGGCGTATTTGTGCGCGGGATGCTGGGCGCGGCGCATACCGGCGGCGTCTCGATCAGGCCAAGCGAATCGTTTGCGGGAGGCCTGGGTGTGGGCGCCGACTACCGCTTGACGCCGCGGATGGCATTGCGGCTTTCGGGTGACGACATCGGCTCGTCATTCACCGTGGTGCCGTTTGAGCCAGGCGACTCGCCGCACCGCCGATTCAACGCACGCGCGTCATTGGGCCTTGTTTATCATTTCTGAAGCGGTAACCAAATTGGCACAAAGGCGGGAGCATGAGCTTCCGCCTTTTGATTTGTGAGCAGATCGAGTAAGCGCGCGAGGAAATATTTGAGCTCCAGGATGCCTGGGCGAGTCCGATCATGCTATGCGTCGCTGCAGGCGGCTGAAAGCTTTTCGTGGACCGCTTCGAGCAGGCCCGACAACGGTGTATAGCTCGAGTAAACGAGGTGGAGTGCGGCGTCATACGTGGCGCAGCCGATGAAGTGCTCGTTCTCGTAGCCACAAAGCACGGAGGGTCCCCAAACCGATTCGACTTGGAGGCCTTCGGGCTGAACGGGCAACTCGACGGTCTTGAGATTGCTGACGCCCAGATCGTGACCAAAGCCCTGAGCCAGCATGTTCACGAGGGTTGCGGCATCCAGTTTCAGAGCGTGGACGGCTTCGATACGCCTGAATGTCGCTTCAATGGCCAGGAAGGATTGAAACGGGGCGATCTGAGATTTGATGGCCCGCGCGCTTGCAGCGAGGTCCTGCTCGGGGTAAGGAACGATCGCTCGCGGAGAGATGATCGAGAGAACGAAATCCTTCTCATTGCCCAGATAGGGACGAGCATCAAGCGCTGTGGTGAGCCGCAGATCTGCCTGCTTCCATTGCGGAGAAAGGTCGCGCCATGCGGAGGCCGCTGCCGCCGTCAGCACCGCGCCAATAGTGGTCTGTTCGCGACGCGCGTAACGTTGAAGCCGCGCGGTTTGCTCCTGGGAAAGACGCAGCGCCGAGATGGCAGGCTTGCCCTTGCGATTGCGCGCGGCATACGTTCGATTGCGCGGCTGAGGCTCGGCGGCATCGCCGTCAAGCGGCGCGGGCAACGAGTTCGACGAGCGCATCGCGGTTGCGCGGTCCTCGGAAGAAAGCGGCAAGGGCAGGTCGGCCAGAGTTTGGCCCGCGAGCGTGTCAAGCAGATCCCGTAGAAATGCGAGGATTCCCATGCCATCGACGATGGTGTGATTGGCAATGAGGACAAGATCGCAGCCCTGCTCGTCTTCAACGATCGCGGCGCGAAGCAGCGGCCCAGCCGACAAGTCAAACGGCTCTGCGATTTCGGACTCCATCACGCGCTGCCATTGGGTGGATGAAGCGCGGCACTGAAAAGCGACCGGAATGGGAAAGCCGGCGCCGCGCATGAGATAGGGAGCGCACGGATCATCCTCGTTGATGCCGGCGTCCAGGAGGGGATGCCGCTTTTGTGCCCGGACAAACGCATCCTTCCATCGAGAATGCGCGATCGTGCCGCGGAAGGAGACTGCGATGGCGAAGTTGAATCCGTGAATTTTATCGAGTGCCCAGAACAACCGTTCTAAGCCACTCAGCGGCCGGAGTTTTGGCTGAATGTTCGGCGGAGCAGATAAAGGCAGAGTTGTCATGCGACCTCCCGGGAAAGTTCGTGAGCCGGCGCCATGACGCGCAGGACGAGTTCAAAGGCCAGGGGGAAGCGGGAACACGACTGCTTGCTTGATCAGTTTTGCGATTCTAACAGGTGGGGCCGCGGCAGGTGCCGCAAGTCTAGCCCTCCTCAGCTTCGCGAAGTTTGGCGATCACGGTGAAATCCTCGAGCGTGGTTGTGTCTCCCTTGATCTCGCCGTGGGTAGCCAATTCGCGCAGCAGACGTCGCATGATTTTGCCGCTGCGCGTTTTCGGCAACACCTCGGTAAAACGAATATCGTCAGGACGCGCAAGCGCCCCGATTTCCTTGGCTACCCATTGGCGCAGTTCGTCTTTCAGTTCACCGCTCGGCTGATTGCCGCTCTCAAGGGAAACGAAGGCAGCGATTGCCTGGCCCTTGAGGTCATCAGGACGGCCGACCACCGCAGCTTCAGCAACCTTGGGATGGGCAACGAGGGCGGACTCGATTTCCATCGTTCCGAGCCGGTGCCCGCTCACGTTGATGACGTCGTCGACGCGTCCCATCAGCCAGAAGTATCCATCGGCATCCTGGCGGGCGCCGTCGCCGGTGAAGTAGGAGCCGGGCACATCGGACCAGTAGGTGCGTTGATAGCGCTCAGGATCGCCGTAAACGGTACGAGCCATGGAGGGCCATGGCCTGCGGATGACCAGCAAGCCGCCGTGGCCCTGCGGGACCGGATGGCCTTCGCGCGTGACGACTTCCGGCTGGATTCCGAAGAAAGGACGCGTTGCCGAGCCGGGCTTGGCGGGAATCGCGCCGGGAAGCGGCGAGATCATGATGGAACCGGTCTCAGTTTGCCACCAGGTGTCAACGATCGGACAGCGGTTGTGGCCGATTTTCTCGCGATACCACATCCATGCCTCGGGATTGATGGGTTCGCCGACGGTGCCGAGCAGGCGGAGCGAGTCGAGCTTGTGTCCTGCAACGTGCTCACTGCCCCATTTCATGAAGGCACGGATCGCTGTCGGAGCGGTATAGAAAATGGTGACCTTGTGGTCGTCGATGATCTTCCAGAATCGCGAGAAGTCAGGATAGTTGGGAGCGCCCTCATACATGAGGATGGTGGCGCCATTCTGCAGCGGGCCATACACGACGTAGGAGTGTCCAGTCACCCAGCCGATATCGGCGGAGCACCAGTAGATGTCGTCGTCGCGAAGATCGAATACGTACTTCGTGGTCAGGTAGGTCTGGACAGCGTATCCACCGGTAGTATGAACCAGGCCCTTGGGCTTGCCGGTCGTACCGGAGGTGTAAAGGATGTAGAGCTGGTCCTCCGAGTCCATGGGTTCGGCGGGGCACTCGGCGGCGGCTTTGGCGATAAGATCGTGCCACCAGTGGTCACGCCCTTTCACCATGTTGACCGGGCTGCCGGTGCGGCGATACACCACGACGTTCCGGACCGTTGGGCATGCTGGAAGGGCTTCATCGACGGTCTGTTTCAGCTTGATTTCGCCGCCACGTCGATAGCTTGCATCCTGGGTGAGGATGGCCAGAGCGCCGCAGTCATTGACTCGATCGGAAATGGCAGTGGCCGCGAATCCACCGAAGATGACGGAATGAATGGCGCCGATCCGCGCACAGGCCAGCAGGGCGATGGCGAGCTCGGGCGTCATCCCCATGTAAATGGCGACCCGGTCACCTTTGCGGATGCCGAGGTCTTTGAGCGCATTCGCGAATTTCTGCACCTCGGCGTGCAGCTCTGCAAAAGTGAAGCGGCGGATTTCCCCCGGCTCGCCTTCCCAGAGAATCGCAGTCTTGTCGCGGCGCGGGCCGTTCACATGGCGATCGACACAGTTGAAGCAGAGGTTCAGCTTTCCGCCGACAAACCACTTTGCCGCAGGAATCTTCCAATCGAGAACTTTATCCCAGGGCTTGAACCAATGAAGCTCCTTCGCAACTCCAGCCCAGAATCCCTCGGGGTCATCGATCGATTGCTTGTAGAGCTTCTCGTACTCCTCGAGGCTCTTGATATGGGCCCTCCGGCTGAACTCCTGAGGCGGCGGAAAAACGCGGTTTTCGCGAAGAATCGAATCGAGATCCTGACTGGCGAGAGAGGAATGAGGACCAACAGAAACATTCACGGACGAAGACATGAAGATCCCTCGTGGGGCAAGAAGTGGGAGCACCCGCCAGCGACAGACGAGCGGCGTAGCGCGTTCGCACACACTCTAACGGCGCGGGGGTGCCGCGAGCAAGTCAGGGGAGCGGGGATGCTCAATCGCTACGACCAAATCGATGGTGCTATTCGGACCGCGGCAAATCCAGTCGCTTGTAGAAGTGCTTGAATGCCTTGTGTTCGTCCTCGGGATTTCCGTTGTGATCCGTAGAGCTGACAGGGAGCAGCTCGAGGCCGACGCCGTCAGGTCCCCAGCGTACGACCCGGGCATGGATCGCGACCGAATCGCCCGATTCCTGTCCGGATGATCCGATGCGCTGCAAGGTCATGAGAATGATGGTCCCCGGAAACGGGCGTTCATCGGTCAGCAGAAAAAAGCCTGTCTCACTGATGTTGCCAATGTGGTACGCCTGCGGCGTTGCTCCGGTCCAGTGGTACGCGACGAGGCCTGGAAGCGGATGGCGTCCAGCATGGCGGCGCTCTGAAAGATCGGGGATCAGCCACCCCATAAGGCGCGCCCAAGTGTCCTTCTTTGGCGGCCGGGCTTCGGGCGCAGCCGGCGGGTCGAGCCGGTTGATGGCTAGCTGAAGGGTGCGCGCGGGATCAGGCCGCAAATCGGGTTTCTGAGAGGACATGGTTTGTGCGTCGACTGAACGTGAAATCAGTTTAAACCCATGTTCGATAGGTTCGGAAGCATCACGGAACTCGAGCTGATCGCCACTGCGACTGCGCGAGCCGAACACCGTGTGAACAGGCAGCACAAGAGCGCTGACCGGCTCGAATTTGAGGAACTGGACGTTGGGATTCGGATAGGTCTCGACGTCTTGCAGAATCCGGTGCTGCTCGCTGAGGTAGATGACATCGAAGGGAGGCACGCCATATGAAGCAGGCAGGCCCCGATAGGGAGTGAACCAGAGCGCGGTGTTTACCTTGGTGGCAAGATCCTCAATCAGGGACTTGAGGGAGACGGCGGTCGTGTCCACGACGATCACTTCAAGGCTCAGGAAACCTTCGCGGGAACGGTTATAAACGCGAAGCTTTGCGGGAAGAGGACGCTTCTCGGAGCTGAGCAGGGGAAGAGTGTTCAGTAGATAGGGATTGGTTTCCCGCGGAGCCTGGTTAAACGGAGCCATATATTTTGGTCTAAATTCAAGTGAAGCTTAAAATGACTTTACGGTCATGAAAATGCAACTTTTTGGTGACAGAAATTCCCGGATCGTGCTCAGAGATGGTGACTTAGGTACGGTAATGTACCGACCTTCGCCCTACGTTTTGTAGCGCTTCTGGTGCCAAATCCAGGCAGATCGCACAATGTCGTCGAGGCGCGTATACCGAGGTTTCCACCCCAGTTGCTTGACCGCCTCTTGCGAGCTCGCCACCAGGACAGCGGGGTCGCCGGGGCGGCGGGGCTGGATTTCGACCGGAATCGGATGACCGGTGACCCGGCGCGCGGATTCAATGACTTCAAGCACACTGAAGCCATGTCCGTTTCCCAGATTCAGGATGAGCGTGCTTTGGGTTTCCAGTGCATTGAGCGCCAGCAGATGGGCATCCGCAAGGTCCGAAACGTGAATGTAATCACGGATGCAGGTGCCGTCCGGCGTTGGGTAATCGTTTCCATAAATGCGGATGGAAGCTCGCCTTCCGAGAGCGACGTCCAAGATGAGTGGAATCAGGTGAGTTTCGGGATCGTGCGCTTCGCCGCGCGTGATGCCAGAGGGACCTTCGGGCGCGCCTGCCACATTGAAATAGCGGAGAGATACGTAGCGCAGACCGTGGATGCGGTTGAACCACGCAAGCATTTGCTCCACCAGAAGTTTTGACTCTCCGTAGGCGTTGGTGGGGCGGAGCGGAGCGTCCTCTGGAATTGGGGTAGACTCCGGCTCCCCATAGACGGCAGCCGTGGAGGAGAAGACCAGCCGGCACACGCCGTGAGCGAGCATGGCTTCGAGCAGGGTTAGGGTCGAAGCCGTATTGTTGCGGAAAAAATGTTCGGGGTGGATCATCGACTCGCCGGCCTCAATGAGAGCGGCAAAGTGCAGGACTGCGTCTATCGGCTGATGATTGGCTTTCGCGCCAGTGAAAATCTGTTCCAGCGCATCACGATCAGCAAGGTCTGCTTCAATGAAGTCGACCCCTGACGGAATGAGTTCCCGCTTTGCGTGTCCCAAATTGTCTAATACAATTGGTTTGTGTCCCAGGGAGGTTAGCAGTCCGGCAACGGTGCCACCGATGTATCCTGCACCGCCGGTAACCAGAATCCGCATAAAAATGCTGTCCTTCCCCGAACACTTTGGGTTACGGTAAGTCTATTACAGCAAGCAGAGTTGGAACGGCCGAACGCTTTCCGCTCGTTGACCGCCAAAAGGCGGCAAGTTTCTTGCGTGGCCCATATTCCCGAGCCGAAAGCCGAATTCGGTACAGGATCGGTCGAAATAGACGGTTTTTCTCCCCCATTCGCGTTTCTCCTCGATAGTCGAGGAATTCGAATCATTGCTAAAAAGCCTTGAAATTCAATCTGGAGCAAGCTGAAATGCCCGCCATCCTACGCAATGGGAAATGGCAACTGGTGGAACGCCGCCGCGCGACTTTTGGCGAAGCTGCGTGTTCCGGCGGATGGGAGCTTGCTGGCGGGACCGCCGCGGAATGCCACACCCGAAGCGGCAGGGACATGGACGGAAAAAAACCCTGTGCTGTGAGGGCTAGAAAAAGCATCCAACTCTCAGCGTATCCATCGAAGCTTCGCCTCAATCCTGGGCGACAAATTCAGCAGCTTTTCGTCCTTTTCGACGGTTCACCTCATTTCAGCGGATTCGAACGAGGCGCAAATTCACAGGCATTTTTTCGTGAGCTCCCAGTTTTGATCTACGCTTCCCCATTGCGGAGCCATTCCTCCGCTGCAAAGACTACCGAGGAATCAAAGACATGCCGGTAAATTACTATTCAGGACGAACCAACTTTGGCTTGCTCCCCGAGCCGGAGGGCCGGTCTGCATCCTTTGTCACCAGCACCGCGATTAACCTGACGATTCTGGGAATTTCACTCTATGTGGGAATGATGGCCAAGCATGTCATCGAGCAGCACCACTTCGAGCAGACGGAGCTGATATTTCCGACGACGCCTCCGCCAACGCCGAAGGTGAAGGTGGTGCAGCCGAAGATCAAGCTGCCGGAACCGAAGCCGGTTGAAGTGAAACTGGCCGAGCCGAAGATCAATATGCCGAAGCCTGAGCCGAAGCCGGCATTGAAACAGATCCAGATGGAAGCAAAACTGACTGTCCCGGTGATGAAGCAGGCTAAGCCGGCGATCGTGCTCGCGCCTCAGCCAAAGGCGGCTCTGACTGCGGCGGCACCGGCGCAGGTTGCGCAGGCGAAGCCTTCCACGACCCCGGTGCACCTGGGTGAAACATTCGGCGTGACGCCGAATCCAAACGCGACTCGTCCAGCCACGGTGGCGGCGATCGGGAATCCCTACGGTGGTATGACTGGCCCCGCTGTGGCGCCTCGCGGCGTGGTAGGATCGACGGGCATTGGGAATGGAACCCACGCCGGATCGAACGCGGGCATGGTGGGAAAGGTGGCGTCGGCAGGAATTCCCGGGGCCTCCGGAACTGGCCCGGCCTATTCGGGCGGGAAAGTGGCGTCGGCGGGTATTCCGCAAGTGGCCCAGGCCACACCGGCCCAGGACGAGCGCAAGGTTGCACCGGCTTCGACCAACCTTGAGGTACTCTCAAAGCCTCCGGTGCAGTACACCTCCGAAGCCAGGCAGCTGAAGGTTCAGGGAGACGTGATTCTGCGCGTCACCTTCACCGCGAACGGCCAGGTGGTCGTGGACGGAGTGGTGCACGGTCTAGGTCACGGCCTCGACGAGGAGGCTCGCCGCGTGGCGCAGCAGATCCGCTTTCGCCCGGCAACGAAAAACGGGCAGGCAGTGGACCTAACTACTAACATCACGATTACCTTTCAGCTGGCGTAACCGTCAGTTTAGACACACAATGATCATGGTAAACCTCGAGTGGAATCGCGGAACCAGGGTCACGAAGAACCAACCCAGGAGTTTGTAATGAAGTTTCGGAAGATCACTCTCACCTTGGTCATGCTTACCTTAGCAGTGTGCTGCGCGTACGCGAAGAAAGCTCCGAAGTACGAGACAACACACCAACTCACTCCCGAGCAGGAAGAGCTGATTCAGAAAGCCGTCGGGCAGGAGAAGGTGCTGATCAAAAACATCCAGGAGCGTACGCCCCTGGTGGAGACCTACATCCAGGACACGCGGCCGGATCAATCGCTGTATGAAGTTCCGGTGGACGATCAGTACACGCTGAGCCGTGTGGATTTTGGCAAGGGATTTTTCGACAAATCGTACGAGCCTCGCTCTTCCTCGCGCCATGGCTTTTTCAAAGGTTCGTTCTCCGCGATTGCCGGGTTGAGCAAGGCCCTCGGTCTGGATAAGCGCTTCACCTACAATCCGACAGGGTTCATGCAGATGATGTTCCTGGATCCCACGAGCTTCGATGAGCAGCACTATGTGTTCAGCTACGTGCGCCGCGAATTTCTGGGACAGGTCCGCACCTGGGTGTTCGACGTGCATCCCAAAGTCACAGGAATGGGTCGCTTTTACGGCCGCGTCTGGATTGAGGACGAGGCGGGAAACGTGGTTCGATTTAACGGCACGTACACCGGTCCAAGGTCAGATGATGACAGCAAGTATTATTTCCACTTCGACAGCTGGCGCATGAATGTGCAGCCGGGTGTCTGGCTGCCGGTGGCGATTTATGTGGAAGAGTCAAACCGGGGCGAAGGTGGAAAAGGCCTCGGGCTGAAGGCGCAGACACACTTCTGGGGCTACTCGCTCAAACTTCCCACGCGGGATAGTGAGAACGTGAGCATGAAAGTGGATGATGCCGTCGACAAGAGCGAGGATTCACAAGACGTGAGCCCGCTGCAGGCGACGCGCGACTGGCTGATGCAGGCGCAGGATAACGTGATCGACCGGCTGGAAGTTGCCGGCCTGGTGGCCCCGCTCACGCAAAACGGTTATGAAACGCAGATACTCGACCAGATCGTGACCAACGTCCAGGTGCCGAACAATCTTGCGTTCTCCTATCCTGTGCACTGTCGCGTGCTGTTGACCGACACGGTTGAAGCCACGACGGTCGGAAACACAATCCTTATCAGCAAGGGGCTTCTGGACACTCTGCCGGACGAGCCATCCATCGCGTCGGTGGTTGCGCTTGAAATGGCGCACATCGCGCTCGGGCACCACATCGATACGCGTTACGCGTTCAACGATCGTTTGCTCTTCCCCGACGAGTCGACGTTCCAGCGGATCGACATGAACCACTCGGATGCGGACGATGCGGCGGCCGCCAAGCAGGCGGTGGTGTACCTGCAGGCCTCGATGTACAAAGACAAACTGGCCCAGGCGGGGCTCTTCTGGGAGCAGTTGGCCGCGCGCGGGAAGGAACTGAAGGCATTAAACACGCCGAAGCTGGGCGACTCGATGCTGCAACCTGATGGGAGCCCCTGGATGATCGCGCTGTCGCAGCAGGCACCGAAGATCAACTGGGATGACCTGACGCAGATCGCTGCACTTCCTCTGGGAAGCTGGCTGAAGACGGATCCGTGGGACGACAAGGTTCACATGCTGAACGCCAAGCGGTATGCGCCGATGAATGCGCGCGACAAGATGCCGCTGGAAGTGACACCGGTCTACTTCAGGCTGCAGCGTTATGAGGATGCCAACGCCAATCCGCAGGCGAACCCTGCGCAACCGGCTGCGGGACAACAAGCGCAGCCTGCAGCAGCGCCCGCCCAGGCAGACCCGCCGCCGCAGTCGGCAGCGACCGGCCCCAACCAGAACTAAACTGCTCTCTCAAGCTGGCCGATGCAGAATACTCAAGCTCATCGGCCTGATTCACGAAATGACTCACTAACCCGTGCACTGAGGTGCAGTACTGACTTGAGTACGTTCCGTTTGCTTTTCATGAAAAGATTTGGGCTTTTTCTTCTGGCCTGTTTTGCAGGCACTGGAGCAGTCGCAGCCAACGCGCAGGTCGCCCCTTCAGCGACCCTCAATCGACTCTCGATCTCGGCCGGAGTCCTGGGGTCGGCTTTCCAGCCTGACTATGCCGGAAACGGAGTTCCCGAAACAGCGTCGAATTGGCCGATGGGCCCTGGTGCCTTTGTCGATGTGCGTTTCAGCCGCTGGGTGCAAATCGAAGCGGAGGGACGCTGGCTGCGCTTCAACAACTTCGCGGACATTTATCAGGACAATTACCTGATAGGGCCGCGGGTGCCGATTCACCAGTTCGGGCGGTGGACGCCGTATGGCAAAGTGTTGTTCGGCTTTTCAAAGATGAACTTCCAGAACAACTATGCCTATGGCCGTTTCGCCGACATTGCATATGGCGGAGGGGCGGACATGAAGCTCAACAATCGCTTCACGCTGCGCGCCGTCGACTTTGAATACCAGCAATGGCCGAACTGGATCAACGGAACGCTGAAGCCATACGGTGTCAGTGTCGGCATCAGCTACCGAATCTTCTAGTCAGAAATGCGCTTCGCACGATGAGTGCACGCCGACATTCGTGCCTACGCAGGAGCCTCGGCCGAATATGGGTTGCTGAACGGCAGAAAGATTGCCATGGTGGTGCCGTGGGAATCGCGATCAACGCTGCTCGTAACCTGGATCCGGCCGCCGTGCCCCTCCACAAACTGCTTCGCAACGAACAGTCCGATTCCAGTGCCGCTGCCCCCGGGCCGGGTGGAGAAGAATGCCTCGAAGATTTTGGGCAGCTGCTCAGGTGGAATTCCCATGCCATTGTCAGAGACTGACACCAGGATTCCCGCAGATGGCGCTTGAACTTCCTCGGTGGTGATGGAGAGACCGCCGCCGGATGGCATGGCGTGGATGGCGTTGGCAACCATGTTGGAGATGACCTGAAGGATTTCTCCAGGCCGCAGGACGATGGTTTTGGTCGTCTTGAACTTTCGCTCTACCGAGATGCCCGCGGCACGGCATTTGGTCTCGTAGATTCGCAGAGTGTGATCAGCAAGTTCGGACGGACAGACACTGACCGCCGAAGTGTTCTCGCGATAAAACCCGAGCGTCTGCTGAGCGATGTGCGAGACGCGGACGACCTCGCTCTCGGCGAGATCGAGAAACTCGCGAACCTGCTCAGGATGATCGGCGTGTTCTTTGGCAAGAAAGATCAGATTGGTGATGGCTTCGAGAGGATTGTTGACCTCGTGCGCCACTGCCGCCGCCATCTTGCCCGCAGCGGCGATCTTTTCTGCCTGCAGAACTGTGGCTTCGAGATGCTTTTTAGCGGTGATGTCGCGCAGCGTTTTGGAAGCTCCGATGATCGTCCCCTTCTCGTCGCGAACTGGGGAAATGCTGAGCGAGACATTGAGGCGCTCACCGGTCTTGGTGACGCGTATCGTTTCGAAGTGGTCGATCGTCTCGCCCGCGCGAATCTTGTTGAGAATCACCGCCTCTTCCGGGTGAAGCTCGTCGGGAATCAAGACCAAAATTGACTTGCCGACGATTTCTTCCGATGTGTACCCAAAGATGCGTGCGGCAGCCGCATTCCAACTCATGATGCGGCCGGTCAGGTCCTTGCTGAGAATGGCATCATCAGAAGACTCGACGATGGCGGCGAATTCATTCGTACGCTTGGCTGCTTCGCGCTCCGTTCGGCGGAGAGCATCTTCGGCTCGGCGCGATTGCGTGACGTCCATGCTGATGCCAAGAATGGATACCGGGCGCCCCGTTTCGTCGCGAGTAATCGTGCCGCGGGATTGGATCCAGACGATATCCTGCTTGGCCGTGAGGATGCGGTATTCGAATTCGACCTGCTCAGCGCCGGAGCCGAGCGCATCCTCCAATTGCTTCTGAAGGCGTTCGCGATCCGCCGGATAAATGAAATCCATGCTGTACGTCCCGGCGGAAGAGGAGGCGGTAGGGAGACCGAGCAAATGCCTGTATTCCTCGGACCAGGACATTTCGCGTGTGACAAGATTCCAGCTCCATCGCCCGATCCGCGCGGCGGCATGCGCGAATCGCAGTTCGCTTTGCTGGCGCAGCAGGTCCCGATGCAGTTCGGAATTTTCGATCGCAGAAGCGACGCGCCGGCCGAGATCTTCAGCGAGTTGCACATCGTCATTGGAAAAACAATGTCCTTCCGCCCACGACAAGCGGATTGCGCCGATGATGCGTCCACGCGAAATCAGGGGAACGGTGAGGCTGCACGAGATGCAGAGAGCCCGAACGGCTGCGAGGTGGTTGGGCTCGCACGAGGATGGCGCGCACGACTGGGGCGCGGCATAGTTGCGCAATTCAGTCTTGCCGGTGCGCAAGACGGATCCCAGCCCGCTGTTCGGCACGACTTCTTCAGGGAAACGACGGAAGAAGTCTTGAGCTGCGCGAAGCGTTTCCTTGTCCGCGTGGGCCAATACGACGCATTGAGGAATTCCGGAATCGTCGAGCAGGTGTACCGAGCACCAATCCGCGATGCTCGAAACCGCCAATTGTGCCACCGCAGAGAGCGCTTCCTCGTAATCGAAGGCGCCGACGAGCGCGGCGCTGGCTTCGGCAAGAGACGAAAGACGGCGCTTTTCACGCTGGTGGAGGAAATTCAGTTCGGCCGCATTCAAAACGCCGGCACACAGATTTGCAAGGACAGACGCACAGTCCAATTCGTGCGCATGAAAAGTATGCGGCTGACGCCAGTAAAAGGTCATGGCGCCGAGCCAACCATTCTCAAGAGAAAATGGGATTGCGAGCAGGCTTCGGATTCCTTCGTCGGCGTAAACCTTTTCAAATCTGCGAAGGAGTGGCTCTTCCCGGACGTCTTCTACCGCCCGGATCGTGGAGAGCGGATCGGGGCTCTCGGAAGTGAATTCTGTTCGGTAACCTGGCGACAATCCTTGAACTGCAATCGCCCGCCACATGCGGCCATCCACCGACTTCCAGATGGCATACGCGTCGGCGGGCACCACCCGTGCGGAAAGATTGAGGATTCCAGGAAGAACCTCGGCCTGGTCCAGCCCCGCGCGCAGAAGAGTCGACGCATCTACGAGAGCCTGAAAGGCTTCGGGGCGTTGATCGTGTAGTTCAGCGGCGGGAACTTCCATAGTAATCAACTTGCGGGGCCCAAGAGCGTCCAATCTCGCCGGCCTACGGTGTTCGGATGCACCGATTTATGCAGCGGTGGTCCTATCTTGCCGGAGGAATAAAGAAACGGCCGCGCGATGGGCGCGGCCGTTGCAAGAAGTGAAATGGAATGAGGCTATGCCGGCGAGGGTGAGCCCTCGGGATACGGACCCGAACCGCGGCTCTCAGGCTTGAGGACCTGCTGTCCTCCGCTGCCCGTATCGCTCGGCGAAGCCAGAACGGATCGGATCGGCGGAAGCTGCCTGCCCTCGATGAGCATTTTGACCTCTTCGGCGTCGATGGTCTCGCGTTCCAGCAAAGCAGCTGCCATGCGATGCATCGCATCCTTGTGGGTATCGAGGATGCTGTGCGCCGACTGGTACGCCTCGTCGATGAGGCGGCGAACTTCAAGATCGATCTGGCGAGCTGTCTCTTCGCTGAAATCGCGATGCTGTGCGATCTCGCGGCCCAAAAAGATCTGCTCTTCCTTTTTGCCGAAGGTGAGCGGGCCTAAGCGGCTCATGCCGTATTCGCATACCATGCGCCGCGCAAGATCTGTGGCTGTCTCAATATCGCTGCCCGCGCCGGTCGACATCTGATTGAGGAATATCTCCTCAGCCACGCGCCCGCCGTATGCGGTTGCGAGCCTCGACTCGAGATATTCGCGTGTGTAGTTATGGCGATCGTCGGGCAAGTAGACCGTAACGCCCAGAGCCATGCCACGCGGGATGATGGTGACCTTGTGGATCGGATCGGAGTGCTCGCGGAAGTAAGAGACCGTCGCGTGACCCGCCTCGTGATACGCGGTGACGCGCTTCTCTTCGTCGGTGAGGAGCATGGATTTACGCTCCGCACCCATGAGCACCTTATCCTTGGCCAACTCAAAGTCGTACATCACGACCTGCTTGCGGTTCACGCGAGCCGCATTGAGCGCAGCCTCATTGACCATGTTGGCAAGATCGGCTCCGCTAAATCCGGGAGTGCCGCGCGCCAGGACATTAAGGTTCACATCATCCCCGACGGGAACTTTCTTGACGTGGACACGGAGAATCTCTTCGCGGCCGCGAACATCTGGAAGTCCGACTACAACCCGGCGATCGAAACGGCCGGGGCGGAGCAGCGCGGGATCGAGCACATCGGGCCGGTTTGTGGCCGCGACCAGGATCACGCCGTCGTTCGACTCGAAGCCATCCATTTCGACGAGCAACTGGTTCAGGGTTTGCTCGCGCTCGTCATGTCCGCCGCCCAATCCGGCGCCACGATGGCGACCGACGGCATCGATTTCGTCGATGAAGATGATGCACGGAGCGTTTTTCTTGCCCTGTTCAAAGAGATCGCGGACGCGGCTCGCGCCGACGCCGACAAACATCTCGACAAAGTCAGAACCGGAAATCGAGAAGAAGGGGACGTTGGCTTCGCCGGCCACAGCGCGGGCCAGAAGAGTCTTGCCTGTGCCCGGAGGTCCGACGAGGAGCACACCCTTGGGAATCCGGCCGCCCAGTTTCTGGAACTTCTGCGGTTCGCGCAGATATTCGATGATCTCTTTCAGCTCTTCCTTGGCTTCGTCGACGCCGGCCACGTCCTTGAACGTGATCTTTTTCTGCTGCATCGAAAGCAGACGCGCGCGACTCTTGCCGAAAGAGAGCGCCTTATTGCCTCCCGACTGCATCTGGCGCAGCATGAAGAACCAGATGGCGCCCAGAAGCACGAACGGTCCGACGTTAATCAACAGCGGAATCAGGATGTTGCTCTGCTGGTCCTTGAGGCCGAAGTTCACCTTGGCCGTATGCAGCTTCTCGAGCAGCATGTCTGAGTTCTGCGGGATCGTGGTGTGGAACTGATCCTTGGGATTGGCCTTCATGTGCCCGTGCAGTTCGGTGCCCTGAATTGTGACATCCTGCACCTGCCCGGCGTCGATCTTGTCCAGAAGCTCGGAGTAGGAGACGTCCGGCTCCTTTCCCATACTTGTGCCACGCTGCACAACGCCATAAAGCAGCATGAGACAAATCAGGATAAAGACCCAGAACATGATCGTCTTGACGGTCGAATTCACCAGGATTCCTCTTTCCCGGCGGGGGAGAAGCCGCTCAAGGGACCTCCGTCACCGCCACCATCCCTGTTAGACGCTCCTAACTCCCTCGGAGTCACAGAAAGTAAAGGGCGTCATTGCGACGTACACATGGAGTACGCCGCTGAATGAGCAGTAGTTCAGATTGTAGCGCGAAGGTGGAAAACCCCCAAGCAGGTTTTGATCGTGGGTAACCTCGTTTTTGGCGTTGTTACATCGAAAGTTGCACATCCCGCGGCATTCGCGTTCCGGTTTAGGACAACGGCTGCGTTGAAACCTGGATCCCGGGCTCTGGCTCGACCTCTACGCCCTGCATCCAGATGATGCGACCTTCCAATTCGAGAACAGGCCAGGCAGCTCTCCCGGCACCGGTAACGCGAAGACGCTCCAGCACTTCCTTCACCTTGCGGGGACCGGATGAGTACCGGAGGCGGACGCGGTCGCCGGCTCTCCATGGACGCAGAACTGCCTGCCGCCCTGGATGCGGAGACAAATCGGCAGGGGGCGCGGAAGAGTCGATCCGGACATAAACGCCGAATGCAGGAGCAGCGGATTCGCCGGGAACTCGGATCTGGTATTCGGAAGCAGCGCCGGTGTTTGCCGATGGAATGGCCGATGCTGCCGTGAAGCGGAGTTCGCGGTGCGACCGCTCCCCGAAAAGCCCATTCGAGGAGTGGCTCTGACCGGCCCGGCCTTCCAGAGCGAGCTTGCGAAGCGATTCGGTGGAACCGAAATCAAGGGAGGCTCCCAGTTGTTCGGCGGCATGGCGGATAAGCCGGCGTTGGAGGGCGGGAGCGAGTGCCGCCAATCGGGTGATGTCGAGCGCGACGTCATCGGCAGCAGCACGGCCACCGCCGCGAACGGGGCGGCCCGGCAGAATGAGCTGCGATGCGATGCCGTCCACCTCGGCCTCCCACCAGGCTTCTTCGTCTCGGGCCAGTTCTGCCATCTGGGCGAGATGCTGGCGGAGACGGGGATTCCAGGATTCAAGCTGAGGGAGGAGCTCGTGGCGGATGCGGTTTCGGGTAAAGCTGAGGTGCCGGTTGGATGAGTCTTCGCGCCAGGCTTGGCCAAGAGCGCGGAGATAGGTCTCGATCTCGACGCGTGTGGTGGAGAGCAGCGGGCGCACGATGCGGCCCTCTTGGAATTCGAGAATGGGGTGAATGCCGGAAAGGCCTTCCGTCCAGGCGCCGCGCAGGAACTTCGCCAATACCGTCTCGGCCTGGTCGTCGAGCGTGTGCGCCGTGGCGACTGCATCGAGCGGGACTTGGGTGAGAAGTTCCCGGAACCAGGAGTAGCGCAGCCGGCGAGCGGCTTCTTCGATGGTTTCGGCTGGCTTGACCGAGCTGGTGCGCGATTCGGACTCGGTGTTGACCCGCGCGGAATGGAACGGAATCTCGTGCGATGCGGCCAGTGCGCGACAGAATTCGAGGTCGGCATCGGCTTCGGCACCACGCAAGCCGTGATGGAGATGCGCGGCGTGGAGGACGAGGCCCAGTTCCCTTCTCTTTTCCGCAAGTGCGCGCAGCAATGCAACCGAATCGGCGCCGCCTGAAACAGCCACGGCGAGACGCAGCCCCGGCCTTAGAAGAGAGTTGTCAAGGGCGAGAGTTGGCCGAGAGGAGTGCACGAGAGGATGATAGTGCAGGCCGTGGCGCGATTTCGGTTCTCTATACTCACCCCATGCTCACAACGCGCCCGGCGACGGTGAATGACGCCGACCTGATCACCCGACATCGAAAAGCCATGTTCGCCGATATGCGTGACGCTTCCGGCACGGTCCTCAACGAAATGGCGCACCACTTCGGGCCGTGGGTGCGCCGGATGCTCGCCGAGAGCAGATACGCCGGGTGGATCACGAGCGACGGCGAGCGGCCCGTGGCCTCCGCGGGATTGCTGATTCTGGACTGGGCGCCGCATTTTCTCGATCCCGCCTGCGACCGGCGCGGCTACATCCTCAACATATTCGTCGAGCCCGACTATCGCCGGCGCGGCCTTGCCGCAGCCCTCACGAAGGAGTGCATGGCCGAAGCGAAGCGCCGCGGAATCGGCGTCATCGCCCTGCACGCATCGAAAAAGGGCCAGCCGGTCTACGAGAAACTCGGTTTCAAATCGAGCAATGAAATGCTCTACATCGAGCCCGCTTCCGATTAACACAAGCCTGAGAACTTTCTACTTTTCCGGACTCGCGCAGACGAAGTTCTCCGCCTGATTTGTATCGCCTCTGCCTTTGTATTTCGCCGCCTGAGGATACGGGCAGAGCGGCCGCGTCATCCCAGGTGAATTCGCTGACGCCGCTTTGGAGGCCACAAAAGAAGCCGGCGCAGTTCCCTTCTCCACCCAATTTTCCAGGGCGATCCGCATGTTGTGCTGTGGATCGCTTTGCTCCGAGTCCAAGGCCGCGCCAAAGGAGTCGGGGCCAGGACCTCCGGCGCAGTGTTGCATTCCGGGCACCATGTAGAGGCGGGTGAATGAATCGGCCTCTGTCTGCCCCATTTTGGCAATGACATCCTCGTAGTAGTTCACGGTGTTGACAGCGGGAATAGCGGGGTCATTCCAACCGTGGTAGAGGATCAGCTTGCCTCCGTGTTTTCGGAATGCGCTGAGATCCGGATCGGTTGCATTGAGCGCCGCACCTGTTTTTTCATTGGCGACACTCAGGCCGGTATCGAGTTCGAATGTCTTGTAATCCCAGTCAGCTTTGTCGTAGACCATGTCGGAGTAGAAGCCGAGTCCGAAGAAGGCCATCAGGCTTTTGGTGGGAGCCGGTCCGGTGATCCACAGGCTCCAACCTCCGAAACCCTCCTCCGCGCCCGGAAGATAGCCGGGGAAAATGGGTTGACCGCTCGCATCATGCAATCCCGCGTAGATCGCTTTGAGCGTTGTGACCTGAGGCGCCGTGAGGCATTGGTTGGTATCTTCGCCCTCCTTGCACTGGATGGATGCGGGATCGAAGCGGCACTGGCGCGGATCGTTGAGAATGCCGTCGACCACGCCGTCTAGTTTGTCGCAGGCGGCCAACACGGCCTTCGAGATCGCGGGTATCTTTGCCGGGGGAATGAAGCTCTCAGGAGTCGCGGTGACAGCCTGAGTGACGACGACGCCGAGCGAGAGGAGCGGCGTCCAATTATTCGCTGGCGCACCGGCGAGAATGCCGTCGTAATCATCGGGATACCGCTGGGCTTCCATCAGCGCCTCGCGGCCTCCGTCCGAACATCCGTGGAAGTAGTTGTGCGCGGGCGCGGATCCATAGAACTGAGGAACAATCAGCTTGGCAATGCGCGTCATCTCGTGGATGGCTCGATAACCGAAATCGATCACCTTCTCAGGGTGGCCGAGCGCCCATTTTGCATCGATGGGTGAGGCGGTGTGGCCGGTGTCGGTTGCAACGGCCGCATAGCCATGAAGAATGGACCCGCCGAGTTCCACGTAATCGACCGAGCCGGCGAATCCTCCGTTGGCACTTCCCTCGAGTTTGCCGTTCCACCCGAGCGGCATCCAGACCTCAATGGGAATGTCGGAATCCGATGACGGATGAGCGTGTGCCACCACGCGGCAGAAGGCGGGCAGCGTCTTGTAAAAGGGGGACATGTCAGCGCCCGTGAACGGATTAGGCGGCCCGGCAAATTCGCCCGCCGCCACCGCCTGTACAGTTGTGATTTCAACGCTTGGCAGGGCCATCTTCGCGAGTGCTTCGCATTTGCCTGCTTGCGACTCGGAGGCCTGCTGGCCGAAAGCGAAGGCATGGAGCGCGAGAAAGCCTGACACAATCAGAATCCTGAACATTCGCATCGTGCTCTTTCCTTAGTCTGGGATCGAGACGCGATCATTCTATGCCCAGATCTCGCCGGCGCAGGGTCATTTCTCGCGGCTCAACGGCGCGGATGCCCTGATCCATGCCCATGGCGAAGTTGTATACTCGCGAAGTTATGCAGGTATTTGCCATTCTTCCCGCAGCGGGGTTGGGGACCCGGATGGCCGGGCCACAGGCTAAGCACCCCAACGACAAGGACCCGTCGTCGGGGCATCCGCCGAAACAATTCCTTGCCCTGGACGGGGTTCCGATCCTGATTCATTCACTGCGCGCTTTTGCCGCGGTGGAGGGCATGACGGCAATCTACGTTGCCGTCCGCCAGACCGAGATGGACCGCGTACGATCGCAGGTGGCGGAATACGGCTTTGCCAAACGCGTTCACGTGGTGGAGGGCGGCGATCACCGGCAGGAGTCAGTGGCGCACGCGCTGAATGCATTACCTGCCTCGGAGGATGACGTCGTGCTGGTGCACGACGCGGTGAGGCCCCTCATCGACACGGCAACCATCGAGCGCACGATTCATGCGGTCCTCGAGCACGGAGCGGCCATCGTTGGCTTGCCCGCGGTGGACACCATCAAGCAAGTCGAACGGACAGCGCACGGCGCGCTGGTGACCGCAACGATTCCGCGCGAGTTCATTGTGCAGGCTCAGACGCCGCAAGGCTTTCGCTACGGATTGTTGAAGAAGGCATTCGCCGAGGCAACGGCTGATGGATTTGTGGGCACAGACGAAGCGTCGGTGGTAGAACGCGCCGGCATGCAGGTGGCCGTGGTGCCGGGATCTCAGGTTAATCTGAAGATTACGCAGCCCGGCGACCTTGAGTTGGCGGAGTTTTTTCTGCACCATCAGCGGACTGCCAACTGACTACGGCAACAGGGACCGTCCCCGGCGAGGGGCAAACGGCGTATTTAGATCGATGATTCCCGGCCTGATGGAGCCGGAAAGCTTCTAGAATTGGCACGGTGAGCATGGATACACGGATTGGATTTGGCTGGGACTCGCATGTATTCCAAGCGGGCGTGCCTCTGAAAATCGGCGGGATGGCTCTGCAACATCCCGAAGGCCTGGCGGGGCATTCCGATGGGGATGTGCTGCTTCACGCGGTGACCGATGCCCTGCTGGGAGCCATTTCGGCGGGTGATATTGGAAGCTTTTTTCCGCCCGGCGATCCGCGGTGGAAGGACGCCGATTCATCCATCTTCATCAATCTGGCGCTGGAGGAACTGCAGCACGCAGGCTACAAGATCGTCAATGTCGACACTACGCTTGTGCTGGCCGCGCCAAAAATAGCTCCGATTGCAGCTGACATGCGTGCGCGGGTGGCCGAGTTGCTGTGCATCGCGATGGACCAGGTAAGCATCAAGGCAAAGACACCGGAAGGCCTCAGCCTCGACAAGGTGGCGCAATGCCATGCGATTGTGCTGGTGGAGAAGGTGGCGGAGACGGATGAGCTGAAGAGTATGAGCGCGGTGATCGAAAGCCAGCGGCAGCTCGAAGATGTGGTCGAAGACCTGCTGAGCTCGGTGCATGGCATCCCGAAAAAGCGCACGATTGCGCCCCTGTATGACACCGAAGACATCACCTAGCTGCAATTTTCCTGTTGCAGAGCCGGCAAGCCGGACGTAATTTGGCTGAAAGCTCCATACAGGCAGGAAGGGGTGGCCATGCAGGACCCGCAGCAGCTCCATAACATCATGGCGGCAATCTTGGGCTTCTATGCCGTGATGTATCTTTTCACGGCGATCGTCTTCATCGTCCCCAGCTGGTTCATCTGCAAGAAGGCCGGCTTCACTCCCTGGCTGTCGCTGTTATGCTTGTTTCCTTTGACGGGAGTGGTTCTGCTCTACATTCTTGCCTTTGCGGAATGGAAGCCGATGCAGGCGCCCGTTGCGCAGGCAGCATTTCCGTATCCTCCGGCACCGCCTCGGGTGTAGGAACCCTTAACGATCGAGTCTCGGGTCGCCAGCCTCTGCCGGCGCGGCCTCAAGAGCGCATTGAAGCGAAATGTTTTAGCATCGAAGAGGAACAAACCTCATCGATGGCTGAAGAAAATCTCTCCGAAGCAAAAAATCTGCGCGTCCGATTTGCACCCTCGCCAACTGGCTTTCTGCATGTGGGCAGCGCCCGCACGTTCATCTTCAACTGGCTTTATGCGCGCCACAACCACGGCACAATGGTGCTGCGGCTGGACGACACAGACGTAGAACGCAACACCGAAGCCAGCGTTCGCTCCATTTTTGAGGGACTTCGCTGGCTGGGGCTCGACTGGGACGAGGAGCATAAGCAGTCGGAGCGGCTAGCGCTTCACCGGAGTGCTGCCGAAGCGATCTTCGCGAAGGGCCTTGCGTATCGTGACTTCACGCCGGCCCATGCTGCCGAGGGTGAAGCATCCTCTGCTCAAGGCGCGTGGCTCTGCAACCCGGGCATGCGCGAAATGCCGCGCGAAGAGAGCGATCGCCGTGCCGCGGCGGGCGAGCCGTTCGCGCTGCGCTATAGGGTTCCGCGGGGCGACGGGCGCGTTTTGCGGTTTGTGGACGCTGTGTATGGCCAGCAAACGAAGCTAGCCGATGAGGTAGAGGATTTCGCGCTGCTGCGGTCAGATGGGATGCCGACGTACCACCTGGCATCCTGTTTCGATGACGCGGATTTGCGTATCAGCCACATCATCCGCGGGCAGGATCACCTGACCAACACGTTCAAGCACCTGCTGATTTTTGAAGGCCTTGGTGCGGAGGCGCCGCAGTTCGCGCACCTTCCCCTGCTGGTCGCTCCGGATGGGACCAAGCTGTCGAAGCGCAAGCACGGACCTGTGGTCAGCGTAACGACATACCGCGACGCCGGCTTTTTGCCGCAGGCATTCGTGAATTTTCTCTGCCTGCTCGGCTGGTCGCCAAAAAACGATCGCGAGTTCATGACAATTGAGGAGCTTAAAGCCGCGTTCGCGCTGGAGGGCGTGAACCGGTCGAATGCGGTTGTGAACTTCAAGGAAGACGATCCTTTCGATGCGAAGGCCGTCTGGCTCAATGCCGAGCACATCCGCGCGCTGCCGGTGGAGGAGCTGAGTTCGCAGCTTGCGCCGTTTTTCGAGAAGGCAGGCCTGAATGCGCCTGCCGACAAGCTGCTGGCGGTCACAGGGCTGATCCGGGAGCGGATCAGGTTGTTGGGCGAGGCGGTGACTGCCGCGGATTTCTTTTTTGTCGACCAGCTTGCGCCCTACGATCCAGCCGAGCTGATTCCGCAAAAAGGGGATGCGGCGATGGCTCGGCGGGTGCTGGAAAAGGCTGAGCAGGTGCTGGCCGGCGTGGCATTCGATCACGACTCGCTGGACAAGGCGTTGCGTGCTGCAGCTTCGGAGCTTGGTCTAAAGACCGGGCAGGCCTTCCAGCCGATCCGGGTGGCCGTTTGCGGACGTAAGAACGCGCCCCCGCTGTTTGAAACACTGGTCGTATTGGGGCGGGATGTGTGTTTGGAACGCATTGGGCAGGCAATCGCGAAACTAGATTCAGCCCTGCCCGCAGAAAAAGTGGAAAAATAGCATATGGCAACTGTGAGCAACCCAGGGACCGAAAATTCAGAGTCTCGCCCGCAATCCAACTTTCTTCGCGACATCATCGCCGAGGATGTGCGCACCAGGAAATACGGGGATGCGGTGGTCCAGACGCGCTTTCCGCCCGAGCCCAACGGCTATCTGCACATCGGGCACGCCAAGGCGATCTGCCTTGACTTCGGGCTCGCAGACGAGTTTGGCGGCAAGACGAACCTGCGCTTCGATGACACCAATCCCGAGAAGGAAGAAACGGAGTACGTCCAGTCGATTCAGAAGGACGTGCGCTGGCTCGGCTTTGATTGGGAACGGCTTTGCTATGCGTCGGACTACTTCGGCCAGCTCTATGAGTGGGCGCTGAAGCTGATCAAGGCCGGCAAGGCCTACGTGGATGACCTGACCGCCGACGAGATTCGGGAACATCGCGGGACGCTGACCGAGCCGGGGAAAGACAGTCCGTATCGCAACCGGACCGCGGAAGAGAATCTCGACCTCTTTATGCGCATGAAGAACGGCGAGTTCCCTGATGGAAGCCGCGTGCTGCGGGCCAAAATCGATATGGCATCGCCGAATCTCAATATGCGCGATCCGGTGATGTACCGCATTCTGCACGCGACGCATCATCGCACCGGCGATACGTGGTGCATCTACCCGATGTACGACTACGCACACGGCCAGTCGGACTCGATCGAAAACGTCACGCACTCGATGTGCACGCTCGAGTTCGCCGACCATCAGCCGCTGTATCGGTGGTATATCGAGCAACTCGGCATCTTTCCGTCGCAGCAAATCGAGTTTGATCGGCTCAACCTGACTTACACGCTGCTGAGCAAACGCAGGCTGCTGCAGCTGGTTCAGGAAGGACGGGTGAGCGGCTGGGACGATCCGCGCATGCCGACGCTCTCGGGCATTCGCAGGCGCGGATTCACGCCGGAGGCGATTCGCGCCTTCTGCGCTTCGATTGGCGCGACACGAACCAACGGAACCACAGACATCGAGATGCTCGAGCACTTCCAGCGCGATGATCTGAACCGGCACGCGCGTCGGGCGATGGCCGTGCTGCGTCCGCTGAAGGTCGTGATCGACAACTACCCCGAGGGCAAGGAGGATTTCGTCGAGGTGGCGAACAATCCCGAGGATCCTTCGGCCGGCACGCGCCAGGTTCCGTTCAGCCGTGAGATTTATATCGAGCAGGATGATTTTCGCGAAGTACCTCCGCCGAAGTACTACCGGCTTTCGCCGGGGAAGGAAGTGCGTCTGCGCAACGCCTACTTCGTGACCGCACAAAGCGTGGTGAAGGATGCAGCGGGCAATGTTGTTGAGGTGCATTGCACCTACGATCCCGCGAGCCGCGGCGGGAATTCGCCGGACGGGCGCAAGGTGAAGTCGACCATTCACTGGGTGTCGGTGAAGCACGCGATTGCGGCGGAAGTGCGGCTCTATGAAAAACTCTTCATCAAGCCTGACCCGAGCGATTTCCCGGAGGGCGGGAGCTTCCTCGACAATCTGAATCCCAACTCGCTGGAGATTGTAAGCGCGGCGAGGCTGGAGCCATCCCTGGCCGGTGCGAAGGTGGGGGAGCGATTCCAGTTTGAGCGGGTCGGCTACTTCTGCGTTGATCCTGACTCGACTGCGGACAAGCTGATCTTCAATCGGACGCTTGCACTCAAGGATTCCTGGGCGAAGATCGAGAAGAAAGCCGGTTAACGGAATTAGCGAGCGCTAGCGGAGTTCGCAAACAGACTGCTGGCCCCAGTATGTCATTTCGCAATCACGTCGATCGGCACAGTGATCGTCTTGGGTGGGAAGCAGGCTTCCTTGTCGCAGGCCTGGTAGTGGAGTTTGGCTTCGACCAGATGGTTGCCGCGCGCGGCAACGATGCGGACGTGAATCGTAAATTCCCCGGTGTAGACGCTAAGCTTTGTCGCGGGGTCGACCGGCAGCGTGAATTCCTGCCCATCGGGATAGGTGGCCGATTCGAGGCGCACGCCCGATGAGTCTGGAAACGACAATGCGGTGGGGATGAGATAGTCCTGGCTGGGCGTGTGCGAGTTGACATGCAGTCCTTCGCCAACGCGAAAATGCATTGCAACCGCGCTGGACTCACCAGCCGTGACCGTCACCTGTTCGGGATAGAGATATTCGACTGCTGCGCCGTTGAGGATGGAGCGGTTCGACGAGTCGGCCATGGGCGATTGCGCAAGAGCAGTTAAGGCCCCGAGGTTCATCACCACGATCAGAACAGGTGCGAGTTTGCAGTGCGATCTTGCCATGTTCCACTCGTTCGAATTCGCTAATTCGAAGCCAGAGCCTTCTTGATCTTGGACTCTATGTCGTCCTTCGAGGTGAGGCCCACCTGCGCGGCCACAACCTTGCCCTTGCGATCGAGGAAAAACGAGGTGGGCAGATCATCGACGCCTCCGTACGGCTTGGTAATGCTGTCGCCATTCATCAGGATCGGGTAGTCGATGTGCTCCTTCTGCACGAACTCCTGAATGGCGGCCCGGTCGTGCGCCCATCCTTCCTTGTCGTCATCTTTCAGATCGTCAGCCTCGCTGGAGATGCCGATGATTTCAAAGCCTTGGGGCGCGTATTGATTGCGGAGTTCGACCAGCCACGGCGTTTCGATTTTGCAGGGTGCGCACCAGGTGGCCCAGAAGTTGATCAGAAGCGCCTTGCCGCGATAGCTGTCCAGCGAAACTTTTTTCCCGCTTACATCAGGAAGCTTGAACTGAGGAGCCGGTTTTTGAAGGAGCGGTGAAACGGAATACGACAAGTCGCCGGACCCGGCGGCAGGAATGAGTTCGGCGCGCGCAGCCTCCATGGCGGCACGCTTTTCGGCGGCTTGTTTGCGGTATTCCCAGTTGGCCCAGCCCGCCCAGGCAAAGGTGGCCAGAAGAAATAGCGTGATGCCGAGGACGATGGTGTTGCGCTTCAAAGGAACAGGACCTCTGATGACCATTGTACGGGGGAGGAGAAACGGTGGTCACGGCTCAGCGGTCAGGGATCAGAACTTTGTGTCCGGGATCCCAAGTCGGCAAGAAGCGCACAGTTCGGCTGTTTCACAACCCAAGGCTGTCTGCTAGCAGGCTCATCTCTGGCCACTGAAGACTGAGCCCTGTTTTGTTACCATCAGAAACCGATGACCCCCAAAGAGGATCCGGTACCCCTGACGCCTGCTGACCTTGTTCGGACCGAGGCTGCGGCGCTTGAGGAGCTGGCAAAGCGGCTCGATACAGTCATGTCTGAACCGTTTGCCCGCGCCGTCGAGCTGGTCCTGCATTGCGGCGCGGGCAACGGCCGCGTTGTGGTGACGGGCATGGGAAAGAGCGGAATCATCGCGCAAAAGATTGCCGCGACGCTCAGTTCGACGGGATCGCCCGCGTTGTTTTTGCATCCGGCCGAGGCGGTGCACGGGGACCTGGGCGTGCTGATGCCGGGCGACGTGGTGATTGCGCTGTCTGCGAGCGGCGAGACCGAAGAGATTCTGCGGATGCTGGCGACGCTGAAGCGCAAGGGCGACGCGCTGATCAGCTTTTGCTGCAACTTGAAGTCGACGCTGGCCGAAGCCAGCGACGTGGCGCTCGACTGCGGGGTAGAGCGAGAGGCGTGCGGGCTGAACCTGGCGCCGACGGCCAGCACGACAGCGATGCTGGCACTGGGCGATGCGCTGGCTATCGCGGTGAGCTTGCGCAAGGGCTTCAAAGTCGAAGATTTTGCCGAGCTGCATCCGGGCGGGAAGCTGGGCAAGCGACTGGCCAAGGTTCGCGACCTGATGCACACGGGCGACGAGATCCCGGTCGTGTCGCTTTCGACGCCAATGACGGACGTGATCTTCGAGATGTCGTCGAAGAAACTGGGTATCACGACGGTGCAGCAGGACGGCCGCTTGCGGGGAGTGATCAGCGACGGAGATTTGCGGCGGCTGCTGGAGCGCGAAGGCGGCGCGGCGCTGAGCAGGACGGCGGGCGAAGCGATGCATGCGAATCCGCGCACAATCGGCGCGGAGGAACTGGCGGCGAAGGCGCTGGCAATCCTGGAAGAGCGGAAGATCACCTCGCTGGTCGTGACCGATGGACCGAGCAAGGTTGAGGGAGTCATTCATCTGCATGACCTGTGGGGCGTGGAGCTGATTTAGACAGGGACGCAGGAACAAGGAACCAAAACCGAAGGCCATGGAAAAGACCGCACTCATTACCGGCGCTTCGAGCGGCATTGGATTGCTGACCAGCGTGGTCCTCGCCAAGCGCGGATGGCGTGTGCTGGCCACGATGCGCGACCTGAGCAAACGCGACAAGCTTGAATCGGCAGCCAAAGATGCGGGTGTGCTGGAACGGATCGAAGTTCATGCGCTCGATGTCACGAACGCCGAGCAGATTGCTGCGCTGGCCGGATTGATCGGGGAACGAAAGAGCCCGCTGCACGCGCTGATCAACAATGCGGGATTTGTCATGTCCGGATTTGCCGAGAATGTCAGCGATGCGGAGTTGCGCCGGCAGTTCGACACGAATTTTTTCGGCACAGCGGCGCTCACCCGGGCTCTGCTCCCAATATTCAAGCGGCAGACGTTCGGACACATTGTCATGATTTCGTCAATCTCCGGCCGGGTTGGCTTTCCGGGAGTCGGAAGCTACTCGGCCTCCAAGTTTGCACTGGAGGGCTGGACGGAGACGTTGCGACTCGAGCTGAAGCCGATGGGAATTCACGTAGTGCTGGTTGAACCGGGTGCTTTCGAGACCGATATCTGGACCCGGAATGCGCTGGTCAGCGAGCAGACGCGCGCGCTCGTTGCTGATCCGCAATCGCCCGAGGGAGCGCGCATCGTGCGCTGGAGAAAGAAGCTCGATCCGCGCAAGAAGCGGTCGGATCCGCAGCTTGTGGCGGAGTTCGTGGCCGGCATTCTCAGGAGCTCGAATCCGCGGCTGCGCTACAGCTTTGGCATGGATGCATGGGCAGCATTGGTGATGCGAACCATGCTGCCGTGGAGCTGGTTCGAGCGCATGCTGATCAAGTCAAGCGGGATCGAGGGCTAACTTTGATGAACCTTTCCGGCCGCGGAAACGTACCCCTCATAGCAACCGGATCCGCAAGCCTGCTGGAAGTGGCAGCATACCGTTCAGTTCCGGACGCTGTTCATCGCAAGTGAACCGCGCTCCAACTGGCCCGGGTCTGTTCTGTCGCATGGAATGTTTGCTGATCGCAGGCTCGCATATGGCACATTACCTGCAGCACGAGGTGGTATCCGTTCAGGGGACGCCGCCTCAGCGCGACATTCCATTCATCGCACGCAAGGAGGCTCCACATGGCTAACATTCTTGATCAGTTGAAGCAGGTTCTGCGCCGGCTCGGCCGCGCGCCGCTTTTCACGAGTGTGACCCTGCTCACCCTTGCGATTGGCATCGGCGCCAACACGGTCATCTTCAGCGTGGTGGAAGGCGTCCTGCTCAAGCCTCTCGCCTACCCGCATCCCGAGCAGCTCATCGGTGTGTGGAACAACGCGTCGGGAATCAACATTCCCAGGCTCAACATGGCGCCGTTTCTCTACTTCATCGATCGCGAGCAGAACACGACCCTTGCGGATATCGGCGTCTTCCAGGGCGACGCATACAGCCTGACCGGTACGGCACAGCCCGAGCATGTGCCGGGAGTCGATGTGACAGACGGTGTCTTGCCCCTGCTCGGGGTCAAGCCCCAGCTGGGCCGTCTTTTCACACGGCAGGACGACCAGCCCCACGCCGCAAAAACGGCGATTCTGATGTACGGCTACTGGCAGCGCCATTTCGGTGGAGACAAAACCGTGGTCGGCCGCACCATCATGCTTGACGGCAGCGCGCGCCAGATTATCGGAGTGCTTCCTCAGAATTTCCGATTCCTTGATTACGACAAAACGGACCTGATCCTCCCCATGCAGTTCGATCGCAGCAAGACCAAGCTGGGCAACTTCAGCTATCAAGGGGTGGCACGCCTTAAACCCGGGGTCACGCTGCAGCAGGCGAATGCCGACCAGGCCCGCCTGATCCCGATCGCCATCCGCAGCTTCCCTCCCCCGGAAGGCTTCAGCGCGGCAGTCTTTGAGAAAGCGCATTTTTTGCCCGACCTTCACTCTCTGAAAAATGACGTGGTGGGAGACATCGGCAAGCTGCTGTGGATCATCATGGCCTCGATCGCCATCGTGCTGCTGGTAGCTTGCGCCAACGTGGCCAATCTGCTGCTGGTGCGCGTGGAAGCCCGGCGGCAGGAGCTCGCGATCCGCTCAGCGCTCGGCGCGGGCCGAAGGAACATCACGCTGGGACTGTTTGTCGAAAGCCTTACTCTTGGTTTCGCAGGCAGCCTGATCGGCCTGGTTATGGCCTATGGAGCGTTGCGCATTCTTGTTGCTGCCGCGCCCACCGGCCTGCCGCGCCTGCATGAGATCGGCATCGATATTCCGGTGCTGCTCTTTACGCTAGGTGTGGCTGTGTTTGTCAGCCTGGTGATCGGCATGATTCCGGTCATCAAGTACTCCGGCGTAACAGCCAGCACCGGCTTGCGCGAAGGAGGCCGGGCGCTGAGCCAGAGCCGCGAACGGCACCGCGCCCGCAAGGTCCTGGTCGTGGTGCAGGTGGCCCTGGCTCTGGTGTTGCTGATCTGCTCGGGACTCATGATCCGCACCTTCCGCGCGCTGGCCCATGTGTCTCCGGGATTTTCCGATCCGGCATCGATCGAGTCATTCAGCATCTTCATTCCCGAGACGCAGATTCCCGACACGCAGAACGAGCGCGTTGTGCGCACCGAGCAGGCCATCGACAGCAAGCTGGCATTGATGGCGGGCGTTTCTTCGGTGGGAATGACAACCGATGTTCCGATGTCGGGCCATCAGCGCTTCGATCCGGTCTATGCTGAAGACCACGTCTATAAGGAAGGCGAACTTGCGCCGATCCGCCGCTTCGACTTCGTTTCGCCGGGCTACTTCTCCACCATGGGAACGCCGCTGGTTGCGGGCCGGAACATCACCTGGGACGAGGAGTTCCAGAAGCGGCCGGTGGCTATCATCTCAGAGAACTTTGCCCGCGACTACTGGGGATCGGCTGCAAATGCCATCGGAAAGTTCATCCACGTGGGCTCAAGCGACCCGTGGCACGAGATCATCGGCGTGGCCGGCAACGTGTACGACGATGGAGTGAGCCAGCCCGCTTCGACCACTGTCTACTGGCCGCTCTTCCAGGACAACTTCGAGACCCAGAAGGAAATGGTGCAGCGCTATTTGAGTTTTGTGATTCGCTCGCCGCGCGCCGGCCAGGCTGCGTTCCGCAGAGAGATCCAGCAGGCGGTCTGGTCAGTCGATCCTGATCTGCCGCTGGCCGACCAGACGACGCTGGGCGTTCTCTACACCAAGTCGATGGCCCGCACCTCGTTCATGCTCGTGATGCTGTGCGTAGCCGGAAGCATGGCGCTGTTGCTCGGCATCGTGGGCATCTACGGCGTGATCGCTTATGCGGTTTCGCAGCGAACGAGGGAGATCGGCATACGAATGGCGTTGGGCGCACGGCGCGAGACGCTCACCGGCATGTTTGTCCGGCAGGGACTCACGCTCACCGCGATCGGAGTGGTTGCCGGTATTACGGTCGCATTCGCCACGATGCGCCTGATGGCTTCGATCCTCTTCCAGGTGAGTCCGATGGACCCATGGACTTACGGTCTGGCTACGGGGACCATTCTGCTGATCGCGTGGATTGCCTGCTACCTCCCTTCACGCAAGGCGGCCGCGGTTGATCCCGTTCACGCCCTCCGCGCGGAGTAGGCATCGAGGGCTGCGACGGCTATTCGAGCTCGAACCAGTTCTTCAGAAAGTTGTCGAGGAATTTAAAGTGAACGACGCTGGTACGTTCCGCCGTTTGAGCGGGCTGAAGCATCAGGCCGACATCCTGAATGCGCTTGTCCCATTTTTTGCGAAACCCCACCAGCATGACTTTCGTGATGGTGTGATTGCGTTGTGAGCGGCTGGCTTTGACGGTAAGCGATCGCAGCTCATGTTCGGGAGGAACCGGGTCGCCCGTCCAATCAAGCAGTTCGCAAACCGGATAGGTCCCGCCTTTGTCAGTGTGGCGGCCGATGACGCGGAAGAGAATGAGCCCTCCGGAGAGTAGCCGATAGGAAAAGTGTTCTCCGATCTGCCAGCGGCACTCGCTCAGAACCTGCTTCGCAACCTTCTTCGCGGGCGGTTGCGGAGACGTGATTTCGGCGCGCAGTTTTTCGAGCACTGTGTTGCGCCTGGCGCGGTCTTTGGGATTCGCATCCCACCGCGCGAGGTCTGCGCCGGAGTCGATGACGTGGATGGCGTGTTCCAGTGTGTCTGGGTCGAGACGCCCCAGCTTCCATTGCACGGCGGCAAGTGCGAGCCAGGCCACGCACGACTCAGATGGATCGGCGAAGGAGCTCTGATAGGCATCGAGAATGCGGGCTTTCGCCGCGGCCGCGTCGAGACCGTCGCCAATCAAGCTGCGGTATTCCTCGCGGAGATCACTGGCGGTGTCGTCTGAGAAAACGCCCGTGCCCCAAACACCCATGCTTCCGATTCATATGGGAAATTCAGCGGGTTGACAAGCACTTCGAACCCGCTCGCCTGGAAGATGGCGAAAAGCGGCGGATCCCCTGCGAACCGTGTATCAGCGCTGACCCAGTGCGCGTTTCCTGACACGGCTGGCCCGCGTCCTGTCCTCGCCAGATCGTTTGTTTTCAGCGCATGCCTGTTTTGGCCCTCGATCTGCACCGCTTCCGGGCAGGGGCGGGAAGGAGTACCGAGTTGACGCCATCCTCTCTAGCAACGTGGCTTGCGTTTGGCGGCACGGCGCCTAAGCCGGCTCGGCACCCGGAACTCCACGAACATTTAGAATGGGAACTGGATCCTGATTGTCTTGCGTCCGTTGCGTGCCCGAAGACAGGCTCGCAGGTTGAGGTTGATTCTTTCCCGGTTTTCTCTGCCGCGGCGGACGAAAACTGGGGCACCGACAGCCCGGCGGACGGGAAAGTACGTAAGCCCTCTTTTATGCATCGTTGGTCGAAGCTCTTTATTCCCACTCTGCGCGAGGCCCCGGCGGACGCCGAAGTGGCCAGCCACAAGTTCCTTCTCCGCGCGGGATATATCCGCCAGCTCGGCGCAGGCCTTTACAACTACCTCCCTCTCGGTCAGCGCTCGCTGAACAAAATCACAGCGATCGTGCGCGAGGAGATGGACAAGATCGGTCAGGAGTTTTACCTGCCTGGCCTTCTGCCTCGCGATTTGTGGGAGCAGAGCGGGCGCTGGTCGACGATGGGCGAAAACATGTTTCGCCTCAAGGACCGCAAGGGCGCGGACCTGTGCCTGGGCATGACGCATGAGGAGATCGTGACCGCGATGGCGCGCAGCGAGGTACGCAGTTACAAGCAGCTGCCGCAGATCTGGTACCAGATCCAGACCAAGTTTCGCGATGAGCCGCGGCCGAAAGGCGGACTGCTGCGCGTGCGGCAGTTCATCATGAAAGACAGCTACTCGTTTGACTTGAACCAGGCGGGACTGGACCGCAGCTACGTACTTCACGACAAGGCATACCGCAGGATTTTTACCCGCAGTGGACTGAAGTTTGTCGTGGTGGAGGCGGATTCGGGCGCTATGGGAGGGTCGCAATCGCAGGAATTCATGGTCTACACCGATGCAGGCGAGGACCTGATCGCCAGCTGCCCGGTGTGCGGCTATGCGGCGAATGTTGAGAAGGCAACATCGCGGCTGGCACCCGTGAAGGAGATGGACTCGACGGGAGACGGCACGCCGGAGCTGGTGCATACCCCGGGATGCGCAGCGATTGCCGATGTCGCCGAGTTCTTCAAGATCTCGCCGGCAAGCGATGTCAAATGCGTCGCCTACATGGCTCTGAAGCGCGGCGCTGTCGGCGCGAAGGACAGTTGGCACGGGGTCGCGGCGTTCTTGCGCGGCGACCACCAGGTAAACGAAACAAAGCTGCTGGGTGCGCTGGGCGCGGGCGAACTGCGGACCATGCAGGCAGAGGAGCTGTCGAAGTATTTCAACGGACCGGCCGGATTTCTGGGCCCAGTGGGATTGAAACACGACGCCAAACCTCTCGGAGATGGGCTCACGGTCCTCATCGACAAGTCTCTCGAGGGGCGCAGGAACATGGTTGCCGGCGCGAACAAGCTGGACTACCACCTGCGCAACGTGACACCGGGACGCGACTTCACCTGGACGATGAGCGCCGATATTCGCAGCGTGAACGAAGGCGAGGCCTGTCCGAAGGAGAACTGCGAAGGCAAGCTTGTGGTCGGCAAGGCGGTCGAAGTCGGGCACATCTTCAAGCTTGGCGACAAATACACCCAATCGATGGGCGCGCGGGTCCTCGACGAGAACGGCAAGGAAGTTGCGCCGATCATGGGCTGCTACGGGATCGGCATCGAACGGATTCTGACCGCGGCGGTGGAACAGGGGAATGATGCCAATGGTTTTTGGCTGCCGGCTTCGATTGCACCGTTCACCGTGGTGGTTACGGTGACGAACGTAGCCGACAAGTCGCTGCTGGAGACCGGTGAACGCCTGGCGGCTGAACTTGATTCCGTTGGAGTTGATGTACTGCTGGATGACAGAGACGAGCGAGCCGGAGTCAAATTCAAAGACGCGGATCTGGTTGGGATTCCCTACCGCATCAATGTGGGCAAGAAGTCTGCGAGCGGGCAAGTGGAAGTGGTGACCCGCAGCCAGGTTGGCAAGGCAGCGGCGGGAGCTCCGTCGAGCGTGGACGTAGCGCTCGGCGATGTGCTTGAACACATCAAGAAACGAATTCAGGAAGATGATCTGCTCACGGACGTGGAAGAATAGTTCGTGTTCGCGGCTTCCAGGTGGACTGAGTGGCATTAGCGGTGAAAATCAAGCTGGCACGGCCGACGGGTAAGCATCCCTGGGCGATGCTGCTGTTGCGGGTTGGGCTGATCGGCATTGCGGCGATCGCGATCGCCGGATTCGCGATCTTCAGCTACTACTACGTCAAATATGAGAGCATCGTCGCCACGCGGCTGCAGAAGCCGCTCTTCGAGCAGACGGCAAAGATCTTCGCTGCGCCGCGCGAGATCAGGCCGGGCCAGAAACTGAACATCCAAATGATCGCCGACGAGTTGCGGTCCGCGGGCTACACGACGGATTCCGCTTCGCAGGCGTCGCCGCTGGGAACCTATCACGCGAGCGACAGCAGCATCACGGTGCGTCCCGGCCCCGAGTCGTATCACGCGGAGGACTCGGCAACCATCCAGCTGAAGGGTGGCGTGGTTGACTCCATTGCCGACGACCATGGTGGCCCGCTGGCCAGCTATGAACTGGAGCCGGTGCTGATCACGGGCCTGAGTGACGCGAACCGGGTGAAGCGACGCCTGCTGACCTACGACGAGATTCCCCCCAACCTGGTGCATGCGGTGGTAGCGATCGAAGACAGGCGCTTCTTCGATCATGGCGGCGTGGACTATATCCGCCTGCTGGGAGCCCTGCGCAACGATTTGACGCCCGGCCATCGCTGGACAGAGGGCGGGTCGACGCTGACGATGCAGCTGGCGCGCGGATTCTTTCTCACTCCCGAGCGGCGCATTAAGCGCAAGATGATCGAGATCGTCATCACCTTCCAACTCGAGCATCGTTATTCGAAGAAACAGATTTTCCAGATGTACGCCAATGAGATCAACCTCGGGCAGCGCGGCAGTTTCTCGATTGATGGATTTGGCGAGGCGGCACAGGCCTACTTCGGCATGGACGTGCGGCAGCTGGACCTTGCGCAATGCGCGCTGCTGGCGGGAATCATTCAAAGTCCGAACCGCCTGAGTCCGTTCCGGCATCCGGAACGCGCCATCGAACGACGCAACCTGGTGCTGGACGAGATGGTCGAGACCGGCGCGATCACCAAGGATCAGGCGGAAACCGCCAAGCAAGAAAAGCTGCGCCTGTCGCCCGGCAGCGTGGACGCCAGCGAGGCGCCCTACTTTGTGGATCTTGTGCGGGATGAGCTGACGCAGAAGCTCGGCGATCGCGATTTCAACCGCGAGGGATTGAGAATCTACACCTCGCTCGATCCTGATCTGCAGCGAGTGGCGACGGACGCTGTCAATTCCACGGTTCACGTTGTCGACGATCAGGTGGATCGCCGCTATGCGCGCCTCAAAAAGCGCGGATTCACGGGACCGGAGGTATATCCGCAGGTAGCTCTTGTGGCGCTCAATCCGCATACCGGGCAGGTGCTGGCGCTGGTTGGCGGACGAAATTACGGGGGCTCGCAATTGAACCACACCGTCGCCCGACGGCCAACCGGCTCGACCTTCAAACCGTTCGTCTTTGCGTCTGCGTTTCAGACCGCAGCTGAAGGCACCATGCTGCCGGGCCAGACCGCGCTTTTCACACCGGTCACGATGCTGAACGATCAGCAGACCACATACGATTTGGGGCCCAATCAGCAACAGTACACGCCGCGCAATTATCAGGGCGAATACTACGGGGAGATGACGGCGCGCCTCGCGCTGATGCGATCGGATAATAATGCGACCATCAGCCTGGCCGCGATGGTCGGGTTTGATCGCGTGGCGGAACTGGCGCGTGATGCCGGAATCAAGAGCGCCCGGGGAACGCCCTCGGTTGCGATCGGGTCCTATGATGCGACTCCGCTGGAGTTAGCGGGCTCGTACACAGTGTTTGCGAATAACGGGCTGCATATCGATCCATGGATGCTTGCCAGCGTGCGTTCGCCCAACGGCGACATCATCAGCGATTACACCCCGACTTCGAAACAGGTGCTCGATCCGCGCGTGGCATTCCTCACGACCTACATGATGGAGGCTGTTCTTCAGGGCAATGGGAAGGATGGCTGCAAGGTTGGAGGCCAGGATTTCTGCGGAACGGGCGCGGGGGTACGCAACATGGGATTCCTCGCTCCCGCAGCGGGCAAGACGGGCACGGAGCACGATGCCTGGTTTGCCGGATTCACCACCAACCTGCTCTGCATCGTATGGGTGGGCAACGACGACTATAGCGATCTCAAAATCGAAGGCGCCGACGCAGCCGCACCCATCTGGGCGGAGTTCATGAAGAAGGCGGTCCAACTGCCGCAATACTCCGACACGCACGAGTTCACTCCGCCTGACGGCGTGGACATCGTGAGCCTCGATAAAGCCTCGAACTTGCTGGGTGATACTGCCTGTCCTGATGATTACAATGCTGCGTTTCTGACTGGCACGGCTCCGACAAATACATGCGACCATCCGCCCGATCATCGGAATATCTTCCAAAAGATCTTCGGGCTGGGCAAGCCCGGGAACTAAGAACCATCCACATCTGAGCCATCCGGCATGGGCTGGCATCGCGGGCACCAGAAGGTCACGCGCGCACCTGGTCCCTGACGCCGGGAGCGAATGAGTGCTCCACAGCGGCGACAGGGTTGCCCCTTTCGGCCATAGACCCACAGGCTGGCTCCGGGGTCTGCGGTTTCGGTGGTGCGGCGGCGCCGGCCGCGATACGTAACGATTCGATTGCCGGAGTCTTCCAGGACATTGGCTGCAAGCAGCCGCCGCGCGTTGCGAAGGATTGCGTTCAGTTCGTCCGCCCGCAGGCTGGCAACAAGGCAAAAGGGATTGATGCCCGACACGAAACAAACTTCGGACTTGAAGGCATTGCCAATGCCGGCAAGCACGTGTTGATGAAGCAGGACCTCGCCAATCTCTTCCTGAGCGCACGCGAGCAGGCGCTGCCTGACTTCGTTCGCGTCAAACTCGGGATTCAGGACGTCACCTGAAGGCCGAGGGATGCGGTGGTCGCGCGCCAGCGACTGAGGGGTGTGCATTTCGGCAACCGGAACTCGAAACGCGATGGCGTGATAGCTGCCGGTTTCAATCACGATGCGCATCTTGCTCGCTGGCTCCTGCCACGGTTCACCGGGGCGATAAATGTGCCAGCTACCGCTCATGAGCATGTGCGTAACAAGGATGGCGCCTCCGGAGAAATAGATGAGGAGCCATTTGCCGCGCGACTCGACGCGATCGACTTGCTGGCCTATGAGGGGCGTGTCCTCGTGAAAGCGCGCCAGCAATGCGTAGTTCGAGCGAAACCCGGTAATGGGACGCCCGGCGAGGGCGCGACCCAGTGCGCGGGCTGTACGAAAGATGGTATCGCCTTCGGGCATTCGATTATTGGAGGTCCTGAGACTGAGACTCGTCGTGATGAATAGGCAACGGGATTCGGCGCAGGTGCATGCCGAGCGGGCCGGAGTAGAACCCCGCATCCATGAGAAAGCGCGCCATGAAATGCGCTGCGACCGGCTGGCCGTTGACGGTCGTGATAAGCGCACCGGGATGACGAGCGGCTTGCATGCGTTCCTGGCCCCGCTCCCAGAGAAAATGCCCGAGACCGGCCGCAACCTGCGAGCGCTCTGGCTCATCCGCGGGAAGAAAAATGAGGATGTTGGGATTGTTGCGGCGGAGCCAGGCAACTAACTGCCCGTTGCGGAGGATGACCTCTGCGTAGGACGCACGAGTGAGAACGCGCGGCGCAGCCTCCGAATCGTCGTCCATAGGCGGAAGGTCGGGCCAGCGGAGGACGGATCCATAGGGATTCGCAGGATCGGCTGCCGCGAGTTGGACGAATTCGGGCTTTTCGGCCGGAGGGTCGGTGCGCATTTGGCGAAGAAGATCGACCGCTGCAGGAAGCGCGAACTGCGTTGCGCCGAGGCCCGCGACGAAATAGCCTCGGCGAATCCGGCCGCTCTCTTCCAGCGCCTTGAGCACGTTATAGACAGCGCTGAATCCGCCGGGAATATTCTCTGCGCCCACAGCTTCGCGCGTGAGGATGCCGTAGCGGCTGAGGAGTTGAAGGGCAAGCGCGTGAGAAGCCTCGGTGGAAGTCGGCGTTGTGGACTTTTCCGCATGGGCCAAAGCCCCTCGCTCTTTTTCAACTCTCTCGGCACGGCCTTGCCCTTTCAATGGGCGCTCTTCACTCAAATTACGGAGCAACGACCAGCGCCCCTGGGCATTGGGCGGTGTAGTGCGGCGTGAGCGGAAAACCGCTCCTGACTGATGCAGGCGTCGGGAGGCGCGCGCGTTCTCAGGTCGAGCAATGTAGGCGCGAAGCGCGTGAAGCGAGTCGTTGGTGACGAGGCCGCGCCAGACCAGGCTCCAAAGCGCATCGATGGACTCGCCGGGATAACCTCCGCCAGCCGCCTGGTGCAGCGGATCAAAAAAGCTGGCGCCGCTGCTCTCGAGTGCAGCGATCAGCTTCTCTTCGCGCTCCGTGAGCGGTTCTGCGATGGGCCGTTTCTGAATCAGAAGCGGAAGCTTGTCGGCCAGAAACAACCCAATGCGTCCGTCGCGCTCGCCGAGAGGTTCAACACCCGTCCAGGCAACTTCGCCGGCAGCAATCAACGTATCGAGCCCCGCGGGATCATAGCCGGCAATACGCGCCGGAAGAACGGAGGACTCGAGAAGCGACGCGGGAATCGGCGCTCCCTGCAGATTTTCGATGGCATCGAGAAGAGCATCGAGATGGGCAGAGCCGCTTCTCCGCGGGTTGATGAGGCCCTGCCAGTGCGTAAGAAATCGGGCAAGTGTGTGCTGCTCAACCGGCTCGACTTCGCGGCGGAGACGGGCAAGAGACTTGCGGCGGATCTGGCGGAGAATCTCGGCGTCGCACCATTCGCGATGGAGTCCGCCAGGACGGAAACCGCCCTCGAGAATGCGGCCTTCCCGCGCGAGCCGATGCAGCTCTTTTTCGACCAGCGCGGGATCGAGCGCGAAGCGATCAGCGGCTTCAAGCAAGGCAAACGGGCCATGCGTCCGCGCATAGCGGCGGACCAGTTCGAGCACGGGTTGAGCCACCGGTTCAAGGAGCGACGCCGGCAGGCCGGGCGGTAGCGGCAAGCCCAGCGCATCGCGGTAGCGCGCAGCATCCTCCGCGGCAATCAGGCGGCGTTCGCCAGCAATGCGCAGCTCAATGAGGCGGCGTACACGGATGAGATGGTCAACGTGCTGGAGGGGCTCAGTGGAAACGACGCGGCGAGCGAGTTCTTCGCGGGTAAGGTCGCCCAGACGCAGGCAAAGATCATGGATGCCATCGGCGCTGCGGGCGCGATAATTGTCTGCCAGGCACTGCGCGGTCTCCTCCACTTCGGCGATTGCTTCTGGATCGAGCAGTTCGCGAAGATCGGCTTCGCCGAGCAATTCCCTGAGCTGATCCTGATCGATGGTGAGAGCCTGGGCACGGCGTTCAGCCAGCGGGGCGTCGCCGTCATAAACAAAATTGGCAACGTAGCTGAAGAGCAGCGACGAGGCAAAGGGCGATGGCTTGCGGGTTTCGACGAAGTGCACGCGGACCTGTCGCTGCTCGATGGCACTCAGGATTTCGATCAGAGCGGGCATATCGAAGTAGTCACGCAGGCACTCGCGATACGCCTCGAGCAACAACGGAAATGACGGATAGCGCGAGGCGACGCCAAGCAAATCATAAGAGCGCTTGCGGATTTGCCAGAGGGGCGAACGCTGGTCGGCGCGGCGACGCGGCAGCAGCAGCGCCCGGCCCGCGGCTTCGCGAAAGCGGCCTGCAAATAGGGCCGTCGAACCCAGCTGGCGAAGAACGAGTTGCATGGCTTCGGCCGATTCGACAAGAATCCACTCGGAGTCTGGCGGATCATCGGTATCGGGAAAACGGAGCACAAAACCGTCGTCACCCCAGAGGGTCTCGACTTCCGGCCCGCCGGCTGCGCGGATACGGGCGGTAACGGCCATGGCCCATGGGATATGAATGCGGCTGCCAAATGGGGTCAGCACGCAGACGCGCCAATCACCCAGTTCGTCGCGAACGCGCTCAATCACGATCGTGCGGTCATCGGGAACCTGGCCGGTCGCGGACTCCTGATCAGCGAGAAACTGGAGCAGGTTTTCGGCTGCATTTGGGTCGAGGTCGTGTTCGGCAACGAGACGGGTGAGCGCGGCCGGTTTGGGAAGAGCGCGAAGTTCGCGGACGAGCGCGCCGATGCGTCGGCCGAACTCAAGGGGGCGGCCGGGACCATCCCCTTTCCAAAAAGGCATCTTGCCGGGCTCACCGGGAGCGGGAACGACGAGCACACGATCATGGGTAATGTCCTCGATGCGCCAGGTGGAGGCACCGAGGATGAATGTGTCATTCGGATGGGACTCGAAGACCATTTCTTCGTCGAGTTCACCGACGCGAACGGATTTGCCTTCAGTGTGCGCGAGAAAGACGCCATAAAGACCCCGATCGGGGATGGTGCCGGCATTGAGAATCGCAAGACGGGCCGCACCTTCACGCGCGCTGACGACGTTTCGGATGCGATCCCAAGTGAGGCGCGGGCGAAGTTCCGCGAACTCGTCGGAAGGATAGCGGCCGCTGAGGAGATCGAGGACGCTCTCGAAACTGGAGCGAGTCAGGCCGCCAAATGGGGCGGCGCTGCGAACCAGGTCGTAAAGGAAGTCAACCGGGACCTCGGGCATTTGCGCCTGGACTATCTTTCCCCGTTTGCCTGGTTTTCGAGGCGGGTTCGCCACGATGGCGACGATCTGCTGGCAAAGAACATCGAGGGGATTGCGCAGGAACCGGGTGGACTCAATATGGCCCTCGTGCATAGCGCGTGTCACCGCCGCACAGGCAACCAGGTCGGCACGGTATTTGGGGAACAGGACGCCCTCGCTCACAGCATCGACCGAGTGACCGGCACGCCCGATTCGCTGCATGCCGCTGGCAACGGACGGCGGCGACTCGATCTGGATCACAAGGTCGACGGCGCCCATATCGATGCCAAGTTCAAGCGTCGACGTGGCGCAAAGCGCCTTGATCTGGCCTGCCTTTAACTGCTCCTCAATGATTGCGCGCTGGTATGCGGCAAGGGACCCATGGTGGGCGCGGCAGATCGGTTCCCCAGCGAGATCGTTCAGAGCGCCTGCCAGGCGCTCGGCAGTCTGGCGAGCATTCACAAAGAGAATGGTGGAATTCCGCTCTCGAATGAGTTCCAAGAGCCGGCCGTGGATCGCATTCCAGATGGAGACGCGGCGGGGCATCTGCGAAGCCGGCCCGGAGGGAATTTCCTCCATTACGTTCAGGTGAGCCATGTCTTCAACAGGAACTTCAATTCGAACCTGCAATTGCTTGGTATAATTGGCGTTAACTATTGATACGGGCCGATAGCAAATTGGTAACGAGTCGGGCGGATCGGCCACCGAGCAGTCTTCAACCAAAAGCTCATTTGAAACCTTAGGAACGATGTCCGAAGTTGCTGATTCTGAAGAAATGTGTTTTCGGGATCGATCGCCTTGGGATTTTTCCACAGAGATTTGCACACCGCCAAGAAATCGCGCGATTTCTTCGAGGGGGCGCTGCGTGGCCGAGAGCCCAATCCGCTGGAGTCCCGCCGATTTCCTGCCGTGAGAAGCGCTGACGAGCGCTTCCAGCCGTTCCAGGGAAAGCGAGAGGTGGGCGCCGCGCTTGGTGGGAGCGAGAGCGTGAATCTCATCGATGATAACGGTTTCGACGTTGCGAAGAGCCTCAGCGGCTTGCGAGGTCAAGACCAGGTAGAGCGACTCAGGGGTGGTGATGAGGATATCCGCGGGGTCGCGGGCAAAGCGAGCGCGCTCGCGCTGCGGAGTGTCTCCCGTACGGACGCTGATGGTTGGTTCGTGGAACGGAACCCCGCGGCGGCGCGCGATATTGGCGATGCCCACAAGAGGCGATCGCAGGTTGCGTTCGACGTCGAACGCCAGCGCCTTGAGCGGCGAAACGTACACGACCCGGCAACCATGGGCAGTAGGAACGGTCGGGCCATCAGAAGGACCGGGGTCCGCCTGCTGGCGGGGGAGCATGAGGCGATCGAGGCACCATAGAAAAGCAGTCAGGGTCTTGCCAGTTCCGGTCGGGGCGAGGATCAGCGTGGATTCGCCTCGGGCGATGACAGGCCAGCCCATTCGCTGTGGTGCGGTAGGTGCATCAAAGACGGCGCGGAACCATTCCGCTGTAACGGGGTGAAAGCACGCAAATGGATCCGTTGGCGAACCGCCTGGTGAATCGGGGATGAGCGGAGGGGACGACACGGCTTCTTCTGAGAATAGCGCGCCGGGCGGCGAAGAGGAAGCGAAGAGACTCCGGCCGGAGGGGAAGCTGCGCCGCTCTCGGGAAGTGGCCCTCGCCTGCCGGATCAGAGGTCATTGCGCTGCTAGGATTTGGAGCAGGGTAGAGCGTGCGGGAAAACCTGGCTACATTGCTGGACGATTTCCGGCGGTTCGGAAGCGGGATCGCTGTTGTGCACTATCGCGGCGTGCGGCGGCGGGTCACCACCTATGCGGGAATTGCAAACCTGGCGGGCAGGTTCGCCGCGGAACTGGAGCGGCGCGGCATCGCAGCAGGCGACCGTGTCGTGATTTGGGGGGAGAACGGTGCCGAGTGGGTTGCCGCGTTTTATGGGTGCATGCTTCGGGGCGTGTTGGCGGTTCCGCTGGACGCCTACGGCAGTGCGGATTTCGCGCACCGCGTGGCTGCCGATGTAAATCCGAAGCTGACCGTAGGTGACGCCGTGTTGCTGGCGAACCTAAGCGGCGGGTCACCCGGTCGGCAGGCCATTCCTTCGGCAAACGCGGCGGGAGCCGAGGCTCTCGTGCCGATCATGGCGTTTGAGGATTGGCCCAATTCCCTTCCCGATCATGAAGCCGGCGCAGTCGCCGGCCTGAATCGCGAAACACATTTGCAAATCCTGTTCACTTCCGGAACCACCGGCGACCCGAAGGGGATTGTGCACACCCATGGCAATGTGTTGGCAAGTGTAGGTCCGATCGAAAAGGCGGCGTCGGGCTATATGCGATACGAGAAGTTTGTTCATCCCCTGCGTTTTTTGCACACGCTGCCATTGAGTCATGTGTTCGGACAGACGATGGGCTTGTGGGTTCCGGCGATCTTCGCGGCGGAGGTGCACTTCGAAAGCCGACTTGTTGCGCCTCGGCTGATGGAGACCATCAAGCGGGAGCACATCAGCGTGCTGGCGGCGGTGCCGCGCGTGATGAACCTGCTGAAGGCGCACCTCGAAGCGACCAAGCCGGGGATGGCGGAGAGAATCGCGGCCAACAAAGGCATTCCCGCATGGAAGCGGTGGTGGCGGTTTCGCGATGTGCACGGCGCATTCGGACTCAAGTTCTGGGCGTTGATTTCGGGTGGCGGGGCGCTGGCGCCTGCGCTTGAGCAATTCTGGAACACGCTCGGCTTCGTCGTCGTGCAGGGCTATGGAATGACGGAAACCACCGCGCTGATCACGCTCAATCATCCCTTTCACGTGGCCAGCGGAACGATCGGCAAGCCGCTGCCCGGTCGCGATGTCAAGCTGGGACCCGATGGCGAAGTGCTGGTGCGGGGCCCCATGATTTCGGGCACGACATGGAGTCGTGGCGAGTTGAGAACGCGCGAAGACGAATGGCTGGCGACTGGCGACCTCGCCGAACAGCAGCCTTCTGGTGAGCTGAAATTCCTGGGACGAAAAAGCGAAACGATAGTCACGGCAGCCGGAGTCAACGTGCATCCCGAAGACCTGGAGTCGGCGCTTGAGGAACAGCCGGGGATCGCCGCCTGCGCGGTGGTTGCGGAAGAGACGAGCAACGGGCCGGAGCCCTGCGCGGTGCTTGCGGTACGGGGTGCAAGCGAGCAGGCTGGTGCGGCAGTTGAAAAAGCGAATGAGCGGCTGGCCGATTATCAGCGGATTCGGCGCTGGGTGGTTTGGCCTGAACCGGATCTGCCGCGCACATCGACGGGGAAAGTACGCCGTAAGGCAGTGGAGGAGTGGCTGAAGAAGGAGCGTGGATCTTCTCCTCATTTCAACGGGAAGGCGGCAGCCTTCTCGCCAAACGGAGATTGGCTACTCGCGATGATTGCGCAGATTACCGGCGAGGCGCCTCCGGGAACTCACGAAGAACTGAGACTGAATGAAGATTTGCGACTGGACAGCCTGGGACGCGTGCAGCTTGCGGCCGCCATCGAAGAACGACTCGGCACGGCGCCGGCTGATGGAGCCATCGACCAGGCGCGAACGCTGGGCGACTTGCGAAGGATGGTACAGAGCGAATCCGGGTTCAGCGCGCCGCGGTCGGAGTCTGGACCACGTCTGCCGGCAAAGACGGCCACGGAAGACAAAGGGCGCAAAGGAACTGAGCAGCAAAAAATTGGCATAGCACCGTTGTCAGAATCCTTTGCCTCTCCACGCGAACTGCCCGCGGCGCCGTCGGACACAGAACGGACACATTATCTTTATCCGCATTGGCCATGGTGGAGGCCCGTGCGTTGGGCGCGGGTGGTGTTTCTTGAAGCGATCGCGATGCCCCTGGTGAGATTCCTGGCCAAGCCGCGCGTGAGGGCTGGAACGGGATTGAAAGGCGATGAGCCGATCCTGATCATCGCAAATCATGTGACGGCCTATGATGGGCCCTTGGTTCAGTACGCACTGCCGCGTCGGACGCGGATACGCATGGCCGTGGCGATGTCGGGCGAGATGCTGGAAGATTTCCGCCATTTCCGCGATCCAGAACGCGCGCCTGGACAAAAGCGGCTCATGTTGCTCGGACCGCCCGCCTACTGGCTGATCACTGCCCTGTTCAATGTGTTTCCACTGCCGAAACGGCGCGACTTTCAACGCAGCTTTGCACATGCGGGCGAGGCGTTGGACCGCGGGTACAACGTGCTGGTCTTTCCGGAAGGCACGCGATCGGACGCGGGACAGCTGGCGCGGTTTCAGCCCGGCATCGGGTTGCTGGCAAAGCAGGCGGGAACGGCAGTTTTGCCGATGGCAATTCGAGGGCTGGGGGAATTGAAAAGGCGCGGGCGGGGCTGGTTCCGGTCAGGACAGATCGAGGTGCGCGTAGGCGAGCCGGTTCGCTTCAGGCCTGAGGAGAGCGAGACAGAGATCACCGAGCGGCTTCATTCGGAAGTCGCCCGGCTACTGCTCTGAGTGATCATCAAACGGGTTTAGACTCGTTCGTCAACACTGACTCGGGCTGGGAGCCGAAATCCTGAGCGCTATCCCGGTGGCCATGGCAGCGGGCATAGAGCTGCAGGCCAAGAGGCGTTGGAGTAATGTTCTCAGAATCGATGGAAAGATAGAACGCCGATTTGTCTCGCTTTTCGAGAAGGCCGAGGTCGGTGAGATGCTCGAGGTCGCGTTCAATGCGGAGCATATCCCGCGATCCCGTGATCTTCATGATCTCCTCGGTGGAGCAGGAGACCGGCCGCGAAGCAAAGCGATTCAGACCAGAAAAGACCTTCTTAGCACGGGTGCAGGCCGCGACAAAGATGCGAAGATGAATGGGCGTGAGCTGGCTTAAAAGGCCGGAGTACATCAATCCTGATTCGTCTTTGCCATCGAGAGTACACGACGTGGCAAGCAAACCCGCCCAGAGTTCCTGAATCCACTCTGCCTCTGCCCAAGAACCATCTTCAAGAATCCGCAAGAGCGCCTTGGGGTGAATGCGTAGTCTTTCCAGATCAGGCGAGGCAGCAAGCATTTCCTGCGCCTTGAATGCGATTTCTACAGAACTGGCCACCCGGTAATTGCTCAACCCCTCGCGAAGCAGCACCCGGGCCTCTTCAACCAAGGGCGGACAGATGTGATTCAGGAAAGCGATTGCTTCCGCCATCCTGAACTCGCGCAAGATATCCTCGGGCTCGGTGTGCTCGGCCGAAGATTTGAGCGGACTATCCCACAACCGAACCTCAAGATCGCGCGGCAGAATGAAGGACAGCGCGACACCATCTTCACCCCAACGAACAGCCACTGTCTTGAGGGTGATTCGGCGGTCTGCGATGGTCTCCGGCGGCCCCTTTCTCTGCAGGGTCAGCGACACAGCTTCGCCAGGAAGCCAGCGTTCCTGGGTCACCAGATAGAGGCCTGTCGAGCTGATGTTTTTGACGCCTTCCTGCTTGAGGCCCGCGCCGCTCCAGTGGTAGGCAGAGAGGTCGGGAACGGGACGGCGTTCCGCTCTTTCGCGACGCGGCAGCGACGATCTGTCAGACCAGGTATCCAATGACTGCATGATGTCCTCCGATAACCACCGAGGATTGAACGGAAACTGCTGGGGCCGTCAATCGTGCAAGCCTCGCGCGCGTCCCGCCGGAAATAGGCCGGGAGGCTGGTTTAAGAGGGGATTCTACTCCTATCTGACACAAAGGTGTAAGAGCGCCTACAACCTTTTGGTAGTACCTTGGTCACTCTTTGGGAGCTGGGAGTTCCTTGCCTGAAGTTGCAGGTCACAAATCACATCGGGGCCGGAAATAGCAGGTCCCGCCGGCCAGAATCGGCTGCCAGGGAGCCGGATCGGGCGGCTGCTCGGCAACTCCAAGAAGGAGAATGCCGTCGGGAGCCAGGAGGCGGTAGATGCCGGCAAGAAGGGTTGCCCGGACCTCCTGGGAAAGGTAGAGCATCACATTCCGGAGAAAGATGACGTCGAAGCGCTCACGAAATGGAAGTGTAGCCGCGCAGAGGTTGGCCTGGCGGAAATGGCACAATCGACGCAGTTCGGGCTTCGCAACCCAATCGTCCCCAACGTGATCGAAGTATCGGATCAGGTAGCGCGCGGGCAGGCCGCGGTTCATCTCGATTCGGTGAAACCTGCCTTGTTGGGCGCGCCCAACGGCTTCTGACGCAATATCGGTACCCTCGATGCGGATATTCCAGGCGGCGAGCGAAGGAAAGTGCTCGCAAATCAGCATGGCAATGCTATAAGCCTCCTGGCCGGTCGAGCTTGCTGCGCTCCAAAAGCGAAGACCACGCGAGAACTTGCGAAGCTCGATGAGCTTCGGAAGCAATTCCGTTCGGAGTAGTTCGAATGGGCGCGCATCGCGAAAGAAGCTGGTCTCATTGATGGTCATTGCCTCAGCAATGGCGTGCTCGAGCAAGGGATTCCTGCGCAGGCGAAGGTACTGAACGAGTTCCTCCAGTTCGGTCATTCCCTGGCTTTGCAGGACGCGTGAAAGGCGCGTGTCGAAGAGGTAGTCGGACGCGGGATCGAGCACGTTTTGCGAGATCGAATACACGACCTGACGCAGGAACCCGTAGTCGGTCTCGCTCACTGCGGGCATGGCTAACTAACCGCCGCTTTCGTGATCAGATGCTGGGCCGCGGATGGGGAGGGGTTTTCTACGATCTTCAGGATTTCGGGCGCAATTGCCTCGAGCGGGAGTACGCGATTCGCCAGGCCGGCTCCAGCTACCGCCCCCGGCATTCCCCAAACTGCGCTCGTCGCCTGATCCTGGGCCAGCACAATGCCGCCGGCGGTGCGGACCGCGCGTGCCCCGGCAAGGCCGTCCGAGCCCATTCCGGTTAGCACCACGGCAATGACGCTCGCGCCGTAGAGATCGACCGCACTGCGAAAAAGCACATCGACAGCTGGACGGCAGTGGTTGACCTCAGCGGATTGCGCGAGTTGCAGCTTCCGTGACGACTTGGCGCGCTGGTCTGCAACCACCTTCAGGTGCCAATTTCCGCGTGCAATGTAGATGGTACCGGCGGCGACGGCATCGCCATCGGCGGCTTCGCGCACACGCAGCGCACAATGTTGGTCCAGACGCGCGGCAAGTTGCCGGGTAAACAACTCCGGCATGTGCTGCACGACCAGCAATGGGAGAGGAAATGTGGATGGCAAGCTGGGCAGCAGGAGATCCAGGGCCGCCGGGCCGCCCGTGGAAACTCCGATGACTATGACCTCCGGATCGCATGCGCTTGCAGCGTTGTCTGACCTCGCTTGTCCCTGCCGCACCGTCCGGGTAGCGCTGGCGAAAGCGTCAGGGATTGCGGTTGTAAGGGCATGAATTCGAGGCAGGAGGTCCCTCGCGAGGATTCTTGTGGATGCGTCAACTCCGTTCGTCCCCGCGGGCTTGGTTACGTAGTCGGATGCTCCGCAAGCGAGCGCGTCGATGGTGACGCGGGCGCCACGCTGGGTAAGAGAGCTGCACATGATCACCGGAACGTGGTTGCCGCTTTCGCGCAACTTGCGCAGTGCGACCACACCATCCATCACCGGCATTTCTACGTCAAGCACGATCAAATCGGGACGGAGGCTGGGGACGATACCGAGGGCAGATCTGCCGTCGGCAGCCGTACCAACCACTTCCAGGGCGGAATCGGACGAGACCACGGAGCGCAGCAGACTTCGCATGACAGCCGAGTCGTCGACGATGAGGACGCGCTTACGGGGAGCAGCGGACATCTCAACTTTCCACCAGTCCGAGGATCGCCAGCTTTTCGCGCAGCGCTTCACGATCGAAGGGCTTCATCAGGTACTCATCAACGCCGGCTTCTAGCGCGCCGAGGATGAAGTCATTCTCGGATTCGGTCGTGACCATCATGACTTTCAGTTCCGTAAATCCGGCAGCGCGTATGCGCTTCACCATTTCCAGGCCGTTCATGACGGGCATATTCCAGTCGATCAGCGCGAGTTCGAACCGGTGGCCGGCCGCAAGCAGATCGAGACCGGCCTGCCCATCGCTCGCTTCTTCACACTCGATTTCGAGCGAAGCGAGCAGACCACGCAGGTAGCTCACGACAAAACGGGAGTCATCGACAATCAAGGCTCGCATCGATCTTTCCTCGCATCCTTACCCCGTGAAAGTGCCCAGACGGGCAGGGTCCAAGTGATCGGGGCTGAGCATTACAAGCAGGTTGTCCTTCAGCTTGTAGGCACCCGCAAAGAGACCTTTTCTGCGTGGATCGACCGTCGAGGGATTCGATTCAAAATCGACGGAAGACAAGTTGAGAACCTCTCCCACCGAATCCACGAGCAGCCCGAATGCTCCACTGGGACCTTCAAGAACGAGAATGTCCTGGGGACTGTCGATTGCGGGCAGACCCAGCACATGACGAAGACTGATTGCCGTGAGCACATCGCCGCGGTAATGCACAAGACCGCCAACAAACGCGGGAGCGAGGGGAACCGGCTGCGGCTTACGGGCTCCGAGGATTTCAAGGACGTGGCGAATCGGCACGCCGAAAAGCGAGTGGCCCAGACGAACGGAACAAATTTCCTGAAAATGCGCGGGCATGGCTGTTTCCCGCTTCGGCCCATTGACCTGCGAGCTCACTGAATCGCCTCCTCCAGCGGGTGGGGTGATTGTTCCAAAGCGCGTGTCTGAAGGGATGGCACGTTATTCAGCTGAACAATGTCAGTCACGCAGTCTTTGAGAAGAGTGACGCCGCCGGTTTGTTGCTGCGTGCCGGCATCAAGAAGGTCGCTGCCCACCGCGACATCGAGCACATGTGAAACAGCGATGCCGACGTGGCGGCCTCCATCGCGGCACACCACGATGATGGCATTGGCGTCGGGATGATTCTGCCGAACGGACAGCAGATCACCTGGGTCCTGGATCGGGAGCAGCTGGCCTTCGAGGTTCAGCACCGGGCGATGCTCGATGGACTCGATCCGTGCCATGGGAAGCTGCTCGATGCGAAGCACGTGGGCGAGGGGGATGGCGGCGCGCCCGCCGGCTGCCTCGACGAGCAGATAGTCGGTCGCCGCGAGATCTTCATGCGAATCGGAAGCGGAATCGCGGGAGGCCTCTTCCGCGCTGATCGTGATGCCGGCTTTGCAGGCGATCGCTCCCGGATCGAGGATAAGCGCCAGATCGCCGCTGCCGAGAACGGTCGCGCCCGAATAGAGACCAATTCCCTTGAGGGTCGCGGAGAGTGGCTTGACAACAATTTCTTCCGGATCGGCGAGTCCATCCACGACCAGGCCGAAGCGGCGACCATCGGCATCGAGGACGGCTATGAATCGATCACGGGCCGCATCGACCGCGGCTTGCGCACTCACTTCGAGGAGGCGATCGAGAAACACCAGCGGAAGCAGACCGCCGCGCAGGCGATAGAGCGGCGCGGATTCGATCCATTCGATCTCCGCCGCGCGCTCGGGAGAGATATGCACGAGTTCTGATAGCGCACCCTGCGGCAACGCAAAACTCTGTCCGGCGCTTCGAACGATCAACGCCGGGATGATGGCCAGCGTAAGCGGGATCCGCAAGCGCAGCGTTGTGCCGCGGCCGGCAACGGAGTCGATCTCAACTTTGCCGCCTATTCGCTCGACATTGGTGCGCACCACATCCATGCCCACACCGCGGCCGCTGATGTTGGTTACGGTGGCGGCCGTCGAGAAGCCAGGCAAAAAGACGAGCTGCAGCAATTCGCGTTCCGGCAACTGCGCTGTGCGATCGGCGCTTATGAGACCACGCTCGATGGCGGTGGCTCGCACCTTGTCAGCCGGGATGCCTGCACCATCGTCCGAGACTTCAACGACGACGTGGCTGCCTTCCTGCAGAGCCCGAAGCTTGAGAGAACCCTCGGGATCCTTGCCAGCAGACGCGCGCACCTCGGGTGGCTCAATTCCATGGTCAAGCGCGTTGCGCACGGCGTGCGTGAGCGGATCCTTGATGGCCTCAAGCAGGCTTTTATCGAGTTCCGTGTCCTGGCCTTCCATTTCGAGGCGAACGCGCCTGCCTAGTTGCTGCGACAGGTCCCGCACCAGGCGCGGCATCTTGGAGAAGATGTTCGAAACCGGCTGCAGGCGCGCCTTCATCACGGCTTCCCGCAGATCGGCCGTCACCATGTCGAGGCGGCGAGACAGCATCGTCATATTGGGGTCGGCGGAAGTGGCTTGCAATACCTGGTTGCGCGTCAGCACAAGCTCGCCCACCAGGTTCATCATGCGATTGAGCAGCGCAACATCGACTCGCAGCGTGCTTTCGCTGGCCTGTGAATGTACAGGCGCGGAGACCCCCGCACCCTGATCCGCGGGAACTGACGGAGTGGAAATCGGCGTTGAGGGCCCCGCATGCTCTTCGACTCCGACAATCTGCCCGGGTGCCGGCGCGAGAGATGGCCGCACAGGGAGCGCCGTTGAAACTGCACCTGCTTTCTTCATTGACTTGCGCACACGGGGCGCTTTGGCGGCCGCAGCCTCCCCGTCTGATTCTGATTCGGCCGGGACCTTAAGCCTTTCGAGAAGGGCAATCAACGGGGCTTGATCCGCATCGTCGCCCTCCCGCTCGGTGGATTCGATGGTCTTGAGGATCGAACGCAGCACATCCAATAGCTGCAATAGACCGGTGATGACCGGGGCGCTGGCTGCGAGCTTGCCGTCGCGCAGCAGGCCAAGCAGGTTCTCGCCCGCGTGGGAGAGTTTTTCAAGGTGAGTAAAGCCGAGAAAGCCGGTGGTTCCCTTGATGGTGTGGACTGCGCGAAAGATCTCTGAGATCAACGCGGCGTCTTCCGGATGATTTTCGAGTTCAGTGAGACAGCGCTCCATGCGGTCCAGGCCTTCCTGGCTCTCGATCAGGAACTCGCGCGTCAACTCGTCCATGGCACTCGCCCGCTCTGGCTGGCCCGGAACGGTCCTCCGGCCGGCACATCGCACATGGGATTTATCGGAGGAGGAGTGGCGAAACTTGAGGAGATCGCGCTCCGGCCGTTGAAGCCGGATGTACACAGGCAAGCGCTATGCTTTAGCCTCAGTCTTCGATCCTCTCTAGAAGAGCGAGGACTGAAATGACCGGGACGCGAATCGACCCGAGCGAGCTCGAGAATCTGATGCAAGCCGCGAAAGAGGCGGCCGAAAAGTCGTATTCGCCGTATTCGCGATTCAAGGTGGGCGCGGCTCTCCTTCTGACGAGCGGCGAAATCATGACCGGAACGAACATCGAAAACATGAGCTACGGGCTTACGATCTGCGCGGAGCGCGCGGCGCTGGCGGCGTCGGTTTCGCGTTTTGGGCCAACGGTTCGTATCGCCGCGGTGGCCATTACCAACCTGAACGGCTCTCCGAGCCCTCCGTGCGGGGCATGCCGGCAGATGCTGGCCGAGTTCATCCTGCCAAACGCTCCGGTCGTGTTTCCGTCCGCCGACGGTCTGCGGACGATGACGTTCCGGGAGCTGCTGCCGCTGGCTTTTGAACTGAACCTGGAAAGCAAACCGTGAGGCCCCGGATGGTGCAGCGAGTCAGCACTTCTCATCGCCGCGCGGTTTCCATGTCAAACCCGTTACCTCCGGGTGAATTTGGGCGCTGAATGGAGCCGGCAAACTGCGATAATCCCAGTGTCCACAGTCACTGAGGCGGATTTCGTATGTCGGCAGAGACCGGTGCGGTCACGCGTGGCGTGCCGCTTCACATGATCGACCTGATTCGCAAGAAGCGCGATGGCCAGGCATTGGACGGGCGCGAACTTGGGTTTGTGGCGGCCGGCGCCGCCAACGGGTCAATCCCACTCGAGGAACTGGCTGCGTGGCTGATGGCCGCCTGGATACGCGGGCTTTCGCGCGAAGAGACGCAGGCGTTGGCCGTAGCAATGCGCGACTCGGGCGAGAAATTCGATGCCAGCAAGCTGGGCAAAGCCGCGGTGGACAAACACTCCACCGGTGGCGTGGGCGACAAGACCAGCCTCCTGGTCGCTCCGTTGGCCGCGGCATGCGGCGTCGCGGTACCCATGATCAGCGGGCGCTCTCTGGGGCACACGGGTGGAACGCTGGACAAACTGGAGTCGATTCCCGGCTTCAGGACGAATCTCTCCCTGACCGAATTTGAGGCGGTTGTAATGAAGTGCGGCGCGTCGATTGTGAGCCAGACGCCCACGCTCGTTCCCGCGGATCGGACGCTCTATTCGTTGCGCGATCGCACGGGAACGGTGGAGAGCCAGGGATTGATTTGCGCATCGATTCTGAGCAAGAAGCTCGCAGCTGGCCTTCGCGCACTCGTGCTCGATGTAAAGACGGGATCTGGAGCATTTTTAACTAAACGCGAGGATGCCGAATATTTGGCGGCGCTGATGGTCGTGACCGCCGAGTCAGCCGGAACAGACACCGTCGCGCTGATGACCGACATGGGACAGCCTTTGGGTCAAATGGCAGGTAACTGGCTGGAAGTTGTGGAATGCGTCGAGTTGTTGCAAGGCGGCAGGCCGCCGGACAGCGAAGACCTGCGCGAGTTGTCACTGCGCCTCGCAGCGTGGATGATCGCCCTGGGCGGCAAGGCTGAGACGCTGGAGCGGGCGCAGGCCATGGCGGAAAAAGCACTCGAGGATGGAGCGGCATTGCGCGTGTTCCTCGAGATGGTTGAAGCACAGGGCGGGGATGTCGCGGTGCTTGAAGATCTACACGGCTTTCACAAGCCGGGTGCAACGCATGTTGTGGAAGCGGCAGGGAGCGGCTTTATCGCGGAGATGGACACAACGGCTTTGGGTTGGGCCGTGCAGCGGCTGGGAGCCGGCCGCGAAAAAGCCGGCGAGCCGGTCGATCCGCACGCGGGCATAATTTTCCACGCGCGCCGCGGAGCCAAGGTGGAGCAGGGCCAGCCGTTGGCAACCCTGTTTGCAACACGCAGGGAGATGCTGACGGAACCGACAATGTTAGTGCGCAAAGCCGTTGTGTTGTCGGAAACCGAGCCGGCGCCGGTCCCGCTCGTGAGCCGCATCTTCACCCGCGAAAAGGCGGAAGCCTACCTGAACGATGCGGTAAGGTAGAAATACAGCCATAAGCCATCAGCTTTGCCCGAGTCAATCCGGAGCTTCAATCTCATCCTCGATTGGCGGCGGAAAGAGCCTGTATCGCTAACCGCTCAAGCCGGCTGATCAAAGGAGCGACGAATTGGGCCGATTTACGGGGGTGCTGGGGATCCTGGCGGTCTTGCTGGCGGCGTGGCTCGGGTCGACAAACCGGCGGCGCATCCGGTGGCGGACAGTTGCCTGGGGGCTCTGCCTGCAGCTGCTCTTCGCCTATATCGTTCTTCGCTTCGACTTCGGCCAGAAGGCAATGTTCTGGGCAGGCGGAGTGGTGACCCAGATGCTGAGCGCCACCGCAGCCGGAACCACGGTTCTCTTTGGCAAGCTGGGAACACCGGATACTTCGCTCGGGTCGATTTTCGCCTTCCAGGTGCTGCCGACCATTATTTTCATCTCCGCGTTTTTCGCGGTTCTGTATCACATCGGTGTGATGCAAATCGTGATTCGCGCTCTGGCATGGGTCATGCTGAAAACGATGGTGATTTCAGGCGCCGAGAGCATGAACGTGGCCGCCTCGATCTTCATGGGTCAGACCGAAGCGCCGCTCACCATCCGGCCATTCTTGTCCAAGGCTACGCGAAGCGAATTGATGACCATCATGACGAGCGGCATGGCCCATGTCTCCGGCGGCATCATGGCGATGTATATCTCGCAGGGAATCGAGGCGCGGCATCTGCTTTCCGCGGTGATCATGACGTCGCCTGGAACCATCCTGATGGCGAAGATGCTGGTACCGGAGACCGAGACACCGGCAACCGAAGGCAAGGTCGTAATCCCCGAAACAGAAGAGCACAAAGATGAGAACCTGATCGGCGCGATTGCGCGAGGGACGATTGACGGGGGTAAGCTCGCGCTAAACGTGGCGATCATGCTCATCAGCTTTCTCGCCCTTGTGGCCCTGCTCGACATGTTCCTGGGATGGGTGCACATGCAAGCGGGCCTGCATTGGATGCCGGGCAGTCTCGGAGAAATCCTCGGGTATGTTTTCTGGCCGGTTGCGTGGCTCATCGGCATACCTGCCCACGATTGCAGCCTGATCGGCAATTTGCTCGGCACGCGCATGGCGCTCAACGAGGTAATCGCCTACATCGCGCTGGGGGCGCACAAGGCCGCGCTCGATCCACGGTCGTTTACCATTGCGACGTTCGCGTTGTGCGGATTTGCGAATCTTGGATCGATCGGGATGCAGATCGGCGGAATCGGCGCCCTGGTGCCGGAACGCCGCAACGATCTTGCCCGGCTAGGCGTCCGAGCCATGCTGGCCGGCACCATGGCCAACTTGATTTCGGCTTCGATCGCGGGGATGTTTCTCGGCTGACGGCAGCAAACACTCCTATTCACGAACAGGCAACGCCACTTCCAGCAATGCGCTTCCAACGAAACGGCCCCGGCCGCTTTGAGCGCTCTGCTGAGCGATGGCCAAGTCTGCCCTGACGGCTCTCGAACGGCCATTTACAAGGTGTGGTGATGCCCGTGCGCAATTTTTCCACGGCAAGCGAGGCTGCGCCCGGTCACCGGTCGCACTCCGTCGCTTCGAACCAAAAATGGAAGCTTTGGCTCTGCAAATGGAAACCATGGCTCTGCTGCGGCGGTGCCTGCTGTGTTGTGCTGGCCGCCATCGCCATCTACTTCGTCGCCACCTATTGGCCCTATCGTCATCGCGTCGTCGACCCGCAATTGAGTGACGTTTTTGCCAGCGAGGTCAAGTTTTCGCAATATCATCGCACGTATTTCCCAAGCCCCGGATTCGTTGCTTCCGGCATCACGCTCAGGCGCAAGTCGGCATTCGACCAGCCTCCGTTCGGATCGGTGGAAAAGGTCGTGGTCCGAGGCAGATGGTCGGACCTGTTCCTGCTTCGCAAACGTGTGGCGCTGGTTGAGGTGACCGGATTGCACATCGTAGTTCCGCCACCCGGAAGCCGCGCCAATCGCGAGGAATTCCCGGCCGGCAGCCTTACCGACTTCGAAGGTCCCGACATCCTGATCGACTCCTGCATTTTTCGAAATGCGGTCCTCGACCTGATGAGCGCGAATGGTCATCGCACGTCCTTCCGGTTTCACCGTCTGGAGATACTGAACCTTCAGAAGGGACACGTGCTGACGTATGACGTCGACATGGAAAACGCCATCCCCACAGGGCGTATTCAGGCATGGGGCACCTTCGGGCCGCTGAATGCGAAGAACTTCGGCACGACTCCGGTGACTGGGCATTTCAGTTTCTCGTCGATCGAGTTGGATCAGATCGGCGAATTGAAGGGGACGATGGCTTCGAAGGGGCAATTCAAGGGTCCACTAGGAGCGATTGAGGCCGAGGCTTCAACGGAAACGCCGGATTTTGCGGTCTCGGACGGTACACGCGCACCTGTTTCGGGCTGGGTAAAGTGCGTGGTGAACGGGCTCAATGGCGACGTGATTCTGCGGCAGATCGAGGCGAGAAGCGGTGAGACGATCGTTCATTCGTCAGGGGCAGTGACGGGCGACGCCAAGGTAGCGAATATCGATTTTCAGGTTTACCGAGGGCGCGCGCAGGACGTGCTTCGCCCGTTCGTGAGCAGCCAGGTCCCGATTACCGGGTTAGTCAGTCTCCATGGGCATGCGTACGTCGGGCCCAGCAAACCGGGTATCGGATTTCTCCAACGGCTCCGCGTGCAGGGCGCATTCGATGTGCCGTCGGAGCGGATCACGAATTCAGCCACGGAGAAAAGCCTCACGAAATTCAGTGAGCGGGCCAGCGGCCAGCATTCGCCGCATGACGACAAAACCAACCCCTCCGGAAGCGAGGCGAATCACGACGCGGATGCTCTGTCATCTCTCGAAGGCCCGGTAACGATCCGGAACGGCATCGTGAACACGAACCAGGTCATCTTTCGCGTGGAAGGCGCAGAAGCGAACCTGCGAGGAACGTTCGATTTCAATAACGAGAACGTGCACCTGACTGGCAAGCTGATGATGAAAACCGATATTTCCCACGTGACTACCGGTTTCAAATCGGCGATTTTGAAACCCCTCGCTCCGTTTTTCAAGAAGAAACAGGCTGGGGCGGTGGTCTCCATCGCTGTCACCGGAGGTCCGGGACACTACCAGGTGACTCAGAATTTCTCCCACAAAAAGTGAAGAGCTCAGGCTAGGCGTCTGCGGAGAAGGCGATAACGCAACGTAAGTAGCGTTACCGATCCGCAGGTGCAAAGGCTGGCGGCCATGCCGAAGATCAGCGATGGATCGTGCTGGTAGAAGCCGTGGACAATGCCGACGATCTGGAGCAAGCTGAACCCGCCAAAGGTGATGAGCGAGATGCCTTCGTCGCTCTTTTTACGCAATACCGCAATGATTTGCGGCACGAAGAGCGCGGCGTTGCCGAGTAGTCCGAGTCCGAAAATGAGGGCGACAATCTGCTTCATGCGTCAAAGACTCCCATCGAGACGGTGCAGCCTGGCTCACGCATGAAAGCGCGCCTGGCCGCGCGCCCGCGCCTTGGCCGCTTCGACTTCTCGGTTCTTCGAGGGGGCGTTGGTTTGAAGTGAAGCAAGCAGGCGCGTTGACGCCGCGGCGACTTCATCGATGGCGCGAAGGAACGAGGGTTCGTTCGCTTTGGACGGAGCATTGAGTCCGCTGATCTTCCGCACAAACTGCAGCGAAGCCGCACGAATCTCCTCGTCGGTTACAGGCGGATCGAAATTGAAGAGAGTTTTGATATTGCGGCACATTGTCGGAACCCTCCATGCCACGCGAACTGCAAGATGACGACCGTTCCTCTTTACTCTACTGCGCGCCGACCCGGACACGGAGGGGCACGCCTCGAATTGTAAAATGGATCGTATCGATGGACGAGATGACCTATTTTGACCGGGTGTCAGGCGCGGCGGAGTATGTCCGCAGCAGGATCGATGGGCTCGCACCCCGCGTTGGAATTGTTCTCGGTTCGGGATTGGGCGCTGCCGCAAATTCCGTCACCGAATCCTTTGTGGTCCCATATCGCGACATTCCGCATTTCCCGCAGTCGACGGTCGAGGGCCACTCCGGGCGGATGATTGCGGGACGATTGGGCGGTGCCCAGGTCCTGATCATGCAAGGACGAGTACATTTTTATGAAGGCTACTCGCTTGCGCAAGTCACCTTCCCCATGCGGGTGATGGGTGCACTGGGTGTGAGGTCCGTGATTCTGACGAATGCCGCGGGCGGAATCGATGAATCGTACCGGCCGGGTCAGCTTGTCCTGTTAGCCGATCACATCAACCTGATGGGATGGAATCCGCTTGTTGGTCCAAACGAGCCGCGCTTTGGATGGAAGAAGGGAACGGGGCTGCGTTTCTTCGACATGACGGAGCCCTATTCGAAGCGGTTGCGGGAACTGGCACAGCGCGCAGGCGCAGACGACGGTCTCACCCTGGAAGAAGGTGTCTATGTAGCGGTGAGCGGGCCGAGCTTTGAGACTCCCGCAGAGATTCGCGCATTCAAAGTACTGGGCGCAACCTTGGTGGGGATGTCGACCGTGCCGGAGACGATCGTCGCGCGCCACATGGGCATTGAAGTGCTGGGCATTTCGTGCGTGACGAACCTGGCAGCCGGACTCAGTACGCAACAGCTGAGCCATGAAGAAGTGTTTGAGACTGCGAAGCTGGTGGAGCGCCGCCTGGCCAGTCTGCTCGAGAAATTGACAGTGTGGATTTCGACGCTGCTCGAAGCCGAATCTTGAGGAAGCCCTATGCACGACGAACGGCTGCCGGCCCGTCTGCCGTTTCCGCCGATGGTCATCGGAATCGCCGGGGCATCGGGCTCGGGTAAGACGACGCTCGCCGTCGAGCTGGCGCGCGAACTCGGTGGAATCCACTTCCCACTCGACAACTACTATCGCGATCTATCCCATTTACCTCTTCCTGAACGTGCCCGGCAGAACTTTGACGAGCCGGACTTGATTGAGAGCTCGCTGCTGACCGAACATGTGGCGGCGCTGGCTCGTGGCGAGCACATTGAACGACCGCTGTACGATTTTTCGAGCTACATCCGGATTCCGGGCGAAACGGGCCCGGTGCGCGCCGAATCGTTCCTGCTGGTGGAAGGCTTGTTTGCCCTTTACTACCCGGAACTGCTCCCGCAGTACAACCTGCGCGTTTACGTGGACACGCCGGACGATGTCTGCTTCGAACGACGGCTGCGTCGCGACATGGTGGAGCGGGGCCGGACCGCCGAATCGGTCAGGCTGCAATATGAGGCAACGGTGCGGCCATGCGCGACTCGATACGTGCGGCCTTCTGCGGCGCACGCGGATCTGACGGTGGATGGGACCGAGTCTTTGGACTGGAAGGTGGAGCAGGTTCTTGCGGCTCTGCGGGCAAGGGGCTTCCTGAGACGGGCGTCGCGCTAATCAAAACGGGAATCCCCCACGGATTCAGGCTGACTGCCTGTATCCGCTGACCCCCTCAGACTGCGACCGATGCTTCTTTTCTAGCCGGGTGCGCGATGCACCGGAACCCCACTTTCGATTGGACCAATACGACCAAGGTGGTACAGCCAGCGCGACCACAAGCGACTTAAGCTCGGTGGCAAGTGTCGAATCTGGTTCGTTCAATGAAGATTCACACAAGAACGAAGCCGACTTCCCCGGGCCCCGATAAGTTGAAAAGAAATGATCAGCAGATGGATCAAATCGGCCGAGGCTAGGACGACAGCGTGGCTGCAACAAGGCATCTCTCCGCGACGGCTGGCACTGACGCTGGCGCTGGGATTTGCAATCGGGTGTTTGCCGTTGGTGGGAATCCCCACGGCGTTATGCGTGATGATCGCACTGACGCTTCGGTTGAATATGCCCGCGATCCAGGCCGCCAATTATGCCGCCATGCCTCTTCAGATTCTGTTGATGATCCCGTTTGTACGTCTGGGTGGGTGGATGCTCGCGCCTGGTCATGCTGTCTCGACCCAGCAATTCCTGCGCGGAAGCACGACGCAGATCCTCTGGGCCTCAGGCAGCCTGGCATGGCAGGCGCTCGCGGCGTGGCTGGTACTTGCTGTGCCGGCGGTGCTGGTGATGACGTTTGGGCTCACGCCGGTGCTGGAGCGGGTTCGTGTGGTGGCTGGCGAGAGGCGCAGGTAAACAGGGCCAGGTCTTTTCAGCGATTCGGGAGTGGAATACCGGCTCGCTGCTCAACGAGGTTAGACCTAAATTACATTAAGATAATCTAGAAAACGGTTCCCATCTTCGGCGCAACGTGGCGGCGCCGAAGGTGGGATTTCCGTTTCGGAATACCTCTGCGTGCAAATCAACCGGCGGAATCAACCGGCTTCGACAAGACCGTAACGTCGCTGCCAGGCTTCCTTGAGGTGCGCCCGGACACGCGCGCGTTCCGCCTCAGTGCCCTCAGCCTTCTTGCCCGTTTCGCTCCCGACACACGCGAAACGAGCTGCTTCCTGCTTGGCCAACTCCAGCAACTGCCGATCGCGAACGATATTCGCCACGCGAAAATCAGGCAGGCCGGCCTGCCGGGTTCCGAAGAACTCGCCGGGGCCGCGCATCGAGAGATCCAGATCCGCCAGCTCAAATCCATCCTGCGTTCGAACCATGGCGTCGAGACGTTCCTCGGCAAGCGGACTGACTCGCGGCCCGGTCATGAGAATGCAGTAGCTCCTGGCTGCGCCACGGCCAACGCGGCCGCGAAGCTGATGCAATTGCGCAAGGCCGAAGCGCTCCGCGTGCTCGACCACCATGACCGTGGCGTTCGGAACGTCAACACCCACCTCGATCACCGTGGTCGCGACGAGAACGTCGATTTCGCCTCGCTGGAAGCGCCGCATGATGATTTCCTTCTCGTCGGCATCGAGCCGGCCATGCAACAGGCCGACACGGAGGCCCGACAACGAACCGGTACGGAGCTTTTCGTGCATCTCGACGGCGGATTTAAGACCCGATTTTGCAGCGGGGTTCGCTTCCTTTGCGGCCTTGGGAAACAGGTCCGCAGATTTGCCTTTGCGCGAGCGCGGCGCCGATTCATCGGGTTGTGCCTTCTCATCGTTCGAAAAATCGAGTTCCGGCTGGTCGTCGCTGCTTCCTTCAATTACGGGATAAACAATGTACGCTTGCCGTCCCCCGTTCACCTGCTTGCGCACGAATTCCCAAACCTCACCCGACCGCTCGTCGGGCACGCGGCGCGTGACGATCGGCGTGCGGCCGGGCGGCAGTTCGTCGAGCACGCTGATGTCGAGATCGCCATAGAGGGAAAGAGCCAGGGTGCGCGGAATCGGAGTTGCCGTCATCACCAGGACATCGGGCTCGGGCTGGTTCGGCTTCTTCATCAGCTTGAAGCGCTGGAGCACACCAAATCGATGCTGCTCATCCACAACAACCAGGCCCAGCCGATCGAACTCCACTTTTTCTTCAATCAACGCGTGCGTTCCGATCACGAGATGGGCCTCGCCGCGGTTGATGAGTGCGCGCGTATGCCGCTTGCGATGATCATCGAGGGATCCGCTAAGCAGCACGATGTGCGGCTTTCGGCTGGATCGCTCGAGCAATTTGCGCGCCGCGAGAAAATGCTGGGTGGCCAGAATCTCTGTGGGCGCCATGAGCGCGGCTTGATAGCCGTTTTCCATGGCGACCAGCATGGCCTGGAGCGCAACGATGGTTTTGCCCGATCCGACGTCGCCCTGCAACAGGCGGCGCATCGGATGGGGCGCCCGCATATCCGAAACAATTTCGCCGAGAGTGCGCTTCTGCGCCGCGGTGGGATGAAACGGCAGGACCTCCCGGATCGCCTCACGCACTTTGTCGGATGTAGCGAAGCTGATGCCGGTTCGCTCGCGCATCCGGCGACGCTTGAGTTCCAGGCCAAGCTCGAGAAAGAACAACTCTTCAAAGATCAGGCGCCGATGGGCGGGCGTGGACGCCGATTGCAGTTGGGCAAGGGATGTTCCTTCCGGCGGGTAATGCACCTCCCGCAATGCCGCTTCGCGGTCAGGCAGACCGAGACGATCGAGGATGGCCTGCGGCAGGCATTCCGGCACCACGCCTCGCACCGATTCGAGAAGGTTGAAAATGACTTTGCGCTGCCAGCGCGAGGCCAGCTTGCTGCCCCCGAGAGACTCGTACACAGGCGTGATGCGCCCGACCTCAAGCAGCCGCGTCTCTGCATCGTCACTCGCATCCGGAAGCACCTCGAACTGCGGCTGAATCATTTTCAGATTGCTGGTGGATCGGGAAGGCTCGATTTTTCCATAGAGGGCCACGGTTTGGCCGGCGTGGAATTTGCCCTCGAGGTAGGTGGCGTGGAACCAAATGCACTTGAGAGCCAGCCTCCCCTGGCCCACCGTCAGTTCGAAGAGCGGCATCCGGCGCGTCCGCAGGAGCGCAGCGCCGCGCACCTCGGCGATCACGCTGGCCGTTTCGCCCGGCTTCAGTTCGTCCAGGCTGCGCGGATGCTGGCGGTCCTCATAACGAAAGGGAAGGTGATAGAGAAGGTCTTCTGCCGTCTGGATGCCGCGGGCAACGAGCAATTCTGCAAGCCGCGGTCCCACGCCGCGCACGTACATGATTGGAGTTTCGAGGCCGGGCACACTCTGGATGCTAATTCATCCATTCACGAGAGGATGTGAGGGGACGACCTTAGAATCCGGAGATCGCGGAGCGGGCGTTTCGTACCTCAGCAGCGAGGATCCGCAGCACGCTCATCGACAAGGAAGGCGTGCTGAACATGAGCGACGAGAAGTCCTGGGAAGTGACAAAAGCAAGCTCGGCGCCCTTGAGAGCGGATGCCGTCAGAGAGTAAGGCTGATTTCCAACAAGTGCGGGAAGACCAAGCACCGATCCGGCCGAGACTGGCATCGACATCAGCACGTCGCCCTTGGGCGAGGTCATCGTAAGCCTTGCCGTCCCCGAGCGAAGGACAAAAAGCCCGGTGGCCGAGTCGCCCTGATGAAAGAGAACCCGCTCCTCATCGCACACGATTCTCGTGGAGCGCGCTTCAAGCGCATGAATCAGCTCGGGATCGGCTACAAACGCTGAGGAGTCGAGCTTCATATGAGAACTCCGACGGGATTAGAGGCAAGAGGACGGGGAATGGCTGTCTGCCGCGACATGCATGCATGGTTTCATTTTTCAGGCGGCATTCCTGTGATGTAGATCACTCCGAAAAACCCGAAAGGGAGTAAGTAGCTCTTTCCGCTACCTGTCAGCTCGCATGATCTCGGTTCGACGGGCTAACGACCATGGGCAGTTGGTTCTGCAACGCACGGGGCGGTCGCACCCGGAGCCGTTGAGGCTGTCTTCTCAAAGAGCAAGTATTCGCCTTCCCACGCAGGCTCGCGCCGGATCACCCGCCAACCGGGGTTATGTTCGAGTTCATAGGCGAGGGCCAGATTGTCTTTCAACAGCGCGTGATCGATTCGGTACTTATCGATGAGCTGCGGCGTATTGCGAAGAGCCATCACGGCATCGTAGTCCTGAAGAACGCCTCCGGAGTGCTCAAAGCTGTCAAAGCGCGAATCGATGAAGGTAGGCTTGCCGTCAAAGTCCATCCGCCCGCCCACGTAATCCCAGTTGAGGGTTCTCCAGGACTGCTGAATGGATGCAATGGACTGAAGCGGAAACATCTTCGCCAGCATACTGTCGAGGGCGCGTTGCGAAGGGAATATATAGAGCGCGACGCCGATTGAGGCTGCCACCATCACGGCGTTCATGGCAGGAATCGTCTTTTCATCGGTTTCAATGCAGAAGCTCCGATTGATGTCGGCGGCCAGCATCGGTGTAGTCAGAACGGCAGCAAGATAGGTGAAGCGATGGTGCGAAAATGCCGCGTACCAAGCAAGGAAGACGGTTGCCATCTCGAAAGGTGTCCATTTACGGCCGCGCATCATGTTGGCAATCACCATGGCGGCGATGGCGGCAATGGTTGCCTTGCCCTCCAGCGATGAGAGGTCGAGTGGCATCCACTCCGAAATGCTCGTCGTACTCTGATGCTGGTTCAGCATCATGTCGAGCGGACTCCACATCAAACGCCAGCCATATGGATTCAACAGCAACGCGACGATGCTGACGCCCAGAACCGTCAGGAGCCGGTTGCGATCGGCCGCGTCAAACGGTTTCTGTTCGAATACACCCGCCTGAACGCCAAACCATCCACAAGCAATGTAGAGGACCAGCAGGCAGAGGCCGATGAACCATGTGCCGTGAAGGTTGATCCACAGGCAGAAAAGTGGAGGCAGGAGCCAGAGAAGGCGCTTTTTGCCTCGTTCGGCAGCGTCGAGAATGGCCAATTCGCCGGACATTGCCAAATAGGCGAATGCGATCGTGCGAGGACCGGCATTCACCGTCATCAGGAAAAAACCCAGGGCGGCTGCATAAAGAGCTGCCCCCGCATGGCGCGACTTTAGATAACCGCGCCAATAGACCGCGATGATATTGGCGCCCAGAGCCAGCCAGGTGAGGAGATAGATGCCGCGTAGCCCGAATGCCTTGTAGCCGAACCAGAATGGCAGCTCGCCAAGCCACTCCCAGTCGATCCACCGGTTACCAACGACGCTAAACGAATAGGGATCGGTGTGAATGAAGTGGTGCGACGTCAACAGGAATCGGGCGTCGGCGAGGTGCCACCAGATATCCGGATCAACCAGGAACGTGCGAGCCAGATTCAACGTCGGAGCCATCAGCAAGGGGATCATCAGCAGCATCGCGACATTCATCGTGTGCCGCGAGAAGATGCGTTCGAAGGCTCCCTTCTTTGTAGTTGAGGAAGCAACAGAAGGTGAATCTGCAACTGAGTGGAGCTCCTGAGCGTTCATGGTGCTAATTCCCCCCGACGACCGAGCTGCATGTTGATATCCCGCTTGAATCGTCCCCGTCGTGTGCCAGCAGTTCGTAGCCGGATGCTTCCTTGCGCAACACGTGCCAGCCCGGAGTTTGTTCCAGCATCCGGGTTAGCGATGCGTTCTGTCTGTACAACACGTGATCGATCTTGTATTTCTCCATGAGTTGGAGCGGCGCGTGCAGATCTGTGATCGAAAGGAAGTCCTTGAGTACTCCGCTGTGCTCGAACGAGTCGAAGCGCGAATCGATAAATGTGGACTTGGACTCGAAATCCATCATTCCGCCCACAAAGTCCACGTTGAAGGTGCGCCATCCCGGCTGAATCGACGCAATGGATTGCAGAGGAAATTTCTCACTGAGAACGTCCTGCAACTCATGTTCAGAAGGAAGCGCAAAGAAAATGACAGCACCGGCGGCCGCCGCGATGAGAGCATTCATGAATGGAATCGTCTTATTGTCGGATTCGGTGTAGAAGATGTTGCGAATGCCAACGGCGACGATCGGAGTGATGAGAACGGCAGCCATGTACGTGAAACGGGTGTGCGCGAACGCGGAGTAAACTGCCAGGAACACGATCGCGGTATCGAAGAGCGTCCATTTACCGCCGCGGATGCAGCCTGCCAGGACAATGATGGCGAGGGCGGCGAGGAGAATCAATCCGCGAGCCGATCCGATTTCGAGCGGCTGCCACTCTGCGCCGAACGTGATGTTCAGCTGCTGGTTGACCATCATGTCGATCGGGTTCCACAGCAAACGCCATCCGTACGGATTCAGGAAAAGAGATGCGAGACTGGCGACGAGCACACCAACGAGGCGCCTTTGATCGGCGGGAAGGCATCGCGTCTGTTCGAATGAGCCGAGTTGAATGGTGAAGAATCCTGCCGAAACGTAGAGAATGAATACGCAAAACCCGATCAGCCACGAACCGTGCAGATTGATCCAGATGCAGAAGAGCGGACACATCAGCCAAAGGAGGCGCTTGTGTCCGCGTTCTGCGGCCTCCAGTAACGCCATCTCAGCGGACATGGCGAGATAGGCAAAGGCGATCGTGCGTGGACCTGCATTGGCAGTCATGAGAAAGAAGGCCAGCCCCGCCGCAAAGAAGGCTGCGCCGCCGTGGCGTGATTTCAGATAGCCCCGCCAATAGACGAGCACCACATTGGCTCCGAGAGCTAACCAGGTGACGAGATAGATTCCCATCAATCCAAAGGCTCTGTAACTCAACCAAAAAGGCATTTCCGCGAGCCACTCCGGGTCTACCCAGCGATGACCCGCCACCGTAAATGAATACGGTTCGATGCGAACGAAATGATGGGTCGAAGTCAGTAACCGGGCATCGGCAAGGTGCCACCAGAGATCCGCGTCGCCAAGAAAGTTTCTGGAACGATTTACGGAAGGAGCGAAGATCAATGGAATCATCAGCAATATTGCAATGTTCATCGTGTGCCGTGAGAAGGCGCGATTGAAGCAGCGGACCCAGGGATTCACCGGCTCCACGCGTTCAGGAGACGCTGCGGAAGCATCCTGCCCAGTTGACACGGATTCCATAGACCTACAGTAACCAGAACGAATGAAATAAGAAACTACAACCGCACGGGAATCGAGAACCCCCCGGTACCGTTACCGTCGGATTGCCGTTTGTCGCAAGAGGCGTCGATTCTTGATTCAGTGAGATCAAGATGTGTGGTAGAGATACCTCTAGCGAACAAAATCACAATTGAAATCGCATGAACCGCCTCCGACGGCACGTTTCGGAGCATTGTTCCGTTTTGCAAGTTGATCTGCGCTATTTCCGGCACACGTCACGCTTCAGAGTAGGGGAACCATTTGGTTACCTCGGTGTAGCCGAAAGTCACGAATGGGGGATTGACCGTCGCGGTTGAGCGGAACGAGAATCACCGCACGAAAGTCTTTAAAAGTTAGTGCGTTAGCTGCTTAACTTGAACAAACTCCCCCCAAAAAAGAAAGCGGCACGGAAAGAGCAAGTTTTGAAGTTGTGTTTCCGTCTTTTCTTCGTGACCCCAAGGCAAACTAGCCGCGCCGTTTCGGCGGCGCGAGAGAAAAGAGACAGAGATATCTATGATTCGGATTGGGCTGTTGGCAGGCGATGGAACGCTACAATCTCTACTCTCATCGGCATTGGGGAAGGAGTTCCAGGTCCAAATCGCTCCCGAAGGGGAAAACGCCGATTCGGCGCTCCAGGAGACGGAATGCGATGTGCTCCTTATCGATTTGAACTCGAACAACAATTCAGTGAAGGAAAGAATCGAATGCGCTCGGAGGATGATCGCAAACCAGTTTCCATCGGTGATCATGGCTGATGACGGTCTGCGCTCGACTGCCGTGGAACTCGTTCGGCTAGGCGCCTACGGATATTGCCGCCGTCCTCCGTCAATCCGCGAGTTGAAAGCGATGCTTTGCCGGGCGAGTGAGAACTCCTCGCTGAAGCGGCAATTGCAAACGGTGCATCAGCGCACGGAGTCGGCAAGCGGCTGTGACCGGCTCATTGGCTCGAGCCCGCAGATTCGCCAGGTGTATCAACTCATCCATCGCGTCACCGACCTGAATGCGTCGGTGCTTGTGACGGGCGAAAGCGGCACGGGCAAGGAGTTGATCGCCCGCGCGATCCATAATCTCGGCGCTCGCTCAGAACGTCCATTCGTTGCCGTGTCGTGCGGAGCCATCCCTGAAACGCTGATTGAGGCCGAGCTTTTCGGCCACGAAAAGGGAGCCTTTACCGGGACGGTGGGAGCTCGTGAAGGCTACTTCGAGCAGGCGCGTGACGGCACATTGTTCCTGGACGAAATCGGCGACCTGAGCTTGTATACGCAGGTAAAGCTTTTGCGCGTCCTGCAGCAGATGGAGTTCTGCCGCCTCGGCAGCAACCGCCTGATTCCGCTGAAGGCACGGCTCATCTTTGCGACGCACCAGGATCTTGCCAAGCTTGTCGCGGAAGGCAAGTTCCGGCAGGACCTTTACTATCGCATCAATGTGATGCGGATCAATTCGCCGTCCCTCGCGGATCACGCGGAGGATATCCCGCAGATCGCGACGCATTATCTGCATCACTACTCGAAGCTCTTCCAGAAGCCCATGCAGGCAATCGGCGCAGACGCCATGGCCATGCTGCAGAATTACACGTGGCCCGGCAACGTTCGCGAACTCGAGAATGCCATTCAGCGTGCGATCATTCTTGCGCCCGGTACGATGATTCGGCCCGAGGACCTCCCGCTGCACGTGCACGCCGACAAGGTTGTCGACATCAGCGACTACAATCCCGAAGGGTCTTTTGAGCGCCAGCTGCGCGACTACAAAGTGAGGCTGGCCCTGGATGCCGTACGGGAAAACAATGGCAACAAGACGCTGGCGGCGCGCAGCCTCGGCATTTCGCGAGCCTACCTGCACCGCCTCATCCGTACCAGCGATTCCGACCTGGCATTTGAGCCGGAAAACGTGAGCACTGCTTCGGCTTGATCTTCACCGGCACCGAATTGAAGAGCCCGAAGATGACTTCGGGCTCTTTCGTTTTGGTTTCGAACTCCCCCCGAAAGGCGAGGGATCAAAAACACGCGCGACTGGATCGCGCAACATGACCTGGGTGTTGATCAAGCAAGGTCGAGCGAGCTCTTCGGCACTGATGCAACTCTACTTAGCTGGTATAGTGCATTCATCATGTCCAAGCGGTCAGCGGTTCTTATCGCGCTGCTAACACTCGCGACAATGCCCGCGATTGTTTCGGCGCAGGTGTCCGGCAACGCCGCTGCGAAGAATCCCGCGTCTCAAAGCGCACAGAAACAAGGGCAGGATCCTGCGCCCAGTCAAGCAGGCGATGGAACCACCGCGGCCAACGCGCCACCGCAAATCATTGTGAATCCTCCGCCGCCGGTGGTACCGCCGTGGACGTGGCGCGAACGCATTGCGTGGGGCGCCAATATCGTGCTGGCGGTTCTCGGTTATGTCGGGATCATGCTGTTTCTGCGCATGCTCAAAAATATCGAACGGAACACAGAGTCCAGTGCTGCGACTGCGCAAGCGGCGGTGGACACGGCGCAGGCAGCTCTTGAACAAACCCAGTTGCTATTGGAGGCCGAGCGGCCATGGATCGTTGTGCGGGTTGATCCATCGCTGACAAAGGAAAACAGCTTTCGCATTATGGCGACCAATCGCGGCCGCACACCTGCCAGGATCGTTTCGCTGGTGGATCGAGTGGAGATTTCTGTCGATGAAACGAGTCTCCCCGCAACCCCGGAATACGAAGGGGCAAAGACGGCAGCACGGCCCGAACCGATTGTGCTGCTGCCGAGCGAGTCGGTTCCGATCAAGACGTTCAGCCGCGATGATGCGCGGGCTGTTTGCAAGGCGCCAGAAGAGTTCGAAAAGATCGAGTTGTGGGAAAAGAATATCTTCCTTCACGGAAGGGTCACGTACCGCGATATGACGAGCTCGACGGAAAGCGAGCCGTTTCTTACCGACTGGTGCTACTGGTACATTCACGGCGACAAAAAAAGCGCTCTCACCATCGCCGGAACGCCGGAATACAACAAGCACAGCTGACAACACCCGACAGGCGCTCGCCGATAATGGGTGGCGTTGATACGACAAAACGTCATATTCTCTTCAGATTTCAAACCAACTCAATTGCCGATCGCCTGGTCGCGCTGGCGCTTTGCTAGACTCTTCTGGTCAAGCTCAACGACCCCAATCCATTGACCAGCCAGTGCGGCGGAGCATCCATGCCAGTTGTCGAACTTGTGGGAGTGACCAAGACTTACGAGAACAAGGTCGCGGTGCGCGATTTGAGTCTCTCGATCGATTCAGGACAAATGTTCGGATTGCTGGGACCCAACGGCGCGGGAAAGACCAGTTCTATCCGCATGATGATGGGCATCACGCTGCCCGATTCAGGCAGGGTGAACCTTTTTGGCCGGCCATTTGAGCGCAAGAGCCTGGAGCGCGTAGGCTACCTGCCCGAGGAACGCGGACTCTACAAGAAGATGAAGGTCCTAGAGCAGCTCGTGTTCTTCGGCGAGCTGCACGGCCTGCCTGCGGGAGAGGCTCGCAAGCGCGCCGAAAGCTGGACGAGGCGGCTGGAGATCGACGAGGTCCTGCAAAAGAAGACCGAAGAGCTCTCCAAGGGTATGCAGCAGAAGATCCAGTTCATCGGCTCGTTGCTGCACGATCCAGGCCTCATCGTGATGGACGAGCCTTTCAGCGGGCTCGATCCGGTGAACGCGAAACTGCTGGAACAGACGTTGTTGGAACTCAAGGATGAGGGCAAAGCCATCCTGTTCTCGACCCATCGCATGGACCAGGTGGAAAAGCTTTGCGATTCGATTTGCCTTGTGAACAACGGCGAGGCCGTGCTCGCAGGGCGGATGCGCGAAATCAAGTCGCGCTACGAACGCAACCACGTCATCGTGGAATTCGAAGGAAGCGCGGATTTTCTAAAGAGCAACGAGATCGCAGAAGCAAAAAACTTCTCGGGTCATGCAGAGATCAAACTGAAGCCGCACGGCAACGCGCAAAGGCTTTTGCAGGAAGCATCGGCGGTCGCGACCATCTATCGATTTGAGCTGGTGGAACCGTCTCTCGAAGAGATTTTCATTCAAACCGTGGGAGGGAAAGCCGATGCATAACATTTGGCTGATTGCCAGGCGCGAGTACCTCGAGCAGGTTCGGGGCCGGGCTTTCCGGATGACGACCATCGGGGTACCGGCGGTGTTTGCGCTCATCGTCGGTGTCGGCTATTTCTCGAGCCTTGGACTGGGATCGAATCGGCACATGGCCGTGGCCGCCTCAGATCCCCAACTGGCCGCGCAGATTCGCGACCAGCTTGTGGGAGACAAAGACGCAAAGGCCAAAGTGGATTTGGTGGCGCCCGTAACGCCCGAACAGCGCTCGATGCTGGTCAAGGAGGTCCAGGATAAGCAGATCGATGGCGTTCTTTGGGTGGACACACCGGCAGGCTCGGCTCCCACCGCAACCTATACGTCGCAATCCGCGGGCGACTTTATCACCATGGATCGCATGAAATCGGCATTGAATCACGCCATGCTGGATGAGAAGCTAACTGGCGGCGGCATGAAACAGAGCGCAGCCGATGAACTGGTGAATGGCGTTTCGATCGACACCTTCCAGGTGAAGAAGGACGGTAGCGTCGTAAAGAGCAATGCCCAGGCGTCGTTCTGGAAGGGCTACGTGATGGCTTTGCTGCTGTCGCTCACGACGATGATTTACGGCATGAACGTAGCGCGATCGATCATCCAGGAAAAGACATCGCGCATCTTCGAAGTGATGCTTGCCATCGCCAAGCCGGGTGATCTGCTGGCTGGGAAATTGATCGGTGTTGGCGCAGTTGGATTAACGCAAATTGGCATCTGGCTGGTGGCCGGCGCCGCCATCCTGTTTTCACCCATTGCCGCGACGATTCTGACCGGCAATTTTGCAATTCACTTCACCTGGACAGAGACAATCCTCTTTCCTGTGTATTTTGTGTTGGGCTACCTGCTCTACAGTTCCCTGTTTGCGGGGCTCGCGGCGACGTGTGAGACCGAGCAGGAACTGCAAATGTACATGCCGCTCGCTGCCGCTCCCACCTGGCTGAGCTTCGCGCTTATCATGCTGGTGATCAACGACTCGAATTCGTTCTGGTCGGTGGTCGCATCGTTCTTTCCACCCACTGCGCCGGTGATCATGTTCATGCGCATGGCAGCCGAAATTCCGCCGGTCTGGCAATTTGCGGTTTCAATCGGACTGCTCGCCGCAAGCATTTTACTGGTCTTGTGGTTTTCAACCCGCCTGTACCGTGTGGGCATCCTGATGTATGGCAAGCGCGCCACGCTGCCCGAACTGATGCGATGGATTCGGTATAGCTAGGACGTACCCCTGCAATGACGACAAGAAGAGAGTTTTTCCGGCTGGCCGCCGAAGCCGCGACGATCGCCGCCTATGCGGCAAGTGACAGCGCGGCCGAACTGAATCGATCGCAGCGAGCGAGTGTGCGTCCCGGACAACCTTTGCTCGAATTGCAACAGCGATTCGTCGACTTGCGATTTGGCATGTTTCTGCACTTCAACATGGCGACTTTTCAGGATCGCGAATGGGGCGATCCGACGGCGCCCGCGGATCTGTTTCATCCCACCGCACTCGACACGGATCAGTGGGCCGCGGCAGCGAAGTCGGCGCACATGATGTGGGGCTGCCTGACAACGCGCCATCACGACGGATTCTGCATCTGGCCAACCGAAACCCAGGCTGCCAGCGTGCGCCAGACGACTCATCGAACAGACGTGGTACGCGCCTACGTGGATTCGTTCCGCAAGGCCGGGCTTCGAGTCGGGCTGTACTACTCGATTCTGTCGTTGCGCGATGACATTCGCCATTTCAACATCACCCCGGCTAAGGTGCAGCTCATCAAGGATCAGCTGACAGAGCTGTCCAGCAGCTACGGTGCGGTGGACATCCTCATCACAGATGGCTGGGATGCACCGTGGAGCCGAATCACTTATGAGGAAGTGCCATTCCGTGAAATCTACGAGCACATCAAGAATTTGCAGCCCGACTGCCTGATCTGCGATCTGAATGCCAGCCAGTATCCTGCGGGCGGACTGTACTACTCGGACGTCAAGGCGTTCGAACAGAATGCCGGCCAGAAAGTCCCGGAGGAAAGCGATGTGCCCGCGCTTTCGTGCGTGACGCTGACCGACGGCTGGTTCTGGAAGCAGGCAGACGCGGACGGTCGCCTGAAGCCCGCGCAGACCGTTGTCGACGAGTGGCTTCTCCCACTGAATCGAAGGCATTGCAACCTGATCCTGAACGCGCCACCCACTCGCGAAGGTCGTCTCGCGCCCAACGTGCTAACGCGGCTCGAGGAGATCGGAAAGGCCTGGCAGTCCACCGGGCCGATGGAGAAGCTCGGCGAACACGTTGTGATTACGACGCGGAACCTGGCGACGGGCAAGCCCATTCATGCGAGTTCCTATCCGGATACTGTGGGGCCCGACGAGGCGAACGATTGGAACTTTCAATCGAGTTGGTATCCCGACGAAGGGCAGACCTCGGGTTGGTTGGAGGTCGACCTGGGCAGGCCGCAGAGCTTCAACGTCGTTTCTCTCGTGGAACCCGTCGGCCGCTGGGATGACTACCAGCACAGCCGAATCAGGAGCTATCGTTTCGAGCGCTGGAATGGAACAAAGTGGGTGACGATCATCGAGGGCGGGATTCCATCGCCCACAACGATTCGGCGCATTCCGCGCGTCGCGGCGCAAAAAGTGCGTTTGCAGTTCGAATGCAGCCAGGACACGCCGCATATTGCGGACATCGGGATTTACGACGAACCAGCCTGAGCCCTGTTGATATGTCGGTCTTCGCTGCCCCGATATGCCATCCATCCCCCGTTAGAATCGGGACAGTGAACGCCGAAGACAGTCCAAGATTTACGCTGGGTCAGCGCCTGGTGCTGGCGGTGGTTCCGCGCCTGGTGTGGGCCCTGGTCTGGATCATCGGACTCACGTGGCGTTTCGAGGTCATTGCCGAAGATGGCGTTCGGCCGGTCGTCTTCGGGCAGAAAGCCGGACCCGAGATCTACTGCTTCTGGCATCAGTGCGTGCTGCCGTGCACCATGTATTTCAGGCGGTCGCACGCCGTGATCCTCATCAGCCGCAGTTTTGATGGAGAGCTGATCACGCGCATCCTGAAGATGTTTGGGTTCGATGCAGTGCGGGGATCCAGTTCGCGCGGTGCACGCGAGGGCTTGATGGGCCTGGCAAGGGTCATTGATTCCGGGCAAACCGCGATCTTTACGGCAGACGGCCCGCGCGGCCCGATCTACGAGACGAAGATGGGACCGATCAAGCTGGCGCAGCTCACTGGTGCTCCGGTTGGGGCATTTCACCTGGAACCGGAACGGGCGTGGCAGATGCGCTCGTGGGACCGGTTCCTGGTGCCAAAGCCCTTCACGCGGATCTGCGTGAGCTGGGCGCAGTGGACGCGGGTTCCTGCAGATCTACCCCCTGAGCAGTTCGAATCAAAACGGCAGGAATTGAATGCAGCCATTGAACGTGCCAGGCTGAATGCGCGCCGCCATTTTGGAAAGGCTGGCGCGTGAGAGGACTGCGGGTTTCGGACTTTGATTTCGAACTGCCAACCGAGTTGATCGCCCAGGAGCCTGCTGCGCAGCGGGGCCAAAGCCGCATGTTGGTGATGGATCGGGCCAGCGGAGCGGCGCGAGACGGTTGGTTCTCGGAGTTCCCTGCCCTCTTGCGCGCCGGAGACGTTTTAGTGCTGAACGACAGCCGCGTGATTCCTGCGCGGCTCTATGCGCGCAGATCCGGAGTACGCCCTCAGCAGACGCCGACGGGGCTCGTTGAGGTGCTGCTCACCGAACCCGCCGGGGAATGCCAGTGGCGTGCGTTAGTGAAACCAGGTCGCAAGATCGGAATCGGCGAGCAGCTGTTTTTCTCAACCCCTGAGGGCGAAACAGTTCTGACGGCAACGGTGGAGGAGCGGGGCGAGTTTGGCGAACGAACGCTGCGCTTCGAGCCCGTCACGGACTTCTTTGCGGCGCTGGAGCGGGTGGGACACATTCCGCTGCCGCCCTACATTCGCCGGAACGATGCCGCTGAAGACCGCCAGCGCTACCAGACAGTGTTCGCAACGGAGCCCGGATCGGTGGCGGCTCCGACGGCCGGGTTGCACTTTACGCAGGAAATTCTGCAGGCAATCGAGGATGCCGGCGTTGAAATCGCAAGGGTTACTCTGCACGTGGGTCTGGGTACGTTTGCGCCTCTGCGGGTCGAGAAGGTCGCCGATGTCCGGCTGCATCGCGAGCGCTACAGCGTGCCCGCCGTAACGGCAGACGCTGTGAATCGCGCACGCGCCCAGGGACACAGAGTGGTCGCGGTAGGGACGACTGCCGTAAGAACACTGGAAGCTGCGGCCCAGGCCCCCGATGGCTTGCTCCATGCAGGTTCGGGTTCGACCGAGATTTTCATCGCCCCGGGCTTTCACTTCCGCATTGTTGATGCGCTGCTGACAAACTTTCATCTGCCGCAATCGAGCCTGTTGATGCTCGTGAGTGCCTTCGCCGGCCGTGAGCATGTTCTAGCCGCCTATCGGCACGCCATCGAGCGGCGCTACCGCTTTTTCAGCTATGGGGACTGCATGTTTCTCGGATAGAGCACCATTTCCGGAACGAGTTTGTTCGCGATTTCTCCAAATGACAGCAGGGAAAGCGCAGGCGATCGCGTGGAATCGCACTTGGAAATTGTTTTGTGAGCTGGATGAACCAAAAGGTATACTGGCGCCAGCAGATTACAACACACACCTCGCAGAAGGTGATCCGCTACTCCATAACTGGTAGTGATTGGCTGTATTTGCGCACAGCATTGTGTTCGCGTGCGATGGAGAAACCGGGTGTAAACCTTCCGCTTCACCACCTGAAAAAGCCAGTAAACACCCGTGTACACCGAGAGCGGCCTACACGCACGTAACATATTGAATTAATACGTGCTTGACTTATCGTAATTTGGAGCGAGAATTGCATACATAACGCCGACTAGCGTGTGCACAAGAAGTGAAGGGAGCCGGAGTTGCATTCAATCGCGTGGTGGCCGACTGTGATCGTTGTCGCAGTGGCAACAGTCACAGACCTTCGGAGCCGACGCATTCCCAACTGGCTGGTTTTCCCTTTCATGCTTGCCGGGGTCGCTGTGTCGTTTGGGCCAGCGAGCTGGCACGGTATCGGCGTTGCGCAGAGCTTCGAAGGGCTGGGGCTGGGCGCATTGCTGTTCGGGATTCTCGCCTTCATGGGCGGGATGGGTATGGGCGACGTGAAGCTGTGCGCCGCAATCGGCGCATGGGTGGGGCCAAAGCAGTTGATCATGGCGCTGGTGATGACGGGTGTCGTGGGAGGAATCATGGCGATCTGCTGGGCAGCGGTTGGCGGTTTCCTGGGGGAACTGTTCACGGGCTCCAGCAATTTGCTTTTTGGATGGGGAAAACGAGGGATGCGCGTTGATCCGGAGCTCACTCTCTCCAATCCCAAGGCGCGGAAGATGCCTTACGCACCTGCAATCGCGATCGGAGCGCTGATGTCATTCTTTGCGCGATGAGGAATCGCCTTAGCGGCATACAGCCAGTTCACAACGACTCAAACAAGACGAAACTGCACCAGGAACGAAAAGATTCAGGAGTTTTAAACCGCTAATGGCTGCCCATATCGAAGATTCCGATTCCATCGGCACAGCGTTATCCGTCGCGCTGATCGGCCCGAGCGATCAGCGCCGCAGGCTTGTGGCCAATGCTCTCGCTGGATCGGATATTTCCAACGTTCGGGAATTCACGGCTTACCCCGCAAAACTCAGCGACGTTTCTCGCATCACCGACCAGAATTTTGATGTTGTCATCATCGATCTCGACAGCGATCAGCATTACGCACTGGAACTCGTCGAGGCCATCGCGGCCAATGTAGCTACCACGGTGATGGTTTACTCCACGCAGAGCGATCCGGGCCTGCTGATGAGTTGCATGCGGGCCGGAGCCCGCGAGTTTCTCACCCACCCGCTCGCAGCCAACACACTGGCCGAAGCGATTTCGCGGGCATCGGCTCGGCGGCCAACGTCGCGCACGGGCAAATCGCAAGGCGGCAAGGTGCTGGTTTTTCTGGGCGGCAAGGGCGGTTCCGGTGTGACGACCGTGGCCTGCAACTTCGCGGTTTCGCTGGCGCAGGAATGCGCGCAGAGCACCCTGCTGATCGATCTGGATCTGCCGCTGGGCGATGCGGCGCTGAATCTCGGAATAAGCCCGCAGTTCTCCACCGTCGATGCGCTGCAGAACTACAGCCGCCTTGACCAGAACTTCCTATCCAAACTTTTGACCAAGCACAGTTCCGGTCTCGCCGTTCTGGCCGCGCCGGGAAAATTTCCGCAGGTCGAAGTCAGCAATGAAGCGGTGGAGCGGCTGGTGGCGATCGCCAAAGTGGGCTTCGACTATGTCGTGATCGATGCGGGCTCCAGATTTGACCTGAGCGGCACTACGCTGGTGGATCAGGCCGATACGGTGTATCTGGTCATGCAGGCCGGGATACCGGAACTCCGGAATTCGCATCGCGTCATCTCGGAATACTTCAAATCCGGCGGCTCAAATCTTGAGATCGTACTGAACCGATTCATGCCCCGTTCGGGAGGCGTAGACGAAGAACACATTTCGAAGGCGCTGACGCGGCCCGTGCAATGGAAGATCCCGAGCGACTACGTTACGGTGCGTCGGATGCAAAACGAAGCGACCCCGCTTGCCCTGGAGGATTCCTCGATTTCCCGGGCGATCCAGGACATGGCACGAACTGCTTGCGGCATGCCCGCTAAGCCCGAGAAGAAGAAGGGATTCAGCCTCTTCGGCTGAGTCCGGGCCCTTGAAGTGAATTCAGTTTTGGGAATGGTGCAGCGTGGAACATCTAAACCTTGAGAACTTTAAATCGGAAGTACACAAGACGCTGATCTCGAAGCTCGATCTCGAGAAGCTGTCGCGCGTCAACTCGAACCAAGCTCGGCAGGCCGTGACGAGCATCATCAGCGAAATCATCAGCGATCGTCGCGTTCCCCTCAGCTTCGACGAGCAGGAGAAGATTCAGACGGACCTGCTCGACGAGGTATTCGGCCTGGGGCCGCTCGAGCCGCTGCTCAAGGATCAGAAGATCTCGGATATCCTCGTGAACGACAAGGACCACGTCTTTATTGAGCGTGGCGGCCTTCTGCAGCGCGCCGATGCAACGTTCCGGGATGACCGGCATCTGCTGCAGATCATCGACCGCATCGTGTCGCGCGTCGGACGCCGAGTGGACGAAGCATCGCCCATGGTGGATGCCCGCCTGCCCGACGGCTCCCGTGTGAATGCAATCATTCCGCCGCTGGCCCTCGATGGTCCATCGCTCTCGATTCGCCGTTTCGGCACAGGCCCTCTGGCGGCGAACCAGTTGGTGCAACTGAAAAGCATTTCCGCGGAGATGATGGAGCTGCTTTCGTCCGCAGTGCGCGCCCGTCTCAGCATTCTGATCTCGGGCGGCACCGGCGCCGGCAAAACGACATTCCTGAACATTCTGTCGCAGTACATTCCACAGAACGAACGGATCATCACCATCGAAGACGCGGCCGAACTGCAGCTGGCCCAGGAAAACATCGTGCGGCTTGAGACGCGCCCGCCCAACGTGGAAGGACAAGGCGCGGTACGGCAACGGCAACTGCTCATCAACTGCCTGCGTATGCGTCCCGACCGCATCGTCATCGGTGAGTGCCGCGGCGAGGAGGCATTCGACATGCTCCAGGCCATGAACACCGGCCATGAGGGCTCGATGACCACAATCCACGCCAACACGGCGCGCGACGCGCTGACCCGCCTGGAATCGATGGTGGCGATGACGAACCTGAGTCTGCCGGAAAAGACAGTGCGGCAGCAGGTCGCTTCAGCTCTCACCATCGTGGTGCAGTGTACCCGCCTCAGTGACGGCTCGCGCAAATGCGTCAGCATTCACGAGATCACCGGCATGGAAGAGAACGTCATCTCTATGCAGGAGATCTTCACCTTCCAGAAAAAGGGAATCGGTCCCAACGGAAAGGTGCTGGGCGTTTTCAAACCGAGCGGCATTCGTCCACGCTTCCTCGAGCAGTTGCGCACCGCGGGCATCTTCCTGCCGCCGAGCCTGTTCGAGCGCGTAACTGAAGTGAACTAGGAGCGAGGGGGCAAGCGATGGCAATCATCGTCATCTTTGTGTTCTTGAGCGTGTTTGCAGTGGTCGCGCTATTGGCGGCCGCCACCGGCACGGGCGCATCGCAGCAGGACAAGCAGATGCTTGCGCGGCTGGACTCGGCTCTTGCAACGAACAAGACGAAGACCGACATGGCCGACCTTCTTGTGGACATTCGCAAGAACGAGTTGCTCAGCACCATTCCATGGATGGACAAGATGTTGCGGCAGATCGAGCTCACGCCGCGCCTGCGACGGATGCTCTATCAAGCCGACCTCAAATGGACCGTCGGCGGATTGATGATGATGTGCGTCGCGTGCTTTGCGATCTCGGGGTATCTCGTCTACTGGCGCACGGGCTCGATCATGTTCGGCATCCTCGTGGGCATCATCGCTTCCGGTGGGCCCTTGTTGTACGTGAGGATGAAGCGCAACAAGCGCATGAAGAAGTTTGAGGAAGGGCTGCCGGAAGCGCTTGACCTGATCGTGAGCGCTCTGCGCGTCGGGCACAGTTTGAACTCGGCGATGGGCCTGGTCACGCGCGAATGCCCGGACCCGGTGGGAACGGAGTTCCGCGCAACCTACGATGAGCAGAACTACGGACTTGAATTGAAGACTGCTCTCGAGAACATGGTGACGCGCATGCCTACGCAGGACCTGCGGATCGTGGTGACGGCAATCATGATTCAGAAGGAAAGCGGCGGCAACCTGGCCGAAGTGCTCGAAAAGACGTCTGAAGTGATTCGCGAGCGGTTCCGCCTGAAGCGGCAGGTGATGACCCACACCGCCCAGGGCAGGTTGACGGGGGCGATCCTTACGCTGCTGCCCATCGTCATGGGATTCCTGATTTATGTCATCAGCCCCAAAATGGAGAGCTTGCTGTGGACCACGAAGATCGGTCTTGATCTGATCTACGCGGCGTGCGGCATGATCGTGGTTGGCGGCCTCATCATTCGCAAAATCGTCAACATGGACGTTTAAGAGGATCTATGGGAGTAGCAATAGTTTCGTTTATCGCTGTATTCGTGCTGATTGCCAGCGCCGGCCTGATGATCTTTTATCGGGAGACGATCCAGGCTCGCATCGCAGCTGTGATCAACCCACAGATGCGGCAAAAGAGCCTGAAGATCAAGCTCCAGGACACAGGAAGCATGCTGGGCGGCGTGGTCGAGCAACTCGAACGGGTCGTGCCCAAAAGCGAATCGGAAGTCGGCGTTGTCCAGAAGCGGCTGATCAATGCTGGATACCGCAAGGACTCGGCCGTCAAGGTCTTCTACAGCGCCAAGGTTCTGTGTCCTGCGACGCTCTGCCTGCTCGCTCTTGTCACCGGCATCGGCGGAAAGAATCCGTTCTTCATTTACATCGCGGCAGCTGGTTTGGGATACCTGGTCCCCGACTTCGTGCTTGGCAAGATCATCAAAGACAGGCAATCGGCAATACGGCGCGGCCTGCCCGACGTGCTTGACATGCTGGTGATCTGCGTTGAAGCCGGTCTCAGCCTCGATCAGGCAACGGCACGCACTGCTGAGGAACTGCATCATGCGCAGCCGGTATTGAGCGATGAACTCAGTGTGGTGGCGCTGGAGCAGAGGGCGGGAAGCGTCCGCGCCGACGCCTGGAAGCATTTCGCCGATCGCACCGGCGTCGACGTCGTTCGTAACCTCGTTTCCATGCTGGTCCAGTCGGAACAATTCGGCACCAGCATCGCCAAGACGTTGCGCGTTCATTCCGACACGCTGCGAACCAAGCGCGTACAGGAGATCGAAGAGAAGGCTGCAAAGCTGTCGATCAAGCTCCTCTTCCCTCTCGTGCTGTTTATTTTTCCTGCATTGTTCGTGGTGGTGCTGGGTCCCGCGGCCATCATCATGATGCAGTCATTCAAATCGCTGTTTAACCACTGAGAGAAGGGAGAGTTGAAATGGATAACACGACGATTGTCCGTATAGTGGCCGGCGTTTTGTTCGTTATCGTGCTGGTCATTCTCATTCAACGCCGGCGCACACGGGTGAAGTAATTCCGGGCTGGATAAGCTCAATTGGTTTCCGCCCCTGAGTTGGCGCGGGGTTGTCATGGTTCTTCAACGGAAGGGAGAAGTGGTATGGACAGTACGACGATCGTCCGGGTTGTTGCAGGCGTCTTGTTTGTGATTGTGCTGGTGATTCTGATTCAACGCCGCAGAACCCGCGTGAAATAAGCCAGCGAACGCCATCGGCGGGTGGTGCAGCAAGGCTCTTCGAGCCGGCAACCCCACCCGCAGGATCCAGTGCGAGGAAGATTCGCATCCTCCGGCAATTGGAGTTCCTAACTCCAACGCGGGAGGCTTCTCGAATGCAAGATCTGGCCCAGTTCCTTTTCCGTTGTGGGGCTCTCCATTTCAGCGCTTGAACTTCAATGGGTAAAAATCCGAAGTCTGGGAATGAAATGAGTTGATGCACGAAGCAGGACCAATTGGAAATGGCTGTAGTGCCCTGCCTGGCCGCGCCCAGGAAGGTAAGGATATGGAAAGCCAAAAATACTGCGTATATAACCAAACCCGCGAGAGCTTCCTCAGCTTAGAGGTAACCGTGGCCGACGCCGCGGCGGGGCAGCTTCGGTTCATGATCGAAAGACTGACGATCAAGCCCGACAGCGGTCTTTGGCTCATGCCATACAAGGGAATGCCTACATCGCGCGGCTTATCTGCGATTGACATGGTTTACCTGGATGATGATTACCGGGTCATCCAGGAAATCGAATCCTTTCCGACTTCGACGGCTGACCCCGTGAATGAGCAGGCTACAAGCGCTCTTGTTCTGCCGGCGCACACGATTTATTCGTCGCAAACGCAACCCGGAGATCAGCTGGTGATTTGCGTCGCCGCCGAGATGGAGCGGCGATTGGAGCGCCTGGCCAGTTCGTTTGTTTCTGCAACGCCGGCGTCTGCCAATCAATCGAATTCCAACTCGCATACCAACGGGCACCATGAGAGTGCCGCATCCAGCACGAAGATTACCCCGTCGCTGCCCCGATCCTCCCACGTTCAATCTATTTTTCAGGGGTCAGATGAGATGAAGAACGAAGAGCCAAAGAACAGCAGGCCGAATTCACTGAAGACCTGGCTTCAGAATTGGCTTTCATCGGACCGGCGACGGGCGCACAGGCAGCCACTGCCAGGGCTCGTGGCCTATTATTGGACCGGCAGTGCTCCGAAGGCATACCAGATCGCCGACATCAGTTCAAGCGGGTTCTATGTGCTGACTGAGGAACGGTGGTTTCCCGGCACAATGGTGCTCATCACATTGCAACGCACCGACAGCTCGGGCAGAAATACCGATGATTGTCTCGCCGTTCAATCGAGAGTGGTGCGCTGGGGCAATGATGGTCTTGGCCTTGCATTCGTGCCGTCCCGGGCTGTCGACCCAAGGAGCGGTGAAACGCTGAGGGAAAACGGCGCAGACAAGAAGACGCTCGACAAATTCCTGGAACGCCTCAAAGAACCCCTTGACGAATATCGTGCGAGCAGGAGGTAGCCGTCCGATACACCGTTTTCAGTGCGGCCTCAGTCGCCTGAAACGGACCAGGCAGGACGCTACCGACTCGAGACGAGACGCGGGAACAAACTGCCGCGGTACACCCCAAAAATTCTGATCGTCAGTCCTACCTGCTCTGTCCGCTATTCGCCGAACTGCTGTGGCAAACGTGGCTCCTGGATCAACGAAAGCAGGTATTGCCCGTATCCGCTCTGGAGCACAGTTCGCGCGAGTTGTTCGAGTTGCGCTGCGTTGATGTATCCAAGGCGGAACGCGATCTCCTCAGGGCAGGAGATTTTGAGACCCTGCCGTCTTTGTATCGTTTGAACGAATAGACCCGCGTCGAACAGAGAGTCGTGCGTTCCGGTGTCGAGCCAAGCCATTCCGCGACTCATGAGTTCGACCTTCAGGGTTCCTGCTTCGAGATACAGACGATTCAGGTCAGTGATCTCCAGTTCTCCTCTCCGGGATGGCTTGAGGCTCGCGGCACGGGCGACCACATCCTGATCGTAAAAATAGAGGCCGGTGACTGCATAGCGAGACTTCGGCTGTTTTGGTTTTTCTTCAATGCTGACCGCGCGCCCTGAATGGTCGAATTCTATGACTCCATATCGTTCGGGATCGAGCACCGGATAGGCAAAGACGACTGCACCGTTCTCGACGGCGGCAGCATTTTGGAGTTGCGACGACAGAGCGTGGCCATAGAAAACATTGTCGCCCAGGATCAGCGCGCATGCATCTCCATGAATAAAGTCTTTCGCAATCAGGAAGGACTGCGCGATTCCGCCCGGGTTTGGCTGCACGGCGTAGCTCAACTGAATACCCCAGCGGCTTCCGTCTCCCAGCAACTGCCCGAACAGGGGAGTGTCGTGGGGCGTGGAGATAATCAATATGTCACGAATTCCCGCGAGCATGAGCGTACTGAGCGGGTAGTAAATCATGGGCTTGTCGTAGATCGGGAGAAGCTGCTTGATCACCGCATGCGTGACTGGGTAGAGCCGCGTCCCAGATCCGCCGGCGAGAATGATTCCCTTCATTGCGCGAGCCTCTCGCCGTAATTTCTCGAGATCCAATCGATGTACGCGCCGGAGCGGATGCGATTGATCCACTCAGCGTTTCCCAAATACCAGCGAACCGTATCGCGCAGGCCTTCCTCAAACGCAACCACCGGCTTCCACTCCAGTTCTTTAGAGATCTTGGCAGCATTGATGGCATAGCGCCGGTCGTGGCCGGGACGGTCCTTGACGAAAGTGATGAGCTTTTTGCGGCTGCCTCGACCATGATCGGGCCGCAACTCATCCACCAGGCCGCAGATCGCCGTCACCACGTCGAGGTTCGTGCGCTCACTGTTGCCGCCTATGTTGTACACTTCGCCGGGCCGGCCGCGCTCCAAGACCGTTCGGATTGCGGAACAGTGATCCTCAACGAACAGCCAGTCTCGCACGTTGCCTCCATCGCCATAGACAGGCAGAGGCTTCCACTCGAGGGCATTCAGAATCATGAGCGGGATGAGCTTCTCCGGAAATTGAAATGGCCCGTAGTTGTTGGAGCAGTTCGTGGTGATCACGGGCAGACCATAGGTATGGAAATACGCCCTTGCCAGATGGTCTGAAGCGGCTTTTGAAGCTGCATACGGACTGTTGGGCGCAAAAGCAGTTGTTTCCGAAAACGGCTCATCTTCCGGTCTCAGCGAACCATAGACTTCGTCGGTCGAGACGTGAATGAATCGGAACTGCTTCTGACTTGCCGAATTCAATTCGGACCAGTAATTCGCGGCGGCCCGAAGCAGATTGAACGTGCCCTGCACGTTGGTGCGTATGAACGCATCCGGCTCGGCGATGGATCGATCGACATGGCTTTCAGCCGCAAGATGAACAATCGCTCGCGGGCGGTACTTCCGCAACAATTGAGCGACCAACTCTTCCTGGCAAATGTCTCCATGGACGAACGTGTAACCATCGTCGCTCTCAAGAGACTGAAGATTGGAAGGATTCCCCGCGTAAGTCAGGAGATCGAGATTCACCAGCGGGGTGCGATGATTCCTGATCCATTCGAGCACAAGATTCGAGCCGATGAATCCCGCACCACCGGTGACGAGAATTGCCTCGGAATGATCATTCATCTTCTAGGATTTTAGTCCACCCCTTGGGGAATGATCAGGAGCACTTCCACTCGCGCTTTCTGTCCGTTTTCGGTTGCGGGACGAAATTGCCATTGCTGCAGCGCTGCTACCACGCCCTGGGCTTCAGTGAACCCGGGAGGAAATGCCAGCGACAACGACTCGAACCGCCCGCCTGCCGTCACGAAACCGTGGATCATCAGGGCATTCGCGTTGACATACACATCGTCAAGATTGGGACGCACGATATAGAAGGGCCACGGCGCCTCGATGTGCGGCCGACTTCCCCCGGGCATCGTGTCTTCAGAGGATGGAAGCGCGTATTGGAGAATCCAGCTCTTCGAGAGCCCCACATGCAGGTACACCGAATAGACCAAGCGGTTGCCCCAAACTGCGGCGGTCTGCGGGAACTGTCCGTTGAGCACGGAGCCGACCATCACGAAATTGAATTGGCCGTCGTGCGGAATGTTGACGCGGGTAAACGTCACGCCGCTTCCCTCACCCGTGCCCGCCCCCGCTCCTGACTTGGAACCACCAGGGCCTCCTGCTTTGCCGTCGGTCCCAACTCCGTTATTGCCGTTCGCAGCGAGCCCCTTTGCGTTCGCATCACCGCTGCCTGGGCGCGGACCGCTGCCCGACTTGCCCGGAGCCAGAGCGCCCGCTGGATCGCCCTTGGCGGTTTGGTTGGCTGGGGGAACAGCGGTCGTACCCTGGTTCATCTGCATGTCAGAAAGTGAAAGGATCGCGGCGGATGATGGCTCAATTGCCACCGTCGAGGAGGTCTCCGCTACAAGATCAGATGGATTGGGGCCGTGAATAACAATCGGCGATGAGGAGCCCGGCACCGGCATCGGTTTGGACGTCGCAAAGTTGGTGGATGAAACCGGCATATCGGCAAGTTTCACTTCCATGTTCGGGCGTTCCAGCGAAGGCTGGACTGTCGAGGTCGCAAGTATGCGAGGTTTCGGTGGCGTGATCAGCTGAACATTCGGCCTCTGCGCCGACCAGATCAGCATCGACGGAAGCGGCGTCGTCTTGAGCAGCAGCTTGTTCAGGCGTACGTCTGGCTGCAGAACGGTTCTTTCTGCAAGCAACCGCTTCTCGAGCTGTCGCAGGCTCGAAGAAGGCGCAACCAGCTTCCCATGCGGAGCGGTTTTTTCGGGCGCGTTGCGAGGATACTCGCCGTTGTCTTCTTTGGGAGGAATGGGCCGCGGAGGATCGGGCTCGCTGAGATCGACATTGCGAATCAGGTACCGGTCAGCTGCGGCCGACATGTTGATTCGTGGTGCGAACAAAATGCCATACGCGATCATTCCGATGACGGAACCATGGGCCAGGAATGAGACCAGGAACGCACCAGGCCGCCGCGGCTCCGGGGTACGGTCCGCAAAAAGTGAAATCGGCCGGGATGACCTCATATCCTGATCGGCTTCCTCTCTCCGTATGGCTCCTTCTACTTTACATGGGTATCGATAAGTTGGGGACATAGATCGAGTGCCATTTCGGATGCCCTTAGTACTGTCCGACCCCTCCCCTTCCAACAGGAGAAGCAAACGTGAGCGTGTCGAGAGCTGCCCGGATGAATGCCAAAAGGACCTCGAACTCTGCATTGTTTGATGACATGAAATCGGCGCCGCACCATGCCGTCGCAGCGAGCTCTGAGTGGTGTCGTCACGCGCTTAAGAGCCGATGGAATAAGGGGTAGCCCAAGCGGTACCTTGGAGTAAAAACAGGCTCTTTTTTCTTGGCAAAGGCACTATTGGATAGTGCTATACTTCAACTCCGTTAATCCTCATTTGGGCCAAACCAAGTGGATCACTAACTCGGCGCGCAGCCGTTCGCCGTACTTCATTGCTGCGATCAGCAAAGTTGCGGGAATTGCTAAAAGCCGCACATCTGGTGCAGACAGGATTCTGAATGAACCGAAGACTGCTAATCATCCTCCTCATCGCGTTCGTCATCGCAGCTTTCAGCACGTTTATCGTTGTGCGCCTTGTCGGAACGCGGCTGGCGGCTTCAAAAGTGCAAGCTTCTACGCGCCTCGTAGCTGCCGCCAAAGACATTCCCGTCGGAACTGTACTGGCACCCGCCGATCTGACGAGCATCTCGATTGTCGGAACGGCTCCTCAAGGCGCAATCACTGACCCCAAGAACGCGATTGGACGCGGCGTCATTTCTCCCATCTATACGGGAGAACCACTGCTCGATAGCCGGCTAGCAGCGCCGGGCTCAGGCGGTGGTCTGGCGGCGATAATTCCAGAGGGCATGCGAGCCTGCGCGGTGAAGGTGGATGACGTTGTTGGCGTCGCCGGCTTCGTCACGCCCGGCATGCGGGTCGACGTGCTGATCTCGGGTGTCCCCCCCGACTCCAAGGACAACCAGAATACCCAATCGCATACGATCCTTCAGAACATCGAAGTCTTGTCGGCCGGAACGGATATTCAGAAGGACGCCGAAGGCAAGCCAAAGCAGGTGCAGGTGGTCAACTTGCTGGTGACACCCCAGCAGGCGCAAGATCTATCGCTCGCTGCAAGTCAAATGCGCATTCAGCTTGTCCTGAGAAATCCGCTCGACACCAAAGTTGCGCAGGTTCCGCAGACCGAAATGAGCGCCCTATTCAACGGACCGAAGCCGCCCGTCACCCCGACCAAGGGTCACGGCACCCGGACGAAGAAGGCGGCAGCACCAACGCCCTTCACGATCCAAGTTATTAATGGTTCCAAAACGACCGAACAGAAATTTGCTACTCCCGAGGGACAACAAAAGTGAAATCGAGAGCCGCAACAATTGTTGCCAATTTGAGTGCAGTCGTCGTGGTCTTGTGTTCTGGCGTGTCGCTGCGAGCGCAAGCTGCAGCGGAAGCAGTTCAAGCAGGAGCAGCAGTAACTCAAGAGACCCCTGCCAAGCCTCCCGTACCGGGGCAGCCGCCGGTTAAGCCCGAGGAGGCTCCAGCCCCCCCTCCCGTCCTGCAACCCGTGGGACCAACCACACAGGATGCCTCAAACGACCTTACGGTCGCGGTAGGAAAATCGGTCGTGCTTGATTTGGCGCGACCGGTGACGCGAGTCGTGGTCGGCTTCGGGGATTTCGCCGAAGCCATGGCTGTCAGCCCGACGCAGGTACTGGTCAATGGAAGAGCACCCGGTGAGACCACGCTCATCCTCTGGGATGTCAGCGGCGGCCGCCAGTTTTTCAACGTCACGGTGCGGGCAAGCAACTTTGCTAAGAACGATCAGCTCGACGCACTGCGCCGTGAATTGAGAACGGAGCTTCCGGGTCAGGATGTCCGCGTCAGCGAGGAAAACGGCAACATCTTTTTGCGCGGCACAGTGCGGGACCTGACCAATTCGGAACGCGCTGTCACCATCGCGGCGACAGCCGGCAAAGTGGTTAATCTGCTCGACGTAAACGTACCGGCCCAGGAACCGCAGATTCTTCTGAAGGTGCGGTACATGAGCGTAGACCGCAACAAGAGCCGCAGCCTGGGACTGAACATCTTCAGCACCGGTGCCGGTAACACGATCGGAACCGTCACCACGGGGCAGTTCTCCCCACCCAGCATTTCTCTGTCAGGGTCGCAAACTGCCAACGGCACCACGCTGTCACAACCGTCTACGAATCTCTCGAATGAGCTGAATCTTTTCGCGTTCTATCCTGGCATCAATCTCGGCGCCACGATTCAAGCGATGGAGCAGCGGGGCGCGGCGGAAACACTTGCAGAACCAAATTTGCTGGCATTGAATGGAAAGCCGGCGAGTTTCCTTGCCGGCGGCGAGTATCCGTATCCCGTCGTTCAGGGCGTGTCAGGCGGAACCGGCGCGGCGGTAACGATCCAGTTCAAGGACTATGGCGTTCGCCTGAACTTTATCCCAACAATTACGCCGCGCGGCACCATTCGCCTTCAAGTTGCTCCTGAGGTGAGTGCCCTCGATTTCGCGGACGCTGTCAACCTTTCAGGGTTCACGGTTCCAGCGATTACCATTCGCAGAGTCAGGACGGAAGTGGAGTTGCAGGACGGCCAGAGCTTTGCGATCGGCGGTCTTCTCAACAATACCGAAACCGAAACATTCCAGAAGATTCCGTTCCTGGGAGACATTCCGATTCTCGGCAAGCTCTTCCAATCGATGCAGCGGAATAAGACAAACACTGAACTGATCGTGCTCGTTACGCCCGAAATCGTGCAGCCGATACAATCTGGCGCTCCACTTCCTGAGCTGAAGTGGCCCCAGCCGTACCTGCCGCCGAACTCGGCCATTCCGATGCACAATCCTGATTCAACAACAGGCCAGGTGCCTCCGCCTCCTACCACCATTCCGGTTGAAAGGCTCATCGAAAGCCAAAAGCCGGAAGCTCCGCTCACCATTGAGCAGGGTGGATACGGTACATCCGGCGGTGGCGGCGGTGGTGGTGGTGGCGGCGCAAGCGGCCCACAGTAGATTGGGTTGGGTGGTTCTTCATCGAGCCCCGGCGAGTGACCCTCGTCGGGGTTCTTCATTTAGGATTTGTGCGCATCAGGCTTGGTTTGAAACGCCTTTGCCGCCCTCATGCGATCGGCACGAGCTAGTATTTTGGAAGCCCACCAGAACAGGATCTTTCGATGAACGAAGCATCTTCAGGCCCCGCAAAGGGCGTCAAGTCTCCGGATGCTACTCGAGTGCGAGCGGTTAACCAGACCCGCCAGACAAGTCTTGGAGATTACATTGAAGTAGCCGATCGTGGTCCAACGCGTGCCAAGGGCCTGCTAGGACGCAAGCAACTCGATCCGGGGGGCGGCATGTGGATTGTGCCGTGCGAGTCGGTACACACCTTCTTTATGCAGTTTCCAATCGACCTCGTCTATCTGGACAAGGGAAACCGGGTCAGGAAGGTGCGGCACGCTGTCCGACCATGGCGCACCTCGGTGTGCCTTTCAGCTCACTCGATCATCGAGCTGCCCGCCGGGACCATTCTGCGGACGAAAACTGAGAAAGGAGATTTGGTGGAGTTCATCCCCTCCGGGGCATGAGGGGGAGCATGCAATCCGGGCACGGCGGACCGCCCAAACAGGCTGCATTCCAGCCCGGCAACCGTATCGAAACAAGCTACTTCATGATGCCAAACAGAAGCCATATCACCGAAAGGTTTACACTTTCGTGTCATGTGTACCCGTGGGAAGCATTGTGGAATTCTTGTGTATACATGAGTATACAGTCCGACCTACCCGGAGGCGGTAAACACTTGATTCTTACCACTAAATGGGGATAGCGAAATTGGCAGCACACTTGCTATAAACTTACTAACCCGGCCTGTGGCTGGCAAAAATCAAGCTTAGGAGAAACGAAAAAATGAACGATCTGATGCTCAAGATGTATATCACTTGCAAGTCCCTGATGGAGCGCGAGGAAGGCCAGGACCTGGTCGAGTATGCCCTCGTTGTTGCTCTGATCGCCTTTGGTGCCATCGCTGGTATGCAGGCTCTGGCCAGCGGCATCAACACCGCGTTCAAGGACGTCAGCTCGATGCTCATCAGCAACCTCTAATCTCTCGCTTCCCGATTTACCGGGACGGGTTTAGAAGGCGGCGGTTGAGATCCAAATCGGTGGGACCGGTCAACGTAGCTCGCATTGGTGGAAACTCACCCCTTTTATACGAGCGCACGTTCTGACTCTATACGTTCTCAACGATATGGCAAATATATAGATTGCGCTTCTGATCCAAATCGGAAGTGCACGAGCTTCCCTGAGACGCGCGGATGCCGCCTCGGCGCGTTAAAGGAAGCGTTGGTCCACCCTGCTGGTTTTACCTCGGTCCCTGTCAGGGGACAGTGAAGCGCAGGTCATCTTCTTGGTTTCTCTCGAGGGGGAGCGATCTTGAGGACACACAAACCAGTGTCCAGATCACTCCCTCAAGCTTTCTTCCCCTCGACGAGCGCCCTCCTCCAAATCAACTTCACATTTCTGTTTACCTTCCTTCCCTTGTGGATCGCGGCCCTCAACGGTTTCTTTGGGATCTCAAGCCTTCCCTTCGTTGAAGTTCCCAGCCCATTCAGCGTCCTTCGGAACTCCGCCCCTCTCGGCAACCTTTTGTTATCCTGAGGTCCACTAACAACGGAGAAAACACCGCGAATGAGCGCTTCGCGCAAGAGCAGCGCGTTTTGGATGCTTTTCAGTTGCGCGATCTCTGTTGCCTTTGCCATTGCACTCGATAGCGGCAAGCAGGGTGTTGCAATGGGATTTCCGGGCATCTACTTCGGAACACAATGCCTGATGCGGCATTGCGATCCCTATGATGTGAACCAGCTGAACGCGTTCTATACAGCAGCGATGCCAGCCTCCTGGCAGGACTCGCCGCAGCGCAGGCAGTCCATTACTCTCTATGTCAATCTGCCTCAAACATCCCTGGTCGTCGCCCCGTTTTCCTTGCTGCCCCTGAAACTTGCCATGGGGCTATGGGCGGCAATGACAGTCATCCTATTCTCACTTGCAACATTCCTCATCTGGGACATCGCGCAAAACGCGGCGCCCGGGATCGCAGTCGTTCTTGCATGCATCTTTCTCGCAAACGCAGAAACTGTATTCGCGGGCGGAAATACTGCCGGAATCGTGGTAAGCCTATGCGTGATTGCCGCCTGGTGCGTTCTAAAGGATCGATTCGTGTTGGTGGGCATGTTGTGCCTGGGGCTGAGTCTGGCGATGAAGCCGCATGATAGTGGCCTTGTCTGGCTCTATTTCTTGTTGGGAGACCGAACCTGGCGCAGGCGCGCCTTGCAGGCCGCTGCAATCGCTTTCGCAGCATTGTCGATCGCCGTTCTTTGGGTTTCATTGGCAGCACCTCATTGGCTGCATGAATATCGCTCGAATCTCGCGCTCATCTCGGTTCATGGAGGGATCAACGATCCCGGACCTGCTTCCGTCGGCATGCGAATACCAGGCATGGTCATCGACCTGCAGACGGTATTCAGCGTAATTCGCGATGATCCCGGGTTCTACAACACGGCAACCTACATCGTTTGCGGGGCTCTGGGGCTCATTTTGGTTCTGATCACACTGCGACACCGTTCCCGCGATCACGCTTGGTTCGCGCTTGCCTCAGCCTCCGCGCTCACCATGCTCGCGGCATATCACCGCCCTTACGACGCAAAGCTGCTTCTGCTCACAATCCCACCCTGTGCCATCCTCTGGGCCGAGGGCGGAAAAACGGCGTGGGGGGCTTTGCTCCTGACCCTTGCGGGCGCAGTGATCACCGGCGACCTGCCCCTCGCGATTCTCGTCATGTTTACCCAGAATTTGGACCTGTCGCACACAGGAGCCGGCACGAAGGTATTGAATCTGATTCTCGCAAGGCCTGTTCCTCTTGTCTTGCTTGCGATTGCCGTTTTCTATTTGTGGATATATGTGCGCCGCTCCCGGAGCTCATTGAAACCCGTGGAATGCCCCGTCGAAAGCTGAGCGCAGAGATGTCTTGCGGCGCATCCGGGCGCCGTGCAGTCGAGCGGCAAATACAGAGCCTGGTCGCACCACTGGGACCAGAACCAAGTCGGATCTCCGCGGAGGATCAAATTTTAGACGTTCCTACCATCACTCTCAGCGAGGCCGGGCAAAGCCTTATGGCAATTCCCGCGTTTGCGCCAGCGTTCTTTTGCCCCGGATATCTCGCCGGCTGGTTCACGAATCTGCATGGATTTCGGGACCGGTCATTCGTCGAACGAATCTTTTGGAGTCTTCCGCTGTCACTTGCAATCGCGACGATTGCTTCGGTTCTGCTTGGAAAGTTTGTTTCGCTGAATGCCGTGGCGCTTCTGCTTGGCGCTTGTGCAGCGTGTTGCATTGCCGTGGTCACGGGCGAATGGACGAGAATCTGGCGCCAAGGCAAACGGCCCTGGATCGGATGGCATCCCCTGGGGGGCAAGGCGATGACATTTGCGGTTCTCTGGATCGCTGCCGCCATACTTTCACTCGTTGACCTCCAGAAGGGTCAGAACCTTTTCATGAACGTCGCCATGCTCGATGTGAGCTACCGGGTGAACTGGACCAATGCAATTCTTCGCACTGGCATACCGCCTGCAAATCCTCTGTATTGGTTCCATCAGCCCGCCGCGATGCATAACTACTACTTCTGGTATGTCGTATGCGCCGCAGTTGTGCGAATGACCCACTTAACCACTCGGGCTGTGCTGATTGGCGGCAGTGTGTGGGCTGGATTCAATCTTGTCGCGCTTCTCGGTCTCTACCTGAAGTACTTCCTCGAAATCGGTGATTCGCTGCGAAAGCAATTCCTTCGCGCGGTGGTGCTGCTGTCAGTTACCGGCATCGATTTGTGCTACATCGCGTGGGCGCTCTTTCGCCTGCATCAAGCGCCGCCTCCCGACCTCGAAGCATGGTCCAAGGACGGAATCGTCAGCTGGCTGCATACGTTGCTCTGGGCGCCGCACCATTTGGCGGCGGCAATCTGCTGCATGTTTGCGTTTCTACTGGCGTGGATGGCCGGCAGGAGAAGCCGCCCGAAGCGATCTACTGATGTGTTCAGCATCGTCTTTGTCGCCGCTTCGCTCGCCAGCGCTTTCGGATTGTCGATCTATGTCACCTTCGCGTTCTTCCTCGTGATGATCGCGTGGGGTGCGTGGCAATTGTTTTTCATTCGAGCTCCGAAGGCGCCTCTGATCCTGGCCTGCGGTGGAGTGGGTGCAGGGATTCTACTGCTCGGCTACCTATGGGAACTAACGCATACCGCTTCGGGCATACACGGATCAAGTCCGTTCGGGTTTGCCGTTCGCGAGATGATTCCTCCTGACGGCCTGCTCACCACCAGCCTGTTTCAACAGCTTGCGAGATCCAATCCAAAGCTGGCGCGCAGCCTCGCGGCTGCTGTTTTACTGGTGCCTGGGTACGCGATCGAGTTGGGCTTCTTCTCTCTCGTTCTCCTCATCTATCTCGTGCCGTCGTGGCGAGGCAAAGCGCGGCTTACTGACGCGCATCGCTCTCTTCTGTTCATCGTTGTTGCAACCATCGCGCTGATGTCCGTGCTTCGCTCCGACGTGCTCAAGGTGAATGACTTCGGCTGGAGGGCTGCCCTTCTGGTCCAGTTCCCTCTCCTGCTTCTCGGCTGCGAACTGCTCGGCACCTGGCCATTGAATGGCCGGCATTCCGCCCCGGAAACACCCGGGACAAGCAAAGGGATCACACCGCACTGGATGCGCGCGATTGCCTCACTGGCCCTTGTGATCGGTGCTTTCGGAACGGTATGCCAGGCGCTCAGCTTGCGCTTTGCAGAGCCCCTGGCCGAGAGGCTGGTCAATCCGAAGAGGGAACCGGTGGTCGCAGGAATTTCTCATAATTTCTATGTCTCGACAATTGGGTTTGGGAAGCTGAACCGGATTATTCCAGAAAACGCCATCGTGCAGCCCGATCCGATCCGCACTTATCCATACCAGGCGGCAGCCGATCAACTGGCCATCAACCGGCAGCTTGCGATCATCACGGATCAGCCCTGGTGCGGGGCGGAACTTGGCGGAGATCCGAGCGGCTGTGCCCTGATGGCGCCGGCGATTGACGCACTCTTCAAAGGCGCTTCGGCCGAGCAGGCCCGTGCCACCTGCCGCCAATTCGAGATTCAATACCTGGTCGCACGCGTCAACGACCCGGCCTGGAACGACCGGTCGGGATGGGTGTGGAAACTCGGTCCCGTTGTTGACGATCCGGAATTCCGGGTACTGGAGTGCGGACGGTAGATGCGTGGAGGATAGAAACTCGAACAGCCAGATGTACAATCGACGGAAATCCATCGAGAGCCACCTTTTCAGCGTAGTCGGAGTGCCTACCACAAATTTGAATCCTCGCGAACAATGACTCAAAAGCTCATCACCATCTTGACGCCTTGCTACAACGAAGCACTCAACGTGCGTGAGGTGCACAAGAGGGTATTGGCCCTGGCCGCAACGCTCCCGCAGTATCGATTCGATCATCTCTTCATCGACAATGCCTCGACCGATGCCACCGTCGAAATCCTGCGCGAGATGGCTCGCGAGGATCCGACAGTGAAGGTCATCGTGAATGCCCGGAACGTTGGAGCGGACCGCTCCGGAATGCACGGTTTTCTGCAGGCGCAGGGGGATGCTGTTTGTGGGCTGGCTGCCGATCTGCAGGATCCTCCCGAGTTGTTCGCCGATATGATCCGTGAGTGGGAGAAGGGGTTCCCGATCGTCGCCGGCATTAAGGACAGCAGTGACGAAAGCGGGCTGATGTACCGCATCCGCACAGCCTACTACCGGCTGGTGGCGCGCCTCACCAATGTCAAGGTCCTCGAACACTTCACCGGGTTTGGACTCTACGATCGATTAGTGATTGAAGAGATTCGCACTCACTTCCGCGATCCCTATCCCTATTTTCGCGGCATGATCGCGGAAATCGGCTTGCCGATTGCCAAGATCTATTACAACCAGCGGCGACGCGAGCGCGGAATCACCAAAAACAATTTCTATTCCCTGTATGATCTTGCGATGCTCGGCATCACCAATCTTTCCAAGGTCCCCCTGCGCCTGGTCATCTTCGGCGGGTTCATCTCGGCGATCATCAGCTTTGCGGCTGGCATGTTCTACCTGATTTACAAGCTTGTGTTCTGGTCGCGCTTTACGGTTGGCGTGGCCCCGGTAGCACTGGGGCTCTTCTTTCTCGGGTCGGTTCAGCTGATCGCGCTGGGCATTATCGGCGAATACGTTGGCTCGATCCACACCACGGTGCTGAATCGGCCGCTGGTCACCGAAAAGGAACGCATCAATTTCTAAGCCCGGGTTTTGACCGCGGACATGGTGATAATATCGTGCAGGTTTTTGTGGATCTTGAATTCGCCGAACGCCTTCCCGCTTGAGAATTTGCAAATGCGGTAGAACAGTGAATCCGAATTGCCGCGCGATAAACGCCAGAACACCGTTCTGATTTTGAGGAGGTGCCCGATGAATCGCGAGTCCACGATTCGGAATCCGGCGATCGACAATGCGCGGGCGAGGGTACGGCGATCGTAGTAGAAGAGATGGGACGGCGGAATGATGGCGTAAAAGTTTTTGCCAGTAAGCTTGGCATAGAGGCAGGAGATATTGTGGACCTTGATCACGATCAGTCCGCCGGGCTTCAGCATTTTGCGGCATTTCTCGAGCGCCGGCATGGGATCGCGAAAGTGGTCAAAAACGTCCTGCAGAGTAATTACGTCGAAATAATCTTCGCGCAGAGGGTAGTCATCGAAGGAACCGGAGACGATCCGGTCGCCGTAGCGCTCGCGTGCAGCCGCGGCATCCGATGGGACAATTTCGTTGCCGTGGCACTCCCATCCAGTCATGGCATCGAGAAACCAGCCGCGAGAGCACCCCAAATCGAGGATTCTGCCCGGGTGGGGAAATCGCGCTTTAATGAGATCGGCGAGTTTGAAGTAGTAGTAGTTCAGGCAGTCCGCGTTGGTATCGTCGTAAGCCTCGTCTCCGCTGCTGGAATAGTGGGCTCCCAATTCTTCAAGTGTTACGCGGTTCTGGACAAAGACCAACGTGCAGGCGGTGCAACGAGCAATCGTGTAGCCGTTCACCTCCCACAATGGCTTCAGAATGGTTCCGCTGCAAATCGGGCAAGACGCATACGTCTCGGTCGATCGAATTGTATCCAAATGCGGCCCTCCGCGTGCGGATTCAACACAGATGCAAGAAGTTAGCGGCAGGCGTTTAATAAGTCAATTTCGAGGATGCCGACGGCAATTGTATAACGGGAATCGACGGGTATGGTCGCGGTTTTGGTCGATCCGCGTTACTGTTCTCATCACCTACAACTATTCGGGGAAGCTCGCTCCTTGCAAAAGGGCATTAGGATCAAAGTTGATGTGCCTTCTTCAAAAGAACGAACAGAGCGACGTAACCAGGAGGGTGATGCATCAACTGCCTCCGCAGCAGTTCGGCAGATACCTGGTCGTCGGGGTATGCAATACGATCTTCGGCTACGCCGCCTATGCCGGACTAACCGCTCTGCTCACACCGCGGGTTCCCTTTGCTTATGTGCTCGCATGCCTGCTTTCGGGGCTGGCTGGCATCACGTTCGCGTTTTTAGCCTATAAATGGTTCGTTTTCAAAACGCAGGGCCATTATCTGAGGGAATGGGCGCGATGCATTCTCGTCTATGGCGGAACGGTGCTGCTGGGCGCGGCAGTGCTGCCCCTGATCGTGTTCCTGGTTCGTTATCTTACGCCTGCGGATAAATCGGCTGCTTATATCGCGGGCGCGATCCAGATGGGAGCAGCCGCTGTGGCGGGTTTTCTTGGGCACAAGAATTTCTCGTTTGCTTCAGTTGAGGGCGACGCCAAGAAGTACTAGCAGGCGTCCGTGTGATTCGATATGGTTGAGTGGATTTTAACCGGGTTTCTTCTGTTCAGGCTTTGGACGCCGCGTGTCGGCGTATGGAACGCCGTGCGCGGATGCGCGTGGGTCATCGTGCGGAAGGCATTGCCCGACCAAAAAACCTTGGCGAAAAATGTGATGCCGCGCCCAAGGACATTGGAACTGAAAATTCCTGGTCATGCCCATCCGTTTTATGCGCGGTGGCCCGCATCTGACCTGCACATTGTTTACACCATCCTGACGCGCAAGGAATATGCGCCGATCGCGACTTACCTCGATAAAGCAGGCGAAATCGTCTTTCTCGACCTGGGAGCCAACATCGGAGCTGCGTCAAGGTACTTCCTCGAGACCTTCCCGCGATCGCGAGTCATCGCCGTGGAACCAGATGCCGGTAATATCGCGATGTGCCACATGAATCTCGATCCGTATGGCGACAGAGTTCGCGTGCTTCAAGCCGCTGCATGGAACCGGAATACGCGCCTGATCTTCGAAGAGGGTTCAAATGAAACCGGCGTGGAGGCAGGCGTTCAAGTCCGAGAGCCATTGCCCGGCGACGACCCGGGCACCTCAGTGGAGGCAATCGACATCCCCACGTTGCTCTCCCAAGCGCGTATCTCGACGGACACCCAAGTGGCTTTGAAAATTGACATTGAAGGCAGCGAACAGGAAATTTTTGGCGCTTCGAGTCTTGACTGGCTCGATCAGGTCACCTGTATTGCCATTGAGCTTCACGACTATTCCCGAAAGAATTGCAGCCGGAACTTCTACTCCGCGATCGAAGGCCATGTGACTGAGCCGCCAAGCAAAATCGGCGACACCGTCTTTGCGCATACAAAAGCACGCCTCCAAGTTGTCACTTCGGGATAACCCTTTCCGGCGGGACGGCATACATGACGGTCTGGAAACCGTCACCCTCGTACGCTCGCAGGAAGAACTTGTATTCAGGCACCATGTCGCGCACGAGCAGCGGAATGCGCCAGATGTCGTTCTGCGTGTGATAGACGCAGATGGCCAGGATCGGGTGATCGCGCTGAATTACACGGGACGCTCCTAGTAGCGCCTCGTATTCGGCGCCTTCAATGTCCATCTTGATCATGGATACTAGTGTTTCACGGAACATTTCGTCCAAGGGAATACACTCGACCTCAACCCCGCCCGCCTCGCAGATCTTCGAATCGACTGTGCCCGTGGTCTCAAATCGAACCGTCTTCCTGTCTGCCCCCACTGCGCATGCATGCACCTGCGCCTTATCGCGAACAGTGGATCCCATGCGGAGCAATTCCCGGTTCAGTTTCTCAAGTGACAAGGGGTCCGCTTCGATCGCATGTACGGTCCGGAATCGTGAGCCGACGCGGTCTACGAGTTGGCGAACGGTGTCCCCGTCGAATGCCCCACAATCGACCAACACTTCTTTCTCGCTCAAAGAGAATATATCTGTCGGAAAATAAGAATTCTCTGCAGGGCGTCCAGGCAGAACCGACCCGTCGCCACTGGCGTACCAGCCGACAAGCGCGCGATAGGTATTCTGCGATGGCTCATCTGACCAGAGGCCCTCCGCAGCGAGCACATTGTCTGCGTCTTCATACACATGATGTGGAAGATCGTTCAACAGAAAAGGAAGGAAAGTATCGGCGAATCGCCAGTAGACGGGCGAATAACAGGAAATCGATTTGCAGCCCAATTCCGTGAGTTGGGCATGGGTTTCGACGAACCAATGCGCCGCGTTCCAGATCGTCACGACAAACAGAGCATTCGCTCCGAATTTGCCGGCCGCATCACGCGGAGATAGCAATGGACAGCCGTCGAGTGTTGTGCCCCAGAGCTTCGGATTGTTGTCGGAAATACATAGGGGCTCGACACCAATGCAGCGCAATTCTGCGAGTGCGCGGCGCCCTAGACTCCCGGCGCCGAATAGAACAACGCGGCCTCTTGATTTCTCCAGAAGTTGATCAAGGGCAGTCTGTTCCCGCTCGATCACCGAAGAGATCGATTCCTGCAGGATTTCTTTCAGGGATCGTGTCATTACCCACTTCCTTCAGGTTAAGCAGGGATCATTATTCTTCCAGCGGTTTCACCATCATGTTGGCCAGGAACTCCTCACGCGGGAGGAACGGGTACATGTCCTCGAGCGGCTTGGAGACCATTGAGCCATCCGATTTCTGATAAGACTGGAGCCGCGGCGCACGCATCTCATCGGGAATCACTCGGACATCGACGACAACTGGCCCATCCATAGCCAACACGCGACGCACTTCTTCGCACAAATTTGTTTGATCTGGAATGACAACAACCGGAATGTTGTACGCGGCCGCCACTTTACTCAAGTCGGGCACCGTGAGGCCGGTCCTGCTATCGCACCCGATGCTCGCGCGGCCGAAGTAACCGGTTTGCGACGCGCGGATGGAAGCATATCCGTCATTATTGAGAACAAAAAACTTGACGGGGAGATGGAGGCGCGCAGCCGTCTCCAGTTCCTGAATATTGAATTGGAATCCGCCATCGCCATCCACCAGGATCGTTCTGCGGCGCTCGTTGCCAAGACATACCGCCAGCGACATGGGCAAACCAAAACCCATGGCGCCCAGACCCGCCGTGTGATAAATGCGCTGGCCGGTGCGCGTTGGGCATGCAAGGAGAAAAATCTCGATTCCGCTGCCGGAGCTCCCGGAGACAAGCAAATCGTCGGGATTCGACTCCGTTCCGATTACCTCTGCCAAATGAAAGATGCTGACGCGCCCCTCGGGCTTGCGGTGTTCGTCGGTCACCACGGGATAGCGTGTCTTCCAATCGGCACACCGAGCGTTCCAGGCGGAATGGTCGCGCAAGCGGATGGCTTGCTTGCGACACAGCAACGCGTCGATGAAGTCCCCGGCATCGGCGCAGATGGGCTGATGCAGATAAGGATGAAGCTTTTGCAACTCTGCCGGGTCGATGTCGACCGCGACACGGTGAGCTTCGCGCGCGAGATTCTGTGGCGCATATCCAGTAATGGCGAAATCAAGACGCACGCCGATAGCCAGCAGGAAGTCGCAATTCTGCAGGGCGAAGTTCGCTCCGCGGGCCGCAACCGAACCAGGGCGCCCAACGTAGGTCGGATCGTCGCTGGGAACAAGGTCAGCCGCGCACCACGTGGCGACCGTGGGAACGCCGAGGAAGTTGCGCAACTGCTCGAATTCGCGCTCGGCGCGTGCCAGCCGGATGCCGTTTCCGGCGAACAGCAGCGGACGCTCAGCCTGGTTCAGCTTTTCGATCAGGCGGCCAACGTCCTCCTCAAGATTTGGCGCCGCGGCTTGGGCTTCGAACTCGGCCGCGTCGAAGGCTCGCAGAGCTGCGGGGTTGTCGATAGGTGCGGCCTGCACGTCCAGCGGAATGTCGATCCACACCGGCCCGGGGCGGCCATGCAGCGCCAGGTAGACGGCTTTCTCGAGGTGGTAGCGAATCTCTGTCGGCTCGAGCACCGTCACGGCGTACTTGGTAATGGGGCGAACGATCGAGACAATGTCCACTTCCTGCACGCCCAGCTGTCGCATACCCAGGGGGCGGCCCGTGCTGTCGAACATGCGATCGGGACGCTTCACCTGTCCCGAAACGAAGAGCGTGGGCGTGGAATCGAGCCATGCGCCGGCAACGCCGGTGACGGCATTCGTCCCCCCCGGGCCGGTGGTGACCATGCAGACGCCGAGGTGATTCGTTGCTTTGGCATAGCCTTCGGCGCAGATCGCGCTTGCTTGCTCATGCGAATTGCAGACAGGAGTCAAACGGCTCTCGCCGGCAAGCGACTGGTTCAGGTGCATGGCTCCGCCGCCTGTCACCAGAAACACATGCTTCACGCCCTGATCGGCAATGAAGCGCACTACGTAATCGGACAGTTTCATGGTCAATCGCGCCTGCCCGCTGCAGCCTCGGCGCGAGGCTTGAGAAACAATTCTTTTGGGTCGATCCCTCGAGCTGCGAGAATTGCGTCGACCCATTCGCGCACGGCCCCGTTTCCACCCCCATGCGCGGCCACGAACCCGGCACGCTCGATAACGGCCGGAACGGCATTCGCAGGCGCTGCGGAAAAGCCGGCAATCTCCATCGCGGGCAGATCGTTCACATCATCCCCCATGAACGAGAGTTCTCCGAGAGTGATACCCGTCGCGCCGGAAAATTCCAGTAGCGCGGAAGCCTTGTCGCGGCAGCCTCTGAAGACGTGCCGGATATGCATCTTGCCTGCGAAACGGTCGACAAGCGGGCTGTCTTCGCCGGAAACGAGAGCGAATTGGATTCCCGCCCGTTGCGCCAGAGAAATGCCCATGATGTCGGCGAAGCAGAAGCGCTTCCATTCTTCGCCGCTCGAACCCCACCAGACACCCCCGTCTGTGAGCACTCCATCGACATCGAGAGCGATGCCGCGGATGCGGGCAAGATTGCTGTTGGAAGCTGCTGATCCCATTGTCTCGAACTACACCGCCGCGCCGACACGACGCAGTTTCTTGATTATCGGCAGTTCGCGCTCGTAGACGCGTTTGACCCCGTCGCCCTTTGCCTGCTCCCAGAGACGGATATCGCGCACCAGCCGCGTGATGCCATTCGGCTCGAGCGAAGCAGCCTGGTCCGATCCCCAGCTGGCGCGATCGAGGGTGATGTGGCGCTCGACGCTGCAAGCCCCCAAAGCAGCCGCGCACACACTGGTTGGAATACCGGTTTCATGGCCCGAGTAGCCAATTGGCACTCCATAACGCTGCGCCATGATCGGAATCGCGCGAAGATTCAGCTCATCGTAGTTGGCGGGATATGTGCTCGTGGCATGCATCAGGATGAGATCGTTCTTGCCCAGCACATCGACGGCATGATCGATCTCTTCATACGTGCTCATGCCGGTGGAAAGAATGACTGGCTTGCCGGTCTTGCGAATATGACGCAGCAGGTTGTCATCGGTCAGCGAGGCCGAAGCGATCTTGTAGATCGGAACTTTAAACCGTTCGAGAAAATCGACCGAACCCTCGTCCCAGGGCGACGCAAACCAGGTCATCTTGACCGACTTGCAGAAAGCGTTGATCTCCTCATATTCCTCCTGTTCAAACTCCAGGCCGTATTTCAGATCGCCGTTCGTCGGCCCGAAGGGATTCTCGCGGGGTTTGGACAGTTCCTCAGCGGTGTATACCACGTCGACGGTGCGCTTCTGGAATTTGACAGCGTCGCAACCAGCTGCAACCGCGACGCTGATGAGCCGTTTGGCGATATCGATGTTCCCGCTGTGGTTGATGCCGATCTCCGCGATGATGTAACAAGGCTGGTCATCGCCGATCAGCTGGTTGCCGACCCTGACGGTACTCATTGAAGCAAACCTCCTGCGGCCGACTCCCCCGGATCACCGGCCTATTGCCGTTCCTTCCTGGTAATTAGCCGCGGTTATGATAGCAGCCATATGGCCGCCTAAATGACTGGAATCGCGAAGGCTTAGGTAACTAAAGAGTTGCTGAAAACCGTCACGGCATCCCTCAAGCCCGGTGGAAATCCGAGGGCGTTTTGGTTCGATCGGGAATCTCATTGATGCCGTAGCAAACAAGCCTGTTTCTGATGCGGCCGAGACTACGGTTTATGCTGGTTCCGTGAAACCCCTGCCAACCGAGGACCTTGAGCACATCCTGCGCCACACAGGCACACTTTGGGAAGCGGCTCGGGGTAAGCGTCTTTTTATCTCCGGCGGGACGGGGTTCTTTGGCGCATGGCTGCTCGAAAGCCTTGCCTTCTGCAATCACAGGCTACGGCTCGACCTTTCCGCAACAGTCTTAAGCCGGAACCCAGAGGCCTTCCTGCGCCGGATGCCGCACCTTGCGGGCGATAGCGCCGTGCGGCTCTTGAAAGGGGATGTGCGCGACTTCACTTCGCCTGACGAGAGATTCGATTACCTGATCCATGCCGCCACTCCCTCCTCAGGCGAGGAGGCAAGTCATCCCGATCTGCCGGCCACGATGATCGCGGGGATGGAACGGATGCTCGGATTGGCCAAGGCGGCCAGGCCTCAGAGATTTCTTTTCACAAGCTCAGGAGCTGTGTGTGGACAACAACCCGAGGACATGAGCCATATTCCCGAAAGCTACACGGGAATCGCAGAAAGACTGAGCGCATACGGCGAGGCCAAGCGAAGATGCGAGGAGATGTGCGCACTCTGCGCGCGCGAATCGAAGACCGAATTTGCAATCGCGCGCTGTTTCGCGTTCGTGGGTCCTCATTTGCCTTTGGACCAGCATTTTGCCATCGGGAATTTCATCGCGGATGCGCTCGCGGGAAGACCGATCCAGATCGCGGGCGACGGCACACCAACGCGGTCCTATCTCTACGCGGCCGACCTCGCGATCTGGCTCTGGACGCTGTTGCTGCAGCCCTGCGGCACCGGCCCTGAGCCGCTGGTCTACAACGTGGGATCCGGAGAAGCGCTGAGCATTCGCGAATTGGCTCACGCCGTGGTAGAGGTACTGAACCCGTCCCTGCCCATTGAGATCGCGCAGAATGCCCATGCCGGCGCACCACGAAATCAGTATGTCCCGGATGTCACCAAGGCGGAACGAGAGCTTGGTTTGCGGGCCAGGATCGAATTGCGGGAAGCGATTCGGCGGACGGCCGATTGGTATCGATCTTCGGGACTGACTTGACGTTCCCCTTTTGTTGCCAACCCCACTTAGCTCATTCGAACGCCGTTCGCGGCCAGTTCGCGCTCGCAGACGCTTAGCTCGATCCAGTCGCAGAGCATATGACCGCAAAGGATGTGGCCTTCCTGAATCCTCGCGGTATCCCGCGAGGCAATGCAAAGCGCCACATCGGCCAGCTTGGCCATCGCTCCGCCGCCTTCGCCGGTAAGTGCAACAGTAAAGGCGCCCAGGTCGTGCGCGGTCTCAATCGCGGCGCACACGTTTCCGCTGTTGCCTGACGTTGATATGCCAACGAGCACGTCGCCCTTGACGCACAGTGCTTCCACCTGCCGCTGGAACACCTTGTCATAGCCATAGTCGTTGCCGATGGCCGTCAGAATCGATGTGTCCGTCGTCAAGGCAATCGATGCGATTCCTCGCCGCTCGCGACGGAAACGACCGATGAGTTCGGCGGCGAGATGTTGCGAGTCGGCAGCGCTTCCACCGTTTCCGCACCAAAGGATTTTGTTCCCGTTGCAGACCGCACGGGTCATCTCGGCGGCAATTCGTTCCAGTAACGGCGCCTGCGATCCGAGCGACTGGATTACCGCAAGGTGATCGGCGATGGCCTTCTGAAAGACCTGGTTCAAATTGCGCGAATCTGACACATCTACTCCTTCGGCGCGCCTGCGCCCACTTCGGTCGAAGCGAATTTGCTTCCAGTCGTGACCTGGGTCAAGGGATGGCTGTTCCGCGATCCGCGCTCCGAATCGGATTTGAGTGCAAAATCCCTGATCACGTCGGCGACGTACGTAAGCATCGGCTCCGTGAGTCCGGGATAGACACCAACCCAGAACACCTGATTCATCACAAAGTCCGAGTTCTCGAGGCTTCCCACCACGCGATGATCGCAATCCTGGTACGCCGGCTGTCGCAGCAGGTTGCCACCGAACAGCAAGCGCGTGTGGATCTTCTTCTCGTCAAGTTCGCGGATCAACTCCTCGCGAGAGAACGGCGCATCTTCGCGGACCCCGATCGGAAAACCGAACCATGCGGGATCAGAGCCTTCCGTCGCCTTGGGGAGTACCAGGAATCTCTGCAACGGCTCAAGCGCAGCCCACAGAAAATTAAAATTCTTCTTGCGCCGTTCAATGAACTCGGGCAGCTTTTCGATTTGCGAAGAGCCCAAGGCAGCCTGCATGTCAGTGGCCTTCAGATTGTAGCCAACATGTGAGTACGTGTACTTGTGGTCGTATCCGCAGGGTAGCTCGCCCAACTGCCAGTCAAAGCGCTTGCCGCACGTGTTTTCCTTGCCCGGATCGCACCAGCAGTCGCGGCCCCAGTCGCGAAAAGATTCAATCAATACTTGCAAATCGGGCCGATCGGTGAGTACCGCTCCGCCCTCGCCCATCGTGATGTGGTGGGCGGGATAGAAGCTCACTGTGGCGATATGACCGAATGTGCCGACCTTCTGACCGCGCCAGGTTGACCCCAGTGCATCGCAGCAGTCCTCGATCAGCCAGAGGTCATGCTTCTTTGCAAAAGCGCTGACTGCGTCGACGTCGAATACGTTGCCCAGCGTGTGCGCGATCATGACAGCCCGCGTTTTCGTACTGCAAGCCGCTTCGAGCTGACTCACGTCGATCTCGTAGTTGGGCAGGGTCACGTCCAAAAAAACGGGGACAAGCCGATTTTGCAGGATTGGATTCAGCGTCGTCGGAAATCCGGCTGCGACCGTGATCACTTCGTCGCCCGGCTTCAGTCGCCGCTCTCCAAGCTTCGGCGACGTGAGAGCGCTGATGGCGATCAGGTTTGCCGAGGAGCCGGAATTGACAAGCGAAGCGCATCGGACGCCTACAAATCGGGCAAGCTTGCGCTCAAATTCTTTGGCAAAACGACCTGTGGTGAACCATGCGTCGAGCACCGAGTCCACCACCGTGCTCAGATCCGCGGCGTCGATGACTTTACCGGAAACAGGTATCGGCGTCTGGCCAGGCACGAACTCCGTCGCAGCGAATGCCTCGGCAAAATACTCGCCGGTCAGCTTGAGGATTTGCTGCCGAAGCCGTACCGTTTCTTCCGTCATCGGGGAACCATAGTTAAGGATACAAAACCAGGAATTGTCAGTGTAGTGTATTAAAGAGCACAACGCCCTATGACAGAAGTGGTATTTTCGGAGAGCTTGAGAGGATTGCTTTGCGCCGCTAAGGAATTGAAATGAAAGCTGTTATCCTGGCGGGGGGACTCGGCACCCGGCTCAGCGAAGAGACGAGCGTGCGGCCCAAGCCGATGGTCGAGATTGGCGGAAGGCCGATCCTCTGGCACATTCTCAAAATCTATTCGCAGCATGGCATCAACGAGTTCATTATCTGCTGCGGTTACAAGGGCTACCTCATCAAGGAATATTTTGCGAACTACTTCCTGCATATGTCCGACGTGACATTTGATATGCAGGAGAACAAGATGCAGGTTCATCAGAGCGTAGCCGAGCCTTGGCAGGTGACCCTGGTGGATACCGGAGATCATGCCGGTACCGGTGGTCGCCTGCTCAGGGTTGCGCAGTACATCGAGGGCGAAGACCCGTTTTGCATGACCTATGGCGATGGTGTCAGCGATCTCGACATCTCGGCCTCAATCGCATTCCACAAAAAGCATGGCAAATTGGTGACGGTGGCAGCGGTACAGCCAACAGCGCGATTCGGAGGCCTGGGCATCGAGGGAACAGCCATCCACGCATTCCAGGAGAAGCCCGAGGGCCAGGGCGGATGGATCAACGGTGGCTTTTTTGTGCTGTCGCCAAAGGTGCTCGCCGAAATTCCCGATGAGGGTTCGATGTTCGAGCGAACGGCGATGGAAACCCTGACAGCAAAGAATCAGGTTCAGGCCTTCTTTCATCGCGGCTTCTGGCAGCCAATGGATACTCTGCGAGACAAGCAGCGCCTCGAAGAGTTGTGGGCCAGCGGGAAGGCACCGTGGAAGACATGGTGAACCCCTGGCAGAACACCCGGATCTTTCTCACCGGGCACACGGGATTCAAGGGCGGCTGGCTCGCTTTGTGGCTCGCAAACCGGGGGGCGGTGATTCGCGGATACTCTCTCGGGCCTCCGACTGAGCCGAATCTCTTCACTGTGGCATCGGTGTCGAGCGTCCTTGAGGATGTTCGCGGCGACATCAGAGAGTACTCAAAACTCGAAGCTGCGATGAGCGCGTTTGCTCCGGAGGTGGTGTTTCACTTAGCGGCCCAGCCACTGGTGCGCCGATCCTACTCAGACCCTCTGGGAACTTATGCGACGAACGTGATGGGAACCGCCCACGTGCTGGAAGCTGTCCGCAAAACGCCGAGCGTACGAGCAGTGGTATGCGTCACGACGGACAAGTGCTACCAGAACCATGAATGGACCTGGCCCTATCGCGAGAGCGACGCGCTCGGCGGTCACGATCCCTACTCCTCCAGCAAGGCCTGCGCAGAGCTGGTTACCGCAGCGTATCGGAGCTCTTTCTTTCCACTGGAACGGCTGGCTGAACACCCCGTCGCCGTCGCGACCGCGCGCGCCGGGAATGTGATTGGAGGGGGCGACTGGGCCGAAGACCGCTTGATTCCGGACCTGATTCGAGGATTTCAGGAGAAGAAGCCGGTGCTGATCCGGCGTCCCGGCGCCACACGCCCCTGGCAGCATGTGCTCGATCCGATCCGTGGCTACATCGTACTTGCGGAAAAGCTGCTCGCACAAAAAGCGGAATACGCCACTGCTTACAATTTTGGCCCCAGCGACGAAGACCCATGGAGCGTGGAGTGCATCGCGAACAAGCTTGTCGGCCTGTGGGGCAATGGCGCTGCATGGAAGGCGGACTCCGCCGGGGATCTTCATGAATCGCATTGTCTGCGCCTGGACGCGAGCAAGGCGCGAGCAGAATTGAATTGGAAGGCTCGGCTGCGCATCGAAAAAGCACTCGAGTGGACGATGAACTGGTATCGCCGTTGGCAGCAAGGCGCTGATATGCACCAGGAAACGCTGGCGCAGATCCGGGAATTCGAGAAGCTTAGCGATTGACTGTGCGCGCGGGAAAGAAACCGTTCCGTTCAGTACTAGCCACAAGGAGTAGAAAAGCTTGGCCGATATCCATCCCGCAGCGCTCCAGCCCGACTCTCTTGCTGCAACCCGGGGCACGCCCATGCACATGCTGCGTCGAGTCTTCTCGTTCCCCGTTGCGATCGCCTCTCTCCTGGTCCTCCTTGGCTCGCTCACAGTGCGCGCTCGTTTTGACGATCCGGACATGTGGTGGCACCTGAAAAGCGGTCAAATCATCTGGACAACGCACCATATCTTCAAGACAGACATTTTTTCGTACACGACAAACCACCAGGCCTTTGTCCCTCAGGAATGGCTGGCCCAGGTTTCTATCTATGGCGCATATCAATGGGCAGGGATGCAGGGACTCATGGTTTGGCTGGTTGCCTTAACCGCGATGCTCCTCGTTGCCGGATATGTTCTGTGTTCGATGTACTCGAAGAACGCAAAGGTCGGGTTCGTAGGCGCGATGATCTTGTGGTTCTTTGCAACGATAGGTTTGTCGATCCGGCCCCAGTTACTGGGTTATTTCATTCTGACCAACGTACTGCTCGCAATCCATCTCGGCCGCACACGCAATTCTCGCTGGTTCTTTTGCCTTCCGATTCTCTTTGGGATATGGATCAATTGCCACGGTTCATTCTTCCTCGGCATCGTTGTAGCTGCAATCATTCTCTCCTGTTCGTTCTTCACCGTTTCGGCTCGCGGACTTGTCTCATCCCGCTGGGATGCCAAGTGCCGACAGAATTTTCTGATCGCGTTTGCCCTCTCGCTGGCAGCTCTTTTCCTCAATCCAGACGGTGTCAAGCAGATCCTCTACCCTCTCAATACCATGTTTCTTCAACCAGTCAACCTCGCCAACGTCGAGGAATGGAAGCCGCTGAGCTTCCTTGATCCGCGCGGCATGGGGGTGGTGGCGGTTGTCCTGTGCGTCATCCTTCTTGTGGTTTTTCGCAAAGCCGAGATCCAGCTAGACGAATTGACGCTGCTGGCGCTTGGGGCATTCCTTGCGATGAGGCATACGCGGTTGTTGTTCGCGTTCGGCATCCTGGCTGCTCCCGTTCTGTCGCGCCAACTGGCGTCATTCTGGGAGGCATATCAAGCGCAGGAAGATCGCATCTGGCCAAACGCAGTGCTCATCGGGCTTGCTTTGCTGGTCACCGTTGTCGCTTTTCCGTCGAAAGTCGCTCTTGAACGACAGATTGAGGAAAACAGCCCGGTGAAAGCGGTCAACTTCATCAAGAGTGCTCATCTGCCCGGACCGATGCTGAACATCTACACCTTCGGCGGTTACCTGATTTGGGCGGCCCCAGAATACCCCGTGTTCATTGACGGACGTGCCGACTTGTACGAGTGGGCCGGAGTCCTTGGCGAATTCGGAAAATGGGCCACGCTGCAAAGCGATCCTAACTCGCTGCTGGAAAAATACAAGATCAACTTCTGTCTCCTTTCGAAGGAGGCGCCGATGGCGAGTGTCTTGCCAAAGCTGAAGGGGTGGCGCCTGGCCTACTCCGACAACAACTCCGTCGTCTTCGTGCGCACCCATCAGTAAACAGCCGCCGCTGATAGACTCGGTAGCGTGCCCGATCAAGCCAAGCCACCCGTCTTTCTTCTCGACGCAATGTCGTTTATCTTCCGCGCCTATCATGCAATGCAGCGCAGCAGGCCTATGTCGACACGTTCAGGGGTCCCAACCGCGGCCACCTACGTCTTCGTAAACATGATCCGCAAGCTGCGCGAGGACTTTTCGCCGCGCTACTTTGCGGCGGTCTTTGATCCCAGCGGAGCGGTCTTTCGGGATGAACGGGCGCGCAGCATGGCCCCGCTACGCAAGTGGAACTCGAAAACGCAAAGCTTCGAAGAAGTCAGTTACGAGGGATATAAGGCCAACCGCCAATCAATGCCCGAAGACCTGCGCCGCCAGGTGCCCTACATTCGGCGCGCGCTCGAGGCCTATCGCATTCCCATCCTCGAGGTTGAAGGATTCGAAGCCGACGACGTGATCGGCACTCTGGCTCGCAAGGCCGCTGAGCAAGGTCATGAAGTCTTCATCGTCTCGAGTGACAAAGACATGATGCAACTGGTCAGTCAGCGCGTGAAAATCCTCAATCCCCAAAAGGATAATCTGATTTTAGATCCGGCGAAGGTTCTCGAAGTTCTTGGAGTTCCGCCAGAGCGAGTCATTGATGTGATGGCACTGCGAGGCGATACGGTCGACAATATCCCTGGCGCTCCGGGAATTGGAGACAAAGGCAGCGTCGATCTGATCGTGCAATTCGGCAACGTCGAGGCAGTGCTCGACCGCGCCGCAGAGGTTAAGCGCAAAAGCTATCGCGAATCGCTCGAACAGAACCGTGGGGCCGTGCTGCTTTCAAAAGAACTGGTAACAATTGACAATCATGTCCCTCTCGAGCTGGACCTGGATGTCATGGAGACGCAGCAGCCGGATGTGGAGAGTTGCCGCACGCTGTTTACCGAACTTGAATTCACATCTCTCCTGCGAGAACTGGAACCTTCTTCGACTGCGCCTGCGGTTCAGGTAATTGAGGAACCGACCGACGCACAGGCCAGTGCCTTCTATACCACTGCCCGCAAGAATGGTTTTGCATTTGCGCTCGATGCCGCCGAGCCCGTTGAAAAGGAATCCGATGAAGAAGTTCCACAGACCGGATCCTTGCTCGACGTGGTTGAGGAGGCGGAACGCAAGACGCGCTGCAACATTGGCGTGTGCGCGGAACCCGATCTGGCGCTGGGGCTCCCATTGACTGAGGAATTGCGCGCCCTTCTCGAAGATGAGGCTGTTCCCAAGCGCGTCCACGATTGGAAGCTGACACTGCATGTGCTGTCTGGCCTCGGCGTGGCGCTCCGCGGTCCAGTCGATGACACGATGCTTCTCTCCTATGCGCTGAATCCCACTCATGCTACGCAGGCCCTGGCCGACGTCACCGTGCGCCACGGGCAATCCCTGGCGGCTTCATTACCGGCCTCGGCCGGCGCTATCGAAAAGCTTGTCCCCGAATTGCGAGAGGAAGTCGATTCATCCGGCGTCATGCGCGCCTACTCTGAAATCGATCTGCCCCTCGCGCCGGTGCTTTACCGCATGGAACATGCCGGCGTGCGGATCGACACGGCAGCACTCGATAAGCTTTCGCAAAGGTTTGCAGTCGAATTGGATCGAGTTGGCGAGCGCATCTTCGAGTTGGCTGGAAAGCGCTTCAACATCAATTCACCCAGACAACTTGGGGATATTCTCTTCAATCATTTGGGACTGCCGACGCCCAATGTGCGCGGAAGAGGCAAGGCAATCTCTACCGCTCAGGATGTCCTGGAGCAACTGGCGGAAAAGCACGATGTTCCCCGTCTGGTGCTCGAGTATCGACATCTGGCGAAGCTGAAGTCTACCTACGTCGACGCTTTACCCTTGCAGGCAGACTCCGAAGCCCGCGTGCACACAACCTTTCAGGCGGCGGCCACAGCGACGGGAAGACTTTCATCGGTCAATCCGAATCTGCAGAATATTCCCATTCGCACCGAACTTGGCCGCGAGATTCGAGCAGCCTTCATCGCAGCACCCGGCACACAATTGCTCTCAGCGGACTACTCTCAAATTGAGCTTCGGCTCTTGGCGCATTTCAGTGAAGACCCCCTGCTGGTGCGCGCATACGCCAATAACGACGACATCCACACTCTGACTGCCAGCGAAGTCTTCGGCGTTCCCGCCGCCACCATGGATAAAGAAACCCGCAACCGCGCCAAAGCGGTGAATTTCGGGATCGTGTACGGAATTTCGCCGTTCGGACTGGCCGCACAGTTGAACATTCCGCAGGCAGAGGCACGCGCTTACATCGATCGCTATTTTGCCCGCTACCAGGGAGTGAAAGCGTTCATTGAAAAGACCCTGGAGGAAACGCGTCGAGCCGGTTCTGTCCGAACCATGTTTGGGCGCAAGAGACCCATCCCGGACATCGAAAGCCGCAATCCCAATCAACGCGGATTCGCGGAGCGCACCGCCGTCAACACGCCATTGCAAGGGACCGCCGCCGATCTGATCAAACTGGCCATGATTTCAATTGACCGACAGCTGGTGGAGCAGAAGCTCAGGACTCGGATGGTGCTGCAGGTCCACGATGAACTGCTCTTCGAGGTTCCCACGGAGGAGACCTCCCGCGTAGAGTCGTTAGTCCGCGCGGAGATGGAAGGCGTAATCAAGCTGAATGTGCCGCTCGTCGCCGACATCGGCGTCGGGCCCAATTGGCGAGACCTGTAAAGTTCTCCTGCGCAAGCCATACTGGCTCTTGGCGGTTTTGCCCGAAGGATCCTGGTTCGCAATTTCTCCCAGGGTGGGGTCAGCCACATTCACGTGAGTCCCTCCGGTTTCGGTCTTCTTTATGTAAGTCCACAGATAGAACAGAGAGACTGCAAGCAGGCTCAGAGGGACGGGGAATATCTCAACCACTGTCAGAAGCATCGGCGATGAATTCAGGCTCTGAATACGACCGAGAAAATGCAAGATAATGGCCCAGATCACATCGCTGGTTATCACTGATATGGCAAGAGTGATAAAGACCGATAGCGATCGCTTAACTCCACCACTCGCCCAAAGCATCGCACACGCCGGTATCGTCAGGAGCAATAGCTTCGCATCAAACATGCGGTGATAAAAGGGCAACATGGAGAGGGGAGCTATCGTAGCGAGTGCGAACCAGACTTTCGCATGCGAGTCGCGCCTCCGATACGTAATCCACGACCAGATCAGAATCAGGGAGCCACAAACAACGTAGGTAACAGGATTGTAGAAAGCTGGTTCGTTTCGAAATACACTGACCACAGTCTGAAGGTTCACCATCATCTCGGGCACCCGTGCGCCCGGTGATGTGGGACTGGGATCATTCACCTGCCCATGGGATGAGAGCAGCGCGAGATTGGAGCGCAGCTCAGGAATCCAATGGGGTGAAATGTTCGCCATCCAAATCATCAATGGCAAGCTAAGGACCGCCGTGAGCGCAAGTGTCTGCAAAGCACGCTTACGATAGGAGCCCCCAGCAAGCAGCAGGAAGAGCCACAATAAGGCGGCATCATGCGGTTTGAGCATCAGCGAGACGGCAAGCAGGCAAACGCCCGCCCATTCAAAACGCTGGCGAAAGAAGCACCAGATCGAGATCATCCCGAAACTGATTGCGACGCCAACCGGATTTCGAATGACCAAAAGTGTCTGAGCGCTTATAACGAAACAGCACACCAGGAAACCCGAGACAATTGGTGCATATTCCGCGCCGATATCCCAGATGAGCAGTGCAGCCAGCACAAAGCCCACGGCGATGAACATCGACCACACGAAGTTGGCAGCGGTCCAGGGAAGCATGGCTAAGGGAGCGAGGATAAGACTTGTCGGGGGATAGATGTAGTGTGTCATGACCAGGTAGCTTTGTTGCGAAGCACCTGAACCTACGCTGCCACCTTCCGCAAGGTAGACCTTTAAGAATTCATCCTGTCGGTATGGATCAATTCCTTCAATCGCACACCGGGTGCCGTTATAGACGAAGCGGAAATCTGAGGCAGCGCGTGGAACCGCTCCTTCTTCGATGAGTCCAAAGCCGAGAAAAACGGCACATCCCAGAATTGCGAGATATAACCCGTCCCAGCGTTGCCTCGTCATCCCGCAATTCTCCTTGTTCTTAGCACGAAGATCCGACTGAATAGGTCGGGCGCAACCGCTTCCGAATCGAAACCGTCTATCTGGTCTCAACTTACATGTGAATCGTGAGTCCGGCGAATAAAGCGATCAGCGCATCTCCGTTTCTTTGCGCACCGCGAGCACTGGTGCATACGCTGAGATAGAGGCTGCCTTCGGTCCCAAGAACCATGGGGGGATTAGGAATGATTTGCAATACCGGCATAATAGTTCTGGGCGAGCCTTCGTCCTTTGGAATCGAACCTGGGAATCCGAAAAACTCCCCATTTGTGCATCACGAAGCTGATCGTTGTGCCGAGCACTCCTAATCCATACTTCACGCTGCGCCGAAAATTGATCGAAGAGGCTTCTCGAAAATATTTGGCAGGGCAAGAGATTTCCCCGATTTTGAAGCCAAACATCACTGCCTGGGCAATCATTTGGTTGTCAAACACGAAATCATCGGAATTCTCAAGAAGCGGCAAGGCTTCGATCAACTCTCTCGAAAAGGCGCGAAACCCGGTGTGATACTCGCTCAACTTCGCTCCGAGAAACAGGTTCTGAAATGCGGTCAGGAAGCGGTTCGCAAAATATTTGTAATGCGGCATTCCGCCCTTCAGCGCGCTGCCGCCCAGGATTCGAGAGCCCAGGACCATATCGTAGATGCCGCTTGCGATCATCCCCGCCATTGCCGGTACCAGGCGCGGCGAGTATTGATAATCGGGGTGCAGCATCACGATGATATCGGCGCCGGAAGAAAGAGCTTCCCGATAGCAGGTCTGTTGATTGCGGCCATAACCATAGTTGGCGTCGTGAACATATGTTTGTATTCCAAGACGCCTTGAAAGCTGGGCCGTTTGATCCCTGCTCGAATCATCAACCAGGATTTTGATATCCACGGCATCGGTCAATTCCTGGACCGTTATTTCGAGCGTTTTCTCGGCATTATAGGCCGGCATTACCACGGCGATGCGTTTCCCGTTAATCATGGCGTCACGATCTCCGTATCGAGGGTCTGTGGTTTGCCGCCCACTTCACATTTGCGCTTCCCGGAACGTCCGTACCGGATGTGCGGCTCGAACTGTCGGGCAAGCCGAAATTTTTCCTTATCAGAAAGATAGCCGAGGAACACCGCTTTTTGAAGTGCAATCTTCGCGATCAGGTGGTACTTGCGGTACCTGGTTCGCCGCCATCATGCGGCATCCCGTCTGGTCCCGTGAAGCCCCGATCGATATCCGGCCTGATGTTGACCCGGCCCGCAAGCGAACCTGGCCCTTGGTTGAGCCCGCCCGTGACCAATGGCGCTTGCTGACCTTCGGTAGGAGTTTGAAACTCAGTTCATGCTATCCGTTTCCTGCCTTCGCTCATTCGGGGAGATGCTAGGATGTCGGCAATGTCATCGAACGAAGAGATTGCACCCTGCCTCACTGCGGTCATGCCGGTTTACAACGAGGCGGCCACCGTGGTCAGGGTCATCGAGGAGGTTCTGGCTCAGCGCCCAATCCGAGAATTGGTTGTCGTCGACGATTGCTCGGATGACGGCACGTGGGATCGCCTTCAGAATGCCGTCCAGAGCGATTCACGCATCCAGCTCGTGAGGCACGAGGTGAACCGCGGCAAGGGCGCCGCTCTTCGAACCGGGATCGCACTTGCAACGTCGCCCATCGTGATCATTCAGGACGCCGACCTGGAGTACGACCCCACCGAATACTATCTCCTGCTTGCCCCAATTCTTTCCGGGAAAGCAGATGTGGTTTTTGGCTCAAGATTCCTCGGGGGCGCGGGCGCGCATCGGGTGCTCTATTTCTGGCACTCGGTAGGAAATAGATTTCTGACCATGTGCTCCAACATGGCAACCGATCTCAACCTCACTGATATGGAGACCTGCTACAAAACGTTCCGGCGCGAAATTATCCAAAAAATCCGGATTGACGAACCTCGTTTCGGTTTCGAGCCAGAAGTCACAGCGAAGGTAGCGAAGTTGGGGGCGCGCATCTATGAAGTCGGCATCTCTTACAACGGGCGCACTTATGCCGAGGGCAAAAAGATTGGTTGGCGCGATGGAGTCAAGGCGCTTTGGTGCATCTCGAAGTACAATTTCTTCACGAAATAGGAATCCCAGCCGACTCAGGCATTGCAAGAGCCGGATCAGGCTCGAGTATTGAAGCACATTCACAGATTGAGGAACAGATCGGGACGCCGACCTAGCCTGTCTTCGCTGACTGCAGCGTCTCAGGAGAATCGATCAAGCTTCGCGCCTTTGATTCCGAAATCCATAGATAAAATAGGCTGATCGCAAGCAGAACGAACGGAACCGGCATCACTTGCGCATCAGTCAGCGGCCATCCCCAGATGAGGTGCCTCTTTGAAGCGATTTGGAGCAGCCAAAGCAAGATGACCCACTGAACCGCACCGGTCAAGAAGAAGCCCAATGTGTTGAGCAAGGCGGCAATCCGGCCCACTCGACCGGCCCGAGCAAGGAGAGCGGCGCCGGCGGGAAGAGTCAGGAGCAGCAGTTTCGCATCGCTCAGGCGATGGTACACAGGAAGCATCGTCAAGGCTGACGCCACCGCAAGCGCGAGCCACGCACCCCCTGCATTAGCTTTGGATTTCAGAATCGTGCGGATCCACGCCACGAATAACACTCCGGAAATCAGGAAACTGACCGGGTTATAAAATGCGGGTTTGTCCCAAAAAACGCTGAGCACAGATTGCAGATCGATCACCATCGCGATGCCGTGACCAGCCATCGATGCTGGTCCCGGATCATTGAGGTGACCGGGCAATGCCAGATATGCAAGGTTGGACCGCAACTCTGAGAACCAGTGAGGCGCGACGAGAGACACCCAGACGACCGTGACAACGCCCAAAGCAGCTGTGATCTCGAGCGTCCTTATCGCATGCTTGCGATACGTTCCGCCCGCCAGCAGAAAATAGAGCCAGACGAGGCCGGCATCATGCGGTTTGAGAAGTAGAGCGAGCGCGAGGCACACGGCCCCCGCCCAGGGGAAGCGCTCGTTGATAAAGCACCAGGCGGCGATCACGGTAAGACTCACGACGAGGCCATCGGCATTGCCGATGATCAGAAGAGATTGGCTACTCCCAAGCATTAAGAGCAGCAAACTGCCGGCAAAAAGCGGCGAATCGCCCCCCGCAGCATCCCACATCAGGAGCGATGCGAGCATGAAGGTTCCCGCAATCAAGATGGTCCAGATCGTGAGCGCCGGCACCCACGGCAAAAGCGCCAGGGGCGCGACGATCATGCTTGTGGGCAAGTACATGTGGTGCGACATCTCGAGATAGTGGTTTCGATCAGGTCCCGACAGATCTGCTCCATCTGACACCATTACGCGCTGAAACTCTGCCGGGCTATATGGATCGAGACCGCGCAGAATGCACCTCGCACCGTTGTACACAAATCTGAAGTCAGAAATCGGGTGAGATGCGACGACCTCCAACACCACTCCAAAGAGGAGAAAGATCGCACAACCCAACACGACAAAATAGAACCCGTCTCTGCGCGCATTTGTCATGGTCAGGAGTGATCCGTCTGAAAGCTAACATTGATCCGCTGTCCGCGGACCCTCGCCGTTTTGGTGGTTGTGATTAGGTTTATCAATAAATTAGCCCAGGAACAACGCTTTTTGAAGAGTAATTTCCGGATCATGTGGTACTTGCGGTACCTGGGCATCCCCTCTGCTACGTCTCGGGATCGCCCGGAAGTTCGGCGGCCGTTCCCGCCGAGTGCATGTCAAACGCCCAGTTCATTGCGAATAGCCGCGGCAATGGCTTCCGCGTGGCGGTGCATCGACTGCTCGTTTTCGGCCTCGATCATGACCCTTGCCAGCGGTTCGGTACCGCTATATCGGATTACGACCCGCCCCGAGTCCCTCAGGTCATCTTCCGCGGCTCGAATCTGGGCGTGAACCGCCGGAAGCGACTCCAGGGGCTTCTTTTCTCGCACCCGAACATTCACAATCACCTGCGGGTAGACCTTCAAATCGGCAATAAGCTCGCCTATGCTTTTTCCGGTACGCGCGATCAGGTCAAGGACGACGAGCCCCGTAAGCAACCCATCACCGGTTGTCGCCAGGTGCGGGAAAAGAATGTGACCCGACTGCTCGCCACCTAGCGCCGCCTTGCGAATCTGCATTTGCTCAAGAACGTAGCGATCTCCAACGGGTGCACGATACATTCGGATCCCGGACCTCTTCAGCGCCGCTTCCAGGCCCATGTTCGACATGGTGGTAGCCACGACTAGATCTCCCGTCAGCAATCCGCGCGCCTTTAGATCACGCGCCGCCATCAGCAAAATTGCATCGCCATTGATCACGTTCCCCTGCGCGCCCGCGAGCATACAGCGATCTGCATCGCCATCAAAAGTTAGACCGATGCTCGCGCCCCGCTCCTTCACCTCGGCCGCTACGTATTCCGGATGCAGGGCTCCGCACCCGAGATTGATGTTCTTCCCATCAGGCTCAACGTTGAGCAGCACTGCGTCTCCGCCGATGCGGCGAAAGAGTTCCGGAGCGACCGTGGCAGAGGCCCCATTGGCGCAATCTGCCACCACGCGCAGGTGGCCCAGGTTGAGGCCGGGTACCGTCGTCAACAAAAACTCGATGTATTCCATCCGAAGCTTCAGATCATCTTCGATCTTCGGCAAGGCGCTCGGCTCCGGCGCATGCACAGTCGCAGCATGGTGCAGAATCTCGTCTTCAATCGCAAGCTCGACCGCATCGGGAAGCTTATAACCATCCTTTCCGAAAAGCTTGATCCCGTTGTCGCGCCAGGGATTGTGCGATGCGCTGATCACAACGCCGGCATCGAATCCACGACTACGCGCCAGAAAAGCAATCGCGGGCGTCGGCACAATCCCCGCGCTTTCAACTTTCGTTCCTGTTTCCATCAATCCTGCGGCCAATGTCGCAGTGATCCACAGGCTGGACTCTCGCGTATCCCGGCCGAGAATGATTCTGGACGTTCCGGTGCTCTTGCGCAGAGAATGGCCCAGCGCAAGACCGGCGGCATAGATCGTGGTTGGATCGAGCGGAGCCTCACCCGCTACGCCTCGAATTCCGTCCGTTCCGAACAGCTTGCGCGCTGATGCTGTCATCGTTTCACTTCTCCCGGGTTCTCCTCTTCATTTTGCGCACGCACTGGTATTTCGTCCACGCGGCTGATAAACCCGCCATCGCTCAGGCGCGTGGTCACGCGATCTCCAATCGCAAGCTGGTCCGCAGAGCGAATCAGTACTCCTCCCGCGCCGTACACAAGCGCGTACCCGCGATCAAGAACCGCGAGCGGCGAAAGCGCGAGAAGCTGATGATGGATGGCTGCTACGCGCTGCGCGAGGACCTTACGCATTCCTTCCATCGCCTGTTCGAGACGCAGGCGGAATGCATTGTGACGTTCTTCCATAACCTGCAGTCGCTGGCGCGGGTCGCGGCGAAGAACGGCGGTTCCTAATTCCGTGTTGCGGCGCATGAACGCCTGCAGAGCGCTTTCGATGGCTCCCTCCAGTTGAAAAGCGAATTCGTCAGCTCCCTGCTGCACCCGATGCAGCCAGGCGGTCATGCGTCCTCCCATGCGATCTACGAGGACCCCATCGAGGCGAGCCTGAGCCCGAAGCAGTTGAAAGCGCGTCGCTCGTTCCAGACGCGCGGCCTGGTCGTTGAGGCGATCGGCAATCCTGTACTGTGCCTCGGTGACGAGTTCCGCTGCCGCCGACGGCGTCGGGGCGCGAAGATCAGCGACAAAATCCGCAATGGTGAAATCCGTCTCGTGACCAACGCCCGCGATCACCGGCAGATCTGATGAGACGATCGCCCGCGCAACTCGCTCGCTATTGAAAGCGGCCAAATCCTCCAGCGATCCGCCGCCCCGGGCCAGCACGATTGCGTCCACCAGTCCTGACCGATTCAGCGTCTCAATCGCCGTGACGATTTCGCCGGGAGCAGACTCACCCTGCACCGAAATCGGAAAGAGCACGACATTCAGGCCCGAATGGCGCCGGCTGATGATATTGAGAAAATCCCGAATGACAGCGCCGGTTGGAGAAGTCACGATGGCTACGGTTCGCGGAAATTCAGGCAACGGACGCTTCCGGTCCGCATCGAAGAGGCCTTCGGCCTTAAGCCTCTCCTTCAGCTGCTCAAAGGCAAGCTGCAGCGACCCTGCTCGCACGGGCTCGATCGTCTCGGCGACGAGTTGCAGCTGTCCGCGGTTCTCATAGATGCTCACGCGCCCGCGCACGAGCACATGGAGCCCATCTTGGGGCTGGAAACGGAGCAGTAATACCTGGCGGCGGAACATTACGACCGGAAGCTGAGCATCGGCGTCCTTGACCGTGAAGTAGAGATGCCCCGACGGCGCGCGGCGAAGATTGGAGATTTCGCCTTCAACCCACAAATCGTTAAATTGCGCTTCGACCAGTTCCCGTACATGCTCCACCAGTTCTCGAACAGGCCAGATGCCCCGAGCGGATTTCTGCTCTTCAAAGGCCAGATCGAGCTGCCGGGCTGATGAATCGTGGGAAGTCACTGGTGTCGAGTGTAACTGGTTGACTGGGCCATTCACTTTCGCGCAGCCATCAGGGCACGCAGCTGGATCGGAACCTGAGAGATGCGCTCCTGCGAGATCCACCCCTCCTCGTCGGAGCCGGAGAAAAAGCGCTCAGCTTCGCGAGCCAGATCGGTTCCTTCCGCGAGCCCGAATGTGCCGAGCACGCCCGCAAGTTTGTGCGCGGCGAAATGCGCCTCTTCACGAAGCTGATCTGAAATAGTCCCGGCACCAGCTGCTGTTGCGGCCGCCTCGAGCACCGCTACACGGTCTTCCAATTCGGGCAAATGCTGTTTCCACAAGCGGTCCATTGCCGCTGCCAGCAACTCTGCCTGAGCTGGTTTCATCCGCTCTCCCTTTTATTCCCAACCAAGCACACCGGCGATCTGCACAGAGAGCGTCATCGGGTCGAATGGCTTGACCAGCACAGCCTGCACGCCAAGGTCGGCAAACCTCCGCCGCTCAGTCGCCTGTACCTTGGCCGTCAGGAAAAGCACCGGAATGCGCGAAGTGGCAGGATTGCCTCTCAGTTCGCGCAGGGTTGTCGGTCCATCCATGCCCGGCATCATGACATCAAGAAGGATGGCATCTGGCTGATACTGAGCCGCCCGCAGGACGCCCTGCGCTCCGGAATTGGCCACCATCACTTCCCATCCAGCCACGGTTTCAAGGCTCATTGCAGCTACTTCTCGTATATCGTCTTCGTCGTCGATGATTAAAATTCGGTGCTGCATTCGTCGAACTCTCCGCGCCACGCCGGCATTCTGTTGCCGAATTGCGCCGGCAGATTTCAGGTGGCGTTTGCGTCCTCGAGGGCCAATCGTCGCGCCGGAAAACCCGGTTCAATTCGGGGATGCCCATGCCAACTACCTGACGCTTGAAACATCCGGTTGATCTACTTCAATGTGACGCGCCCCGCGCAACATCGTCAAGAGCAGCAGCTCCAGCTGCTCAGGCTGCACACGAGCGATGCGGAACAAATTGGCGGGGTTCATTGCGAGTTTTCCCTTGACAGTGGCCGAAAGCTCACGGCTCGCATAGACGATGAGTGGTGTGTGCCTCAGAATCTCCTTTTCGCGCATCCAGTCGACGAGACCGAAACCCTCATTGCCTGGCAGGCTGATGTTCATGACCACGATATGGGGCTCGAAGGTCATGAATTCATTCTCAGCCGATTCGCGGCTATTCACGATCTTCACGGTTGCGCCACCTTGCGAGAAAACCTCGCGCACCATCAGAGCCGTATTGGGGTCGTTCTCGAGGACCATAATGTGCACTTGCTTGGCCACACCCAGTCCCTGGATCAAGTTGCTGATGGAATCGGATTCCATCGCGGGACGAGCCTGTCCGTTTCCGAGGCCGGCGGGAGGACCCATTTGCGTGTCAAGGTTGAGCAGCGCCACCGGCGTGTGGGATTCAGGACTCTGCTGGCGCAGACGCGGCAACGTTCCCCACGCATTAATTCCGGAGGACCCGAGGTCAAGCACGATAGTTTCCACCCCATCATGAGCTGCAGCGAGGGTTTGTTCCACCGTCGCCGTTTCAACGATGCGGTAACCATGATCGGCAAGTTGGGCGCCGATGAGCGGTCGCGAAGCCTCGTTGTCGCTCGCAAGCAACACAACGCCTTCGCCGGGTACCTCAATGTCACCAGGCTTCGGCTTGGTTGCAGCCGCCGGAACATACGGCAGGAACACCCGGAACGTTGATCCGCGCATCGGATTCCGCTCGGCCCAGATGCGCCCGTTATGTTGCTGCACGATCGCCTTGCAAATTGCAAGACCCAATCCGCTGCCGCCCTTCTGACGCGAATCGGAAGCATCGACCTGCTGGAAACGTCCGAAAATGGCTTCGAGTTTGTCCGCAGGAATGCCGCGGCCCTGATCGATCACAGAGAGGGTGACGCCGCTTGACCCGGGACGAAGCATCACGGATACAGCAGAGTTCGGCGGCGAGAACTTGACCGCATTCGACAAAAGATTCGTGAGAACCTGGAGCAGGCGATCGGAATCGGCCGTGATCTCCACCTGTGTCTTGTCATGAATCAACAGCACGCCGGCTTCTTCCGCAACCAACTGCATGCCGTCGATGGACTGGCGCACCATGTCTGCCATCTGCACGGGCCGGAACACGAGCGGCTCGCGACCGCTTTGCGCGCGTTCCAGGTCGAGAATGTCGTTGATCAGCCGCACCAGGCGATCCGAATTGCTGAGTGCAATGCGCAGCAGGTTTGAAGCCTTATCGTTGATCTCACCAAGGATTCCCGAGGACAAGAGCCCGAGCGCGCCGCGGATCGATGTGAGCGGCGTACGCAACTCGTGGCTTACCGTGGATACAAACTCATCCTTGAGCCGGTCGAGCGCAAAGCGCTGGCTGATGTCTCTGAAGCTCAGCACCAGGCCTGAGAAGCGACCCTGGTCGAGAATTGGATTCAGGAAGTATTCGGCCGGAAAACCTGTCCCGTTGGCACGATAGATCGTGAACTCGCCGGTCGAGGGCACATGTTCGGTCACCGCTCGGCGCAAGGTGCAATCGCTTGCGCACTTCTCGTCGACGGGCGCCGTGCCGTGGACCAGTTCGTGGACCGGCTTCCCGATCAGGCTTGTGACGGGCGCACCCAGGAGCCGGCTCGCAGCGGGATTCGCGAATCGGACCAGCCCGTTCCGGTCCGCACCGAAAATGCCATCCGCAACCGAGTGAAGGAGAATCTTCTGTTGCCGGCTCAGTTCATCGGCGCGCTCGCGTTCGCGGGTTCGCGCCAGCATCTGGCCCAACGATGCGGCCACTGTCTCCATTGCCGCAGTCGTTTCGCGATCCTCGCGGAGCTTCAGGTGACAGTAGAACTCAAGAACCGCAAGAACATTGTTCTCCACCTGCACCGGCGCTGCCCAGCCCGAAACCATTTTGTTCCGAAGCGCGCTCTTGATCCGTGAATCATCTGCCGCTTTGGCTAGATCCGTGAGCCATACAAGCCGCCCCTCGTTCCATGCCCGCCCGGGGAGGCTGTTGCCGGGCTTGAGAGATTTTCCGATGCTCTCCTGGATAAATGCCTCGGCTTCTTTTCCTGGAACGCCCCACGCGGTGCTGAACTCAAGCCGATTCTCTTCGCTGTTCACTTCCCATTTGACGGCCACGTCCCAACCCTGGGACACGCAAAGCGCCTCAAGCACGCGCATCGCCGCCATCTCTGAAGAAACGTTCTCGCCCACAATCTGGGTGACGAGGAGTTGCAAGGCCAGACGATGCTCGCGCTGCTTCTGCTGGGTGACATCGCGCACCAGGCATTGCACGGCCATCGGCTTACCGGCACGGCGGCGCTGATGCAGGCTCACTTCGAGTTCCTGCAACTGACCTTCCGGCGTTTCGTTGCGCATCGGTGCGCGATCGATGGTCTCGCCATCCAGAACGCGGCGCAACATCGCCGCCGCCTCGGCTCGTCCATCCGGCCCAAAAGCTTCCTCGAAGAACTCGCGCTCAACGGCTCCGCTGCGGTCCTGCCCGAAGCACCGCCTCCATGCGGGATTGACATACAGAAATCGTCCCGAGAGATCGAGGGTTGCGATCATCTCGCTGGAATTCTCAAAGACATCCCGATAACGCTCCCGCGTTTCGCGTCTCCACTGATCGCGCCGGGTGGTTGCACTCTGGTCGAGACCCACGACAACGAGGCCGATGGGCTCTCCATCCTGATTGCGCAGGACTGAAACGTGCATCCGCACGGGAAACAAGGTCCCGTCCCGCCGGCGCATGTGGGTTTCCAGCGTCGGCACCACGCTGGGAGGCAGCGTGCGCACGATCTCTGTGTAAGCCGCCCGGCGTTCGTCGGGGCTTACGGAGGGCGCACTCTCGATGCCACAGATCTTCTGAATCTCAGCCAGCAGCCGAATCCCCTCGCCCGGCGCCAGAATCTCTGTCGCATCTTCCTTCTTGACCAGTTCCGCCGCGTGATAGCCGAGCAGCCGTTCTGCCGTCGTGTTCATGTAGGTCAAGCGGCCATCGAGATCGATGGACAGCATGATCGAACCCGCAGAGTCGAGAAGGTCCTTGAGGGGATCGCCGGGATAGCGGCCTTCGGCGGCGCGCTCAGCCGCATTGTCCGCAAGCAGACGAATGGCCACGGCGCCGGTGAGCCCCATGGCCGTCATGAGAAGAAGCCAGTCGTATTTCGGCCCCGACTCAAGGCGCGCAGTGATTCCGCCGGCCGCCATGGCCAGAAACAGCACTGCCACTGCAGACCATGTTGAGGGGGATGGACTGTGCGCACCCTTCATTTGCCGGTCTGTCTCCATGCCCTTCCCGCTCTCATCCATTCTCTCAGGCGACGTGATCAGGTTCCCGCATTCCCTGATCCCGGATGTTGGTTCCTGGCGCTGCAGCTTCGCACCGGCACTTCCGAGTCGATAGCCGGATTCGAGGCTCAAGGCGCCTCAAATTCGCGCGGATTCGAACTATCTGAGACGGTTGAGCACATCGATCTTCGTTGCTGGAAACGGACGCGCGAAAACGCACTCGTACACCGTAACCCGGCTGGGCGAAGTCACCGTCCATACCTTACGCCCCTTTTTCCTGTATGTTACTCAAAAAACGCATGGTTGAATATCGAAGGTCACGCACTGCAAAGTGACTTTTCCGCCATAGGATTTCACCTCGTCTTCGATACGCGGACTCTCTCTGGTCAGGCTCTGGTCGCCGACTCCCCAATCGTATACTGGCAGCATGTTGCGCGCCTCCCGGTGTTCTCAGCTCCTTGAATCGGTTGCCATTTGCCTTCTCCTGGTCGCTTTTGCGTCACCCCCCGCCTGCGCATGGGGCAATGAAGGGCATCGCATGATCAATCGTCTTGCCGCTGCCTCCCTGCCACCCGATGTGCCGTCTTTTCTGCGCAGTGAGGCTGCCCTGAACGAAATCGAGTATCTTGGCCCCGAACCAGACCGCTGGCGTTCTCCTGCGGAGCCGGAACTGGCTGCTGCGCAGGCACCCGAGCACTTCATCAACCTCGAATCCGCTGATGCCCTCGGTCCCCTCCCTCACCGCCGGCTCGATTTTGAGGCCAAAGTATTTGCCGCTGGGGATCGACCCGAAAAAATCGGCTTGCAGCCATGGGAAACCACGGAAGTCTGGGAGCGCCTGAAGTCCTCCCTGCGCGAATACCGGCATCTTTCCGCCGCGGGCCAGGACACGAGGCCGGTGGAGCAAGCGATTCTTTTCTTTGCCGGCTGGCTGGGACACTACGTCGGAGACGGTTCGCAGCCTCTCCACACGACCGTTCAGTACAACGGATGGGTCGGCGCGAATCCAAATGGCTACACCACTTCGCATCAGATCCACTGGCAGTTTGAAGGACCCTTCGTAGCAGCAAATGTCCGTGAAACCCAGGTTCAGCCCCTCATGACACCCGCTCACGCTATCGACGGCGACATGTTCGATGCGTACATGGGCTACCTGCGCCAAACCGCCACCTACGTCGAGAAGGTTTACCAACTGGAGAAGGCGGGCGGATTTGTGGGCGCGGGAACGGCAGAATCCCGCGACTTCACCGCTGCGCGTCTTGCCTCCGGCGCCAGCATGCTGCGTGACATGATCTACACGGCCTGGATTGACAGCGCCCAACCGGTGCCCGACCGTTCGGCAGGGAAATAGCGCTTCGTACCAGCGGCTCGGGCTTGCTCCGCATTCCAATGACGGCTCCCTTCCCAGGCTGGGTGAGGTCAGGGGTTTCGATCCAGGTTGCCGCAGGTGTCGTTCCCAAGCGCGAGAGGAAATGTCTGGATCTGAAGGTCGATGCTCGATATCTCATTGCCGCATTCCGGTTGGCGAAGACGAGTGCATTGGCACAGTTCGGTGAACTGGATATGACCGGCCTGGTTCAGTTCCACTCCCGCGGCAACCAGCACACTGTAGATGTCAAGGCAGCTTCGCCGCTCGAATTCAAACAGTAGTTTCACTGACCCTGTGTCGCTGGTTCCGCGGCTCAGGATCCACCCCCCGCAACCCAGGATCGCGCCCGTCAGGGTTCGGATCAACCGGCCCGGTTCTCCCATGGAAACAGCACGCAATTCGATCGCCCACGGAATCGGCGAGGTAGGTGTCGCTGCGAGAGGTGGGACGCCCTGCTTCACAGAATCTGTATCGGATGAGCGGCACCTAGCTTGACCGGTGTTGCGGAGTGCGACGATTAGCTGACCGGGTTCTGTACAGGCGCCGTCGCAGCGGTCCCCTCTCCCGCATGCTCCATGATGTAATTTCATAGTCATCATGATCGTGGGCAGCGGAATCGACATGGTCGAGATCGGGCGCATTCAGAAATCGGTGGATCGCTTTGGAAAGCGCTTTCTCGATCGTGTCTACACCGGCGCCGAGCAGGAATACTGCCTGCGCAAGCGCAACGCCGCCGAGAGCCTCGCGGCTCGGTTTGCCGCAAAAGAGGCGGGCGCCAAAGCGTTGGGGACAGGCATCAGTCGAGGTGTGAACTGGCTGGAGATCGAAGTGGTGCGGTATCCCGGCAGCCGGCCCACTTTGCTGTTTCATGGTCGGGCTGCCGAGGTCGCCGCTCGTATCGGGGTGGCGCAAACCGCACTATCCGTGAGCCATACGGCCGATTTAGCGATTGCCAGCGTGGTACTTGAGGACGGGAAGTAGGCCCGCCATCTGCTATCCTCAAGGCGTCTCATCGCTGGTGTGGGACTTCAGCAAGAGGTGTGCCGGTGCCAAGCCGCAAGGAAATTCAATGGTCGCAGCTGAAAGTCGGCGCTTTGGTCCTTGCGGCCATGGCAATCCTTGTGCTGCTCATCTTTCTGATGTCCGGATCAACAGGCGGCATCTTTGCACGAAAAATTGTGCTCCGGTCCTACTTTGACAACGCATCCGGACTAAAGACCGGCGCCCCCGTCACCCTAGAAGGCGTCACCATCGGAAATGTCACCGCGATGCACGTCGTTCCGAATCGCAATCCGACCCCCGTCGAAGTCATCATGAGCGTTGGATATGAATACCTTAGCGATCTTCACACCGACTCAACGACTTCGATCGCGCAAGCCGGTGTGCTCGGCGACAGTTACGTGGATATCGATTCCACCCACTCGAGCGGGCCAGCCCCCGCCAACAACGCGGAACTCAATGCGACACAAGCTCCCAATATTCAGTCCGTCATCAGTTCCAGCCAGTCTGGGATCGTGGAAGTGACCTCGCTCATGCGAAAGATTTCGCTTCTGGTCGACACGCTGAATTCGCAAAAGGGCACGGTAGGCGAGCTGATCAACAATCCGGCCTTTTATGCGAAGATTCTGCACATCACCGAAAATCTCGAGAAAATCACCACGCAGATTAGTCAGGGACAGGGAACCGTCGGCAAGCTGCTGAATGACCAGGCGTTGTATACGCACGCCAACTCAGCCCTGGAGCATCTCGACAACGTAACGAGCGCCCTCGACGAGGGGAAAGGCAGCGCCGGCAAGCTGCTGCACGACGAAACGCTTTACAACAACCTGAACGCCACCGTCGCCAACCTGAACCAGCTGACGGCAGAAATCAATGCCGGCAAAGGCTCAATCGGGAAACTGGCGAAGGACCCGGCCTTCGCGCGCAAATTGGATGACACCGTGACTCACCTTGACAGCCTCCTGACCAGCGTCGACGAGGGTAACGGAACGCTGGGTCAGCTCGTCAAGAACCGGACCCTCTATGACAGCACGGACAAGACGATGGACGAGGCGCACCAGTTGCTCAAGGCAATTCGAGAAGATCCCAAGAAGTATTTCGTGATCCGGCTCAAGTTGTTCTAAGGGCAATGAAACCCCCGCCGTTTCAAAGACAGGTTGAAAATAAAACCCGTCTGAACGGATGCTCGTCACCGGTGGCCGTCACGCGTCCATCTGTGCACTTGCTTGTCCAGTTACCATCGGAACCGGGCCGCTGACGCCGCGAACCATCGAGGCGGTAAGATCAGAAGAAATCGAGTCCAATCAGTCTGAATCCTGAGAGAGTTGGCAATGGAAGTAAATCAACAGCGTGGGCGCCCTCGATGGCTCTTAGGATTCGGCTTTCATCATCAGCTGGCCTACGCAAGCGCTGCCATCTTGATTTTCTGCTGGGTCGGCGGCATGCTGACCTCTACCGTGGTGCCCCAGGCCCGCTGGATCATTCTGGGCACGGTCTTTGTGATTGCGGGCATTTCTCCACTGCCCATCTATCTCCAGCAACGAAAAAAGACGTATTGGTTTGACGCCGTCATGACGGTTCTTTGGGCTCTCTTCCTGTTTGGCTTGCTGCACTTTCCCATTGATGTCGCAGCTCGCCTCGGAGCTCGAATTCCTCTGCGGGATTCCGCCCTCGCGCTTCTCGACCAGAAGGCCGGCGTGCATGTACCCGCATTGGTCGCCTGGGCATCTCATCACTGGATCGGGCACTTTGCCAATCGAAGCTATGGCTGGCTGGGCTGGATGCTTGCCGCGGCCGTTCTCGTGCCCATTCTCACCGGAAACGTGAAGCACGCCAGGCAGTTCCTGATCGCAAATGTCGTGGCGTTTGCGATTGGCCTGCCTCTCTTCATCGCGATCCCCGCTGTGGGTCCGTGGTATGGGTTTCATTTCGCTCCGGATGCCGGCCAGGCACTGTGCCAATCAGCCTATGTGGGAATGAGAACCGCCCAGTTCTACGCCTATCGTGGAGATGCCGGCGTTGTCTGCTTTCCATCATTCCATGTTGTCTGGGCGATTCTGTGCGCACAGGCTCTGTGGGGATTGAGGCCGCTCCGGATCCCGATCGCCGCTCTTTCCGGTCTGATTGTTCTTTCCACGCTCACGACCGGTTGGCATTATTTTTGCGACGTATTAGCCGGAATCGCGATTGCCGCTGTTTCGATCGCGATCTCGGGGCGGCTTCTAGGGGCAGATGTCCCCGCGGCGTCTCGAGAAACAGTTCCGGAAAAGGAACTCGCAACCCACGGTTGATTCTCCGGCGCGAAGCCTCGCGATACAAATGGGTCAATTCCCCGCCGTCGAGCGATAGATGCGCCATAGCTCGACGAAGCTCTTGAGGCGCACCACCTGGAAATAATCGTTGGCGACGAGGTAGAACCCCACGGCGCAGGCCGTGGCGAAATGCAACGCGGCGGGTCCAAGCTCGTCGCTGAACGGCAGCGGCGCAGCCGAGAAGACCATTGCCAGCACGATGATCGCGAGCTTCACAATCCCCATCACCAGATTGATCTCCATGACCTTGCCGGTGAACGTTTTGCCGAGCCTGAAGCTTTCGGCAAGAGCGGAAAAAGCATTGCGGCTCTCAAAGAGCATCAGCACCGGGGCAATCGTCACGGGCCAGCTCAGCACCGCCCAGAAAGAAAAGAAGCCCAGCGAAAGAAAGATCGCCCAGATGGAATAACCGACCAGGTCGGAGTCTCCGACAGACACGATGTGCGTGGCTGCGACCCACTGCATGGCGCGCAACCAGCACCAGAAAAAACCCGCCAGCAGGGCCAGCGACGCTGCCTGCAGCGGCAACATGGCGAGCGGCCGGAATCGCACTCCCCGCCCGATGCTCCTGAACACCACGGCGCGCCCCGCAGCCGACACGACGACCCATGCGACGGCAGCAATCGGCGCCAGCCAGTGGAGCACCGCGGCAACATGCGGGGCGTAGTGCCCCCAGACGCTGCCGAGCTGCACCCCCGCCACCCAGGGATTCTGCGTGTTGAGGTTGTTCAGGCCCGCAGAATCGGGCGGAACAGCAGCCAGGATCAGCTGTGCCTGGCGCCAGCAGACAAGAAGAAACGGCACGCCGAAGAGCCATCGCCAGCCAATTTCCAGAAAGGTCAGACTCGGCCGCCGTATCACCCAACCCATCTGATCAACCAGCTTTTGGGTACCGCGCACCGGCTGCGCCATGGTACTGCCTTCGCTCACTTCACCACCAGATTCACAGCTCGCCCCGGGACGACGATGACCTTTGCCACCGTTTTGCCGACGGTTCGGGTCTTCACCTTCTCCTCAGCCAAGGCAGCAGCTTCCATCGTCTTCGCATCGGATCCAGCGGGAACTCGGATGAGGCTGACGAGCTTGCCATTGATCTGAACGGGAATCTCGATTTCATCTTCCTTCGCCAAACCCGGGTCGCTCTTCGGCCACGTTTGGCGGAGAACCGCGCCTTCGCCACCCAATTCTTCCCACAACTCCGCGGCGAGATAGGGCGCAAACGGGGCCAGCAGCAGCACCAGCGTCTGCAGAACCTCGGTGATCACTTCTTCCGAGATCTGGCCGTTCTCGACCCAACGCTCCGAGTCGGAGTAAATGAGATTCACGAAAGACATGATGGCGGCGATGCAGGTGTTGAAGTGCCACCGCCCGCTCAACTCATCGGTGATTTTCGCAATAGTTTGATGCAGTGCGCGGAGCAGCTTTGTTTCAGCATCGGTCCTTGCAGAATTGCGAGCCGCGACGAGAGATTTGGCACGCCTGGCCTTCGGAATCAGCGCGGTGTCGCCCGCAAAAAGCCGCCAGACGCGCGACAGGAAACGGCTCACGCCGGCGACTCCGTCCTCCTGCCAATCCAAATCGCGATCCGGTGGCGCGGCAAACAGCGCGTACATGCGCGTAGCATCGGCGCCGTAACGGGACACCATGTCATCGGGCGAAACCACATTGCCCTTCGATTTCGACATCTTCGCGCCGTCTTTGATCACCATGCCCTGCGTGAACAAGCGTTTTACCGGCTCGTCGTTGGCTACGAGGCCCAGGTCGCGCATCACCTTCGTCCAGAAGCGCGAATAGATCAGGTGCAAAATCGCATGCTCGACGCCGCCAATGTACTGGTCGATCGGGAACCAGTACTTCACCGTCGCTGATTCGAAGGGGCGTTGCGCATTCTTCGCGTCGGTGTAGCGATAGAAGTACCAGCTCGAATCGACAAACGTGTCCATCGTATCGGTCTCGCGGCGCGCCGGCTCTCCGCACTTCGGACACCTGACGTGAACGAACTCGGGCACGCGCGCCAGCGGCGATCCGCCCTGCTGTGTGATCTCGATCTTGTCTGGAAGAATCACCGGTAACTGGTCGTCAGGTACCGGCACAATCCCGTCGCGCTCGCAATAGATCATGGGGATCGGCGTACCCCAATAGCGCTGGCGGCTGACACCCCAATCTTTCAGGCGGTAAGTAACCGTTGCCTTGCCGAATCCTTTTTCCTGAGCCACCTGTTGTAATTTCTTCTGCGCTTCAACGCAGGTGAGCCCGCTGTACGCACCGGAATTGACCAGCACGCCATCTTCGGTCGTGAAGGGCAACTCGGGCGCATCTTCACCCGAGGTGGATATAGACGCCGGCGCAATCACGCGGGTTATCGGAATTCCATATTTCTTCGCGAATTCGAAATCGCGCTCGTCGTGGCCGGGCACGCTCATGATGGCGCCCGTTCCATAGTCCATGAGCACGTAATTTGCCACCCAGACTGGTACGGGGTCGCCGCTATAAGGATTCACGGCAAAATGCCCGGTGGGAACACCATGCTTCTCGATCGCGCCGACATCGCCAGTTTCTCTTGCCTTCTTCTGCTCTTCTATCAACTTGCTGACTTGCGTTCTCAACCCTGCATCGCCGGCAGCCAATTTCGTCACGAGCGGATGCTCGGGGGCCAGTTGTACGCTGGTCGCGCCAAAGATCGTATCCACGCGCGTCGTGAATACACGAATCTTTTCACGCTCGCGATTTCCCTCGAGCGTCACCTTGCCCTCCTGCTCTTCGCGAATCTCCTTGGCGCTGCGCTCGAAGATGAAATCCACCTCGGTGCCTTCGCTCCGGCCGATCCAGTTGCGCTGCATCGTCCGCACTTTTTCCGGCCAGCCATCAAGTTTGTCGAGTCCGTCCAGCAGTTCCTGGGCGTACGCTGTGATGCGAAGGAACCACTGCTCCAGGTCACGCTGCTCGACCAGCGTGTCTTCATGCCGCCAGCACTTGCCATCGATTACCTGCTCGTTGGCAAGAACAGTCGCGCACTCGGGGCACCAGTTCACCTTGCTTTTCTTTCGGTAAACCAGGCCTTTCTCGTACATGCGCAGAAAAAACCATTGATTCCAGCGGTAGTAGTCAGGCAGGCATGTGGTGACTTCCGTCGCCCAGTCGTAGCTGAACCCAATGCGCTGCATCTGCCGCTTCATCGCGGCCACATTGCCCAGCGTCCACTCGCGGGGAGGAGTGTTGTTCTTGAGGGCGGCGTTCTCTGCGGGAAGGCCAAAGGCATCCCAGCCCATCGGATGCAGCACGTTATACCCGCGCATCCACATGTGGCGCGCCAGCGCATCGCCGATCGAGTAGTTGCGCACGTGGCCCATGTGGAGCGCACCGCTCGGATAGGGCAACATCTCCAGCACGTAGTATTTAGGCTTGTGGCTATTCGCCCCCTCGGCCGCGTACAGGCCGGGATCCGCAGCCCAGCGCTGCTGCCACTTGGTCTCAATCGCCGCCGGGTCGTACCGTAACTCTTTCTCGTCCGCCATCACATTTCAGTGTAAACGGCGGACGATGAGAGCTCGAAATGCGAGGTTCTGTCTGCAATCGCATGAACACGGATTCCAGCTGCGCCAACCAAACGTAAGTCACAGACGAGAGCGTTTCAGTGCTTCACTTTTTCGGTCGCGATTCCGGCGGAACCATGCCGAGCACGCGGTAGTAAACGACGAGTTGTCCGTAGTGCTCGCCCGAATGCTCAATGAACCCCCATGCATAGTCCCCAAACCGCACCTGCTGACCCGAAAACGGATCCACAAACATACCATCGAGACCAGCATCGCCCTTGCTCTTGATCAGATCAGCGCCGTCAGCATACGATTTGCGCACATAAGCGACCACGTCAGCCTTGGTCTTGTAGTCCGCGCGTTTCACGTCGTCCGTGGAGGGAGCCTTCATGCCTTTTGCCGGGTTGATGAAGAAGTAATTTGCGCCTGCGGCGTGCAGCAGCTGCTCGGCAAACGTACGCTGCGCCGGATTCGGCCTGGAATCGTATTTGTCTTCCGGCATGTCCTCGGCCATCGCGGTCAGCTTGCGGCCGATATCGTTCCAGCTGTCCAGCAGAAACTGCGATCTGCTGACGGGCGGCTTGGGATTCTTGGCGTCCTGGGCGCCGGCCATCGGAATCAGGATTGCAGCGGCGAGCATGGGGGCCAGCATTCTTGTGAAAGTACGCACGAGTCGATCTCCTTTGAACCATTCTCGAAATGCATGATGCGGTAACGATGCAACCTGAGGCCGAACAGACATAGTCCATGCCTGCAGGCAGAGAAATTCGGAGGTTCGATTCTACTCTGCAAGGCTCCTCAAAACACGCACATTTCGTTCTTCGTCGCCCGATTCATCCACCGGCGTTTCGGCCACGAATGCGCAATGAGCAAAGCGCTTATCGTTCAGCAGCCGGCGGAACGGCTCGACCCCGATCATGCCCTGCCCGATGTGTTCGTGCCGGTCCAGTTTCGATCCTCGCGCGGCCTTGGCGTCGTTGCAATGCCATACACGGACGGATTCGAATCCGACCGTCGCGCCAGCCTGTTCCATCGTCGTTTCGTAGCCCTCCGGCGTGACAATGTCGTACCCAGAGACATGTGTATGGCATGTATCGAGGCACACACCCACAGGAGCGTGATTGCGCAGCAGGCTTACCAGTTCCGCCACCTGCTCGAAGCTGCCGCCCAGCGAGCACTCCGCGCCGGCCGTGTTCTCGATGAGAATCTGAAAGCCGGTCCCCTGCCAGGCGATTCCGTCGATGGCGCGCTCGATGGACTCAGCCGCCAGCCTCAGGCCCTCGTCGCGGGTCATGCCCTTCCACGAGCCCGGATGCAGCACCAGGTATTCGGCGCCGAAGTCCAGCGCCCGTTCGATTTCTCCGCGAAAGGCGATGACGCTCTTGTCGCGGAAATCCTTGGTCTGGCTGCACACATTCACCAGGTAGCTGGTATGAATCACGAGAGGCCCGACATCATACTTCCGGCGCAGTTCTCGCATGCGCGCAGCCTGCTTGGGATCGACCTTGGGCGCGCGCCACATCCGCGGACTCGAGGTGAAGATCTGGAGCGTGTTCGCGCCGATTTCACGCGCACGCTCAATGGCGTTTGAAGCGCCGCCCGCCGTGCCAAGATGTACGCCAATCCGCTTCACGGTTGCTCTTGGGGCCTGGCCCTAAACCACTTTCATCGCATCAGGGTCCCAACGAACAACCTGCCCGCGTTCCATGCTCAGGTTGCTCAACAGGGCCGCCCCTGCCGCACGGAACCCGAAGACTGCATCTTCAATGACCGGTTTCCGGGAACGCACGGATGCAAAGAAGTTCTTGAAGTGGTCGTAGCTGTCGCTATAGCCTTTTGGCGCGGCGAAATGTTCCGTGCCGCCCAGGGACTCTTTTCCGGAGTGCGCCGGATATTTCTTGTCATAGGCGGCGATGATCTCTCGCTGCATCGCCTCTGGAAACGTCTCGACCGTATAGCCAGGCGCCGTTTCGCGCGGAACCCGCGTCAACGTCACGCCATCCCACCCAATCTCCATCGTGCCTTCGGAGCCAGTAAAGATCAGGCCTTCGCTCTCTTCGCCCCCATCGACAAAATTCACGCGCAGACTCAGGTTGAATCCTTCCGCGTAATCGAACAACCCCAGCATCACGTCAGGCGCATCGCGTCCGTCATCCCAATAGCGCAGCCCGCCGGTGGCCATGCCGCGCGTGGGCCCGTGCGATCCCGTGATGAAGTGCGTGCCGCTGAAAAGATGCACGAACAAGTCGCCCGCCACGCCGCTCCCGTAAGCTTTCCATTTTCGCCACTGGAAGAAGTGCTCGGCATTGAAGGGGATCTTGGGCGCCGTGCCGAGGAATCGCGGCCAGTCGCAGGTTTCCGTTGAAGCATCCGGCGGAACCGTGTAGTCCCACGCGCCAATCGCAGAATTGCGATCCCAGCGCGCCGTCACCATGTTCAGCTTGCCGATGGCGCCCGACTCCAGCAGTTCTTTGGCCTTGGCGTAAATCAGCGAACTGACTCGCTGGCTGCCGATCTGAATGATTCGGTGCGTCGACCGAGCTGCCTCGATAAACTCGGGCCCGTCGGAATAAAGATGAATCATTGGTTTTTCGCAGTACACATCCTTGCCGGCCTTCATCGCATCAACAGACGCCTGCTTATGCCAGTGATCGGGGGTTCCAATGATGACAGCATCGATATCTTTGCGCGCCAGGATCTCGTTGTAGTCACGCGTCGTGAACACGTCGTCGCCCCACAATTCCTTGCAGCGCGCAAGCCGTCCGTTGTAGCAGTCGGCAGCTGCCACCAGCTTTACGCCCGGCACCTGCACCGCGATTGACGTGTCGTACTGCCCCTGGCCGCCAGCGCCGATCAGTGCGATCTGGATGTGGTCATTCGCAGCGACTGGCGTGGCCGGCTCCTCTTGAACACCCAGCGCGTAGACACCCGGTGCAATCATGGTGACGGCCGATGTCGCACCTGCCGCTCTGATAAAGTCTCTGCGATTCATCCCAAGCACAAGCGCCTCCGGACACAAGAATCTCTGCCGCATACCACCATACACGGGCGGCCTCGATGCATGGCGAGATCACTTTGCGCCTTCAAATGCGGGTCAGCCATCGACACGAAGGACAAACCTGCGCAGTCCGAGATCAGTGATCCAGCGATGCCGGCTGCGCAGCTGTGGCATAGTAGCCTTTCCGCGCAAAGATCTTGAGCTTGTGACCGTCCTTTTGCGCCGCCAGATCGATCGTGCGGTACTTGCTGTCGGCTTTGAAAGACGCTGGCTTGTACGAAATGAGATACCGGCTGCGGATCACCTGCTGCAAATCGGAAAGACTCCCCTTGAGGAACCGGATCGAACCCGGCATGAACGAAGCGCCACCGGTAAGATCCGCCAGAGTACTCAATGCGCGGTCGCCAATCGTGGCGTCGGCAGAGCCATCGCTGGTGCTGACTGTGTACACTGCGACTTCATCGCGTTGAGCACGCGCAATCGCCTGCTTCAGGGTTGTACTGCTCGAGTTATCTTCGCCGTCGCTGATGACGACCAGGATTCGCGCGACCGGTTGGGTTTCGGGGCGGTCGGCCAGCTTGTCCGCGGCAAACGCAACCGCGTCCCACACCGAGGTTCCGCCGCTGGACGCAAGCTGGTAGATGGCTCGGGAAGTCAACGTCTGGTCCGCGGTGAAATCCTGAGCCAGGAGGACAACGTTGTTGACTCCGACAACGAATGCGAGGTCGTCCTGGCGGAACGCGGTCTCCTGCAAAAACCTGGTTGCCGCGGCCTGCTCGAAAGAAAAGCGTTGAGCCACGGAGTCGCTGGTATCGATCACGAGGCCGAGCCGCAAGGGAAGTTGCGATTCATTGCGGAATCCAAGAATCGTTTCCGGAGGCTTGCCGTCATCGCGGAGGTCGACATCCGAAGGAAGAAGATCGGTAACGGGCTTACCGTGATCCGTGGCGGCGAAGAAAACTGAGGCCTCGTTCACATTGATTCGCAGGATAGGACCGGAAAGACCCTTGTCAGGTGAGTTCAAATCCGAGCTGGAATCAGGCGTCGGATCGGGTGCGTCGGGGCGATTTGCAGAGCAATCGGCGCACGTTGGGTCGGGAGCCGCTTCGGCCTCGACAATCTGCTTTTCTTCTTGTTGCTGCTGTAGAGCATATTGCCGGCGACGCGCGAGTTCTTCCGGGCTTGGTCCCGCCGGTGCTTTCACAACCTGCATCGGCGCGCCAACCGGATGCAACTTCGCCTCTGCTCGACGCGTTTGTTCCACCCTGATCTGGTCGAGGATGTGATGGAATTGGCCGGCCGAGGGAGACTGGGGGTCTTCCTCAAGCAGCGTTTCCATCTCCCTTTGCGCTTCACTGAAATTGCCTTGCGCTTCGAAGGCTCCCGCAGCAAACAGATGCACAACAGCCGCGCCGTCGTGCTTGTGCTCATGGACTTCGCGAGCTGTTGCGATTACGCCGTTGTAGTCGTGGTTGGCAAACTCGCCGTAGGCCAGCGCGAGCTTCAGTTGGGTATCCAAGGGCGCAATGGAAGAAGCTTTGCGCAGGGATGCTTCTGCGGCAGGAAACTGGTTGAGCGCCAACTCTGCGCAACCGAGATTCAGGTAGGAATTGGGAAGGTGGTCGTCCAATGCAACGGCCCTCGTGAATTCGCTGAACGCCTGCTCGTTTTGCCCCAGTTTGAGATAAGCAGATCCCAGGCTGTTATGCGCCGCGACGAAACTGGGATAAGCGGCGATAGCGCCGGTCAGGTGTTGTACCGCGCCCTGCAGATCATTCCGCATCAGGAGCTTGTATCCCTGCTCGTATTCGTGCCGTGCCTTCCTGGGCGCTTTGAGATCCAACGTGGAAATAGAATTATTGGGGCGCTGGACCTCGGTTGTGTGGGGATCCCTGGTACCGATCAGGAACAAATTGAAATCGAGGCGCCCCGTTTGAATCGCGTCCATAGAAGACATGGCAGCGCCGGACGCGGGAAAATTGACCGTCTGAGCAGCAGCTACGGTGCAAAGTAACAGGAAGAGCGGTGCCCATCGGATTGGCACGCTAAGCATGAACCGACCCCAAGAGAACGATACAGCAGAAATTGGCCGTCAGCCAGTTTCCAGGTCCGGGCTGGGCCCTCACCCGGACCGGCCGCTAGTCGTCATCATCCCGATGGACCTGTTTGCGTTTCTGAAGCAGCATGGCGGGAGGCGGTTGATCGCCCTTAGCGTCCCTCCAGAGGATCACATTGAGCTTCTGCGTGGGGGCGCGATCAGCGTGCCTGAAGTCCATTTTCATGCTTTCTTGAGCGCCGGGAGCAGTCTCCTTGTTCGCCGTATAGATCAGATTGTTGTCACGATTGGCATAATCGGCGTCATAGGCCGGCTGGTCTCCGGGTCCCGTGAACAGGGATGAGATCAACGAACTGAACGCATCGTTATTGTTCATCGGAGGCAGCCCAAGCAGCGTCTCCATGGTGCGCACCACGCTCACGGTCGAATAGAAGTGGCTGTCGACGAACGCGCCGCCGTTTGCTCGATGGGGTGCATACTTGCTGATCACGAGCGCGTAGCTGCGATGCGCGTCCACATGATCTGCGCCGGCCTGCGCGTCGTCTTCGAGAATGAAAAACGCGGTATCGTCCCAGAACTGCGAATGCGAAATGGCATCGACTGCGCGACCGACCGCGAGATCGTTGTCGGCGACGGATGACTTTGGCGTGGGTCCGCCGGGGCGCGTTCCTGCCGTGTGGTCATTGGGCAGGCGAAGCATGACGAAATTCGGCATCGTGTCTTTCCCCTGCTGCTTGTCCGCAACCCACTGCTTCAGATGGCGCATGAAGATGTTCACTCGAATCTGGTCGGGAATAGCGAGATTGAAATCCGGGGCCTCCTTGGCAAAGTGCCCCACCAGTTCCGGCTTCGTCGCGGTATTCGCCGCCATCAACGGTATCGGCCAGGGCCACTTGTTTACCCCGCCGCCCCAATCCTCCGGAATCGCTTCTCCCGGTTCAATGGCCTTCTTGTCGCATTTGCGACCCGCAAGCATCGGCCCGAGCTGCGGATCGTTCGCGGCCGGTTCGTCGCAAAAGATCGTCGAAATAAACTCGCCGAAGTGATAGTAGCTCTTGTTATGCGCGGCCAGATTGCCCCACAGGTATCCGCTGGCCGGTTCATTCACGTCCGGAATCTTCTGTAGAAGCGGGTAGTCGTCCGCCACCACCCCCTCGAAGTCATACGTTCTCTCACCGCCGCGATACGCCTGCTGCCACGTTTTCTCCAGGTAGTCCGTGCCAATGGCGGCATTCGACCACACGTGCCCATCGCCCGACACTTCGCCCGAATCATAGAAGTTGTCGAGGACTCCGAACTGTAGCGCCAGTTTGTGAACGTTGGGCGTAATCGACTCGCCGTACATGGTCAGACTGCGATCGCCGTTGCCGACAGGCTTGCCGTTCTGCTCCAGATCGCCCACTACCTGGTCGTAAGTACGGTTCTCCTTGATGATGTAAATCACGTGCTTGATCCGGTCGTGGCGGCCATCAGCGAACGTGATTTTCGCGGCCGCGGCCTTCATGCGATTCGACTCGAGTACTGTCTGCGTCCACTGCGCCAGGTTTCCATCGATCTCGCTCGTATCGATGGAGGCCAGCGATCCATAGAGCAGGGTGCAAATGTACGTGTTCGGCGAATGAAAATCCCTTGCCCTTGTCTCCTCGGTTTCGCGTTGTGCGAAATTGTTGGGTCCGGTTCCCTGTCCCTTCCCGGAGGCGACGTAGAGCTTTCCACCATTGGCCGATGGAACAAATGCCATCGAGAATGGCAGCCAGTCGGTGGGAATGAAGCCGTCCGGTTCCACCATGCCGCTCCTGGCAGCTTTCTCCGTCAGCTTCTTCGTATCGATCACGGCCACCGCATCGCTCGCCATGTTCGCGACATAAAGCCGATCGCCGCCCCTGTTCAATGCGAGCGCCATCGGCTCCGCACCAAAATAGCTCTGTCCCGGCAGGCGTGTGTCGAAATAACCCTTCACAGAAAATGCATCGCCGCCAACGTGCACGGCGGCCACTGCGTCGCGATTGGCGAGCGCCACATAGAGCGTGCTGCCGTCGGCCGAAAGCGCAAACGCGCATGGATGCGTGCCCGGCGCAACCGGATTCGACGGCTTGAGAAGCGCCAGCTTGCGGCCCACCGTGTTGTTGGCTAGGTCGAGTTCGACGATCTCCGACACATTCCACAGCGCCACAAACGCGCGCCGCCCATCGTTCGATATAGCCAGCGCTACGGGATACGTCGACGGCACGGCGTCGCTCTCGGCCAGATCAAACCGGTGCTCCACCGCACCGCTGGCTGAATCGATGAGCAAGACGTCGTCGGACAGGTTATCGGCAATCAGCAACTTCTCAGCGCCGGCTGCGCCGACCGCCGCAATCGCGGCTGGATACGGAATTCCCTTGTCCCCTTCCTTTTCGCCAATGAGGCGCGTTGTGCGCCCCGGCGCAAGCTGCTGCAGAGGCAGATGAATGAACCGCTCCGGCTCGATCTTGCCCTCGCTGAAGCGATACACAACGACGCCGCTGCCGGTGTCATCCTTGTTCGTACCTTCCGGGTCGGTTTCCGATCCCATGCTGGCGTAGAGATGACTTCCATCGCGGCTGAACGCGAGCCCTGAATACAGCGTCTGCTTGGCGATCCGCGCCAGCGTACGCGCATCGGGGAAGTCCGTCACCTTGCCTGATTCCGTGTCGAGCACAGCCAGCGACTGCTCGTACTTCGATTCCCATGTGCCGTAGCCGGCGTTCACCGTCACTACGTAGCGACCGTCCGGCGACACAGCCATCGTCATCGGGAGGCTGTTGATTCGCTGCGGTTGTCCAGGGATCGGACCAACCCATTCTTTGCTGGTCGAGAGATCGTGCGTTTGTGCGGCGAGCGGTCCGGCTGCGAAGGCAAGGACCATGGAGGCGACTGGAAACAGACCCCTCATGTTCATGATGAAAACGATAACAAACGCGCCGTCGGGACCGCGTTACAGTGCGATGACAGCCACCTTCAGACAAATTCAACGTGCGACTTATCAGGCCGCCCACGCCTGCAATAATCATCATCATGCGCACAGTCGTTACGGCGGAGCGGCTCTGGGATGGAAGCCGCATGATCGACCACCCCGTTGTCGAAATCGAAGACGGACACATCGTCTACGTCGGCTCTCGCGAGGCGAGCAGCACTTCTCTGAAGCCTGTCGATTTCCCCGGCGCCATGCTCGCTCCATCGTTTTTCGATGTGCATTTCCACGGTGCGGCAGGGCACGACGTGATGGAAGCGACACCCGAGGCTCTTGACAAAATTGCCGCCTTTCTTGCTACCCGCGGCACCGCAAGCTTTTTGCCTACCACGGTCACGGCTCCACTCGACAAAACCCTGCGGGCTCTGGAAGGGCTCGCAAAGCTCGTCGCCAGGCCGCAACGAGCGGGCCTGGCACAACCATTGGGCATTCATCTTGAAGGACCGTTTCTGTCGCATGCTAAACGCGGCGTGCAACCGGCTGAGCACCTGCTCGCGCCCGACATCGCCACATTCGACCGCATGTTCGAAGCCGCGGAGGGCCGCGTCACGCTGATGACACTGGCGCCCGAACTCCCCGGCGCTGCTGAGCTGGCTCGACATGCAACCGCCCGCGGCGTGCGGATCTCGGTTGGTCACTCTAACGCCACTGCATCTGAAACGCGTGCCGCCATCGGCGCGGGAGCCGTCAGCGCAACGCACACTTATAACGCGATGCGCCCGATTGACCATCGCGAACCCGGCATCCTTGGAACGGTTCTCGCGAGCGATGAGCTCTTCGCGGAGCTCATCTGCGATGGTGTTCACATGGTCCCGGAAATGGTCCAGATCTGGTGGCGTTGCAAAGGAGCGGAACGAGGCATCCTCGTTACCGATGCGATGAGCGCTGCCGGCATGCCCGAAGGTGAATACCAGCTTGGCGGATTTGCCGTTCAGGTGGCCAATGGACGGGCGATGGCACGCGGCGTCCTGGCGGGCAGCGTTCTCACCCTCGACCGCGCACTCACAAATTTTGTGGCATTCACCGGCGCTTCTGTCGCGCAGGGGCTGCGGTTGCTGACGAGCAACCCAGCACGCATGACGGGCCTGGAGAGCAAATCCGGCTCATTGTCCGCGGGCATGCCGGCCAACCTGGTTGCCCTCGATAAAGCCGGTAAGCTGGTGGGATCAATTGCGGGCGGGGGGAACGTCAGCCTGTCGGCCTGATCCCAGGCGGCCCGCCTCGGCCAATCGCTGCGCCCGCCAGATAGCGCCATCGATGCCGGCTACTTCGCGTTCACCCACAGGCATCTCAGGGGCAGCTTTGTGCAGGCCCTCGAAGAATGCTTCGCGCACCAGCCGGGCCTTGCCGATGACGCTGCCAATCCACGCCACCGGGACTTCCTGGGTGAGACCGTGCTTCCTGCGCAGCTTGGCGCGGACCAGCAGGACAGATTCCACCAGATCGGCGGCTGCCTGCTGGAGCAGTCCCGCCGCAACCGGATCGCCTTCCTCGGCAAGCTGGCTGATCGCCGGCGCCAGCATGGCAAAATCGGGTCCGGGAGTCCCGTCACCGACGTTGATGAACTCGTCCATGGTTGGCGTTCCCCAGATGCGCCCCACGGTTTCGAGAATCCGAGTGGGCTCTTCGCGATCATAGGCCCTGAGCGCCCGGCGCACTGCATGCAGGCCGATCCAGTAACCCGAGCCGTCATCACCCAGGCGCGAACTCCATCCTCCTGCGCGCTCGCGTTCACCTCCCGGTGCCCTGCCAATGGTATTTGAGCCTGTACCGGCAATCTGCAGGATGCCGGGTCCGCCGCGAAATGCTGCATCCAGCGCAATGACCTCGTCGCCGACGATTTCGGAGCGTTTTACATGGAAGTCCTCAAAGACGGCATTGATCCATTCCGATACGCCTGGCATGGTCGAACTTGCCAGCCCCACTGAAGCCGCTGCAATCTCCTTCAGGCCCGCCTGGCGATATACCTCTTCCAGCAAATCTCTCAGGTTCTCCTCGGCGGCCTGCGCCCCCACGCGCAGCCGTTTGATCGAGCCGTTCTCGGCGAAGGCAAGAATCCGATCTCCGGCAACGATCGAGGCGCGCGTCCGCGTACCGCCGCCGTCGATCCCCATCACCACGTTCATTCCTTGTTTGCTCCTCTACGTTTTCAAGGACCCTTATTGAGAGACGAACTACTTGCGCCGGCGGATTCGCCACCGTTATCGCGTAACGTACCCGCCAGGACGTTCAGGCTGCCGTCTGACCGGGGGGGACTCAGGCCCAGCAGGTGGGCGAGCCAAGGATACAAATTGACGTTTTCAAATGGCAAGACCGTTCGACCACGCAGGATGTCCGGACCGGCCGCGAAGAAACTGGCCTTCATTTCAGGCATGGCGCGTGGGTCGAATCCATGCATTCCAGGGGTGGGCGGATGATCCGGCCTATCGGCCGGGGGCCCATGGGCGCGAATCGCATAGGGCCCCGTAGCAATCACCACCGGATCCCCAGCCCGAGGGTTTTGGCTATAGTTCAGTTCGGCCGGCACGTGCTGCAGCCGAAATACCATGAACTGCGAAGAAATCCTCTTCAATTGGCTATAAACACGCGCCCGATCCTCTTCGGTCTTTCCATAGAGCAGCGATCCGACCGTTTCAAAACCGCTCAGATCGGCGACCTGGTCGAGTGTAATCCACGGCCCTTGTTCCTTCACCATGCCGTGATCGCTCAGAACGACGAGGTCAATGGGTAGATGCGTCGAGGCGAGTCCGGCTTCAAGCCTGCCTACAAGCGCATCCACCTTGATCACCGCAGCCTTGGTCTGGGGAGCATCGGGACCGAATTCGTGGCCTTCGTGATCGGGCTCGGAGAAGTAGAGCGTGATGAAATGGGGCCGATCGGCTTCGGGAAATTTCAGCCACTCCAGCACTTGAGCAATGCGCGCCTCGTCGTCGATCTTGTCGTCATATTTCAGGTAGTAAGTGGGCCGGAAACCGGCAATCTTGGCTTCAGATCCGGGCCAAAAGAAACAAGCCGAACGCATCCCGTGGCTCTCCGCCAGGCTCCACAAGGGCACGCCTGAGTACCAGCTGCCATCGGTGACGGCATTCGAATCATTGATCGCGTACCGCGCGTGCTTTTCTTCGTCGTAGAAGCTATTCGCCACCAGGCCGTGATGCTCGGGATAGAGCCCGGTGACAATCGTGAAGTGGTTGGGAAACGTGAGCGACGGATAACTGGGCAGCATGCCCTGCGGGGCCCACACCCCCTTCCTACCCAGCGCCAGCAGGTGAGCCGCTTTATCGCGCTTCGCATAGTCCCAGCGAAAGCCGTCGAGCGAAACCAGCACCACATAATGCGCCTGTTCGGCTGCCGGCGAATTCGGACCGTTGTCGACATGAATGACGGGCAACGGCGCGTTGCTCTTGGCGCTTTGTCCGAACCCAATTTCGAGTGAGCAAGCAAGACACAGGCCGATGACAACCAGAGTCAGCCGGCTCTTTTTGCGAAGAAGAAGCATCCGATTCTCCTCGCATCAGGTTATCCCAGTGAAGAGACGGGCAACACGAAGGATCCAGCATCTCCGATGCTTTTCAGAGCAGACACTCCGATGACCCTGAGATGCGCAGGAAAAAACCATCAGCCTCGCACGCTTGCCGAAAAAAGCCCGCGAAAGTCTGGGTTACTGATTGTTCGGCGAGGGCGGATTGGTTGTTGCAGGCGCGGTGGGCGCTGCCGGACTGGTCGGAGCGGACGCCGATTGATCCTTCGCAAAACTACGAATGTAGGTAATCATGTTCTTCACTTCAGCATCCGTGGCGCGGCCCGTCGCTTCCGACGGCATTTTTCCCTTGCCATTGCGAATGATGTCGAAGAGTTCCTGGTCCTGCCGACCCGAAAGCGTTTTCGCGTCGGTCCAATCGAGCAGTGTCAGATCCATGCCTTTTGCCACATCGGTCTTTCCATCTCCATTCTCGTTGTGACAAAGCGCGCAGTCGATGTTGTAGACCTGTTTCGCCTTGGCCATAGCAGCTCCGTCGAGCTTCGCGGTGCTCTTGGCAGGGGCTGACTGCGGGGGATTTGCCGCAGAATACATCGACACTAACACCAACAAGGCCGCGGCAGAAGGCAGCAGTAACGGCTTCAACATACCCACTCTCCTCAGTTGCAGGTGTCGGGGAAAGGCATCTGGCAGCTGTCAGAATTAATTCGACAGCATTATAGGCCTAAAAGTAGGTGAGCCGCATCACACCTGCATCAGGTGTCAAGAAGAGAACCTTCCACTCGTCATCGATCGATTGTGGTATACGTTCTCGCATGTTCAGGCAATGCTTGCGCTTCGGGATACTTGCCCTCTTTTCTCTGTCTGCCTCTCCTCAGAATCCGGCTCCCACCCCGCCCATGGGATGGAACAGCTGGGACGCTTACGGCCTGACCATCAGTGAAGCCGATTATCGCGCCAACACCCAGGTACTTGCCGGTTTGAAACAATACGGTTGGGAATATTCGGTGGTCGACGAAGGCTGGTACATGCAGGATCCCTTCGCCGACTCGATCGCGGCACGCAAATATGTCTGGAACGCCAACGGCATTCTCGTCCCCGCTCTGAATCGCTTCCCTTCCGCCGCCGATGACGCGGGATTCAAGCCGCTCGCCGATTGGGTCCATGCGCAGGGTCTCAAGTTCGGGATTCACATTGTCCGCGGCATTCCCCGCCAGGTGGTGGATCAGAATCTTCCCATCGCCGGCTCTGGTTTCCATGCTGCCGATGCCGCGGATCGATCCGCCACGTGCCCATGGGATGAAGGCAATTACGGCGTCAGCGACACTCCCGCGGGCCAGGCGTACTACGACTCGATGATGAAACTCTACGCAAGCTGGGGTCTCGATTTCATCAAGGTCGACTGCATCAGCGACCATCCTTACCGTCCCACCGAAATCCGCCAGATCGCAGAGGCCATTCGTAAAACACACCGCCGCATCCTTCTCAGTCTTTCGCCCGGCCCAACGCAGATCGAGCACACCGCGGAAGTGGCAAAGTATGCGCAGATGTGGCGCATCTCTGACGATCATTGGGATGTATGGGCAGCTGATCGCAAACCGGGCGCGGGCGAATTCCCCTTCGGCATTCGCGATGCGTTCGATCGGCTCGCCGAGTGGGCTCCCTATGTCAGGAGTGGCAATTGGCCCGATGAAGACATGCTCCCCTGGGGATGGCTCGGACCCCATCCGGGCCTGGGCGACCCTCGTCCATCCCGCGAGACAAGGGATGAGCAGCGTACGGAATTTACACTATGGGCCATTTCGCGCTCGCCTCTGATTGTCGGGGCCAATCTCACCAGGCTCGACGACTTTACCCGTTCGCTGATGACCAACAAGGACGTCATCGAAATCGATCAGCACTCCGTCGAGAGCGGCCCTGGCCTGATGCCGCTGCGCGACAATACAGCCGATCATTTCCCCGCACGATTCTGGTACTCCAAAACGGGCGGAACGCACCCCAGGCGATATCTCGCTGTATTCAATCTCGCTGATGAACCCACCAAATCGGATTTGCCATGGATGGTGTTTCATCTGACCGACAAGCCGCATGCGGTGTTCGATATCTGGAATCAGAGATCGATTGCGCGGACAAAAACTCTTCATGTAGAACTGCCACCGCATGGTTGCGCATTGTTCAGGCTCGAATAATTGCCCCGACCAGCACCTGAGTCAAGCGCTCTAGCTTCGGTCTGGGAAGCACATTGGTTCCGTTCGTACCGTGGTGACCATCACCAGCCGCTTGCCTCCAATATGCGACACTAGTTAGTCCGGTTCAATTCGCGGAATCTTCCGTTTTTGTCCGGCGGGGAATGAAATGCCCGTTTTACGTTCGGCCTTTATTGCACTCTCTCATAATCGCCCGCTCCGCAGCTTCTGTGAAAACTCCAGGATCGGCAACAAGCTCAGTTCTCGATTTGTGGCTGGTCTTGAAATCGAGGACGCTCTCCGCGTAACCGAATCGGTCAACAAGCAGGGGATGTTTGTGACGCTTGATTCACTGGGTGAGAGCGTCGCCACCGAGGCGGAGGCGCACGCCGCCGCCGAGATTTACCATCGCCTGCTCGACGCGATTGCCCAACGCAAGCTGAACTCGAACATCAGCGTCAAGCTCACGCAAATGGGCCTGACGCTCGATCCGAAATTGGCAGAATCGATCGCCAGAGAGCTCGCCGAGCACGCGCATGCGACGGGCAACTTTGTGCGCATCGATATGGAGGACTCAGGGCTGACGCAGATCACGCTTGATATCGTACGGCGCATCCATGCCCTTCCCGATTTGAGCGGCGCCATCGGCATCGTGATCCAGGCATACCTGTTCCGCTCCCAGGCCGACATCGCTCAACTCGTCTCAGATGGCATCCGCGTGCGGCTCTGCAAGGGAGCTTACAAAGAGCCGGCCAACGTCGCATTCCCCAGCAAAGCCGATGTCGATGCGAATTACGTCCGGCTCACGGGCATGCTCCTTGAGAGCCCGATCTATCACGGAATCGCGACGCATGATGAAAAAATGGTAGCCGCGGCAAAGGCCGTCGCGAAACAACACGGAATCGCTCCAAGCCGGTTTGAGTTCCAGATGCTCTTTGGAGTGCGGCGCGATCTGCAGCGGAAACTGATCGCTGAGGGATACAACGTGCGGGTGTATGTGCCCTTCGGACGCGAATGGTACCCCTATTTCATGCGCAGGCTGGCCGAGCGCCCGGCGAACGTGCTCTTCATTGCAAAGAACCTGCTGCGTCAGTAAGTGCGGCTATTCGTGCGCGATCTGTTTCTTGCGCCTGACGCGTTGCCCGCGGGCTTTGAAGAGATTTACGTGCCTGCACAGAGCACACTCCCACGGGTAGTAGCCGAACATTGGATAGATCTTATTCTGCAGAAAGCCGGTGCGTCTCATCCTGCGCAGGTCGCGGCTGCCGCAGTCAGGACAAACAAGTTCAACTGGGCCGATCATGGGCTTCGAACTGGGGAGGGTCGACACCGGGTCCTCGCGAATGATGGGAGATTTTCACCGCGATTTTAACCCAATTTGCATGTGCAAGGAAACCAATCTTCAGCCGACCGACCCCGCCACATTGAGCCGGGCCAGTCCCTGACGCCCCAATCCAGCCACCGCTCTTGCCAGGGTACCCGAGTCATTGAGTGATTCCGGCCGTTCCAGGCGCATCTCCAGCCGTTCTGCATACTCACGAAAGGCAATGTCCACGTCATAGAGAATTTCGACGTGATCGCACACGAATCCGATGGGCTGCAAAAGCAGGGTCTTTACTCCACCCGCCGCGATTTGATCCAGCGTCTCCTCCACGGTAGGCCCAATCCAGGGTCCGCCGCTCGCGCCCTGACTCTGGAAGGCAAACCACCATTGCGGAATCTCCTCAACGCGTTCCGCCACCATCTCAGCAGTGCGCCGGGCCTCCACGGCATAAGGATCGGTGCCCTCGCCTGGCCACATGCGCCGTTCACCCGGCGCGTCTCGCTCAGCCGGCGGTTCAACCGTTCTCAAAGGAACGCTGTGCGCCGTGAAGAGAACCGGAACAGGCTCCCCGGTTTCCTCCTCCAGCTTTGCCATCGCCGTTCGCAACCGCTCGGCAAAAGCATCAGCGAGTAAGGGATGCTGCGCCCAGCCTTCCGTGAAGTCAATCCGCAACGATCCCGCTTCCGCCTGCACGGCGCGCTTGTAGAGTCCCACGCTGGTCCGAGAATTCTGCGGAGCGAGACAAATCACGGCGGCCTCTTGAACGCCGTCTGCGCGCATCTGCTTCACCACATCAGGAATGTAAGGCCGCCAGTTACGCATTCCCACATACACCTTCACGTCCAGGCCACCAGCGGCTAGTTCCTGCTCGACGAGTCGCGCCTGCTCCATGGTGATCTCAGTCAGCGGGCTGCGCCCGATGAGCGCATACCGGTGCTGGATCTCTTCTATGATGTGTTGCGGCAGCGGTCGCCCGCTCACGACATTGCGCAGGTACTCCGGAATCTGCTCAACCGTCTCCGGCGTTCCATGCGCCAGCAGGAGCACAGCTTGCTTACCCAATCGAGCCCTCCTGCAGCCTGAAATCGCGCACCATCTTCACCACCGCCTGCACGTTCTCGACGGGCGTCTCCGGAATAATGCCGTGGCCCAGGTTGAAGATGTGGCCGGCACGGCCATTCGCAGCGCGCAATATCTCCTTCACGCGCAATTCCAGCACCTCGAGTGGAGCAAACAGGGTAATGGGATCGAGATTTCCCTGCACCGCATGTCCGTGGCCCGCTGCCCGCCAACCCTCATCCAGAGGCTGCCGCCAGTCGAGACCGATCACATCGGCGCCAGTCTCGGCCATCGCACCTAACAGCCCAGCGGTTTCCACGCCAAAATAGATGACCGGCACGCCCATTTCTTGCACCGCGCGCACCAGCCGCTTCGAAGCTTCGAACGCATAGTCGCGATAATCAGCGAGCGACAACGATCCAACCCAGCTATCGAAAATCTGGATCACATCGGCGCCCGCTTGCACCTGCAGCCGGCAATAATCGATCAGCACCGTCACCAGCTTATCCAGCAGCCCGCGCCATGCTCCCGAATCGCCATACATCATGCGCTTGGTGTACACATAGTTGCGCGACCCCCCGCCCTCGATCATGTAGCTCGCCAACGTGAACGGTGCGCCGCAGAATCCAATCACCCCAAGCCGGTCCCGAAAATGCGTGGCGACCTTTTCGATGGCCTTGGCCACGTAGGCAAGATCGGAAGTCCGGTCGGTGCGCAGCGCCGTCACATCGGCTGCGGTGCGGACGGGATGATGCACGAGCGGTCCTTCTCCCGCCTGGAATTCAAACGGCAGTCCCATCGGTTCCAGCGGAAGCAGCAGGTCGGCAAAGATGATCGCTGCATCCACGCCCAGCTTTTCCGCGGCGGTGATTGTAACTTCGGCAGCCAGATCAGGCTGTTTGCAAATCTCGACGAGCGTATGGTGCTTGCGAACGTCACGATATTCCTGCATGTAGCGGCCGGCCTGCCGCAGGAACCAGACAGGCGTCTGGTCCACCGTCTTGCGCAGGCAGGCGCGTATGAAGCGGCTGCCGGCGAGAACGTTCGCCGGGTTGTCCGGAATCTCGCCACTGCTGATTGCCATATAGCGTGATTCTAAAGGGGAGATGCGCGGCGAAGAATGGGTCGCCGCGATTTTCGCCAGACAAAAATCGGCCCCCGTTTTCGGCGGGGGCCAAGTTGCCTTGGTTCTCTCGTGTTGCGAGAGCTTGTTGGCGGCCAGACGGCCGGGGAGCCGTCGGGGCGGAAAGGAGCCTCAGGGGGGTGGCTGCGCGGCTTTGCTTACGGCCGCTCCGCACCCGTCGTGGACGCCACACCATGGGGGGATGCAGAATCCGGGGCCGCCAAACTGTTTTCCATCAACCGCACATGGACGCTGCTGGCCTTCACCCGGGCCGGCTTGCCTCCGTTGTCATCGCCCTGAGTTTCCATCGGGGCGTTGCCCAGTGCCACAAAGTGCATGCGGTAGACGGGAATCTGATGTTCGGTAACCATGTAACGCTCGACCGACTCGGCGAGCCGCTGAGAGTTCTGGATACCCATTGCGCCGGAACCCGGCGAACGCGCTTCGATCTCAAGGATGTAGCCCTGGTGGCCGGCCAGATTTGCCGCCATGCCATCGAGCTGATCCTTCGCTGCCTTCGTGAGGGTCGGACCGCCGCGGAACGGAATGTCAAGGTCGCTGACCTGGTGATACTGGTCAAGCCCGTTCACGGTGGTGTTCAACTGGTCCACATGACCTGAGGCGCCCTGCGCGACATTGCTCGCGTTCTGGGCTTGCTGTCCGGCTGCGGTCGCTGTCTGGTTGGCCGCATCGGCGGTTGACTGGGCCTGGTGGATGCCGGCCTGCGCCCGCGCATCAACGTCCTTGATCTGCTGGGCGTTCTTGGCATTCACTTCATCGAGTTCGGTCAGGCGATCATTGATCGGATCGAGCCTCTTCTTTACCCACTTCTTGCGAGCAAAGGGATTCACACGGCCCCAGAATCCTTCCTTGTCAGTGTTGTTCGTCGATGATGCTGACGGGGAGGGCTGCTGCATCGCGGCAGGAGGGGCACTCTGGGGTTGTTGATCGGAAGATTGTTGAGCAACGACAGGAATCGAGATTGCTGATGCCAGCAAGACAACTGCAAACTGGCTGGGGGACAACGTCCGTACCACAGTCGAGAGTTTCATGATAGTTTTTGACCTCTTTTTCTTGTTCTGGGCGGTCGCAGAGAACCTGCGCACAGAAACAGTTGGCCGCTCGCTTGTGGAAGTAGCAAAGGCCGTGCCAAACTGGAGAGCTACAGCTGAAATCCACTAATTAGTTATATTTCTGACGTTTACCCGGTGATGGTGCAGATTCTCTCGCGAACCCGCATCGCCGCGTAAACCAATATAATATGTAGTTTTTACAGGGCCGGGTAACTTCTACCGGGTAAACGGAGCCATCTACCTCATTTCGCGTCGACGTGCACGATGCGGATCTCGGGATATGCCCCATCCCAATCCGGCGAAACAGCGTCAAAAATCAACCGGAAATCGCGCTGGTCTCGCGGCTTCAGCGGCGCAGCAGAAACGGGCTGGAGGTCCACGTACGGATCGCGGGTCCGGATCAGCTGCAGGGGGCGAGTTTCGTTCTGGGTGACTTCCTTTGCCGGGTCACGAAAAAGCACCTGAACCGTAATTCCGGTCACTGTCTGGTTTCCCTGGTTGGCAATGTGCCCGTCGACGTAGGTGACCTTTCCGCCCGCCAGGTTCCCCGACTCGCTCATCGTCACCGCGGAGATCGGAAGTTGTCCCGCGTAGGCGGCGAGAGGAGCATTGACAGGGGTGACGGTTGGTTCTTGCTTACGATCGAAGATCAGTATCGCGACGATCACTGCGACGACGACAATGCCGGCAGCAATTGCCAGCGGCAGCCAGTTGCGTTCGTGTGCCTCCGTCGTCGTCGGAATCAGGTCCAGATTGCGCTCCGTGCTCACGAGCGGATTTTACACCCGTACCAAAATGATTACCTTCGTCCATCGCGTTCAAGGAATATTAGAAAGCCGTTTTCGGAATCGGGCGATAATCCCTCTAGTGCACCGGACGCGTCAATCAGTTGCAACTTTTGTTTGATTTCTTTCCACATCGATTGGCATCCAAATAGAAGCACCAGTGAGAACCGGTGCTGAGGTAGCGTCGTAACCGGTTGCAGACGGAAACGGAGAGAGTCGGAGATGCAGCAGCCCTCCACGCAACCCGCTTTGTCGACCCAATCCATTTCTGGAGCGGGTGCGGCGCCCTCACGCCGATACGAAGACCTCGTCTATCAGGCGGTCACGGTGGCGTCGATTCTGCTGGTCCTGGTCAGCCTCTGGGTGTTCTAAGCCACCGCGGCTAACCCCTCTCTTCCACTTATTTAAGAACTGATATAGGCCACGCCAACCTGGCTTGCGTCTCCTAACGGAGATCGCCCCTCGCCGCCTGACTGATCACCACGACCAAATAAACTCCGATCGTGCCCAGGATCAGCACAAGGAACCCCGGAACGAGGAGGGCCGGCAGTTTGCCTTCTCCGCTGCGCGCAGCCGCGATCATCCAGTATTGGAGCGCGCAGAACATCCACGATAACTCTGATTTCATCCAGGCAAGCATGTCGAGGGTCAAACTCTGGACGCGTTGCAGATTCGCTTCCGTCACGCGCACTGGATAATGGAACGCCATTGGGAAACGAGACACGATGGTGAAGCCGAGGTAGAGTGCGATTGAAATGACCGGCAGAAGAATGAGAACTGACGGTGAGCCCCAGCCGTTCGGGTTTCCGGCTGCGTCAAAATGCGTTGGAATCCGGGATGGAAGCGGTTGCGGCCCGGACAGCGCGCGGTAGGTGATCCACACGTTCGCAGAGAGAGCAATCAGCGCCACGAGTTCGAGGATCTTGCGCACGGCTTCTCTTGGCTCCTTCGCGGCGATACTTCAGGCGGACCAGGCACGCTTCACGCGTTCGCGATAGTCGACCCCCTTCATCTCCACGCGAATGCACATTTCGGCGAGACGTGACCGCATGCGGTCGCCAATGCGGTCGCCCAGCGTTTGCTCGCGGGCGGCGCGTTCCGCATCGCTCTTATCGCCTTCCCCCGCCGGCCTGTCGTCATAGTTCGTCGTGATGAGGGTGGTCTGCTTGTCGTTGTAGCGCGTGTTCAGAATCAGGGCGACCGTGTCCCAAACCCATTCGTTCGGCTTTTGCGCGCCCAGATCATCAAGCACCAAAACCTCAGCCGCAAAGAGCGGCTTCAAAAGCTCCAGTTCGGTAGTCTGGACTTGCGGGTTGTAGCTGTTCTGGATGCTTTTAAGTAGCTCGCGATAATCGCAAAACAGGCCGCGACAGCCCTTTTCCTGAATCAGGCGGCGCAGCACGCCGACGGCGAGGTGTGTCTTACCGACGCCGATTGGTCCGGTAAAAAGCAAACCTTTGCCCGCGGTTTCCACCGGGTACTCTTTCACGAAAGAACGCGCGGCGATGAGCGCCCGCCCCTGCGATGCATGCGCGCTAGGGAAAGCGGTATCGTACGCGTCGAGGGTGCATTCACGATATCGCTGCGGAATCCGAGCGGCAGAAAGACGCCGCTGCTCCCGCTCGGCTTCCTGGCACTCGCAAGCGCGGGATACCCAATGGCCTGTGCTTGACACGACCTGGATGAGGCCCGTGCCTCCGCAAATTGGACATTCGCTCATGACTGCTCAAAGCGTATCGCATGCGAGGCATACGCCGCCGGTGCGGATCAGGGCACATTGTGTGGAAAAGCGATTCGGCTCAGCAATGCATCCGCCACGCCGACCTATAATCGGAGCGCACGCAAAACGCCGGATTTCTTTCGTCCCGATGAAGGGAGAACGCATTGTGATGCGAATCGTTGTAGCTTGCACCGCCGGACTTTTTCTCTTTCCGTTGTTCTGTTCTTCAGAACTGACCGCACAGGAGCCGGGCAATGTGCCGGAAACCAAGGCGCCGCCTCCCACGCAGACCCCGCCGGCGCCGCCTACAGTGACGCATCCAAACGACGCATACTGGCGTTCGCACGACGAGCAGCTGCTGAACGATTTTCCCTGGCTCGCCAAGTTCCGCGACGCAGACCAAAAGCTCGGACCGCCTGCACCTGGCGAGAATCGAGTGGTCTTCATGGGTGACTCGATTACCGAGGGCTGGCACCTGGATGAATCGTTTCCGGGCAAGCCCTACATCAACCGCGGCATCAGCGGGCAGACGACGCCGCAGATGCTGGTTCGCTTCCGGCAGGACGTCATCGATCTCAACCCGAAAGCAGTGGTGATTCTTGCCGGCACGAATGACATCGCCGGAAACACCGGTCCTGAGACCCTGGAACAGATTGAGGATAACCTGGCCTCGATGTCAGACCTTGCCACGGCGAATCACATCAAGGTGATCTTGTGCTCCATTACGCCTGCTTTCGATTACCCCTGGCGGCGGGGACTCACTCCCGCGCCGAAAATCGATCAGGTGAACAACTGGATGAAGGAGTATGCCTCGCGCAGAGGCTTTGTTTTCGTGGACTATCATTCGGCGATGAAAGATGGTGAAGACGGATTGCCGCCAAGCCTGAGCACGGACGGCGTGCATCCCCTGCCGGCGGGATACAAGATGATGGCTCCGCTGGTCGAGACGGGAATCGAGACCGCGCTGGCGCAGTAGCGCCGAGAATTGCGCAACAACCTAATTCCTCCTACAATGGAGTAGCGAGAATTGCGGGAAAGGTTTGCCTTCAAAGAGATGCCCAAGGAAAAGATTCATCCACACTACGAGGCAGTGCGCGTAGTCTGCGCCTGCGGAAACAATTTTGAGACGCGTTCGACCCATAAGGGCGACATCCACGTCGAAATCTGCTCGGTTTGCCACCCCTTCTTCACCGGCAAACAGAGGCTGGTTGACACAGCGGGACGCGTCGAGCGCTTCCGGCGCAAATACGCCAAGGCAGGCGAGGCGGCGCCTGCAAAGTAACGGCGGTACGCAGGTTTGACCAAGTGGGCCTCCGCCGCGGCGGAGGCCCACGTTCGTTCAGGACCATCAGATCCGCTGCTTTGACGATCCATCTATGTCGAGACGAGGATTCACGGTGAAGAAGAACTGGGACAACCCGGTGGAGTACGCAATGCCCGAGGGGGTGCGCGTTCCAGCGGAAGTCCGCATCGGAAGTGTCCTCGTACAGCCGGCGACCGTACTCGCGCCGATGGCCGGCGTCACGGATACTGTTTTTCGTCGTTTTATCCGCCACGCCAGCCTATTCACCACGCAATCCAGCAGGTCCCAAATCTCCGACCCCGTATCCAGGCCGCCAGGATCAGCCGAAATCGAGGCCGCGGTCACCAATGCGCAGTCGGGCTGCGGGCTTCTGATGACGGAGTTCACATCCGCGGACGGCCTCGCGCGAATGCGCGAGACCAAGCGGCGGCGCTACCTCACGTTTTATGACGACGAGCACCCCATCGGAGCACAGCTCTTCGGATCGAATCCGGAAACCCTCGCTGAAGCCGCCCGGATTGTGCAGGATACCGGCTTCGACCTTGTCGACCTGAACCTCGGTTGCCCTGCCAAGCGGGTCGTGGGGTGCAATGGTGGTTCAGGATTGCTGCGAGATCTGCCGCGCATTGGCGAGATCTTTCGCGCCGTCCGGAATGCTGTCATCATTCCCTTCACCGTCAAGTTCCGCATGGGTTGGAACGAGATGCAGATTGTGTGTGTGGAACTCGCGAAGATGGCAGAAGCCGAGGGGCTCAATGCCGTCACCTTACATGCCCGCACCCGCGAGCAGGGCTACAGCGGGCAGGCGCAATGGCAATGGATCGCCGCGGTCAAGAGCGCCGTTTCGGTCCCGGTCATCGGAAACGGCGATGTTCGTACGCCGGAAGACGCCGCCGCCATGGTGGCCAAGACCGGGTGCGACGCCGTCATGATTGGGCGAGCTGCACCGGCTAATCCTTGGGTTTTCAGGCAGATAGCCCAGTACACCGCGACCGGCTCGTATGACTCGCCGACCGTGGACGACCGCTACCGGATGATCCGAGCTTACTTCCAGATGCTTCTCGATGAGGTGGAGGCCACGAGGGACCTTCCCCATGCCCAAATGGGCGAAACCGCCGGCAAGATGAAGCAGTTTGCGACCTGGTTCACCCATGGCGTTCCGGGTGGGGGTAAGCTGCGCAAAGCGATCTATGAGGCGCGCACCGGTGAGACTGTCCTTGCCGAGGTTGACCGGTTCTTCGCGGAGCGTGCTTTGCAACCTGAGGCTGAGGTCGAGGCTTCTGGCCATGAGCCTGCGGTTCCTGAAACCTCCCTGGTTTGTGATTGAATCTTCATCCCCCATTCCCTCTCTGGAATCGCATTCCCTAAGTAACGCTAACCACCATGAAGTGCTGCACTTATTCGTAACCAAAAATCGACCTTTGTGTCATTTTCAAGCGTATAGGTAACCACTATAGTGGTTCCAATCGTAATCAGAGATTTTTGCTCTGGATGTGACAAGCGACCGCTCCCGATCCACGCATTTCGAGAGCGGCGATAGGTCGGAACGAGGAAACAGAGGTTCCAGCACGTGCGGAAACCAGAAAGACCTCGGGACTGTCTGCGGTCGTGGACTTGCGGCCTCGTCGTGCTGTTTTTGTCTCTTCAGGGCTCCTTTGCGCAACGTTATAGCTTCCGCGAATACATCGATGGGCTCGGCAACCTGAATGTCGCGTGTCTGGCGCAGGACAGAACGGGCTACCTATGGGTGGGAACCCAGAACGGACTGTATCGCTATGACGGCGGTCAGTTCCTGAAATACGGCGAAGCGGAAGGCGTTCCGCAGCGCATGATCCAGAGCCTCTATGTGGGCGATGATGGCACTCTCTGGGTCGCGACGACTTCAAGCATTTTCTTTGAGAAGAGGGACGGAAAATTCGCCGAGGTGCCCGCGCCCGCACCGATGAGCCAAATCCTCCAGCGTCCGGGCACCGTGTTTAGCTCCAAGGGCCCGAATGAGGTCGTTGCGTCGACACGTCATGCGGCCGTCGCCCTGAAACACGTTGGCCCCGATCAATGGACTGCGCAGGCCGTGACGCTTGATGGTCATGACATTTTCGGAGTTCTTTACGGTGAAGACGGCGTGTTGTGGTATGGCTGCGACCAGGACCTCTGCCGGATGGCGAATGGCAAAACGACGCATCTGGGAGCTCAGCTCAAGCTGCCCGATGAGCAATGGTCGAACCTGCTGCTCGCGCGAAACGGACATATCTGGATCCGTGGCAATCGGCACATCGGCGAGGTCATTCCGCTGGAAGGAAAATTCATTCTCCACGATGTTCCGGGACCGGCGTTCTCTGAACCCTACCCGGAACTCGTTGAGGACCCCCAGGGGCGCATTCTGACCTCGCGTGGCCCGTCATTGGCCTTGTTCGATAAGGGTCAATGGCGCCAGGTGACAGAGAAGAATGGGCTCTCCAGTTTCGAGATTCAGGACCTGTTCGTGGATCGTGAAGGATCCGTCTGGATTGGAGTGGTTGGCCACGGATTGAAACGCTGGGTAGGCCAGGATCGCTGGGAGGGATATACCAAGGCCGATAAGCTGAGTGACGACCTCGTCTGGGACACTGCCCGTGACCACCAGGGGCGACTGTGGATCGCTACGGAATCTGGACTCGACTGGATTCCAGCTGGCGGAGTCACGCCCAAGCCGTGGAGCGCACCGGGCATTCAGACGGCTCGTGCCGGCGCCCTGGAGATCGATCGTGAAGGAACCATCTGGCTCGGAACCACTGCCGGAAACCTTATCCGCATTGATCAGAATTCGCTCGCAGCGCGCGAATGGAAGTTGCCTGAAGTGTTTCAGCTGTTAGCGGACCAGAATCACCGGATCTGGGCCGCGACAAGCGAAGGGCTCTATTCTCTCAATACGCAGGCGCTCGACAAAGGTCCAGCGCTCGTGCAAGATCCTGCGATCTCGGTTCCCAGGGGGCGTTTCACCGATTTGACCGCCGACGGGGATGGAAACATCTGGGTGGCGGCGGAGCAGGGCATTTTTCGGCTCGACGGGAATGGTTGGCATCGCATTGACGCGGAGAATTCCGACGCGAAACCCGACCTCCTGGCAATCGATCACCAGGGAAACCTCTGGGCCGCGGGGCCGTCGCAAGAACTGATGCGGCTCCGTGTAGCGGGCGATCGCATCGTCTCATCGACTCCGATCGAGAGACCCCAGGTTCTATCGCAGCAAATCGTGTCGATGATGGTGGATCATCGCGGCTGGCTATGGGTTGGCCAGGACGCCGGACTCACGGTCTTTGATGGCAAGGCATGGCACAGCTTCACGCAGGACGATGGGCTGATCTGGAACGACACCGATAGCTATGGCCTCACTGAAGATGTTGATGGCAGCATCTGGATCGGCACGTCAGGCGGCTTGAGCCACCTCATCGATCCGCAGGAAGCACCAACGGCATCACCCCGGCCACCGTCGTTTTCGAAGGTGACCTATGGCGCCAGCACTCTCGCCGATGGCGGTTCGGCAAAGTGGAGTTCTGACCCCCTTGTGATCTCGATGGTCCTGCTTTCATTCAAGGGAACGCAGAATGAAGGAATTCGCTACCGCCTGGTCGGCACACAGGGCACGGAATGGGAAGTCTCGCGCGACATGGAAGTCCGCTTTCGACAGCTTCCGCCGGGTGACTACCGCTTTGAAGTCACCTCGGCAGACCTCTCTGGCAACGCTTCTTCGCAAGTGGCGAGCTTTTCCTTCCAGATCACCGCACTGTGGTGGCAGAATCGCGCCTACAAAATCTTCTCCGGCGTCATGTGCGTCATCCTGCTTGGTGTGATTTGGCGCCGTCGCGTCGGGTTGTTGATCCGGCAGAAACGGCAATTGGAAGACTCAGTCAGGAAGCGGACCCTCGATCTCGAACGCGAAAAAGCACAACTGGTGCGCACGCGCGAACAGATGCGCCATTTCGCCGAGCACGACGATCTTTCGGGTCTTTGGAATCACCGCATCATCGTTGATCGGCTCCGCGGAGAGGTCGAGCGGTCGAGGCGAGAGGGACAACCGCTCAGCATCATCCTGGCCGACCTCGACTTTTTCAAAAAGATCAACGACACCTATGGACATCCCGCGGGCGACCGCGTTCTTAAAGAGGCCAGCGCCATTCTCCAGCGAATGGTGCGCAGTTATGACTGGGTAGGCCGTTACGGCGGGGAAGAATTCCTTCTGATCCTGCCCGGATCGAATTTTGCCCAGGCACGACAGCGAGCCGAGGAAATGCGCGTTGCGATCGAAGAAGCAAGGGTCCTGGAAAGCCGACACGTTATTTCGCTGAGCGCAAGCTTTGGAGTCGCGTCCGGTTTTCCGATCAGCCATGAGGAGTTGATTCGCGAGGCCGACGCGGCGCTTTACAAAGCCAAGAACAACGGGCGCAATTGCGTCGTGGCGACGGAAATCGGCGTCATTGACGAATCGGCGGCTCACACTCACTAATCCGTGAAACCGATCGCCGGCTCAAGCGAGCGGCAGACGGACCAGCGCACGGGCGCCTTCAATATCCTCCCGGTTCACGAGACGAATCTCACCGCCATGAGCGCGCGCAATCTGCTGCGCAAGCGCGAGGCCGACCCCGCTTCCAGTGGGCTTGGTCGTATAGAACGGGACAAAAAGGTTTTCGGTATTCGCGATTCCGAGTCCGCGATCTTCAATGCTTACCAGCAGAGACGACTCCGCGATACGCCACGTCATCCGAATTGGCTTGGAGCCATTTGCCAGTGAAGCGTCTGCCGCATTGGTCAGCAAATTGATGAACATCTGTTCCAGCTGATCCGGGTCGGCCTGCAGCACCGCAGACGGCCCGGGCTCCAACTGCACCTGGACCCGCTGCTCAAGCAAAGCCACGCGCTCGAGAAGCGGCGAGGCCGGCACATGCTTGAGCTGAGGGGGTGGAAGCTGCGCGAGAATACGATACGACTGTACGAATCGATGGAGTGAATCGGCGCGGCTTTCAATGACCCCGAGACCGCGCCGGAAATCGTGGGCTGTCTCCTCCTCGCCCTGCATCTGATCTACGCGCGCAAGCAGGCTGCCGGCGATGGACTTGATCGGCGCCAGGGAATTGGAAAGCTCGTGGCCGAGCACGCGAATCAACCGTTTCCAGGCCGCCTGCTCCTCTTCTCGAAGCGGCTGGCTCACGTCGGCAAGCAGGAGCAGCGTATGGGGCACGCCTTCTTGCCGGAATGCCGCTTTGCGCAGCAGCCAGCGGTTCGGCTTTGAACCAAAAGAATGAATGCTCTGATCGGGAGCTGCCAGCAGGTACTCGAGATGCAGTTCGCGCGCCGTGCGTCCGAAACAGCGCGCATACGGAATGCCAAGCAATTGCACGGCTGCATCGTTCACAAGCTGGAGCACGTTGTCGCGATCGAATGCAAAAATGGGCGAATGCATCACCTCGAGGATGCGAGCCAGCAAAGCCGTCGCCTCAAGAGAACGCACCCGCTGCTTCTGGAGCAGGTCCGCAAGGGCATTAATCTCGGCGGCGAGCTCACCGAGCGGATCGGAGGTATTGGCGCCGCGAGCCCGAAAAGAGTAATCGCCTTCTCGCAGCGAGGAAACGACGTTGGAAAGCGTCTGCAAGGGGCGGATCAGCCCCTCGATCAGCGAACCCGCGATCAGGGCCAGATAAATCAGCAGGCAGCCGGTAAGCAGAATGGTTGGGGCAGTCGTGATCTGGTGCTGGTAGATCAGGATCGCAAAAAAGGCGAATGCAGGCAGCGACAAAAACAGGCAGTACAGCCAGGCTCGGCGTACAGCGGAGCGCCGGCGCGTGCGCCTGCGCCGATTCGGTCGTGCCGGATCATAGGCCATACTTCTCGATGCGGCGATATAGTGCCGCGCGGCTCAAGCCCAAAGCCTCCGCAGCCTGCGAAATGTTCCCGTCGCAACGGCGCAGAACCTTGCGAATCAGCAGCGATTCCACCTCGTCAATGCTCATATTGTCAAAAGAAGGCATCGACGGACGGCCCGGAGCTGCCGCCAGGTTCGACGGCTCAATTTCTTCTCCACGGCAGAGAAGCACCGCGCGCTCCACCGCATGTTCCAGCTCGCGCACGTTTCCCGGCCACTGATACTGCATCATCTGCTGCATCGCAGCGGCAGAGAAACTGGTCACCTGCTTCCGATAACGAGAACGATTGCGCCCCAGAAAATGCACCGCAAGCAGAGGAATATCCTCGCGGCGCTCGCGCAGAGCGGGCAAATGAATCTCGACGGTGTTAATACGGAAGAGAAGATCTTCGCGAAAATTGCTGTTCTTTGCTTCTTCGTGCAGGTCCGCGTTGGTGGCCGAGAGAACCCTCACGTCAACCCGGCGCGTTTGCGACGAGCCCACTCGTTCCAATTCCCCCGTTTCGAGCACCCGCAGCAGCTTGGCCTGCTGCCGCAGCGGCACGTTGGCGATCTCATCAAGAAAGAGGGTGCCGCCGTTCGCCAGTTCAAAGCGGCCCACCCGGTCTGTGCGAGCATCGGTGAAGGCGCCCTTTACGTGACCGAAAATTTCGCTCTCGAAAGTGCCCTCCGGCAGTCCGCCGGCATTCACAGCCACCAGCGGCATGCGCGATCTCGGTGAAGCGGCGTGCAGCAGCTTGGCCACGATTTCTTTCCCCGTACCGTGTTCACCGGTAATCAGTACGTTAGCGTCCGAGGGGCCAACCTGTGAAATGAGCTCTAACACGGGCTGCATGGAGGGAGCGCCGGCAATGAATTCCGGCATGCCTTCCGCCCGCAGCAGGCGATTCTCAAGCTCAAGTTGCCGTGCGCGCCGCAGAGCCTGGTGCAGCTCCGCATGCACGCGGATCAACGAGATCAGGCGCTCATTCTCCCATGGCTTCTGGATGAAATCGCGCGCGCCGCGCTTGATCGATTCGACGGCCAAATCGATGTTGCCCCAGGCTGTCATCACGATCACCGGCATCCGGGGATCGATTTCCTGCAGCCGGGCAAGCAGATCCAGGCCCTCCTGGCCCGACGTCGTGTCGCGCGTGTAGTTCAGGTCAATGAGCAGCACGTCATAATCGCTCTGGCCAAGTGCTTCGAGCAGCAATTGCGGCGATCGAACGCAGTCCACGTGGATGCCCTGCGGCTGCAAAAGCAGCTCAACGGCCTCAAGGATATGCGGTTGATCGTCAGCAACGAGAACCCGGATTCTTTCCTGCTTGCGAGGGTCTGTCATCGAATTAGTCTGATGCCATCATCTACGGATGGCTTCCCTCTCCGGTGCCCCGAATTGGCAGCATGCGTCGGGATTCTGGTATGAGTCGGCACGAAAAGCATCGCAGCAGTCATGGGTCCTTTGTCGATTCTACGGCGAATGGGTGACGACACCGGTTTTGGCATCATCGATCGAAACACTGGTCCGTTCCAGCGTTTCGCCTGTGGCTCGGTCGATCTCCACCTTGGCCTTTTCGTAGGCAGTCTTCGCTACATCCAGCGCCGATTCGGCTACGGCAAGAGCGTTCTGCGCCACCAGCGTATCGCTACTGGATTTGGCTCCGAGTTTCTGCTCCTGCGCCGTAACGTCGAAGTTGTGCTGCGCAAGATCGCGCGCTTTCTGGGCGGCATCCACGTGTGCACGCGCCTGCTCAACCGCAAACTGTGTGTTCCGCACGTCGAAGCGGATGTTTTTCTTTTGCTGTTCGTAGGTAATCTGGCTCTGCCGGAACGCCAGTTGCGCGCGATACTGGTCGGCCTTGGCAATCCGGTTGCGCAACGTGATATTCAGCGTGAACCCCACCTGATATTCGGGCGATGAGTAATTGAACGCGTCCTTCAGCACACCCGGCGTGTCGCTTGGCAAAGTGGTCGTGCAGAACGAGCCAAGATCGCACTTCGGATTCAACGGTCCGCCCGTTCCATACCCGGCAAACAAACCGTAGGCATTCAACGAGGGCAGCAGTTCGTTGTTGATGGCCTTCAAGTTCATTTCGGCGACCTGCATCCCGATCTCGTCCTGGGAAACGTCAGGGCGGTTCTTCTCCGCTTCGGCGATGAGCTGATCGATCGGCTTTTCGGTGTTGGGGTCCGCGGGGCCGACAAAGTCCAGCGGGACCACGGACATTTCCTCAATGCTCGGATCATCTGTCTTTGTCAGGGCATTTTTCAGAGTGAGCTCCGCGGCGCGCAGGTTTGCGCGAGCTACTGTCAGTTCTCCCTCGGCTGCCGCAACCGCAGACTGATCTGTCATCACCTGCATCGCAGGAATCGCCTGCAATTCAAGCTGCTTCTGGTCATCACTGAGCGTGTGATTGGCAAAGCCAAGCGAGCGATCCTTGATCTGCTCGTCTTCATAGGCATTGACGAAATCCCAGTAAATGTCCTCTACCGCGGTGACCGTGGCAATGACTTGATTCTTGAAAGCGTAGTCGGTCAGCTGCAGATTCTTCTTGGCAATCCGAATCCAGCGTTTGTTGGTGCCTGTTCCAAAGCCCGCCAGCAACGGCTGCTGGACGGTGAGTTGGTAGTTCATCGCGATATTCGGATTCACGATGTCCTCTGGGCTGTTGGCGGCAATGCGCTCTCCATTTAGAATCCACTGAATGCCCGTGCCCGTCGGAAAATACTCCGTATATTGCGTGGCAAACTCCACCGTATTCTGTTCATAAAGCGCCACGCCGTACTGGATTGTGTTCACTTCCTGCGTCTTGGTGTGATCGACAAAGCCTTTGAAGGTGAACACCGGATCAAAGGGCGGCACGGCCGTACCTTCGCCAAGCGTCGACGTAACAAGGCCTCCGGCGCCGGCAGCATTCGCACCAGAACCCGAGCTTGATCCACCCGCGCCGCCCGGCGTGGACGCACCAAGACCGCCGCCGCTCGTCGAAACTACGCTTGTATTCACGCCGTTCGCCTGGCCGCCTGCTTTGGTGCGCGCTAGATCCGTAAGCGCGGTCGGAAGGTTATAGCGGAAGTATGCGAGGTCCAAATTGTTCTCGATCGCAAGATCGATCGCGTCCTGCAGCGATATGTACAGCTTACCGTCTCGCATCAACGCACGCAGCCGGGGAGAGTTGTCGAGGTTCAGAGGAGGAGCCGTGCTCGGCTTGTAGGCAGAAAGCGGATTGCGCGAGTGCGGTATCGGCACATAAAAGGGCTGCTGCGGAGCAATTGCAGGCTTCTCAGCCTGCTGCATGGTTTGCCCGAGCGTCGGAGACGCCGGTGTGGCGCCGGACGGAGCTGGTGCCTCAGGCGAAGGCGAAGCCTGCGACGGCTGCGGCGGCGGGGTCTGAGATTGGTCCTGGGCAAGGCAACCGGCAACAAGCTGCGTGCAAAGCGCCGCGGCGGAAATGAACTGGAACCAACGCGTCGAGGTCATTGAGCAGCCACCTCCGTCGATTTGGGCTCGAATCTGTCATCGCGCGTGAGCCATCCATCATGCAGTTCAAGAATGCGCGAGCCATAGCGCGCGTTCTCCTCGGAGTGGGTTACCTGCACGATGGTGGTTCCCTGGCGATTCAGTTCGCGAAAGAGTTCCATGATCTCGCGCGCCTGCGTGGAGTGCAGGTTGCCCGTCGGCTCATCGGCGAGCAGCAGCGACGGCGCATGGACAACGGCGCGCGCGATGCCCACCAGCTGTTGCTGCCCGCCCGAAAGCTGATTGGGAAACAGATCTTTCTTCGCGACGATTTGGAACCGATCGAGGATATCGGCGACCATGCCTGCGCGATCCTTGGCCGGCAGATTCTTGTACGACAGCGGCAGATCGATGTTTTCTGCCACCGTGAGATCGTCGAGCAGGTGATAGCTCTGGAAGACCATGCCGACACGCTGGCGCGCCAGGTCAGCGCGCTGCTTGCGATTCAGCTTGTGAACGGCCGTCTCTCCAAACCAGTATTCGCCGAGCCAGCCATCGTCAAGAAGCGCAAGCACGTTCAGCAACGACGACTTCCCTGCTCCCGACGGTCCCATGATGGTGACGAACTCACCCTCATTGATCGTGATCCCGATGCGGCGCAACACCCACGTTTCTGTGTGCCCCGTTCTGTAACTGCGTTCCACGTTCTTTAGTTCAATCATGATGAGTTACCCCTGTTGATCCTTCCGAAAAGTTCATTCAATTCTTAAAGCGCGCATCGGCTCAACTGCTGCAGCACGCTGCGCGGGGATGGCCGCGGCAAATGCCACCATCATCGCCGTGACAAGGATCGCGGCAAAGAGCGTAATGGGGTCAAATGTGGTTACCCCGTAAAGTTGGCTGCGGAAATAGCGCGCCAGCGCCACTACGCAAGGCAGCGCAAGCGCCGTCGCAGTCGCCGCGATGAGCACCATTTCTCGAACCACGAGCACCACCACGCCGGCGCGCGGCGCCCCCAGAGCCAACCGCACTCCAATCTCCCGCGTTCTCTGCTCGATCGAATAACCAAGAACTCCGTAAAGGCCCACAGCGGCAAGCACCATCGCCAGGATGGAGAATCCGATGGCAAGCACGGCGAGAGCCCGTTCATCCGAAGCGCTGCGGCTCACCTGTTCTTCCATGGTGCGCAGGCTGTCAACCACCAGCGTCGGATCGAGTCGGCGGACGGCCTGGCGGATGGCCGGCTCGATGATTTGCGGAGGCTGCGCTGTACGGACATAAGCCACGACGCCGACCGGGTGCTCCATCTGGAGAAATGGGCGGTAAATCGCGCCGCCGAGTTTCGTCCGCAAGTCGGTATGCCGCGTGTCTCCCACAACGCCAACGATCGTGGTTTCGAACTTGATTTTGTCGCCCGCGCCTCTCGCGATCAAACGTCCAATGGCGTTCTGCGGGCTGCCGAAGAAGCGTTTGGCGAAGGTAAGGTTCACAACAGCTACGCTCGGCTGCCCTTTGCTGTCTGCGAGCGTGAATTCTCTGCCTGCGAGAAGTGGCTGATGCAGCGTAGCAAAGTAGGCGGGCGTAATGGCCGGCTCCTCAAAATCCATCGATTCGTCTTCGCTCGGCTTGTAACCCTGTACTGAAAAGTTGGAAGTGTCGTTATCACCCGACAACTCCGGATCGGTGGTGGCAGCAGCGGTCAGAACCCCCGGAATACCGCGAACCGAATCGAGCACGTTGGTGACAATCTGCGTCGTTCGCTCTTCGCCGTAACCTGAACTGGCCGGATTGATGCCAAACGTGGCAAGATTCTCGATCTCAAATCCGACCGGCTGGTGGCGCAGATTCTCGAGCGTCCTGACAAACAGGCCGGCAACCGCGAGCAGCATGACGCTCAGCGCGATTTGCGCGGCAACAGCAAACTTGCGGAATCGCTGCGACCCTTTCGATGCCGTTCCGGCATTCTGACGCAGTGCGTTGGCCAAATCGGGACGGAGAAAATGGAAGACCGGAGCGATGCTGAAAAACAGGCTGCTGGCGAGCGATACGACGAGCGCATAGAGCAGGATCATCGAGTCGATCGACGTCGAGTACGGTTCGCTCCCAGGATCCGCACTCGTCATGATGCGAACTAGGGTGCGTGCGACGACAGGCGCAATCGCGACCCCGGCAGCTCCTCCTGCAAGTCCAAGCAACCCACCCTCAATCAGCAGTTGCCAGATGATGCGGCTGCGTTTGGCGCCGAGGGCATAGCGCATCGACATCTCGCGAATCCGCCCGGCAGCCCGCAAAAGCAGCAGAGTCGCCACATTGATTGCGCACATGGCCACGAGAAGGCTGGCCATCCCCATGAGGATGCGCAGCGGCTTTGTCAGTTCCAGGCGATTCGGGGCAAATCCCCGTGAGTCATCGAGGACCTTGAGATGAGACCCGCTGACGAAGTCCCTCTTGAACCGCTCTGAATTCGATTTGTGGAGCGTCAACTCGTAGGCTCGCAACGAATGCCATAAAGGTCCCAGGCTGGCCTGCGCCTGCGCGATGGTCACACCCGGCTTGCGCCGCGCCACCAGAGTAAGCCATGCCGATTGACGATTGTTCAGGTTGTCAATTGAAACGGTCCATGGCATCGCAATCTCAACCATGCTGATGGGCAGGAACACACCGGGGCGGTAACCGCCAATCGCGGAATCAAATTGCGGGGGCGCAACTCCAATCACGGTAAACGAATGCCCATTGATGAGAATCGTCTGCCCAACCATATCGGGAGCCGCACCAAACCGCGTTTTCCAGTAATCGTAGCTGAGCACCGCAACCGGGTTTGCGTTTTTCGCCGTGTCGTCGGCCTGCGTAAACAGCCGCCCCAGTGACGCATGCAGACCCAGCAGTTGGAAGTAATTTCCAGTGACGACCTCGCAATCTTCATTCTCGGCCTGGTTGTGCCATGACAAGCCCACCGATGTTTTGTCGGCCGCGAGTATTCCCTCGAAGACCTGGTTCTTGTCGCGCAGGTCCTTATACATCGGGTAGGAGAAGTAGTTGGTTGAGGGTCCGCCAAAACTGCTCATCCATCCTGAAAAGCTGCCGGACCACTCGAAGCGAACCAGTTCAGCAGGCCTATGGACGGGCAGCGTGCGCAGCAGCACCTGGTCGAACAGGGTGAAGACGGCCGTATTCGCGCCGATGCCGAGAGCCAGCGTAACGATTACCGTCATGGCAAATCCCGGTGATCTGCGCAGCTGGCGCAGGCCGTAGCGGATGTTCTGAGTTAGCTGGTTCATCAACGCGTCTCCCTATTCAATGCGCAGCGCTTTCATCGGTTCGATTGTCGATGCGCGCCGCGCAGGAATGAATCCCGCCGCCGTCGCGCAGATCACGAGCAGAAGCGGGGCGCCCACCAGCGCGCTCACGTCATAGCTACCCACCCCATAAAGCAGGCTCTTCATCAAATACCCCGCATACAGCGCTGCCGGAATGCCGAGGCACAGTCCGATCAGCACCTGCCATAGCACACCACGCATCACCATCGAGATCACGCTCGTGCGTGTCGCGCCGAGTGCCATGCGGATTCCAATCTCACTGGTGCGCCGCGCGACGAAATACGACATCACGCCGTAAAGACCCACGGAAGCAAGAATGAGCGACAGGATTCCAAAAAGGCTGGAGAGATGCGCCACCAGCCGATCCTGCGTGAAGTTGCCCGCCACCTGTGTCTCCAGCGGCAGCAGATCCATGACCGCGAGATTCGGATCGATACCCGCCAGCGTATTCCGGATCAATGATTCCGCATCCTGCTGCGGATACTTGAAGTTCACAACGATGGAATTGATGAACATGGACTGGGTCTCGCCGGAGATCATTTCGGGCTCTTTGTACCCATTGAAGTATTGCGTCAGGGGACGCAGGAACACCGGTCTAATCTCCTCGCGCGGGTTGTTGATTTTGAAATCGCGGAAAACGCCAACAATTTCGAAGCTGCCGCTGTATTGCGGCATGTCGATGCCGAAGTGCTGCCCGACGGGGTCCTGCTTGGGGAAGAATCGCTTCACGAACGTCTCGTTGACCACTGCAACCTGTGGCGATGTCGCCGTGTCCTGTTCCGAGAAGTCCCGCCCACGCAGGATCGGCACATGAATCGCATTGAGAAAATGCGTGCTCACACGGTCCCAGGTGGATTCGCAATTGGCGTTAGGTCCAGGCGCTGGATGCCCCTGCTGGATGACGCATTCGCCCCAGTTATCTCCCTCGAGCGGGCTGTACAGCGCCATCCCGATGTTGGCCACCCCGGGAAGCGCGTTGAACCGGTCTTCGATCTCCCGGTAAAGGTTCGGAAGACGCTGCGTCGTGTAACCGGCGCCCGAGGGGTCCAGATGAACCACATACCGGTTTTCAGTTGAGATGCCGAAGTTCTGATTCTCGAGGTTGGCAAGCGAGCGGGCCATGAGAATAGCGCCGGCCAGAAGCACAAGCGAAAGAGCGGCCTGGAAAACGACCAGCGCCTTTTGTGGAATCGACGAACGATCGCGAGTGGCGCGGTTGATCCCTCGAAGCGCTTCGGCCGGTTGTGCGTGCGAAGCCATCCAGGCTGGCGCGATGCCAAACAGAATGCCGGTCACCAGCGAAACGAGAAACGCAAACCCGAGTACGGTGAGCGAAGGGCTCGGATCAATCGGAAGGTTACGAGAGTCAGGAAATGCCAGGGCAAGAATAGTTCGCGATCCGGCGTAGGCTACACCGAGCCCTGCAAGACCGCCAAGGCAGCCCAATAGAACGCTCTCGGTAATGATCTGCCGCATGATGCGCCTGCGACCCGCCCCAAGAGCCATGCGAACGGCAATCACTGCTCTCTGTCCGGTGCCGCGCGCCAGCAGCAGATTGGCAATGTTCGCGCAGGCAATCAGCAACACGACGCTCGAAAGAATCATGAGCATCTTCAACCCTTTGCCGGTTTCCTGCTGCAGATTCTGGACACCCTTCCCGCCTGGAGTCAGAATCACATGCTGCTTAGGAATAACGGTTTTGCCGCCATTGGCTGTAAAGATCGGGCGGGCATAAAGCCATTGCCGAAGCAGCACAGATATCTTGGTCTGCAATGCTTCAATATTGGTTCCCTGCCGCACCCTTCCGATGGGATAAAGCCAATGCGATATCTCATGATGGAGAATCGCCTGCGGACCGCGCACATAGGGCTCCGTGTTGAGCGGCAGCCAATAATCAGGCGGCCTGTTGGTTTCGCGATCGCCAAAAAAGCCGGGCGGCGCAACCCCGACAACCGTGAACGGCCTTTCCTGGATATGGATCGTCGAGCCGATGATCGTCGGGTCGGCGTCGTAGACACCCTGCCAGGTTCTGTAACTGAGAACCGTCGCAGGCGGGGCGGTCGGCGTATCGTCGTTGTCGCTGAAGACCCGTCCCACATAGGCGTTCAGGCCGAATGTGGCAAAGTAATTCCCTGAAACGAATTCGACGCGCAGCGCCTTGGGAAGCGAATTGCCCCGTCGCACACTCCACGTCCACTGACCAGCTTGGACTGCGGCAAGCTGCTGGAACTCCGGCGTCGACGCCCGGAGGTAGCGGTAGAGATCGTAAGAAAAAATCGTGAAGTCCCCGGTATCGCCCGCTCCGCCGGGAAAACCGCCCTCGACACAGCAGTCGTCGTTATCGCCGATACGGTAAAGTTGCGACGGAGACCCCACGGGAAGCGACCGCAGCAGGATGCTCTGCACCAGTGTGAAAATAGCCGTATTGGCGCCAATCCCGAGCGCCAGCGTGACCACCGCGGTCACCGTAAATCCCGGCGACTTGCGCAATTGGCGCAACGCGTAGCGGAGGTCCTGGAAAAGCTGATTCATTGAATCCAATCTCCGTTCGATATCAACATCATCAACATCGCCTTGCTATTCCGTTCTCAGAGCCTGCATCGGTTCGATGGAGGCCGCGCGGTAAGCCGGCAACCAGCTTGCCCCCATTGCCGATGCGAAGATGCCCAGCATGGCCAAAATCATGGCCACAGCCGGATTCATCACGATATTTCCGGCGGACTTCGGATCGACTCCCGAATCCGCAAGCACGTGCGTCAAAACCGGGTGCGCCAGCCAGCTTGCCGCCACCCCCAGCACGACCCCGACAGCTGCAACCGCCAACCCGCGCACCAAGAAAATCAGCAGAATCTTGCCGCGATCTGCACCCAGCGCCATGCGAACTCCCACTTCCCTTGTGCGTTGCGTGACCTGGTAGCTGAGCAGCCCGAACAGCCCGATAACCGTGAGCACCAGGGCAAATCCCGAGAAGCACGTCGCCAGGTAGGAGAAGAATCGGGGCGCTTTGGTCGTATTGTCGATGACGGCTTGCATGGTGGAGAGGCGTGTCACCGGGATTTCAGGATCGGCGCGCTCCACTGCGCGTTGCACTGCCGCCGCGAGGTTGACATTGGCTGCGGTGCGAATCACAAAGCTGGTGGGAAACCAGCCGTTGATCATGCCCGTCAATTCATCCGATTGCTGCGCCATAGGCGCGTAGATCACGATGCCCTGGGAATCGAGAAGAGAATGCATCTGCACGTCGGAAACCACGCCGACAATACGGAGCGATTTCTTGCCGCTGCGGACCGACTCGCCAATCGGCGACCGGTTGGGCCACCACTTGCGCGCAGCCGTTTCGCCAACCAGCGCCACCGCATCACTGCCTGCGCGGTCGTCGGATGTGAAGTCTCGCCCCGCAAGCACCGGAATTCCCATCGTCTGAAAATACCCGGGCGTGACGGTTCGGAATTCAACCGTCCTGTTGAGTTGCGGACGGTCAGAAGGAGCGGCGCCGAAATTCAGCCCGCGATCGAGCGGCAGGCCGTTTACTGCGGCAACCCGGTCAACACCAGGCTCTTGCGAAAGCTTCTCAAGCACGGTTGTAACGAACTGCGCGGTCTGCTGCGTGGTGGCATAACGGTCGCCTTTCAGCGCCACCTGGAAAGCCGTGAGCTGTTTCGGCTCGAATCCCGGCGGCAAGGCCTGCAGCTTCAGGAATGTTCCCAATAGAGCTGCCGCTGTTGAGACCAGCACCGTCGCGAGCGCGATCTGGACGACCATCATGAATCGGGAGACATGCGCATGCGAGACGTTTTCGCCCACTGAAGGTCCGCCGAGCCGCATCTCCCGGTGCTTCCGGCGCAGCACGAGCCACGCAGGAAGAATGGAGAACAGTACCATCGCCGCCAGCGCGATCAGCAGCACCACCCCGCTCAAAAGACCCGGGCCGGGTCCGGCGTGGAGTGTCGGAATGGCCAGCGGAGCATAGTGAAGAAGCACAATCGTTGCGGCACGTGCAACGAGCGCGGCGAGTATTCCCCCGCTGAGGGCCAGAACCAGACCCTCACAGCCCATGAGCCGCATCAGTTGCGAGCGGGTCGCGCCAAGCGCCGACCGCAAGGCCAGTTCGCGAGAGCGGCGCATGGCACGAGCCATCATGAGCCCGGCAAGATTGAGGCACGCGATCAGCAACACCGCCAGCACGGCTCCCATCACCGTGAGCAGGCTGCGCCGCACTTCGCTCACCACGACGTCTTTCAGCGGCCATACGCGAAGCTCATGCAGTTGGTTCACCCCGTTCGTCCACCGCTTGTAAAGAGGATTTTGCTGATAAAAAACAGGCTCAAGCGCGCTCAATTGTTGCTGAGCCTGGCCGAGCGTCACGCCGGCCGCAAGCCGACCTAACATTTCGAAATTGTCGCCCTCGTATCCATCCGTTTTCGGACTGAGTTGCAGAGGGGTCCACAGATCCGGAGTACCCATCACGCCTGGCGCTGTTTCCGCCGTCACTGCGAACCCGGCAGGCATCACACCCACTACGGTGAAGGCATCCTCATTGATGCGGACGGCGCTTCCAACGATATTCGGATCCGCGTTGAACTTCGCTGTCCAGAGTCCATGGCTCAAGATGACCGGCCTGCCGCCACCCGGACGATCTTCATCAGGAGTAAACGCGCGGCCCAGCGCCGGCATCACGCCAAGAGTGCGGAAATATCCCTCCGATACGCGCAGCGCATTGACGCTGACGGCTTGACTGCCATGGATTGACAAGTTGACCGCTGGACCTGAATCATCCAGCACCGCCACGGAGGAGAATTCGTGGCTGTTTTCGCGCACGAAATCTGCTACTAAACCGACTTGCTCCGCGTTCGGCTTCTCATGAGGGAAGGTAAAAGCCACGCCGACAACCCGGTCGGCATCCGGATACGGTAACGGCGCCAGCAGCACCGTCTGAATCACGCTGAATACGGCCGCGGTCACGCCCACGCCGAGAGCCAGCGTCACCACCGCGGTCAGCGTAAAGCCGGGCGATTTGCGCAACTGGCGGGTTGCATATCGTATATCCCGAATCAGAGATTGCACAGCCGGCTCCTCCTATTCATTGCGAAGCGCCTCCATCGGTTGAATCGAAGCAGCGCGCCGCGCCGGCACCAGGCCGGAGACGAACACCGTGAGCAGCAACAGCGCACTCGCAGACAGATAGCTGAGAAAATCGAACGGCGCCACACCGAACAGCAGCGAACGCAGAAGCCGCACTGCGGCAATCGAGCCCGCTCCGCCCACAACGAGTCCCACCATCGCAGTCACACCGATTCCGCTCAATACCAGTTGGAAAATCCCGGCCCTTGTGGATCCCAGCGCAATGCGCAGGGCAAATTCTCGGTAGCGCTCAATCACCGAATAGGCCATCACTGCATACAAACCAAGCATCGCCACCAGCACGCTCGACAGCGCATACACGCTGAGCAACTCTGCCGGAATGCGCGACATCTGGTACCGTTCCCCGGTCACGTCATCCAGCGTGCGGACATTCTCAAGTGGCAATCCACTGTCGAGGCTGGTGACCGCCCGGCGAAGCGCTCCCGTGAGTGCGCCGGCAGTAGTGCGGGAACGAATCGCGATGATGGCATAACCGTACCCTGAGTTCCCCTGCAGCAGAGGAAGGTATGCAACCGGGACGGGGTCGGTTTCATCCGGGTTGTGGTACGCGTACCGCCCCACTACACCAACGATCTGGCGCTCAGTCTTATCGATGACGATGCGGCTGCCCACCGCATTGCCTTTCGGCCAGTAGCGTTGCGCCATTGCCTCATTGATGATGGCGACCTTTGGCGAAGTGGGATTATCGGATTCAGCGAAGTCGCGGCCTTGATTGAGCGAGATGCCCATCGTGCGAAAGAAGTCAGGCCCCTCAAAGTCGGTGATCACGGCCATCTCCTCGCCCTTCGCCGGGACATAGCCGGGAATGCTGAAGTCTCGGGTGTTTCCCGAGCCTTCATCGCCCATCGGCAGGTGCGTGGTCAGGGTCGCGCCGGCTCCGCCGGGGACGTCGCGGAGCTTGTCCAGCAGCGTAGCCTCGAAGGCCCGCGCGCGATCTCCGTTGTAGCCTGATCTCGAAAGATCAATGTAGGCCGTCAGCGTGTTTCGGCGATCGAACCCGGTATTGCGATTGAAGATGTTGAACGCACTGCGCGTGAGCAGTCCGCAACCGACCAGCAGAACAAAACAAATGGCGAGTTGAAGGCCCAGCAAAACCCGCTGCCCAAGCCGGTTGCGAGTGGGACCCGCCACAGCCGGGGCGCCCTCATGCAGAGCGTCCTGCTGCGAAGCGCGCAATGCCTGCCGAATCGGATACAGCCCGCACGCGAGCGTCACCAGGACAGCGACCCCTGAGACGAATGCCAGGATGCGCAGATCGCTATGCAGGTTGAAGAGCACCGGCATTCCGAAATTCGGCAGCAATGCGTAAATGCTTCTCGATATCCCGACACTCACTCCCCAGCCCGCAAAAGCTCCAAAGGCCGCCAGCAAGCCCGTCTCAGCCAGGACCTGCGCGGCGATCGTGCCGGGTGTCGCGCCGAGAGTCGTTCTGATGGCCACCTCACGGCGGCGCCGCGCCGCATGCTGGCCGAGCAGCGATGCGATGTTGATGCAGACCAGGATCATGAGCAGGGCCGACGCACCTACGAGGATCGGTAACTGCTCCCCGATCACGCCAAACAGCCCGCGTGCGAAATGCGCCGAGTCGCGCAGGTTCAGGTCCCATCCATTCAATTTCCCGTCATGCTGCTGGCTTATGTAGGTGCGGGCCAGGGTATAAACTTCTGCCGTGGCTGTCGAATCCAGCACGCCTGCACGCAACCGCGCCACAACCTGGAGCCCGTAATGCTGCAGCGGATCCGGAGGCGCATCCGCGGAAAGATCGCGCAAGCTGGAAAGCGGCACCCATGCCGACTCGGCGATTCCGCCAAAGATGCCGGCAAACTGGCTGGGCGCGACCCCGGCAACCGTAAAGGCATGCCCATTGACCGAAATTGTGCGCCCTACAACGCTGGGATCGGCCGCAAAGCGATCGCGCCACAGCGCGTCTGAAAGCACGATTTCGTCCTCCGAACCGAAAAGACGATCGCTCGCATCAGGCTTGAAGAATCGACCCGTCTCCGGCGTAATCCCGAGCAGATGAAAGTAATTCGCTGAGACGATCCCGGCGGAAATCGCCTCGGGTTGCTTGCCGGCAGATGCCATGTTCAGCATGGTCAGATCGAAGGCTGCCGCATCTTCAAAGGACCGTGCCTGCTCGCGCAGGAAGCGGTACTGATCATAGGAAACGGAGTAGCCGTCACTTCCAAGGACGGTCGCATCGATGAATCGCAGCGTTCGCGCGGACGTAACCTGCGGCCATGGATTGTAAAGAACGGCATTCGTCCAGGTCGCAACCGTAGTCAACGCACCGATACCGATCGCCAGAGTCAGAATCGCGGTGATGGTGAATCCCGGCGCCTTGCGCAGCTGGCGTAACGCGTACCGCAAATGCTGAACCGAGTTTTCAACCGCGTGCATCATTGCAATTCTCCTTACCGAACCTCGCGAACATCGCGATGATTCTTCGTGCTGGCCCAACAACTATTCGTCCCGCAAAGCCTGCATCGGATCAATCGAAGCTGCGCGGCGCGCAGGGATCAAAGAAGCCGCCGAGGCAAGCACCAGGATCGAAACAGAAGCGAGAATGAGAACAACCGGATCCAACGGGTTGACCTGAAACAGGAGCGACCGCAAAAGCCGGGTGGCAAAAAGCGCGACAACCGTGCCAATCAGGCATCCGGCCAGGCAAAGCTTCGCTCCCGATGCAACCACAATGCCCATGACGGACGACCGCTGTGATCCAAGCGCGAGTCGTATGGCCATCTCCTGCGTGCGCAGCGCCGCAGAAAACGCGATCACGCTGTAGATTCCTAAGAGCGCCAGCAGGACAGCGGCACCCGCAAAGCTGGAGATCAACACCGCGTTGAATCTGCGTGGCGCCTCTGTTTCACTGATCGCCGTTTCCATCGACTGCACCTGCGTGAGCGGCAACTGCGGATCGAGAGAGCGCACCACGCCGCGCAGAGAATCCATCATCTGCTCCGGTGGCTGTCCGGTACGCAAAACAATGGTGCCGCCCTGTGCATTGAGAGAGGTGGCCGGCGCCAGTGCACCGTAGGACGCAACATTCTGGCTGAACGGCTGATAGACCTGGTACTGCGTTTCGCCTTCTGGCGTGTTCTGCTTCACGTCGCCGATTTCGCCTACCACGGTCATCCATGGCGTGGGCGTCTCTTGCATTCCCCAGCGGATCCGCTTGCCAATCGGATCCTGGCCTGGCCAGAAGTGCTGCACCAGGGCATGATTCACCACTGCGACGAGCGGGGAGTGCGCATCGTCCGCGGTGGTAAACCCGCGACCGCGCAAGAGCGGAATGCCTGCCGCGGCGAAATAGTCGCCTAGCACCTCGCTCGGCCAGGAAAGACTCAGACCCTCGCCTTTTGCAGGAACATAATTCTCAACCACAAAAGCGCTGTTATTGAAGTTCCCGGCGGCAGGCAGGTTTGAAGTGACTGCCACCGCTTTGACACCGGGCAATTGCTGAAGATCGCGCAGCAGAGCGGAATTGAATGCGTCGATCGAGGCCTGTGTCGCGTATTGATGTTGCGGCAGCCCATAGTTGGCCGTCAGCAGGTGATCTGTTTTGAAGCCCAGGTTCACTTCCCGCAGCTTTTCAAAGCTGCGCAGCAGAAGCCCCGATGCCGTCAGCAGCACCAGCGCGACCGCAACTTCGGCGATCACAAGTGCCGAGCGCATGCGGGCATGTGCGCCGCCCGCCGAGCCCGTCCGGCCACCCTCTTTGAGCGTGTCGTTCACGGCCGTCTTTGAGGCCGCGAGTGCCGGAACAAATCCGCACAAAGCGCCGGTCACCAAGGCCAGCAAGAGGGCGAAGACAACGACTTGCCAGTCGAGGGCAATGGAATTGATGCGCGGCAGACTCTCCGGCAAGAAGCTGACGCCCACACGCAGCAGAATGACCGCCGAGACCAGGCCAAGCAGCCCACCCGAGACGCTGAGAATCATCGCCTCCATCAGGTTCTGGCGGATCACAGCCATCGCGCTCGCCCCGAGGGCGAGACGCACTGCAATCTCGCGGCGGCGGCGGATCACGCGCACCAGCAACAATCCGGCAAGATTCGCACATGCGATGAAGAGCACGACCGCGACCGCGAGGAAGAGGATGCGGATCATCGGCCGCGCTTGTGTCACCGTGCTTTCGGCAAGCGGATGAACCACTGCACGAATGTGCAGGCTGGTCATAAATGCCTGATATCCGCGCATGATCTCCTGGGCTACACGCTCTGCGTCCTGCTGCGCCTGCGCCGGAGTTACGCCCGGATTGAGCCGGCCCACCATCGCGCAGCACCAGCTTGCCGCCCCCGACGTCAACTCATCCTTCGTGGGGCTCATCGGCACCCAAAGCTCGCTTCGATTCAGCAGACCCGGAATCAGCGGAAACTCGAAACCGCGCGGCATCACGCCGATGATCTCGTAGGGCTTGCGATCGAGCATGATTTTTTGCCCCAGTACATGGCTGTCGCCGCGGAAACGGCTATGCCACATCTGGTAGCTGATGACGGCGACCTGCTGACTGCCGTCGTCTTCCTGCTGCGTGAAGACCCTCCCCATGAGGGGCGAGATTTTGAGAACAGAAAAAATGCTAGCCGTCAGCCGCGACGCGCTGATCTGGGCGGGAGCCCCGGCCCCGGAGAGTTCATAGCCTGCCTGCTCGTAGCCACCAAGCCTTTCGAAGCTGTGCGTGTCACGCTCATACGCGCGAATGTCGGGCATCGTCACGCCAGCCTCGCCGGAGCCCCCGAAATTTGCCCCTTCGAGAATGTCCGTGAGGACAACCAGCCGGTCAGGCTGGGGAAAAGGAAGCGGCCGCAACAGTACGCCTTCGACGATTGAAAAAATGGCCGTCGTCGCACCGATCCCAAAGGCCAGGGTTAGCACCGAGGTCAGCGTGAAGACCGGCGCCTTGCGCAGTTGGCGCAATGCGAAGCGAAGATCGTGGAACGCACCGTGCATTGGTCTCCTCCGGCTCTACTCCGCGCGCAAGGCTACGGTTGGATTCACGCTCGCAGCCCGCTGCGCCGGAATGACTGAGGCGAGCAGCGCTGCGAGGCCCAGCAAGAAAGTGGCGAAAGCAAGGATCAACGGATCATACGGCTTCACGGAGTAGAGCTGATCGGTAATGCCCCGCCCCGCCGCGATTGCAGCGGGAATCCCGATGGCCAGACCGATGAGTACTTGCAGAAATGCGCCCCGAAGAACCATCGAAAGCACCGCGCCTCGGTTCGCACCCAGAGCCATGCGAATGCCTATTTCGTTGGTGCGCTGCTCCACGCTGTATGCGGTCACGCCATACAGTCCCACCGCCGCCAGCACCAGCGCCAGCGCCCCGAAGAGCATCGTCAGGTTGGCAATCAGTTCCTGTTGTCCGAAGTCAGACTCGATCTTGTCGTCATACGTCGCAAAATTGGTGAGGGGCAGGTTCGGATCGACGTCCATCAGCGCGTGTCGCACTTGAGTCTCCGGTGAATCTGGATGGCCGGGAATCCAGATCACGAGGTTGTAGAAGTAGTGCGACCATTTTTCTCCCTGGATATCGTTTGCCGAGGTGTAGACGATGTGCTGGCTCGAAGGAAGAAAAAACATGGGGCGGGCGGGTGCCTTGAGATCGTAGGTGATATAGCGCATGTTGGCCGCGACACCGACGATCTCGAAGTCGCCGGCGTGGCTGAGGTCGTCGATGCCAAAATGCCTGCCGATCGGGTTTTCGCTTTTAAAGAACTTCTGTGCGAAGGCTTCGTTGATCACCGCGACTTTGGGAGAATTCGCCGTGTCCTGATCGGTGATTGGCCGGCCCATCAGGACCGGGTTGTTCAGCGCGGCGAAAAATCCTGGCGTCACGCGCGTCCACGTCGCGCCAAAATCATCCTGACCATGAGGCGCCGGCTTGCCCTGCACGAAGATCCCCTCATTCCAGCTGTCGCCGCTCATCGGCGCATACGTCGCTCCCGTCACGGCCTTCACGCCGGGGATGCGCCCGACGCGGTCCAGAATTCGCTTATAGAGCATGTCGAGCTGCTCCGGCTGGTAGCCCGCTGATCGAGGATCGATCGAGGCCATGTAGTGGTCTCGCGTCTCAAAGCCGAAGTTCTGATGTTCCAGGTTGCGCAGGCTCAGCGCCAGCATGGCCGCTGCACTCAACAGCACAAGCGAGATTGCCGCCTGCCCGATGACCAGCGCTTTCTGCGGCCATTTTGCCTTCTGTCCTGCGGAGCGGTTGGCGCCGCGCAGCGCTTCCACCGGCTGCGCGTGCGACGTCACCCACGCCGGCGCCACGCCAAACAGAATTCCCGTCAAGAGCGACAGACCCAATGCAAACAGAAGCACGGGAAGCGAGGGCGCGGCATCGATGGGAACGTAACTGTCGGGTCCGGTAAAGGCCAGCTTGAGAATCAAACCGGTCCCCACGTAGGCCACGCCCAGCCCTGCCGCGCCTCCCAGCAATCCCAACGCCACGCTTTCGATGATCGACTTGCGCATCAGGCGCCCGCGCGAGGCGCCGAGGGCCATGCGCACCGAGGTCTGCTGGCGATTCCTGAGCCCGCGCGCAAGCAGGAGATTGGCCAGGTTGGCGCACGCGATCAGAAGCACGCACCCCGCCGCCACGAGCAATAGCTGCAGGCTGTCTTTGTAGTATTCGCGCATGGCGGTCACGCCTGCGCCACCCGGCGTCAAGTGAAACTGCTGCTTGGGCAGACTCTCCTTCTCGAGTGGCGACATATCCGCGACATGACTCTCCTGCCACTGGCGAAGCTCCGTCTTCAATTGCGATTCGAGTGCTTTCGGATCAATACCCGGCCGGACGCGCCCGATGATGTCGAGCCAATTGCTGTTCGGGGTCTTGAGGCGCGTGGTCTCGCCCTCGAGCACCGGCTCCTGCGACAGGGTCATCCAGAAATCCGGAATCCCCGCGCCCAGGTTGGCCCCGAAGAACCCTGGAGCCGCAACTCCTATCACCGTAAATGGCTTGCTGTTAATTTGAAATGCCGCTCCAATCACCGAAGGGTCTTTGCCGTATTTCGTGACCCAGGTGTGATAGCTCATCACCGCAACCGGCGAAGCTGAATCCCGGTCATCGCTGTCGGTGAAGACTCGGCCCATCCACGCGCCCATGCCAAAGGTGCGAAAGAAATTGCCTGAAACAAACTGCCCCTTGCGCGTATCCGCCGGCTGCGAACTCCCCATCGGTCGAACCGCGAGTTGATCCTCTCCGCCTTCAAAAGCCGCCAGGTCCGTGAACGCAGGCGTGTTGTCCCGGAATTTCCGATAGAGCTCGTAATTGAAGAGCGAGAACTCTTCGTCCTGCGTGTAGCCGCCCCACCCGCAGCAATGAACCTTATCGCCGAATCGCCACAGCTCATTCGGCTTCGTCACTGGCAGCGACTTGAGCAGAACCGCCTGCACCAGCGTGAAAATCGCGGTGGTCGCGCCGATTCCCAACGCCAGCGTCACGATCGCAGTCAGCGTGAAGCCGGGCGACTTGCGCAGTTGGCGCAAAGCGAAGCGGAAATCTTGAAGCGTGCCGGCCATCTCTCCCTCCTATTCCGTTCGCAGCGCCCGCATCGGCTCGACAGACGCCGCGCGCGCCGCCGGGATCATGGCCGCCGTCATGCCCGCGGCAATCAACAGAAGCGCTGTTACCAGCAGCGGTCCCAGTTCTCTTTGGGCATCCATATAGATCACCACATCGATGGTCCTGCGCACCAGCTGCGTGAGCACCAGCCCCGCAGCCGCGCCAATTCCCAGCATCCACGAAATGCGCTTGAGCACCATGCCCATAATCTGACCGCGCGACGCGCCCAACGCCATGCGCACGCCGATGTCACGCGTGCCCTGCTCGACCTCGTGGGTCAGTAGCCCATACTGTCCAATCAAGGCAAGCACCAGAGCCAGCCCCGCGAACACACCGAACAACCAGCCCTCCATGCGCTCGAATACCAGCGTCTTCGTAACCACGTCGGACATGGTGTACGCTTCTTTGAACGGTACCGTCGGATCGATACTGTGAATGGCGGTGCGCAGCGCGGGCACAAGCGCCATCGGATCACCATCCACCCGCACCACCAGCGCCATCCCGCTCAGGATCTCCGGCCGCTCCTTCACCGGAATCGCATCGATCAGCCAGTCCCGCTCGGCCAGCGGCGGTTCATAGAGGTCCTGCCGCACGCTACTCGTCACGCCCACAATCCGCGTCCAGTTCTCTTCTTTGTCGGCATCGTCCATGCGTTGGCCTGGAGCATTGCCATCGGTCAGCTTGAACTTCTGCACGAAGCGCTCGTTCACCACCACCGCGGACGACGGATGATCCGGCTTATCCAAACTCGGCGACAACGCTCTCCCACCGCGCAACTTGATCCCGAACACGTCGAAGTAGCCTGTGCTCACAAAACGCCCTTCCGCCAGCATCTCCTGTTTTGGTGGATAAGGAGGTTGACCCGCAATGTGAATATCGGAGTTCGATCCGTAGTTCTCGATCGGCAGAATATTGATCAGCCCCACCGCCTTCACGCTCGGAATGTGCCCGATTCTATCGAACAGCGGTGCATAGAAATCCGCGATCGGGTCGCGGCCCTTGTACCGGTCCGGCGACAGGTTGATCGACGTCGCCAGAATCTGCCCGGGATCGAAGCCCAGGTCCTCATGCCGGTAGCTTGTCAGCATTTCAATCAACATTCCTGAAACCACCAGCAGCACCATCGTGAGCGCCACCTGTGCAATCACAAATCCCGCGCGCAGCCGATGCTGGCCGCGCTCCGTTCCCGCTGCGCTCCCGCCGGCTTTCAACGCCCGGTTTGGATCTGCTCCCGCCATCCGTAGAGCGGGATACAGCGACGCTGCCAGGCTCACTACAACCGCTGCGGCTATCGCTGCCAGCAGCACCACCCAGTTCAACTCGATCTCTGCGCCGCGCTGCAGCGCATGCATCAGGAACGTCCGCATTGCACCCAGCAGGGCCCACGCCAGAACCACCGCCAGCGCCGCGCCTGCCAGGGCCAGCATCAGGCCTTCGGTCAGCACCTGCCGCACCAGCCGCGTCCGACCCGCGCCGATCGCCGTGCGCATCGCCATCTCGCGCTCGCGCTTCACGCCTCGCGCCAGCAGCAGTCCTGCCACGTTCACACACCCGATCGCCAGCACGGCCAGCACGGCCGACAGCAGAGTCCACAAAGGTCCCTTCGTCTGCTGGTTGATCTCCTCCGCCAACGGCGTCAGTTTGATCGTCCGGCCTTCGTCGGTATCCTTGTACGACTTGCCCATGTTGCTGAACACCTGCTGCATGTCCGCTTGCGCATGCTGAATCGACTCTCCGTCCTTCAGCAACCCTACCGTCTGCAGCCAGTGGTTGCCGCGCCCGCGCATCCAGTCCTTGTCAAGATGCAGAGGCGTGTAAATCGCATTCCGTACGTTCAGCGGGAATCGGAATCCCGCGGGCATCACGCCGATTACCGTGTACGCCCGCTGGTTCAGCTTGATTGCGCGCCCCAGAATACCCTTGTCGCCGCCGAAATATCGCTGCCATGCGTCGAAGCTCAATACCGCGACATCGCTTTTTCCTTCTTCCTGCTCGCCGGGAAGATACGTGCGCCCCATCAGTGGCTTCACACCGAATACCTGGAAGAAGTTGTCCGTTCCATTTACGCCGTCCAGCAGCACCGGACCGTCGGATGGCGTATCAACCGTGAATTGGAAGTAGTTGATGAATCCAGCAAGGGCGGCAAACGTGTGCGATTGCGAACGCTCATCCTGGTAGCCGGGCCACGAGGCGGGTTGGCTGTATCCGCTGCGGCTCCCCGTGTTCAGCGCAACAATCCGCCCAGGCTGCGCAAACGGCAGCGGACGCAGAATCACCGCGTCAATCACGCAGAAAACCGCTGTAGCTACGCCCACTCCCAGCGCCAGGGTAAGCACCACGGTGAGCGCAAACCCCGGCGTCCGCCGCATTTGACGCATCGCAAATCGAATGTCCTGAAGCATCACGACCTCCTTGAACGAGGCTCTCCTGCGGCAGACGGACTCGGTCCACCCACTCCGCGGGCTAAGGTCTGCCTGCGCCTCAGTCCTGGTCCTCAGTCCTAGGCCTCCACTTCTTCGGTGAGCTTCCTCAGCTCATCCTCAGAGACCACCTTTCCGTCGAAGAGATGCACTTCGCGCTGGGCGTGCTTGGCAAACCGCGGGTCGTGCGTCACCATGCAGATCGTGGAGCCTTCGCGGTGCAGATCGGCGAGCAGGTGCATCACCGCTTCGCCATTTTTCGAGTCCAGGTTTCCGGTAGGCTCGTCAGCCAGCAGAATCGAAGGCGAACCGGCCAGGGCGCGGGCCACAGCAACACGCTGCTGCTGACCGCCAGACAGCTGTGCGGGATAGTGCCGCATGCGATGCGCCATATTGACCCGTTCAAGCGCTTCCTTCACCCTCTTCTTGCGCTCGGCCGAAGGCATGCCGGCACGATAAGTAAGCGGCAGTTCCACGTTTTCTTCCACAGTGAGATCGCCGATGAGGTTGAAGCTCTGGAAAATAAATCCGATTTCCTGGTTCCGGATGCGCGAGCGCTCGCTGAAACTCAGGTTCTCCACCGGCTGATTGTTCAGCAGGTAGCGTCCGCCTGTCGGCGTGTCCAGCAGTCCGAGGATGGACAGCAGCGTGGATTTGCCGCAGCCCGATGGGCCGGACATCGCCACGTACTCGCCTCGCGAAATGGTGAGGTGAATTCCGGAGAGCGCATGCGTCTCCACTTCGTCGGTGTAAAAGATCTTGGTGAGGTCTTCGATTTCGATCAGCTTGGCGTTCGATGCCATCCTGTCCCCCTTTTGAGCGTTTTGAGATGTGAGTGGACCCCATAGAGTCCCGTTCCTGATCAGCGTGGTCCAAGTCCTGGATCCAGCCGGACGCGGTCCACAGCATCGTACCGCGACATATCCGAGAGAATTACGCGATCCCCTTCTTTAAGCCCGTCAAGCACCTGAATTTCGTTCGTCGATGCGTGACCCACCTTGACCGAAACCCGCGATGCTCCCTTGCCGTCCGGATCAACCTTGAACAGACTGAGAGTTGAATTCTCGTTGCCCAGCGCCGGACGGCCGACTTTGAGCACGTCCCCCAGCCGTTCCAGGTCAATGACGCCGTCGACACTCAGTCCGGGGACAGCGCCTTCCGGCAACTCCCCATCCAGTGTTACGTCAACAGTGCGTGTTCCGTTCGAAACATTTGGATCAATGCGCGAGACGTGACCCGGAACAATCCCGTTATGGGTGTCGATGGACGCGGGCTGCCCAATCCGAATGTCGTGTGCTTGCGTTTCGGCAATCTGCAGCGCCGCCTTCAGCTTGTTCAGCTGCGTTACCTCGGCAACCGGTGTTCCCGCGGGAACGTGTGTTCCCACCTGGATCGGCCCGGAAGGACCAACCGGAAGCTGCGCCACCTGGCCGGCAATCCCTGCCTTCACTTCGAGCGCCGCCGTCTGCTTCTCATAGAGATCCACCAGCGTCTTTGCTTGGTCGATCTTCGACTGCGCCGACGCGAGTTCCACCGTCACGGCATTTGAGGTCACATTGATCTGGTCTTCGGCGATCTTCTTCTGCTGCTGAAGCTGGTCGAATTTCTGAGCCGAGGCTCCGCAAACCAGTCCCGAGATCGTGCCCAGCTTGCACAGTTGCGCGTCAGTCTCCGCCTGTCGTTTGTCGGTTTGGTAGTCGGCATTAATCTGCGCCAGCGTCGCCTTCAGGGTCATCAACTGACTTTGTAATGTTGCCTGTTGGCTCTTGTAATCGGCTTCTGCCTGCTGCAATGCCAGCTTCGCGGCCGTCAACTGCTGGTCGAGTTGTGGGTCCGAAAGATCCATCAGGATCGTATCCGGATTCACGATTGTCCCCGGCAACGCGCGGATGTGGACAACCGTCGCCTCGGTCAGCGCCGGTATCAGTTGAATGCTATCCTCTCGCGGCACCAATGTTCCTGTCGATCCGCGCACCTGCCGAATGAGCGGCCCCCGCTTAACCACATCGGGCCAGACGGCTGAACCATCAACGGTGGGAGCGGCAGGTTTCAGGCGTGAAACGGCAAACGCGGCAGCCGACACAACAACAACGCCAATTCCTACCCAAACCACCATTTGGCGCTTTTTCTTCAGCTTAATATCAGGGCGTGCAATATCCATGGCGGTATGGATGGTGCACTTGCCATGCCAAACCAGATCACTGGTTGATGACTGAGATACAAGGATTTAAGGCTTCAAGGCGAACAAAGGCAGGGACTTATATTGACCGATCAGCCCGGGGATTGTCCGATAACGGACAGTCAGCGGGTCTCCTTGTTTCATGCCCTCTCGATGGCGACCGCGACCGCATTTCCCCCGCCCAGGCAAAGCGCCGCAATGCCGCGGGTTTTCCCGGTCTGTTTCAACGCGTATAGGAGCTTGACCAGCACCGCTGCCCCACTGGCGCCGATAGGGTGGCCAAGGGCGACAGCACCCCCGTAAATATTCACCCTGCCGGGATCCAGGCCGAGTTCCCGGTTCACCGCAAGGGCCTGCACGCTGAACGCCTCATTCAGTTCGAAAAGATCCACTTCATCGAGCGCCCAGCCGGTTTTGCGTGCCACTTTTCTGACCGCATCGATCGGTGCCAGCCCGAACCATTCCGGCTCGCGCCCGGCGGTCGCCTGCCCTCGAATCACGGCCATCGGCTTCAATCCGCGCTCCCTTGCGGCCTCGGCACTCGTCACCACCGCCGCGGCCGCCCCATCGCTCACTCCCGGCGCGTTTCCAGCAGTGACCGTACCGCCTTCTTTGAAGGCCGGCTTCAGCTTCGCCAATACCTCGACGGTGGTCTCCGCGCGGATCGCTTCGTCCTTGTCGAAGACTCGTGGAGCCTCACCCTTTTTCGCTGGCGGGATCTCCACCGGCACAATCCCCTCGCGGAACCTGCAGCTTGCCGTGGCGGCGGCGGCCCGCCGATGCGATTCGGCGGCGAATGCGTCCTGCTCCGCGCGGCTAATGCCGTACTTTTCGGCAATCATTTCGGCGGCAAATCCCATATGAAAGCCCCGATACGCCTCCCACAATCCGTCCTGAATCATGGAGTCAACCAGGGAGCCATTGCCCATTCGGTAGCCCGCCCTGGCCTGCTGCAGCAGATAGGGCGCATTCGACATGGATTCCATGCCGCCGGCGACCACGTATTCCGCGTCTCCGGTCTGGATGGCTTGGGAAGCAAGCGCAACGGCTCGAAGCCCCGATCCGCAAACCTGGTTCACCGTGAGCGCCGCCGACTCGGGTGGCATTCCCCCATAGAGAGCCGCCTGGCGCGCCGGGTTCTGTCCTAACCCGGCCTGGATCACGCAGCCCATGATGCATTCGTCCACCTGCCCCGGCTCAATGCCCGCTCGGTGAATGACCTCGCGGACCACCAGCGACCCTAGTCGCGGAGCGGAAAATGGCAGCAAAGACCCCTGGAATTTGCCAATTGGCGTACGCGCTGCCGAAACGATGACCGCTTCTCTCATTCCTCAAACCCCGCGAAGGAGAACCCGGGCGCTTTCAAAGCCCTGGCCGCCGATTCGATCCGGCGCATCCTACTCTGTGAGCGGTACAAAGGCTACCAACGAAAGTGTGATTCCGGGCGGTTCAACCCTGGTTGCATAATACGCTCGAACGGTTGAACGGCTTGAAGTCCATTTCCCAGTTTGCATTGCCTGCATCCGACAGGCCGAATCGAGTTGTGCATGCGTTCCCTTGGTTTGCTTGCCCTGGATCGTCGTAGTCGTTTTGCTGCCTGGGTTCTCACCTCAGCCGCCGCCGTGCCTCTGGTTCTCTCTGGTTGCGCTGGATCGAGCACCATGACGGGATCTCAGCCGAGTTCCGGTCCCACGATGACCGGCGAAACATCCGTCGTCGTTTTGGGCACAAGCACAGCCAATGATCAGCTTGCCCAGTTCAATATCGCCTTCACCGGGATCCAGCTGACAAGTCAATCGGGAAAGACCGTTACTCTGCTGTCTTCTCCGGTGACCGCTGAGTTCATCCATCTGAATGGAGGCGCCGAACCGCTCGCCACCGTCAATGTTCCAGATGACACCTATACATCAGCAACCGCAACGCTCGGCAGCGCCTGGTTCACATGCACTGGATTCAATGCAGGTGCCGGACTCGAGAACAATACTTTCGAAGACGGCCAGGTACCTGCCTCTTCCATCACGGTTCAGTTGCCCCAGCCAATTACGGTCAGTGGAACCGGGATGGCGATCGAGCTCAATCTGATGGTTTCGCAGTCGGCAAGCTTTTCAAGCTGTCAGAACACTCCCGATACCACCTTTTCCATCACACCGACTTTTACGATTGCTTCCATGCCAGTTGCCGCCAATCCGACAAACACGATGAATGGCATGGCAACCGGACTTCATGGCCTGATCACTGCGGTGAGCCAATCTGAAAGTATCCTGACCGTGGCCGGCGGAGACGGACCCAACGGTCCCAGCTGGCAGGTCGGCGCAGATTCCAGGACCGTGTTCCAGGGAATCAGCAAGTTTTCAAAGCTTGCGAAAGGCATGCCGGTCAACCTCGACGTCGCGATCCAGCCGGACGGTTCTCTGCTGGCAACACGCATCGCCGTCTATGACACAAGCACTTCGAATCTCAACGTGTTTACAGGCCCAATCGATTCCGTCATCGCGTCGCCACCGGCCTTCTCCATCATCGGGCAGGAACAGCAAGGATATCTCGATCAATCGTCGTACTACCTGGGCGCCTACGAAATCAATTTCTCGAATGCCGCATTTGCGGTTTCCAGCCCGCTCACCAATCTCCAGAGCCTCCCATTTACTCCCATCTTGAATGCGGCGGGCCTCGTGGCGGGTCAGAATCTGTCGGTCACCTCGCACGTATCGAGTTTTCCCAGCGGTTCCCTTCCCGTCGCCACGGTGGCTCTGACGCCGCAAACCATCAATGGCGCGGTCAGCGACATTTCCAGTGAGGGCAGCTTTACGACCTACACAGTTACGCTTGCCCCTTACGATCTCTTCCCAAACCTGGCGCTGCAGCCATCCCAGTCGAACCTTCTCGCAAGCCCAGACACGATCGTCGTGTATGCCGACAACAATACACAGAAGCTGAACCAAACTCCGCTTTCGGTCGGCAGCGTTTTTCGCTTCAACGGCCTGGTGTTTGACGACCACGGAACCTTGCGCATGGATTGCGCACAAGTCCTCGACGGCGTGCCCGAATAATCAGTCCGCATCAAACATCGTCGAAATACGGCCAGCAGCGGCAGCACCTCGATTTCCGCATCGTCGAAGAACCGGCCCGGAGCAGCAGGCCTCATCCTCGTGGACTGGCGGCCGCTATCTCCTTGCCTGTCGTAGATCCGCCATCGCGCCTTTCGGGTAAGCCGTAGATTCCCGCACCACCAGGTGTGTGCCAATCACATATTCGCGTTTCGGTAATCCATCTAAATGTCCCCGTAATGCGCTGATCGCTCCCTGCGCGAGTTCGGCTCGCGACATCAAGATCGATGTCAACGGCGGAATCATCATCGCCGCCATGTGAATATCATCGAACCCGATCAGCGATACGTCATCCGGAACACGAAGGCCGCAACGCGACAACTGATGGAGCACACCGATGGCCAGCATATCGTTGCTGCACATGATGGCAGAAGGCAGGCCTTTCTCATCCATCAATCGCTCGGCCGCGATCATTCCCCCCTCCATCGTGTGATCGCCGTCGAGGATGAGCTTCTTGTCCACTGGAATTCCGCATTCCTGCAACGATTTCTTGAATGCAGCCAAACGCGACTGCGCGGAGTGGAGGTGCAATGGACCGGTCACAAACGCAATGCTGCGGTGGCCGAGAACCGCCAGATGCTGAACAGCCTGGCGGATGCCTTGATGGTAGTCGACGCTGACCGCGCTGATGCCGGGCCGTTCGGGAGCCACATCGACGAATACAAGCGGGATATTGCGATTGGAAAGCTGGTCGAGCAATGGCTGTTCAATGCCGAATGTCATCACCGCAACCCCATCCACGTTGCGCTCCAGCATGCGCCGGATGCACCCCTGCAGCCGCTCGGGATCGTAGTTCGTGGAACCGATCATGATCTCGTAGCCGCTCTCGACCGCAACGTCCTCGAAGCCCTGGATGAGTTCGGGGAAGAAGGGATTCGTAATCTCTGAGACGATGAGGCCCAGAAGCTTGCTGCGGCCGGAAACGAGAGCTCTTGCCTGGGTGTTGGGAAAATAATTGAGTTCTCTGATGGCTTCGCGCACGCGCTTGGCCATCTTGGGGTTGACGGTCGGCACGTGGTTGATCGTGCGGGAAACCGTGGCGATCGAGACATTGGCCAACTTGGCAACGGCACGGATGTCCATGCGCGCCGGCTTCGACGCTGTTCTCTTCGCTTTTCCCGCAGGATCACTCATCTGAAGCCAGAATTCCTGTGGCGCAACTTTCCAGACGGCACAGCGATTTATTTCTCCCAAGCCCCTCAGCGCGTATCAAGTACCAGGACTTCGATCGTGTACGGTGGCACGCGATGGTGAAATGTGTCCGCAACTCCACCCAACGCGCTCTCCACCGGCGCGATTGATTTCGGTTGGTCGATCGTGTTGGTCGCTTCCGGATCGTGTGCGCTGAGGCTGATGAGCCTGCCTTCCGGGGCAAGCTTCGCCCCGGTCAACTTGATCTCGACCGCCTGCGCATCCGATGAGGCGTTCACCAGCTTCACGTAAATCTTCTTCCTTTCCCCGCTCTGCGTCACCGAATAGAAGAACCTTGATCCGCCGCCCTCCACAGATGAATCCGGTTTTGTGTCCCCTAAGTAGCTGCCAAACATCACCTGCGCGTAGTAACTCGGGGAGCCGTAACTGCGCATCGCATCGTAGCCGATGAGATCCGTGCTCCACTGCATCGCGCCCGGGCTGATATTGACCAGCAGCGGCGCATAACTGGCCATCACAATGAGGTCGCTGTTCCGCTCCATGCCGGTCATCCACGCAGCATCTCCCAACGCGGCGCCCATGTTCGGTGTCGGACTGCCTTCGCGCGTTGCCCACTCGCCGACGAAGATCTTGGGGCCCTCCCGGTCCGCTTTGTCATAGTGCTTCGCGTCATGAAAGAAATCGGTCGCGCGCAGGTAGTAGTGATCGTCGAGCACATCGGGCTTCATGCTCTTGATGGGCGTCGTGGCAATGAGTTGCAGGTCGGGATATTTCGCTTTGATCGCCTTGTAAAACTGCTCGTAGCGCCCGTCATAGCTGCCGGAAGTATCAAACTGATCTTCGTTTCCGACTTCGACATAGGTCAGGTGGAATGGTTCTGGATGGCCGTCAGCGGCGCGTCTCGCTCCCCACTTCGTGTCGGGCCCACCGGTTACATATTCGATCTCATCCAGCGCCGATTGCACATAAGGCTCCAGATCCGGACCGGGATTGATATGCTCGTGCATCAAAGAGTAACCCGCATACACGGCAAGCACCGGGTGCATGTGCAAGTCTTCGCACCACTCCAGGAACTCCAGCAAACCGAATCCGTCTGTCGACCAGTAGCGCCATGGGCTCGGGTGTCCCGGACGATCCACCCGTGGCCCGATCGTTTTCTTCCAGTCATACCATTCCGAAAGATGATCGCCCTCGAGATAATTCCCGCCAGGGAAGCGCAGGAACTGCGGATGCATGGCAGCCAGCTTCTCCATCAAGTCGATTCGATTTCCATTTGCGCGATCGTGATAGGTCGGCGGAAACAAGGATACGAGCTGAAGCCAGAGGCTCCCCGGATGCGCGACGGTCAGGACCAGGTGATTCTCCATTCCCGGCTCGATTGCACCGGTCTTCAGCGTGAACTTGTATTGCTTCCAATCTGTCGCGATTCCCGGCACAACCGTGCTTGCCAACACCTTTCCGCTTTGATTCGCCACAAGACTCACAGCCACCGAACCCACATCGGATGAATCTTCCTTGGCAAAGAACGATCCTTGATATGCCGTGTTGGGATGGAGCGGAATTCCCCAGAATCCGCCGTTGCGCACCCCTGCAGGGCCTCGCGCGCTGGCATCACTCACCTCGACGCGAAGACTGTAAGGAAGCGCCTCGCTCGGTCCCGTTCCTTTATCCAGGCTGAGCTTCGCCTCTGAATTGCCGTCCTCCACCAGAATCCAGTCGTTTACTCCCGACCAGTCGGAACGAAAGGTGCTGTTTTGAATTAGCTCTCCCCATAACCCGCCCTCGTAGGAGTGATTGATCTCCTCGGTCATCAGCCCATAAAGAGTGGGACTCACTTTGGAGGACGCCTGATCAGCGTGAATAGTAAGCACAGCCGTATCGGACGACTGCGCTCTCGCAATCGGCGCAAGAAGAAACGCAGCGCAAGCCATCACAATTGCGAACCGTCTCGTATTCATGAAGCACTCTCCTGGCGGGTGCCAAATTCCGAGAAAACGTATACCACAACCCATGTCAAGTGTCACGCCGGGGCCCTGATTCCTTCTACAGAATCACAAGCGAATGAATCTCGGAATGGGAATGCCTGCGAAAGTGCCCGGTCATTCGGCCGATGGCTTCTGCCAGGTAAGCCGAAGCAGAGATATAGACTCCAACGGCAATGAACTGGAAATGACCACCTCCCCATTGTGAACATCCAGCCATTCCGGAGACGCGAGCTGTTGGAGTTGTCCAGCTGACTTCAGCAGGGTGTACTGCTCGTCATTTGGGTGTTCAGGCGATCCCATCTTTTGCCAAACGGTGTAGGCGTTGCTGTGGTTGTCATCGATTCGAAAGGTATCGAGAAGCACTCGATCAACACCTTGCGGAATTCCTTTGATGGATACCTTTACCGGCGTCGCCGCCGCCGGCACGTTCGCATCGCCATAGTTCCATAGAAGCACGGCAGCGGATTGCGCCTGCCGGGCAGCGAGTGCGTCAACATCGGGCTCCGCGCGAACTCCTGTGCTGAGCAGCGTGTCGAGCGGCACGGCTCCGCTACTCGTCGCACGGACGCGGTCGCCGCCCATCAGCCCGAGCATCCTGAACAAATTGAGAATCGGCTTATCGATCCCGTTCGTGGCCAGCGACCGGAAACCCTCGAAGTAATCCTTGTCCTCGAATTCGAACGACCAACTCAACATCGAAATGAGGTCCACGCCACGGCGGTTCTGGAGGTCGAGGATCGCCTTGAATGCCGCCGCGGTGTAAGCCGGATACAGGGTTCCGTTGCGATAGGCATTCGCAGGGTTCATACGAGCCGAGCAGGCTGCGCAGCCTTCAGGATCAGCTTCGCTCAGGATGATCGGCAGATGGCGGAACTCCGGAAACGAAGCAACAAGCGCAAATCCGCGGTCGACATCGTTCAATTCGTGATTCATGCCCATGACAACATGGCCGTCGCGCATCTGAGGCGAACCCTTGGCATGGAACGAGATGAAATCCAGAGGAATCGGGCCTCCCGTCGCATCGCTGCGTCCAGACTGCACATGCTCCAGAAAACTGCGCAGGAACAATGCAGCCTTCGCACTCCCGGGGCCTGTCGTAGCCGGGCCGCCGACCAGTGCGCCGGGCAGCGCGGCCCGAACGCCCGCAACCGCATAGTCGTACAGCTTGAAGTAGTCCTCCGGAGTCGAATGCCAGTAATCGATGTCCGGCTCATTCCATACCTCGAAGTACCACCGCAAGACTTCATCGCGCCCATAGCGCTCGACAAGATGCGCGGTCAGAGCGCGGCAAAGCTCCTGCCATCGGCCGTAGTCCTTGGGCGGATTATTGGAAGCGCCCGATATAGTCGATGACGGAAAGTGAACTTGGTAAGGTTCATGACGATCGGGAAGTACGGCTGCCAGGTCCCGCGGCATAAATCCGAGCTCAACTACCGGACGAACACCTGCACTCCTCCAAACATCAAAGATGCCATCAAGGATCGCGAACTGATAAACAGGACGCCCGCTGGAATCTTCGGAGTAGATATTCGTCGAGCTGAATTTCAGCTCCGCACGCCCGTCGCCCGAAGTGAGCAGGTGATGAACACGGATGTGAATCGGGACGGGACTCAGTTCCTGCAACTCATGAAGAAGTTCGATGCCATGTGGCATCGTGGTGTAATTCGCCTCGTCATAGCCGAACCACGGGTAAATCGGTGCGAAGCGTCCGATACGATCGTTCAGATCAACCTGAACCAGAACATGTCCATCCCCAGGTGCACCGGCAGCCCTATGGACACCCGCAAGGGTTGCCGTCACGAGAACGAGCAACACACGGACGCTCCATCGCAGAAAGTCACGCATAGCGGCCTCGAAAGAGAAAAGGTAGCAGACACGCTGCCGATTGCAAGAATGATTCATCACCCGGAGAAAACGATTTCCGGCCGGAACCGGCGATGGTTCGTTTGTCTGAAAGCTCAAACATCTTCAGACCAAATGGACGCCGGTTCATGGCAATCCACCGCCTATCTCCTTGTCCCTCAACGTGGATCAGACACGGACGGTTGACACCATGGGTCCCCATGCACTAGCCTGAGGGCAATTGGTAGGTATTCGAGGCGCAGTTCGCGCGACCATGATGATTCTCTCTCCAACCCGCACCCTTTGCTGCTGCTGCTGTTGCTGCGCCGGGATGCGGGAATGTGTCTGAGAGCCGGTCAAGTTTAAGCGTTTCTCACGACCCACCCGCAGCGATGCTGGTGGGTTTTTTAGTTTGCGGGCACCTCGAACGGCCAGGAACTTCCCTTGGAGGAAAACTCGAAAATGTCTCTTCGCATCAACGATGTGGCGCCCGACTTCACCGCAGAGACGACTCAGGGGCCAATTCGCTTCCACGAGTGGATCGGCGACGGCTGGGCCGTGTTCTTTTCTCATCCCAAGGACTTCACGCCCGTCTGCACCACCGAACTCGGGGCAGTCGCCAGCCTGGAAAAGGACTTCGCCAAGCGAGGCGCAAAGGTGATCGGCCTCAGTGTCGATCCGGTTTCGAATCACAGCAAGTGGGCCTCCGACATTAAGGACGTGAGCGGCCACGCTGTGAACTATCCCCTGATCGGCGATCCCGAGCTGAAAGTCTCGAAGCTCTATGACATGCTTCCCGCCGATGCGGGTGACACATCAGAAGGCAGAACGCCCGCGCTCAATGCCCCGGTTCGCACGGTCTTTGTCATTGGCCCGGACAAGCGCATCAAGTTGACACTGTCCTATCCCATGTCGACAGGCCGCAACTTCGATGAGATCATTCGAGTCCTTGATTCGGTTCAGTTAACGGCAAGGCACCCGGTTTCGACGCCTGCCAATTGGAAGCAGGGTGAGGACGTCATCATCGCCGGGTCCGTTTCGAATGAGCAGGCAGAAAAGCAGTTCCCGGGGTACAAGACCGTGAAGCCCTATATTCGTACGGCCGCGCAGCCTCAGTAACGGGTGGCGCGCATTTCACGTTTTGACGGAGCAGAGATCGTGTCGCCAAGCGCCCTACGTGCCGAAACAAGATGGCAGAACCGTATCGAGGAACGCTATGGTTCAACGATCATCGAGCGAATCGGCAACACGCCGCTCATTCGCATCGAAAGCGTCGTCCGCGACTTACCTGGAGTCACATTGCTCGCGAAAGCGGAATGGGTTAACCCGGGTGGTAGCGTAAAGGACCGCGCCGCTGCGGCCATGGTGCGCGATGCGGTTGCGAAGGGCTCCCTTCGCGATGGAAAAACTCTGCTCGACGCGACCAGCGGCAACACAGGCATCGCGTTTGCGATGCTTGGAGCCGCTCTTGGCTTTCCTGTACTGCTCGTCATGCCTTCGAATGTTTCGCTGGAGCGAAAGCGGATCCTCAAAGCTTACGGAGCGGAAGTGGAATGGACGGATCCCGGCCAGGGCTCCGACGGAGCGATTCGCCGGGCCCGCGAAATTGCGGCAAATGAGCCCGACCGCTACTGCTACATGGACCAGTATTCGAACCCCGCAAATTGGCGCGCCCACTACGACACCACAGGTCCCGAAATCTGGCGGCAGACCGGCGGAACCCTCACTCATTTCGTTGCAGGCCTCGGCACCAGCGGAACGTTTGTTGGATCGGTGCGCCGCCTGAAAATGCTGAATCCGGAAATTCACGCCATCAGCATGCAGCCAGATTCACCATTTAACGGTCTCGAGGGTTTGAAGCACATGCCATCGGCGATGGTTCCAGCCATCTATGATCCGCACCTCGCGAATCGCAACCTGGAGGTTGCAACCGAAGCAGCCTACGCGATGACGAAGCGACTGGCACGTGAAGAGGGTCTGCTCGTCGGCATCTCCGCGGCCGCGGCTATTGTCGCCTGCGAGCAAATCGCAACCGAGGAAGCCAAGGCCGGGCGGGGAGCCACCATCGTTACGGTTCTACCCGATGCCGCCGACAAGTATCTGAGCGAGCGCTTCTGGGAGGAAGAGTGAGCACCCTGTTTGTCGCACAAAATGTGTACGATGAACTGCGCGCTCATGGGGAAGAAACCTATCCCAACGAGTGCTGTGGCGCTTTACTGGGAGTCCCCACAACGCGCGGATGGGAGGTAGTCGGGTCGATACGCGCGGGCAACACCCGGACCGACTCAGCGCACAACCGCTATCACATCGATCCCCTCGAATTAGTGCGCATGCAGCGCACTGCGCGCGAAAAGGGTTTGGAGATCGCCGGCTTTTACCATTCCCATCCCGATCACCCCGCGCAATGGTCCCAGACCGATTTTGCCGAAGCGCACTGGCTGGGATGTGTCTACGTGATCACGTCCGTTGCTCAACGCAAGGCCACCATTACCAATTCGTTTCTGCTGACAGGAGCAAGCGAAGAAGACAAGAAGTTTGAACAGCAAGTGATCCAGGTCGAAGATCACCTAGCCGTGCAAAACAGCTCTTCATCATCACACGAAATGAAGCAAGGATAAAACGGAATGACAATTTTCATACCAACGCCTCTGCGTTCCTACGCCGGGGGCAAAGATGCTGTCGAAGTGCCCGCAGCGACCGTCTCAGAAGCGCTCAATTCACTCACGCAAAGCCACCCCGAATTGCGCAATCATCTCTTCACTTCCGAAGGCAGGCTTCGCGCCTTCGTCAACATCTATCTCAATGATGAGGACGTCCGTTATCTGCCCGCCAAAGAGCAGTCGAAGGTGTCAGCTACCGACACGCTTTCGATCATTCCATCAATTGCCGGCGGATCCTCGATCCGGTGAGTAAAGCCGGGACTCAATCGAACATGACTTACTCTGCGGCCTGAACCTTGCAAAGTCACATAACCCCTTGGGAATCTGCCGAATGACATGTATCTGCTGCGAGGCGCTATAATGGAGATACGGGCGTACCTGCTCGGGTAATCTTTCTCATCCAGATTTGCTTCAAAAATTCCGTTTTTTCCCCTCCTCCAACTTCGGAGCATCATGAGTCAAATTGAAGAAGTTCAAACTGAGAGTCTTCAGGCAGAACTCAGCGTCCTGCGACTGGAAAAGGCTTACTTGGCTTCTGCAATTAAGTCCAACTCGCTCGAATCCACGCCAAAACTTGAAGCAATGATCCGCTACTCGTACGTGATTGGCGAAATCCGATCCCTCGTAGGCGAATTGCGCGAATTGGGATCCGTGGTCTGATTTCCAGTCCACGCTTTCACAACTGTCCGTCCGGACCACTCTGATCCGCTCGATTTAAATCAGTGTTCTGTTACCGCGCCTAACTGCTGTGGAGTGATATCTTGCGATGCGCTCGGCCGGGCCATGCCGGGCGGCGTTGAGCTGTGCAGCTTCCGGAATTCAGCCAGGGCTTTCTCCTGCGCGGTTTTGTTTCCCGCGGCTCGCTCGGCCTGCGCCAGCCGATACCACGCGACTTCATCTTCCGGCCGTAGCTTCGTAGCCCGTTCGAGCGGAGTCACCGCATCCTGTGGGCTCTCTCCGTCGAGCATGACTCCGCCGAGCCCCACCAGGGCTTCTTCAAAATCCGGAAACTCCCTCACCACGGCTGAAAATCCTTCGCGCGCTCTTTTGCGATCACCCGATTGCGCGGCAATGTTCGCCAGCTCGTACGCCGCATTTCCATTTCGCGGATCGATTTCGAGTTCCGCGTTGAATTCCTGCACAGCCGACTCGCGATCCTTGGCGTCCTGGTTGGCCGTGAAGCGCGCCAGGTAGATCCGGCCGAGACGATAGTGAATGCCCGGGCGTCGCGGGTCGACGCTCAGCACCTGATGAAATGCATCGATCGCTGCATCGTAGTTCTTTTCGCTCTCGTTCGCCTCGCCTTGAGCCTGCAGCATCCAGATGGATCCGGGCGCCTCGTCGTGCAGCTTCTCCATCGTGATATAGGCATAGTTCCCGTAAATGCGACCCGTGTGATAAAGCACTTCCGGATCGTCAGGATAAAGTCTGTTCAATTCAAGCGAAACCGCAACGGCGTCCCCATCTCTTCCAATCCCGGTATAGGCCCGCAGCAGCTGCAAGCCGCACATCCGCCGCGTCATGGAATCCGACGATTGCTTGAAGCCTTTCTCGAGTTTCGGCAAAGCCTCCTCAAACCGGCCCAGTTCCGAGAGCGAGAGGCCGAGCAAGCTGTCGAGTCGCGGCAAACCCGGTTTGAGTTTCTGCGCTTTGTCGATTTCGCCGACGGCCTCGTTGTACTCCCTCAACTTGAAACAAATGGCAGCAAGCGTAGCGTGAACTTCCGCCACCGACGGCTCCAGACGCGCGAGCTGCTCGAAGCGATCCCGGGCGTCTTGCATGCGGCCATGAGCCATTGCCTGCTGACCTTCGCTTGCCAGCTGTGCGGCCATGGCGTCATTCGATTGTCCGGCTGCCAGGGCCGCAAACGCCAGCCCGAGCGCCACAATGCACGCCGCACAGATCCGCCCTGTCATCATGAGGTGAGTTTATCCCTAAAGAGAAGCTCCGCCACAGACGCGTCTGCGGCGGAGCGAAGGTCAATCAAGGAGACAGATTAGAAAGTGAACTTTCCACTCAGTTGGATGATGCGCGGCGACGAGGCTGTCCCCGTAATCTGGCCGAGGGTTGAGTCGCCGATGCCGTTGTCAATTTGGGCGTTGCCGCCGGATCCGCTTCCAATCAGAGCGCCGGTATCGCCCGCGTATTGGTGGTGGTTCCAGGCATTGAAGAAATCCCCTGAAAGTTTGAAGCCGACGCGCTCGCTGAACGCGAAGTTCTTCGCCAGGCCCATATCCCAATTGTTGATGCCGGGCTGGCGCAGGAAATTGCGCTTCGAAGTGCCGAATTCGCCCAACCCCGGCTGCGAAAAGCAAGCGGGATTGATTCGCTGCATCACCGCGGTCAGGTTGGCATGGATGTTGCAGCCAGAGACGATGTTGGCGCGCTGAGACGGCGTGTTGAGCGCGCTGTCGATGTCGCCGGCATTAATTCCATACGGGAATCCAGCCTGGAAGGTTGCGATTCCGGTGGTCTCCCACCCGCCGATCAGCAGGTTGGCGGCATGGTTCACGCTGTTTGCGATCCTTGCTCCGCGGCCGAACGGAAGCTGGTAGACGTAACTGGCGACGAACCTCTGGTCCACGTCAAAGTCAGAAAGCCCGTAGTCAAGTTCCGGATGATGGTTATCCATGAACCCCTGGTAGCCCGAGCCGGTCGCGCCCACACCGGCCGCAGCCGACTTGTCGTCCTTGCTCTGCGCCCAGCTGTATACGCTCGTCAATGCCAGGTCGCGCGCGCGGTGTTCGAGTTTGACATTCATCGCGTTGTAGTGGGAGTAGCCATGCCAGTCGCTGTCGATGTAGTAGTTAGTGAAGTTTGGGTATGGGAGCCGGCTCGCGTTGCTGCAAGGCGCAATCGGCTGATAGCCGAGTGCCGGATCGCCGGACACGTTGAAGTAGACACCGTTTGCATCCTGCTCCTGGCAGAGAGCCAGGCTATCGGAGGGGATAGCGGACGGCTGAGCGATGTTCCTCCGATCCAGAAGATGGACCGCATGGGTTCCGATGTAGTTCACCTCGATCGTCGTGTTTCGCTCCAGCTCATGTTGCACTCCCGCGGTCCATGACTGGACGTATGGATTCAGCGGGTTTTCCGATTCAATCACGGCCAGGAACGTCAACGTGCTGGCCGGGAATGGCGTCAGCGTCGAATAGGACGGGAACATATTGTTGCTCAGCTTCGGCGCGCCGGAGTTTGTGGTCGTGGTCAGGGAGTTGCGAACACTGTACGGATAAATGTCGGCCGAGTCGTCAATCTCGCGGCCCTCTGCGGAATCGTAGAAGATTCCGTATCCGGCGCGGACCACCGTCTTCTGCGTCAGGCGATAGTTCACTCCAAATCGCGGCGCAAACGGAGTCTTCGGACCAGGATGCGGAACGCTGCCGCAATAGCGAAGAATCGGTCCGCTGTTCGCATCGCCCCCAGGAGCTACGCCGTCCGTCGAAAGGGTCTTATCGGCATAGCAAAGACCGCCATTTGCATTTTTGGTATCGAGCCAGAAGAAATGATTGTGCGCTTCATAGGCTGCGGCGCGATAGTCCCAGCGTAGGCCCAGGCTCAAGGTTAGTTTCGGAGTGACCTTCCAATCATCCATGACATACGGTCCGACATAGCCGAACACGTGGTCCTGGGGATTGCCGGCTGTGTTGGCCGGGACAAACTGGCTCGCGCCCGGAACGAATCCACCCACATTGTTGTAGAAACCGAGCAGCATGTCCGCCACGGCATTGCCCGTACCGCACAATCCAGTCGGGGTAGGACAGTTCGTTGAGTTGGCCGTGATGGTGGATCCCGAAAAGCCCCAGTCTCCATAAAAATCATCGTCAAGGTTCCGAATAAGGTGCCAATGACGGTAATCGGCGCCGAACCCAATGGTGTGCCTTCCCTTGATCCAACTGAACGAATCAGCATATTCCCACGTGGGACCCTCCGACCCCGTGTAGGAGTTGACTGATCCGCCGCCGCTCGCAAATTGCGATAGACCTACGTTGGGCCAGGTCTGCTGCAGAGCCGAAAACTTCGTGAATGTCCCGCTCAGCGCAAGTGCCGACACCGCGTCCGAGGTGATTTGCGGACCACCTTGCGGTGCATTGGCAGTGAGATGACCGAAGCGGAAGTTATTGACCATGGTCTTGCCCAGGTTGACCGCGTGTGACACTGTCCAGCTGGTTTCTTTCTGTTGATAGATTTCGTATCCGTGGATCAGGTCCCCCGAGTTGTAGCTTCCCTGGTTGTTGTAGTTGGCATCGGTATAGCGGAAGAAAACCGAGCCCGCCCTGCCCAGGTTCTGGTCGCCGCGATAGGTCTGCTGATTCTGATGGAGTGGGAACCCGACGTTCTGGAAGTAGTTGTCCACACCCTCGGGCTGATCCGAGAGCGTCGGTGTCGGCCAGAAGTTGCTCGCAACGGCTACAGCACCGACATTGCCCGTCTGTTCGGCGGAAGGAATCTTGTTTTGTGGGAACGGCTGCCCTGTTGTCGGATCGACGGGCATGCAGTTGTAGTTCAGTGAGAGCAGGGTTGTGCAATCAGCGGTTCCATAGGCCGGGAGCAGCCCACCGGGAAGGTTCGTGCCGCTGGGCGCCTTGTAGGTCTCAGCGGAAAAGTCACCAGTAAGAATCGCCGGATTGGGCATCGTGTTTTTTTCTTGCGTGGCATTGGTGATGCGCCAGCCTTCGTAATTCGCCATGAAGAAGCTCTTGTTCCGGCCGTCATACACATGCGGAATGAAAATTGGACCACCCGCAACAAATCCAAACTGGTTCTGCCGTAACACAGGCTTCGATGTCGGCAGACCCGAAATGAAATCCGTGGCCGTCGGGAATGGGTTGGCATCGAACGCGTCGTTGCGATCGAACCAGAAGACCGAACCGTGCAGGCTGTTTGTGCCGCCTTTGCTGACGATGTTGATCTGCGTCGCGCTGAAGCCCTGGTCGGCCGAGTAGGTTCCGCTCGATACCTTGAACTCCTCGATCGCATCCTGCGAGAGGATCACAGCGGGAGTAACAAGTGCCGCATCGGTATTCACCAGGCCGTCGAGTGTGTAGTTATTCCCTTCAGGCCGGCCGCCGTTGACGCTGATCGCATCGCCTTCGCCCTGGCGCATGGTGCCCTGCTCGCCGCCGACTGTCACTGCGCCGGCGCCCACCAGCAGAAGCTGCATGAAATTGCGCCCGTTGAGCGGCAGATTCTCCACCTGCTGTTGGCTCACCAGGCTGGAGAGCTCCGCAGTGTCCGTGTCGAGCGCGACAGCCTGCGCCGTCGTCTCCACGGTCTCTGTAACCTCGCCGGGCTTGAGGGTCAGATCCACGCGCGCATGCTGATTCACCGTCAGCGTGAACGACGCGATCACTTCCTTTTGAAATCCTCTTGCTTCCGCAACCACCGTGTACGTGCCCGGATTCAGCGCCGGCGCATTGTAGTCACCCGCGCTGTTTGTCGCGGTTTGGAAGGCGACTTTCGTTGCAGTGTTGGTTACGGTGATTCTGGCGTTCGGCACCACCGCGCCTGAACTGTCTGTCACTGTCCCCAGGATCGTTCCTGTTGCTCCCGCCTGCCCAAACATGGTTCCGGTCGCGGTGAGCAGCAGGATCAGAAAGGCACTGATACGAATGCGCATCTACTTGAACCTCCTGAAAACCTTGCGTTGTTGCTTGCATTCCCTCTAGCGCGGATCGGCTGGGTAAACCTGTCAGCCTGGGAACGGTATTGGGTCTGAACAGGATGAGTGGGAAGCAGCCTGATCCAAATGCACCGCGACATTAGCCATTTGCAAATAGGTTGTCAAGTAGAATTTTGTTTCCCTTTTGAAACAACGATGGAATCGACTGCCACATTCCGCGTGCTCGAGGCGTCACCGGTTCGCATGCGCAGATGAATCCGACTTGATTCAGAGCGCTAAATGCATTTACTCCAGTCCAAGTCCAGAAGATTCAGTGCGGGCTCTGAAAGGCTCCATCGGCTGGACCGCGAAAGCGTTCGAACCCGTGGAAGGCCGCAAATCCTTCAAATAGAAACCGCTTTCAATAGATATTTCAGCAGACCTGAATGAACGGAATCTCGAGGAGTTGTGAGAGTTTCTTCACCTTACCCGCCATGTGTCCAACTCCAACCGCGCAATGGTGTGCGGGGCCATTGGAATTCCATTCCTCCACGAAACGCTTCGCTCCGATGGGGAACTTGTAATGGCTGTTGGTGTTTCCGATGCGCAGAATCTCCCCCGGAACGGACTCGCCTTGCGCTGCGAGAAGCCTGAATCCGTGCTCCCGATCTTCCACGACGGAGAGCAGCGTCACAGGACCATGCCGCACGCTCATCTCCACCGAGAGACCGCGGCCGACTTTGCCGTGATACACCGTTAATGGCCGGATCTTGATCTTGCTCTCCGCGATCGCGGTGTGACCCGGGCCGTCATGTCCCATCAAGACATGGTCGAGGTTCAAGTCGAGCGCATAGTACTCGGTGAATGAACCTCCGGCGCCAAATTCATCCATGATCTTCATAGCCAGTGCGTTTTTCACTTCGTACTCGCCGGCCACAGGTATGCCGCGGCCCGTCAGGATCGAGGTGCCCAGGATGATGGAACTCAGGGTGTCTTCGTTGGCCGCTACTCCCGTGCCCATGTAGTAGTACGCCATGGAATGCAGATCGTGCAGCTTCACGAACCGGTCGAGCGCAACCGAAGTGCGCGCCGCCCGGGCCAACTCCTCTTCCGCGCAGTCGGGCTGCACGTCGAAACCATCGCGAAATACCCGAACGCGCTCCGCAATCTCCGCATCGCTCACTTCTTCTCGCAAAGCGCTCAGTTCATCCACTTCGAGCAATTCAATATGAGTGCCGAACGTGATCGCCACCTGCGTGAGATCGGTAACGATATCGAGCATCCCGTTGTAGTAGTGGCCGAGCAACCCGAGCCTGTTTTCGCAAAGAGCCTTCTTCACGCGCGCCGCGGCGATCCAGTCGGAGATCTCGGACAAGGTGGCGGGATCTCCCAGTACCCCCGTGACCTGATGAAACGAAATTCCGGCGCGCCGCAGGACGTTGGCGATCTCGGGAAGCGGACACGCAGAGCAGAACGCCAGCCACTCACCCGTCATGGAAGTTCGATCGGGCAGCCGGTTGAATGCAGCGTAATTGATGGCTGCCTCCGGTTGAAGATTGAGCACCAGCACCGGAACTCCGGCGCGCTGCACCATCGGCAGCACGGTGCTGGAGAGCGCGTACGTGGTCACGTAAATGATGAGCAAGTCGACATTGGCACGGCGACAGGTCGTACCGGCCTCGCGTCCCTTCTGTGGCGTGTCGACCATCCCCAGCATTTCCACGGTCGCCCCAGTCTGCCGCAACTGGCTCTCGACCTGGCGCACATATCCATGCAGGCGATCGTGAAGACCTTCGAATTGAGGCCAGTAAGCATCGAGCCCGATACCGCATAAACCCACACAGAGTTCCGTATCTGCCATCCACCGCTCCCTCGCGCCAATTTATCCCTTCGGACCAGGAGAAAACGAGTCGCTCGGGCGCACGGTGAGTCTCGTGTGAGTCGAGACCTTTCCGATCGCAACACGTCGCGCGTCTAAACTCACCAGCCAACGATCCTTGAACCCCGCAATCCTACTCGAGCCCTGTTGGGATCTTCTGCATTCTTACACCGGGAATTCAAATGGGAATCTTTTTCTCTTCCGAAGAATCGCGGTTTCCTGTTAAAGTGCAAGGCGCGTTGTTCACCTCTGATTTCAAACGCCAAAACGGGTCCGATTTCTGCTTGCCTTCAGTTCGACTTTGAGCGGAATGAAACCCCTGCTTAAGCCGAAATTCGCAGCTTCCGAAAGGAGAGTTCATGATCCGCCAAGCCCTCAGATTGACTGCAATTTTCCTGGTATCAGCGGCCGCAATTGCCGGGGCGCAAGAAAAATCCGCTTCCGATCCGCTCAAAGCAGGCTTTCAAAATCCGCCGCAAAGCGCCCGTCCCCGGGTGTGGTGGCATTGGATGAACGGCAACATCACCAAGGAAGGCATCAAGCTCGATCTCGACTGGATGCACAAAGTCGGCTTGGCGGGATTCCAAAACTTCGATGCCGCATTACAGACTCCACAGGTTGTCGATCATCGTCTCGCCTACATGACGCCTGAGTGGAAGGACGCATTCAAATACGCGATCACCCTTGGCGATCAGTATGGATTGGAAATGGCAATTGCAGGCTCGCCCGGATGGAGCGAAAGCGGCGGACCATGGGTGCCTGCCTCCGAAGGGATGAAGAAATACGTATGGAGCGAGACTCCGGTTGCAGGTGGAAAGCCTTTCAGCGGTGTCCTCACGCACCCGCCCACGAACACCGGAGCGTTCCAGAATATCGGCATCCGCGACGAGCTCGGCTCTCCAAATGAAAAGAAGGCCCCCGAGTTCTACGCTGAGGCGGCGGTCTTCGCATACAAGAAATCCTCCGTGGATCAAACCGTCGAAGCGCTCAATGCGAAGATCACATCGAACGGCGACTCGCTCGATCCCGCCATGTTGTCCGATGGCGATCTCGAGAAGACCACTTCGGTGCCCCTTCCAAAAGAGGGCGAGCCATCGTGGATTCAATGGGAATTTCCCCAGCCGCAGACAATCCGCTCTATCACCTTCGTGACCAGAGATCCGGGCTGGATCGAATCGCTTGTCGCCCAGATGTCTGCCCCGGAGAAGGCTCTTGAATCGAGTGATGACGGACAGAATTGGACTCTGGTCACCAAGCTCGACAGCGGAAGCGCCGCGGAGAACACGCTCTCTTTCGCGCCCGTTACCGCGAAGTTCTTCCGCGTCACAATCAAGCGGACACCACCGCCGCCGCTTCCCGACTGGGCTGCCGGCATTGACCCGAATTCGTTGGGAGTACGCCTGCCGAAGATTCCCACGACGTATGGGATCGCCGAGCTTGTTCTGCATCCCGGCGCCAGAGTCAATCAATTCGAAGAGAAGGCCGCCTTCGTTCCGGAGGACGATCTCTATCACCTGGCTACTCCGGCTCTGGGTCCGAATGAAGCGGTCGCGAAATCCGATGTGATCGACCTGACATCGAAAATGACCTCCGATGGCAAGCTTGACTGGACCCCTCCACCGGGCGACTGGGTCGTGGTACGCCTCGGCTACTCGCTCCTCGGCATCACCAACCACCCCGCGACTCCCGAGGCTACGGGCCTTGAAGTGGACAAGCTCAATCGACGGTATGTCAAGAACTACTTCGAAAAGTACCTCGACAGCTACAAGGAGACCGTCGGCCCAGAACTGATTGGAAAGAAGGGCATCCACTACGTCATCAACGACAGCTGGGAAGCTGGCTCGCAAAACTGGACCGATGACATGATCGCCCAGTTCAAAAAGCTGCGCGGCTACGATCCGGCTCCGTGGCTCCCAGTGCTAACCGGCCAGGTGGTAGAGAGCGCCGAGGCCAGCGACCGGTTCCTGTGGGATTTCCGCAAAACCATCGCCGACCTGATCGCCAACGAACATTACGGCCAGCTCGAAGACACCCTCCATGAATGGAACATGGGGCATTACGGCGAGTCGCATGAATCCGGCCGCGCCTTTGTTGCCGATGGCATGGAGGTGAAGAAGTTCAACGAGGTACCCATGAGCGCCATGTGGACGCAAACGCCCGGCGTCAACAAGGAGCAGTACGGCTATAACGCGGATGACCGCGAGTCGGCTTCCGTCTCCCATATCTATGGCCAGAACATCGCAGCCGCGGAGTCCATGACCGCCGCTGCCGCGCCTTGGGCCTGGTCGCCGGCAACGCTGAAGCCAACCGCGGACCAGGAATTTCTGAACGGAATCAACCGCTTCGTAATTCATGAATCAGCCCACCAGCCTCTCGTAGGCAAAGCGCCCGGCATGACCCTGGGACCCTTCGGACAATGGTTCAATCGCAACGAGACCTGGGCTGACCAGGCCGGCGCATGGGTCGACTACCTCGCACGCACGAGCTTCATGCTGCAACAGGGCAGATTCGGCGCCGACCTGATCTACTTCTACGGCGAAGATTCGAACCTCACGGCCATTTTCGATAAGAAGTCGCCCGACGTCCCGCCCGGATACGGCTTCGATTACGTGAATGCGGACGCCCTGATCCACGAGCTGCATGCGGTGAACGGAAGCATCGAGACGAAGAGCGGCATGCGCTATCACCTCCTCGCGCTCGATCCCTACAGCCGGCACATGTCATTGCCTGTGCTGCGCGCCATTCACGCCCTGGTGGAGGACGGTGCCGTCGTCGTCGGCCCAAAGCCCGATGACGACCCGAGCCTTGCCGATGATCAAGCAGAATTCAAAACCCTCAGCAGCGATCTGTTTGGCGATGGAAGCGGCACCCACGCCGTCGGCAAAGGTACGGTGTATGCCGGACAGAACCTTGGCGACGTGTTCAGTACGATGCATGTCGCGCCGGACTTTGACTACACGAAGTCCGACAGTGACACCCGCCTCGAGTTTGTGCATCGCAGAACGCCGGATGCAGACATCTATTTCGTCGACAACCGCGGAGACAACGGCCACAACGTCGAGGCCACTTTCCGCGTGTCTGGCAAAGAGGCTGAGCTATGGCATCCCGAGACCGGAAAGACCGAGCCCGCCAGCTTCAAAATCGCCGACGGACGAACCACCGTCCCTCTCGATCTGGAACCTTGGGGCAGCGTGTTCGTTGTCTTCCGCAAAGCCACCAGTCAAACCAGCAGGACGATCCCGGCCGGAGAGAAGAAGGAACTGGCCACCGTCGATGGACCGTGGACGATCAGCTTCCAGAGCGGCCGTGGCGCCCCCGATTCCATCACAATGGACAAGCTTGCTTCGTGGAGCGATAGCGAGAATCCCGGCGTCAAGTATTTCTCTGGAGTCGGAACGTATACAAAGAAGATCGACGCGTCGGCCGGCTGGCTTGCTAAAGGCTCGCAGGTCTGGATCGACCTCGGCGACGTGAAGAATCTTGCCGAAGTTGTGGTCAACGGCAAGTCTCTCGGAATCGTGTGGCACGCGCCCTATCGCGTGAACATCACGTCCGAGCTTAAGCCAGGGGAGAATCATCTTGAAGTGAAAGTCACGAACGCCTGGGTCAATCGCCTAATCGGCGACGAGCAACCAGGCGCAACACGCATCACCTTTGCCGATGTGAAACCCTACAAAGCCAATTCCCCCCTGCTACCATCGGGGCTGCTGGGTCCCGTCCGTATCTATTCCGTCACGAAGTAGCGGCGCGAGTCTCACGAGCCAGGTGTATCTCCCAATCAGATGCGCCTGGCAGTTTCTCTGCTGCCGACCCGCCGCTCTCGAACTTCACTCTTTACTGGGTATCCGATCCGCCACTCAGCGTCTCAGGCGTGACCACTTTGTGGCGTACGTAGTTGTACGGTGGAACCGCGTAGCCGCGCAGCATCGAGATGCCGAGCTGGATCAGGCGCGGCCCATACGTCTCCGCCTCGTGTGAAATGCTGCCGATGAGAGCGCTCTGCCCCGAACGCATCTCCTCCAGCGCATCCGCAATGCAATCCTGCCCCACAACAGCAATGTCGTGCTCGCGCCCGAATTGGCGTGCTCCATCCAGCACACCCAGAGCGCTCGAATCCGTCGCCGCGGCAACCAGGATCCGCTGGCTTCCGGGATTGCTTTGCAGAAACTCCCCAACTGCAAGCCGGCTCGGGTTTCGCGATCCCCGCCCGTCAATCTGCAGAAAGCGTTCTGCCGGAAGATGACGCAGCCGTTGCTTGATGGCTTCGAATGCGCCCGTAATTCGGCTCTGCACAAAGCTGCCCGCCTCATTGAAGCCCACGCCCAGCACCCAGTCGGCCTTGCCCTTCCAATTACGCAGCGCGTGTTGCGCAAGCAACGTTCCGGCTTCGAGACCGCATTCAAAGTTGTCCACACCGAAGTAGGTCGCGTTCGGATGGGGCACGTCGATCGCAATCACCGGAATATCCGCTTTCTTGAAGATATTGGCCACGTGCGGGCCAACTGACTCTTCGGCCTGAAACTCGAGCACCAGATCAACGTGTTTCTCGGCAAACTCCTCGGCGTTCCGCACCGCGGTTTCAGTATCGAAGCGGTTATCCAACAGCAGCAGTTCGATTCCTGCAGCAGCGGCGGCCGCCGTCACACTGCGCGAAACCGCCTGGGAAAACGGCAGGTCCGCGCTCTGCACCGCAAATCCGAAGCAGAGGCGACGCGGCCGTGCAACCAGGCGATATTGGCCGTTCTGAGTCTGAGCCACGTATCCGCGATGCACGAGAGTCTTCAAAATGCGATAGACACTTGTCTTCGAGATGTTGGTCTTCTTGTAGACATCTTCGAGACTGATGGGCCCATGAACCTGCTCCAGCAGTTCCAGTACGTCCAGTCCTTTTGAAAGAATCGGGATCAGGTATAGCCGCTTGATCTTCGCTTTGGCCAACGTTCGCTCCTGGCGCTCGGAGTTTCAATAGTGAAACTGCTGCCAACAAGCATACAAGGATTCGCCTCAGGAATTGTCAAATCCGGCGGTACGATCGATGAACACGTCGACCAATCGGCCGAAGAATCTTTTCGGAGAGAGCGTTGGACCAGGTCAATCCGTGCAATAGACGAATTAAACTTCTATGGGATAGCTTGAAACCGATCATCAACGATCGAGTGTGATTGATGCGTGCGTCACTGTTCATCACGTGCTACAACGACACCCTGTTCCCTGAGACAGGTCGCGCTGTCGTTAGTCTTCTTGAACGCCTGGGCGTCACTCTCGATTTCCACTCGCAACAGACCTGCTGCGGCCAAATGCACGCCAACACCGGGTTTCGTGCAGAAGCCTTTTCGCAGGCGAAGCGCCTGGTTCATCTCTACGCCGATGCCGAGAACGTGGTGATTCCATCTTCGTCATGTGTCGCAATGATCCGCGATCAATTCCCGGGGTTATTTGAGGATCTCGGCAGCGAAACCCTTCGCCGCGAATTCTCCGCCCTTCTGCCGCGCATTCACGAGCTGAGTGAGTTCCTTGTCGACAAGCTCGGAGTCGAGGACGTCGGAGCTTACTTCCCCCATCGCGTCACCTATCACGCCAGCTGCCACGGCCTGCGCGCAATCCATCTTGGAGACCGGCCGTTCCGCCTGCTCTCTAAAGTGCGAGGACTCGACCTCGCCCCGCTGCCCAATCTCGATCGATGCTGCGGATTCGGAGGCACATTCTCGGTCAAGAATGCCGAAGTTTCGTCGGCCATGTTATCGGTCAAGCTGCAGGATGTGTTCTCGACAAAAGCCGAGTACTGCACCGCGCTCGACAACAGCTGCCTGATGCATTTGGGCGGCGCCATGCATCGCCAGTACGCGGGCATGAAAACCATTCACATGGCCCTGATCCTCGCCAGCACCGAGTCGACGCCGATGGAAGCATTCCAATGAGCAAAATCGCCGAAGATCCCGTCCTCGATCCGACGATCGCGCTGCCCTTCCCCGCGGCCGCGCTTCCGGCGCTTCGCGACCCGCAGCTTCGCAAGAATGTCGCCCATGCCATCGATGTGATCCAGGAAAAGCGCGGCAAACTGGTAGTCGAAAAGTCCGACTGGCAGGCTCTTCGCGTGTCCGCTGCGGCGATTCGCACCCACGCGCTCGAGAACCTGGGATCCTATTTGGAACAATTCGAGGCTCGATGCACGGCGGCCGGCGGGCACGTTCATTGGGCCTCCGATGCAGGCGAAGCGCGCCAGCTCATTCTCGAGATTCTGCGTAAAGAGGGTGCCGATGAGGTCATCAAAATCAAAACCATGACCTCGGCCGAGATCCAGCTCAATCCCTTCCTGGAAGCTGCCGGGCTGAGCGTCTACGAAACCGACCTCGCGGAGATCATCCTCCAACTCGGCCATCAGGAACCCTCTCACATCGTTGTTCCCGCGCTCCACATCAATCGCAGCCAGGTCCGCGAAATCTTCGCGCAAAGCATGAACAGGCCCGACTTGCCGGATGATCCGCAAGCACTGACCGCAGCTGCGCGTGAGTATCTTCGCCGCAAATTTCTCCAGGTCCCTGCTGCCATCAGTGGCGCCAACTTCCTGATCGCGGAAACCGGCGGTGTCGTAATCGTGGAATCGGAAGGCAACGGCCGCATGTGCCTCACCCTTCCGCGGACGTTGATTACGCTTGCCGGAATCGAAAAGGTGCTGCCGTGCTTCAACGACCTCGAAGTGATGCTGCAGGTTCTTGCACGTTCGGCGACCGGCGAGCGCATGAACCCCTACACATCGCTGTGGAGCGGCGTAACGCCCGGAGACGGTCCCCAGAATTTTCATGTCGTACTGCTCGACAACGGCAGATCGTCGATTCTCGAAAAGGCAAAAGAACGCCAGACGCTTCGCTGCATCCGGTGCGGCGCGTGCATGAATGCGTGCCCTGTGTACCGGCAAACCGGTGGACACGCCTACGGTTCCGTTTATCCTGGACCGATCGGCGCAATCCTCACACCGCAGTTGATGCAAATGCGCCATGCGCAGTCCCTGCCTTACGCCTCGTCGCTCTGCGGTGCCTGCTATGACGTGTGTCCTGTCAAAATCAACATTCCGGAGATTCTGATCGATCTGCGCGCCCAGGTGGTCGACCAGGAGCGGCGCAGCCTTGGCAAATTCTTCGATCCGCTTTACCTTGGCTTGCGCATCGCCGCGCTCCTCTTTTCCCGCGCTCGACTCTTTCATCTTGCGCAGAAATTTGGCCGCATCGCCGCCGGGCTTTTCACCAAAAGAGATGGCTGGATTCACTCCATGCCTTCCGTCGGCGGCAAATGGACACAGACACGTGATCTGCGCGGCCTTCCAAACCAAACCTTTCGCGAATGGTGGCAGACACGCGAAGCCGATCGCAGGAGGGGCCGGTGAGGACATCCCAATCAGGCCGGGATCGGGTTCTCGACCGCATTCGCGCAGCCACGGCAACAATCGCGCGCGATGGAGCGGATGGCCGCTCGGCGTATGTCGACTTGCCGCGTGAATACATCAACAGAGGCAACCTGTCCCACGCCGCAAAAGTCGCACTGCTCATCGAGCGCTTGCGCGAGTACAACGCGGAGGTCAGTGAGTGCACTCCATCAACATTGACAGACGCAATTCACCACAAACTCGCAGCGAGCAACCGGCGCAGGTTTGTTGCGCCCCCCGGTCTGCCTTCCGCATGGATGGTTCCAGGTTTTGACTGGAAGATCGATGACGAGTTGAGTTATGAGCAGATCGAGGGAGTTGATGGAGTCGTCACCGGCTCGTTCTGTGCGGTCGCGGACTCGGGAACCATCGCCCTCCACCATTCACCAATCGAAGGGCGTCGCGTGCTCACGCTTCTACCCGACTGGCATCTGTGCATCGTCTACACGAGCCAGGTCGTCGAAACTCTGCCCGAATACTTCGCTCGCGTCGAGAAACTGCCCACCCTGGTGACGTGGATATCCGGACCGAGCGCAACCGCTGACATCGAGATGACTCGAATCAAAGGCGTACACGGACCACGCCATCTCAATGTCATTCTTGTTCAAGACTAAACAGCGCAAAGCGGCGTGCTCGCCCCGGCATTCACTCCTCCCCGCGGGCGCAGCACGTTGTTCTCATATTTGCGCACGACGTCGAGCCACTCGCTTCCGAGCGGCACGTCTTTTGAAACGCAGTAATAGTCCCACACCGCCGGCCAGGGCATCGACTTCGCTTCTTCCATGAGCGCCATGCGCGTGGTGAAGTCAAAGCTGCTCTCAGCCTTCTGGAGAGCCTCATGCGGCTCCAGAAGCGCAAACAGCAGTGCCTTACGGAAGTTGCGCGTGCCGATGACCCAAGCCGCAACCCGGTTAATGCTCGCGTCAAAGTAATCCAGGCCAATATGAACTCTTCCGAGGCCGTTCGAGCGCACGATCTCTTGCGCGATCGAAATCGTTGGATCATCGAACAGCACCACGTGATCGCTGTCCCACCGAACCGGGCGCGAGACGTGCAGCAGAATCTCATCGAGGAAGCAAAGGCTCGTCGAGATCTTGTCAGCGACGTTTTCGGTCGGATGGAAGTGACCGGCATCGAGACAGAGGAGGACTTTGCGCGTCGTGGCGTACGCCATGTAGAACTCATTCGTTCCCACGGTGCAGCTTTCAGCGCCGATTCCGAAAAGCTTCCCTTCCACGGCAACCTTGTGGTGCTTGCCATTCGTTCCGGCAAGAACCTCATCCAATGCTGCAATCAATCGCCGCCGCGGAGCCAATCGGTCAGCCGGAGTGTCCTTGTATCCATCCGGAATCCAGATATTCATCACTGCGGGACTCTTTAACTCTTTGCCGATAAAGTCGCTGACCTTGCGGCTCGCGATGCAATGATCGATCCAGAACTTCCGGATTTCCTTGTCCGGATGGCTCAAAGTCAGATTCCGCTCGCTCTTTGGATGTGAAAAGCAGGTGGGATTGAAATCAAGCCCGAGTCCTTTGCTTCTGGCCCAGTCTACCCATCCCTGGAAGTGATGCGGCTCAATTCGGTCGCGCTCCACCGGCTTGTCCGCCTCAAGATAGATGGCATGTAGGTTGACGCGCTTTGCGCCTGGAATCAACGAGAGCGCCAGCTCAAGATCGGAGCGCAATTCATCCACGCTGCGCGCGCGGCCGGGATAGTTGCCCGTGGTTTGAATGCCGCCGGTGAGACTTGCATTCGTGCTTTCGAAACCCAGCACGTCGTCGCCCTGCCAGCATTGGATTGACACCGGGACCTCATCCAGCTGACGTAACACCTGGTCGGTGTCGATGCCGTACTCCGCAAAACGCTCGCGTGCAATGGTGTATGCGTCTTTGATCTTCTTGTCAGTCACGCGCAAGCCGCTCCTCTCAATTCAGTTGTTGCAAGCAGTTCCTCAAAACGCCTGAAGACCACATCAGGTACACCGTCGACCGGCTGGTAGACCTTCATATCAAATGACGAACGAATAAGCTTCCGGGCTACATTCAAATTCTCAAGCACGCCCAGCGCGATCATCTGCGAGCTCAAATTTCCCAATGCCGAGGCTTCTACGGGCCCTGCAATGATGGGCAGGCCACACGCATTCGCGGAGAGTCGATTCAGCAATTCGTTCTGACAACCTCCCCCGACAACCCGGATGCTCGACAACTTTCGCCCTCGTAACTGCTCGAGCTGCGCCTTGACCTTGCTATAGGAAAGCGCAAGGCTGTCAAAGACGCAGCGCCCCAGCTGGGCCAAAGACTCGGGAACCGGTTGACCCGAATCCCGGCAATAGGTGCGGATCGATTCCGTCATCGATGCAGGATTCAGAAACTCCGGATCGTTCACGTTGATGATCGATCGCCATGGCTCCATCTCTTCTGCCTGCTGTACAAGCCCGGCAAAATCGCTGATCTTCTGCTCCTCGCAGATGCGCTGGATGGGCCACATCCCCATGATGTTCTTCAGAACTCTGAAACGCCGCTCAAGTCCCCCTTCGTTCGTAAAGTTCATGGCCAGCGCTTCCGGGGTGGCGATCGGAACTGCGCTTTCAATGCCCATCAACGACCAGGTTCCCGAGCTGATATAGGCCTCGTCATCCTCCAGCGGCGTTCCGGCGACAGCGGACGCGGTGTCGTGCGTAGCGGGCGCAATCACCTTCAGCCCACTCGCAGCGCCGATTCCATCTCCCAAACACGTTCCAGCCGGGATCGGGTTCCGCATAATCGGCCGCCGCAGCCCGATCGCATCCATTAAGACCGGATCCCACTCCCCATCGAGGCCACACATTTGTGTCGTCGTGGCATTGGTGTATTCGTTCGACAGAGCTCCCGAAAGCCGGAAATGGAGATAGTCCGGAATCATCAGGAAGTGGCGCGCGTCCTCGATCCACTTCGGTTCCTGCTCAACACAAGCCGCAAGCTGGTAGAGCGTGTTGAACGACAGAAACTGAATCCCTGTGCGCCGATAGATCTCCACTCGCGAGACGCGCTGCTGGACACGCTCCACCATGCCGTTCGTCCGTCCGTCTCGGTAACACACAGGCAATCCGACCTCGCGCAGGTTCTCATCGAGCAGGACGTAGTCCACCCCCCACCCGTCGACGCCCAGACTGGCTGGCCTTCCGAATGCACACGCCAACGTGATGTGGCGCTCGATCTCGCCAAGAATTCCATCCAGATCCCAACATTGGTAATCGGGCTTCTCGCTGTGTTTCGTCGCGGTGCGGAACCTGCCCACCTCGCTCAGGCTCCAGCGGCCATTCAGCACCTGGCCAAGCACGAGCCTCCCGCTTCCAGCGCCAAGGTCGATGGCGAGGCATCTGGGCGATTTGGCATAATCCGATCGACTCATACCCCCTCTTTTGTCTAGTGTCGCCCTTCGGCAAGAGCCACCCCGACGCACGTTTCGACTTGAGCCCTGCCATCATAGCGAAGCGAACATCAAAACGCAAATAGATGCTCTATTGAAATTGAGGCACGCCGGAGGCGCTGTGCCGCGACCTCGCTCGAATCACCGCAGAACCATCGTGGAATCTCATCGTCTCAAACGTCTTTAGAACCGCCGGCTGCGTTCTTGCCTCCCGCTGCGTGGGCTCTGAGACTCGCTTTTCGCAGAAGTCTTCGCACCTTCTTGGGCGAGATGGAGAGACGTCGCGCCACCTGGCTCACATTCCTACCAAGATTCTCCCAGACGCGCGGTATAACGATCTCTGCAAACTCCTCCTGAACCTGTTGAAAGGTCTTGTCTCCGAGCTGTCCCTCGGACCACCGCCTCAAAGTGTCATCCACTCCCACAGTTCTCAAGATCAACTCTTTTAGCTCGCGCAATTCGCTCAACAAATGATCTCGATCATCGTCGCTCAGAAGCCTTTCCGCTTCCGCGGCACACTGCCTCGCAACCTGCGCATCGGAATCGATGCCTTCCATCGCTGAAAATCCCCTTGCAAGATACGCTTCAGCTAAAAGGCGGCGGTTCTGCGTGCTTTTGGCCAGCGCGATTGCTTCTTCCGCGTAACTCACTGCGAGCTGCGAGTGAAGATGCGCGTTCTCTTCGCCGTCGATTTGTTCCTCACACCGTGCGCGTTCAACCGCGCTCAGCAGATTCTTGGCCCGCGCCATCAGAATCATGTCGGCCTTCTCGCGGCCCAGCTCGAATGCCCGATCCGCCTCCGCGGCAGCCTTCTCGATGTCGCCGCTGTCGAGATGCAGGAATCCTGCGTTGACCTGGACTGCGCCCAAGCCGCCGTGATGATGATGATTCGTGTAGATCTTTTGTGCCCGCTTCAGCAGTGCCAGGGCTTCGCCCGTCAGCTTCAGGTACTTTGAGTTCACCGAACCACGTGCCTGGTCTTTGCGCAATCGCGGTTTCATTGCCAGCGCCAGAAGCCGCTTGACATAAGCGGCATTCACCATGGCTCGCGCCATGTTGACATGGTTGTGGAAGCCCTCTTGGTAGATCGCCATGGCCCGCTCGAAATGGCTCAGCGCTTCAACATAGTTGCCCGACCGCCTCACAAAACGGCCGCGCGCGGATTCGATGTTGCCCAGCGACAGAACATGTCCCACCGGCTGGAGCTCTCTCTCCGCTTCATCAAGCAGCGCAAACGCCTTGGAGTTCTCCCCGGCCTGAAAATCGAGCCAGCTTTCGTGAATCTTTGTCACCGCGACGAGCTTGGTGTATCCCATTTCTTCCGCGCAATGCTGCGCCTTGAGAATGTGTATCCCCGCGTTGGAGTAGTCGCCCTTTTTGCGATGGGCCCGTCCTTTCCAGAAATGGGTCAGAAACAAAAGCGGCTCGGGAAGCATGCCATCGGCTGCAACCGCGGTTCTCTCGAGAAGCACAATCGCGCCTTCGGCATCCTCCGCCGCGAGGTGTATAAATGCCTGGATCAACTGAAGCTTGATGACATCGGTAAACGGCATTCGAGGGTCGGGGTCCGGCAATTTGCCCGCGATGCCTTCTAAGAAACGAAGATCCCGATATCCAAGATCGACCCATTGCGCCACCGACAGAATCAATGAGATGGCCGCGGAGTTCTTTGCATCCAGGCTTTCAAGCTCCCCCGCAAATCGATCTAAAACCTTAAATCCCTCGCTCACGCTGCGCTTCAGGAGCAGCCCCTCCAGGCGGGCATTCAGGGGGCCGGGTTGAAGGCGTGAGGAGGCCACGGTCTCTAATCATACCCACAACCAAAGTTGGCCGACACGTCCCCCGTCCGAATCGGACGAGGGGGCATTGCCGACCGTCTTACGAACCCACTACTTTCTAGAAGCCTCGTTCCGGCGCCGTCGCCTGTCCAGCGCCCGGAATTGAGACCCATATTTGTAAGGGCCGAAACCGAGGGATAAAGGAAGACTGATCTACGTGACGACTAGAAATGAAATCACTCAATATGTCTCCCTCGCCGCGCTGCCTCGCGTACACAGGAGAATGAAATGACCGCAATGTCTGCTTGGACGCCGCTGAGCGGGACAACCAGCAACATAGCTGCTTCATGGGGCATTGCACCGGGTCCCATCCTGCTGCTGGGCCCTCCGGGCTCAGGCAAGGGCACCCAAAGCATGGAATTGGCCTCGCGATGGGGCATCCCGCGAATCTCCACGGGCGACATCCTCCGCATGAATGTCTCGCGCTCGACACCCCTGGGCAAGGTTGCTGCGGACTTCATGAACAAAGGCAAACTGGTTCCCGACGATCTGATCAGCGAGATGGTCGCCGATCGGCTCCGTCGCGCCGATACCGACCGGGGCTTCATTCTCGATGGATTCCCCCGTACCGTTTGTCAGGCAGTTTGGCTCGACGGGTTTCTTTCAGCGTATGCAACTCCTCTGCTCGTCCTCAATATCCAGGTTGACTTCAAGCTGCTGGTTTCGCGCATTACGCGGCGCAGGATCTGCCGGGTATGCGAGACCACTTATCACGACGAGTTCCGTCCGCCTCGCGCAGCCGGAATCTGTGACAACGACGGCGCAGCCCTGGAACAGAGATCAGATGACAAACTCGAAATCATTCAGGAGCGCTTCCATGTCTATCGGAAGCAGACCGAGCCGATCATCGAGCGCTACCGGGACTCAGGAACGTTTTTTGCGGTCGATGGCGATCAGCCCATCGCACAAGTGACCGATTTTATGGTCTCAACAATTCATCGATCGCGTGAGAACCACAACTGACGCCGCAACAGGCCTTCCTTCTCAAACGCGTGCAGATTGGACTCGAAACCCGGCTGCGTGCCGGGTTTCGCTTTTGTAGCTCCTGGTGCAAATGCCTTGGCGGAGATCACTGACCTACCAGTCGTACCGTGATGATCTGATGTGGACGCACATCGATCTTGAAGCTGTGCGGGCTCTCGGGCACGATCCCATTCTGATCGCGTTCTACCGCGTCCGTGGCGACCACTTTGCCTAGCGAAACAATCGGCACGTTTACCGTGACGGTGCGCGACTGGCCGCCCAAGTCGATGAATCGGAGAATCGTCCCGTTGCCATCCTCGGCCGGCTTCCACGTATCAAGCAGAAGATTCGGGTCTTCGACGGAAAGAAAACTGGTTTGATCGCCGTTTAACGGACGCGGTAGATCGAGCGCCTTGTCCTGAGAACGGATCTGATCCGTCTCCATCGGCGTGGTCTCCTCCCACGCCATTCGACTGAGAGCAGGCGCATCGGTCTCCGCCGCACTCGTGATCACATACCGAAACTCGAAATGCCCGCCCTGAGCGGCGCGGTAATTTGTGTGCCAGTAGTTGTTCATGGCATAAGAGAAGATGTTTCCCGGCCGCTCCCCAAAACTGGTCGGCCATGCGCCGCGATTGATGTCCCCCAGCGTGACCAGGCTGGCATCGAGTGGCATCACCGTGGCTGATACGCCATCCTGCTGCACTGAAACCCAGTGCTGGACTGAAAACCACTCATGCCCCGCGCCCGGATACATGTCCTTTGCCGGATCCACAACTCCGTTCTGGATCTCGTACTGAAATTGCGGATGCGCCATCGCGAAAGGAAATGCAAAATACACCGCCTCCTTCTTCAGCTCAGGCTTCTTCTCCAGGTTCTCGATCAGCTCGATCTTCTTTTCGCCGTCGAATACGCGGATCTCAGTGTGAATTTCCGGCGTGTTCTCCGCCGATGACTCGAGCTCCGCGCGCCAACCCCATGGGGTTCGCGAGACAGAAACCAGCCTGCCGTTGCCCGCCGGGTGGGTATGTAACAGCGGCTTCGGCGACACCGCGCGATATTGCAGGATGCTGTTCGGCTCCTCGTCGCCTCCGCTCACGTAGAGATACTGTCCGAAACGCCATGGACTCTCACTATCGACCAGTTCTTTATTGAGCTGCTTGTCGTAGAGGCTGCGAATGCTGCCCGACTCGGGATCGAGTTCGACTCGATAGAAGCGGCTTTCAAGTGTGGTTGAGGTTGTTTTCTGCGGAACGGGCGCGGCTGCGCGTGCATTCCTGAGTTCGTAGACCTTGTAGCCGACAGCAGGAACATCGTTAGCGCGGAACTCCACCGTCCGAAAATTCGGACCCTCGTGCAGAACGATGTATGGCACCGCTTCTTTCGTCGAGCGATCGGCGATTTCCATATCCTTGTCGAGATCAATGGTCACTTCGCCGTCGCGTCGCCAGTTAAGGGTGTTGAACACGATCAGGTTGTCGACGCCGACCGCGATGGAATCGGCCAGGGCTGCCATGCTGCTGCGAAGGATGTCGCCCTGCAGGTCGGCGGCCGCTGTCGCGCGCGAATCCTTCACCCGCAGCTGCTCGTTGGCCTCGTCGCTGTCAGGATCCGAAACGCTGTTCCACGAGGCCCAGGTGTGTTCGTCCATCAGCACCATGTTGGCCCACATCGAATCCAGCTCGCCGCGATTGATCGCGAGGCGGGGATTGACCAGCGTGCTGATGGTGGCAAGCTTTTCAGCGGACGGAGCACGGCTCTCATTTTCCCGCTCGATGGCGGCATAGAATGCGTCCGAGCCGATCCCGTCCTCCCAATAGGGACCGCCGTCGCCTCGCACCGTCGGGATATCGTTGCCAAACTGGCCGGCGATCTTCTCAAGCGCATCGTGAAACCCGGAGTACTCGATGTGGGGATAAGCGTAGAGAGCGTTCCACTGGTCGGCCAACACTGCCTGCTGCGGAAAAAGATCCGTGTTCTCCACCTGTGTCCCGAAAATGATGGCTGCGCTGGCGTGGTAGCTGGCGCGCTGATACATCTGAAGGAAAAGCGGCAGCACCTCTTCGCCGGTCTGGGTGAATGGCGGCAGGCCAAACAGGAATTGCATCTGCATGTAGTGACGCGAATACCACATCAGAACCTTGCCGCCGTCAGGACCTTCCCACCAATACGGCGTGTTTTCATTCAGGTGGCCTTGCAGCAGTACGGGCGCGCGATCGTTGTTGCTTCCCGCCAGGAAATATGGAACGCCGGCCGCCGCCAGCACCGATGCATACGACCACGAGTAGGAAGGCACATCGGTGATATTCGCGTAGTTGAAGGGCGTGCCGTGGACGCGGCTGAATTCCGCGCTGGGATAGAGCGAGCGAATCAGTGTTTCTGCCGTTGGAAAGCCGGTAAGCACGTTGCTCGATTGCGCCGGGATATAGATTTTGCGGTCTTTGATGGCCTGGATCATGCGCTCACGTTCCTCGGCCGTGCGCGATTGAAGAAACTGTTCCAGGTTCCATTCGCCATCGGTGCTGAAGCGGAAGTCCGGGTGCTTTTCGTTCAGATCGATGGCTTCATCGAGAATGCGGCTCTGTATCGCAGAGACCTTCGCCTGATAGTCGGTATAACCCACATCGAGGTGGACGTGGGGCACCAGAAATATTGTCCACTTCTTCTGCGGATCGATCGTCTCTTCAAATTGATGCTTGTGGCCGTCAGCATCCACGGTCACTCGCGCGCTTGTCCCCGCGGAAAATTCCGGCACATTGAAACTGACTCGCTCTTCGCCGAAATCGCGGCTGCCACCGAGAGGCTGCGTGAAAGTATGGCCGGCAAGACGAAGTTCAACGCGGCCAGAATGAGGCTGCTCTTGGAACCGGACAAAAACATCGACTCGTTCTTCTGCCGACGAGTCCTTCTTCTGAAAGAAAATTGTCGGTTCGACATGCGCGGTCACCTCCGGTCCCATTGCATCGGCATTCAGCAGTTCGATGGCGTCATACTCGAATCCGGCATCCGGCACGCCCTTGTCGCTGACCGCGGCAGCCTGGAACGAAATCGTGTTTTCGCCCTTCTTGAGCCATGATCCCGGAAAATCGGCTTCCACTTCGGCGCGCGCATAGGCCGGATAGAACGCCGCCACCGTATCGCCCATGTTGTAGTCGAGCTTTGGATGAAGGTAGAAGAGACCGGCGCGCCCATTGATCCCAACACGCAGAGCGGGAACACTCGACTGCTCGATCAGCAACGAGACTCGCAGGCGGTACGCGCGCCCGGGCTCACTCGGGATCGAGAAAGAAACATCGCGCGGCGCAGCCGCCTGATCGACTACCTTCGACGGAAACGCAACGGGAGCATACCCAAACCAGCTTGCCCGCGGCTGATCTTTTCCGATGACGAAGTTGACGGCTTGATGAGGCACTCCATCCGCGAACTCGCCGGAAGAGCCATCGAAAACTCCGATCCGCCAGACGGTCCTTTCTGCGGACTGGGCGCGACCGGTTGCAAGGCACGTCAAGCCCAAGAACAATGCGGTAGCAAGCGAGAAAAGTTTCAATCTCATCGTGTCTCCATGCGCGCGGGCTCTCGGCGACATTCTCAGACCCGCTTTACATCAATTCCTTTCTGCCGGAAAGGATCGATCATGCTGTCGGTGGCGTCACGATCGGTGATGATCGTTTGCACTTCGCTGGCTGGGCAGAGCAGCCAGTGTGAGACAGCGCCAATCTTCGAGTGGTCCGCAACAACAACTTTTTGTCGCGTGTGATTCGACAGGACGCGAAGGAGTTCCGCCTCCTGCGGATGAACGCAGGTGAGACCTTTCTCCGCATCCATGCCGTCCACGCCGATAAACATGAGGTCAGAAAAAAGCATGCCCGCAGCCTGGTTGGCGATCGGACCAACGAGAGTGAACCAGTTGCCTCGCAAAAGGCCGCCGGTCACCACGACGTCGACGTCCTTGTGCGAGCTCAGTTCCATCGCCACGTTCACGGCATTGGTCACGATCGTGATTCCTCGGATCAGTTTGAGAGAGCGTACGACTTCGGTAGTGGTGGTGCCGCCGCTCAGCGCAACCGTTTCGCCCGGATGCACCAGTTCCGCTGCCGCCTGCGCGATGCGCCGCTTCTCGACAGCAAAGGTTCCGACCTTGTCCTGAAAAGAAAGATCGTGCTTGAACGGCTCGTAGAACAGCGGGCTGATGGAGATGGCTCCGCCGCGAGTCCGGCGGAGCAATGAGCGTTGCTCCAGGTCGTCAAGATCGCGGCGAATCGTGGCAGTCGACGTCTCGAGCCAAGAGCAGAGCTCTTCGATGCTCACTTCGCCCGCCTCCTGCAACCGTTGCAAAATGAACTCCTGCCGCGCCGCTACGCTCTCAAACCTGGCTCCCACGGACAACACAATACACGACCGCGGCGAATGAAGGAAGATCTCTATGCTCGAATTTCGCTGTTTCAATCATATTCTATGACCAAACATGCTAGATTCCCACATAGCATGGGCACAAAAGATTGACAATCGATCAGCTTCTTACTAGATTCGTTCTTGCCCGAGAGCATCTTCAAGCACTCACCAACCGCCCATTCCCTTTGCGCGGCGAAAGGACCCCAATGGCAAGCAACGCGGCATGGACGCTTCTCATCCTGGCGGGATTGGCCAACGCGACCTTTGGCTTGCCGATGAAGTACGTGCGCCGCTGGGAATGGGAAAACACCTGGGCTGCGTGGACCGTGCTGGCTTTGATTTGCGCGCCGGTTGTGATGGCGTTCAGTTGCATTCCATCGCTCCCAACGGTCTATCGCGAAACGGGTCTCCAGGCCATCGCCGTGGTTTTCCTTTTCGGAGCGGGATGGGGGCTCGCACAGGTGCTCTTCGGCAAAGCGATGCATGCGATCGGCATCGGGCTGACCTTCTCGATTGTGCTGGGATTGTCTGCGGCCGCCGGCAGCGTGCTTCCCATGCTGCGGATCGGGATCCGCGCGCTGGACGCCGCAGCGACGATGCGAATCATCGAGGGACTCGCATTGGTTGTCCTCGGCGTGGCCGTTTGCGCTGAGGCTGGACGCCGCCGGGAACGTGCCCGCACCGAAGATGCACGACGGTCCGGCTCCTTTGTGCCCGGTCTCGCGATGGCGCTTTCCAGCGGCCTTCTTGCATCGATGATGAATCTCGGCGTTGCCTTCGGCGGGCCGCTCGCTGCGCGCGCATCGGCGCATGGTGCGTCGCAAGCGAACGGCGTTTACGCGATCTGGCTTCCGCTCCTCGTCGGGGGAGCCATCCCCAACATCGCCTATTGCGCCTACCTTCTCCGCGGCAGAAAAACCTGGGCGCTCTATCGCGGCGCATCCCAGGCCTTGAACATCGGTCTCGCAGCGACGATGGCGATTCTCTGGTTCTTCAGTACCGCGCTCTATGGGGTAGCTTCGCATGCGCTCGGCGCCTGGGGAGTGGTGCTTGCATGGCCGGTCTTCATGTCGGTCATCGTGATCGGTGCAGGTTTGATCGGCATTTTCACCGGCGAATGGAGAGACTGTGGTCGAACGCCCCCGTGGTTCCAGGCAGCAGGAATCCTGCTGCTGGTGCTGGCAATCGTCTCATTCTCGCGTGCCCAGAGCGCGTTGCAAAATGCCGGACCGCGCCAGACCAGCGCGTTGCAACACGGCGCATCCGTTTCGCTGAGCGAAGTGTATGTACGATAAATTTCCATACATTCAAGTGTGCGGCGACGCTCTCGACTGCCTGCTTGGTTGGCCGTCCATCGGCGCCGCGATTCGTGAGCGCATCGGCGCAAGGAATGCCACGGTCTGCGTCGAGTGCTATCCGGGAACGTTCACCAAGGATTTGGCACGCAGCGTATCGGCCGAGCTCTCTCCCGGCAGCGTTGTCATTGCGGACTCCTGTTATCTGCCACCGGATGAAATCGCTACAAAGTTCCACACATGGCTGACCGACGATCCGGTATTCGGATGCATGAATTCCGCGACGATCGAGGACTTCCTCGACCCGTCACGCGTAGCAGATGCGCGAACTCATCTGGAACGCAGCGGCCTGAAGTTAGTCATCGGGACCGGAGCGTCGCTGATCGCAAAGGAATGGGATCTGCTGATTTATGCCGACCTGGCGCGCTGGGAAATTCAACAGCGCTTCCGGCGCGGCGAGATCGGCAACCTCGGAATCGACAATCTCTCTGAGAAAGCATCGCTCAAGTACAAACGCGGTTTTTTCCTTGATTGGCGCGCTGCCGATCGCCTGAAAACGAAGCTCCTGCCGAATATTCACTTCCTGCTCGACTGCAACGATCCGCGTACTCCGAAGATGATCACCGGCGCCGACCTGCACAAGGGACTTGATGCAGCCGTCCGGCGGCCATTTCGCGTCGTGCCCTTCTTTGATCCGGGCCCGTGGGGCGGACACTGGATGGAATCGGTTTGTGATTTGCCGCGCGACCAGCCGAACTATGCATGGTGCTTCGATTGCGTACCGGAAGAAAACAGCCTGCTGCTCGGGTTCGGAGATCGCCGCGTAGAGATCCCGGCGCTCGACCTTGTGTTGATGCGGCCGCGGCTCCTGCTCGGGGAAGCAGTGGAACAGGCATTTGGAGCGGAATTCCCCATCAGGTTCGATTTCCTTGACACCATGGGAGGCGGAAACCTGTCCCTGCAAGTCCATCCACTTGCCGCCTATATTCGCCGGCAATTCGGCATGGCATATACGCAGGACGAGAGCTACTACCTCCTCGATGCCGCGGATGACGGATGCGTCTATCTCGGTCTGCGTGATTCTGCCGATCCGGCCACGATGATGCGCCAACTCGGCGAAGCGGCCGCCGAGTCCACTCCGGCATTCGATGCCGAATCGTTCGTGAATCGGTTTCCCGCCCGCAAACACGACCACTTCCTGATTCCAGCGGGTACTGTGCATTGTTCCGGCCGGAACGCCATGGTGCTCGAGATCAGCGCCACACCATTCATCTTTACCTTCAAGCTATGGGACTGGGCGCGTATGGACCTGGAGGGGAATCCCCGTCCCCTGCACATCCAGCACGGAGCGGCCAACATCTGCTGGGATCGACGGACAGCATGGGTTCGAGATCAGCTCATCAATCGGATCGAATTCATTGCCCGGGGTCCGCATTGGCGCGAAGAGCGCACCGGCCTTCATCCGCTCGAGTTCATCGAAACCCGGCGTCATTGGTTCACCGGCCCGGTAGAGCACGACACCCAGGGCACGGTCAACGTGCTCAACCTGGTGCAGGGGGATCGCGCATTCATCGAGAGCCCGACAAACGCATTTAAACCTTTTGAGGTGCATTACGCCGAGACGTTTATCGTGCCGGCGGGGGTGGGACGCTACACGATCCGGCCCGGTGACGGCTTAGATCTAGCCGAACTGGCAACAATCAAGGCGTTCGTTCGCCCGGAAATCCCGCGCCTCAAAGGATCGGCGGAATCATGAGAGTGTCCCTGCGCTGGCCAGGATCGATGATGCGCCCTCGAACCACTCCACCCTCGCCCGGCGAGGCACAGAGAGCTGGTAGGCGAGGCGGGAATCGAACCCACAACCCCCGGCTTAGAAGGCCGGTGCTCTATCCGATTGAGCTACTCGCCCGCGTTTTTCTCCATTGTAACTTTGAATCTCATCATCACCCAATCGAGCGCCGTAGAAGCCCTGCGCGGCTCTTATCAGCTGGGGTGCGCTTCGCCGGTCACCTGCATCAGGTAGCGCATCACGTTCACCTCGGCCCAGTGACGCTCACTTCCGCGTTCGCCCGACAAAAACGCACAGTGCCCGCCGTGGGTGGTCTCCACCAGGGTGATGTTCTGATTGGCAACGATCGCCGCTCTCGTCTCCGGAAACATCCTGATGAACGGATCATCGAGGGCGTGAAGGATCAATGTCGGCACCGCAACGCGATCGATGACGCGAGCGCTGGCAGCCCGATAGTAGTAATCATCCGCATTGAGGAAGCCGCAGTACTGGGCAACAATCTTGTCATCGAAATCGCGCAGCGATCGCACACCCGTCGCGCAGCGAATGTCGTAGCGGTTCGGGTAAAGCTCTGCCTTCCGCCGGAATCTCCGGATCAAGCCGCGGAGAAAATGCCATTCATACGGGCGGTTGACGGGTTCGTGCAGCGCATCGGCCCCGGCAGCAAGGTCGATCGCCGGACAAACCGTTGCCACCGCACACAAAGGTGCTTTTGCACCCCACTCGCCCGCTAGCTTGAGCACGAGGTTGCCGCCCATCGAGTAGCCAACTAACGCCACTTTCTTCAATCCGAATCGCTTCGTGAACTCCGAAACAACCGCTCCAACGTCCCCCGAGAGCCCGGAGTGGTAGAGCGTGGGTGTTAGCAGGTCGGTGTCACCGCAATTGCGCATGTTCATGCGGATCACATTGCAGCCGGCAGTCCACGCGAGGGTCGCGATGCCTCGAATGTAACGGGAATTCGATGATCCTTCGAGGCCGTGCAACAGCACCACGGCCAGCCGCTCGGCCAACTCCGGTTCCGGCTGCCAGTGGCAATGACAAAGAACTCTGCTGCCGTCGACCGGATCGACTTCGATGATTTCTTCTGTGGCAAGAAGTCGGAATGCCCGCCGGGGAATATAGTTTCCCAGGATCGTCTGCAAATGGCCGTTGCTCAGGCCCGGACCTGGAGCAAACGGGCTCAGTGCCGCCGCCGCTCCGGCAGAATAGTCACGCACATTTTCGATTTCGTGCTCTTCTTGAGGTTCCACGGGAGTTCAATAAATAAAGCCGTCAACGGATGCGATCCCATTCCCTCCATGACCTGGATCGCACTTAAAAATCCATCTATCTGTAACTTACAGGAATGAGATCATCACCGCAAATCAATCGGCCCGTTCCTGCTTTGCTCCCTCGCACAACCCGCACCAAAGTTGGATGCGGATTCCGAGAGCCGCGGTTTCACTGAATGAAGACACCCAGGCGGTTCGTTGCGTTGGCGTGATCGCGGGGCGGTTCGGTGCTGAAGCCATGGAGTTGACTGCGCCATCGGCAAATGAATACATGAGCGGTTCGAAATGATTGTGATGTCATCCCCCTCGCGGCAAAAGTCGAGGAACCGAGAGACGCCGCCAGTTCGCCGCCCCTCACTGTATCGTCCGCTCGATCACTGCGACCCGGCGCGGGTTATTGTACTGTTGACTCATGAAAAAGTTGCTGGCCCTTGCCGCGCTTGCCGCTGCGGCTTTGGGTTCGTTTGCGCAGGCGACCGATCCGCTAAAGCTGGTCGATCCCATGATCGGCACGGGCCCTGAAGGCCACACATTTCCCGGAGCGACCGCTCCCTTCGGCATGGTGCAGCTCTCGCCCGACACGCAGATTCGCTATTTCAAGCAAAGCTACAAGTGGGCCGCCGGATATCGGTACGAAGACACAACAATTCTCGGCTTCTCTCATACGCATTTCTCCGGCGCCGGCCACAGCGACCTCGGTGACGTGCTGCTGATGCCGATCGGGGGCGCCCAGGTGCCCCTCGAGCCTGGCGATCCCGACAAGCCGCACTCGGGCTATCGCTCGCGATTCTCCCATGCAGACGAACATGCGGAACCGGGCTACTACAGCGTCTTTCTTCAGGATTCGGGAGTGCATGCCGAGCTGACAGCTTCCGAACGCGTCGGCGTCCATCGCTACACGTTTGCCGACGACGCTCAGCGGCATGTCCTGCTCGATCTGCGTAGCAGCATCTACAACTACCCCGGCAAAGTGCTCTGGTCCCGCATCAGAATTCGCAAGGACGGCACCGTCACCGGCATGCGCGTCACGCGCGGATGGGCGCCGGGACGCCAACTCTACTTTGCGATACGTTTTTCCGACCCGCTCTCGGGTCATGCCCTCTACAACAACGAAGACGATCCGCCGCCGTACAAGGGCTTCAAGACTCCCGGTACGTCACCGCAGGACACGCAAAGCATCGAAGGCCGCGGTCTTGTTGCTGCGTTCGACTTTGCTCCAGCTTCTCATCCGCTCATCGTCAAGGTCGCGCTCTCGCCGGTAAGCGAGCAGAACGCGATCGACAACATGAATGCTGAGGTAACCGGCTTCGATTTCGACGCGGTGCGCGCGAAGACGCAGCAGATGTGGCGCGAGCAGCTGGCGCGCGTCGAGTTGCAAGCCGATCCCGCGACGGAAAAATCACTCTACACGGCGCTCTACCACTCGCTCATGGCGCCCAGCGTCAGTATGGATGTGAATGGCGAATACCGCGGGCCCGATAACCAGGTCCATCGCGCCGACGGTTTTCACTTCGTCTCGACCCTTTCGCTGTGGGACATCTACCGCGCCGAGCAGCCCCTGATGACCCTGATCGAACCTGCGCAGCGCACCAACGACCTTGTACGTTCGCTCGTCGCTTCGCAACAGGAGAGCCCCTTCGGCATCCTGCCCGTCTGGCAATTCCAGGGGCAGGAGACTTGGTGCATGATCGGCTATCACTCTGTGCCGATCATCGCCGATGCCTACATGAAAGGCATCCGTGACTACAATGCCAGGGCCGCTCTCGATGCCATGGTCGCCAGCGCCACCTCTGGACCCTACGGGCACCTCGCAGACTACATGAAGTTCGGCTATGTCCCCGTCGACAATGATGACGAGGCCGCTTCAAAGACCGTGGAGTACGCCTATGACGACTGGACCATCGCGCGTATGGCCGATGCAGTGGGCGAGAGAAAAATCGCGGCGCAATTTGAAAAGCGTTCCACATTTTGGCGCAACAATTTCAATAAGGACGACGGATTTGTCGAGCCCCGTCTCGAAAATGGCGACTACCGCAAGCCGTTCGATCCTGCCAAAGCCGGTGCCGGCAGCGGCTTTACCGAGGGCAATTCCTGGCAGTACTCCTGGTATCAGCCTCAGGACGAACAGGGTCTCATCGATCTTCTCGGCGGAGGCGACAAACTGGCCGCGAAACTCGATGCCATGTTCGATCAAAAAGTAGATCCCGCGCAGTACGCCGACATCGAAGACATCTCCGGGATGATCGGCCAGTACATTCACGGCAACGAGCCCAGCCATCACCTTGCCTACCTCTATATGTATGCGGGCATGCCGCTCAAAACCCAGGGCCGCCTGAAGCAAATCGTCGACTCGCAATACAAGCCGGCGCCCGACGGACTCGTCGGCAACGATGACCTCGGTCAGATGTCCGCATGGCTGATCTTCACTTCGCTGGGCTTCTATCCTGTCGCGCCCGCCTCCAATCAATATGTGATTGGCCGCCCGTTTATCGACCGCGCGGTGATTCACTTGCCCAACGGAAACCACCTGACAATCGTCAGCCTGGATCGCACCGAGGATCACGGCTTCCTGAAAGATGTCTTGCTCAATGGCAAATCGCTCGACCGCGGCTATGTAACCCATGACGAGCTCATGAAAGGCGGCGAGTTAAAGTTCGTATTCAGTAGTGAGAAAGATGCGGACTGGTCGCATCGCGCGCTGCGTCCGCCCCTCTCCGATGCGGCTACCCACTGAGTGCACGCCAGGCGTATCACCGGACTGGCTTGGAGATAACGCGACATGTTGCTGAAGGCAGAGCGGGCACTCCTGTGACGTCCGGATCGAACAACCCGGCTCAGGCCAATCCCGGGGTTGACTCTCCGCGAGCAACCTATCTCGAATCGATCCGGCAACAGCAAGCGCAGTTTGCCATTCAACAACGCTGGGACAAGCGTCTCGGATATGCAAAGCTCGCATTCCTGGTTCTGGCCGCGTTCTTCCTGGTGCGCTTTGTGCACGAGTTGCATGGACTATGGCCTCTGTTCGTGTCCGCTGCTGTCGTTGTCATCCTCGCGATCGTGCACGAGAAAGTGTTGTCGAAAATACGTAGGATTCAGACCATCATTCGCTTCTATGAGCGCGGGCTGGCTCGCCTTGAAAACCGTTGGGCCGGCACGGGCGAAGGCGGCGAGCGATTCCTCGATCCTGCGCACCCCTATGCCCGCGACCTCGACATTTTCGGCAGCGGCTCCTTGTTTGAGTTGCTCTGTACCGTCCGTACGCGCGCCGGCGAAGAAACCCTCGCGCGCTGGCTGTCGGCCCCTGCCCCCCTCGATGTGATTCGTTCGCGCCAGGCCGCAACCCAGGAATTAAAGAGCCGCACGCAATTCCGGGAGAAGCTCTTCACCGCCGGCGATCGCGTCCGCGCCGGACTGGATCCCGGTGCTCTCATCCCCTGGGCCGAAAGCTCTGAGTCGTTCGGCTCGCGAGGCTTGGCTCTGCTGCTTGCTGTTTTCGGCATGCTGTGGATTGCAAGCCTCGTCTTCGGAGTCGTTCGCAATGACTTCTATCCGTTCCTGCTGATCTCCTTCACCAACCTTGCCATACGTTCGCGTTTCAAAAAGCAATTGGAGCAATCGGCCGATGCAGTAGAAGAAGCTGTTACCGACCTGGATCTGCTTGCCGAAATCCTGACGATTCTCCAAGCCCAGCACTTTGCCTCTCCGCATCTGGTGCAGCTCCAGTCAAGTCTCAAAGTGCATGGAACACCTCCTTCCGCAGCCATCAAGAAGCTCGAACGCATTGGCCGCAATCTCGAACAACGCCACAATCGGGGCGTAAGCTGGTTCCTGGTATTCGTGTTCTATAGCGCCCAATGGGCCATGATGGCTGAGGCCTGGCGCCGAACCTACGGCCCTCACATCAGAAGTTGGATAGCGGCTGTCGGAGAGATGGAAGCGCTTGCCGCGCTTTCCTGTTATGCATTCGAACGTCCCGAGGATGCATGGCCCGAGCTCAGCGACGGAACAGCGTGCTTTGATGCCGAAGGGTTGGCCCATCCTCTCCTGCCATCCTCTGCCATTCGCAACGACCTCAAGCTCGGCGATGGACTACAGCTCATCATTCTGAGCGGTCCCAACATGTCGGGCAAAAGCACCTTCGTTCGCGGAATCGGGGTAAACGCGGTTCTCGCGCAATGCGGCGCCCCGGTCCGCGCCATTCGGCTTCGCATGTCGCGCCTTGCCGTCGGGGCCTCCATCTGCGTCCTGGATTCTCTGCAAGGCGGAGTATCGCGGTTCTACGCCGAAATCAAGCGGCTCAAGCTCATCTCAGATCTCACCCAAGCTTCCATCCCCGTTCTTTTCCTTCTCGATGAGCTTCTCTCCGGAACGAACTCCCACGATCGTCTCGAAGGAACGTCGCTCGTTGTTCGTTCCCTGGTCGATCACCACGCCATCGGCCTGGTCACAACGCACGATCTCGCTCTTGCCAGGATCCCAGAAAGCATGCCTGGCGCTGCGCAGAACTTTCATTTCGAAGATCACCTCGAAAACGGCGGGCTCGCATTCGACTTCAAACTGAAACCCGGAGTCGTGCAGACCAGCAACGCGCTCAAGCTGATGGAATCGATCGGTCTCCCAGCTAGACCAAAACAATGACATCAGCACGCGATCGATTCATCTAGACGTCAATCTGCATTGTTCCTGTATACTCGCCTCCGTTCTCCTGAGGTCCCATGCGCATCCTGGTTCTCGCTGTACTCAGTGCTTTCATCGCGCCGCTCGCACTCGCTCAATCTTCGCTGCCGCCGCTCGACGCGCAGCGGATTGCCTCCATCGATTCGTTTGTCTCTTCTGAGCTCGCGCGCCAGAAAATTCCGGGCCTCGCCGTCGGCATCTACTCGCGTGGCAACATCCTTTTTGCCAAGGGATACGGCCTCGCCAATGTCGAGCTCAACGTTCCCGTCGCGCCCGAGACCATCTTCCAGTCCGGATCAGTCGGCAAACAGTTCGTGTCAGCCGCCATCATGATGCTGGTCGAGGAAGGCAAGCTTTCGCTCGATGACAGCATCACAAAGTATTTCCCCGACGCTCCCGCCTCCTGGAAGCCGATCCTGATCAAGAATCTTCTCTCCCATACTTCGGGCCTCGCCGAATATGAATCGTCCGAACGCACCGGTCCCAAGGGACCCTTCTATTTGCGTCTCGATTTCACTGAGGATGAGCTCGTCACCAAGATCGAAGCCCTGCCCATCGAGTGGGCGCCAGGCGAAAAGTGGGCCTACCGCAACACGAACTATGTTCTGCTGGGCATCCTCATCCACAAGATCTCGGGCAAGCCCTACGCGGAATTCCTCGCCGAGCGCATCTTTAAACCCCTGGGCATGACCTCCACGCGCCTTATCTCAGAAAGCGACATCACCCCCAATCGGTCCTCGGGCTACGAAATTCATGACGGCGTGCTCAAGAACCAGGAATGGGTCTCGCCCACCTTCGATTCCACCGCCGACGGTGCGCTCTACTTCAACGTGCTCGACCTCGCTAAGTGGGATGCATCCCTATACACCACCCAGCTTCTCAAGCAGTCGAGTCTCGACCGCATCTGGACCGTGTATCCGCTGAATGACGGCAAGCCCAATCCTGCAGGCTACGGCTTTGCCTGGTTCATCGGCGATCAGAATCAGCACAAACGCATCGAGCACGGCGGCGCCTGGCAGGGTTTCACATGCGACATCTCGCGCTACCCCGACGACAATCTCACCGTTGTTGTGCTCACCAATCTCGATGCAGGTCATTCAAACCCCGGCCTGATCGCCCACGTCATTGCCGGTATGGTCGTTCCGCCCCTCATGCCCGCGAGACTAGCTGCAATCCCTGACAATGATCCCGCGATTGCCGCCAAGGTGGCGCGCCTCCTCGATCAGCTGGCCGCCGGCGAAGATGTGCGTTCGCAGGCCGCTCCGCAGCTCGCCGCGCTCATGGTTCCCGAAATGAATGCGCGGGTCAAGGCGAGGCTCGCGAACCTCTGGCCCGGTGGCACGCTCACGCTGGTCAAGCGCAATCCCGGGCCTGACAATCAGCCCGTTTCCACCTTCCGCCTCAGCAAAGGCTCTGAAGCCGTGCTCGTCATTTACGGCCTCGACGCTGGCGGCAAGATCGCAGTGCTGGGCATCTCGGCCGATCGCGAATACGAGTGACCGTGCGCCGAATGGGCCTACCCGAGCCTCACCCATCATCCCGGTCCCACGAACACCTCGGGCCGGTGCTCCTCAGCCATGCTCACCGCCATCAGCAAACCGGCTGCCACAATCAGCACGCTCCCCGCCGCCATCCACGGCGTCGGCGTCTCCAGCCAAATCAGTCTGGTCAGCAGCGCGCCCGTAACCAGCTGCGTGTAGTGACACTGCGACACGTGCACTGGGGAAGTATGCTTGAGCGCCACAAAGAAACACATGCTTCCGAACGCGCAGAAGAGGCCCATGGCCACCAGTGTCGCCGCCACAGGCGCAGTTACCTTTTCGGCGTGCCAGAGCATCAGGCTCGCGCAGGCCACCGCCTGCACAACTCCTGAGAACATCGTCAGGCTCTGCGGTGTTTCGGTGCGCATCAGCACGCGCGACCATACCATGTTCACGCTGAAGCACATCACGCACACCCAGCATGCAAAGTAACCTATCCAATCCCCCTGGCGCACCGCGTTCAAGGGATTCACCGCAATCACCACCCCCACAAACCCGCCGAGGATCGCAAGGATCTTGCGCCATCCCAGGCGCTCGCGCAGAAAAACTGCGGTCAACAGCGCCGTCACCATCGGCGCCAGGAACACCAGGATGTAGAAAAGCGTCAGAGGAAGATGACGCAAGGCCACCACAACGCAAAGGTTGTTGCCGAGGTCCAGGCTCGACCGCACCAGTTGCCTGCTGAAGCTTTTCGGCCGCAATGCCTGCACATCCCGCTGCACAAGACCGCTGAGAAACAGTACAACGGCAACCACAGTGCCCAGAAAGGCGACGATCTCGTACGCGGGCAGCCTGGAGCTGCCGGCCAGCTTCATGCTTGTGTCCGCCAGCACCCAGAAAGTGAACCCTGCCAGCGCCAACCCAATCGCTCCGCGTTCTGAAATCCGAACAGCCATGCCTTTGATGTTCGCAGATCGTCCCTGAGCCGCGGCTGCAGCGCCTCCCCATCGCCGTTCTGCTCTCCTCTTGACAATCTAGAGTTCTCTCATGTTATCTAGATGCTCTAGAGGAATGGTGGCCGTCATGTCTCCAAACTCCGATCCCGCATTTCGCCGCAGTCCTGAACCCAGCGAGCTTGTGCAGGGCACCCTTGAGATGCTCATCCTCAAGACCCTGGCTCTTGAGCCGATGCACGGCTATGGAGTAACCCTGCGCATCGAGCAGATCAGCGGCGGCGTTTTCCGCGTGAATGCCGGTTCCCTGCTCCCGGCGCTCAGCCGCATGGAACGTGCCGGACACGTCAAATCCGAGTGGCGACCCACAGAGAACAACCGCCGTGCCAGGTACTATCTGCTGACTGCGAAAGGACGCAAAGCTCTGCAGTCCGAAACGGAGCAGTGGCATCGCCAGATCTCCGCCATCGCCCGCATCCTCGAAGCCTGATTTGCAACAACCGCCGCCGTACGGAGGCAATCGATGACTTGGCTCACCAATCTCCTTACTGGCCTCAAGTCTCTCTTCTCGAAACGCCGCACCGAACGTGAGCTCGACGAAGAGCTGGAGAGCTATATCGAAGCCGCGGCTGCGCATGAACGCCAGCTGGGCGCCGCTCCTGAAGCGGCTCGCCACAAGGCTCTCGCGGATGTTGGCTCACGCAATGCCGTCAAGCATCGCGTCTGGGCTTCGCGCTGGGAGTCGTCTTTTGAAGCCCTGGTCCAGGACGTGCGTTTCGCCATCCGCCAGCTCATCAAAACTCCCGGATTCACTATCGTCGCCCTGCTGTCGCTCGCTCTCGGCATTGGCGCCAACACCGCCATCTTCACGCTGTTCAATGCGGTCCTCTTGCGCTCCCTGCCCGTTCCGCAACCGCAGCAGCTCTTGCTGTTCGGCAAAGGCTCTTGGCGCGGCAGCTTCGAAGGCATGCCCAACCGCAGCTGGCAGCTCTTCTCCTACCCATTCTTTCGAGCCTTCGCTGAGCAGACAAAATCGTTTTCCGGCGTTCTCGCGGTTGACAGCATCCAGATGGGCAGCCATATCTCCATCAATGGTGGTACCCCCGAGCATGTCCGCATCGATCTCGTCTCGGGCAGTTACTTCTCTGTGCTGGGTGTTCCGCCCGCAATGGGCCGCACACTTCAGCCGGCAGACGACCGCGCTCCCGGCGCAGGCCCTGTCGCGGTAGCAAGCTACGGATGGTTCCAGCGCCACTATCAAGGCAATCCCACAGCTCTCGGCCGCTCCGTTCGCATCCAGGGCCATGAATATACGATCGTCGGCGTGGCTCAACCGGGCTTCATCGGCCTCGCACAGCAGCAGCCGACCGATCTCTGGATTCCGCTCTCGATGGAGAAAGAAGTCTCGCCGGGATGGAACGGATTGAACGATCACGATTTCCAATCGCTCTATCTCATCGGGCGTCTCAGGCCCGGCGTTTCACTTGCCGAAGCCCAGATCGCGACCAACCTCTTGTTTCGCCAGATCATTCGCGGCGAATATCTGGGCGATCATCCATCAGCCAAAGATCTCGCTGACTTGCAACATGCCAGCATTAACCTCACTTCGGCTGCGGGCGGGCTCGCCGATCTGCGCCTGCAATTCTCCGGCCCGCTCGAGATTCTGATGGGCATTGTGGCTCTGGTTCTGCTCATCGCCGCGGCCAACATTGCCAATATGCTGCTGGCCCGCGGAGTGGCACGCTGCCGCGAACTCGCCGTTCGCCAGGCCCTCGGAGCCACACGACGGCGCATCGCAATTCAGCTCTTCACCGAAAGCTTTCTGCTCGCGATCGCCGGCGCCAGCCTCGGCATCCTCATTGCATGGCGCGGCACGCATCTGCTGCTCGCACTTGCATCGAGTGGTCCTGAAGCAATTCCGCTCGACCTCACTCCCGACTACCGCGTCCTCGGCTTCACCCTCGCCATCACTGTCGTAACGGCGCTCCTGTTCGGCATCGCTCCGGCTCTTCGCGCCACGCGGCTCGAACTTACCCCCGCGCTCAAAGAAGGCCGCGGCGGTTCTTCGGCCTCGGCCCGCGGCGCGCTCTCCCGCTCGCTCATCGTCGGCCAGATCGCTCTTTCCATTCTTCTCCTCGCCGCCGCGGGACTCTTCCTGCGCAGCCTTCGCAATCTCACCCACGTCGATCTCGGCTTCGATCCGCAGCATGTCCTCGTCTTCTCGCTGGACGAGGCTCCGGCCAATCTCCCCGTCGATTCGCATCTCATCCAGGCGCACCAGCAAATTGAGCGCAGCGTTGAATCGCTGCCCGGCGTCCAGTCCGACGGCTTCTCCTTTTTCACCTTCAACGAGGGTGCATGGTCCGACCCGATCCTCGTAAAAGGCGTTGCGCCCACGCACGAAAACAGTAACGACGTGCTCTACAACGTCATCGGCACCGGATTCCTTCGCACCTTTGGCATTCCGCTGCTTGCCGGGCGCAACTTCACGCCGCAGGACACCGCCACCAGCCCGCCTGTCGCCATTGTGAACGAAACCTTGGTGCGGCAATTCTTCCCCACCGGTTCTCCTCTCGGCCATACCTTCTGTCTGCTCAGCGACAGCGGCAATACCTGCCAGAATCCTCTCACCGACATCGAGATTATCGGCGTCGTTCGCGATGCCAAGTACGTGAGCCTCGGCGAGACCCCGCAAATGGTGGCCTACTTCCCTTACACGCAGCACAACCAGTACTTCGGAAACTTCTCAGTGCGCTCAAGTGACTCGCCCGCTGCTCTCATCCCCGCCGTCCGCAATGCAATCGCCCAGATCAATCCCCAGATCGCTATTGCGCAAGTCGAGCCGCTTGCCGATCAGGTTTCCGGATCCATCGCGACACCGCGCCTTGTCGGCCTGCTTTCAGCCTTTTTTGCCGGACTCGCCGTCTTTCTCGCAGCCATCGGTATCTATGGACTCATGTCCTACTCCGTGGCGCGGCGCTCCACCGAGCTTGGAATCCGCCTTGCCCTTGGCTCCCAGGTCTCCGCGCTGTTATGGCTTGTGCTCCGCGAGTCACTTCTTCTGCTTGCGGTGGGGCTCCTTATCGGCCTTCCGGCTGCCCTGTTCACAGCTCGCAGCCTTGCCGACTTTCTCAAGTCGCAGCTCTACCAGGTGGGCGCGCTGGATCCCTTTGTATTTATCGCAGCAGCGGCCTCAATCTCAGTCATGACCCTGCTTGCCGGCTGGATTCCGGCGCGACGGGCAACCAGGGTCGACCCGATGTCCGCGCTGCGCTGCGAGTAGATAGGGCGTCAGAGAAAAGGACTTTCCACAAGAGGGCCCGCGCGCGGGTTGAACCGGACACCCTTCAGAGTTATCCTCTCCCCGGAGTATCCCCATGTCTCAATACGTCTTTCATTGTCAGGATTGCGATAGGGAATTCACCCAGAGCCTGCACATCTCCGACCGCGACAAGAGTGATGTGACTTGTCCGCACTGCGGCAGCAAGAGGGTCGGACAGCTCGTATCGTCCTTCTCCGCCGTGACCGCAAAGAAGAGCTAGTCCCCGTCATGGCTTCCGGTTCTGCCAAAATGATGCTTGCCTCCATGACATTTCTTCGCTATTATTGAATTAATGGCGGACCGAAGCTATCTCGGTGAATTCGAACTGATGATCCTTCTCGCCGTAATCCATCTCGGCGACGAGGCATACGGTGTGCCCATCTCGCGGGAACTCGAAAAGCATCGCGGCCGCGGCGTCTCGGTGGGCAGCGTCTACGCAGCGCTGGAACGTCTTGAGGCCAAGGGCCTCGTCTCATCCTCGTTGGGCGATCCCACGCCTGAACGCGGAGGCAAGGCCAAGCGCTTTTTCCAGGTCACGCGCGGAGGACTCCGCCAGGTGAATGAAACGCGCCGCGTGCTCACCAGGTTGTGGCAGGGGCTTCCTGAGTTGAAAGGAGAGCGCCCATGACCACCGTCCAACCACCCGCGATAGCTGTTTGGCTGCTCCGCCATTTCACCTTGGGCGAAGCCAATGAGGCCCTTGCCGGCGATCTTCTCGAAGAGCTTCGCTCCGGCCGGTCTGCGGGTTGGTACTGGCGCCAGGTGCTCGCCGCAATCTCGATCAGCTGGCGGCGCGACGCAATGAATCTTTCCAGCGCGGCTGTCTTTGCGGCGCTGTGGGCTACGGTCACGCCGGTCTGGCTGCTGGTCGTTGCGCACGTGGAGCAGAAGTTCCAATTTCACGCGCGCATCTGGCCGATGGAGTGGCCCTGGTCAACCGTCCTCGACCTCGGCACTCTGCTCGCCGCCAATCTTTTGTATATCCTGGCCGGAATTGGGCTCTATCTCGCATTGGACAT